>CAVTOY010000013.1:0-38118 GCA_963736445.1 uncultured Gammaproteobacteria bacterium | reverse complement strand
ACGAAAAGGACCCTAACTTTAGCTTCTTGATTCAATCATTTAACAGCACAATGCTGTCCTCTTTGTGCAGCGTTTCTGTTTAACCGTTCAAACAGCTACGCGGCAGTTTTCCGAACCTGTTTACGGGTGTCAATCGCGCGGCCGTCATCCCGCAAAATTGCGGCGGAGAATCGCGATCGGCGTTTCGTCAATCTCGTCCGCATCGACCACCCAGCGCTCGTCGAGCGCTGCCTCCCGCCACTCGGCGAACGCGGGCCATTTGAGGACTGCGTCCATGTAAGAACGCGCGTCATCGGCAACCGCGATGTCATAGGTGTCCAAGCGCGCGACCACGGGTGCGTACATCGCATCCACCGCGTTGAATGCGCCGAACAGAAAGGGCTGAGACGTCCGGCGGCCAAACCTATCTCGCGCGCGTTGCCAGAGCTTGCAAATCCGCGCTACGTCCCGATCGACAGCGATTCCCCTATCGCGACGCGCATAGCGCTTTCCGAGATTCATTGGGCAGGCGTCCCTCAGCGCCGTGAACCCGGCATGCATCTCGCTGGACATCGCACGCGCCAGCGCCCGCGCGGCCGGATCGGCAGGCCAGACAGCTTTGCCCGGATAACGGTCTGCGAGATACTCGATAATCGCCAGGCTCTCCCACACCGTAACATCTCCATCGACGAGGACCGGCACGGTCGATCCGTCGGTGAATGCCGCCAACCGCGGCCCAAACTCAGGCGTATCCAGCGGAATGAGTGTTTCGGTGAACGGCATATCCAATGCACGCATCAGGATCCAAGGTCTCAGCGACCATGACGAGTACATTTTGTTGCCGATAACAAGCTGCATCCGTAAATGCTTGCAGAGGGTGGTCCGGAAGACAAGTGCCGGAAAAGATTCGTTCCCTTTTCTGCAGCGCTACGGTCTATCCTTCGGCATACCGGGGACTCGTTAGGCAAGATGCCGAGACGCCCGGCCATTCCCGGTGGCTATCCTGCCGCAGGAAGGGATGACATCATGGTAGGTATGAAGCGACTCTTGCCCGGGCGCGCGGGCAGAGACCCCGTGGCGCAAAGGCGATTGGCAAACTGACAACGAAAACGCGATATTGGAGAGCAAGATGACAAAGAGGCAATACTTGGTGCTAGCGGCCGCTCTGGCCGCAGCCGTTTCGTTCGATGCGGTCGCAGAGCCGGCCAGCACCGCTTCGGCCCAGACCGATTCCACCCCAACGGCGGCGTCCCAGGGGGTGGCAATGACCCCCGAAGAGATGATGCAGCACATGCAGGCCATGCGTGAGCAGCGCATGGAGATGATGCGCGCGAACCCTGGCAACATGCCGATGACGGGACAGGCCGGGCAGACCATGGACCCTGAGTTGATGAAGCAGATGCAGGAGATGCATCAGCAGCGCATGCAGATGATGCAGTCCAATGCCCAGGGTAGGCCACCAATGGCGCCTTGGCGCGGCATGGCGGGCGGCCCGCCCGGCGGGTGCGGAGGCATGCCGCAGGGAATGGGCATGAAGCAGCAGATGATGGGTATGCGGCAGCAGCACATGCAGACAATGGAAAAGCGTTTGGAGAACATTGAAAACTTGATGCGCGAGATGGTTGAGTTGCAAAAGGCGAAATGAGGGACCAGTACCGGGTCGGGTTCCGCCCGACCCGGTCTGGATCGCCACGATGGATGCCGCCCACCCCACCTTAGGAAGGGCAGTGACCGAAAGCCGAACCGAGATAGTCAGCATGGGTTTCTCGACCATTTCGGGCGTATAAATGTTTAGTTATTTGTGATCTAAGATGATGCGCAAGCAGAGGAGCGAACCCTTGACCGTGTCGCGATGCTTCTTCCACCCACCGTAGCCCCAATGATGTCTGTTGCATCATGACTGGGGACGGCCTGCATCGAAAACTCCACCGCCTGATCGGCGATCGCTTCGCCTACCTCGGGGACACCTGGGTCCTGATCGAGGTCCTGAGCGACACGGACAGTGTGGTATTGCGCCGCTGCGAGGACTCTGGGCACGGCAATGTCCAGCAGAATATGTACGGCATGCCGACCCGCCGCGCACAGGACACCATGACGCTGCGGATCTCAGACGCAGCGGGAGACGGCTATTCGGACGACATCCTGGTGCTTCTGGAGGGTCGGCAGGTCAGGCCGGGCGCGGCCTAGCCTGCAAATCTGACCAGCCGGCGGGGTTTTTAGCCTAGCGCCTCGATGACGCGGGCCAGATCGTGCGCCGTGTCGACACCAGCCGGCGGTGCGTCGATAGCGATATCCACGGCTATCCAACCACCATTCCACAGTACGCGCAATTGCTCCAGCGATTCCATCTGCTCGATCGCCGAGACGTGCAGCCGTGCATAGTTGCGCAGAAAACCGGCGCGGTAGGCGTAAATGCCGAGATGCCGATGGATGCCGTGCAGCCACTCTGCGTGCGGTTGTGCATCCGCCGCGAACAGATCGCGATTCCAGGGTATCGTCGCACGGCTGAAATACAGTGCATAACCCTTGCGGTCCGTCACCACCTTTACCGTATGCGTATCGAAAAGCTGGTCCGGGCTGACCAAGGGTACCGCAAGTGTGGCCATATCCGCTTCGCCATGTGAGACCAGTGTCTCCGCAACTTGGGCCAACAGCGCGGGCGGCATCAGTGGCTCGTCGCCCTGCAGATTGACCACCACGGTGTCCTCGCCCCAGCGCAGACTGCTCACCACCTCCGCGATACGATCAGTGCCGCTGGCGTGCTCAGTGGAGGTCAGGTAGACGCGATCACTGAAGCGACGTACGGCATCCTCGATCCGTACGTCATCCGTGGCAATGACGATTTCTTCCGCACCGCTTTCGCAGGCGCGTTCGAAGACGTGCTGGATCATCGGTTTGCCGCCGATATCCAGCAGTGGTTTCCCTGGCAGCCGCTGCGACCCATAGCGCGCCGGGATAACGACCTTGAACGCCGACATCCTCCTTTAGTCCGTCACTTCTTCGTCGGCCGGTAGTTCTCTGGCCTCTTCCACCAACATCACCGGTATCGCATCGCGAATCGGGAAGGCCAGTCGATCGACCTTGCAGATGAGTTCACCGACCTTCGGCTTGTAGACCAGTTTTCCCTTACAAATCGGGCAAACCAGGATGTCCAGCAGTCTTTTGTCCATCGTCGAGATCCTTTAAAACAGTGTTCAGGCGGTGGACGAAACCGGCATCCGGTTGTGCATCAACGCGCACAACCCAGCAGTCTCGGCACGGCAGTTGGCGGCATTTTACGGCATCTTTCTCGGTCATCAGCACTGGATACGGGTCGTCGAAATCCAGATCCGCGGCGGAAAAGGGATGGTGATCGGCAAACGGATGAGCTATCACCTCGACCCCATGGCGCCGCAACAGGGCGAAGAAACGTGACGGATTGCCAATCCCGGCTACCGCGTGCACCTCACGCCCGGAAAAGTCCTGCAGAGCGGCCTCGCGATTACCGTGCAGGGCCCGCAACGCAGGCTGGAACAGCTTCATGGCGTATTCGCCCGCCCTGCCCTGCCCGGTGACGATGACCATGTCGACATGCCGCAGGCGCGACCTGGCTTCGCGCAATGGGCCGGCCGGGAGCAACAACCCATTCCCCAGCCGTCGATCACCGTCGATTACGGCGATCTCAAGATCACGGCCCAATGCGTAGTGCTGTAGGCCATCATCGGCGATGACAATATCAACGTTGGTATGCTCCAGCAAAGCCTGCACCGCCGCCGGGCGGTCCGGACCGACACACATCGGACACGCGGTGCGCGATGCCAGCATGACGGCCTCATCGCCAACGCTGCAGGGATCGCTGTCCGCGCGTGCCTGCTGCGGCCAATGCCTGGCGCTGCCGCCATAACCCCGCGACACGATTCCGGGGCGCCAGCCCTGACGACGCAGATGCCCCGCCAACCAGATGACCAGCGGCGTCTTACCCGTACCGCCCACGGTGATGTTACCCACGACGACCACGGGTACCGGGAAGCGTCGCACACGGAAGAATCCCAGCCGATAAGCGAGCCGCCGCATACCAGCGACTGAGGCAAACACCAGCGAGAGGGGAAAAAGCAACAGAGACAGGCCGTTGATCGAGTGCCAATAGTGATCGAGGCGCGGCACCGAGTCTCCCTGCTCAGATCTCGCGCGAGCTATTCGGCATCGCTGCTCGCCTTCCGGGTGATGAAGCTCAGGCGTGCCATATTCAATTGAGCGGCCACGTCGAGCACGGTCATCATCGACTGCAGCGGGGCGGTGCGGTCGCCGGACACCACGACTGGGAGATCGTCACGGCCGTTCGCGATCTTCTCCAGGGTGCGCCGCAGCGTCTCGGCATCGTGCTTCACGAGTTCGCGCTCGTTGACGTAAAACTGCCCTTGCGCATCGATCGTAATGTCGATCTTGTCGTTCGTCTGTTCGACGCTATCCTCTGCCGACGCCTCGGGCAGATCGACCTTCAGCTGTGTCTGTTTGTCGAATGTCGTCGATACCATGAAGAAGATCAGCATCAAGAACACCACGTCGATCAGTGGCGTAATGTCGACGCGTGGCGGTTCTGATCGGCGCGGTCGCAGGTTCATGCGCTTATTGCTCCCGGTCGCCGTGCATGACCTCGACCATCTTCAGCGCCTGTTCTTCCATCTGTACTACGATCCGGTCCACCTTGCCGCTGAGATAGCGGTGAAATATCACCGCCGGGATGGCCACCGACAACCCGGCGGCAGTGGTGATCAGTGCCTCTGAGATACCGCCCGCAAGCACGGCGGGATTGCCGACCCCGGAGCTGGTGATCGCGGTAAACACCTTGATCATGCCGATCACCGTACCCAGCAGTCCGAGCAGCGGCGAGATATTCGCGATCGTGCCCAGAGTATTGAGATAACGCTCGAGTTCGTGCACTACCTGACGACCCTCCTCCTCGATCGCCTCCTTCATGACCACACGCGGGTGACTGCGATTGACCAGGCCGGCCGACAAAATACGCCCCAGCTGCGAGCTGTTGCGCACCGTCGCGATGTGCGCGGCCGTCAACTGCTTGTTTTGATGCAGCTGCCAGATCTGGGCGACGAGATTGGCCGGCAACACCTTTTGTCGGCGATAGGCCCACAGGCGTTCGACGATGATCGCCATGGCGATAACGGAACAGGCCAGGATCGGCCACATCAACCAGCCACCGGCCTTCACGAGCTCCAGCACGACAGATAATCCTCCAATTGCGAGGTCAGCGGATTGCGCCAACCGAAAGCTTCAGTCGCCGGATGATACTGCAAGGGACTGTTCGGCTGCACCGCTGTTGTGCCACCAGAACCGCCGGGCGGTGTCGCGGAAGGCGTGCGGACCGGATACTACACCGTCGCCACCATAGCGCAGATGGATGGTCCCACGCCCCGCGGTGCTCAACGGGATTACGCCGGCCGCGCGCCAGCGCCGGTCGACCTCTGCAGCGGGAAAGCCGTAGCGGTTGGCCCACCCGGCAGCGTACAGCACATAGACCGGGTGAGTTGCGCGAACAAATTCGGCGCTCGACGAACTGCCACTGCCATGGTGCGGTGCCACGACGGCGTGGCTGCGCAGTTTCTCAGGCGTCGATTCAGCAAGCAGGCGCTCAATCCGCTGCTCGATGTCGCCGGTGAGGAGCACCGCGCCGGCCGCATTGCTGACGCGCAGAACGCAGGAGGCATCGTTACCTGCATAGCGGTGTCGCGCGGGGGGATGCAGGTATTCAAACGCGACGCCGTCCCACTGCCAATGGTCGCCTGCGATACACCGCTGCGACCGAAGCCCGATCCGATCGGGTTCGCCTGCCTGCACCTGAGCCACGTCAACGCGTCGTGCCAATGGGCGCAGCCCCCCGGCATGGTCTTTATCGCCATGACTCAAGACGAGCCGGTCGATGCGATGAATGCCGTGCTGCCCAAGGAACGGCGCGACAACCGCCGCAGCGGCAGAAAATCCGGACCGAAACTCAGGCCCCGTATCGAAGACCAGCGTGTGCCGACGGGTCTGGACAACTGCGCTCAGCCCCTGCCCGACATCCAAGAGGTAAATCTCGAAGTCACCGGGCGGCAGCTGCGGCGCACGGGCGAACAGCGCCGTCGCAAACAGCGGGATACCCATCCAGCGCATCGGAAAACCCGGCGGCGCCATCAGCAGACAGAGCGCCAGGAGAAGGGCCAGCAGGTCGACCACGCCTAGCCCGGACAGCTCGGTTGTCGCCCAGGGCAGCGCGCCCACCCATGTCAGCCCATCGGCCATCCAGTCGATCAACGTCCCGAGATGACCGAGTAACCAGTCTCCGACAGGTGGCACGGATGTCACCAAGAGACTGCCCAAAAGGCCAAGCGGCACGACAATCAAGCCGAACAGCGGCACCAGCAGCAGATTGACTAGCGGTGCCACGCGACTGATCGGCAACCCGAAGACGGCAAGCACTGGGATCAGCAACAGACTGATCGCCAGCTGGATCCGAATCGCCAAGCGCCAACCGGCTGCCGTCCGATCGAGCGTCAATGCAGCCAGAATCGCCGCAACAGCACCGAAGGACAGCCACAGCCCGGCTGCAATCACCGACGGCGGGTGCCAGACAAGGACCGCCACCAGTGCGATTGCCAGCGCATGCAGCCGATCGTTCGCACGACGCACCAGCAGCGCTGATGCGAAAATCAAGAGCATGATGAGCGCCCGTTGGGTGGGCAGCGACATCCCCGCCAGCGCGGCATAAACCGCTGCGGCGACGACCCCGGCCACGCCGCCGGCGAGACGGGCCGGTAGCCGCGCGCACAGGGCTGGGATTCGCCGCCAGCACCATGTCACGCTACTCAGGCCGAGCGCGGCCAACAGGCCGACATGCAAGCCCGATATGGCCATCAGATGACTCGTACCGGTGGCGCGAAACAGTTCACGGGCCTCCGGCGTCAGGCCAGATCGATCACCGACGCTGATCGCGCGGATAACGCCGCGAGCAAAGGCCGAGGCCGGTGCCGCATCGACCGCATTGCTGACGCGTTGGCGCAGGCGGTTCAGCCAGCAGCAGTCGGCATCTGAGCTGCGCTGGACGGTCGGCTGCGCATTGACATATCCGGTGTAACGGACACCCTGCCAATACAGCCAGCCTTCGTAGTCCCAGGCGCCGGGCGTCGCATAGCCATGTGCGGTCCGAAGTCGCACGGGCAGGCGCCAGGCCTCTCCCGGGTTTACCTGCGGCGCGTCCCACCAGCTGAGCCGCAAGAGCCACCGGCCGGCGAGCGGTGCCTCGAGGCCGTCGACGTGGTCCGCCTCGAACAGGAATCGTGTGACCTGGTCGGAGCGCTCGACCAGCGATACTACCCGCCCGCTGGCCTCGACGTTAATTACCTGCTGTTCCCCCGGGAGGAACGCCGGCAGCGTCAGCAGCGCATAGATGTGCGACCATGCGAAACCGGCCAGCAGGGCCCCGACCGGGAGGCCTCGCAAGACAAGCGTGCATCCCAGTATTGTGGCGAGTTCGAGCACCGCCCAGCGCCAGTCAGGCAGCCAGGAAAGCTGGTGAAATACCAGGACACCGAGACTGAAAAACAGTGCGACCCGCAGCACCTTCCCTCCATGGAACGTGTCTTCCGAGATTGAATGGGCGACTTCCTGGCCCGTACATAGCCGCGCTGAATGCGGCCGCCAGGTCTTCCCGCTGGGGAAAAGAACTCGGCGGCCGCTATTCTGTCATAAGATTCTCGTTCAATGACCGTCGTTTGCGAAGGCGAACAGCCGGACGCCGTGGTAATGCGCTAGCAACCGTGTCTTAACCGATTTGCGGAACCAAGTCGCCCCGTCTATGCCCAGACATCTCATCAAACGCTACGCGCCCGACCCCAAGGCGTTGAAAAAGCACAAATATCTGAGGCACCTCGGCACCCTGCTGCATGATGAGAATCTTTGGCATATGAATCGGCGCTCCGTCGCCGGCGGCATTGCGGTCGGCCTTTTCTGGGCAATGATCCCGATTCCGGTCCAGATGGTCGCCGCGGCCTTTTCGGCCGTGTTCTTTCGCGTCAACCTGCCTATCTCGGCGGCCCTCGTCTGGCTGACCAACCCGATTACCATGCCACCAGTGTTCTATTTCAACTACATGATCGGCACCTGGTTGCTCGGCTCGCCGCCCGATGCCGGCCAGTTCCAGCCGTCGCTGGAGTGGTTCAGCCGGGAGATAGGCGCTATCTGGGCGCCGCTGTACCTGGGCAGCGTCGTGTTGGGCACGCTGCTGGCCTGCCTCGGCTATGGGCTGATGCGTATGTACTGGCGCTGGCATGTCCTCAGGCGCTTC
Organism: uncultured Gammaproteobacteria bacterium; assembly: GCA_963736445.1. Lineage (GTDB taxonomy): Bacteria > Pseudomonadota > Gammaproteobacteria > Chromatiales > Chromatiaceae > Thiosocius. The sequence goes on along the minus strand of CAVTOY010000013.1, from coordinate 29,822 downwards.
CGGGCCCGAACCGCCAAACGCCCGCAGGCCAAACCCGATCCTAGATCGGGTGCAGACGGCCATCGCGCAGCGTCAGCACACGATGCATGCGCGACGCCAGATCGAGATCGTGGGTGACGATGACGAAACTGGTCCCCTGCTCGCGATTCAGCTCCAACAAAAGATCGTAGACCGACTCCGCGGTCTGCCGGTCGAGGTTGCCTGTCGGCTCATCGGCCAGGACGCAGGAGGGGTTGGCGACCAGTGCACGAGCCACCGCCGTGCGTTGGCGCTCGCCGCCGGATAGTTCCGCCGGCTTGTGCCGGACGCGGTTGCCCAACCCAACCCGCTCTAACAAGGCCATCGCCGTCGCTACAGCGACGGCGGCGGAGGCGCCGCGTATCAGCAGCGGCATGGCAACATTCTCCAGCGCGCTGAATTCAGGCAGCAGGTGATGAAACTGGTAGATGAATCCGATCGCCTTATTTCGCGCGATCCCGCGGCGTTTTTCATCCAGCGAGCTGAAGGCCCTGCCCATCAGGGTCACTTCACCGGCGGTCGGCTGATCCAGGCCTCCGAGGCAATGCATCAGGGTACTCTTGCCCGACCCAGACGCTCCGACGATAGCCACTTGTTCACCCTGTGCCAACGCGAAGTTGACTTCGCGCAGCACCTCGATGGTCGCCGGACCCGAATCAAACACCTTGCCCAGCGCATGACAGGCCAGCACGCCGTCCTCATTCATAGCGCAGGGCCTCTGCCGGCTGCGTGCGGTAGGCACGCCAGGCCGGGGCAAGCGTCATCAGCAAGCTGAGCAGAAATGAACCGATGCCGACCATGGAGACATCGATCAGCTGCACGTCCGACGGCAGCTTGGCGATGTAATAGATGCTGGGGTCAATGAACTGGATGCCGAACGCCTGTTCGACGGCCGCCACTGCCGACTCGATATTGAGCGCCAGCGCCAGCCCACCAACGATGCCGATCGCCGTGCCGATGGCGCCCAGCGTCGCACCCTGGACGATGAAAATACGCATGACCTGGCCCGGCGAGGCGCCGAATGTCTTTAGAATCGCGATATCGCTTTGTTTGTCCACGACCATCATTACCAGGGTCGACACGATATTGAACGCGGCAATCACGACGATGAAGAAAAGCAGCAGACCCATCATGCGCTTTTCCATCTTCAAGGCGGCGAAGAAATTACGGTGATAGTCGGTCCAGTTGAGCACCCGATAGCGGCCGTGCAGGGACTCTGCGAGTTCGAAGGCCACCCGCCGCGCCTGCCAGACGTCATCGAGACGCAACCGGACACCGGTGACGGCATCACCCAGCTGCTGCAGTACCGCAGCGTCCTGGATATGGACAATCGCGACCCCGCGGTCGTATTCGCCCATCCCTACCTCGAATAGCCCCGCGACGGTGAAACGCTTCAGGCGCGGCATACTACCGGCAACGGTCACCGTGACCTGAGGGACGATGACGGTCACCTTGTCGCCAAGGGTGACGCCCAACACCTGCGCGAGTTCGCGCCCCAGAATGACGCGGAACTTGCCTGCCTCGAGATCGCTGAGCTCGCCCGCGATCATATGCGCAGCGACGTCTACCACCGCGGATTCCAACGCCGGATCGACCCCGCGTATTACTGCCCCGGTGACCTCACGCCGATGACTCAGCATCGCCTGACCCTCGACATAGGGCGCTGCGCCGATCACACGCGGATGTCGACTGGCCAGGACCATGGCCTCCTCCCAATCGCGCATGCGCCCATCGAGCGCCTGGACGTCGCCATGCGACGCCATGCCGAGGATGCGCTCACGAACCTCCTTATGAAAGCCGTTCATCACCGACAGCACGGTGATCAACACCACTACACCCAGCGCAATGCCCAAGGTGGAGATCAGCGAGATAAAGGAAATAAAGTGATTGCGTCGTCGTGAGCGCGTGTAGCGGAGACCGACGAACAGGGACAGCGGACGATACATGGGGCGAATTAAATCACAAAGCGGGACACTCCGAGGCGCGAATGACCGCCGATTGGTTTGTCCTTCGCCATTTCATGGTTAAACTCAAATCAAGGAGGGTAGATCGTCTTGGCGGCTTGGTATGCCTGCCGTACGGCCTGCCTTGTTCGAAGTCCGTCAGTGGAGTTGAAAATGAAAGGACTAAGTATGGCCCTGATGCTTGTCGCCGCCACGAGCATGAGCGCATATGCAGATGTACTATTGCTGGAGGCCATCGAGGCCGCGCCGCCTAATAGCGGCAGTGGCGTAATGCGTCCGAGCAGGGGCACTAGCATGCCGCAGGTCAAGGCGAAGTATGGCGAACCCGAAGCCGTCAAAGGCTCTGTCGGAGAACCACCGATTACCCGCTGGGTCTACCCCGACTATACGGTGTATTTCGAGCACCAGAACGTCGTAGAAGTCGTGGTCCATCGTTAAGTGCCCGAGCGGGCCGGGTGCCGACTGCCGGCGGAATGGGAACCACAGTCCGGTGTCATGCTCACCTGGCCTCACGCGAATACCGACTGGGGTCCGCACCTCGACAGCGTCTATCCGGTGTTTGCGGCCATTGGGTCCGCAATCGCCGCGGGGGAATTGCTTCTGTCGGTCTGTCGATCGGCGGCACATGCGGCAACCGTCGGCCAATGGTTGCGCCAGGGCGGCGCCCCCGCTGATCGATTGTGCTTTTGCATCGCCGACAGTAACGACACCTGGGCCCGTGATCATGGGCCATTGACGACGCTGGTCGACAACACCCCACTGCTGAATGATTTCGCCTTCAATGGCTGGGGCGGCAAGTTCGATGCCGAATTGGACGCCGCGATCACCGCCCGGCTGAAGTCCGCGGGGATATTCGCCGACACCGAGGTTCAGCGACGGCCGCTGGTGCTCGAAGGCGGCGCCCTCGAGACCGACGGTGCGGGCACCTTACTGGCCACCCGCTCCTCAGTAGTCTCAGCTACCCGGAACCCCGGGCATAGCGCCCAGGACATCGAAGGCCTGCTCGGCGCATGGCTTGGGATCGACCGGTTCTTGTGGTTGGACCACGGTGATCTCAGCGGCGACGATACCGACGGCCATATCGACACCTTGGCGCGCTTCGTCGATCCACAGACCATCGTCTACACGACCGCACCCCCCGGAGATCCAGATTTTGACGAACTCATGGCCATGGCCGAACAGCTACACGGGCTGCGAGACCGCGTCGGCAATCCCTATCGTCTGCTGCCGCTGCCCTTCCCGGGTGTCCATCGCGCCGCCGACGGCCGTCGGCTGCCCGCGACTTACGCCAATTTCCTGATCGTCAACCATGCCGTAGTGTTACCGATCTACCGTGTCGACCAGGATGAGGAGGCAATAGACCTGCTGCAGGCGGTCTTCCCGGATCGCCGCGTCGTCCCGATCGATTGCCGCGCGATCATCGAACAAAACGGCAGTCTGCATTGTCTGACGATGCAGCTGCCGGCACCGCTAGAACTGCGCTGCAGTCAGGAGTTCATTCCCACATGAACCACTCGATGGTCCGCGTCGCCCTCATACAGCATGCCGACCAGGGCGATGCTCCCTCCAATCTCGACCTGATCGCGCATGAGACCGCCGCAGCCGTGCGCAACGGCGCGCAGCTGATCCTGCTGCAGGAGCTGCACAACGGCGCCTATTTTTGCCAGACCGAGGACCCGGCCCAGTTCGACCGCGCCGAGCCGATCCCAGGACCAAGCACCGAGCGTTTGGGAGAACTGGCCCGCGTCCATGGCGTGGTCGTCGTGGGCTCGCTGTTCGAACGCCGAGCACCCGGGCTTTACCACAACACCGCCGTGGTCCTGGAGCGCGACGGTAGCCTAGCCGGCCGGTATCGCAAGATGCATATCCCCGACGATCCCGGTTTCCATGAAAAATTCTATTTCACGCCAGGCGACCTCGGCTTCGCGCCGATCGACACGTCGCTGGGCCGCCTCGGTGTACTGGTCTGCTGGGATCAGTGGTACCCGGAGGCGGCGCGATTAATGGCACTCGCCGGCGCCGAGATGCTGCTGTACCCGACCGCCATCGGTTGGGACATGCGCGATGACGAGCCCGAACGCGTGCGTCAGCGCGACGCCTGGCGCACGGTGCAGCGGGCCCATGCGGTGGCCAATGGAATTCCCGTGCTGGCGTGCAATCGCGTGGGTTCCGAGGCATCGCCAGACAGCCAAGAGCCCGGCATCCGATTCTGGGGCGATTCCTTCGCCTGCGGACCGCAGGGTGAGTGGCTGGGGCGCGCCGGCGAGACCGCCGAGACACTGGTGGTTGATGTCGACAAAGGGCGCAGCGAGATAGTGCGCCGGATCTGGCCGTTTCTGCGAGACCGCCGCATCGATGCCTACCCGGGACTGCAGAAACGCTTCATTGATTGATTGTTGACGGTATTTGTCGGCTATTTATACTCCGTGCATCCGAGAATCAGGAGTTGCTAATGAATGCCGTGGAATCTGCCGGGGAAACCGAGCTGCAGCGGATGATGTTTTCTATCATCCAGCGCATCGCCACCGGGCCTGATCTGTCCAAGGACATCAGCGAGGAAGAGGCCCGGCTGGGCATGCGCGGTGTACTCAGCGGAGAGATCGACCCGGTGCGCGCCGCGATCTTCCTTATCGCGCTGCGCATGAAGCGCGAGACCCGGGAAGAAAACCGCGGCGTGCTGCAGGCTATCCTCGATGCGCGCGAGGCCGTCACTGCGGATGTCGACGAGGTGGTCGATATCGCCGATCCCTACGATGGCTACAATCGCACGATTCCCGCCTCGCCCTTTCTGGCCCCGCTGCTCGCCGAGTGCGGTGTCCCCGCCTTCAGTCATGGACTAAACAAGGTCGGACCCAAATTCGGCGTCACCCACCGCCATGTGCTCGCGGCCGCCGGCGTCGATGTCGATCTGACGACAGCGCAGGCCGCGGCGCGACTCGCCGATCCTGCTATTGGTTGGGCCTATGTGGATCAGGCCGGCTATGCGCCAGGGCTTCACGATTTGATCGAGCTGCGCCAGCGCATGGTCAAGCGCTCAGTGATCACCACGGTCGAGGTACTCAGCCGGCCGATCATCGGCCGCTACAAGACCCACTTCGTGACCGGCTATGTCCACAAACCCTATCCTCCGGTTTACGCCGACCTGGCCCGCCACGCCGGATTCGACTCGGCGCTGATCGTCCGCGGTGTCGAAGGCGGCGTGATCCCGTCACTGCGACAGGCCGGCAGGTATTTCGCCTACGTTGACGGGGGTAACGAGGTCTGCTTCGATATCGACCCCAGCATGCTCGCCATCGATCAGGCCTGTCGCGCCGTTCCGATCCCACCGGACGTTCCACAGACCGCCAAGGGCGAAGGGGCCGTTTGTTTGACCGATGTCGAGGCAGGTGCACGCAGGGCCGCCGCATTCGGCCTGGCGGCCCTGCATGGCGAGAAAGGCCCCACCTATGATTCTCTGCTGTATGCTGCCGCCCTGGTCCTAAAACATCTTGGCAAGGCCGAGAATATCGGCGCGGCCGCAGATCAGCTGCGCGCGGTACTGGACAGCGGGCGTGCGGCCGCGCGGGTGCGCTAGATGGTCAAAGACGACTGGACTGTGGTCGCCGATACGAACGAACTGGGTGTCGGCCAGATGAAGCCTTTCGCGCTGGGTGGCCGGCGCCTGTTGTTGGTCAATGCCGATGGCGATTATTACGTGATCGACGAGATGTGCAGCCATGAGGATTACTCGCTCGCGTTGGGTTGCATCAAGGGCTCGCGTATCAAGTGCTCACTGCATGGAAGCTACTTCGATCTGGCCACCGGGCAGCCCCAGGATGAGCCCGCCGACGAGCCCATCGGCACCTATCCTGTAAAGCTCGAAGGCAGCCGCATCTGGACCCGACTGGGATGAGCCAGATTAAAGCGTGTCGAGCCAGGCCGCCACGACGCCTAGCAATGCCTGGTCACGGTCCACAAAGTAGTGCTCCGCATCGGGGACAACGATCTGGGCACTGAGGGCGTTTCCGCCGCGCTGCATCGCCTCCCGGCGCACCGGAGCCAAGCGCTGCACGTTCGGAAAATCCAGTTCCGCATAGACATCGAGGACCGGTACAGCCAGTTTGTCCAGGGCAAAGGGTTCGCGCATCGTTTGGCCTATATCGATTGCGCCCATTCCGATCCCCACGAAGGCATCGAATTGCGCCGGTGCGGTGTCGCTGCGGGCATGCATCCAATGCTGCGCCATATGGGTGCCACAGCTATGCGCCAAGACGACGAGCTTGCCGCCTGACGCCGCACGCGCGAAAGCGATCGCGGCCTCGATCCGCGGGATAGTGTCGTCGAAGACCTCGAAATAGTCGTAATAGGTCGCATCCTTGGCCAGCACCGGCAGCTGGATCGCCAAGGTATTCCAACCGTGCTCGACGAGACCGACCCGCAGCGGGTGAACGACGTTCGTCCAATTAGGGTGCAGGCCGCGGCCGTGCAGTATCAGCACCGTGCCCTTCACGGGCAGCACAGCGGTTTCGGTAAAGATGCCCAGAAACGAAAGACCGTCCTCGGTCTCGATCTCGATAGGCTCGCCGTCGAGGATAGCGTCCACGATCTCCGCCACCATGCGCTGCTCGCGTGCCACGTCCGGCTCGCCGGGCGATGCCTGTCCGGCACCCACCGTTGCCACCCAGAGGGAGGCCAAAAGCACCACGGCGGCTGTTTTCCACAGATTCATCGATCGAAACCCTGCGCGACTGACTGGACAATCCCCGTCGATCCCCCAAATCTGCCACAACTTACCCGGCACGGAAACTGGCGGGCGCCTGAGGACGAATTTAGCCCGCTTATCTCACCGACTTCCTGCTGCGGACACCGCTATGCTCGCTGTGACGTGGCGAACCCGTTACAGCCGGGTTGACGTAGTGTCCGCTACGCCGGCACCGTCTTTCACTGCGTGCACCCCGTCGCAGCGGCATCTCGCCGCCCTCGCAACGAAACCCGGTGAGATAAGCGGGCTGAGCAGTTTCAGAAGCTTGAAACGTGAGTGGTCGCTGCGAAAAAGGCCGGATGTTGAGTTATATTCGCGGATACTGCATCGGCCAGCCGCCGAACGGCGACCGATCTTCAATGGCAACAACAATCCGACCTGCATGAGGAGCAAACTACGCATGAAAGCCAAGATGATCCCCGCCTTCTTCCTGGCCGCTGTTGTCGTCACGCTGACCCTTGATGCGGCTGCCGCGGACCTGGCGGTGGGCATCACCCGGTCGATGGACAAGTTCGAGGGTACGATCGACGGCAAGCAGATCACCATCATGCGCAATCAGAATCGCTCGGCGACCGTGAATCCTGCCTTCGCCAAGACTTCGCGCAAGTGCCCGCCGTTCTGCATCCAACCCGGCAGTCTGGCCCCCGGCGTCGAGACTATCGGTGAGTTGGAAGTCATCGATTACGTCAAGAAGATGGCCAGCGGTGACAACAATATCCTGCTGATCGATTCACGTACCCCCGACTGGGTGGCCAAAGGCACCATACCGGGCGCGGTGAATGTGCCCTGGACGAGGCTCAACCCCGCCAAAGGGGCCGATCCCATCACGATCAGTGAGATCCTCATCGGGCAGTTTGGTGCCCGGGAGATCGAAGGCCTGTGGGACTTCAGCGATGTGAAGACGCTGGTGATGTTCTGCAATGGCGCCTGGTGCGGTCAATCGCCCAACAACATCGATAATCTGCTGCGCTTCGGCTATCCGCCACAAAAGATCAAATGGTACCGCGGCGGTATGCAGGACTGGGAAATTCTCGGCCTAAGCACGGTCAAACCGTGACCCGATACCCGGGTCTGGTCGGGGTCGTCGCGGATGGGCCCCTGACCGCCGAAAACGACCGGCGCAGCGACCATGGGTGCTGACGCCCTGGGCACGCCCTCACTCCAATAGAACACGCATGCCATTGTGGTTGTGCGAAAATGCCGCATGTTCCCGATTCCGATCGATCCCGTGAGCTCCGCAGCACCCCCTCTGCCCCGTTCGACATCTCCCCTTGTACGCTGGGGCCATTGCATCGGCGCCGCTGCCGGATATGCGATCGCCAAGGCGGCCGGGCAGGCCACTGCGCCATTGGTCGTCGTTACGCCGGATGTCCAGGCAGCCACTCGCCTCATGGAAGAGATCCGGTTCTTTCTCGACGATCCGGCGCTCGAGGTATTGAGCTTCCCCGACTGGGAGACGCTGCCGTACGACGTCTTCTCACCGCTACCTGAACTTGTCTCGCAACGCCTGCTGACGCTGCATCGCCTGCGCCGGCTGTCGCAGGGTGTCGTGGTCGTCCCCGTGGCGACGCTAATGCAGCGCCTTGTGCCGCCAGACTTTCTCGACGCCAACAGCCTGATGTTGGCTGTCGACGACGAACTGGATCTGGATGACTTCCGTCGGCGCCTGGAAGCGGCCGGTTATCAATGCGTATCCCAGGTTATGACGCATGGCGAATTCGCTATCCGCGGCTCCCTGATCGACCTCTTCCCAATGGGCAGCGACTGCCCATATCGAATCGATCTTTTCGATCAGGAGATCGATTCGATCCGTATCTTCGATCCGGAGACACAACGCACCACCGATAAGATCGAGCGCGTCTCGCTGCTACCGGCACGCGAGTTTCCGCTCGATGAGGCGGCGGTCAAGCGCTTTCGCCGCGCATACCGGGAACGTATCGAGGGCGACCTGCAGCGCAGCCTGATCTATCGTGGCGTAAGCGAGGGGCAGTTGCCCGGCGGCATCGAGTATTATCTGCCGTTGTTTTTTGAACATACCGCAACCTTGTTCGACTATCTGGCGCCGAGCAGTGTGATGGTCTCGGACCACCGGCTAGCCGATCAATCCAGGGAGTTCTTCGAAGGCGTCGGTGAGCGCTATGAACAGCGGCGTTATGACATCGAACGGCCGCTGCTCGTGCCATCGGTGCTCTATCTCCAACCCGACGAGCTGCTGACGAATCTCAACCGATATAGCCGCATCGAGCTGCGGGCGGGAAGCGCCGACTGCGCGTCGCCGGCAGCAGACTGTTTTGATCTCTCCAGCAAGCGGGTCCCGCCGGTCGGTATCCAGGCAAAGGCGGCTGACCCGGCACAAGCGCTGAGGACGGCGCTGAACAAGACCGCGGCGCGCGTGCTGTTCATCGCCGAAACAGCGGGGCGCCGCGAGGCCTTGCTCGAGACCCTGCACGGATTCGATATCCGCCCCAGCTACTGCGAATCCTGGCATGAATTCGTCGCAGGCGACGCATCGCCCTGCGTGACCGTTGCGCCGGTCGAATCTGGCCTTTGGCTGACCGAGGATGCCCTGTTGGTCATCCCGGAGGCACTGCTGCTAGGCGAGCGCGTGAAGCAGCGCCGGCGGCGCAGGGGCCAGGATGCCGATCAGATCGTACGCAATCTCGCCGAACTCAGCATCGGCGCGCCGGTGGTGCACGAGGAACACGGCGTAGGACGCTTCCTCGGCCTGCAGACCCTCGACGTCAGCGGTCAGCGCACCGAGTTTCTGACCCTGGAGTACGCGCGCGGCGACAAGTTGTATGTCCCGGTCTCCTCTCTCAACCTCATCAGCCGCTACACCGGCGCCTCGCCGGAGGCGGCACCCCTGCACCGGCTCGGCAGCGATCAGTGGGAAAAGGCGCGCAAACGGGCCGCAGAAAAAGTGCGCGATGTGGCCGCGGAGCTGCTCGATATCCATGCCCGGCGCGAGGCTCGCCAAGGCAATGCCCTGCCGATTCCCGCGGACGATTATCGCCAGTTCGCCGCCGATTTCGAGTTCGAAGAGACCCCGGATCAGCTCGACGCTATCGATGCCATCGTTGCCGATATGACCTCCAGCCGGCCAATGGACCGGGTGGTGTGCGGCGACGTCGGTTTCGGTAAGACCGAGGTTGCGATGCGCGCCGCATTTATCGCGGCGAGCACCGGCAAACAGGTAGCAGTACTGGTGCCCACCACATTGTTGGCGCAACAGCATTACCAGAACTTCGCCGATCGTTTCGCCGACTGGCCAATCAAGATTGAGAGCCTGTCGCGTTTTCGCTCGGCGAAAGAGAGTACGCAGTTGCTCAAGGGCCTTTCCGACGGACGCATCGATATCGTGATCGGCACGCACAAACTGCTGGGCGAAGGCATCAAGTTCAAAGATCTCGGGCTGGTGATCATCGACGAGGAACACCGCTTTGGCGTGCGGCATAAGGAACGGCTCAAGGCCCTACGTGCCGAGGTCGACATCCTGACCCTCACTGCCACGCCGATACCACGCACGCTCAACATGGCGATGTCGGGACTTCGCGACCTGTCGATCATCGCCACACCGCCCGCTGCGCGCCATCCCATCAAGACCTTCGTCAGTCAATGGAACGCCGTGTTGATACGCGAGGCCTGCCAGCGAGAGATCAACCGTGGCGGCCAGGTTTATCTGCTGCATAACGAAGTCTCAAGCATTGAGAAGACGGCACAGCGCATTGCCGAACTGGTCCCTGGATCCAGGGTCGAGTTCGCCCATGGTCAGCTGCGTGAGCGTGAGCTCGAACGCATCATGCGTGATTTCTATCACCAGCGATTCAATATTTTAGTCTGCACCACCATCGTCGAGAGCGGTATCGACGTGCCCAGTGCCAATACCATCATCATCGATCGGGCCGACAAGCTCGGTTTGGCGCAACTGCACCAGCTGCGAGGGCGCGTGGGCCGATCGCACCACCGCGCCTATGCCTATCTGATCACACCACCGGAAAAGGCGATGACCGCCGATGCCCGCAAACGCCTCGAGGCCATCGAATCGCTCGAGGAGCTAGGTGCCGGATTCACTCTGGCAACTCATGACCTGGAGATTCGCGGAGCCGGCGAGCTACTCGGCGATGACCAAAGCGGGCAAATTCACGAAATTGGCTTCACCCTTTACACCGAAATGCTGGAGCGCGCGGTACAGGCCATTCGCGCAGGTCGCCAGCCGGAACTCGATCGGCCGCTCGATCATGGCACCGAGGTGGACCTGCACATCCCCGCGCTGTTGCCCGACGACTACCTCCCAGATGTGCACGTCCGACTGATTCAATACAAACGCATCGCGTCAGCGGCGTCAGCCGAAGAACTGCGTGACCTCAAAGTGGAGATGATCGATCGCTTCGGCCTGCTGCCCGAGGCGGCGCTCAATCTGTTTGCGCTGACCGAACTGAAGCTGCACGCCCAACCGTTCGGTATCCGCAAGGTCGAGGCCGGGCCGGCAGGCGGCAAGATCCATTTCGATCCGGAACCCAAGATCGACCCGCTGCGAATCATTCAGCTGGTGCAGACCCAACCCGAGGCCTTCAGGCTCGATGGTAGCAACAAGTTACGCTTTACCGCGGACCTGTCCGATCCAATGCAGCGTGTGCAGTCAGTCAAGGCCGTGCTTGACCAATTGGTCGGGATACAGTGAACTCGACGCCCATGAACTCGTTACCGTATGCCGCCTGGATGCTCCGCGCGATCTTGGCGATCTTGTTTCTTTCGATCCCCGCTACCTGCCTGGCCGATGACGATGCCTATGACTTTGAGATCGTGATCTTCGAGCGGCCCGATGGTGCAGCGGAGCAATTCTGGCCGGAGGAGCCGGGCCAACCTGATCCCACGCTGGCCGTCGAAAGCTTGGACATGATTGCCTTGCCGGCCACGGCCCAATCACTCGAGCCCGTGGCCTACACACTGAAGAAAAAGGGCATGATCGTCCACGAACACCTAGCCTTTCGCGAGACGCCTGGCGGACGCAATAGTAACAACTGGCTTTGGATTGACCGTGGCCGACTGACCGGCCTGCTGCGCGTGACGCGGGGACGTTACCTGCATCTGGACACTGATCTCGCCTTGCGGGATCCAGATTCTGGACAGCTATACCGAATCCAGCTCAATAGGCGCATGCGCAGCGGCGAGCTACACTATGTGGATCATCCCCTGCTCGGCATTGTGATCAAGGCGGAACGCCACGAGCCGACGGCCGCTCCAGACGACGCAGATGCTGCCTCGGGGGAACCCAAGCCGGCCCAGCCCATCGGCGCTGCAGGGCCCGATTGATTGCCATGAATCAACAGGCAAAACGCAAAGGTTCTAACGCACGTCTGTCAAACGCCGCCGCGATAATCCAGGGCATCGCAGGCCACCGAAGATCGGCTGGAGGTTGCTCGATGAAAATGACAAGGCATCTGCTGGAAGGGGTCAAGTTGGTGGCCCTGATCGGCGCCATCGCGCTGGTGGTATGGACCATGCCGGAGAGCGACACACCCTTCCCCCAGGCCGCATCTGAGGTAAGTAACTAACCCGCTGAATCGATTGCCGCCTTGATCGATCAGGAATCCCCTGGTTTCGCCGGGATAAGCAGGTCTTCCAGAAAGAACGCGGAAAGTGCGGCGCGGCCGCTCAACTTGCCCTTACGAAAGATCGTATGCGCTTGCTGCCGCACGGTCTTTTCGCTGACGTCGCGGAGAATGGCGATTTCCTTGTAACTCATGCCCTTCAGGATAAATAGCCCCACTTCACGTTCCGCTATCGTCAGGCCCCAATGCTCGAACTGGCGATCGATACCTTCACTCAGGCCCTGCAACAGCCCCCGCATTTCGCTCCGCCACTGTTGACCCTCCATGCGCGTCGACTCCAGGTCGCGGATAAGCAGCTGCTGCTTGTCGTGTTGCAATCTCACCTGATCGGTGAGCCGCACCATGCCGACGGCGACGATCACGATCAAGGCAGGCTGGATGAGTTCGGAAAGGATCTCCAGGAACGTCATGTTCGGGTCTTCGAGGATCTCCAGCGCCATGAGCAGCCCACCGCCGGCCACGACCGCCGCGATGCTGCTCCAGTGCTTCAACGGGTTTGTCATCTCTTGCATCGTTGCCACCATCCGAGGCTTTGCGTGGCGACGCACAGTCGCCGAGTCGGCGTCTTGCGATCACAGAGATGGCGGGCACGGCCTGTAAGCGCCGCGCCCGCCGCTGCGTTCGCCCTCTACTCAAGGGCTGGGACGTCCGATCGTCGTCCTATTCTACTCGTCAATCACACAGTGGGCTGATTGTCGGAGCCCAGAAGCAGAGTGCATCCTTCAGCGCCTCGGGATCGTCGATTCCACAGCTTGGGTGGTCAAGGACATCAAGCGAGTCGCCGACGCAAGTGACTTCCTCGCGCCCCCCGATCGGCCTGCGATCCTCGTCGATCTTGACCGCGAGGACGAAGCCTGTGCCCGGCTTATAGTACTTGTACTCGGCCACAGCCGGATCCCGGGGATTGAGCTCGTAAGTCTTGAGACACTCACCGTCGCACGCGATTTCGCTATTCATGACATCTCCGCCTTCTTCGTAGGGCGGCGTGGCTTCGAGATTCACATACTCGACAATATCCTCGGCCTCGTCCGACGCCATCTCTTGCCGGTCGCCCTCTCCTACCACCGGATTCGCGCGTACCAGAAAGCCCGCGAGCGCACGGTCGGTGCCGTTGGCAAATGAGCCGTCGGTATTGTCGATCAAACCATCCTCGATCTCGTAGGTGTTCTCGCCGCAGTAGATCACGTCGCCGTTCAGGTGCTGTGCATACCAGTCCTGGGTCACCTCGACCGCGTCATACTCGACTTCGCCGTCATCGTCTTCACTTTCTTCGAACACCAGGTCGCGGACCACCCGGCAGGGGAGCGCATCGTCGTCGCCCTCCAGACCATCCTCATCCGGCTCCTCACCAACGAAGCGCACCTCTTCGGTCGCCGTCACCACCGTGACCTCGCTGCCACCGACGATCACTTGCGTATGACCGGCGGTCAGCGGAAAGTACGGGTTCGGGTCGACGGGACCACCGATGTCGTCCGGATGGACGAAGTCCTCCGGATCGAATTCGATATCGAAGCGCTGCTCGCCGACCAGGTCGCAGACCTCGCGACGGGCCTGATAGACTTCCCTGCACTCTTGCGCCTTGTCGCGGGCCTCCTCGCGGGCATCTGCGAGGCACGACTGCTGGTCTTCCTTCTCTGTTACATAAAGGCAATCGGCCTTGTGGACCAGAAAATCGTCCTGACGATCGGCCTTACATGCCTGGAAGAGCAGGTTGGCGTGAGTACTACAGTTCTTGCGTCCCGATCTTGAGTCGTCGTGATCATCCCTACTGGCCATAGCGGGTACCGCCAGGATCGCTGCCATCGCAGCGACCAGGGCGGTGACGCCATTTGTTCGGTTCAATACGCTCATCGTCTTTCTCCTTGGGTTGTTAACCGGTGTTTCCGGCCTGTCACCGGCCCCCAGGTCGAACACGCGCTCATCGAGCGCTTGCCCTCGCAGAAGTCCGGTATGTCTGGCCCAAGCACAGCACCGACGCGCGCACAACTCTATTGAACTCGTGTCCTAGGGCAATTGCCTGGCACGCTAAGCTGTTGTTTTAAGAGAGAGTTTATAGAAAGCGCGGACGATTGATCTGGCGTTCTCACGGCCGAAGCCCAACCAACGGGCGGAGGGACATCGCCAAGCCGTGTGACGCATAGAGTATGACGGGCTGCCGTAGGACATCTGTCGGATGCCGCATCCTCTCGGCCGATGCTATGGTTGATGCACGGCGCGCGAGCACTCGACATATCTCATCGGCACCGACTTCGCTACAGCCATCGCAACATGCCATTTTGGGAACAGAAAGCGAAACGGCGATCTCTGGTGCAACGGATCGGTGTGGCCTTGTTATGGGGTTTGTCGCTGCAAGTCGCCGACGCTGCGCCGGCAGAGGACGCCGAAGTGGATGCGAACGAGACTCATCCCGGCGAAACGACACCCGATGCCTCAGAAGACGAGGCCCGTCTGTTCACTACGCCCGAAGAAAAACGCGACGCGGGCCGCAGGACCGAAATAACGCCCTGGTTGACGGCCTACGGCCTGGTCGAGGTCGAGTTCTCTTATGAAGACTACGACATCGACCGTGGGCGGGATGACGATAGCGGTCGCTATGATGTCACCACCGTGCAGTTGGGGCTGGTGATCGATCTGTTCGAGCTCGCCGAGGTGGAGGCCGTGATCGAGTACGACAGCAATGAAGGCACTACCAAATTCGATGAGGCCTTCGTCGCCATTGAGAGAGACGACTGGGCGCTGTCCGCCGGCAGACTGTATACCCCATTCGGCGTCTATTTCAGTCGTTTCGTCAGCGGCCCGCTGATCGAGTTCGGCGAAACGCGCGCCAATGAGGCCCTGATCGTTTCGCATAGCCCGGATGACGCACTCGACCTCTCCGTCACCCTCTACAGCGGCGACGCCAGGAAAAGCGGAACGAGTGCGCCACAGTGGAACTGGGTGCTGGCGATGGATGCCGAGCTCAGCCCTGAATGGTCTGTCGGATGGAGTTATCAGACCGACCTCGCCGACGCCGACGACCGCCTGCTGGAAGACGAGGGCGATCGCTACAAGAAACGCGTGGCGGCGATCAGTGCGTACATACAGTGGACACAGGACCCCTACCAGGCCAGTTTCGAGGTGCTTGGGGCGATAAAATCCTTCGACGAGCTGGACGCCGATCGCGACCGACCCAGGGCCTGGAACGCCGAAGTCTCGCGCTCCTTTTTCGATGAGGACTTCGAACTGGCGCTGCGTATCGAGGGCAGCGATGAACTGGAAGACGAGCCCCATCTGCGATACGGCATCGCCGCGAACTGGCGCATTGACGAGTACGCGGCCCTGACGTTGGAGTACCTGCATGGGAAATTCAAAGACGAGCTGGCAACCAATGACGATGACGAACCCTACGATCACGTCGATAGCGTCGCGGCCATGCTGACGGTGGAGTTTTAGCGGTCGGCTATCAGCCGACCGCTAACCATCAACCCGCTGCTCTTCGCTGAATCGCCTCTGCTTCATGCGGATCTGGCAAGATTGTGGGAGCCAGCTTCTAAAATTTCACGTGGTGCGGGAATCACCGGGCAGGCCACTGTCATACCGCAAGACGATGCAGATACACCAGAAAATTTCCCACGGCCCGTTAAAAGTACACGAGACGCAATGCCGACGTGTCACCAACTACGGAGATTTCTACGAAAGAATCGCAATATATTCTGGCGGGATTCGTTCGCGATGACCTGATCAGGGATGACCGCAACCTCAGGCCACAGTTCCGGATTTGTTTCGGGTACCGGGAAGATCGCAGTGCCTCGCCGCGCGAAGATATCTTTGGCTACATCCGCTACTGAGAACAGACGGTCAAATGCGTGATAACCGCCTTCGTAGACAACCACATCCAACAGGCGCTTCTCTTCGGGAAGAAGGCTATCTTTGAGATCGTTGCACGGCGCCGAGCCGGACTCACCTTCAAAGTTATCGTACGCGTCCTCGCTCCCCACCTGGATCAACACGGGCGCACCGGTCAGTTCAGCACCAAACACTCCCCCAAAATCCAGACCGGCATCCTCTGGCATTCCAGGGATGGGGATGGGAGGGGTGTTACGGGCATAGCAAACCGGATAGTTGGCCACGTGGGCTGCAAAACGGTAATCCGTCGGGGATTCAGTAATGACAGCGTCCAATTGGCTCGACAAAACCGAGTACTTTTCTACGGCAAGCTGATTACAGATCACTCCACCCCAAGAAAGGCCGAGACAACCAACGGCATCGGGGTCCACCCCCGCTTCTTCGATAAGATACCTGAGCGCTCCATAGGCGTAGGGGTAGTTGACCAATGGCAGCTGAGGCCGACCAGTGAGATCTGATAAAGAGCCCGTGAACATCTCAACTGACAGGGTAGCAAATCGACGCTGCAGACTCTGGCCGTAGAAAGCGTTACGCGTGTCCAGTCCGGCAGAACCGTGCAGAATGACGACCGACGGCGGATTTTCGACCAGCCTGAAGCAACCCCTGCGGCCCCTCTTCCTCACCCACTCAACGGGCTGCGTCAGAACTGCTTTGATGATCTGCGGGCCTTTGGTGGGATCGAGCACGGCGAACTCTACGTTCGAATAAACCGGATCTGAACTATCGAGGCAACCTTCGTCGTCGCCGTTGAATCCCCAAGCGAGCGCCGTTGAGGACAAGCCTCCGATGAAAACGGCGCAGACTGCTATAAATCCATTTCGCTTTGACATTAAGTCTCCTCCTTATTCAACACGAAAAAATGCACATGCCCGGCGCCCGAGTTCGACTGACAACAGCCTAATCCGCCTCGTCCCACGCTGACCGGTGAGGCCCAAGTAATTCAGAGAACGGGCTCGAATGCAACTGATTTGCGTGCGCAGCTCATCAAGTTGCCTGGGATTCAAGCCGACGGGTGTGATTTTGGCGAATCAGTGAGCGCGGTCGACCCAACTCCCATGAAATCCCGGCGGCAAACTGTGTGGCAACTCGACGTTAGCTGCTGTGCTGAGGTCATCGGCGCGCAGGATCATCAGGTCCGTCCGGTGCTCGTGCGCCCGATAGACCAGCACCATCAGCCAGGTCTCGCCGTCGGCCTCGACCGGCACGGGCTCGCCCGGCAAGTCGGGGTAGAAATCGCGCACCAGGGTTCGCGCGTTAAGACCATCCTCGCTGAGTTCGCTTGCGAGGATCGCGCTGTAGAACGGCAGATCACGACCCGCGGGTACACCGCAGCTGAAAACCCGCCGGTCATCGCTGCCGATCCGAGGCATTTCGTGCGCGTGTTCGCTCAGTTGGGTCGCCTGGGTTCGACCGACTCTGGGTTCGATGTCGAGCCGTGTCAGACGGCCCAGGCCCTCCCCTCCTGGGGCGACCAGGTCATCGACGTTCTGCAGCGACGGAAGGCGGCTGTGGTGCACCAGGTTGGCGTGCAACGTGCCGTCCCGATGCTCCGCGCCGCCGGCAAAGTGAAATGCAAAGCCTGGGATCGTTTCGAAGCTGATCGGCTCGCCGCCGGTCCGAGGCACCATCAGGATCTGCATCGGCCGCTCCGTGTGCATGGCCATCGAGCCCGCGGCGCTGGTATAGCCGAACAGCACACCGGCCATGCCATAGTCCAACTGGGGAAGCAGGAACAGCATCCAGTGCTCGGTTAGCAAGAAATCGTGTACGAAGCTGCTGCGGCCGAGCTCGAAATGCCGGCGCTCGACACAACGCCCCTCCCCATCGACGCGATAGGTCAGGAGCCGATTTGGTCGCCCCGGCAGCAGACCGAAGCCGATCAATTCGTCGGTCGCCGGGTCGACGCTCGTATGCGCGGCGAAAGGCAGCACCGGAGACAGAAAGCGGGAGATGGCGTCGAAGGGATTGTGCAATGCGCCGCCGATGTCCCAGATGCCTTCGGTATGCAAACTGACCGGGTCCAGCGCATAAGGTGGGCCACCCTCGTACAGTGCCAATAGCCGCTCGGCGTGCAGGATCACATGCGTATTGGCTGCGTTCTTGAAGTTCAGGCGCAAGAAGTTCGCCGGCAGCCCGCCCGGGCGATTGGTGCCCAAGCAACGATAAAGCACGCGCCCGGCCTGTTCCTCATCCTCGAAGTAACGGGTGCGCACAAACCGATTGCCGTAGCGTACCCGGCCATCGGCAATCTCGAATCGGCAAATGTGTCCATCCCCATCGAACAGATGTCCGTACTCATGGCCGCCCCGCTCCATTCGCCCGGGTCCGTTGCGGTACAGCACACCATCCAGGCCGCTGGGAATTTGGCCTCGCACGGTCAGATCCAGGCCTGAATATTCCCGTTCCACGGTGGCAAAGGATCTGCGCAGGATGCGCAGAACTTCAGAACGCGCGGGCTGTTGGGGCATGCTCTTCCCTCAGGGCGGCAGTATTGACTGGAGGTGTGCGCTATGCAGTGAAACTACCGTACCGCTATGGCACCAGCACTGTCTTTCTTCGCGCCATGGAAACATGCAGAAAGGGCATTCATGTACCCTACACAAAGAAGGCCGGCACGAACAACCGGCGCCTAAGCTATGCGCAGTTCAATGAACGCATCCAAAACACCTTCGCCGGCCATTACGAGGTGCTCTGTGAAGAGGGTGTGACCACGCACATCGCGCCGACGTTCTTTCGTGGTGGACGAACTTTCAAACAGGCACGTCAAGCCGTTTGTCGCCGAAGCTAGGGTGCCCGCCGGGCGGCCCATGTGACGACTCTCTTTGAGAACGAACCCATGACCGGTTAGCAAGGGCCATGATTTCGTTGAGTCTATGCCGCGAGCCAACTGGTGATCGCCACGCCTTTACGGCTCGCGGCGAGTGCCTGGAGATAGCGCACGATGTGCACGCCCAGACTGAACAGGATCCAGACCGCGACGGCCAAATATCCGGCGGCAGGAAAGCCTAGAACGGTAAAGAGGGTAAGAATCAGAAGGTTCGAGTTGCGTCGGGCGGTAATGAGCCGAAAATTGGAATCGAACTTGCGCCAGACATGTGTCTTGACGCCAAAGGTCGAAATGAAGAGTTGCTCGACCAGTTTACCAGCGACATGGCCGCCCACCACCATCCACACCGACCAGTAGATCAGGCCTTCGCCATGCTCCGGCAAACCGAGCCACCAGGCGAACCACCACAGAGGCGGAGCGACCAGATCGATTCCATGATCGAAAATCCGGCCGCCCTGGGAAGATGTCAACGTAACCCGGGCCAGTTTGCCGTCCACTGTGTCCAACAGCGCCATGGCCCATATGCAGCCGATGCCTAAGAGAAAGTGGCCATTGAGCACGAATGGAAAAAAGAGGAAGGTAAACACCAAGCTGGCGGTTGTGACCATGTTGGGGGTCGCTTTGGTTTGCGACAATAGACGGGTAATGTGAAAAGTCGGCCAGGGCAGGATGAACTTGGTCACGAGATCGGTCACGCCCTTATAGGCCGCGTCAAACGTGATCTTCTCTATTTGGGCCGTGTTCGACGGCATGAGCCGGAACGCGCACGAAGGCGCCCTTTTGCGCAGCGTGGTGTTATAAGGACCCACTATATCCGCCGCCTGCATTGGTTTGAGGCCGGCTTCCCGGATCGCGGTTTCGGTCAGGCCCTCCTTGCGCAGCAGTTCCATTGCCTCGGCAGCGTGCACGGATTCGACGCAGGCGGCCAGCGCGGTGAGCCCTGCACTGCCGGGGGCCACTAGCATTACGCCAGGGCACTTGATGAGTTCTTTCGCGAGTCTTTCTTCAAAAACGGAGTCGCCCCGCAGCAGCAGCAGTGGGTCCGATCCCGGAGCGGGCATTTCCAATTTCTCAATGAGCCCAAGTCCGAGGCGCCGGGTCAGGCGAACGCCTCGCTCTCGACCGGACATACCCCAGATGCGGCCGTCGCTCGCGCCCTCTATGTAAGCGGCCGTGGCGCTAACTGTGCTTTCCGTTCGCATTTCTCGCGGCTCTTTGTTAGCTGACACTTTACCTCGGAGAATAAGACCGGAACATTAGCAGGCGCCAGGCATGAAAACCAAACTCCGGGCAAATGGTGTCATTGCATCGGCGGGTTAGATCTCCTTTGCGAACGCGGGTCAGGAGTTAGCAACGCTGAGAGCTGTGCGGGCGATGATCCTCACTGCCCCACCGCAGGCCGGGCAGGTCTAGATGTCGACGCCGAACACCGGTTTCAAGTGTTGCGCCGGTGAAGGGGGTACCGTTAGGACCGGTCTTGGCTCGAGCTGTGTGAAATATCGTGGACATAGAAATACTCGTCAGCAGTGCCCTAAGGGCGCACGGCTTCATTGTGAGCGCCGAAGTACTCACGGTCCGCGAGGACCAGGTAGTCATAGTCGATTTTCATCCCCGGAATATCCTGCTCTATGCCGAACTCGATATTGAACGCGGATTTGCGTACAACGAGAACATCAATGTAAATCCTCGGTGCAGGCGTAGAGGTATTGGCGCCAGGTTGTTGGCGGCACACGAGGAGATTTGCCGGGCAGCCGAGCTCACCATCCTGATTAACAACAACAGAAACCCGGCATTCTGGAAACGACAGGGGTATCGTCGACTGAACCCTTTCTGGCAGATGCTCCTTGCAAGGCGTCTAGATGTCGAATTCATGGCGCATAGTGTGTACAAGAAGGTCTAACGTAGGGGGTCGATTGCGGATCGACGCACTGCACGCAAGCCAAGGCCTTCCATTCGGGGGCCTTCTTCGTATTGCTTATGGGCGTTCCCGGCCATGACCTGCCGGCCCGGGGATAGCTTCTTCCCAGACGCCTTTCAATAGCGTCGTTGCTTTGAGCGTTCCATTTGCTGGATCAGTTCGGTTTCACATTCAGGCGAGCAGGTACTCCGTCGCGTGTTCTGCCCCGCGAGAAAGGTGTGTCCACATATTTTGCAGACTCGTATCTCCTGATTCGTGTCTCGGTGCTGCTGTTGTTGCGTCAAGGCTTTGCTCCTTTAGGGTTTCGGGTATGGCGCGTTATCGGGATTGCTGTGCCTGAATCACCTCGCCGGAAGCACATAGCGATTCTAAGGTGGCGCGATGGTAGTTTTGGATGGCCGTCCGCTTGGTCTTCAGATAGGCACCGTTGAGTATTTTGATCGCCCGCAGGGCCGCATCATCCGGGTCGGCGTCGACCCGGCCGTGACGCTCGATCACCCTCATGCTGTCGGAGATTTACAGGATGCGGCAGCCTGTGATCCTTGGTGGGGCAGCCGCTGACCTTCCTGAATGCAAGAGTAACAGTTATCGCGCTCGAAGCGCGAACTACAGCGTGCCGTGGGCGCTGCGCTACATCGTCAGCACGTTTTGCGGTGAAGCAAGGGCGTGAAGCTTGGTTAGTTGCTCGCTGGCCGCGCGCCTGCCCGCGGCCTCGAAGCGATCAGCCAAGTGGATATCTCGCCAGCTCGACCGCGCGAACTTTGGCGAGATCACAACGTCCGCTTCGGCCGCGTTTCGCACGCTCGTGTCCGCTTGTAACATGATCAGGGTTTCGATCATGGGGTCGAGAGTCTTCGAGCGTTTTTTTTCGACCTTGGGCACGGGGTCGTCCTCTGGCCATCGATCCAGTTCTTCACGGGCCATGAGATTTACCGACACGGTGATGTCAGCGCCCCTGTCCTTCAATTCAACGCCGCCGTCGGCACGGGCGAAATGGTCACGCCATCGACCAGACGCTGGGCTTCGCGCTCGACGGGCGGTGCCAGGCCGGGAATGGCGAGCGCTGCGTGTAGGGCGTCCTCGAGGGAGCCGGAACGAAACAGGTAAGCTTGCTTCGCATTGAGGTCCGCCGTCATGATCCCAAGCGGGACGGGCAGGTCCTCGAAGCAGCGGCCGGCAGCCAGTTAAGTTACCCCCACATCCGGCAGTCTCACTTGAACTCCCGGCCGTAAACAAACAACCGGGAGTTCAAGAACTCTGACCCGAATCGGACCCTGTCACACGCCCCTGCCTCATGCAGCGAGGCTGAACCAACAGCCCCGGCCTAGCCTGAAAATCTCACCGATTTCCTGCTGCGGGCGGCTATAACCTCGCCCTGATGGGGCGTACTCGCTACAGCCGTTTCGACGCAGTGTCAGCTACGCGTTCACCGTCTTTCACTGCGTGCGCCCCACCATGGCGGCGTTTCGACACCCTCGCGACGAAAAACGGTGAGATTTGCAGGCTAGTCCCCGGGTTTTTTGTTGTAATGGCAGAGTCACCGACAAGTTATCGGAGGCAAAGAAAAACGGCTGAGGATTTCTCCTAAGCCGTTGATTTAATTGGCGTCCCGTAGGGGAGTCGAACCCCTGTCGTCGCCGTGAAAGGGCGATGTCCTAGGCCTCTAGACGAACGGGACAAAAAACTTGATTTTTTGGTGGAGCCAGGCGGGATCGAACCGCCGACCTCAACACTGCCAGTGTTGCGCTCTCCCAGCTGAGCTATGGCCCCAGAAACGAGGCCGGTATGGTAGGCCACACACCGCTTCGTGTCTAGTGTCGTTGCCTATTGATTTCGCCGGCGCCGGCCGTTCACTAATCAGCGTTTTTCCCCCAAGAATCGCGCAGAGACACGATCCGGTTGAAGACCAACTGATCGGGGCGGCTGTCTACGCTATCGCGACAGAAATAGCCCTCGCGTTCAAACTGGAAACGCTCACCGGCACCCCCCTCGGTCAGCGACGGTTCGACCACACAATCCTTGAGCACGCGCAGCGAATCCGGATTGATGTCCTGATGGAAATCATGGGTCCGGCCCGGTTCCGGCGACTTGAACAGTCGGTCGTACAGACGTACCTCGGCCTTCTTGCCCAGGGTCGCCGATACCCAGTGGATAACGCCCCGCACCTTGCGCCCCTCCGGGTTTCGGCCAAGGGTGTCGGTGTCGTAGGTGCAACGCAGCTCGGTGATATTGCCCACATCATCCTTTATCGCCTCGTTGCAGCGAATCACAAAGGCGTTGCGCAACCGTACCTCGCCGTCGAGCACCAGGCGCTTGTACTTCTTGTTTGCTTGCTCGCGGAAATCTGCGCGATCGATATAGACCTCACGGGTCAGCAATAGCTCGCGGGTACCGAGGGATTCGTCTTTCGGGTGGTTACCGGCCTGAAGGGTCTCGGTGGCATCCGCGGGAAAGTTGGTGATCACGACCTTCAGCGGATCGAGCACGGCCATGCGACGAGGTGCCACGGCGTCCAGGTGGCCACGGATGCTGTTCTCCAGCACCCCCATCTCCACGGTGCCCTCGGCCTTGGTCACGCCGATCGCCTCACAAAAGCGCCGAATCGACTCCGGCGTATAGCCCCGACGACGCAGCCCCGCGATCGTCGGCATACGCGGATCATCCCAGCCGGACACCCGCTTCTCCTGCACCAGCTGGGTCAGCTTGCGCTTGCTCATCACGGTGTACTCGAGGTTCAGGCGTGCGAACTCTATCTGCCGCGGATGGCACCCAATGGTGATGTTATCGAGCACCCAATTATAGAGAGGACGATGGTCCTCGAACTCGAGCGTGCACAGCGAATGCGTGATCCCTTCCAAGGCATCCGATATTGGATGGGTGTAGTCGTACATCGGATAGATACACCATTCCGCACCGGTCTGATGATGGATCAGGCCGTGGCGAATGCGGTATAGGGTCGGATCGCGCATATTGATGTTAGGCGATGCCATATCTATGCGTGCCCGCAGGGTGCGGGTGCCGTCGGCAAACTCGCCAGCCCGCATGCTGCGGAACAGGTCGAGATTCTCTGCGACCGGGCGATCGCGGTAGGGGCTTTCTCTGCCCGGCTCGGTCAAGGTGCCGCGATAGTCCCTCACCTGCTCTGGTGCGAGATCGCAGACAAAGGCCTTGCCGGACTCGATCAGCTCGACGGCGAATTCATACAGCTGCTCGAAATAATCAGAGGCGAAGCGCAGCTCCGACCATGCGTAGCCAAGCCAGATAACATCCTCCTTGATGGCCTCGACGAACTCTTCCTCTTCCTTAGCCGGATTCGTATCGTCGAATCGCAGATTGCAGCTGCCGGGAAAATCTTCGGCGATGCCGAAATTCAGCACAATGGATTTTGCATGGCCGATATGAAGATACCCGTTGGGCTCCGGCGGAAAGCGTGTGTGAATCGTTTCGTGCTTGCCGGCCTGCAGATCCTTCTCGATGATCTGGCGGATGAAGTTGGATGGCGCGCTAGTGGTCTCACCGCTCATGGCGTACTCAGAGCCTCTTCTGATAATTCAAGATACAGCGCGGATACGCTCGATGGCCCGGTCGATCCGCCGAACTGTCATCGCCCGGCCCGCTAGATAAAGTGTTAGGTCCAGATCCGGTGATGGCGATCCACCGGTCACTGCCACACGCAACGGCATCGCCACCTTGCCGAAACCGACGCCGAGGTCGTCTACCGTCTCCTGGATGGCCCTGTGGATCTCGGCACGCTCCCAGGTTGTCAGCTCCGCGAGTTTGACGCGTACTGCATTCAAAGCCTGGTCTGCGCCCGGCTTGAAGGCCTTCTTGGCCGCCGTTTCCTCGATGGTGTCGAAATCCCGGTAGTAGAAAGCCGAGATCTGGGCCAGCTCGACCAGGGTGCTGGCGCGCTCGCGCTGCGCTTCTATCACCGCCAGCAAGTCTGGTCCATCAGCAGGATCGATACCCAGATCGCCGAGATGTGACGACAACAGATGTGCAATCCGGGCCGGATCGGCCTCTTTGATATAGTGATGGTTCAGCCATCGCAGCTTCTCCGCATTGAAGGTGGACGGCGCACGATTGACTCCGTCCAGCTCGAACAACTGAATCATCTCTTCGAGCGCAAAGATCTCCTGGTCGCCATGCGACCAGCCGAGGCGCACCAGGTAGTTCAGCAGCGCCTCGGGCAGATAACCTTCCTGCAGATACTGCATAACGCTGACCGCGCCGTGGCGTTTAGACAGCCGTGCTCCATCATCGCCCAGGATCATTGGCAGGTGCGCATAGTGAGGCACATCCCAATCCAGCGCACACAGCAGGTTAATCTGCCTCGGCGTGTTGTTGATGTGGTCGTCACCCCGGACGACGTGCGTGATCGCCATGTCGTGATCATCGACCACGACCGTCAGGTTATAGGTGGGCGAGCCGTCGGTACGGCGGATCACCAGGTCATCCAGCTCGCTGTTGGCTACGACGATACGACCACGGATCAGGTCATCGATGACAACCTCGCCGTCACGTGGGTTGCGAAAACGGATAACATGCGGCGTGTCGGGGCTCACGTCGCGGTTACGGCAATGACCGTCATAGCGAGGCTTTTGTTTGGACGCCATCTGCTGTTCGCGGACGCTTTCCAGGCGCTGTTTGCTGCAGTCGCATCGATACGCCAGCTTCTTGTCGAGCAATCGCCCAACCACCTCGTTGTAACGTTCGAAGCGATGGGTCTGATAGAAGGGCCCCTCGTCATACTCGAGGCCGAGCCAGGTCATGCCTTCCAAAATGGCGTTAACCGATTCCTGAGTCGAACGTTCGAGATCGGTATCTTCGATGCGCAACACAAACTTGCCGCCATGCTTGCGTGCCAGCAACCACGAAAAAAGGGCGGTCCGCACACCGCCGACATGCAGATACCCGGTGGGGCTGGGGGCAAAACGCGTCTTCATTGTCATTGAGAAACAACTGGGCTGCCGAAGCCGCGGATTCTATCAGCACGCTGCGAATTGACCAGCTGGCGTCGGGAACCTACTATCGGAATCTCGGTAAGGGCGCGTAGCTCAGTGGGAGAGCACTGCCTTCACACGGCAGGGGTCGCTGGTTCGAACCCAGCCGCGCCCACCAATCAAATCAATTAGTTAGGAACCACGACACCCCCCGAATAGGTTCCCAAACGATTATTTGTCACAGCGTTGTCACACTCGTTCGCGAACGAACGGAGTGTGGCCATGGCCTCCTTCAGAAAACGCGGCCCCTACCAGTGGCAGGCCCAGGTCCGAAAGAAGGGCCATCCACTGCAGACCAAGACCTTCGAGACCCGCACTGAGGCCGAGCAGTGGGCGCGCGCCATCGAGGTCGAGATGGACGTGGGCGCGTTCGTCTCCCGCGCCGAGGCTGAGTCGACCACCCTCAGAGAGCTGCTCGAGCGCTACCTCGAAGAGGTCACCCCGCTGAAGAAGGGTGCGGAACCGGAGACCAACCGCCTGCGCCTGATGATGCGCCATCCCCTCGCCCACCGGTTTGTCGCTGCGGTCCGCGGCGTCGACATCGCCCGATGGCGCGATGAGCGCCTGCGCAAGGTCACCACGGCGACCGTGAAACGGGACCTGGTTCTGCTCGGCCATGTCTTCGAGGTCGCCCGCAAGGAATGGGGCATCTATGCCCACAATCCGGTGCGCGACATCAAACTGCCCGCCGGTGGGAGACCGCGCGACCGACGGCTGCAGCCCGGCGAAGAAGCCCGCCTGTTCGACGCCAGTCGCGAGGCGCGCAATCGCTGGTTGCTGCCGCTGGTGCAGCTGGCACTGGAGACTGCGATGCGCCAGGGCGAACTGCGGCGCCTGCGCTGGGAGCACATCGACCTGCACCGTCGCACCGCCCACCTTCCGGACACTAAGAACGGCGAGGCGCGGACCGTGCCACTGTCTACAACAGCCGTCGCCGTGCTACGCGCCCTGCCCCGTGCCCTGCACGGTGACGTCTTCCCCGGCGTCACCACCGAGGCGGTCAAGCGCTCCTACATGCGCGCAATACGCCGGGCCGGAATTGAGGGTCTCCGTTTCCACGACCTGCGCCACGAAGCCACCACCCGGCTGTTCGAGAAAGGGCTGAACATCATGGAGGTCGCCAGTATCACCGGGCACAGGGACCTGCGCATGCTGCGGCGATATACGCATCTGAAGGCTGAGGATTTGGCTCAGAAGCTGGGTTGAATCGAGTAAGAATCCACCGGCCACTCAGGGGCGATACCAACTGTCGTTGCGATTTACTTCGTTCCCGGTGATCGGGGACCTTCACCCAGAATGGCGGGTAACCGATCAGGAACCGGTCGCTCGGCTATGTTGGTCGTCGGTCCAGTTCTCGGCCAAGAACGAAACCGTCGCTGGAGATCTGATCTGACAGCATCCGCTATGGATTGGTTACCGGACGTAGGCGAGGAAATCTCCCTGAACGGCAGCTTTCTGATTTCCTGGGGGGTAGCACTCGACCCACTGCGGTCGGTCAGGTCACGTCCCGTTAACGACCGATCTGTAACAGGAACGGACTGTTGTGACGGCAATCCTCGCCGCCGCAAACGGCGATGAACAGAAGTTGACGGCGTACTCGGCGACCGTCTGCTGCTCGGTTCCAAAGCTGCCGCTGGGACTCTGAGCCAACAACGTCTCCTATGGTTTCGTCACCGGACATAAGCCAGGAAATCTCCCCGAACGGCCGCTTTTTGAACTCCTGACCGGCAGGACCCGACACTGAACTGCCGGTCAAGCAGTCCGAGGCTCATTGGCTGGTTTCAAAGTGAAGCGGTCGCACAGGGCGTCTGGCCACTGGCAACAGGTCGGCCATTGCGGCCGGTGGGGTTCTGAGCCAATTTGGTCCGCTATGCGGTCTTGAGCTGTCACTGAACAGGAATTCACCCTCAACGGCTGCTTTTCACTACGGCGAACGCGTACTTTGACCCAATGCCGACGACCAGGGTGCGTCAGGTGAACGACCGTTCCGTAGCAAGACCGGAAGGTGCAAGGCACTCAAGTAATTTCCAGTACAGCTTGCTAACCGGGATTCGGTAACGGCCGAGCAACGAAGATTGCTAGGCAACGCGTACTGGCCAGTTTGTACTGCGAACTTATTGCAGCTTACTCTGGCCCCGATACTCGCATGGACTCATTCCCGCCAACCGACCAAAGGCGCGGGTGAAGTGCGCCGGATCCGTGTAGCCCAGCCCATAAGCGATATCGATGATTTTTCTGTCTGTTTTTTCAAGCCACGTTGAGGCCAGTTCAAAACGGGCCTGCTTGACCAGGTCAGAATAGCTCAGGTCGACTTGTGAAAGCCTGCGTTGCAGGGTGCGTACACTCATGTCGGCAAGTTCTGCGGCAAGTTGTATCGTCGGCGCTCCGTCAGCGAGATAAGCAGAAAGCACCTGTCTGAGGGAAGTTGCAAAATCCCAGTGCTGGTCCACCGGGCGCGTGTAATCCGGACAAGTCTCAAACCGTTTTCCGGTCTTGCACGGTGGCATACCCAAAAGTCCGCGGGAAAGCGTGACAAAGACAGATTTTTGTCCGGTCAGAAAATGCGTATCCGGAAAGATTTCAGAGGCAAACCGACTGGTCAATCCGTGCGAGCGAAATCCCACCACCTGCGGTGTCCAGCTCGGCCCGGCAAAGGCCCTGACGACGGTGATCAACAAAAACAGCTCAGCCCAGTCCTCGTACCTGAGCCCCTGTTGATCCAGTGGGTATGAATAGGTCATGTGGAGCTTGGCGATGTCACCATCAATGCTCAACCAGGATTGTACAAAGGTGTCCTCAAGGCGCGCGAGCCTGCCAAAGTGCCCGAGCGCAACTTTCAGCGTCGGCGAGCCAAGGATTGCGGACAGGGTGGCTTCGTTGAGGTCGGTCAATCGCATGCCATGCAAGGCCCGTAGTGCCAGGTCATCGATGCCTTCGCTGGCACCCATCCGGCCCAGAAAGGCCAGGGTGGGCATCTGCGGTAGAAAAACGTCGGGGCTATCGGAGACCATCGTCGGCAGACCCGCCGAGCGCAAGCCGCGCTCCACAGGCGCGCCAAGCCCCCTCAAGAAACCGAGATAGGGACCCAAGTGGGCCGCTCTGTAGCTGGGTATTGCTCTCATCGGCCGGTACGCCCCCCCTTATCTGTCGCTGATCACCATCCTGCCCAGCGATCGCAGCATCATCCCAGTTCAATCAGCATCAACTGGATCTTGCCATTCGATGCCACTGCGAGCTTGCCATTTCGTGCCACTTTCCACCGGCAAACGGCGCAACAGCCGGCTTGGCACGACAGTTTGGCGCTTGATGGCAAGACAGCACCACCTGATCCCATGAAGATTGTACCCGGTAAGCCAGCGTCGCCTCTGGACCGAGGTTAGAAGCAAGCAGGGGACTTTTCCATGCCAAAAACCGGAACGATCGCATCTTGTCAGGCAACGATTACAAAACTGTTACCGGTCTGCTACCCGACGCTCGACCATACCGCCGGCCTGCTCGGCATGCCGGTACGCACCCTGCAACGTCGACTCCAGCAGGGCGGGGTCAGCTACAGTCAGCTGGTTGAGCAGGCCCGTCGAGAGACTGCCCGCCATATGCTGAGCCGACACGATATGCGTATCTCCGAGATCGCAGCCACCCTGGGCTACGCCGATCCGGCGAGTTTCAGCCGTGCCTTCCACCGCTGGACGGGCATGTCGCCCCGCGCATATCGGCAAAAGTCTAACTCCGGGGTCACCCAACAGGCTGATGCCGCACCTTCTCCCGGCAGAGCAAGGGGTAGTGATGTTGTTCGGATGGTCGAACGGCCCGATAGGCGGTAAGCGAAGATATGCTGGAGCTGCGTATGCAGACCA
>CAVTOY010000012.1:0-186223 GCA_963736445.1 uncultured Gammaproteobacteria bacterium | reverse complement strand
CGCGGCCGGTCGCTCAGCATTACCTTCGATGACGGCTATGCCGACAATTACACGGCAGCGCTGCCGGTGCTGGAGGCATTCAAGGCGCCGGCGACCTTCTTCGTTGCCACCGACTTCCTCGACGGTGGCCGTATGTGGAACGATTCGATCATCGAGACATTCCGACGTCTGCCTGAAGGCGCGCACGAGTTCAATTTGCCGGGTAGCCCGCTGATCAGATTATCGGATTGGGATTCCAGGCGTGCGGCCGCGGCCTTGACGATCGGCGCCTGGAAACATCTACCGCATGCCGAACGGCAAGCGCGAGTGGATGCGCTCGCCCGTCGGGTTTCCGACCTGCCCAACGATCTGATGATGTCAATTGAGCAGTTGCGCACGATGGCGAGCTCGCCTTGGGCGACGGTCGGCGGACATACCCGCTCGCACCCTATCCTGACCAGGTTAAATGAAGGGCAGGCACGTAAAGAAATCACAGGTGGCAAAGAGGATTTGCAAGGCTGGCTTCAGCGCGAAGTTGAATTGTTTGCCTATCCTAATGGCAAGCGCGGCCGGGACTATTCGGCCGAGCACGCGGAACTGGTGAAAGAGGCCGGTTTTCGTGCCGCAGTCGCCACCGACTGGGGTGCGCTGGATGCCGCAACCGACCATTATGCGATTCCCCGATTTACGCCGTGGCGCCAGGATTTGGCTCGCTTCTCTATCGATCTTGCGCGCTGCCACTTCGGTTTATTGTGACGATGGGCCTGCATGCCAAATAAAGGAAACGGGATTTCCAGAGGAGCTGATTTGCTGGCATGTTGCAGCAATCGCTCGTGGCTAAACAGTGCACCCGATGTGGCGGCGGGCGGGCGACCGTCCGACGTCAAGGTTCGTAGCCGTGCGCCGTCAGCCAGAGTTCAAGCATGATCAACACCCAAATGAACTCACCGTAGTAGCCGGCATGCTGTTCGCGATGCAGACGCAGCACATCGTCCACGAAATCGGCGCGAACGATTTGCCGGCGTCTCATACGTGACAGGTTATCGGCTGCCAACTCCTGTAGGCCTGGATGCTCCGCCATCCACACGCCGAACGGCAGCCCGAAGCCGTGTTTGGGCTTGTTGATGATTTCCGCTGGCAAGAGGTCCGCGACGGCGCGTTTGTAAAAACCCCGCAAGCGATTGCGATAGATCTTGCGCGATGACGATACGCGAGTAGAGAACTCTACCAGGCGATCGTCGAGCATCGGGTATTCCACGTCGATACCGGCCAGTTGACACATACGATTGACCTTGCGTAGATCGTTGTCCGCCAATGTGTGATGCCAATCGAGATAGAGCATGCGGTTCAGCGTGGATGCATTGGCCGGATGCTGATATATCGCACGATCCAGTTCCAGCGGATGGGCTTTGTCGATACTCTCCAAGAGGCCATCGGCGACAACGCCTTGCGCACCGAATTGGTTTAGAAAGTTGTAGGTCTGTAGTCGCTCCGGTAGGGGGATTTTGGCCTGCCTTACGTAGCTGCGGACCTTTTTTATCATGGGCCGCTCGCTCGGTAGTTTTTGTAGCAGGAGATCCAGCAAACGCCGCGCCAACCAGGGAATCTGCGCATAGCGCTCGAACACGGCCTGCTTGGCATAGCGTTCGTTGCCTGCGAATAGTTCATCGCCGCCGTCACCGGCCAACAGACGTTGACGGCCGTCCGACGCTGCGTAGCGGGCGCAGAAATAGGCCGGCAAGGCGGAAGAGTTGCCGAACGGTTCATCATAGGCGGCGGCGATACGCGGCAGTTCTGAGAGGACGTCTTCAGGCGTCACATAGTAGGTTTGAAACTCGGTGTCGAAGCGTTTGCTCGCCAGTCTGGCATAGGCGATTTCGTCGTACCCATCGGCCGCGAAACCGATGGAATACGTTCTAGGTCGTGGCTGGTGCCTGGCCAGCAGTCCGCAGACGGTGGAGCTGTCCAGCCCGCCGCTGAGGAAGGCCCCAGTATCAACCCCCTCTGTGAGGCGGGCCACAGAGCTGGACAACAGACCAAGCATCTCCTCGGAAGCCTCCGTCAGTGATGCGTCGGAATGCTCTCGGAAATCTGGTTCCCAGTATCGCTGGGCTGACCAGTTGCCGTCTCTGCAGACCAGCATGTGGGCGGCCATCAGCTTGTTGACGCCCTCAAAAACGGTCGCAGGCCCAGGCACCATATGGAAGTACAGATAGTTGAAGATGCCCTGCTGGGACAACGTGGGCCGGCGGTCTAGGAGCAGGTTCACGGCGCTGGCGGTGGGCCCGAAGACGATGTCGCCATCACCGCGATTTGCCCAATAGATCGGCATCTGTCCGAAGCGATCGCAGGCGATCAGGCCGGTACGCTGTGCGCTGTCCCAGAGGAAGAATACGAAACGCCCACCGGCGACTGACAGCAGATTGACGCCATGTCGGCGATACGCCTGCATGAGCGCATGCGCGGGCGAACGTTTGAGCTGGATATCGGCCAGCTCGTAGTCGAGCCAGTCCAAATTGCCGGACAGCGCGCAGCAGATGCCGTCTTCGTTCAGGGACCCGCCACGGACGACACCGAGTATAATTCCCGGGGCCGTCACTTCCCCCCCGAGATCGCCGGCGCCGAGCAGGTGCCTTACCTTGTCTGGCAGTGCGTCGGGGAGGGATTGCATATTGACCGCCACGCGGCCGGCAACGCCGGGGATAATCAAGCGGGTATACCTCTACGTCTGGAGAAATCCTGCAGTGTCGGTAGCGGCCGGCTGCCGGCGGTCTTGCGGGGCCGCTGCCACAATCTTGTGGACGAAGATTATGCACCAGTGGGCCCGGCCTCCCAACCGGGCCGACGCGGTATGCTTTGATATACTCGGCCACTTGCGGGTAAAAAACAAAATAGGATCAGGCTTGCAATGGTCACGTTCGAACAGGTACGGCAAATCGTCGGTGATGTGCTTCAGTTGGGTGAGCGCACGACCACGCTGCAGCCCGGGACCGCCCTGCTGGGCAACATCCCGGAATTTGATTCCATGGCGGTGGTCAGCGTGATCACCGCGCTGGAAGACCAGCTCGGCATCATAGTCGAGGACGACGACATCAGCGCTGAGACTTTTGAGACCCTCGCCAACCTGACTGCGTTTGTGCAGTCCAAGCTCTAAATTCTCCAACCGCATGCGCGAGGCCTTTTTCCTGGATGGCCAGGCCGGCAGGATCTTCTGCACC
This sequence comes from uncultured Gammaproteobacteria bacterium, assembly GCA_963736445.1. Classification (GTDB taxonomy): domain Bacteria; phylum Pseudomonadota; class Gammaproteobacteria; order Chromatiales; family Chromatiaceae; genus Thiosocius. Next base: position 183,026 of record CAVTOY010000012.1, on the reverse strand, counting down.
GGTGCACGGCATCCGAGCGATCAGCATGAAGGCCGACGTCCGGCCGCGCTGATCTGCCCCCCGTTCGCGGAGGAAATGAACAAGGCCCGCCATGTGGCGGCCGCGCTGTGCCGAGGATTGGCGCGATCGGGTTACGATGTCCTTGTGCCAGACCTTTTCGGTACCGGGGACAGCGAAGGGGATTTTGGCGATGCGACCCTTGCGGTCTGGCGCGCCGATATCGACGCCGCGATCGCGCATCTGGATTCGCCGACATCGCTGCATCTTATCGGTCTGCGCGCGGGAGGGCTGCTCGCGGCCGATGCAGCGTTGCGCCACCAGACGAAATCATTGGTGCTGCTACACCCGCAGGTGGAAGGCCGGCAGCAGCTCATACAGTTTCTGAGGTTGCGTGTCGCTGCGGGCCTGATGGGAGACGGTGAAAAGGAGAGCGTGAGCGCGCTCAGACAGACTCTTGCCGACGGAGGATCCCTCGAGATCGCCGGTTATCGCCTGTCGGGCCAGCTGGCTGCCGACCTGGAGTCGTTGCGCCTGATTGACATGCCGCCGACGGCCGCCGTGCCTGTCCACTGGATCGAGCTGGCGCCACAGGCCGGGCGGCCGCTGATGCCCGCCAGTCAGCGCGTGATCGACGCGTGGAAGGTGCATGGGGTGGTCATCCGCGCCGGATCCGTAGTCTGTGACCAATTCTGGGCCACTCAGGAAATCGCCTACTGCGCTGAGATCGTCAACGAAACAATTATGTGCCTGACAGGCTAGCCGCCGATGGGCATCGAGCAACCGCTGTTCTTTGACTGTGCCGGAGACTCGCTCCTGGGAATTTTACATCACCCCGCGTCGGCGTCCCTGGAAGTCGGATTGCTCCTCGTGGTCGGCGGCCCGCAGTATCGCGTTGGCAGCCACCGACAGTTTGTCCTACTGGCCAGGGCACTGGCCACGTCTGGTATCCCGGTTTTTCGCTTCGATTACCGTGGCATGGGCGACAGCGCGGGCGATCCGCGCGACTTCGAGCACATCACGCTCGACATTCGGGCGGCGCTGGACTGCTTTGGCGTGCATCGCCCGAATCTGCGCGGCGTCGTGCTTTGCGGCCTGTGCGACGCTGCGACCGCGAATGCCTTCTACGCCGCATCGGACTCACGGGTGCTCGGCCAGATTGCGTTGAACCCCTGGGTGAGAACCAGCAGCGGCGGCGCGCAGGCCTTCATTCGCCACTATTACCTACAGCGCATCGTCAGTCGGGCATTCTGGCGCAAAGTCTTCAGCGGCAAATGGCCCATGGTGCAGGCCGCGCGGGACTTCTTCAGCAAGCTGGGGCATAGCCGCGCAAAGGCCGTCGATGCGCAGGGGGGAAACCGCGCGGCGCTGCCCGAGCGCCTGTCCGCGGCGCAGCAGGCCGCTGGCGGACCGACCCTGGTGATCCTCAGCGGCCAGGACCTCACGGCCCGGGAATATGATGACCGGGTTTCAGAGTCGCCAGCTTGGTCGGCCTGGCTAGCATCGCCGAAGGTCACGCTGCACCGGCTGGACGCCGCGGATCACACTTTTTCGCGTGCGGTCTGGCGTGATCAAGTCGCCGAATGGTCGCGTGACTGGATGCTGGCGCACTTTGGCTGAGTAGCCTAGCCTGCATGTTGCACCAGTATCCGGGATGATCGCGCCGGCCAGGTGCGTTTGGACGCCGGGCTGGAGCGAAAGTGGTAGCCATAGCTACCGCTTGAGTGAAGACCAAGTACAAGCGTGCCTGGACAAGCGAGGGCCTGGATAGATCGGGGACGGGGGACAAACTGTTCCTTCGAGAAAGCGCTGCGAATATGACTTTCGCCGCATCTCTGCCGATTCATTCGCGCCCGTCCACAACCGACTGGGTAGAGTCGACGACTGGCGCGGTAACCACGGGTCCAGGGGAGTAGCCGTTGCCGGCGGCTTTCGCCACGTACCGGTGCCTCAATCCGGACCATAGTCCCGTTTCCAGTCGCCGCTCATCGCACCGGACGTGCGGATTTCCCGCATCCGGCGCTCGGACGAGGTCTCATGCCTTCGCCCACGGAAAGTTCTGCGTACGCACCGTCAGTCGCTGCAACCCCAAATCCCCATGGAGGTACTCGTCAGGAAAGCGTGCCGTCCCCTGACCCGACTGTTTGTGTTTCTTGCATAACCACCGGCGCAGCCGCTCGGTCGCGTGGCGGTCTACCGCCCTGTAGGCTTTGCTGACCGGCCCCAAGGAAAAGTAGTTGGCCCAACCGACAAGGAGTCGGTTCAGTGCGACAACTTGCTCCTCGGGTTCTTTCAGCAGCCATCGGCGTCTGGTCGCCTCGCTGATCGTGCGGCATACCTTCCGGATGCTCTTCGTCGATGGGCGCGTGCCAATATAGGCCCGCCCCGTCTGCGTCGAGTAGCACCGCCCGAAGGTATAACCCAGAAAATCGAAGTGCTCCTGCGGTAGCCGGCAACGCCCAGTCTTCGTTTCGTTGACCGTCAGCTTGAGCCGCTCCATCATCATCCGCATGGCCGCCATGGCCGACTCACCCGTCCCTCGGCAGCAAATGACAAGGAGAGTAGGCCGAGGGAATCTCACCCTCGGCCTCTCGCAGAACGCAGCATGAACCTCTCGACTCACTGCGCTCCCATTACCCAACCGTCGGCAACAAACCCATCCGCCAGTGTGGGAACATTGACGGAAAGTTCTTCGCCACTCGTCCCAACCAGTGCTCAGCACGTCGCCGATGACGGTTCAGCTTCTTGAACTTCCGCATTGCCCACCACACCAGTTTGGAGTTGATGTGCCTGAGTGTCATGTACATCTGGGAACGATAGAAACGACCATAATAGTTGATCCAACCCTGTATCTTGGCTCTGAACATCAGTGACAGGTCCTCGATGGACTTGTCACTGCGTTTGGGCATTTGCCAGCTTCTCACTTCCTGCCGAATTGCCTTTCCCGCACTGTTGCTCATCGCCGGGCTGAAGTTGATGAAGTACTTTCCCCACCTGTTCTTTGATCGCCGGGCACGAAACGTATAGCCCAGAAAGTCAAAGCCCGTCACAGGATAAGTCCCTCTCCTATCTGCATCCTTGCAGTACACAATCTTCGTCTTTACCGGGTGCATCTCCAGGCCGCAATCCTGCAGCCGCTTCTCCAATGCCGCTCTCAGCTGTTCCGCTTGTGCCAGCGTTCGACAATGGGCAAGCCCATCATCAGCATATCGACACCACGGCGAATCGGGATATTCCCGATCCATCCACGCATCGAAGGCATAGTGCATGAACAGATTTGACAGCACTGGACTGATCACACCGCCTTGGGGTACTCCTCTTACACGTGCAACCACACTGCCATCTGACTGCTGTACCGGTGCTGTAATCCAGCGCTCAATATAGAGTAGAAGCCAGGGATTATCCGTGTGCCGTTTAACCGCCTTCATCAACAGGTGATGATCAATGTTGTCGAACAGTCCGCGGATGTCAAACTCCAGAACCCAGTCATAGCGCCAGCAACGCTCTCGCGTGACTGCCAACGCCTGATGGGCTGACTTACCCGGCCTGTAGCCATAGGAGTCGCCGAGAAAATACGGCTCCACCAAGGGCTCAAACGACAATTTGGCCACCGTCTGGGCCACCCTGTCGGAAACAGAGGGAATACCCAGCTTTCTTTCTCCACCGTCCTTTTTCGGTATCGCTACCGTTCGCGTCGGTGGCGGAAAGTAAGACCCTGAAGAGAGCCGATTCCACAGCTTATAAAGGTTCCCCTTCAGTTTGAACTCAAATTGCTCTATCGTTTCACCATCGACACCTTCAGCGCCATCGTTGGCTTTTACCAATTCCCAGGCGCGCATCACTGCGTGCTTGGAAACCTTGAACGGTTTTGTTGTTTCCATAAATTCCTCCCGATCACTTACCGGTCGGCAGCTCAACGTTCTCTCTGCGCAAGATCCGATCTGTGCGGTTGACCTACAAATCCAACTGAATAACTGACCCCCTTCGCTCCAGCGCCATTACAGCGCCTTCAACACTACTACGGGGCCATCCGCCCCTGTGCCTTGCATTGGTACTCTGGCTCTCGCAGGATCTCTACTTGAGCTTCTCCCTTAACATCAAGGCGACAGGTTCCCACGTTCCACACAAGCGCCTGTACCACGTTCATGCCTTCTTCATGCCGGCCGCCATCTGGGCAGTAAACAGGTCTCCCCCAGACTCATCCCGAGTTAACGACTACCCCTCGGTTTTGACGACATCCCTACGCTTTCGACAAGTCAGCAAAGGTTCACTTACGTTCATCTCCGTGGTACCTACCTGACAGGGTCAAGCCCTGCCTTTTCCACAACGCTCACCACCATGGCTCTTTACCATCGCAGCTTGTGGCGGTTTGAAGCCTCCTCCTGCAAGGCGGCTCCGAGGGGCCAAACCCTCATCACTTGTGCGACACGCACTGACCGATGCTTACGCAGCAGTCAGTGCTCGTGGCACACAGTCATCGGCAAAATTGACGATCCGGGCCTGAAGACGATCCTCCAGTCCCAACGTTTTCCACCCCAGCAGGAAACGGCGCATGTACAGGTTGCTGAGCAGCGGCGAGATCGGTGCCCCTTGCGGGATACCGCGCTTGCTATCCTTCGCCCGTGTGGTGCGTTTCCTTCGACCACGCCCGTCATCCTCTTCGACCGCCACCACCAGCCACTGCTTGATCAAAGCCAGGACGTGGCGATCACTGATCCGCCGCGCCACGCTCTGCATCAGCTCAGCGTGTGGGATCGCGTCAAAGTAGCCTGACAGATCCGCATCAATGACGTCCGTGTAACCCGTGTTGAGCAACTTGTGGACATGGCGCACCGCATGATGGGCGTTGCGTCCTTCCCGATAGGCATACTGCGCCGGTTGCAGGTCGGCCTCGAAGATCGGTGACAGTACTAACACCGCCGCCGTCTGGACCACCCGATCACGGATCGTGGGTATGCCTAACGGCCGCTGCTTGCCGTTCGGTTTGGGGATATAGACCCGGCGCACCGGACTCGCCCGGTAGCGCTTCTCCTTCAAGGCTTGCGCCCGCTCACCCAACCACCGCTCGACCCCGTACGCCTCGATCTGCGCGAAGTCCTCACCGTCTACCCCCGGCTTGCCCCCATTACTGCGGGCCAGCCGAAAGGCGTGGGCGAGAATGTCTCCCCGGTAGATCTTGTCGTACAGGGCATAGAAACGAAAATCGGGCGACTCCTTCGCTTTCGCATGAAGTGCCTGCTGAAGTTTCTGTAGCTTTTCCGGAGCTTGTAGGCCCATGCCAGTCTCCTCTACCTCACCTCTTTTAACACTGCCCTCGAACTGAGGCCCCTTCCCTCCACCGGCATTACCCGGCCTCAACGGTAATACGGGCCTCCCGCCACCCCAGTCGGCCCGGCCTGGCCCTCGCGGGTTGCCGGTTGGCGCACACGCCGCGCCTCCATCTGGGGCTTCCCGTGTTGCGTCGTTCTCCCTTGTACATGCATGCCGTCGCCACTACCCCGGCGGAACCACTGGGTGCGTTCATCGCTCGCTTCCCCAGCAACAGCGGCCTTCCCCGAATTACAGGCGGGTCGGCTTCCGCATTGCCCTTTTCGAGGCCTGCTCAGCGTTCACTACTCGTTCGGCCTGCATGCTCGCCAAGTCACTAAATGACCTTCTACATCGAAGGCTTCGACTGCTTCGTTACCTCCACAGCCGCTCCGATTGCTACCGGCTGGAGCGATAGATGCCGGGTGGGAATCTCACCCACTGAGAGAACGCGCCTTTTCACGGCGCACTGCAACATGCAGGCTAGACGAGCACCTGTCGCGGCGGAGGATGTCCCAGGAACAGGTGCGGGCTGGCCGAAAAGCCGTAGGCCCCGGATTGCAGTACGACGATCAGATCGCCAACGTCGGCCACCCCAAGCTCCATGCGATCCCCGAGGATATCGAGCGGTGTACACAAGGGCCCCACCACACTGACGACCTCGCGCGGCGCCTGATTGACGCGGTGCGCAGTGACCACCGGATAGTTTTTACGAATCACCTGGCCGAAATTCCCCGAGGCCGCAAGGTGATGATGCAGGCCACCGTTGGTTACCAGATAGGTCTGGCCGCGAGAGATCTTTTTGTCGACCACCTGACAGACATAAATGCCCGCCTCAGCGACCAGATAGCGGCCGAGTTCGATCACAATCTCGGCGCCGCCGAGGCGGCGCCGGCATTCGGTCACCCGACGTTCGAGGTTCTCGCTGACTGCGTCGAGCGTGAGCCGTTGCTCGCCGGGAAAATACGGCACACCGAAACCGCCGCCAATGTTAAGCATCTCGAGCGCTGCGGGGGCGTTCTCCGCAAGGCGATAAGCGAGCGCAAACGTGGCGTTCTGCGCCTCGATCAGGCTGTCCGGCCGGAGGTTCTGTGAACCGCTGTAGATATGCAGTCCGCGAAAATAGGCACCCGACTCCCCGATCCGCTGCAACACCGTCGGGACTGTCTCGGCGTCGATACCAAAGGGTTTGGGCCCGCCGCTCATCTTCATCCCGGAGGACTTCAGTTCAAAGTCCGGGTTGACACGCACCGCGACCCTCGGCGCGACCCCGAGGGCATCCCCAGCACGTAGCGCCCGTTCCAACTCGCCCGCAGACTCCAGATTCAGCGTTATCTCGGCGGCCACGGCCGCGTGCAGCTCGTTATCGCCCTTGCCCGGGCCGGCGAAACTGATCTCGGCCGCCGCGGTGCCACTGTCGAGGGCGATTCGCATCTCGCCCAGCGAAGCCACATCGAGGCCATCCACCAGAGCGGCCATCTGATCCACGACGGCCGGCATCGGATTGGCCTTCATGGCGTAGTGAATCGATACGCCCTCGGGCAGGGCCTCGCGCAGCTCGTGGACGCGACCTGCCATCGCCTCGCGGTCATAGGCGAAAAAGGGCGTCTCTCCCACCTGCGCAGCCAGTTGGCGAAGTCCTATACCGCCGATGACCAGCTCGTCTTCGACGATCGAGAATTGTGTCAATGGGGCGTGCACCGGTTTCTCGCTCATGCGGGCGTATCCGTGACTGTAAACACCTGGGCAAACTCGTTCGACAGGGCCTTGCGGTCGATCTTGCCGTTTGGATTGCGCGGCAGATCCTTAGCAAGGTGCACATAGCCGGGCAACATGAACATCGGCAGATGGACCCGGCAGTGGGCGAGAACAGCCTCGGCATCCACGGCCGCTGAAGCCGTCTGTATCACCAAAACGATACCGCTGCCGAGCTGAGGATGTGGGGCGCCGAATGCGACCGCCTGTTCGATATCTTCCATCTGATAGGCGACCTCTTCAATCTCGCCCGGACTCACGCGATAGCCCGAGGTCTTTATCATCTCGTCGTTGCGCCCGATGAAGTACAGAAAGCCTTCGGCGTCGCGCCGCACTTGATCGCCGGACCAGACAGCGATCTCGGGGTTGGGCAGACCAGAGGGCTGGCCGGGTGCTGCCCGGAAGCGCACGGCTGTCTTGTCCTTGTCGCCCCAATAACCGAGCGCAACCAGCGCGCCCCGATGCACCAACTCGCCGGGCTCATCCGCATCACACTCGCTGCCGTCGGGGCGCACGACCATAATATCGGCATTGGGGATCGCCTTGCCCATCGACTCCGGTCGTTTCTCGACCTCTTGCGGTGGCAGGAAGGTAGAGCGAAAGGCCTCGGTAAGGCCGTACATCAAATAAATCGCCGATCGCGGCAGTGCCGCCTGCAGCTGCACGGTGGTCGCCACCGGCATGGCACCACCTGAGTTCGTGATGTAGCGCAACTGGGTGACGGCCTCATCCGGCCAGGGCAATACGGCCAGCTGGTTCCACAGCGGCGGCACAGCAGCCAATCCCGTAACCCCATAGCGCGCCACCGCGCGGATCACATCACGCGCCAGCAGGTAGTCCATCAGCACCACTGAGGCGCCGACCGAGAACGCAGTCGTCAACTGACTGAGGCCGTAGTCGAAGCTGAAGGGGAGGACGGCGAGAAGCCGGTCATCGGCGGTGTTTTCCAGATACTCGGCCACACTGAACGCCCCGGCGAGCATATTGCGATGCGACAGCACTACGCCCTTAGGCCGCCCGGTGCTACCGGAAGTGTAGAGAATGGCTGCAATATCGCCGTCGATGCGACGCAAGACCGGTAGATCCGGTGGACCGAGCATCTCTACCCAGTCGATCACCTCCTGAGAATGGCTGCTGAAGGCATCGCCTGGTCCCACACCTGTGACGATGACCTGGGTGAGATCAGGGCATCCAGACAGCGTATCGCCGAGCATCAGCGCCCGATCGGTGCTAGTGATCAGGATTCGGGTCGCGCAGTCACGCAGGATATGCCCGACCTGCTCTGGCTTTAGAATGGGATTGACCGGGACAAAGACGCCGCCGGCGGCAAAGATGCCGAACATGGCGCTGACGGTCTCGAACTGCTTCGGCAGATAAACTGCCACGCGCTCGTCACGTTCTACGCCGAGCGCTCGCAGACCAGAGGCCACACGTGCGCATTGCTCCAGCAACTCGCGATAACTCCAAGTGTCCTGCTTGAACAACAAGGCAGGGGCATCCGGTGTACGCTGTGCCGACTTCAGGATCAACTGGTGGAGTAAAAACGCCATGGGAATGCTGTTAGTTTCTCGGACTCGTGAGTATACCTTTCAGGTGCTCCGCGGGCGCGACAGCGCATCACTCCTCGGCCCGCTGTTATTGTGGCTGGGCCTGCTGGTTTCGGGCGCGGCATCGGCGGGCGGCCTGCCGGACACGGTTGATCGCGTGCGTCCTTCGATCGTCGCGGTGGGCACCTATCAACCTAGCGGCAGCCCGCGCCAACAATTCAGGGGCACCGGCTTCGTGGTTGGAAATGGGCACATGGTGGTCACCAACTATCACGTGTTGCCTGAGAAGCTTGATGAGCAGAAAAATGAGCAGCTGGCGGTGTTTTCCGGGCGCGGCCGCAAGGCAAAGTTCCATGCCGCGCGCGTCCTGGCCAGAGATCCGGTCCATGATCTGGCGCTGTTGTACATCAGCGTCCCATTGCCGACGCTGGATCTGGCCGAAAAGACCAGGGTGCGCGAGGGCACAGAGATCGCCTTCACCGGCTTCCCGATTGGGATGGCACTTGGCCTCTATCCGGTTACCCATCGCGGCATTGTTTCAGCAATCAGCCCAATGGCGCCTCCGCAGCTCGGCTCACGCGTATTAACGGCGAAGATGATCCGGGTCATGCGAGATCCCTATGACGTGATGCAGTTGGATGCCACCGCCTATCCGGGCAACAGCGGCAGTCCGGTTTTCGACCAACAGACCGGCCACGTGGTCGGTGTTATCAACAGCGTGCTGGTGAAGGGGAACAAAGAGGCAGCCTTGCAGAAACCGTCCGGCATCACCTATGCCATACCGGTGCGCTTTGTGCACGAGTTGATCAAGCAGGCCGGTCAGTAGACCAGCATCAAGATGCTGGCGCCGAGCAGGAGCCGGTAGATGACGAACGGCCACATGCCGATGCGCTCGATGAATCGCAGGAAATAGAAGATCGCCAGATAGGCGGCGATACCCGACAGAATCACGCCGAGGGCCAGTCCGGTCCAGTCGACGACGCCCTGTGCGCCGAGCAGGTCGTGCGATATCAGTACGCTGCTGGCCAGGATGGTCGGTATCGACAGCAAGAATGAAAAGCGCGACGCTGCTTCGCGGGTCAGACCGAGCCACAGACCCGTGGTCATGGTGATGCCGGAACGCGATGTGCCGGGGATCAAGGCCAGCACTTGACTGCCGCCGATCAACACGGCGTCACGTAACGTCAGTTCATCGATGCCCCGGTCGCGCTTCGCGCGCAGGTCGGCCCAACCAAGGAGCAGGCCGAACACGACGGTGGTTGCTGCGATTACCCAGGGTGCACGCAGTTCGCCCTCAACCAGCGATTTGAGCACCAGGCCGGCAAGCACGACCGGCAGAGTCGCGATGATCACTGCCCAGCCGATTCGGCTGTCCTGGGTGGGAGCCTGTCCCGGCAGCAGCGCAGCAAACCAGGCAATGCCTATCCGCTGGATATCGCGGCGCAGGTAAGCCAGCACCGCGATCAATGAACCCAGGTGGACGGCCACGTCGAAGGCTAGGCCCTGGTCAGCGAATCCGAACAGGTAGGGTGAAAGGATGAGGTGGCCGGAGCTCGAGATGGGCAGAAACTCCGTCAGCCCCTGCACGACGGCCAGGATCAGAATCTGCAGATCGCTCATCGATTGCGTTCGGCCAGCTTTCGCTCCCAGTCGAGAGAGCTGCGCGCGATTTCTTCCAGATCGTCGAAGCGCGGTGTCCAACCCAGCACCTCACGGATCTTCTGCGCACCGGCGATCAGCGCCGGCGGATCACCGGCGCGGCGGCCCTGCTCGATGATTTTCAGGGGTGCACCATGAACACGTTGCACCGTATCCAACACCTCGCGCACGCTGTAGCCGTGCCCGTAACCGCAGTTGAGGATCTGCGACTCACCGCCGCCCCGTAGGTAGTCGATGCCTTTGAGATGTGCATCGGCGAGATCCTCGACATGGATATAATCGCGCACCCCGGTGCCGTCGGGGGTAGGGTAGTCGGTACCGAACACATACAAGGCATCGCGCTTGCCCAGCGCCTGCTCCGCGGCAACCTTGATCAGTAGCGTGGCACCCGGCGTCGATTGGCCGATGCGACCCTGTGGGTCGCTGCCTGCGACATTGAAATAGCGCAGGATCACGTAGCGCAGATCACTCGCCGCACCGAGATCGCGCAGCATGTGCTCGGTCATGAGTTTCGACATGCCGTAGGGGTTGATCGGTCGGGTCGGCGTATCTTCCCAGCACTGTTGCGACTCGGGGATCCCGTATACCGCGGCGGTGGAGGAGAACACAAAATGCTTGACGCCGGCTGAGTTGCAGCACTCGAGCAGATTACGTGTCGCGCAGGTATTGTTGCGGTAGTACTTCAGCGGGTCAACCACCGATTCCGGAACGATGGTGTGTGCAGCGAAATGGATGACGGTATCGACCTGATGCTCACGCAGTAGGCGTGTAACCAACGCCTGATCGGCCGTATCGCCCTCAACGAATTCGCCATACAGTACGCTGTCGCGAAACCCTTTCGACAGGTTGTCCAGTGTGACGACCCGCTCTCCCGCCTCACCGAGTTGGCGTACCGTGTGGCTGCCGATGTATCCGGCGCCGCCGGTCACCAGGATCGAGTTAGAAGCCATGGTTTACCTTGCATGCTGCTTTGGCCTATCGCCGCGGGCGGCAATCATACCTGCTGCCGGCGGCGGAATCACCGCGCGCGATAGTTAAAAAAGCGAATCTGTGGCTGCTTCATCATCGGGGATACCGCCAGACAGGCGGCGTGCGCCGCCTCTGGCCGAAAGCTGAACGAGGATAGACTGTCGGCACTTACCGGTTCCGCAAAGATACCCCGCCCAAGGGCCTTCTGGCGGGCCTCCAATCGGGTCCAGAGATCGAAGAAGGCGCGCCGTCGTGCTGTGGCGGGAAGCCCGGCGAGCAGATCGATCTCAGCGCTGGCCATCACACGCCGAGCGATCCTCAGTGGATCGTCGACATGGCGCTCTAACTCGATATCGATCCCAACGTCCGCGTCGACCGTTACCGCGAGCAGTCCGACACCCCGGGCGTGTGATAGGTTGAACTCGAGTCCATGCTCCGGGCTTTCCAGTATGGGTTTACCGCCCGGGTGCAACCCGATGACCAGACTATCGGCGTCTTGGTCGAGATACCGGCTGAGGATCTGGCACCTGGCATGATGTGCCGCCGCCCGTGTGTCGGGCTGGATCGGGCCCGTCCGGGTGCGAAGGGCAGGGGGCTGGTGCCCCCGTGGCGGCAGTTGCGCGGCGAGGTCGACGAGATCGAGGCGCCAGATATCCACACGCCCTGGTCGTGCGCGCGGCCTTTCCAAATCAGTTTGCCACTTGGCGGCTAACTCACGGTGCATGAGTTTCCTCTGGGTTTTGGGATACGGGATCATAGCAACCGTTCTTGCTATCTTTATCCCGCCAAGTCACTATCGCTGGCCTGCACGGCTCGCCGAAACTCCGCATGCCAAAGGTCATCGTCCGTCAGCCCGTCAACGATTTGTGCGGCAGCGCTGCGTGCCCAAAGGACATGCATCCCTTGCTGTGGCAAATCTACCGGGCGCGTGGCGTGGTCGATCCCGCCGAGCTCGAGCGCGAGCTCGCCTCACTGATACCACCGCATCGCCTGGACGGTCTGGAGTCCGCGGTCGATATACTGTATGCAGCGCTGCAGGCGGGGGAACGCATACTGGTTGTAGGCGATTTCGATGCCGATGGGGCGACCAGCTGCGCGCTGGCGGTGCTGGCACTGCGCGCGTTCGGTCATTCGGCGGTGGATTTCCTGGTCCCCAACCGTTTCGAATTCGGCTATGGCTTGAGTCCCGAAATCGTTGCCCATGCGCGCCAGTATCACCCGGACCTGATTATTACCGTCGACAATGGCATCTCCAGCGTCGACGGGGTGACCGCGGCCAACGCGATGGGATGCCGGGTCGTCGTCACCGATCATCACCTCGCCGGCCCACAATTGCCCGATGCAGTAGCGCTGGTCAACCCAAATCTGCCCGGAAACGGTTTTCCGTCCAAGGCCCTGGCCGGGGTCGGTGTCATTTTCTATGTGCTGCTGGGCCTGCGCGGCCGGCTGCGCGACGCTGGCTGGTTCGCGCAGCGCGGCATAGCCGAACCCAATATGGCCGACTATCTGGACTTGGTCGCGCTGGGCACCGTGGCCGACGTCGTGCCCCTCGATCACAATAATCGCGTGCTCGTTCATCAGGGTCTGCAGCGGATCCGCGGGGGTAGATGTCGACCCGGGATCACCGCCCTGCTGCATATCGCAGGGCGCAACCCGGCGCGGGCCCAGGCAGCGGACCTGGGATTTACGGTGGGACCGCGCCTCAATGCCGCCGGCCGTATCGATGACATGTCCTTGGGCATAGAGTGCCTGTTGGCGTCGCATCTACAGCAGGCCGCCGAACGGGCGGCAGCGCTCGATCAGCTCAACCGCGAACGACGCGCGATCGAGGACCAGATGAAAAGACAGGCGGAGGCCATACTGCGCGACTGGGCACCCGACGATGCCGCCGAGCTGCCCTGGGGACTTTGTCTCTATCGTGCAGACTGGCATCAGGGGGTGATCGGCATCTTGGCATCACGTGTCAAGGAACGTTGTCACCGTCCTGTTATCGCCTTTGCGGACGGCGGTGACGGAAATCTCAAGGGCTCGGCCAGGTCCATCCCGGGGCTGCATATCCGCGACGCGCTCGATGAAGTTGCCGCGCGTCATCCGAATCTATTGAACAAGTTCGGCGGGCATGCCATGGCCGCAGGGATGACGATTCGTGCAGAGGCCTTTGACGCCTTTGCCCAGCGCTTTGATGAAGTGGTTCGACGCCGCCTGCAGCCGGCGGATCTGCAGGCCGTGATCCACTCGGACGGTACGGTCTCGGCAACGGACTTGAGCCTGGATACCGCGCGTATCATCCGCGACGGTGGACCCTGGGGACAAGGTTTTGCTGAACCCCTGTTCGATGACCGCTTTGAGGTCCTGAGCAGCCGGATCGTCGGAGAGAGGCACTGGAAACTGGTCATTCGACCAGTGAGCGGGAACAAAGCGATCGACGCGATTGCGTTCAATGCGGTCGACGACATCCCGGTGATGCCGGGAACTATTCGTGCCGCTTACCGTCTGGATGAGAACGAGTGGCAGGGACGACTGAGCTTGCAGCTGCGCCTGGAGTACCTGGAGGCCGCAGAAGCTAGCGATGAGTGATGAGCGCCCCGACCCAAGACCAAGCAAGTCCGCGCGGAAACGTAATCTCGAGGCGTTGCAAAAGCTTGCTGAGCAGATGACTGCGCTGAGCGATGCCGAACTGCAACGGCTGGGGGTCGACGAGGTGTTGCGCAGCGCCATCGATCTGGTGCGCCCGATGCGCCCCTCGGGAGCCCGCAATCGCCAGCTGCGACATTGCACAAAGTTTATGGAAAATGCCACGCTTGCCGATGTTCAGTACTATCTCGCAGATCGGCAGTCGCGGCGGCTCGCGGTCAACCGGGAGTTGCATGCGATCGAACGTTGGCGCGACCGGCTGGTCAATGAAGGAGATAAGGCGCTGCAATCATTGCTTGAGAACTACGCAGCGCTCGATCGTCAACATCTGCGCCAGCTGTGCCGCGATGCAGGGCGCGAAAAGGAGACAGGCAAGCCGGCCGGTGCAGGTCGCAAACTGTTCCGCTATCTGCGTGAAGCGCTGCCGGTGGCACGCGAAAAAAGATAAATACTTAACAGTGCTCGCAACAGAGACGGGCGCGTAAGGCCGCGCCATTGAAGGATTTTTGTTGCAGCGCAATACCCAGCCTAGGACATTTGTCCATGCAGATGATTGATTTGTGAGGGCAACTGCAATAAACAGGTGAATTACCGAGACGAATTCGAATGGTGATATTTAGCTGATGACAACGACCACTCGCCGCCCAGTCCACCTCAATCTGTTCAAGATACGGCTCCCGATCGGGGGCATTATGTCGATCATTCATCGCGCTACGGGCGTATTCATGTTCCTCGCCTTGCCCGTTTTGATCTATCTGCTGACGCTCTCGCTGTCGAGCCCAGCCGGCTACGCGCAGGCCGCCGAATCCCTGCACGGCCTGATGGGTGTCGTGTTCGTATTCCTGGTAATGTACTCATTCTCGCACCATCTTCTGGCGGGCATTCGCTATCTGCTGATCGACATCGATCTCGGGGTCGAGAAGACGCTGGCCAGACAGAGCGCGTTGGCCGTCGTGATCGCCGGGCCCGTACTCGGGCTGATCCTGACTGGAGGCGTACTGTGAGTCGCAAGGCGTCGGGCCTGAAGGCCTGGGCCATCCAGCGCCTGACGGCGATCTACATCGGGATGTTCTCGCTCTATCTGGTGCTGGTGCTGTTGCTCGCGGCGCCAGGTGATTACACGACGTGGCGAACCTGGTTGGGCGGTCCGGTGGTGAGCGTTGCACTGCTGCTTTACGTGGTCAGTGTAATGATGCACGCCTGGATCGGCGTACGCGATGTCCTAATCGACTACGTCCACCCGATCGCGATCCGTGCGACGCTGCTCGGTGTGGTCGCGCTGTCACTGGTGGCGATGGGTTTGTGGGCCGCTCAGGCACTTATCCTGGCCCGCCTTGCCTGAGAAATATTAGACTATGGCTTTGAATAAGAGACGTTTTGACGCTTTGATCATCGGTGCGGGCGGTGCGGGCCTGAACGCAGCCATCCAACTGGCCGACACGGATGCACGTGTCGCCGTGGTGTCCAAGGTGTTTCCGACCCGTTCGCATACCGTCGCCGCGCAGGGCGGTGTCAACGCGGCACTTGCCAATGTCCTGCCTGATAACTGGCACTGGCACATGTTCGATACCGTAAAGGGATCGGATTACCTTGGCGATCAGGACGCCATTGAGTTCATGTGCCGCGAAGCTATCCCGACGGTTTACGAACTCGAACACAATGGCGTGCCGTTCTCGCGCCTGGAAGACGGCAAGATCTATCAGCGCGCATTCGGCGGACAGAGCCAGGATTTCGGTGGTGCGCAGGCGGCGCGGACCTGCGCCGCCGCTGATCGCACCGGGCATGCGATTCTGCACGCGCTGTACCAGCAGAACGTGCGCGCTCGCACGCACTTCTTCGACGAATATTTTGCCATCGATCTGATTCAGGATGACGAGGGCGCGATCCTTGGGGCACTGGTCATGGAGATCGAGACCGGCGAGCCGCTATTGATCGAGGCCAAGGCAACGGTGTTGGCGACTGGTGGTTGTGGTCAGGTATATCGCACAACCTCGAATGCCCACATCAATACCGGCGACGGTACCGGAATGGCCCTGCGCGCCGGAATACCCCTAATGGATATGGAGTTCTATCAGTTTCATCCGACCGGCATCGCCGGCAAGGGTATGCTGATTACTGAGGGCGTGCGAGGCGAGGGCGGTTATCTGGTCAACAAGGACGGTGAGCGCTTCATGGAGCGTTATGCGCCCAACGCCAAGGACCTTGCCAGCCGCGACGTCGTCTCGCGCGCCATCGTCACCGAGGTCAAGGAAGGGCGCGGCTGCGGCCCAAACGCAGACCATGTCCTTCTCAAGGTGGATCATCTCGGCGAGGACATCATCAGCAAGCGTCTGCCAGGCATCCGTGAGAGCGGCAAGATCTTCGCCGGCGTTGACGCGGTACAGGAACCCCTACCGGTCTTTCCAACGGCGCACTACGTCATGGGGGGCATACCGACCGATCCCTATGGTCGAGTTATCGTGCCGCACGGGACGGGTGAAGACGTGGTGCCGGGACTGTACGCCGCCGGTGAGTGCGCCTGCGTTTCAGTGCACGGCGCGAATCGTCTCGGCGGCAACTCGCTGCTGGACATCCTTGTCTTCGGTCGCGCCGCAGGGCTCGATGTCATCGAAAACCTCAAAGAGAACAGGAATCATCGGCCGATGAATGAAACCAGCGTCGAAGCGGCGATGGCCCGCTTAACGCGCTGGGATCAGACCGGCGATGGCCTCTCGGTGCGTGAGATGCGCGACGAGTTCCGCAAGACCATGGAAGATCACGCCGGTGTATTCCGCACCGAAGAGATCATGCAGGAGGGTGTGGAGAAGCTGAAGGTGCTGCGCGAAAAGCTATCCGAGGTTCGCCTGAGCGATCACTCCAAGGTATTCAACACCGCGAGGGTCGAGGCGCTCGAGCTCGAGAACCTCGTCGATACCGGAATCGCCATCGCCTATTCCGCGCTGATGCGCAAGGAGAGCCGCGGCGCTCATTCACGCCCCGATTACACGGCCCGCGACGATGCAAACTGGATGAAGCACAGCCTGTACTTCAAACAAGATGATCGTATGGACTACAAGCCGGTAAGAACCAAGCCATTGACTGTAGAAACCTTCCCGCCAAAAGAACGTGTGTATTGAGGAATCTCGATGAAGTTTCTGGTATCCCGATTCGACCCTGACAGCGATAGCGCACCCTACATCCAGGAATTCGAGGTTGCTGTCACACGTGGCATGATGCTGCGAGACGCCTTGCTCGACATAAAGCGACAGGACGAGTCGTTTGCTTTCCGTCATTCCTGCGGTGAGGGGGTATGCGGCTCTGACGGCGTGAATGTCAATGGCACGAATAAATTGGCCTGTATCACACCGATGTCGGAGCTTAAGGAGCCGGTCGAGGTCAGGCCGTTCCCCGGACGCCCGATTATCCGTGACCTGGTCGTGGACATGACCCAGTTCTACGAACAATACAAGGCGGTCAAGCCCTGGTTGGTGCGCAGCGATCCGATGCCCGAACAAGAGATACTGCAATCTCCGGAAGATCGTGAAAAGCTCGACGGCCTCTACGAATGCATCCTATGCGGATGCTGTTCCACATCATGTCCCTCGTTCTGGTGGAATCCCGACAAGTTCCATGGACCACAGGCGCTGCTGACCGCCTGGCGATTTCTGGCCGACACGCGCGACCAGGCCACCGACGAACGCCTGGATGCTCTAGAGGGCCCGTATAAGCTGTACCGCTGCCACACTATCATGAACTGTGTCGAGGCCTGTCCCAAGAACCTGAACCCGACCAAGGCGATCGGACACATCAAGAGCCTGATGTTGAAGAATGCGATTTGAACCGCTCAGACTCCAAGGAGCAGCTGCGATGGCAGTGCCGTCGTGGAATGCTGGAACTGGATTTTGTCCTCGAGCGTTACCTCGACGAGCTTTTCGCTGCCGCCGATGAAAACGAAAGGGCAATGTTTCAGCGCCTCCTGACTGCGCAAGATCCCGAGCTGCAGGAGTGGATTCTCAATGGCATCGCGCATCCCGATCCCGCCTACCAGGGTCTGATCGATAAAATCAGGGGGATCTAGCCGGCCGCCTAGCCCAGCACCGCTAACCTGCCTGTCTCACCGTTTTTCGTAACGAGGACACCGAGACGCCGCTATGGCGGGGTGCGCGGAGTGGAAGACGGTGAAGGGCGTAGCCGACACTACGTCGAACCGCCTGCAACGAGTACGCCCCGTCATAGCGAGGGTATCGGGGGCCGCAGCAGGAAATCGGTGAGACAGGCAGGTTAATCAGACAGCCGCTGTTCGACTTCCACGACCAGCGCATTCAGCGTCGCGGTATCCATCGCACGGATCAGCTTCTGGAACTGGCCCAACAAACTCGCCAACTCCTGATCGTGCAGTTCCGTCAGGACATAACGCTTCAGCGTGACCACGGCATCATCGAAAGCGATCCCATGGACCAGATTGGGTTCACCCAAGAACGCATCGGCTCGGACGGAAAAATTTCCGGCAACCTGTTGTTTGGTCTCAATCACCTGATCGACTCCTGGCGTATGCGCCTTATCACAGACCGTAGAGGTCAGGGAACGCGAGAATGGACACAACCATCGACACCTGCATCAGAACGAACGGCCATACCCCGCGGTAGATATCCACGGTGCGAATCTCCGGCGGCGCAACGCCCTTGAGGTAGAACAGGCTGAAGCCGAACGGCGGCGTCAAAAACGAGGTCTGCAGATTCATTGCAATCAAAATAGCAAACCAAAGCATGCTGATTCCGAACGCCTCGGCAATCGGCGCGAGAATCGGCACCACAATGAACGATATCTCCACAAAATCGATGAAGAATCCGAGCACGAGGATTATGACCATTGACAGGATCAGGAAGCCCCATTTTTCACCGGGTAACTGCAACATGAAACCCTCGACCAAGGCATCGCCACCCGTGTAGCTGAACACCATGGAGAAGGCCGTAGCGCCGAGCAGTATGGCGAACACCATGCCAGTAACCTTGACCGTCTCTAGCGCGCTTTGGTAGATCATGCGCCAGGTGAACTTACGGTAGAGCATGGACAGCAGGATGGCGCCGACGCCCCCCAGCGCGGAGGACTCGGTCGGCGTTGCAACCCCGGCGAAGATCGATCCCAGCACGACAAGAATCAACAGCAACGGCGGAACGATGGCGATCAAAGCCTGCGAATACTGAGCGAGCCTCCCATGATCTTCTCCGCCGAGAGCCACCGCGGGTGCGGTCTCCACTCTGACGTAGGCGAGGCCAAGCACGTAGAGGACATACATACCGACGAGTAGCAGCCCGGGTATGAGTGCCGCCTGAAACAGGTCACCGACCGGCAGCCCCAACACATCGCCCAGGATGATGAGAACGATCGATGGAGGGATGATCTGCCCCAAGGTGCCCGCACCGCAAATCGACCCACAGGCAAGCCGCGGATCATAGCCATGTTTCAACATGACGGGCAGCGAAATGACGCCCATCGCCACAACACTGGCACCCACGACGCCGGTCGAGGCGGCCAGCAGCGCGCCGACCAGGACAGTGGATACGGCCAGCCCACCGCGCATGCTGCCGAACAGACGCCCCATGGACTCCAGTAGCTGCTCGGCAAGCTGAGTCTTCTGCAGCACGACACCCATAAATATGAACAGCGGTACCGCCATCAGGACGCTGTTCTGCATGATGCTGTAGATGCGAAACGGCATGAAAGCGAACAAGTCCCATCCCTCGGCGAACACGCCAAAGATCACCGCAATGCCACCGAAGGTGAACGCGACAGGGAAGCCCAAAAGCAGTAGCAGAAGTGCCGTGAAGAACATTATGACGCCGATCATTGGGCCATCCTTTGGTTTGCGACTCAGGGATTGCCGGTGTCTTGATCGTGCGGCTTTGTCGGATAGAGGAACCTGTTCAGTGAGCGCAGCAGAAAGCCGATGCTGCTGATCAGCACAAAAAGGAAAGAAATCGAGATCGTGGCCTTGATGATCCAGCGGTGGGGCAGCCCGCCGGGGTCGCCACTCTTCTCTCCCATGTCGTAGGCCTCAAAGGCAAAGCCGACGCCGTAGAAGGCGACCAGGAGACAGAAGGGCCAAAGAAAAAACAGGATTCCCAGGATATCTATCGCGGCGCACGTTTTGGGGTGCTGGCGCTCGTAGAATATATCCACCCGGACGTGGCCTCCCGCCTTCAGCGTATAGGCGACGCCAAACAGGAAAACCATCGCGTAGAGATGCCATTCCAGCTCCTGCATGCCGATCGACACATCGTTGAACAGGTAGCGCATGATCACGTTGTAGAAGACGCTCGCTACCAGCAGCAGCAGCAGCATCGCCGAGCAGCGGCCAATCCAGTCGGAGAATCGGTTAAAGATTCGTTCAGCGTTGAGCAGTCGTGACGCCATGCACAGCTCAAGTTCAACGGGACAATCGCTATAGTAGACGAATCCCCGCTCGACTGGCAGGTGCGCCGGCTGCCGTCAGTCGTCCAGGCTGTTCAGATAGGCCTGGTCGGAGATGGCCGTCCAGGACCGAGCCTTGGCCAGATAGCCTGCCTGAGAATCGATGATTTGGCGGGACAGGGGATCAGCCTCCGCGAACTCGCTGAGTAGCTCGCCGTTGGCCTTGCGCATGGCGGCGATGACCGATGGCGGGAAAGTTTTGACTTGGACGTTCGGATATTCCGACTGAATCTTTGCCCACGCGACAGCATTTTCATGGTATGAGCGGGCATACATGTCGTAGGCGGCCGCGCGCATCGCAACGCGCAGGATCTCTTGGAGATCTGACGGGAGCTGGTCCCAGGAACGCCGGTTTATCAGGAACTGTAGCTCGCTCGCTGGCTCGTGCCAGCCGGTGTAGTAATAGGGTGCAATCTTATGGAAACCCATGCGAAAGTCGAGGCCGGGCCCGACCCATTCCAGTGCATCAATGGTGTTGCGTTCGAGTGCCGTGTACAGCTCGCCAGACGGAATATTGATCGGTTTTGCACCCAACTTGGCCAGGATCTCGCCGGCAAAGCCCGGGATGCGTATCTTCAGCCCCTGTAGGTCTTCGACTGAATTGATCTCCTTACGGAACCACCCACCCATCTGGTTGCCGGTATTGCCGCCGGGAAAAGACAGCACACCATGTCTTGCGTAGGCCTCTTCCATGAGTTCGAGACCACCACCGTAGTAAAACCAGGCGTACTGCTCCGGCGCTGTCATGCCGAAGGGCATGGTCGTGAAGAACAGTGCATTCGGGTCCTTACCCTTCCAGTAATAGGATGCCGAATGGCCAATGTCGTACTGGCCAGCCTTCACCATGTCGAGTATTCCAAACGGCGATTTGTGCTTGTTCGACGAGTCAATCGTTATCTTCAGGCGACCGCCGGACATCCTGTCGACCGTTTCTGCAAGCTGCTTCGTGGTATCGCCCAGTATCGGAAAGTTCGGGCCCCAGGTCTCGGCGAGCTTGAGTGTGAAGCGCTGCTGTGTTTCTCCTAGCTGCGGCGGCGCCTGCTCTGCTGTGTCGCAGCCAGCTAATACAAGCGCCAGAAGCGATGCGAGCGAGATGCGAGCCAACGTTCTCGCAGGGCGCCTCAATGCTTCATCATCCCCTGCACCGAACGTACCTCGGCAGTCACCGCCTTGCTTGACCCGTCTGAAAAGGTAAGGGTAATCGGGACTTCATCGCCGGGTGAAAGCGGCGACTTGAGATCAAAAAACATGATGTGCAGGCCGCCGGGTTCGAGAGACACGGTCGTATTCGGTGGCAGCGTAATCTGCGGTACCTGCCGCATGCGCATCACCCCTTCGTCCATAGTATGGGTATGTAGTTCGACCACGGCGGCCGCAGGCGTGTCGGCGCTCACCAGAAACCCCTCCGTGCTGCTGCTGTTCTGCAACTGCATGAAGGCAGCGCTGGTCTTCGCGACCGGCGGCACCGCCCGAACATAGGGGTCGACCACCGACACCTTGCCGGCGACGCCGTCGGCGGACACGCCGGCGCTCAGCGCCAGCAAAAGCATGAGTGCACCGGCTTGACGCCAGCCCGGTCGTTTCGTCGATGTCATGATGAGCTTCCCAAATTACTGCTGAATTACAAGCCTATCCCGAAGCATCCCGGGGCGCATTGATCATTATCAGGCAGTTGGTCGGCCAGTCAAATCGTCGCGGGTAAAGGAGAACAAACCTTGGGATCAGCTGGGCGCAGGCAAGTGCCGGGGGCGGCCATCTTCGTTCAGCGCCACGTAGACCAGTGTGGCATCTGCAGCCACGCAGACGCGATGGGCCTCAAGCTGGCGGCACGCCTCGGCGATCACGTGTACTGTAATCGAGGTCTGGCCTCGCCGTAGGATCTCAGCATAGCAGCTGATCAGGTCACCGACCGCAACCGGTGCAAGAAAACGAAACTCTTTGACGGCGACTGTCGCAACTCTTCCTTCGGCCTCGCGGAGAGCGAGAATGCTGCCGGCGATATCCACCTGGGACATCAACCAGCCGCCGAAGATATCGCCGAAGGCATTGGTGTCCGCCGGCATCGCCACGACGCGATAGGTCAATTCACGTCCGGCATTGTGCTCAGTGTCCGGCATACAGCTGTTCCGTAAGACGATGATAGCGCTTCAGGATCTCATTCCGGCGCAGCTTTAGCGTCGGCGTCGCCAGCCCATTGTCTGGCGTCCAGGGTTCAAAGACGACCGCCAGCCTGCGTACCTGCGCATAGCCGGGAAACTGGGCGGTGCGCTGCTGCACATGCTGCATCAGGAGCGAATGGATATTCTCATCGGACCAGGTTTCTTCGTTCGCCGGGTCGAGATGGAAGGTCTGGGCCACCTCGGCAAACCCGTCGGGGTTAGGCACTACCAGGGCGCTGAGGTAGGGTCTGCCTTCACCGATCACCATGACCTGGTCGACCAGGGCGTCGAGCACGATCGCGTTCTCCATGTCTCCGGGCGGAACCTTCTCGCCGTTCGAGAGTACGATGATGTCTTTAAGACGCCCGGTAATGTGGACGTGTCCCGCCCGTGTGATCCAGGCCTTGTCGCCGGTGTGCAACCAACCGTCGGCATCGATGACCTTGCGCGTTGCCTCGGCCTTATTCCAATACCCTAGCATGACGCTCGGGCTGCGCGTCAACAACTCGTCGCCCGCTCCGATGCGCACCTCGATACCGGGCAAGGGGACGCCCACCGAGGCGGGCTCATTGTTGCGCAGCGGGTTTGCACTGATGATCGGTGCAGTCTCGGTAAGACCGTAACCCTGCACGACCGGGATGCCCAGGCCGATGAACAGTCTTGCCACCTCGGGAGCCAGCGCCGCACCGCCGCAGACCGTAAAGCGCAGACGCCCGCCGAGCCTGGCGCGCACCTTGCGGCCAACCATCAGATCGAGGAGCGGGAAGAGCAGCAGCGCGGGGCGCCAGGGGCCGCGGCCCTGCCCGCGCAGGAACTTTGTCCAGCCGATGCGCACCGCCGCATGGAATAGTTTTCTCTTCAACAAGGTCTCGGTGGCCAGCTTGTCCATGATTTTTGCGTAAACCCGCTCAAAGATGCGGGGCACCGAGATCATAAGGCTGGGTTGAATCGCCGCCAGATCGTCGGCCAACTGCGCGATAGAGCGATTGTAGGCAATGGCGGTGCCTGTACTCATCGGCAGGTAATAACCGACTGTGCGCTCAAAGGCGTGCGACAGCGGCAGGAAGGACAACATCAGATCGTGTTCGAACACATCAAACAGTTTGAGCGCGGCCTGGACATTGAACAGAATGTTTCGATGGCTCAGCATCACGCCCTTGGGTCGGCCCGTGGTGCCCGAGGTATAGACAATGGTGGCCAGGCAGTCCGGTTCCCCCGGCTGGCAGCGATAGCGCGGCGATCCATCGCTCAGCCAATCCCGCAATGCGACCACGATATTGCTGCCATCGACCGTGTCTTCCAGACAGACCACCCGCTTCAACACTGCAAGCAGATCCTGTCGGTCCGCGAGGCCCTCCCATTGCGCCGCGGTCTCCAGCATCAGCATGCTCGCACCGGAATCCGCCAGGATCCAGGCAATGTTATCCACACGATCGTTCGTGTACACCGGGACCGTGACCAGGCCGAGACCTTGCGCGGCCTGATCACAGACCACCCACTCCCAGCGATTGCTGCACATGATCGCGACACGTTCCCCGGGGCAAAGGCCATCGGCGATCAGCGCCGCCTGCCAGCGCGCTGCCGCGGCACGCGTCGTTTCCCAGGAGTATTCTCGCCAGTCACCGTCGCGGTATTGGACATAGGCGAGGCCATTGGCCGAACGCAAGCAGCGCTCGTTGAACAGATCGGCAAGCGTGGGGGCGTCGTCGCTGGAGATGATGCGCTGTTCGTGCAGCATGGACTGTCCTCCCTCGTTTGCGCGACCCGTCAGGCAAATGCAGCCCAGCCGGGGTCGGCGTGAAAATGCTCGCCAAAGCGATCCTCGAACTCGTTCAGGCGCTGCTGCAGCTCACAGGTACCGCGGCTGTGCGCATAGTGCATCGGCCCACCACGGAAGGGCGCGAAGCCCGTGCCAAAGATCACGCCGGCGTCGAGCAGGTCTGCGTCAGCCACGATGCCCTCACGCAGGCAGGCGACAGATTCGTTGATCAGACGCAGGATCAAGCGATCGCTGATCTCAGGCTCGGTGAGCGGCACAAGCCCGCTCTCGGCGGGTTTGATGGCACGGCCATCGCGCCAGACAAAAAAGCCCTGGCCCGACTTGCGGCCTAGGTGACCCGCGTCGACCAGTTCCCGGAGGCGCGTTGGCACCGGGTTTTGCAATGCCGCAGCCATCTTGTCGGCCACCGATAGGCAGATATCCAGACCCACGGTGTCGGCCAGTTCGATCGGTCCCATGGGCATACCAAAGGCGACCGCGGCACGATCGACCAACGCGGCCGGAATATCGTCGTCGAGCAACTCCACGGCCTCGAGTAGATAGGGCATGAGGACCCGGTTGACCAGGAAACCGGGGCTGCTGCGCACCTTGAGCGGTAGCTTGTCGATATGCCGTGCAAACGCCGTGGCCTTGGACAACGCCTCGGCCTCAGTCTGATGGTCATGCACGATCTCGAGCAGCGGCATCTTGGCGACCGGATTGAAGAAATGCAGTCCGACCAGGCGCCCCGGGCGTGCCAGTTTGGCGCCGAGCGTGGCCAGTGGGATACTCGATGTATTGGTGGCGAGCAGCGCATCGGTCTTCATCTGCGGCTCGAGCTGTCCATATAGCGCGCGCTTGGCGTCGATATCCTCGAAGATGGCCTCGATGACCACGTCGGCGCTGCGCACACCGCTGCCGTGGTGGTCCGGCATCAAACGATCTATCGCGGCCTGCACACGGTAGGGATCTCTCAGCTTGTGCCTGAACAGCGCATGCGCACGCTCGACCGCGCGCGCGAGGTATTCCGGTGCGCGGTCCTGCAGCGTGACCCGCTGCCCGCGCAGCGCACACCATGCGGCGATATCGCCCCCCATTACCCCGCCGCCGACCACGTGGACGTGACGAACGTCGAAGTCCGTCTTGTTACCTTCTGTCTTCAGACGGTCCTGC
Source organism: uncultured Gammaproteobacteria bacterium (assembly GCA_963736445.1). GTDB lineage: Bacteria > Pseudomonadota > Gammaproteobacteria > Chromatiales > Chromatiaceae > Thiosocius. The sequence continues at coordinate 157,617 of CAVTOY010000012.1, read as the reverse complement.
AGCAGGAAGACCCGGATCAGGTTCTGGGCGGCGGATGCGTTGATCAGGCGGGCCACGTTGCGCGCCTCGCTGGCATACATCGCGCTTTCGTCACCGCCGCAGGCGCGCCAATGGTCGAGCAGTTCATAGGGCGCCGGGTAGTGGGCCCTTGCGGCGCGTTTGGCAACCTGACCGGCAAGCAGCCGGGCGGTTAGGGGTCGCAGCGGGAACAGTGTCGGCAGTCGCCGGAGCCAGCCGGCGCGCCGCGGGCGACGGTGGCGTGCAATCAGCTCCATAGCTGCCGCGCGCAACTGGCGACGCGGCACGGCCAGGTCGACCAGACCGATGCGCAGCGCCGCGCGACCGCTGAGCGTGCGTCCGCCCAGCATAAGTTCCAGCGCCTTGATGTCACCGAGCAGGCGGGTCGCCGCGCACCGATCCGCCGTACCCGGGAAAGATACCCGAGCTTCACCTCCGGGAAACCGAGGCGCGTGTCCTCATCGTTGAGCAGACGCGATAGTCGCAGGCCAAGGCCAGTTCCAGTCCGCCGCCCAGACAGAAGCCGCTGATCGCCGCGACCGTCGGGAAGGCCATGGATTCGAGGCGATGGAATATCTCATGCACCCGCAAGATGTGCTGTTCGGCCGAGGCAACCCCCGGCACGCTTGGCAAACGCCTTTACATCCGCACCGGCAATGAAGCCGCTCGGCTTGCCCGATACGATCACCATACCCCGCGGATGCATCTGGGCAACCTGCACCAACGTCTGATCGAATGCCTCGAGGATCTCTTCGGTCAAGCACATTGGCGCCGCTGTCGGCGTTGTCGAAAGCAGACCCAGGCAATGCCCTGGGCATCCTTTTCAACGGAGAAATGCCGGTTCATGCTGCGCTACCTCCTGTCGCGTTCCAGCAGCAGGGCGCCGCCCTGACCACCACCGATGCACAGGCTGGCCATGCCGCGCTGCACACCCTGACGCTGCATGACCTTGAGTGCATGCAGCGTGATACGTGCGCCACTGGCGCCGACTGGGTGACCCAGGCTCACGCCGCCACCGTCCACATTCAGCTTCGCCTCGTCGATCGGTGCAAAGGCTGCATCGCGCTGCAGCACGTCGTGACAGAATGTCTCCGACTGCCAGGCCGCGGTGCAGGCCAGCACCTGTGCGGCAAAGGCCTCGTTGATCTCCCAGACATCGACCGCATCGGAATCCAGCCCGTGGCGCTGCAGGATTGGCGCCATCGCATGCACCGGTCCCAGCCCCATTTGCGCCGGGTCCAGCCCAGCCCATTGGCTGTCGACGATGCGGCCCAAGACCGGCAGATCCCACCGTTCCGACGGCGTCGCCGGAGGCGAGCAGCAGTGTGACGGCGCCATCGCTGACCTGCGCGCTGTTACCGGCAGTGACCCGGCCGATCGGCCGATCGAACACCGGCCGCAGCCGGGCCAGCGCCTCGATCGATGAATCCGGCGCGCAGGCCGTCATCGTGCTCGTAGACCAGGCCCTGGCTGTCGTACAGGGGTTCGATCTCATCCAGCCAATTATTCTCGCGCGCCTCGGCGAGGCGCTGGTGGCTGCGCACCGCATAGGCGTCCATGGCATCGCGCGTCAATGCCGAAACGCTCGGCCAGTTCCTCGGCGGTCTGACCCATGGACAGCCCGACCACCGGATCGGTCAGCCCGCGCAGCAGCGCGATGACGGGCTTGAAATGCCGGGCACGCAGCTGCATCAGTGCACGCCCGCGTGCGCCGAGACTGCGCGCCTGGCTCCATGCCCCCAGCCAGGCCACCATCAGCTCGTTGAGCATCACCGGGTGATGGCTCATGGACTCGGTGCCGCCGGCCAGCACCAGCTCGCTGCGCCCGCTCGCGATATCCAGCGCGGCGCTACTCCAGTGCCTGCATCCCGGAGGCGCAGTTTCGCTGCACCGTCCAGGCCGGGACGCTGATCGCCGCAACCCAGGCGCAGCGCCACCACGCGCGCGATATTGGCCTCGTCCGGACCCGAGGAGACACACCCGAGTACCACCTGATCGATGACGTCGGGCGCCACGCCAAGCCGCATCAGCAGCGCGCGCCCGGCGGCTAGCGCCAGATCGCTGGCACGAAACGGACCGGGCCTGCCGCGCGCCTTGAGAAAGGGCGTGCGCACGCCGTCGATGACGTAAACCGGGCGGCCGCGCAGCCTGCCCCGATCGTGATTCGATCGGTCTTTCGGTTCATGACTCACTCCTTTCACGACCGCGTAGATCGCCGGTTTCCTGGTGCGCTGTCTGCTGAGTGCATACTGCTTTCCGTATTGCGCGAAGCTGTCGACGCTAATGACCTTGCGTCGCAGGGCAATCATCTTTTCCAGCGCTGCCGCATCCTCGCTCGAGATAATGCCCCCGTTCAGCGCCTCTTCGATCCGCGTCGCATAGTCTTTACTGCGCAACAGGCCGGCACGCCGCGCATCGCGCAAGGTTCTCTCGATCGGTGCGACATGCGCCGCTTGCAGGAACGCCGCCTCTATCTCGCCCTGACGAAGTTCGGGGTCTTGTGGACTGAAGATGCCGCGTGTCAAGCGATCACGCGCGGCACCCGGACGCAGCAAGATAGCGGCCGCTTCGCGATCGATGCGGTCGCTGGGTTTCGGTGTAGGGCGAGCCGGTCGGAAACACCACCAGTCGCAGCAGCCAGGCTAGGGGACGGAAGGGCAGGTTGCGGAACAGCAGCCGCAGGCTTTCCTGCATGTGATACAAGGAGTTCTCGCAGGCCCAGCGCACCAGCGGCAGATCGCTCTCCTGCTGGCCCTGATCCTCAAAGCGTTTGAGCACCGCCGATGTGAGGTACAACTCGCTGAGCACGTCGCCGAGACGCGCAGACAACCGCTCCTTGCGTTTCAGCGACCCGCCCAGGGTCATCATCGCGACATCGGCGCTCAGTGCAAACGCCGCGCTCATCCACTGCATTTGCTGGAAGTAGCGCCGCGTAGGTCCATCCACCGGCGCGCTCGACAGTCTCCCGCGGGTGACGCCGAGAAACAGGCTGCGGGCAACATTGCCGAGCACGAAACCGATATGGCCGAAGATCGCGTGGTCGAATTCGGCCAGACCGCGGCGGGGATCGGGATTTTGCGCCGCCTGGAACTCCTTCAACACCCAGGGGTGACATCGCACCGCACCCTGGCCAAAGACGATCATGCTGCGGGTGAGGATGTTCGCACCTTCCACGGTGATTGCAATCGGTATCGCCTGATAGGCGCGGCCGATCAAGTTCGATGGGCCGAGGCAGATGCCGCTGCCACCCTGGATGTCCATTGCATCATTGATACAGCGGCGGTACTTCTCGGTGAGGTGGTATTTCACGATCGCCGAGATCACGGAGGGTTTCTCGCCGATGTCCAGCGCGCCCAGCGTGAGTGTGCGCGCGGCATCCATCTGGTAGGTCAGTGCCGCAATCCTGGCAAGCGGTTCTGCGATCCCTTCGAAACGGCCAATCGGCATACCGAATTGTTGTCGAATCGCGGCATAGGCGCCGGTGAATCGGCTGGCGGTCTTGCCGGCCCCTACGCTTAATGCAGGTAGCGAGATGCCGCGCCCCTCGGCCAGGCACTCGACCAGCATGCGCCAACCCTGACCGACGAACTCCAGACCACCGATCAGCTGGGTCATCGGGACGAATACGTCATGGCCTTCGTTCGGCCCGTTCTGAAACGGGATATCCAGGGGCACATGGCGTTCACCGATGGAGACGCCTGGGGTATCGCGCGGGATAAGCGCCAGGGTAACGCCGAGTTCTTCTTCGCCGCCCAGCAGACGGTCGGGATCATAGAGCTTGAACGCCAGGCCGAGCAGCGTACAGATCGGACCGAGCGTGATATAGCGCTTCTCCCAATTGAGACGTACGCCGAGTACGCGCTCACCCCGCCAGTCGCCGTAGCAAACGTCACCACGGTCCGGAATCGCCCCGGCATCACTGCCCGCATCCGGCCCCGTCAGGGCGAAGCAGGGAAGTTCTTCACCGCGCGCCAATCTTGGCAGATAGTGCGACTTCTGATCGTGGGTGCCGTAGTGCAACAGCAGCTTTCCGGGGCCCAGCGAATTCGGCACCATCACCGTAACCGCCGCGGTGATACTGCGGCTGGCCAGTTTCATGACCACCTCGGAATGGGCTAGCGCAGAAAACCCTTTGCCACCGTATTGCTCGGGAATGATGAGGCCGAAAAAGCCTTTATCTTTGATGAACTGCCAGGCCTCCGGTGACAGATCCTGGTCCTCGTGAGTGATCCGCCAGTCATCAAGCAGATGGCAAAGTGCCTCGGTCTCCTCGTCGAGGAAGGCCTGCTCCTCGCGGCTGAGGTGCGGCTTGGGCAAATGCAACAGACGGTGCCAATCGGGTTTGCCGGTAAACAGCTCGGCATCCCACCAGACGGTACCGGCCTCCAGCGCCTCCTGTTCGGTCTGCGACATCGGTGGCATCACCTTGCGGAACTGCCGAAACAACGGTGCCGTGATGTAACGCTGTCTGATACGCGGCACGCCAAACAACAGCACGAACGCAATCGACAGCAGCCAGATCGGTGTCGCAACGTACCAGGTCACCTCACCGCCGACCGTAAACAGGACAAGGCCGCCGGCGAGGGCGGCGATCCACACGCCGGTCCCGGCACCCCAATAGGCAAGTGCCCACACCAGTGCGGTAGTCGATATCAGTCCCAGGATCCACATATCGTTTATCCCCTGCGCCGTAGGAATGAGAAAGCGTAGTGGCGCCGCCCGGGCACTTCTGATTCATCGAGTGCGACCGGCTCGTCCAACTCTGCAAGACCCGTGGCCTCTGCTGCCTCGGGTGTTTCATCTGGATCGAGCAGTTCTCCCGGAAGGTCCTGTAGGGCCTTACTCGGCGCCGGATTGAAGGCGTGTCGTTCGTCGTTGTAGACATCCTCGTCGGTCCACGGCAGACGGTGATAGAGGCCGATATCACTTCCCCCCAGGTAGGGGTACTTGATGATCGAGAAGTAGGGTGAATAATCAAAATCGCGCGGCGCGAACAGGCGAGGGTTGCGCTTGAAGAAGCGTACGCTGCCGTCGTCCGCGCGGTCGATAAAGGGCAGAATAGGGAAATTGACCACGTCGAACGCCTCGGCCAGCAGTGTCGAACAGACCGTACGTGTAGGGTTCCCGGCGTTGTGCTGGAACAGGCTGGAGCGCCAGCGCCGTGGTAAGAAGCTCCAGGGGAAAAAGAAACGGGCAAGATCCAGGATCTGACGCAGATCGTAGTCCCAGCCCAGATGTTTCACCGCGTAGCCGATCACGGTCTCGGCATCATCCGGCGACAGGCCGGTTGGTCGGCAGATACGCAGATGGTCGCGTCGATAGGAAGACAACGGCGAGATAATGGTGCCGTGCCCCATCAGGGCCTCGATGATCAGCTGGTCCTGCGGATCGCCGTCGTAGTGGTATTCGATCACCGACCGCAAGTCGGCGTCTTTGATGTCGTAGAGGCGCCCGATGTAGAGCGCCGAGTGGCTCCATGGGCTTTGGGTGATCACCTTGATGACTTCGGAGACACGACTGCGGCCTTCGACGAGGATGACATCGCCGATGCGCAGCTCGAAACCGAGCCGATTAAAGTCACAGAGTGGCGAAGGGGATGGCGGCCCATTCTTGGTGAGCCACTCTGTGGCCTTGTCGTACAGCCATCTCAAGAGATCGCGCATCGTCCAAGGTCCTTCACTCTAGTCTCGTAAAGTATAGACCCGGGATTTGGACGCTTTGTTGCTTTTATTCACCAATACGATCGTCCTAAAATATAGGAGCGAAACTCTCCAAACAATAAATAATATTTAATATAATTACTTATCGTTCTTATTTAGTATATTGGATAATATGTCGAATTCTATCCAGCGCCGTCGCTAAGGTGGATTGCGGGGTGTAGAAGTGAGGCGCCAGACGAATGCCCCCGGCGCGCGCCGCGCAGATCACGCCGGCCTTCATCAAGGCCTGATGCAGCACCTTTCCTGCGATACGGTGATGGCGGAAGGTCAGAATACCTGCGCGTCTTTTCGGTAGGTCGGGGGTGATGACCTCGGTGTCCGGCAGCTCCCTGAGGCCTGCATCCAGATAGGCGATGTTGTCGGCCAGTCGTTGCGCAACGAAATCCATACCGACTTCCTCGAACAGACTGAGGCTCGCCACCAGCGCGTGAATGCCCAGCATATTCGGTGTGCCGGCCTCGAACCGGCGCGCCGATGCGGCCGGCCGCCAAGTCTCTGCCTCGAAGTCATAGGGCCTTTCGCGCATCGCCCAGCCGAATTGTTGGAGCCTGAGTTGGTCTCGGAGTGCTGGACGACAATAGAAAAAACCCTGACCCTCGGGCGCGAGCAGCCACTTGTGGCCGCCCGAGATCACGAAATCCGCCGGCGTTTGCTGGAGATCGAATGGGACGGCGCCGAGACTCTGAATGGCATCCACAGAGAGCAATACACCCTGGGCACGGCACGCAGCGGACAGGCGCGGCAGATCGAAGCGGTAGCCGGTGGCGAAGTGGACCGTGCTGATCGCCAATAGGCGTGTTGACCTCGATATCGCATCAATCAGCGCGCCTTCCGGATCCGGTGATTCCAGCGCTTCGATCGCCAGGTAGGTAACCCCTTGGCGGTCGAGTACTTCCCAGACCATTTGATTGGAACAAAAGTCGTGCGCGAGACCGACGATCTCGTCGCCGCTTCGCCAGTCCAGACCCTGGCTGATGATCGAAAGGCCCTCGGAGGTGTTCTTGATGAGCGCAATGTCATCGGGATCAGCGGCGTTGATCAGCCGCGCCAGGCGTTCGCGCAGGCGCGCCTCGACCTTGAGCCAAGACGGGTAGTCGGTGGCTCCGCGCAGCATGTTTTGTTGTGCGAAGTTGGCAACCGTCTGCGCCGTGCGGCGCGGCCACGGGCCTGCCGCCGCGTGATTGAGATAACAAAGGTCGGGTTCCTGAGGGAACTCACCGGGGAGATAGAGCATGGCCGTTCGATTCTCGAAAAAAGCGGGTCCGCGCAAACTAGCTCAGCACCTGTGGTGACGCAAATGAAACTCGACGCAAATTGAGGAAGATTCTGTAGAGTATTGTCTAAGAACGCTTTAATTGAATAAAGAGGGTCTTTATGTCGCGTCGCCAATGGCGACAAAAAGGCTGGCGAGCCCCGCAGTCTGCGGGACATTCAATTGCGCATAATACATATTATGTTAAATACCGTTCCGGCCGACCCTGAAAGCAGCCCCTTGACCGGCGTCGCTGCGCAGTTACCGAGCCCTGCTCGAACCATGCCGATAAAGTCGAACTCGATGTGGCTGAGACTGCCCGAATCACTGGCTCGTTATCGAGTTGGTTGCCCCAGCCCTTCGCTTTATCGAACCTGGCAATGCTACGCGACACACCGCCCCCCAAATATGGGGGAGAAAAGGTGCATCCAGTAGAAAAAAATGCCCCGTCGATAGTCGAAGCATTACTCAAGATAATGATGAAGAAAGGATTTGATCTTCTTCAACGATACATCGGTCTCTGGACTCGGGGAGGTTTGGAAGACATGCCACATGCCTTCGTAGACATCTTGCTTGGTGTCCTGACCCGCCGCTTCCAAAGCCTGGAACAATCGGACGCTGGTACTGAGAGACATGCACTTGGTGCCCTCCGTGATCAACGACGGAGAAAAGCCTTTGGAAAAGTCGCCATACAGGGAAGAAACCCGGGGGTCCGTCAAGTCGAGCCCGTCAGCGTAAGCCTCGGCACTGGTTTTCAGTAACGGGTCGTAGTGCAGCAGTGGATCTGCATATGCGAGGGTGTGCTGAGTATCGCCTGCATTGCTGATGTCGACCCAGGGTGACAGCAGTACCACGGCGGCAGGCATGCCCATGCCACCGTCGCGTAGATTGAGCACGGTCGAGACGGCCAGACCGCCCCCGGCGGAATCGCCATAGAGGGCAATGTCCTTCATTGCGAAGCCTTGCTCGTTCAAGGCCTTGAAGACCGAGATCATCTGCGCCCGGATCTCTTCCCACTTGGCGAAGTGGTGCGGTGGTGTAGTCCACCGCGATCACACGCAAGCCCGTGGCACGTGCCATGGCTACGGAACTTCCCAGAGTACTGCGCGCACTGAACATGAGGATGAAGAGCAAAGCTTGTTTACCTTGATATGGCAGAAAGGATGCTACCTTGGCACGCAGGGGGATGTCCCCTATGCGCATGTAGCTGCCGGCCGTCTAGTACCTACTGAGCGGTAGGTCATGGCCGACTCCGGCGGTTCCCAATTTTTGCGAGCGAGGATACGCCTCGGGGCAGGAGGGGCGTCTATATCTTCTATACTTCCTGCAGAAAGTGGACGACGTAGCCTCCAACGATGTATGCGAATCTTCAAGCACATACGTAGAAGCATTGCGGCAATAGGAGATCGCGCGCATGGCAAAACTGCAAACCGCAATTTACACTTGGAAGTCGCTTCGGGAAGCGTCAAAGCGCTTGAGGCTCGACTATAGCACCGCGGTGAAAAGGTTCTTGTATCTGTACGGCAAAAGACAGTTCTCGCCGACAGAAATCTTCTTCAACGATCTCTTGAGCCCAAGAATCCCGACGGAATTACTTCCGAATTACTTGTCGAGGGAGGCGCAGAACGCATTCGGTAAGAAGCGTATCTTAAGATCCTATGTCTGCCTCACGACGGACAAGGCGATCTTCTACTCATTGTGCTTTGCCGCCGGTGTTCCCATACCGAAACTGTTGGCCGTATTCGATGTTCCAGTCGGGTGGACGCCAGATGGCCGGATGCTGAGTTCCCGTGCTGATTGGCGTCATTTCATTCAATCGCTTCCCAGCGATTTTATCGTTAAGCCCGCGCATGGCATGTTAGGGAAAGGCGTGGCTGCATTTCGCCGGGAGGGGGCAGAGTTCCTGGACCGTGACGGCCCTTGCCTTAGTAGCGACGAACTCTACGAACTGCTCTGTAGTAGGACAGAAGATAATCTGCTTTTTGGTCGAAGCGATAGCGACCGTTCGGTTGGTGGGCTAGAAATAGATCGGGCGAGCCACAAGGCGATTATCCAGGAACGAGTCTTCGCTCATCCTGTGGTGGCTGAATTGACGGGATCGGATGCCCTTTGTTGCTGCCGTTTCTACACCTATACGGACGATTCCGTGATAACCCACGTGCTGGCCTCTTCATTCAGGGTAATTGCCGGGAAAAACCTCACCGATAACTTGAGCGAGGGCTCGGCAGGTAACCTGTGGTGCACCGTAGATTATGAGAGTGGCCAAGTTGTTGAGGCATTTGCCAAAGCGACGGCGGGCGAACGTCTGGAGGTTGTTGGGCGACATCCGTCGACGGGTCAAGACATCAACGGATTCACGATTCCCCACTGGCGAGAGGCTGCTGACCTAGCCCTGCGTCTCGCGAAAATCTTCTATCCTCAACCATTGATCCACTGGGATATCGGCATCGCGAGGGAGGGGCCCATCGCGATCGAAGGAAATATAGGCGGAGGAATTCTGCCGACACCGCTCAGAAGGCCGGCCGATATGCTTTTAGAAAATGCATAAGGCAATAAAATGCACGGCCTGCCTCGGCACACCCGGGTAGGCGCTCAGCTCAGCCGAGACGGCGGGGGCGTAACACCGAAGCAGCCGCGCCTGGCCGTCCCAACTCTGGGCTTCCGCAGTCACGATTGCCCTGATCGAAAAATCACGCCGGTACCCTCACCTACCGCTTACACTCGGTTTTCTCTGAGCTGGGTTATCCATAGGTTGCTGCTCACGAGTTTCATTAACCACTTCGGGTTCCTTTCCAGCAGGCGGGGGTTGGGTCTCCGGGGTCGGAAAATAACCCAGCTCTGGGCAATGGTCACAAACGTTTCTGTACGTGCACTCTTTTGCCCAGCATGCAACATGACCGGTTTGAAAGAAAACGATTCTCGTCAGGTGTTCGCTTGTTCGTCCTTTGAGCAGAACGAGATCTCCTCTCTGGAGCTCAGAGCGCAGAAATTCTGCGACTTCTCTAACACTGCCAAAACCCAAAACTCGCTCGCGAGGCAGGCCGGCATCTACAGCCGCGGCAATCTTGGTGCGCAGACTATCCGCGCGGTCGATAAAGATGACCATGTCCGCGCAAGCCGCCGCCTCTATGGCCAGTTGCCGGTCCTGTTTAGCGTGAGAGAGTCCGATGTCTTTCAGTGGGCCCGTCACGATTACCCTCCGGCCTTCTGTTCGCGCTGTGGCCAATATCGCAAAGGCTGCGCGCGCTGAATTTATCGACGGGTCGATCTCATCGCGCAGAAAAATCGCTCCACTAGGGAGAGACACTACCTGCAGTCTTCCTTCGTGGGGCTCGACCTTCTCAACTGCAGCAGCCGCCTTGACAAGAGGCAAACCACATTGGTGCGCCACGGCAATCGCCGCGGTCACCGCGTGAGACCATTGCGTTCCCACCATTCGGGTCTGTACGTGCACGCTTTGGTCAAGATGGACAATTCGGAACTGCAAGCGGTCTGGCCACTGAGCTGATGAATTGATAATTCGGTAATCTGCGTCTTTGGCTGCGCCGTAAGTCACTATCCTCGCCTTGGTCAGGTCGCGCATGGCTAGGACTCGGCGATCGTCTGCATTGAGTACCACCAAGCCCCGTCGTCCGATCTTCCGCACCAGCATCGATTTTTCTTGGGCGATGGCATCTAGGCTAGGAAAAGCGTTAGTGTGTGCTCCGGCCACCCAGGTAACCACAGCAATGTCCGGTTTCACAAACCTTGCCGCCTTGAACATTTCACCCGGAGAATCCGTGCCTAACTCAACCACACAGAATCGGTGACGCCACCTCAGAGCAGCGAGGGTCCAGGCAGGCCCCCAATTGAAGTTATCATTGCCCTTGGTGGAATACGTCGAACCGAACTCCTGTAGGATAGATGCTAAAGTATCCTTCGTCGTTGTTTTCGCGAAACTTCCGGTGATGCCGATAACTCGGGCACGCATCAACCTGCGCCAAGCATGAAGCCCCAGCGTTACTGAGCGAGCCCACAACCTGCTTCGCAGCCTTCGCAGCCACGTGCCCCAGTGCACGGTAACGTTCGTTCGATGTGCTGCTTCCCAAGAGGATTTCTTCCGCTCCAGTGCCATTGACTGAATTATCTTTTTGGTATTTCGCTGATTAATTGTCTTTGTTGTTTTGTCAACGCCTCCGTGGGAAAGAACATAAAGGCATGTTTCCGCACCCAATGCAGCAGATCGTATCAACGCCTTCCGTTCATCTCCTCGAGTCTGCTCGAGTACATGTGACGTCATATCGCCAGCATCGCCCGTAGGTCTACCAATCCCGATCCTCACGCGGCAAAAAGTCTCCGAGCCGAGGTACTCGATCACTGAATCGATACCACGGTGACCGCCGCTTCCTCGACCTTTGGCCACCTGAACCTTGCCCATAGGGAAGTCAGCTTCATCGTGGAGGACCAGCGTTCGTTCCGGCGTTAGCTGGAGTTCAGACATCATTGCCGCGACAGCGCGACCGCTGGAATTCATGTAATTGCGCGACAGCCCGATCGCAACGCGCGCGCCACCCGCCTGGCCAAAAGCGATGACGAATTCCTTCTTGCGCCGGAATTCAGTCCCGTCGCTCATTGAAGCTCGCAGGATTCTCGCAGCAAGCGATCCACTGTTATGCCGCGAGAAATGGTGAGACTTTCCCGGGTTACCCACACCCACGACGAGATAATCTACTTTCTGCGGTGGCGTCTCACGCGGCAGCCAATTGCGAAGAATCTTGATCAAGGCAGATGCTCCCGCGAGGATTGTCCAGGCTTGCGTGATGATACCAGCCGTAAAAACTGGCTGCAGGGGCGCTCTAGCTCGAAGAACTCACCCCAGAAAAATGCAACGCCGTTTATTTCAACAAGCCTTGCGTTTTTCTCGCGTTATCTGCCGGAAATCGGGTGTTTTCCGTTATCAAGGTAAAACGTAAGCTACTGAATAACCAAAAACGCCTTTCTGAGCTTGGCAGGCAATCGACGGGCTATGACTGCTCCACCGGCAACCCCGCCCGTCGCCATTCTGGAAGCCCGTCCTCCAGGCGCCGGGCCTCAATACCCGCCTTGCGCAGCCGCGCGACCGCCTCGTACGACAACACGCACCAAGGCCCTCGGCAATAGGCGACGATTTCCCGGTCGTGCGGTAGCTCCTTCAGCCGCCGCTTGAGTCTGTCGAGCGGGACGTTCGGTGCACCCGCAATATGCCCTTGGGCATACTCCTCCGGCGGCCGCACGTCGATAACCGCCACCAGACCGTGCCGTGCCCGCTCCAAGAGTTCCGTCGACTGCACAGGCTCCAACGCATCGCGGCTGCGCAGGTAGCTCGAGACCAGGTCCTCGACCTGGTCGAGATGGGCCTGAGCGAGTATTCGCAGATCCCGGAGCGCATCTAACGTGCGGTCATCCGAGAGTCGGTCGCGGATGCGTTTGCCATCACGGTTTGCCTCCACAAGCCCCGTCGCTTTGAGCTGCGGTCATCCTGTTCGAAGTGATCCTCAACGGCATAGCCATGTTCAACCGCAGGAACGTGCGCCTGCCGCTGGCGCTGGACGGGGCGCTGCGCTGGGTGATCGTCACCCCCGACATGCACCGGATACACCACTCCGTGGAAGACGACGAGGTAAATTCCAATTTCGGTTTCAACCTGTCGTGGAGGGACCGGCTATTCGGCACCTATCGCGACCAGCCGCGTGGCGGACACGATGGCATGACCATCGGTCTTCACGGCTATCGGCAGCCGCGTGAGGTGAGCCGGCTACCCGGCATGCTGGCACTGCCGTTCTGCGGAAAGATCAGCGGCTATGCGATCAACCGGCGTGCGTGGTCGAACTCAGCGTCCCATCGCGGATCGATCTCCACTGCTTAGTTTGATCTTACCCGGAGTGACGTCGACCGCTCTGAACAGCCAGCGTGATACTTCTGTGAACCTTCATGGCTATAAGTCAGGGCAGCGGATGCAACCGCAACCGTTTCTCCCGGGCCAATGTGCACTGCGCGCAGGCGCCCGAGGGCGGGATTTTGACTCACTTTCGATCGAGGAACACAACGATGACCAGCAGAAGAAAGTTCGCCGCCGCCGCACTCGCCACCACGGCAGCCGCGGTGTTTTCCATGGCCCCCATCGGTACGGCGCAGGCAGGCAGTGATGCCAATGTGCACTGCTTCGGCGTCAACAAGTGCAAAGGCCACAACGACTGCAAGTCGGCGACCAATGCCTGTAAGGGCCAGGCCTCCTGCAAGGGCCAGGGTTTCGTCAGCATGTCCAAACACGCCTGTGAAGAGATCGGCGGTTCGGTGGACAAGCCCAAGGCCTCTTAGGGCGTTTCGCAACGGTCGGTACCGGCAGGCCATGCCGGTACCGGACCGCCGGAGCCATCCATGTCCGCCCCACTCCACAACCAACGTCCGTTCCTAGGCTATGGTCTGGGCCTGCGCAAGGAGCACTATACAAGCGTGCTCGACGAGCTGCCCCAGGTCGACTGGTTCGAGATCGTCTCGGAGAACTATCTGGTCGAGGGCGGTAAGCCCTTACACTATTTGGACCGTATCCGCGCGCACTACCCGATGGTAATGCATGGGGTATCGCTGTCGATCGGCAGCACCGAGGCGCTCGATCGGGATTATCTCAACGCCCTCAAGGCCCTGATCGACCGGGTCCAGCCGGCCTGGTTCTCCGACCACCTGTGCTGGACCGGCGTCCAGGGGATCAACTTGCACGACCTGATGCCCCTTCCCTATACCGAAGAGGCCATCGCTCACGTGGTGGAAAGGGTTCAGCGGGTGCAGGATCTTGTCGGCCGCCGGATGCTGCTGGAAAACGTCTCCAGCTACGTCAACTTCTGCAACTCTCAGCTGAGCGAATGGGAGTTTCTGCGAGAAGTCGCAGAACGCGCCGACTGCCTGATCCTGCTGGACATCAACAACATCTATGTCAGCGCCTTCAACCACAACTTCGATCCCTATGCCTACCTCGAGGCCATACCTGTCGAGCGCGTATGGCAGTTCCATCTGGCGGGTCACACAAAGCAGGACGATCTGATCATCGATACCCATGACCATCCTATTGCCGATCCGGTGTTCGCATTGTATGCCGCCGCCGTGCTTCGTTTCGGCCGCGTATCCACGATGATCGAACGCGATGACCGAATTCCACCGCTGTCGGCGCTGATCGATGAGCTGGCCGAGGTGCGGGATATCGCCGAAAGACAGCTGTGCGGGCAAGTGGCATGAGCCGCCTCGCCAAGCTTCAGCAGCGTTTTCAACGGTGTCTTTTGACACCGCCCGAGGATCTGGCGCCGCCCTGGGTGAGCACCGGCGGCCGCGCGGCGCCCGAGCGTCAGCTGGCCGTCTATGTTCATGCCTACCCGGCGCGGCTCAAGGAGGCCCTGGCCAGCGACTATCCGGCGCTGCACAGGTCGATCGGCGACGAGGCCTTCGACCGACTCGCCCAGGCCTACCTGGAGGCGCATCCGTCCCATTCCGCCAGCCTGCGTGATTTCGGCGCTCGGCTAGCGGAGTTCATCGCCGACGAGCCGGCATATCGCCGACTGCCGTGGCTGGCGGAACTTGCCCGCTTCGAGTGGGCCCTGGGCGAGGCCTTCGATGCCCCAGACGACCCGGTTGCCACGATTCGCGACATGGCCAAAATTGCACCGCCCGACTGGCCCGACATGGCCGTCGCCATCCATCCCTCCGTGCAGCGCCTCGATATGCGCTGGAACACAGCGGGCATGTGGACGAGCCTGACCGCCGAACAGCCGACATCGGTCACCGCGACCGAAGGTGTGGCAGTACCCTGGCTGGTGTGGCGCGAGCAGCTGACCACCCGCTTTCGCTCACTGGAGCTAGACGAGTGTGCGGCGTTCGACTGTCTCTGTGACGGTGGCAGTTTTGGCGAGGTCTGCGGACGACTCACCGCCTTTATCGCTGCCGAGGCGGTGCCGCTGCGGGCAGCCTCCCTGCTAAAGGCTTGGATAGGCCATGGCCTGATCGGCGCTGTTCGGAGCGGCCTCAGGGGGG
This sequence comes from uncultured Gammaproteobacteria bacterium, assembly GCA_963736445.1. Classification (GTDB taxonomy): domain Bacteria; phylum Pseudomonadota; class Gammaproteobacteria; order Chromatiales; family Chromatiaceae; genus Thiosocius. The sequence continues at coordinate 142,590 of CAVTOY010000012.1, read as the reverse complement.
CGGCGCACAAGGTCACGCCGTCTGCCTGCGCGAACCAACCCCGTGACCGGCGCGACGCCGGTCGAAATATCTCCCCGCGATGACCGGTCTAACCCATTGTCCTGCATCTGTGGAGGGGCTGGGTGTGGATAGGAAATCGGTCCTCGTCGTTGAAGACGAACGCGACATTGCGCAGCTTCTCAAGCTGCATCTATCAGAGTTTTGCAATGAGGTCGTGATTGCGAACAACGGGCACGACGCCCTCAGCGTCGCCGAGGCGCGCTGCTGGAACCTGATCATCCTCGACCTCGGCCTACCCGGTATCGGCGGCCTTGAGATCTGTCGAAGGCTTCGTGAAGGCATGCACTACACGCCAGTGCTGATGCTCACCGCCAAGGCGGCAGAGGCCGACCGCATACTCGGACTGGATATCGGGGCCGACGACTATGTGACCAAACCCTTCAGCCTGCAGGAACTGATCGCAAGGGTGCGTGCGATCTTCCGACGCTGTGCCGCATTGCAGGAGCATCAGGGTACGACCGCGTCGTCCGTCATCCAACACGAGGGACTCTCCATCGACCTCGATACGCGGCAGGTCGATGTCGATGGCCAACTCGTCGAGTTGACTGCACGAGAATTTGATCTGCTGGTGCATTTTGCCAGGCACTCGGGGCGAGTCTACACGCGGGCCCAACTGCTCGATCAGGTTTGGGGCTATGGCCACGACGGTTATGAACACACCGTCAACTCACACATCAATCGCCTGCGTTCGAAGATCGAGAAAGACCCTCCCCATCCGCGTTTTATTGTCACGGTCTGGGGCGTCGGCTATCGGTTTGGAGACGCTACCCTTCTCCGCCGACGGCCGCAAGATGTTCAACACGCTCTCAATTAAGCTCTCCGCCGCGTTGGTGCTGTTGTTCCTGTTGATCGGCGTGGCGCTCGTCTTGCTGACCCGCTATTCCAGCGACATGTACTACCAGGAGGTCACGCAGCGCCTTAACACGCCGGTCGCGATGTATGTCGCCGGTGAGGCGCCGTTGATCGAGAACGGCAAGGTCAATGCCGTTGCGCTGCAGGCACTCGCCCACCAGGCCATGATCGTGAACCCATCGGTGGAGGTCTATCTGCTCGACCCCACGGGTCGTATCTTGAGCCATGACCTCGGGGACGGCGCCCTGCGTCGGCGACACGTCGGGCTGCCGCCTATCCAACGTTTCCTCGCCTCGACCACCCGCCTGCCCCTGCTGGGCGATGACCCGCGCACATCCGCAGGAAAAAAGATTTTCACGGTTGCCGAGATCAAGACCGGCGATCGACTGGAGGGCTATGTCTATGTCGTCCTGAGCGGCCAGAAATACGAGCAGATTGCCACCTCCGCGGAGTCCAGCGAGGTCCTGCGGCTTACGACGCTGGCGGTGATCGGCTGCCTGATCTTCGGTTTGGGCAGTGCCCTGCTCATCTTCGGGCGCCTGAGTCGCCGGTTGAGAAGGCTGACCGCGAACGTGAATGCCTTCCATCACGGTGCGATGGGGAGTCCTCCATCCGAGGCACACAGGCGCCAGGACGAGATTACGCAGCTCGCCCTGGCGTTCGATGCGATGCAGGCGCGCATCAAAGAGCAGGTCGATCAGATCCGAGAGACGGATCAGATGCGTCGCGAGCTGGTCAGTCATATCTCACACGATCTGCGCACACCCCTGACGACCATGCAGGGCTATATCGAGACGCTGTTGTTGAAGGACAGAGAGATCACAGCGGAGCAGCGTAGGGAGTATCTGCAGATCGCGCGCAGTCACGGCACACGCCTGGGCCGATTGATTACCGATCTGTTCGAGCTGGCCAGACTCGACTCGAATGCCATCAAGCCACAGTTGGACGAATTCTCTCTAGCGGAGCTGGTGGCCGATATCACCCAGGAGTTTCGATTGGCCGCGGAGCGCAAATCGGTTTCACTGGTCGTCGAGATGCACGGCCAGAACAGTGCCGTGTATGCGGATATCCGACTGATCGAACGAGTGTTCGAGAATCTGATCGAGAATGGCCTGCGCCATACGCCGGAACACGGCCGGGTCACGATATCGCTGGATGGCTATGACGAGGGGGTCCGGGTGACCGTATCGGATACCGGTGCCGGCATCACCGAGGAGGCACTGCCAAGAATATTCGACCGCTACTTTCATGCGCCACCGGCATCGCCGTCAGGCCCGGAGTCGACCGGCCTGGGACTTGCCATCGTAAAGCGCATCCTCGACCTGCACCGCACGGCCATTGTCGTGAGCAGTCGCTTGGCGCAGGGTACGTCATTCAGTTTCGAGCTGTCCCGTCATGCATCCGCCGATGGCGGCGGATGTTGACGCCGGGGTCATCAACGCCCGTCCTCGCAGATCATGCCCGCCGCCTTCTCTGCAATCATAATGGTCGGGGCATTGGTGTTTCCGGACGTCAGGGTCGGCATGATCGAGGCGTCGACCACGCGCAGTCCCCGCACCCCATGCACGCGCAGCCGATGGTCGACCACGGCCATGGGGTCTTTGCCCATCTTGCAGGTACCCACAGGATGGAAGATGGTAGTCCCCAGGTCACCGGCGGCCTGGAGAAGATCGAGGTCTTCAGCGATGTCCCTGCCCGGCTTCCATTCGGTCGGGCTGTACTTCTGCAGTGCGCGCGCCGCCATGATGCGACGGGTGAAGCGCAGCGCATCTACCGCGACCCGCTGGTCCTCGGCGGTCGACAGGTAGTTTAGACGGATCTCAGGATGCGTGTCCTGCCGCGGGCTTTGTATCCGCACATGGCCACGGCTGGTCGGACGCAGATTGCACACCGAGGGGGTGATTGCCGGAAACGGGTGCAGCGGGTCGCCGAACTTGTCGAGGCTCAGCGGCTGGACGTGCCACTCGATATTGGGCGTGGCACGGCTTGGGTCACTGTAGGCGAAGGCACCCAGCTGACTGGGGCGCCATGGTCAGCGGCCCGGTGCGGAACAGCAAGTATTCGAGCCCCATCATCGCCTTGCCGAACAGGCTGTTGGCGCGCTGGTTCAGGGTGACCGCATCGCGGACCTTATAGACCGTGCGGATCTGCAGGTGGTCCTGCAGGTTGGCCCCGACCCCCGGGAGCTCCTTGCGCACGGCGATGCCATGGGCTTGCAGCAGGTCGCCCGGGACCGATACCTGATAACTGCAGGAGCTGCGGAGAACCGATCGAGCCGGCGCACAGAATGACCTCGCCCGCCGTGCGTTGTATTGCAGCGGCGCTGCGCCGGCAGCCGCACAGTGCACGCCGACTCGCCGCGGCCGGCCTCCTCGGCGGTGAGCCATATCCGCTGCGCCTGGGCGTGGGTGAATACGTCAGGTTCGCGCGATGGCGCCGGGTTCGATGAACGCCTATGGGTGTTCTAGCGCCCGCCGCGCCGCTGGTTTACCTGGAAATAGCCGCAGCCGTCGTTGTCGCCGCGATTGAAGTCGTCGATCTTGGGGATGCCGGCTCTCGGCCGCCTCGCGCGAAGCGTCGAGGATCTCCCAGTACAGCCGCTGTTCTTCGACCCGCCACTCGCCGCCGGTCGCCATGCATGTCGTCGGCGCCGTGGACATAGTCCTCGCTGGCGCTTGAAGTAGCGGCAGTACGCTCTCCCAGCCCCATCCGGGGTTGCCCAGGCTCGCGCCATTCGTCATAGTCGCGCGGCTGACCGCGCATGTAGATCATGCCGTTGATCGAAGAGCAGCCGCCCAGGACCCTGCCGCGCGGATAGTTGCAGCGCGCGACCGTTCAGGCCGCGGCTCCGGGCCGGTCTTGAAGCACCAGTCGGTGCGCGGATTGCCGATGGTGTAGAGGTAGCCGACAGGGATATGGATCCAGAAATAGTTGTCCTTGCCGCCGGCCTCGAGCAGCAGTACCGGGTGCCGGGATTCGGCCGACAGCCGGTTGGCGAGCACGCAACCGGCCGAACCAGCGCCGACGATGATGTAGTCGAAGCTGCGCTGGTCCAGGGCCGGGCCGCCTGCCGCCATGATCGCGCGGTGTCAGCGGTACAGTGCCGGTGCGCCGAGCTGCTGGTGGATCTGATTGCAGGCCTCCGGGCGCATACCGAATCCTTGGGCGAGTTCGTGCAGGTACTTTGCCTCCGCATTGTGGTCGAGATCGATTGCCATCAGCGAGACCACGTAGACCTCCTGCTCCATGCCTTTGGGGACGCTGCGAACGAAGCCCTGCGCGTCGAGCGGCGTCTCGAACTCGTGCCGTACGAAGGCGATCTCATCCGGCGTGACGTCGCCGAGGCGCTCGATGATCTTCTGCTGCTCAGCGGCGTCGATCTTTCCATCGGACTTTGCGGCATTGATCATCGCGCGGACCAGCACTTCGGCCTGCTGTTCCGCTTGTTCATGACTGACGCCCTGCGGCATGTTGACGCGCGCTGCACCCTGGGCCGACGCACCCTGCTGTGCGCCGCCAAACTGTTGCATTGCCATGCCCAGCAGATCGCCCAGGCCGCCGCCCCCGCCCGTCGCCCCGGTTGCCTGGCGACTCCCTCCGAGGAGGCCGCCGAGCAGGCCACCGAGACCGCCGCCCTGGCCCTGCGGTCCACCACCGAGCATGCCGCCGACAAGATCGCTCAGGCCGCCGCCGCTGGTTGGTGCGGCACCGCTGGCTGGTGCGGCACCACTGGTCTGCCCGCCACCTGTCATGGCACCAATGACGGAACCTAGGATGTTGGACGCAGAGCCGCGCGACAGCGCCCCGCTGTTGAGCAGGCTGCCGAGTATTTTCATCGCATCGATATTGGCCATGGGGGCCTCCGTTTTAGTTGTATTTTCGCCTGGTCGGACCGAGCCGATAGCGCACTGGACGACTATAGCATTCCGCGGCAAGGCTCCTGCACAGGTTCGTTTGCATCATGCGCCCTGCTCGTTTTTTCCTAGGCAGTGAACCGCAATGGCATCCAGGAAATCGTCACCGTACTTCTCCAGCTTGTGCTGGCCCACGCCGCTGATGCGCCAGCAGGTCCTGCTCGTGGTGGGTTTGTCGCGCGCCATCTGCATTAGGGTGGCGTCGCCGAAGACCATGTAGGGCGGCTTTCCCTCTGCGATCGGCCAGCTGTTTGCGCAGGCGGCGTAAGTTCGTCGAACAATGCCTCGTCATAGGAACGCCGGGTCGTCGGTACCTTCGGCCGCTTGGTCTTTCTTGCCTGCTCCTGACTGCGCGGTCTGGCCAGCTGCAGGCCGGTCTCGCCGCGCAACAGCGGGCGCGCGGCAGCAGTCAGCTTGAGCACCGAGTAGTTCGCAATGTCCTGTTCGCAGCTAGACCGTGGTGAATCAGCTGGCGCATGATCGAGGTCCATTCCTGCTCGCTTCTGTCGCTGCCGATGCCGTAGGTCGACAGCCGGTATGGCCGCAGTGTGCGGATACGTTCGGTGTCGGCGCCGCGCAACACGGCGATCACGTGCGTGATGCCGAAACGCTGCCCGACACGGTAGACGCAGGACAGCGCCTTGTGGGCGTCGACCGTGGCGTCGAACTGTTCCGGCGGATCGGTGCAGACATCGCAATTACCGCAGTCCTGTTGCCAGACGGTCACCGAAATAACCGAGCAGCACCCGGCGCCGGCAGGTCACGGCCTCGGCCAGCGCCACCATGGCGTTGAGCTTGTGGATCTCGATGCGCTGCTGCTCGGGATTCTGGTTGTTGTCGATCAAGCCGCCGTGCGGTTACCACGTCCTGTGCGCCGTATAGCAATAGTGCCTCCGACGGCAAACCGTCCCGCCCGGCACGACCGGTCTCCTGATAGTAGCCCTCGATGTGCTTGGGCAGGTCGTAGTGCACCACGAATCGCACATTGGGCTTGTCGATGCCCATGCCGAAGGCGACGGTAGCGACGACCACCTGACAGTTCATCCCGCAGGAACTGCTCCTGTACGCGTTCGCGCTGCGCGGCCGGAAGGCCGGCATGGTAAGGCAGCGGCGCGGACACCCTGCCCACACAGCCTTGCCGCTATCTCCTCCACCTTCCTGCGTGACAGCGCATAGACGATTCCCGCCTGGTCCTGCCGGCCGTCGAGAAAGCGCAGCAGCTGCTCGAAGGGCTTATGCTTTTCCAGCACCGTATAGCGGATGTTCGGACGATCGAAACCGGCGATATGCTGTTTCGCATGTCCCAGATTCAATACCCCCACGATATCGCCGCGCGTCTGCGCATCGGCGGTCGCGGTGAGGGCCACCAGTGGAACCTCCGGAAACCGCTCGCGCAGACTGCCGAGTGCTGCATACTCGGGCCGGAAATCGTGCCCCCATTGCGAAACGCAGTGCGCCTCGTCGATAGCGAACAGGGCGATATCGATGTCCGACAGTCGATCCAGGAAACCCCCCGTAATCAGTCTCTCCGGACTGATATAGAGCAGGTCGAGCGCATGCTCGTGCAGCCGGCCAAGCACCTGACGCGCGGCGTCAGAACCCTGGCTTGAATTGTAATAGGCGGCCGCAACGCCATTGGCATTCAGCGCGTCCACCTGGTCCTTCATCAGCGAGATCAGCGGTGAGACCACGATCCCGACACCGGGCCGGTGCAGCGCCGGTATTTGGTAACACAGGGACTTGCCGCCGCCGGTCGGCATTAACACAAAGGCATCATTGCCGGCGATGAGGTCCTCAATGATGGTTTGCTGCGGTGGGCGGAAGTCGCCATAGCCATAGACCCGCTGCAGGGTCTGCTGGATGGTGCTGTCGGGTACGGCTAGCATCCTAGTTCATTGCATCCGCTCCCCAGGAGCGAGGCCTCGGGCGATGCTGCTGCCGCGGCGGCGCATACGGCCGGAAGGCCGGATGATCGGGCTGCCAGAGACTGGGTGCGCCGGGGCGGTGACCGGGCCGGCCGGGTCTGAGGCCCGGATGGCCGGCAAAGGGCGGTCGAGGATAGGCATACACCGATCCCCAAACTTGGTTGTTGTCCACGGCCTGCGGATACCCCTCGAGCTCGCGCCTGCGCAGCTCATACTGCTGCTGCAGCTGCTGTCTTGCGAGGCGTTCACGCGCCAATTGCTCGCGCTGCGCCTCGAGGCGCCGCACCTGGTTGAGGATTGAGTAGGGGTCATCGACGGGCGTCATCTGTGGCGGGGTGAATGCGGGTGTCCGCAGTTCTTCCGCCTGTGTGGCATCATCGGGCGGCGGCATATCACTGAAGTGCAGCTGCCCTGCCCCATCCACCCAGCGATAGAGAGTTTCTGCCTGGGTAGTCGGCAATGCCCCGATCAGCAGCAGGCCCGCCAGCCAGAGCGATCCAAATACAGTGCGTTTCGGGGCCAGCCCAAATGGCTCACCGTTTTTTGTCGGGAGCGACTCGAGACCCCGCTGTGACGGGGCGCACGCAGTGGAGGACGGCGAAGGCGCAGCTGACACTACGTCGAGCCGGCCGGAGCGAGTACGGCCCGTCACGGCGAGGGTATCGGGCCGCGCAGTAGGAAATCGGTGAGCCATACAGGCTGGTCTCCCGGTAGTAGCTGAGCGGGACATCTGCACGGTAATCCAATCGGCGACTGTTTTCCATCCGGCGGCGAGAGCCGGAAAACCCCTCAGGCCGAACGCAGCCGCTGCACCTCGATCGCCAGGACACCCAGCAGTATCACCAGGTAGATGGCGAACACCACAACCATCCACTCGGCCATGGTCACGCCCAGCCATTGCCACTGCACGTCATCGCAATAGCCGGTGGGTAGGAAGAGGGTGGGCAGCCATTCCTCGAGTTTCAGCCAGCTGGGAAAATTCGGCAGAAAGCTGCAGCTCAAGGTCCCCGTTTCGTCGCTCTGAAACCCGACATGTTCGAGGGCAAGCAGCAGACCCCATCCGGCACTCAGCGCCCAGACCATGTAGCCCGGCCAGCGCAGGATTGCCCGTTTCGGGCCGAGGGCCCCGATCAGTCCGGCAAAAAACAGTCCGAATACGGCGAGGCGTTCATAGACACACATCACACAGGGGTCCAGGCCCATCCCGTACTGAAACCAGAGTGCGGTGATCTCGAGAGTCGCGGCAGACGCGGCCAGCAGCCACCAGGCCCTGGGATCCGATACCAGCGAATAGTCAGGTCTGCCTGTCTCCATCTTCATATCACGGGTGTCGCTTCCTCGGCCCATCGGGTCATCCGCTGGCCGCTGCTGCCAGTACCTTGAGGGCGGCGGCCATGCCCTCATCGAGGTGACTCTCGATCTCGGCCATCGTGATCGGACCATCGTTCTTGCCGGCCGCCCAGTTGACGCTGAGCGCGAGGCTGGAGTAACAGAGGGCAAATTCGCGGGCCAGTGAGGTCCTCCGGCATACCGGTCATCCCGACGATGTCGCAGCCGTCGGCCTCCATGCGGCGGATCTCGGCCGCCGATTCCAGCCGCGGTCCCTGGGTCGCGCCATAGATGCCACCACCATGCCCGTCACGCCGACTCGCCTGCCGGCCCGCATAGATCCTGCGCGCAGGGCCGTGCAATAGGGCTCAGAGAAATCGATGTGCGTGACGGAGTCGAGGTCGTCCGCGAACAAGGTGTGTTCTCGGCCCCAGGTGTAGTCGATCACCTGATCCGGGATGCACAGAACGCCCGGCGGCATCAAGTCGGTGATGCCACCCACCGCCGCCATGCCAATAATATTCTCTACCCCGGCATGCTTAAGTGCCCAGAGATTGGCACGATAGTTCACCCGATGCGGCGGAATCGTGTGTGCTCCGCCATGTCGGGGTAAAAACACCACGGGACTGCCATCAAATTCGCCAAGGTCAGCGGTGCGGATGGGTCGCCATACGGAGTGGTGATGATCTCTTGGCGTTCGACTCTTAACGCGTCGAGGCGGGTAAGCCCGGACCCACCAATAATGCCGATCCCCGGTCTTCATTGATCGGCCACCGCGTAGATGCCTGCTGCATTGCGCCAATAACCCTTGTAGTCCATGCCGGAACCAAACACATAGCGATCCGGCACGTTCAGTCCAATATAGCTAACCGGCGGCCGAACGCCTCGATCGTGTTCCTTTTGCACTAAGACCGCGGCACTCACGCTGCTGGCCGATTGGTTTTTGCAGAAATCGATAATGGCGTCGAGCGTGTAGCCTTCGTCAAGAATGTCGTCGATGAGCAGGACGTCGCGTCCAGACAATTCGTTGCGTTGGTTCGACCCGCCAGTGCAGTTTCTCACCGCTCAGCTGTTCGCGGTAACGGGTCGCGTGAAGATAATCGACGCGCAGTGGCATGCGTAGTCGATGCAACAGCAGGCCGGTTAGGTACGAGCCCGCCATTCATGATGCATAGCACCACCAACTCGCGGTCGTGCAGATCACGGTTGATCGCGTTGGCAAGTCAGTCGAAAACGGCCGCCGTTACGTCATTCATGGTGTAAAGGCAGTCTGCTTTCTCCATGATTTTGCGTGCCTCTTGCCGTTGGGTTTCATAAAGGTTCTTCCAAATCCATGTCGAGGTCGTTTCTGCCGTCAACCGTGCGGCTGTTTCAACCGCGCTGTGCCATCGGGGCGTTTTGGTCAGCCGCTCGAATGTCTGCGCCGGTCGGCCATGCAGTCGCGCGAGTCGTGATTGTGCAACCGGATCCTGATGATCGCGGAAGGCTTCCAATACCTCGTGTGTGCCTGCTGGATTGTTGCAGACAACAACCATATCGCAACCAGCCTCAAGCGCTGCGTGCGCCCGATCGGCGTAACATCCTCCAGCTTCAGCGGCGGCCATGCTCAGATCATCACTGAAGATCGCGCCGGAAAAATGCAGTTGCTGCGCAATATCGTTTTGAGCCAGTAATGAGAAAAACCTGCAGGCCGCTGATCGCAGGTCGAGTAGATGACATGAGCGGGCATGATCGCTTCGAGACCGTTATCGATCAATGGCGAAAGGGCCGCAGATCATGGTTCAGCGATTCAGATCGCGCTCATCGATCGGCGACGCCAGATGCGAATCGGCGGTTACGGCGCCATGCCCGGGAAAATGTTTGCCGACGCTGATCATGCCTGCCTCGCGGGCACCGAACATCCAGGCAGCTGCGATTTGCGCGACCTGTCGGCGGACTGAGGCGAAAGCACGGTCACCGATTACGCGCTGACCCCGAAGTCCAGATCCAATACGGGGGCAAAACTGAAATCCATCGCCGACGGCCCGAAGTTCCGCGGCCATCAGCCAACCCAGGTCGCGGCTGCACGCCGTTCGCGCAGGCAGTTCGCCATTGCAGCTAGCCGCGTAGCAGGCCGCTGCCGGCAGCAGGGTGAAGCCTTCACGAAACCGTCTGGACACGCCCGCCCTCCTGATCGACAGCCACCAAAAGATGCGGGGATCTGCAGCTCATGTATCTGCTGGATCAGTCGATATATCTGCTGTGGCGACTCGAAATTGCGCGTGAACAAGATGATGCCGCCGATCGCCGGATGCAGCAGCAGCTCTTGGTCCGTTGTCAACTCGGTACCTGCATATCGGTAATTACCGGTCCGTGCAGCATCACAGCTCGCTCAGCCTGCAAATCTCACCGTTTTTCGTCGCGAGGGTGTCGAAACGCCGCCATGGCGGGGCGCACGCAGTGAAAGACGGTGAAGGCGTAGCCGACACCACGTCGAACCGGGTGTAGCGAGTACGCCCCGTTAGGACGAACATATCGGCGCTCGCAGCCGGAAATCGGTCAAATTTGCAGGCCAATTGCCGATGAACTGGAAGATTCAACATCGAATTGAGCTCGGTATGAAAAGTTTGTTTTCCTTGCGGCTTATTCTGCAGTGCCTGGCAGCGCTGTCGGCGGCTACCTGTCTATCGGCTTTCGCCGCGGACGAAGCGGCGGAGATCGATATCGCCTATTTCCCGTTGAAGCCCTCGTTTGTCAGCAACCTCAGCGGCGGACCGAAGTATATCCGCTGTGACATCCAGTTGATGACCGAGCAGGCGGCGAGCTGCCGCTCGTCGAACTGCATGCCGCCGCATTACGCCATGAATTCTAATGCTGTTGGCCGGCCAAGACGGAAAACACCTTGAAGACCCGTGATGGCAAAGAGTCCCTGCGCAAGGCGGCGTTGGGCGCGGTAAAGAGCAGTTGGAATCATTGACGGGCCAGACCCGATCGTCAAGGACCTGTATTTCACGGCCTATTATGTAAAGTGACATCGAGGCGATCACGCAGCGATCGCCGAACAGGTTGGCCGCCAATACCACCAGAAACAATGCTATGCCCGGCGCCAGCACCAGATGCGGCGCCACCAGCAGGTAGCGCACGCCGTCACGGATCATGCCGCCCCAGGACGCTTCCGGCGGCTGGACCCCGAGACCCAGGAACGACAAGCCCGCCTCCGCAACCACCGCCCCGGCCAGGCCGAAGCTCGCCTCGACCCACACCGGGGCCATCACCAGCGGCAACAGGTGTCGCCGCATGATCACCGGCGCGGTGCGACCCAGTGCGGTTGCCGCGAGCACATGGTCACGCTGGCGCAGCGCCAGCACCTGTACGCGAACCAGTCGCGCATATCCGACCCAGCCCATGCCGACTGAGCGCGATTATCACATTATCCATGCCTGGCCCAATCATCGCCGCCATGGCGATCGCCAACAGCATGCCCGGAAAAGCCAAAAATACCTCGATCAGACGACTGATCAGCCGATCCGCCAGGCCGCCGACGTAACCGGCAATGAGACCGACCGCGATCCCGATCGTCGCCGACACCGTCACGGATACCACGGCCACCAGTAATGAGACGCTGGCCCCGGCGAGCAGCCGGTCGAACACCGGGCGCCCAAGCTCATCGGTACCCAGCCAATGCGTCGCGGACGGCAACGTGAAGATCTCTTCCAACACGACTCGATTCGGCTCAAGCGACCCAAGATTGCCGCCCAGCGCCATGATCACCCAGATGCCCAGGATAATCGCCGAGACCCGCATCAGTTGGCCTCGCGGACGCGCGGATCCATCCACGAGCGAACAGGTCCGCCAGCCGATTGGTCAGCACATAGCCGAATGCGATGCAAAGCACAACGCCCTGCACCACTGGATAGTCACGCTGCCGGATGGCCTCGATCAACAATGAACCAATGCCCGGCCAGGCAAACACTACCTCCGTGATGACCGCACCGGCGAGCAGGCTGCCGAGCTGCATGCCGAGCACGGTAACCACCGGCAGCATTGCGTTCGGCAGACTGTGGCGGAGCAGCACTGCGGCTTCACTCAGCCCCTTGCATCGGGCGGTGCGTAGAAAGGGCTGAGATTCAATCTCCAGCAGGCTGCTGCGCATCATACGGGTAGTGATGGCAGCCATCGAAAGGCCCAGGGTGATCGCCGGCAGAATCAAGCTTCCCGGTTCGAGGTTGCCGCTCACGGGCGTCCAGCCGAGCTGCACAGAGAACAGCAGTACCAGCAGCGGACCGAGCCAAAAGTTGGGAATGGACAATCCAAACAGGGCGAAAGTCTGTGCCAGCCGATCTGGCCAGCGGCCGCGGTGCCGAGCCGCAAGGGTACCCAGTGGTAGGGCAATTAACACCACAATGAGGAAGGCGGCAGCGGCCAGCTGCAGCGTCGCCGGCAGCCGCTGCATTATCAGCTCGGCAACCGGCTGGCGACGGATCAGAGACGCACCCAAGTCACCGCTCGCCAGATCGGCATAGAAATCCAGCCAGCGCTCGCTCAGCGGTCGATCGAGCCCTAGGGAGGCCCGCATTGCCGCGCGGTCGGCAGCCTGGGCGGATTCGCCGAGCACGACATCGACCGGGTCACCGGGAATCAATACCAGTAGCAGAAAGACCAGCGTGCTGACCCCAAACAACACCACAAGGGTGTCGATGAGTTGCTCAGCCAGCGTCCGCATCCGTTGTCCTATCGGGCCCTTCGATCACAACCATGGTACCGACGTCGACGCGATCGAATAGATCGACAATATCGGCGTTTCGCATGCGGATGCAGCCATGTGACGCTGGGACGCCCATCGGCTCTGCGTCTGGACAGCCGTGCAGATAAACGAATCGTCGCAGCGTATCGCAGTCGCCACCGCGGTTGAACCCGGGTTCAACCCCGGTCAACCAGAGGATACGGGTCAGTATCCAGTCCCGCTCTGGGTAGCTCGCTTCCAACGCCCGGCTGTAGATCTCCCCAGTCGGCCGACGCCCGACAAATACGGTGTTCAGCGGACATTCGGCGCCGACCTTGATCCTTATTCGGTGTATGCCGCGTGGCGTGCACCCGGAATCGATACGCTCGCCCGGGCCATTGCGGGCCGTCGAGACCGGCCACGTCTTTAGCACGCGGCCATCCGCTTCGAGGGTGAGCGACTGTCGCCCGATATCGACCCGGAGTCGGCTAGCCTGCATATCTCACCGTGTTTCGTAACGAGGACGCCCTGTCAGGGCGGGGGTATCGGGAGCCGCAACAGGAAATCGGTGAGATATGCAGGCTAATCATCGTTGATCCTAACCGCGTTGAGCGCCAGGTAGCTGCCATCATGTGTCGGTCGGTAACCACGCAGTCCGCGGCTGGCGACCACATTCGATTCGTACCAAAGTGGCACATAGACCAGATCTCGATGAACTCTGCGCTGCACCTCGGCATACAGCGCCGATGCCTCATCTGGTTCGGCCATCTCGGCGCGTTCGATCAATGCGTCGACCTCCGGCGAGGCGTAGCGTCCGCGATTGGCCCCGGCCGGAGGCGTCGAATCGCTGTGAAACGCATAGCGCAGGATATCCGGGGTGTTTACGCCGACCCAGGCCAGACTGTACATCTGGAAGCTTCCGTTTTTTATGTCGCCAAAGAAAGTGCCCCAGTCGTAGCTGGCTATCTCCAGCCGTATCCCAATGTCGTCGAGCTGGCTTTGCAGGACATGCGCGATTCGCAGTCGGAACGCATCGGTGGATGTCTTGTAGCTCAAGTGCAGTGGTCTGGTGGCGTCATACCCCGCTCGCCGCAAATAATCACGCGCCAGCTCTGGGTCATAGCGGTGTGCCTTGAGATCGGCGTTACCGGCCCAATGTCGCGGGCGCAGCACGGACTCGGCCGGTTCCGCGCGTCCGTCGAAAAGATGTTCGATGATCGCCTGGCGATCGATGGCATGGGCGATGGCAAGTCGGATATCCGGATTGGCCAGAGTCGGGTCGGCCAGATTGAAACCGAGGTAGGCAAAGGTAGTGCCGGCATGCTCATCCAGATTCAGATCAGGCTGAGCCGCCAGATAGCGATACAACTCCGACGGCAGATCGTTCTGCAGCAGCTGGGCCTCACCGCGCATCAGCTTGAGGGTTCGCATGGTTGGGTCCGCGACCGGCACCAGCGCGATGCGTTGACCATCTCGGCGGCGCTCCAGCAGCAGGCCGCCGTCTTCACGCCACTCCACGAACACGAAGCTACCGCTACCGAGTGGTTCACGGCTCAGGTTGCGGCCCGATACCGCTTCTGCCGGTACGATGCCGATGGTCAGGCGTGTTGGAAAGGCCGGATCTGGCCGCGTCAGGTGGAAATCCACCGCGTTCTCGCCGGCCGCCGTGACCGTATCGACGTGCGCCAGCGCACCGGTGTGTGGCGAGCCCAATGCGCCATCGAGCAGACTACGATAAGTGGCGACGATATCGCCGGGCTCCGGAAGGCGGTTGTTCCAGAATCGAGCGCGCTCAGATCGCAGGGTCAACCGGTAGTGGGTCGGCGTCATGCGCTGCCAGGTTGCCATACCTGGCTGCGCGCGCCCGTTGTCGTCAAGGGCGACGAGCCTTTCGTACAGCAAGTTGTTGGTGCGCTCAGACGCTGCATCGCTGGCCAGTCTCGGATCGAGCACACTGGGCGGCGTAGCGACGGCAAACACGATGACGTCGGTCTCTGCCGGTTGGCAGGCGGCGAGCAGCAGCGCCAGCAGAAAACCCGCCGCTTTCACCATTCGCGGTACGGGAGCTTGCTGAGACTGCTGTTGTAGTAGCGTTTGTCGTGTGACACCTCTTCACCCAGCCAGCTCGGGCGGTCGAAGTCTTCGTCGGCATCCTCGAGCTCGATCTCGGCGATAATCAGACCGGTATTCTCGGCGTAAAACTCATCAATCTCCCAGAGATGATTGCCGTGGACGACGTGAAAACGGGTCTTGTCGATCAGCGGGCGCAACGCGACACGCTCGAGGATCTCGCGGGCGTCGTCGAGGGGGATCTGATACTCGAACTCCAGGCGATTGATGCCGTCCAGCGTGTGTTTGATATTCAGCTCCGCACAGTCATCCTTGATGCGAACCCTCACCGCCGATCGCTCACCGCGCGATAGATAACCCTGCACCAGCCGCACGCTGTCGCGGACTTCTTCACGCCAAGCATCGGAGCGCAGCAGAAATTTACGTTCGATTTCTTTGCCCATGGTCAGTCTCTCTCGAACAATGCAATGGATTCGACGTGCGCCGTATGTGGAAACATGTCCATCACACCGGCGCGGCTCAACCGATAACCGTGCTTGTCGACCAGTTCGCCGGCGTCGCGTGCAAGTGTGCCTGGGGAACAGGATACATAGACTATGTGCCGGATTCCCAGCTTCGGTAGCAATGCGAGCGCCGATAGCGCGCCGCTGCGTGGTGGATCCAACAGGGCCTTGTCGAACCGCTGCTGCATCCACGGCTCGGACGTCAATTCAGCGTACAGATCAGCGGTATAGAACAGGCTGTTCACCAGTCCATTGCGCTCGGCATTGCCGCGCGCCCGCGCGACCAGACCGGGATCGGCCTCGACACCGACCACCTGAGCACAATTCCGGGCGATCGGCAGCGTGAAATTACCTATCCCGCAGAAGAGGTCGAGCACGCGGTCGTTCCGCTGCGGATCGAGAAGCGTCATTGCGCGCTCGACCATCTTACGATTGATGTCGCTGTTGACTTGGGTGAAATCGCTGGGCTCGAAATGCAGGGAGATCGAGTAGGCCGGCAGCCGATTCTGCAGATCCACGTCGGCACCCAACGGCGTCACTGAATCCGGTCCACCGGGCTGCAGATAGAAGACGATGTCATGTTCGGCCTGGAACGCCGAGAGCCGGTGCTCGTCTTGCGTGCTGAGCGGCTCCAGAATGCGCAGGATCAGCACGCATTGCTCATCGTCCATCGCCATCTCGATCTGCGGCAGGCGCTGACTGATGCTCAATGACCCGATAAGGGCGCTAAGTGCAGGGAGCAGTTCACCAACCCGGGGATGCAGCACATGGCACTGGGACAGATCGGCAACGAAACTCGAGCCACGCTCGCGAAAACCGACCAGCACCTTTCCCTTACGGACGACCTCCTTCACCCCGAGTCTAGCCTTGCGTCGATATCCCCAGGGGAAATCATTCACAATAGGTGGCAACACGGCAGCCGGTTGGACCTTGCCAATGGTGCGAAGATTCTCCAACAATATCGCCTGCTTTGCCGCTATCTGTGCTTCGGGGCTGATGTGTTGCAGACTGCATCCACCGCAGACGCCGTAGTGCACGCAGCGCGGCACCACCCGATCGGGTGAGGCGCTGACCACCGCCACCGTCTGACCCTCATCGTGACTACGACGTCGCTTGGTGTAGCGAAACAGCACCGATTCGCCCGGCAGCGCCCCATGGATGAATGTCGCCTTGCCCTCGATCCGCGCCACCCCGCGACCATCATGTCCCATACTGTCGATCCGGGCCTCGAACTCACCTTCCGGCAGGCGCGCTCGCCGTCGCCGTCGCCCCATCTACGGCGCGCTCCAGGCGTTCAGGAACTCGATCCGGTGTCGGCCTTCTCCGCGGCCGAGTTGCTCCCGCAGCTGATTCTGTGCCTGGTCCTGATCCTGGCAGGTTATCTCGCCCGTGACGCCGAACACCCGTAAGGCGAGCAAATAGGTGTTGAGCGCACTCAGTTCGCTGAAGGCCTGCGCACTCTCAGGCCGGCCGTCGAGCCAGGCCTCTATCACCGCGTCCTCGGTCGTCTCCAGCAGACCCGGCAACCCCAGCCTGCGGGCAGTCTCGTCGAGCGCCGGCATGTCATCGCTCGATGGCGATAGCCAGTGCCGTAGGTCGAGGTGGATACCTCTTTGTTCGCGGCCTGCCTGCCAATATTCCGGATGGCTGATGGCGTGCCTGAGCGAGCGGAAATGGATCAGCGGCAGACCATAGCGTGCACCGTCCCAGGAGATCATGTGACTGACGTGCCGCGCCGCCTGATAAAAGGCGTCGAGCATGTCCCTCTCGTTAGCCGAGGCAATACTCATCGAACTCAGCCGGACATCGCCGCCAGCATGTTGAATCAGTGTGAGACTCGCGATGGCGCACTGATCCCAACGTAGCACCTCGCTGGAGCCGGTCTGTTGCTTGCGATGATGGAATAGGACTTTGGAAACCGATTTTTCATCCAGATCATGCAGTCCGAAGAGATGCCGTGCGGCCTGCGTGTCTGGCACGGAAGAGATAGCGAATACTGAGAACCGCATGACGATGCACCTCGGGTTGAATCACTACGATACTGCTGCCGGACCCTTACGGCCCGTGTCAGTACTTCCTCATTCTGAAGGAAACACCCCGGTAGACAGATAGCGGTCGCCACGATCGCAGACGATCGCGACGATGATCGCATTCTCTACCTCCTGCGACAGCCGCAGCGCGGCCGCAATTGAGCCGCCGGAGGAGATCCCTGAGAAGATCCCCTCTTCGGCGGCCAGCCGGCGGGTGACACCCTCTGCCTCGGCCTGGGTGACGTCCATTTCGCGATCGACCAGCGAGGCGTCAAAGATCTGCGGGATATAGGCGGCCGGCCAGCGCCGGATACCGGGGATAGACGCCCCCTCAGCTGGCTGCACCCCGATGATCTGAGGGCTAGGCCGCTGCTCGCGCAGATAACGCGCCGTGCCGACGATGGTCCCGGTAGTACCCATCGCGCTAACGAAGTGGGTCAGCGTGCCCCGCGTATCCCGCCAAACCTCGGGACCGGTCGACTCATAATGCGCCCGCGGGTTATCCGGATTTGCGAACTGATTGAGCACCTTGCCCTGACCATCGCGTTCCATCTGCAGCGCCAGATCTCGGGCCCCCTCCATACCCTCCGCCCGCGTCACCAACAATAGCTCGGCGCCATAGGCACGCATCGCGGCGCGTCGCTCCAAGCTGAGGTTCTCGGGCATGATCAACAACATACGATAGCCGCGGATCGCAGCCGCCATTGCCAGTGCAATGCCGGTGTTGCCGCTGGTGGCCTCGATAAGGGTATCGCCCGGCCTGATTTCGCCACGCTCCTCAGCGTGCCGGATCATCGACAGTGCCGCACGATCCTTCACCGAACCGGCTGGGTTGTTGCCCTCCAGTTTGGCGAGGATGACATTGCTGGTCGACCCGGGCAGCCGCTGCAACCTTACTAGCGGGGTGTTGCCCACACAGGATTCAATGGTCGGGAACTCCATCGCGCCAGTGTACTCAATCAACCGCGCCAAAACGAGGTAGTATCCTGACCAGGCTATTGCCTATCCGCCAGCTTGAACGACGGAGCCATAACTTGCGGATATTTTCCAGATTTTACCCCGCCGGCAGCGTCTTCTACCGGGGCTATCTATATACCTTGGTGCCGATGCTGGGCGCTATTGCCGGTATCGGCCTCTATCTCTGGTTGGGCGCCGGACAGGTCGAAATCGCGGTCATTGGTTCGCTCATTCTGCTGCTCGGCACAGTGATGACGCTGCTGTCCGCCGCGGGCTGGCTGCACCGGATGTCGCGGCCGTTGAATGCGATCAAGCGCGCGATGCAGAGTGTCCGGGATGGCGAACTCAGCGTTCGGGTGCGCGAGATCTCTGGCGGCGAGATCGGCGCTCTGGAATCCAGCTTCAATGCCATGGCCGAGAATCTCGAGGCCGGTCAAGAGTCCTTTCAGGAGCGAATCGATCTGGCGACGCGCGAGGCCCGCGAGAGCATGGAGGTGGTAGAGATCCGCAATGCAGAGCTCGATCTGGCCCGGCGACGTGCCATTCAGGCGAGCCGAGCGAAATCCGAGTTCCTGGCCAATATGAGCCACGAGATCCGGACGCCGATGAACGGCATCATCGGTTTCACGCGCCTGCTGGAAAAGACCGAACTGAACGCAAAACAACGCGAATTTCTGGACACGATTCTGCGCTCCACGCGTTCCTTGTTGCGCATCGTCGACGACATTCTCGACTTTTCCCAGCTCGAATCCGGCAAGCTCACGCTCTCCCACGAACCATTGAAACTGCGAGAATGTGTCGAGACAGCGGTCCGCCTGTGGGCGCCTCAGGCACATGCCAAACAGCTCGAACTCGCCGCTTTGGTGTACAACGACGTCCCCGATGATTTGGTCGGCGATGAAACCCGCGTGGTTCAGATACTCAATAATCTCCTCGGCAATGCCGTCAAGTTTACCGAACGCGGTGAGGTGGTCTTGCGCGCTATGCTCGAGGGAGAGGACGAACACCGTGTCGCCATCACCTTTAGCATCAAAGATACCGGTATCGGTATCCCCCTCAGGGAACAAAAAAGGCTGTTTCTGGCCTTTGATCAGGGCCAATTGACCACTCAACGGCTGTTTGGTGGCACCGGGCTTGGCCTGAGTATCTGCCATTCCCTGGCCACGGCGATGGGTGGCGAGATCAGCGTGACCAGCCGTCTCGGCGAGGGCTCTGAATTCCGGGTCACTCTGATGCTCGACCGAAGCAGCGACGCCTCGGCGCCGCGGTATGCGCAGCCCCTGAACAAACGCTGCCTGCTCGTGGAGGGTCACGAACAATCCCGCATTGCCCTGCACAACGCGCTAACGAGCATCGGGCTGGCGGTTGATGACCGGGCCGATCTAGCGGAACTCGTCGACCTGGACATGTCGCGCTATTCCTTGGTGGCTGTTGGCTGCGCCGGCAACGATGCCGCAATGGAGGTGTGTCGAAGCGCGATCCGCGGAATTGTCACGCAGCATCGGCTGCCGGTGATCGCACTGGTTTCCAGCTCGGATGAGGAAACGCTCGGCCGGTTCGTCGCAAACGGCGCCACCTACTGTCTGAGCAAACCCCCGCAAATTCGGCACCTGCGCGAAAGCGTGCTTGGCTGCCTGCGCAGCATGAACGCGGCGGAGAGTTCCACATTGATGCGGTCGTCCGACGGTCCGAGAGAGGTCAGTATCGATAGCGAACAACCGCTCGAGCACAAATGTTGCCTCGCGGCTGATGATCATCCAATCAACCTACAGCTGATTGTCCATCTGTTGCGCGACATGGGTGCTGAGGTGCTGACGGCGACTGACGGCCATGAGGCCTTGGCAATGGCGCAGGCGCATGCCATCGACATGGCGTTCCTGGACGTGCATATGCCGCGCATGAACGGACTCGAGGCGGCGCGGCGCATTCAGGCGCTGCATGCAGGAACCGAATTGCCCATTGTGGCCCTCACCGCAGATGCGGCAGAGCGAAATCTGCGTGATATCGCACGGGCCGGTCTTCACCGCTATCTGATCAAGCCCGTAAATGATGAGGATTTGCGCGCGATCGTTGCCGAACTGCTGCTCGGCGGGCCACCCAGCAAGTTCCTCAACGCCAACGTAACGGGATCGGCACAGGATGCCTGGCCCATTCGCGATCAGCAGCAGGCGCTGCGCATCGCGGGAGGGTCGGAAAACATCGCGGGCAGATTGTTTCAGGAGCTGCGCGCCGAACTGCCCGTGGCGATGGAGGGACTTCGGGGCAAGCTGGCTGAGCGCGACTGGCCGGAGCTTTGGCAGCTGTCACATCGCCTGCACGGCGCGGCCGCCGTGTGCGGCGTCCCCGCGCTCTACCATGCCCTCAATGATCTTCAGCCGGCCATCACGCTCGAGGACGAGGCCACGGTCAGCCTTCTGCTCGAACGCGTAGATCGCGAAGCTCAGCGCATAATCGCCCTCGCCAGCTAGCCTGCAAATTGCACCAGTCGATCACAGGCAAGTTGATTCATGCCGGTTGCAGCAGGCGCTTCATATCCGCCACCGCGGCATACAGACTGGAAAACACCGCGCGGCTGACGATGGCGTGGCCGATATTGAATTCGAGAATCCCGTCGATAGCGGCGACTGCCTTGATGTTGTGATAGTCCAGTCCGTGTCCGGCATTGACTTGCAGACCCAGGTGCAGCCCCTGACTGACCGCATTGGCGATTCGCCCCAAAGACCGCTCTCTGGTCATCGGGTCACGGGCCTCGGCGTAGTGTCCGGTGTGGAGTTCGATTACCGGGACGCCGGTCTCCACCGCGGCCTCCAACTGCTCGGGGTCAGCGTCGATAAATAGCGACACGCGTATACCGGCAGCGGCCAATTCAGCGCAATAATCCTTCAGGTACGCGATCCCGCCGGCAACATCCAGGCCGCCTTCGGTCGTGAGTTCCTCGCGCTTTTCGGGTACCAGGCAACAATCCCGAGGACGGATTCGTGTCGCAATGCGCAGCATCTCGGGGGTCGCCGCCATCTCCAGGTTCATGCGTGTCTGCAACACCGTAGACAACATCTCCACATCGCGATCCTGAATATGGCGTCTGTCTTCCCGCAAGTGCAGCGTAATCGAATCTGCGCCTGCCTGCTCAGCCACCAGGGCCGCCTGAATTGGTTCTGGAAAACGCGTCCCCCGCGCCTGTCGCAGCGTCGCGACGTGGTCGATATTCACGCCAAGGAGTCTTTCGTAACGGTTCATGGTGCCAGGTTCATCGATGATTTGGTATTAGTCAGATTGCGTGCCATCAACGGAACAACTCCCTACTGCGCAGCGGGCGGCCATCGAGATGATGATCGAGAATTCGGCGCATCAGCTGCCGTGCCTCGCGCAATGTCGCTGTTTCGTCAAACTGGCCCTGCCTCAGCGCCAACAAGGTCCGCCCACTCACGGTGCCAACCGAGCTTCCCGCGCTCGGGACGGCGCCCGTCTGCACCTCGTAAGTGTAGCGGTTGGTTGCTTCAAGCGGCTGCCCCTGGCTGTCCTGTTCAAGCAGCAGGCCGATACCAAGATGCCTAAGCATCTGCACCTCGAATCGACGCAGCACAGGTTCAGCGGGCAAGCGCTCGCTGAGTCCCCGGATCGCCGAACCATAGTCCTCAAACAGTGCCACACAGGCATCTTGGCGCGCAGTCAGCTGCTGCACCAGTTCATTCAAATACAGACCACAGTACAGGTTGCGCCCGGTCAGGGGTCGGAGATGACCGCAAGATTCCGCCCTGCTCAACGTTAGCACCTCGCCGCGCCCGCTTAATGCGACCTCTAATGGTTGGAAGGCCTGTACGGGCGTCTGCCGGCGCCTTGCCCGCAGCGCCCCCTTGGCGACACATGCCACACGGCCGCTATTGCGCGCCAGAAGTTCTATCAGCAGGCTGCTGTCACCATAGCGCCGAGCATGCAGTATATAGGCAGCCTGCAGATTGGCAGCTTGCAACCCGTCAGTCCGAATAACCGAGTTTGACCAGGCTGGCCTCGTCGCTTGACCAACTCTTTTTGACTTTGATCCAGACCTCCAGATGCACACGGGTCTGGAAGAAGTCGTTCATTGCCTTGCGCGCAGCGGTCGCCGTTTCTTTCATCGCCTGTCCATCCTTGCCGAGCAGAATTGCTCGCTGCCCTTCGCGTTCTACCCAGATTAGCGCAGCAATACTGTAGCGGCCGTCGGCTTCCTCGAAGCGCTCGATCTCGACGGTCACCGCATACGGCAGTTCGCGATGATAGCGCCGGGTGATCTGTTCCCGCAGCAGCTCTGCGGCGAAAAAACGTTGCGAACGATCGGTGATCTGGTCATCGGGAAAGACCGCCTCCCCCTCCGGCAGCCGGCGCAGGACCGCCTGGATCAATGCCTGCGTATTGTCCTGGCGCAGCGCCGATACCGGTACGATGTCGTCAAAGGTGTAGCGATCGCTGAGATCCTGCAGAAATGGCAGGAGCTGGTCTTTGGGTTCGACGAGGTCGACCTTGTTGACCACCGCGATGGTCGGCACGGCCGCTTTCCCGATCGCACTGAGTACACGTTCATCTTCGCGGGTCCAGGCCAGCGCCTGAACCACGAAAACGATCACATCGACGTCGAGCAGGGCGCTGTATGCGGTCCGATTCAGATAATGGCCCATCGCCTTGTCGCCGCGATCGTGTATCCCCGGCGTATCTACGAAGACGACCTGCCCGCTGTCCTGCGATAGGATGCCGAGAATACGGTGCCTCGTGGTCTGAGGCTTGTGCGAGGTAATGGCAAGCTTCTGGCCGATGAGGCAGTTCAGCAGCGTGGATTTGCCGACGTTCGGCCGTCCGACCAAGGCGGCATACCCGCTGTGAAAACTCATGAGGTGGCACCCTCCAGCTGGTGCAACATGGCGCGCGCCGCAGCTTGTTCGGCCCTGCGGCGGCTCGCACCTTCGCCCTCGGTATCTTCGGTGAGCCCCGTACGGCAGACCACTCTGAACATCTGATCGTGTTGATCTCCGCTGATGTCGATTACGTCATACCTGGGCAGTGGTTTTCCCAGCGCCTGCAGAAGCTCCTGCAACCGGGTCTTGGGGTCCTTTTTTCGCGCCTCGGGCGTTGGATCGGTCAGCCGATCACCCAATAATCGCCGCACCAGGGCCCGCGCTTGCTCCATACCGCCATCAAGGTAGACCGCGGCGATGATCGCCTCGACGGCATCCGCGAGAATAGAATCGCGCGTCTGGCCGCCACTGCGTAGCTCGCCAGGCCCCAATTTGAGAATGCTACTCAATTGCAGCTCACGGGCTATGTGGGCCAGGGTCTCCCGCTTGACCATGTGGGCGCGCATACGACTGAGCTGCCCCTCGCTGGCATCAGCCATATGGACGTAAAGATTATCGGCCACTTCAAAGCCGAGTATCGCGTCGCCGAGAAACTCCAGGCGCTCGTTATTCTTGGCGCCGAGACTGCGATGCGTAAGGGCCCTTTCGAGTAGTCCTATGTCGTCGAATTCATAAGCGATGCGCTCCTGCAATCGCTTCATGGGGGCGGGATCAGCGCCGACTCGGAAAACACCATCATGATAGACACATTGCCGGCAACGGGTTTACGCACCTCGTAATCCACGATGAAACGGGTACCGAACTTCTCTTTCTTGAGCTTGATCGAGTCCCGGTCGAATTCGTAGACGCTATTGATCTTCAGGCGCTTGATGAAGGATTTCTTCATTTCCCCGGCTGACATCTTTCTCACCTTACGATCGTTTTCCATATTCGTGAGAACCTGCTTGATCGAGTAGTTCTCGACGTAGGTGGGAATCATCTTGATCCCGATCAGAATGAAAAATACCAGGATACCCAGCACGACGAGCCAGGACAGCATCGTCATACCGGTTTGTTGCTTGAGCAGAGCTTTCGGGTTCATGAAATTGGATCCTGCGCTGACAATTAGTAGTTTAACGGCAGATACACGAACTAGCTTGAAAAGCTATTTTTTCAATCCGCTATCGAGCCTATTCGGCCGAGCCCGAGGAATCCAGTGCGCTGCCAATCCCAGCTCAACCAAATAAAGAACGCCTTGCCCACTAGATTCTGCTCGGGCACGAAACCCCAACAGCGACCATCGTTGCTATCGTCCCGGTTGTCCCCGACCATAAGGTAGTGACCCTCTGGCACGCTGACCTCGCGGTAACCCAGGAAGCCGCAGGAGGGGCTAAAATCCGGTGCCAGCGGATTGATGAGCACGGAATGCTCGCGGTCACCCAGGGTCTCCCGGCCTTCGACAGAGCCCAGCGCCCGCATTCCCGAACCTTCCGGCCGGTATTGGCCGATCGGCTCGATCGGTACCGGCTCGCCATTGATGAACAGTGTCTTGTTCTGATACCGGACACGATCGCCCGGCAATCCGACCACCCGCTTGATGTAATCGAGGCGCGGATTGACCGGCCAGCGAAAGACCACGATATCGCCTCGCTCGGGCTCGCCCAAATCGACCAGCTTGGTCTTGGTGACCGGTAGACGGAGCCCGTAGGTGAACTTGTTGACCAGGATAAAATCACCCACCAGCAGGGTCGGCATCATCGAACCCGAGGGGATACGGAACGGCTCTACCAGGAAGGCGCGCAACAAGAGCACGATCACGAAAATGGGAAAAAATGAACGCGCGTACTCAACAGTCGTGGGCAGTTTGTCCTGGCCCTTGCCCTTGATCAGCCGATACAGCAACCAGACTGTGCCGCTCACGACCGACGCGAGGGCAAGCGCCGGTTCGATGCCAAAGGTCATGACGACCCAGATCAGCAGGGCAAAAAAGGCGAGTATCAGGGTTGTTTGCATTCTACTTCCTAGACAGAAAAGACCGCGTGTGCGGTGTCTGTAAAACTACTCAATTATCCTTGCCTACCTGCAGCACGGCGAGAAACGCCTCTTGTGGAATTTCGACTCTGCCGACCTGCTTCATGCGCTTTTTCCCGGCTTTTTGTTTCTCGAGAAGCTTGCGTTTGCGTGTAACATCACCTCCGTAGCACTTCGCTGTCACGTTCTTGCGCAACGCCTTGACGGTTGAGCGGGCGATGACCTTGCTGCCAATCGCCGCCTGGATGGCGACCTCGAACATCTGGCGCGGAATAATTTCCTTCATCCGCTCGGTGAGCTCTCGGCCGCGCGTCTCCGCCGTGTCGCGATGCACAATCAGCGACAATGCATCGACCCGCTCGGCATTGATCAGGATGTCGAGCTTTACCAGTGATGCGGTCTCGAAGCGCTTAAATTCGTACTCGAACGAGGCATAGCCGCGACTGACCGACTTTAGTCGGTCGAAGAAATCGAGTACCACTTCATTCATCGGCAACTCGTAGACCAGTTGAACCTGTCCGCCCAGATACTGGAGGTTCTTTTGCGTGCCACGCTTCTCGACGCACAGACCTATGACATTTCCCAAATGGCCCTGCGGCACCAGGATGTGGGCCTCAATGATGGGCTCGCGAATCTCCCGGTACTTGCCGGCATCCGGCAATGCGGCCGGGTTGTCGATCTGTATGACGCTGCCATCGTTCGTCTCGACTTGATAGATAACGGTCGGTGCGGTCGTTATCAGGTCTAAATCGTACTCACGCTCCAGCCGCTCCTGAACGATCTCCATATGCAGCATTCCGAGGAAACCACAGCGAAAGCCGAAGCCAAGTGCCTGCGAGGTCTCCGGTTCGTAATGCAAGGCTGCATCGTTGAGCTTGAGCTTCTGCAGCGCATCGCGAAAAGCATCGTAGTCGTCGGAGCTAACCGGATAGAGGCCCGCGAATACGCGCGGGTGCACCGCACGAAAGCCTGGCAGCGGCTTGGCGGCCCGGTCGTTTTCCAGGGTCAATGTGTCACCGACCGGGGCACCATCCACCTCCTTGATGCCGGCGATGACGAACCCTACCTCCCCGGTACCGAGCGCGTTCTTTGCCAGGCGCTTGGGCGCAAATACACCCACTTTCTCCACCTGATAGACGCGTCCCGTTGACATGACCCGCATCTTGTCCTTGGGCCTGATGGTGCCGTTGACTACCCGGATCAGCGAAATGACGCCGACATAGGAGTCGAACCACGAATCGATGATCAGCGCCTGGAGTGGCGCATTGACGTCGCCACGGGGGGGCGGTATGTGCGCAACAAGCGCTTCCAGAAGATCTGGGATGCCCAGGCCGGTCTTGGCGCTCACGTGCAGGGCGTCAGCGGCCTCTATGCCGATGATCTCTTCGATCTCGGTTACCACGCGCTCGGGTTCTGCCGACGGCAGATCGATCTTATTGAGGACCGGCAAGACCTCCAGGCCCTGCTCGATCGCGGTGTAGCAGTTGGCGACACTCTGGGCCTCCACGCCCTGCGCGGCATCGACCACCAGGAGCGCCCCCTCGCAGGCTGCCAGCGAGCGCGATACTTCGTAGGAGAAATCTACGTGTCCCGGCGTATCGATAAAGTTGAGCTGGTAGGTCTCACCGCTTTTGGCGACGTAGTTCAGGGTTACCGACTGGGCCTTGATGGTGATCCCGCGCTCGCGCTCCAGGTCCATGGAATCGAGCACCTGGTTTTCCATTTCGCGCTCGCTCAAGCCGCCGCACAGCTGGATGAAGCGATCGGCGATGGTCGATTTCCCATGGTCGATATGCGCGATAATGGAAAAGTTTCTGATGTGGCTGAGATCGGTCATGGAGGTCCGTCAAGGGGAGCCGGGGCGTACGAAAAAACGGAACTTTCCGACGGAAAGTTCCGTTTTAGCTGCGAACCGCCGCTCGCGCGCTTGGATTATAGCGGATTCACCATGCCACCGAAATACTCCGCCAGACGCTCTTGGTCGGGCACCAGTTTGCAGATAGTCTGTGTGCCGGCCAGCAGCACCGGGACCAACGCACCATAGGCCTCGCGCCATTCGTCACGCTGGTCGACATCACGCCACTCCACGAGCTCCGCCTGCGCGGGCCACCGGCGGTAGAGCAAGGCCGCCAGCTCTTCACAGAGGTGGCAGCCATCGCGGTAGTAGCACACCAGATCCGACAATCGGACTAGCCTGGCAGGCGCAGCGCCATGAATAACGGGTTGTCGCCGCGCCTCACCAGTACCGCAACAGTGCGCTTCTCATCTGCAGACTCGATCAGCTCACGCAGGTGCCCCGCATTCTTTACCTCGACGCCGTCGAACATCAGGACGATGTCGCCGCGTCGAATACCGGCATCCTGGGCAGCGCCCGGTGAAATATCGCTGATCAGCGCACCGCCGCTTTCCTCCAAGCCCAGCTCCTCACGGACTTCAGGCTGGATATCGATCACCGCGAGCCCCAGCTGCTCGATCTGGGCGGGCTCGGCCTTCGCGGGTATCTGCTGTGCCTCGGGCTCGTCATCCGCCAGCCGGCCGACGAAGACGTCGACATTGCGCTGCTTGCCGTTACGCAAGACCCGCAAGGTGGCCTTCTCATCGATACGGGTGGTCCCTACCAGAGGCGGCAGCTGGCTCGAGTTCAGCAGTTTCGTGTCGTTGAACGCCAGAATGACGTCGCCGACCTGCAAACCGGCCTTTTCTGCGGGCGAATCGGGCATGATCCGTGACACCAACGCGCCGTGTGGCTGATCAAGTCCAAAGGACTCGGCAAGGTTTCGATCGACATCCTGAATTAGCACGCCAAGGTAACCGCGTGCCACCTTACCGTTCTCGCGGAGTTGATCGGCGACATTCACCGCAAGCTCAATGGGGATGGCAAAGGACAGCCCCATAAAACCGCCGGTGCGGCTATAAATCTGCGAATTGATACCTATTACCTCGCCGTCGAGGTTGATCAACGGACCCCCAGAGTTGCCCGGATTGATCGCCACGTCAGTCTGGATGAATGGCACATAGTTCTCGCTGGGCAGGCTGCGTCCCTTCGCGCTGACGATTCCCGCCGTTACGGTGTGGTCAAAACCGAATGGCGAGCCAATAGCGAGCACCCATTCTCCGACCTTGAGGTCGCTACTTTTGCCTACCTTAACGGTCGGAAGGTCGGTTGCGTCGATCTTGATCAAGGCGACGTCACTGCCCTTGTCCGAGCCTATGACCTTGGCATCATAGAAGCGCCGATCACTGAAACGCACCTGGATCTCGTCGGCATCTGCCACGACGTGATGATTGGTCAGGATGTAACCGTCTGGAGAAATCACAAAACCGGATCCGAGTGATCGACTCTCGCGCTCCCCGAAATCCTCGATCCCGCCCTCTCCTTCGCCAAAAAAGTGCTTGAACAACTCGTTGAACGGCGACCCCTCCGGGATATCCGGGAGCTTGAAATCCTTAGGCATGCTTCGCCGCACCACGCTTTTTTGCTGCGTGCTGATATTGACCACCGCGGGGCTGTTTGCCGCAGAGAGCTCCGTGAAATCCGGTAGCCTGTCCGCCTGAGACGTACCGGCCGCCAGCAACAGCGCAAATAGCCAGCCGAGCGTCTGGAATTGGGTTCGGTTTTTCATGATGTCGTGCATTCCTAATCCCTAAAATGAGGTGATTGCGACTGCGGCAACCCGAGGTCGCCGAGCGGATACGATGCTGGCGGTTGCACTATGCGCAGCAGGCGCACCCCGTCACGATCGCCTGCGGAACGGGTGGCGGATCGGCGACGCACAAACGCCAAGGCAGCGATCAGGGCCGTGAGACCGCCCAGAATGCCGCCAAGTTCCGGTTGTGTCCCGAGCATTGAAAACACCGATTCACCCAGCATTCCTCCAGCAAGCAGCCCCGCCAGAGGCAGTGCGTAGAGCAGCAGGGAACTGCGCTGCAGCAGTTGTTCATCGACCCCGACGATAACCGCGTCGCCGGGGCGGGCGCCGATACGGTTGTCGACAAAAAATGTCAGCTCGCGTCTGGGGAACAAGGCTGTCAGCCATTTCGTGCTGCAGCCGCCCTGGGCGGCACAGGAACCGCAGGAACGATCAGGGTCAGGGGCAATCTGCGCCCTACCACCATCGGCGCGCAAGACCAGTCCGCGCTCTTCGATCATGGCCTCGCAGCCCGAATATGTTGGGCGAACATCTGTAGCGTCTTGATCGGTACCTCGCCGACCACTATCACCTCGTGCTCGTCAACAGAGCGGCCTATGGCATTAGCTGCTCCCCGCTGAGAGACCCCGTCAAACTCGACGCCATGCCTGGCAGGCTGCACGTAGACCGAAACAGTGGCCAGTCCGTCCGAAAAAATAAAATGCTCGAGTGGGCCATCCGCTGCGTTGTCGGACCGACGGCGGTGAACGTTCAGCTGAAAACCGGTCGGCAGATCGTCGAACATCCAGGCAGGCGGCGCGAGTCGCTCGCTGGAGGAACCCTCGACCGGCTCGGCCTGCGCCATCTGCATAGCAGAGATATCGCGTTCTATCGGTGTGATGGCCTGACCGACCCGAAGCTCTACAAACATCATCTGCGATACGATCCCTTGAGAATCGTCAAGCATCACCGATCGCAATGGCAGGTTGCTGGCCTTGTCGACATACAGCCGATAACCGAAGCGAAGGTCATCGCGTGGCTGTATCAGCACCTGATGAGCCTCTCTGCCCGCCACGCGGGCCGGCTCGAGCAGCTCCACGCGATAGGTAGCGTCAAGCTGAGCCCCGCTGACTCCGCGCAGAGGCGAAAACGATCTCCCGTTGGCGCGGCGTCCGATGTTAATGTGTTGGTCTTTCCCCGGCACCAGGCAGGCAATGGCCTCGTCGCTGCGGATGAACTCCCGCGGTTCGCCGTTCAGCGCGACCACGCGCTCTTTCTCTGCGCCGTCATCGGCGCGATGGACGATATACATCGCATCGAGCTGCTCGCCCGACTGGACGACGAAACGCCCTTCGTAGTCGAGTGTGCGCACCGCCTCGTTCATGCGCTCGAGCAACTCGTGTGGTGGCAGATCTCCGGCGTGGGCAGCAATCGACAGCAGCAGGCCGCCGATGCCGAAAGCTGCGAGTCTAGCGTTCGCCATAGTTCGCAAAACCGATATGCGGCACAGGGCCGTGGATACCGGTTCGACCGCCGAATTCGTGGTGCTCGATCACTAGTCGGTTGAGCCGCTCCTCGAGGTCCGAATTGAGTGCCTGCCAGCGCACCCCCGATCCCGCAGCTCGGGATACTTGGCTGTCGACTGGTCCTGTCGACGCCACGAGCGCCGGTCGCAGGGCGGCCGGCTCGGGACTCGTAGCCGCCAGCTGCATCGGCTGCGTGACCTCCCCGGATGAGGGCAGAAGCTGTGGCGCCAGCACTATGGCCAGCGTGGCGACCGAGGCGGCCACCGCCAGGCCGGCGGCCGGCCGCAGCCATTGTCGCGCTCGCCGTTGGGGCGCCAAGATCGCAGGCTCGACCTGCAGCGCCTCCTGGACCCGAGCTGAGACCTGCAGCGCCAACCCGGCAGATTCGCCGCGCATTACGTCGCCGATCAAGCAATAGCGCCCAAACCGTTGCCGTTCCTCATCATCCGCCGCCAAGTTTGCCCAAATGGTCGCTTGTTGTGCTGAGCGGTCGAGCTCTCCGTCAAGTAACGCAGAGGTCAACTCACCGCCTATCGTGTTTTTCACCCTGATTCCTCGCTTACGGTGCCAATAAAGGCTTGAGTCTGGCATCGATCGCCTCTCGCGCCCGAAAAATGCGTGATCGTACGGTGCCGATCGGGCACTCCATCGCCTGCGCGATCTCCTCGTATGTCAATCCGTCCAATTCTCGGAGCGTTATCGCGGTCCGCAGATCATCCGGTAGCTCGTCCAGAGCCTTTTGAATGGTCTCCGCGATCTCTCGCTGCAGTGCCAAACGCTCTGGCGTATCCATCTCCTTCAGCGGCGTGCCCAAGTCCATTTGCTCTGCGGTCTCGGCCTCGATATCGTCCCCTGGTGGCCGCCGCGACTGGGCCGCAAGATGATTCTTGGCCGTATTTATCGCTACCCGATACAGCCAGGTATAGAACGCACTGTCGCCCCGGAACTTTGGAAGGGCGCGATATGCCTTGATAAAGGCCTCCTGTGTAACGTCCAGCACCTCCGACTGGTCGCGAATGTAGCGGGAGATCAGGTTAGCCACCTTGTGCTGGTACTTCAGAACCAGCAGGTCGAAGGCCTTCTTGTCTCCGCGCTGAACCCGCTCCACCAGACGCTGATCGGCCTCTTTCTCCGAGCTCACGACGACAGCGCCCCACACCGCGAAGGAATGCGCGCAGGCGTTCCGGTGGTATTGACCAGGGCACGCAGGCAAAGTTCTCCGGCGTGAGGAAAAAACGCGAATTCGGGCATGATTTGCTCTATGCGACAGTCCTGGCTGCTGGGCGGGGCCGGTGTCACCCCAGCGTGACGCCACCCAGCGTAGCGTCTACTCTTGCGAATGCGAGCGGAAGTGTACAGCCCGCGCCGAAGTATAAGGCTTAATTATGGCCGCGCGGCCAAGGGCTATCAATTCACATGAACCAATCACACAGCCTGGTTTTTGACGTGTTGATCGTCGGCAGCGGGGCGGCTGGCCTCAGCCTGGCGCTGCGCCTCCCTCCAAGCGTCAGCGTCGGCTTGGTCTCCAAGCGCGAGCTGGAAGAAGGCAACACGCTTTACGCCCAGGGCGGCATCTCCGCGGTACTGGGAACCCATGATTCCGTCGACTCGCACGTCCAGGATACCTTGGACGCCGGTGGGGGCTTATGCGACGAGGCAATCGTGCGTATGGTCGTCGAACACGGGCCGGGCAACATCGGTTGGTTGTTCGACGAAGGCGTCGAGTTCACCCGGTCGCCGCCGACCGGTGATTCTGGTTACCACCTCACCCGCGAGGGCGGACATAGCCGTCGCCGGGTGGTCCATGCAGACGACGCCACCGGACGAGCCGTGGAGACAACCTTGGCCCGGCGACTCGATTCGCACCCGAATGTCAGCGTCCTGGAGCACCACATCGCCGTCGATCTGGTTTGTGGCGAGCACGACGAGGAGCGGCGTTGTCATGGTGCCTACTTGCTGAGTATCGCCTCTGGCGATGTCATCAGCGTCGCCGCGCGTTGCGTTGTGTTGGCCACCGGCGGCGCCAGCAAAGTCTACCTCTATACCAGCAATCCGGACGTCGCCACCGGCGATGGCATCGCGATGGCATGGCGGGCCGGTTGTCGCGTAGGCAACATGGAGTTCATCCAGTTTCATCCGACCTGTCTATACCATCCCGCGGCGAAATCCTTTCTCATCAGCGAGGCGGTCCGCGGTGAGGGGGGAAAGCTACTGCTGCCGGACGGTTCGCGCTTCATGGATCGCTTCGATGAGCGAGCCGAATTGGCGCCGCGAGATGTCGTGGCGCGGGCGATCGACCATGAGATGAAACGCCTCGGCATCGAATGCGTTTACCTGGATATCAGTCATAAACCCGCGAAGGAGATTGAGCGTCTTTTCCCGACCATTCACCGACAGTGTCTGGAACTCGGTTTCGACATGCGCACGCAACCGCTTCCCGTCGTTCCGGCGGCCCACTACACCTGCGGTGGCGTCAGCACCGACCGCGTGGCGCTTACCGATCTCAACGGGCTGTATGCGATCGGCGAGACCGCCTACACAGGCCTGCATGGCGCCAACCGAATGGCCAGCAATTCGCTGCTCGAATGCCTGGTGTTCAGCGAGCTTGCCTTGAGCGATATTCTCGACGAGCTGGCGCGCACGGATATACCCAGCATCCATATCGCCCCCTGGGACGAAAGCCGGGTTACCGACTCCGACGAGGAGGTCGTCGTCTCGCACAACTGGGAAGAGCTGCGCCGCTTCATGTGGGACTACGTCGGTATCGTGCGCAGCAATAAGCGTCTTGAGCGGGCCCGCCGTCGAGTAGACCTGCTGCGTCACGAGATCGAGGAGTACTACGGCAACTTCCGCGTCTCGAATGACCTGCTCGAGCTGCGCAACCTGGTCGATGTCGCGAGATTGATCATCGTATCGGCACAGCGCCGCCGCGAGAGCCGCGGTCTGCATTACAACCTCGATTTTCCGGACCGAGACGACAACCAGGCAGCTCCGACCATTCTCATACCGGACAACTATGTGCCGCGACGCCCGCCCGATTGAATCTAAGATGCACGGCACCGGACCAGCCAGCGACGCAGTCGCCAGTGCGCCGTCTCAGGTAGCGCCCGACCCGGCACGAACAGGTCCACGCGCTCGCCGGCCACGCCCTCAAGTCTGGCGCTGACCAGCCAAGGTCTCAACACGCCGATCCGCAATTCTCTCACCGTCAGCGAGGAACCATCGGCAAGCTGACAGCTAATTCCATGATCGGGTCGCGCCGCGACTGTAACCGGTCGCCGCCGCAGAAAACGATGCCATTGCCAAACCCCGAGCAGCATCCCCAGCAGTGCGAGAAACAGCCGCCAGGGCCACACTACCGGACACGCGAGCAAAGCGAGACACACCGAGGCAATGAGTAGCGGCCCGCCGAATCGGAGTTCTGGCCCCAGCGGAATTTGTACAGCGTGCATACGATCTCCCTATCGCTTCCAGCAGCCTCCTGCTGCGCGGTCTTTGGCCCCTACCGACGTGCGGCGCTAAACAGCCGGTAAAAATTATCCGCGGAAAGTTGCGCCAAGTATTCCGTGGAGACGCCGCGCAGACTCGCGATGGTGCCGGCTACCTTGTCGACGTAGCGGGGTTCATTTGACTTGCCCCGAAAGGGCACGGGCGCGAGGTAGGGCGAATCCGTCTCGATCAAGATGCGATCATCTGGCACCCGCGCCGCGACCTCGCGCAGAGACGCGGCGTTTTTGAAGGTCACAATGCCGGAAAACGAAATATAAAAATTGAGCTCGAGCGCCGCTTTCGCCATCTCCCAGGTCTCGGTAAAGCAGTGCATGACGCCGCCCACCGCCTGCGCCTGTTCTTCGCGCAAGATGGCGATCGTGTCCTCCCGAGCATCCCGCGTGTGAATAATCAATGGCTTTTTTGCCTCGTGCGCGGCCCTGATGTGGGTGCGAAAACGTTCACGTTGCCAACCGTGGTCGCCGTCGGCACGGAAGTAATCGAGACCGGTCTCACCAATGGCCACGTTCTTCGGATGTCTTGCGAGCTCGACGAGCTCTTCGACCCCTGGCTCTCGCCGGTCATGCTCGTTGGGATGGACGCCGACCGAGACCGACACCTCGGGGTAGGCCTCGACCAGGTCAAGCATCATCGGATATGACTCTAGGTCGATAGAGACACACAGCAAGTGTGAAACTCCCGCTGCGCGGGTTGCGGTCATTAACCCCGAGAAATCGCCGTCATAAGGCGCCAGGTCCACCCGGTCAAGGTGGCAGTGAGAATCGACCAGCATGGGGTCACATGGTGTGGGTCGGTTTATCCGACTTGAGCGCGCCGGCCAGATAGCCTTCGATCTTGTTACGTGCCATTCCGCCATCCTGATCGCTGAACTGTACGCCAATCCCCGCTGCCCGGTTACCCTCTGCGCCGACCGGTGTTATCCAGATTATTCGCCCGGCCACCGGAAGACGCTCGGCCTCTTCCATCAGGCTCAGCAGCATGAACACATCGTCGCCGATGCTGTACTTTTTCGTTGTCGGTATGAACAGCCCGCCATTCTTGACGAACTGCATGTAGGCCGCGTAAAGAGCATTCTTGTCCTTTATCGTCAGCGAAAGGATCCCCTGACGTGCGCGTGGCACGCTGGACACGGACATCTCAGTGACCTCCCGGGCGGGTGATTTGTAACCAGCGGTGTGCAATATGTTCGAATAACATCGGTCCGTTCAGGTTGTGCGACAGCTCGCGGTCGGCGAGAAGAAGCTGGTCGTTGAACCCATAAAGCGACTTCAATTCTATGCCCTGCCCCAGGGTTTGCAAATCTTCACTCAGCGCAGGGTGGTAGAGCAAGGCACCCGACAGGCCGTTTGCCAGCCTGATCAAGTCCGTGAGACAGCGTTTCAGGCCGTCCAGTACCGAGGTTAGCGGCCGTTTTTCCCATTCTTCAATGATTTGTAACGGATTAATTTGACGTCGCTTCAAGGCGCTGAGTTCCCGGCACAGGTTTCTTCCCTCTTCGAGCCAACCCTGCTCTCTAGCCTGCAGGGCTCGCAGCGGGGCGCCGCCGCTGAGTGCCAGCAATTGATCGAGCTCTTCTTCCGGTGCCGCCTGGCTCAACCAGTCGCGTACCAGCCTCACCGGTGGAACGGGAAATCTGACGGTCTGGCAACGACTGCGAATAGTCGCCGGCAGCCGGTCGCGGTGGGAACTCACCAGCACCAGAATGGATCGGGCTACCGGTTCTTCCAGCGTCTTCAACAGCGCATTGGCGGCCGCCCGATTCATCATGTCCGCGGGGTCGATAACGAATACCCGATATCCCCCATCTTGGGCCGCCAAGACACTCTTAGCCGTCAGCGCGCGGATTGCATCGATCTTTATCATCCTTCCGGGCTCTTCGGGCTGGATGAAATGGAGGTCTGGATGGGTGCCCGCCAGCACCAGTCGACATGCCCCGCAGGCCCCACAGGCATCGCCTCGCTCGCTGGGCTGACCGCAGACCAGGGCACGCGCGAGCCGTCTGGCAAAATCCCCTTTACCGAGCCCCGGTGATCCGGTCAGTAAAAAGGCGTGTGGTAGCCGCAGTGCCCCGTGGGCGACCATGATGCGATGCCATTGCTCGGCGTGCCAGGGATGGGTATCCGATTCGCTCATGCGTAGGCCTCGAGAAAGCTGTCGATCTGAGCACTGACCTGCTGCGAGACGTTCGCAAGCGGCTGTGAGGCATCAATGACCCGGTAACGTTCCGGCATCGCGGCCGCCAAGTCGAGGTAGCCGTCACGTACCCGCTCGAAAAATGCCAGGGCCTCGCGCTCGAAACGATCGGGCGTCGAGCGCTTTCCAGCACGCTGTAAACCGAGTTCGACGGGGAGGTCCAGCAGCAGCGTCAAATTCGGTCGGCGTGCGCCCTGCACCCAGTCTTCCAAAGCCGCTATGCGCGCCAGATCGATGCCACGACCGTAGCCCTGATAGGCATAAGTTGCGTCGGTGAAACGATCGCACAATACCCATGAACCGGATGCCAGGGCAGGCTCAATTTGCGCGGCCAGATGCTCGGCACGCGCGGCGAACATCAACAGGAGCTCGGTGTCCTGAGCCATGCCCGCATGACGATGCCCCAGCAACAGTGCACGCAGATCCTCGCCCAACGGCGTGCCGCCCGGTTCACGGGTCACCAATAATGGTACCCCACGTGACCGAATACGCTCCTCTATGCGCCCCAGACAGCTCGTCTTGCCCGCCCCTTCGATGCCCTCGACTGTGATGAAGCGTGGCAGCCTACTCATCGTTTCAGCTGGTACTTGCGGACTGCCGCGTTGTGTTCAACGAGAGTCTCGGAAAATACATGGGATCCGTCGCCCGTCGATACAAAGTAGAGTGTCTTACCCGGCGCAGGGTTGACTGCAGCGCGCAAGGCATCGCGACCTGGCATGCAGATGGGCGTCGGCGGCAGCCCGGCATGGAAATAAGTGTTATAGGGCGTGTCTTCGCGCAGATCCGCCCGGCGAAGGTTGCCATCGAAGCGCTCACCCATGCCGTAGATGACCGTGGGATCGGTCTGCAGTTTCATTCCCTTGCGCAAGCGTCGCGTAAAGACGCCGGCAATTTCCGCTCTTTCGTCCGCCTGGCCGGTCTCCTTCTCGACAATCGACGCAAGAATCAGGGCCTCATCGGCGTTTTCCAGTGGCAGGTCATCGGACCTGCCGGCCCATGCCGCCGCCAGCTCTTCGTCCATCTTGCGCTGTGCGCGGCGCAAAAACTCCAGATCCGTCATACCGCGGGCGAAATGATAGGTGTCCGGAAAGAACCGCCCTTCCGGATGAGCACCCGGCAGACCCAGACGATTCATCAATTCCTGATCATCAACCCCACCCAGGGTATGCTGCAGCGCGTCATGCGCTGCCACCGCGGCGCGGACCTGTCCAATATTCCACCCCTCGAGCAGCGTAAGGCTGTAGCTAACGGATTGCCCCGAGACCAGCAGCGCCAACAAGGTATCGGGTACGAGATCCGTAGTCAGCCGATATTCACCAGCGCGAATCCGTTCGGCTTGCCCCGTGTATTGTCCATACCACCGCAGATATTGCGCTTTCTTGATTATCCCGGCGGCCTGAAGATCCTCGGCGACTGACGCCAATGTGGCGCCCCGCGGCACTTCGTAGATCACGCTGCCCTGCGCAATCGTCAGCGGCATCCGCCGGAAATCGTCGTATTCCATCCATGCCCACCCGATCAGCAGGCTGCCGATGATCACCAGTAGACCTATCAGCTTGTTCATATTGGCGGGCTTGCGGGCTCAGCGATGTGGCACAGACGTCGAACCCCAACCATCGCTGGGTGCTCCTCGAACTGCATGTCATACGCAGTCTGTTCGAAGCGGCCGACACGCACCACCCCAATCAGCGAATTGGTCAGAAAGACCGCATCCGCCGCATGCACATCATCCAGCGAAATCCGGCCCACCTCGACTGACCGATCGCCATGAGCGCCGGCACCGAGCACGAGTGCGCGCACTACGCCTGCGATCCCGGCAGTGTCGACGACCGGTGTCCGCAGGCGGCCCGCCTGCTGTATGAAGAGATTGCTCCTGGTGCCGCAAACCACGCGGCCATCCTGGCCGAGCATCAGGCCTTCATCGATCTCCGACTCCTGCCATTCGTTACTTGCAATCACCTGATCCAGGCGATTGAGATGTTTGATCTGTGCAAGTACCGGATTCTCACTCAGGCGATGAACACACACACGCATGACCCAGGGTCGACGCTGAGGTCCTCCCGGCCAGGCTGAGATTCTTAGTATCCGCCGTGGGACGACATCGGCAGGCCTGCGGTATCCCCGCTCTGACGATCCGGCAGACCAGATGAACTTTAGAACCGCACGCGCCCGACCGGTACAGAGGTCGCGACATTCCTCGCGAAGTCGGACGAAGTCGGGCAGCGGAAGGCGCAGTCGTCGGCAACCCTCGCTGAGTCGCTCCATATGCGCATCCCAAAGGCAGGGCTCGCCATCGATGACGGCGATGGTTTCGAAAAGACCATCGCCGAACTGGCATGACCGCTCGTCGAGCCATGCGGCATTGGTTGCCGAGCCATCGACGAGCGCGTCACCGTGCATGAAAACGCGTGCCTCGACCCGACTACCTACTAACGGTCAGTCGGTAAAACGACAGAAAACCAGGGTCCCGTTAGTTCCACCGAAACCGAAAGAATTCGAGATGGCAGTGTCGATCCGAGCCTCGCGCGCAGTCTGCGGCACATAGTCCAGATCACATTGTTCATCAGGATTGTCGAGATTTATGGTCGGCGGCATTACCTGATCGCGTATCGCCAGGACCGTGAACAATGCCTCGGCCCCGCCAGCGGCCCCGAGCATGTGTCCGGTCATCGACTTGGTGGAGCTAACCGCGAGTTTGCGCGCATGATCACCAAACGCCGCCTTCACCGCCATGGTCTCAGCCACATCGCCGGCGGGCGTCGACGTGCCGTGTGCATTGATATAGTCCACTCGATCCATGTTCAATCCCGCATCCGCCAGCGCCAAACGCATGCAATCGGCCGCGCCCTCCCCATTTGGAGCCGGCGAGGTCATGTGATAAGCGTCAGAGTTCATTGCCGAACCAGCGAGTTCTGCATAGATCCGGGCACCACGCGCCTTGGCGTGCTCCAATTCCTCCAGCATCAATACGCCGGCGCCATCGCTGAGCACAAAGCCATCACGGTCTTTATCCCACGGCCGGCTTGCCGCCTGTGGGTC
This sequence comes from uncultured Gammaproteobacteria bacterium, assembly GCA_963736445.1. Lineage (GTDB taxonomy): Bacteria > Pseudomonadota > Gammaproteobacteria > Chromatiales > Chromatiaceae > Thiosocius. The sequence goes on along the minus strand of CAVTOY010000012.1, from coordinate 103,515 downwards.
ATCGTTGCGCGTCGAGAGTGCTCGCGCTGCCGCAAAACCGCCTAAACCGGTCGGCGATGTCGCCATCTCTGCGCCCCCAGCGACCATCATATCGACCGTCCCGTACTGGATCATCCGCATTGCCTCCCCGATGTTGTGCGCACCGGTGCTGCAAGCGGAAACGATCGAAATGTTCGGTCCCTTCAAGCCATGTAGGATGGACAAGTTGCCTGCGACCATATTGATGATGTTCGCCGGTACGAAAAACGGCGAGATCTTACGCGGTCCGCCACTGAGATAGGCGCCGTAGGAGTTCTCAATCCCGGTTAACCCACCGATGCCGGAACCGATCGCCACGCCTATGCGTTTGGCGTTTGCGTCGGTGACCTCGATACCGCTGTCAGTTATCGCCTGGACCCCTGCTGCGATCCCATAATGGATGAAGGCATCCATCTTGCGGGCCTCTTTCTTGGGGATGTACTGCTCGACGTCGAAACCATAGATCGGGCCACCAAACCGAACGCTGAAGGGTGCGATGTCAAAATGCGTGATTGGCTGGATACCGCTTCGACCGGAAACGATGCTTTCCCAGCCGCTGGCAACGTCAAGACCCACCGGCGCAACCAGGCCTAGGCCCGTGACGACAACCCTTCTCTGTGACATCTGGGAAGACCCCTTTGGAAAGGATACTCTAAAGATCAAACGGCCAGGGTCCTGCGTTGCAGAACCTATGGCCGAATGTGAAAGGATTCGGACAAAATCAGCTGTGCGCGGTTACGTAATCGATCGCCTGTTGGACGGTCGTAATCTTCTCGGCCTCTTCGTCAGGAATCTCGGTTTCGAATTCCTCTTCGAGGGCCATTACGAGTTCAACAGTGTCCAGCGAATCGGCGCCAAGATCATCGACGAAAGAGGCCGCCGGCACCACTTCTTCTTCTTTCACTCCCAGCTGTTCCACGACGATCTTCTTTACGCGTTCTTCGATAGTGCTCATTCTGTCATTTCCTCCAGAAATACGTGATCAAGGCGCCACGCGATGACGCGACATTGTATTCAGTTTGCCCTCTGCTTCAAAGCGCTCCGGTACAATTTCAGTAATCTCTTAAACTGCGGCAAATGGTGGTAACTTCGGCCATCAGGTCATGTACATGCCACCATTTACGTGAATGGTTTCTCCGGTCACGTACGCCGCGGCATCCGATGCAAGGAACGCGACCACAGACGCTATCTCTTCAGGGCGACCGAGTCGGCCGAGCGGGATGTGCCCAAGCAGCGTGGCACGTTGCGCGTCGGGCAGATCGCGCGTCATGTCGGTGTCGATGAACCCCGGCGCCACCGCATTGACGGTAATACCGCGCGATCCTACCTCTTGCGCGAGGGACTTCGTAAAACCCAACATGCCTGCTTTGGCTGCTGAATAGTTAGTCTGGCCTGGATTGCCGCTCGCGCCTACCACCGAGGCAATATTTATAATTCGCCCCGTTCTTGCCTTCATCATTGCCCGCAGGCAGGCCTTGGAGAGACGATAGACTGAGCTCAAGTTGGTGCTGATGACGCTGTCCCACTCATCGGTTTTCATTCGCATCAACAGATTGTCGCGGGTGATGCCGGCGTTGTTAATCAGAATCGTGACCGGGCCGAACGCCTCGGCAATCGCCGCGATGACGACCTCTACCGAGTCATCGTCGCTCACATCCAGGCGCATCCCCTGACCCTTGATGCCTGCCTCCGAGAGGCGCCGCGAAATCGCCTCGGCACCGGCATCGGTAGTCGCCGTTCCGACGACAGTCGCGCCCTGCTGACCAAGCTGGTCGGCGATGGCAGCACCGATGCCACGGCTGGCGCCGGTAACCAGCGCGATCTTTCCTTCAAGCATTGACTGCCTCCACAGCGTTATCGAGGCTCGCAGGATCAACAACGGGGAGTGCCTGCAGTGACCTATCGATGCGCTTGACGAGCCCGGTCAAAATCTTACCAGGACCGGCCTCGACAACCAGTTCGACCCCGCGTTGCGCGAGCGCTTGGACGGTCTCCACCCAACGGACCGGGCTGAACAGTTGTTCCACCAGCAAGTTTCTGATCTCATCGGGATCCGCTGCCTCAGCAGCGGTGACGTTCTGTAGCACCGGGGTGCTGGGCGCATGGAACACCACGGCTTGCAGCGCTTGTCCAAGTCGCTGCGCGGCTGGCTTCATCAGCGCACAGTGGGAAGGGACGCTCACGTCCAGCAGCAGTGCGCGCTTTGCGCCCACTGCCCTGGCGACCCTTGTCGCACGGCTTACCGCCTCCGCATCGCCGGCAACCACGACCTGACCTGGCGAGTTGAAGTTTACCGCCTCCACGACCTGCCCCTGTGCAGCTTCCTCGCATACCTCCCGTACCTGCTTATCATCCAGGCCAAGAATCGCCGCCATCGCGCCATAACCCACCGGCACGGCTTCCTGCATCAGGCGACCGCGCTTTGCAACCAATCGCGCAGCATCGGCAAGACTTAATACGCCCGCCGCTACCAGCGCAGTGTATTCGCCGAGGCTATGGCCGGCCATCGCGAGCGGCTGTTGGTCAAGCCTTTCGTTAAGAACACGCATTACGGCTATCCCGGCGCACAACAGCGCCGGCTGTGTGTTCTGTGTCTCGTTAAGTTGCTCTTTCGGTCCTTCTTGACTGAGCGACCAGAGATCCACACCCAGTGCATCCGAACCCTCTTCGAAGGTCGTGCGAACCACGGGATGGTCTTTGGCGAGGTCGGCCAGCATCCCGACTGCTTGCGAGCCCTGACCCGGAAAAACAATAGCGAATTTCTTGCTCATAGAAAGTCTTCTCAGAATTTGAGCAACACAGAGCCCCAGGTAAAACCACCGCCGAATGCCTCGAGCAACAACACCTCGCCCGGCCTGATTCGCCCATCACGCACCGCCGTGTCGAGGGCCAGTGGGACCGAGGCTGCCGAAGTATTGCCGTGTTGGTCTACTGTCACTACCACCTTGTCCATGGACATATTGAGCTTGCGCGCCGTCGCGTTAATAATGCGGATATTGGCTTGATGCGGTACCAGCCAGTCGACATCGGATTTCTTCATATCGTTGGCATCCAGTGTCTCGTCAACAATGCGGCCGAGGGTGTTGACCGCCATCTTGAATACCTCGTAACCCCTCATTTGCGTGTAGTGCGGGTCGCCTTCTGCATCTGGCATGCTGTATCCACGCGACACACCACCCGGGACGTGCAACAGCGTCTCGTAGGCGCCATCTGCATGCAGATGCGACGACAGTATTCCAGGCACTTCCGATGCTTCGATGATCACTGCGCCCGCCCCATCGCCGAACAGAACGCAGGTGTCACGATCAGTCCAGTCCACGATACGGGAGAACGTCTCGGCACCAATCACCAGCGCGCAGCGCGCAGCGCCTGTCTTGACGAACTTCTCCGCTACGCTCAATGCATAGATGAAGCCCGTACAAACTGCCTGAACGTCAAAGGCCGCGCATCCATGGATGTCGAGCCGCTGTTGTACCAGGCACGCGGAGCTGGGAAAGATTTTATCTGGGGTTGTGGTTGCCAGAACAATCAAGTCGATGTCTTGCGGGCGCTTGCCTGCTGCATCGATAGCGCGGCGCGCGGCCTGCTCGGCGAGGTCGCAGGTTGTCTGATAACTTTCGGCAATGTGTCGCTTGAGAATCCCAGTGCGCTCGCGGATCCACTGATCGCTAGTGTCAACCATTGACTCGAGATCTTTGTTGGTCAGCACCTTTTCGGGCAAATAGCCGCCTGTCCCGGTGATCCTTGCAAAGGTATTCATGCGCTGACCGAGACATCCAACTGCTGACCTACCCGCTGCTGAATTCGATCAGCTATGTCAGCCAGCACCTCTTTCTTAGCGATTGCGATGGCGTTCTCAAAAGCCAGCGCGTCGGCGCAGCCGTGACTCTTCACGACGATGCCGCGCAGGCCGAGCAGGCTGGCGCCATTATAGCGGCGCGGGTCTATTCGACGACGCAGCGCCCGCAGCACCGGCAAAGCGGCAAGCCCGGCAAGCCGGGTCAAAAAATTGCGCTTGAACTCCGCGGCCATGAGATGCCGGAACAATTTTGCGACCCCTTCCGTATTCTTCAGCGCGACGTTGCCGACGAAGCCATCGGTAACCACGATATCGAGGTTGTCGCGCAGATAGATATCGTCGCCCTCGACGTAGCCGACATAGTTCAACTCACTCTTAGAAAGCAGTTCGTGGGCCTCTTTCACCTGCTCGTTGCCCTTGATTTCTTCCTGGCCGATATTCAGAAGCCCCACGGTCGGTCGCTCCTTGCCGTCCACCGCAGAGACTAGCTCGGCTCCCATTACGGCGAACTGGTAGAGATGGGTCGCTTCACAGTCGACATTGGCACCGAGATCCAGGACCCAGGTCTTGCCTTTGATTGCGGGCAGCGAGGTGATGATCGCCGGTCTGTCGATGTGTGGCAGGGTCTTCAGAACAAATCGTGCCGTCGCCATCAGTGCGCCCGTATTACCCGCACTCACGCAGGCATCCGCACGACCCGCCTTCACCAGATCGATTGCGACGCGCATGGAGGAATCCTTTTTGCCACGCAGTGCGCGCGAAGGAAGTTCATCCATACTGACTTCCTGGGTGGCGGGCTGCAGACTCAGACGCTCCGGCAGCCGGCCGTTTGGTAGGTTTTCACGGATCGCCGCCTCCCGCCCCACCAGCACAAGCTCGCAGTCCGTATCGTGTTTCAGAAAACGTAATGCCGCCGGTACCACCACGCTGGGGCCGTGGTCACCACCCATGGCATCGAGCGCAATCGTGATTGATTGACTCATGCGTTCAAAAGCCGGCTTGCCAGTCCCTGAGGGCCGCCAAGGACGACCCGCACTGGTCACTTGTCGACGACTTTGCGGCCGCGGTAAAAACCATCGGGGCTTAGGTGATGCCGCAGGTGCGTCTCGCCGGAGGTCGGGTCGATCGATAGCGACTCAGGCCGCAGCGCATCGTGGGAGCGTCGCATGCCACGCTTGGAAGGTGTCTTTCGGTTCTTCTGGACCGCCATTTTCGTCTCCTCAAAGACAATCAGTCTTGTTTGTCGTCGTCACTACGCCAAGTTGCCAGGGATGCGAAAGGATGCGCCTTGCTGCCCACATCGCCGATCGTCAGTTCGTCTGCCGCAGCATTGATCTGCTCAAGTTTCATCGCACAGGCATCGCTGCTATGCATCGGCGACGGCGGGATGGCCAGAATGAGCTCGTCCTCGATCAGCGATCGCAGTACCAACTCAGCGTCTTCCACCAGCAGGGGGTCGACATCCTCGGGCAGCCGTTCCGCCTCGGCCGGCCCATCCACCACCACAAGCCTGGACTCGCCGTTCACCGGCAACGTCATAGTCTCGAGACAACGTTGGCACTGCAGCGCCAAAGTCGCCTGGACCTTGACATGCACGGTGTTCCTGCGCGCCGCGTCTCGGTCGAATTCCAATACAAACGCCGCTTCTCCTTCCGTGGAAGTCAGAAGCGGCGCGAGTCGAGGCAGATGCGCCAGCGGGATCGCACCCTCATAGGCCTTGCCGAGCGCACACAGCCGCAACGGATCGGCGAAGTCGGGCAGAAGCGACAACATAAGCGTGGAATTGTATGAAAAACCGCGCGATGCGGCAACAAAAATGTTATGGATATCCGGCGTTTAGTGTAGCAGGCTCAGCCGCCAACGACGGCGAGCAAGACACCGGCGGCGACGGCCGAGCCAATCACGCCGGCCACATTCGGCCCCATGGCGTGCATCAGCAGGAAATTGTGGTGATTGGCCTCCAGCCCGACCTTGTTCACAACGCGTGCCGCCATCGGCACCGCCGATACGCCGGCGGCGCCAATCAGGGGGTTCACCGCGCCCTTCGAGAGCCGATACATCGCCTTGCCCATCAACACGCCCGCAGCGGTGCCGATACAGAAGGCAGCGGCGCCCAGGGCCAAAATCCCGAGGGTCTCCAGGCTGAGGAACTTTTCCGCCTGCAGCTTCGATCCCACGGAAAGTCCGAGGATAATGGTTACCGCATTGATGATTTCGTTTTGCGCTGCCTTGCTCAATCGGTCCACGACGCCGGATTCGCGCAGCAGATTACCGAAGGTCAACATGCCGATCAGTGGCGCGGCAGACGGAAGAAACAGCAAACACAGCAGCAGGACCGTGAGCGGAAACAGGATCTTCTCGAGCTTGCTGACCGGACGAAGCTGCGACATCACCACCTGGCGCTCCGTCTTGCTGGTGAGGGCGCGCATGATCGGTGGCTGGATGATCGGTACGAGGGCCATGTAGGAATATGCGGCTACGGCAATAGCGCCGAGCAGGTCGGGGGCCAGCTTTGAGGCGAGGAAGATGGCGGTTGGACCGTCGGCGCCACCGATAATGGCGATTGCCGACGCCTCGGCCAGGGTAAAATCGAAGCCCGGTACGATGTTCAGTGCCAACGCGCCGATAAGCGTTGAAAAAATGCCAAACTGCGCCGCGGCACCGAGCAGCAGCGTACTTGGCTTAGCGATCAGCGCGCTGAAATCGGTCAAGGCGCCGACGCCCATGAAGATCAGCAGCGGCGCCACGCCCGTACTGATCGCCACCTCGTAGAACAGCTGCAACATACCCGGCTCATAGCCCAGGTTTTGCGCCAGCGTCTGCGCGGCGCCAAGGGATGCGCCAGAGGCGTGTTTGACGGCATCGCCAAGCTGCGTCACGGGGACGCCAAGGATCTCTGCAAGTGCCGCGAGATGACTGGGATCGCCGGCCATGAGCAAATGCCCAACGGCATCCTCGGCAAGCCCGGCAACCGGTACGTTGGCAAGAATGCAACCAAAGCCTATCGGTAATAGCAGCAGCGGCTCGAATCCCTTGCGAATGGCAAGAAAGATCAGCAGCCCGCCGACCAGGATCATCAGCAGTTGCCCCCACCCCAGATTGGCAATACCCATGGAGTGCCACAGGGCCTCGAGACCTTGTTCAAACATCAGTTCAGCTCAGGGTGAGGAGAATGTCGCCCACTTGGACCGCGTCACCTTCCTTGACCAGCACCGCTCGAACGGTCCCCGAATCCGGTGAGCGAACCTCGGTCTCCATTTTCATCGCCTCGAGGATCATAATCACGTCGCCGGAATTGACGGCCTGACCAGCGGCCACATTGACCCGGAAGATGTTGCCAGCGAGGGGCGCGGGCACACTGGTTGCGCCCGCACTCGGCGGCGCCGTTACCGGCCCCGTCTGCTGTGGCACGGGGGCCGGAGTCGCCGCTGGCTGCACTGCGGTGACGTCGCCACCCGGTGCCACCACGACGTGGTAGGCACGACCATCGACGGTCACCTGAAAGGCCTCGACGTCGGCCGGCTTCGGCGCTGTTTTCGTGGCGGCGGCCGTGAGGCCTTGCGGTTCCGCGTCTTGATCTGGTGGGGGCTCGAAGGCATCCGGATTGTCGCGATTCTCGAGAAACTTGAGGCCGATTTGCGGAAAGAGTGCGTAGGTCAGCACGTCGTCGATCTCGCTCTCTGCCACCCGAATACCGCGTTCCTGCGCCAGACGCCGAAACTCATCGGTCAGTTTGTCTATCTCGGGTTCGATCAAATCGGCAGGCCGGCAGGTGATCGGCGTCTGTCCCTCCTCGAGCACGCGCCGCTGTAATTCCTCGTCGACCGGAGCCGGCGTGGCGCCGTATTCGCCCTTCAACACACCGGCGGTCTCTTTGGTGATGTTCTTATATCTTTCGCCAGTCAAGACATTGAGCACGGCCTGGGTGCCGACGATCTGCGATGTCGGCGTCACCAGCGGTAAAAAGCCAAGATCCTGGCGCACCCGCGGTATCTCGGCCAGTACGTCGTCCATCCGATCAGCGGCGCCCTGTTCGCGCAACTGATTTTCCATGTTGGTCAACATGCCGCCGGGCACCTGCGATACCAGAATCCGTGAATCGACGCCGCGCAGAGAGCCCTCGAACTTCGCATATTTCTTGCGGACCTCGCGAAAATAGGCCGCAATTTCCTCGAGCAGGCGGAGATCGAGTCCGGTGTCACGGTCGCTGCCCTGCAGAATGGCCACCACGGATTCCGTCGCGGAATGTCCGTAGGTCATGGACATCGACGATATCGCGGTATCGAGCATATCGATACCGGCCTCTGCGACCTTAATGTTGGTGGCCGTACTCATGCCCGTGGTGGCGTGCGACTGTATCGCAATCGGCACCGAAACCGTCTCTTTCAGGCGCGAAACAAGCTCGAAACCCACGTAGGGATTCAGTAAGCCGGCCATGTCCTTGATACAGATCGAATGGCAGCCGATGTCTTCGAGACCCTTTGCCATATCCAACCAGTACTGCATGTCATGCACCGGGCTGACCGTATACGACATCGCACCCTGCGCATGTTTGTCAACCTTCAACGTGGCCTTGACGGCGGTCTGAAAATTACGCAGGTCGTTCATCGCATCAAAGATGCGAAAAACGTCCATGCCGTTGTCGGCAGCGCGTTCGACGAAGCGTTCAACGACGTCGTCGGCATAATGACGGTACCCGAGTATATTTTGAGCACGAAACAACATCTGCATACGGGTGTTCGGCATGGCCTGCTTCAATGCCCTGAGACGCTCCCAGGGATCCTCACCCAGGAAACGAATGCAGGCATCAAAGGTCGCACCACCCCAGGTCTCGAGCGACCAGAATCCCACCTGGTCCAGCTTTGCAGCGATCGGCAGCATGTCTTCGAGCCGCAGACGCGTAGCGAACAACGACTGGTGGGCATCGCGCAGAACGACATCGGTGATGGCAAGCTTGTGTGTACTCATTGAGCGTTCAGTTCCTAATGGGATACTGGTCGATTCAAGCGGCGCGTGACGACGCGCGGTAACGGGCAACCGCGGCCGTGATGACCGCAACCACTCGACGGTGATCGGACACGTTCAGCGGTGTCGGTAGCGCGGGCTCGATCGGTTCTTCGTCGACCAGCCGCCCGGCGATTGCGGACATAGCGCGTAGAGTGAAGACCAAGACGCCCAGAAAACCAAAGACTATACCCATACCGAGCAACATCAGCTCTGCGCCTTGGATCAACAGGTCAGTATCCACGCTGTATTCCCCCCAAAGTCAAGATTGTTGCGCGATCTTATTTCTGCCTCTTGCGACCACCATCGAAGACCCTATCTGGCCGGCACCGCACGGTGCATTCTAATGGAATAACGCGCAGGTCTGGTATTGAGAGAATTAATTGCCCTACACAGATACGAGCTGCAGCAGATACAGATGCCAACTTCTGGCGACAAAGAGAACAATGGCTGGCCCGCAGCGTCTGCGAAACATCAACGCAGCGCGACCACCGATCGCCTTCTGGTAGACTCTCCAACGCGCTGATACAGGGAGATCCATCGTGAGACCACTGGTCCTGGGCTCCTCATCGCCCTATCGCAAGGCCGTACTTGACAAACTCGAAATTCCTTTCGGGACTGATACACCGCGGATCACCGAATCACGGTCGCATGGGGAATCACCAGCCGATCTGGTGCAAAGACTCGCCGAGATGAAGGCGAGAGACGTTGGCTCCCGTCATCCTGGGGCGCTGATCATCGGCTCTGACCAAGTGGCCAGCCTGGATGAGGTGATTCTTGGCAAACCGGGGAACCGTGAGAATGCAATAGAGCAGCTGTTCGCCGCATCGGGACGGACGGTTACCTTTTTCACCGGCCTGAGTCTATACAATAGCGCGACTGGACGGGTACAGACGGCGGTGGAACCTTTTGTCGTCAGATTTCGGCAGCTGACGCGCGCTCAGATAGGACGTTATGTCGATCGCGACCAGCCATACGACTGCGCTGGCAGTTTCAAATCCGAAGGATATGGCATAACGCTCTTTTCCGGGCTCGAAGGGCGAGACCCCAACGCCCTATTGGGCCTACCGCTGATCCTGCTGGTCGATCTGCTGGCGAACGAGGGTGTCAGGCTCCCGTAGCAGAAACTCGGTGAGAGTTGCAGGCTAACCTGAGCTTCGCGCGCGTTGCAAAAAAGCGTCGAACATGAAGATGGACCACAGCGGCGTACTCCAGTCACGTTGACCTTTGTCGTGTTGATCAAACAGTCGCAACAGCCGCCCGCGATCGAACACATCGGCGTCGGCCAGGGCCTCGCTGTTCAGAGCGGCCCGCAATCGCTCGCGCAATGGCCCACGGAACCAATCGGCCAGCGGTACGCTGAATCCCTGTTTCGGGCGATAGAGAATATCGTTGGGCAACCATGGCTCCATCGCCTTCTTCAATAGATACTTTCCTTCATCGCCGCGTCGTTTGAAGACAACCGGCAGTGTCGATATCCACTCGACCAGTTCATGATCGAGAAGCGGGACCCGAACCTCCAGCGAATGGGCCATGCTGGCTCGGTCGACTTTGGTCAGAATATCTCCAGGCAGGTAAGCCTTGAGATCAAGGTACTGCGCAAGGGAGAGCGACTCGTCAGTCGGCGCCCGAGCAGCGTGCGCGCGAAAGACCTCGACTGCCTTATATCCCTGCAGGCGGCGCATGAAGCCGCGGCTGTAGAGCGACTGCCTAAGATCATGCTTGATTACGGAATTGATCTCGCAAAAGCTTTCAACGGGATCATGGGCCATCGATATCAGGCCCTGCCGACGTTGCAGCACGCGCGGAAGGCTAACCGCATCCGGGTAATGTCGTCCTACCGCCCCGAGTATTCGACGCACCCTCCCAGATAAGCGCGCCTTGACCGCCAGGTCATCCAAGTGCTGCCCATAGCGCCGGTATCCTGCAAGGTTCTCGTCGCCGCCATCCCCGGAAAGCACCACCGTGACGTTGCGTTTCGCCAACTCACAGACGCGATAGGTCGGCATGCAGGAGCTGTCTGCAAAAGGCTCATCGTATATTCCCGCCAACAGGTCGAGCAATGAATGATCGCCCGGATCGACCGAGCCAACGCTATGCCGACAGCCAAACTTCTGCGCGACAGCCGCCGCATAATCGGCCTCGTTGTACGCTGCTTCACCGAATGCGATGGAGCAGGTATTCACTGGCTCATGGCTTACTTGGGCCATCATCGCAACGACACTGCTGGAATCCACGCCACCGGACAAAAACGCACCCAGCGGGACCTCTGCGATCAGCCGGATGCGGACTGCTTCACGCAGGCGTTCCACCAGCTCCATCGCGGCGTCTTCACTATCGGGGGGCGGGGTCTGGAGTTCAAAGGACACATCCCAATACTGGTGCTGAATCAGTGCAGCCTGGCCGCGGCGAACCGTCAGTGTGTGACCGGGGCATAGCTTGACAGTGTTGCGGAAAATGCTGCGCGGATCCGGAACATAGCCAAAGGCAAAGTACTCTTCGACGGCTCGTTCGTCGATGATCTGCTGCAATTTCGGATGCTGTGTCAATGCCTTTAACTCAGAGCCGAAAATCAACTGACCGTTGTGCAGCAGGCTGTAGTAGAGCGGCTTTATGCCCAGCCGGTCGCGGGCAAGGAAAAGCGTCTCACGATTGCGGTCCCACAGGGCGAACGCGAACATGCCGCGGAAACGGCTTACGCATGCCTCTCCCCACTCCTCCCAGGCATGGACGATAACTTCAGTATCACAGTGAGTGCGAAACTGATGCCCCAGCGCCTGCAACTCTTTAGCGAGGTTGGCAAAATTGTAGATCTCGCCGTTGTACACGACCACGACCGTGTGGTCTTCATTGAACAGCGGCTGCTGGCCGCTCGACAGATCGATAATCGACAACCGGCGATGCGCCAGGCCGATTCCGGGCTCCAGGTGTATACCCGACTCATCCGGTCCACGATGCAGCTGCGCCTGGCTCATGCGTTCCAAGAGGCCGCGATCGATATCGTTGCGCGCGTTGGTGTCGAAGATACCAGCCAGGCCACACATAGGCTTGTCTGTCAGTTCGCTAGGCCCAGGACGGCGTCTACTGCCGCATCGAGCTGTGGCGTCATACTCCGAGCGAAGCTGGCCAGGCGCTCTTCCGCGCTCTGGAGATTCTCACCCACTATCGGCGTCGTAATGGCGACCCAGGCGCCGTCCGCGCGCCCCGGGTAGATGCGCGACAGTGCCTCCCATGCCTTGCCCGCGTAGCGGTTGCTCAGATTTCGGCCGGCCACGCGGTACCATTGCCACATCAGGTGTTCAAAAGGCGTTCCGTCGACAGTCACCATCACTTTTGCCTGCTTTATCATGACCTGGCTCTCGCCCAGTGCGACGTCTCTCGATCCTAGGGTGGTGAGTCTCACCAGATCTGACGCAATGGCATTTTGCTGGTTGATCGCTTCGCCGCCCTGCCCTTGTCGTGGAAACAAGGCAACGAAAAGCTGCACGTCTTCATCGCCTTGCCGGTCATAGCGCGCCTCGATCTTGTGCACAGTCGGTTGATGGGCCATCGGCCAGAGTGCCGGCTGATCGCTTAGTGACCATTCGCCAGGCGTTCCGGGCGCCTCGAGGACGCCCGCGGTCTGGACCTCGATATCTTCCAGCTGCTGCGTCCACCAAACTGTAGCCGCCGACAAAAAGAGTGCCGCCGAGGCAACGATGAACATACGACTGCGGGCAGTCTGCAAGGTCAGCGTACGCGGCGGTGCGACGAATTCCGGCGGTGCCTGCTCCTCCTGCCAAAAGGAGCCCAGCCAGAACAGAAGAAACATCACGACGCCAAAAAAGATCCAACCGTAGATCAAATGATCAACACCGGTGGCATATTCCATCTTGCTGAGGTGGCCGATCATCACGATCATGTATGCTCGCACGCCGTTCGCAAGAATGGGCACAACCGCGGAAATCACAACGAACAGCACCCGCTTCCACAGTGTATGGTAGGTGATGTACGCATACACAAAGCCCAGGGTGATAGAAGCGATCAGGTAGCGCACGCCACTGCAGGCCTGGACAACCGACCAGTTGCCCGATGGCAGCGAGAACCAAAGTCCATCCCTGTAGACCGGGATGCCACTGAGTCGCACCGCCTCGACCGTAAAGGTTGCGGTAAATTCCATCATCGGTGGGATAAGGTCTTGACCCATAGGCACCGCAAAGAACAGGAACAGCAGCGGAAACGCCAGATAGCGAGCGACCTGCCAACCCAGGACGCTCGCCTGGGCACCCACCAGCACCGTTACAAAGGCCAGTTGCTCGACAACAAGCACAGCCGTCAGGCGCGCCACGACCCAGACCAATAGGCCAGCCGCAACGACCACGAGGAAACCCGCGCTTGGCTGTGGTGTGAACTCGGCCAGGTGCTTTCGATTTTGCCAGACCAACCAGAGGGAAATCGGCAGGATGACGAAACCATGAGCATAGGTCTCTTGACCGTACCAGATATCGACCATGCCCTGTGCGGTCGATCGAAACAGCAGGAGCAGACCGATGAATATCGCCAGATTCGCAAGCAGGGTGGCGCGCCAGCGTGATGCAGCGGGCAAAACAGCATCATTCATGAGTCAAAGCACCTTGCTGCCGATACACTTCATCGAGCCTGCGCATGAAACTAGTGCGCGTCAGAACTTTTTGGTATCGGGCGCTGTACAGCGGGCCAGTACAACTCCTCGTCCATGCGTCCCCAGTCGAAATCGCCCAGCAGACGTCCCAAGCGCGCCTCCATACGATCGAGATTGAGGTAGTGGCGAAAGCGCGTCTTTGCGTCAAGCCCGGCTTGTCGCGGCTGAGAGGGATCGATTTCCCAAGGATGGAAGTAAAAAATAGCCTTCTCTTTGTCGGTATCGTTCACCCGGCGCATGGCCCAGCGCATGCCGGCATAGGGTACAAAGCGAAACCAGCCGCCGCCACCGCAGGGCAGATTTCTGTTGGCCACTCTTACCGTCGTCACCGGAAACTCCAGGAAGTCGCCCCCTGATGGCCGGAACGCGAAGCGCGGTGCATCGGGCATGCCATACAGATCGTGCCTGATGGGATAGATACTGGAGCTGTATCGATAGCCGCTGTCCTCCAGGGCGTCGAGAGCCCAGAGGTTACTCGCATTGATGGAATAACTGGCCGCACGATAGCCAATGACCGCCTGCCCAGAGATGTCCTCCAGCAGGGTCTTAGTGCGACAGATGTCCTGGCGGAACTCGTCGGGCTGCTGCTGTGTTACGCGCACATGCGACCAGCCGTGGCTGGCCAGTTCATGGCCCTGTGCAACGAGTCGCTTCACCATATTGGGGTAACGCTCGGCAATCCAGCCCAGGGTAAAGAAGGTGCCCTTGACCGAGTGTCGATCGAATAATTCGAGTATGCGGTCGACATTACGCTCGACGCGGCATTCCTTGTGATCCCAGGCGTCTCGATCAATGTAGCGTTCAAACGCCGAGACCTGGAAGTAATCTTCCACATCAACAGTCATGGCATTACGCGGTCGACTTGTGGACATGCCTGGCCTCAAGCCGCTTTCGCCTGACCGTCCATCCAGTCGCTGATGACCTGCGCAATACGCTCCGCTGCACGGCCATCCCAGAGCTCAGGGATTCGACCGGCCTTCCCGCCATTGGTCATGACCTCGTCGAAACAGGCCCTGATTTTGACCGGATCAGTACCAACAATGGTATTCGTACCTTGTTCCACGGTGATCGGTCGCTCGGTATTCTCGCGCAGAGTAATACAGGGCACACCCAGCGCGGTGGTCTCTTCCTGCAGGCCGCCGCTGTCGGTTAAAACCAGACGGGCCTTCGACATAAGACCCAGCAGCTGCAGGTAACCCAGCGGCTCCACCATACCGATGTGCGAACGATCAAGTAGCGGGGAGAGCCCCGCATCCTTAACGCGCGCCCGAGTGCGGGGATGGATCGGGAATACTAGCGGTAGCCGCTGAGCGATCTGTGTCAGGGAATCAAGAAGACGCTTGAGTACAGCGGGGTCATCGACATTCGACGGACGGTGCAGCGTCAGTACGCCAAAGCCCGAAACATCCCCCTGAAAGCCCGGTATCGTTGCCAATGTCTCTTCGGCCGGCACCGCATGCGCGCGATTTGCAATCAGCGTGTCAATCATCACGTTGCCGGAAAAATGTATCTTCTCACTTCCAACACCCTCGCGAAGTAAGTTGCTCGCTCCTTCCGGCTCTGTGGTGAACAAGAGATCCGAGATCTGATCGGTCAAGACGCGGTTTATCTCCTCCGGCATCCGCCGGTCACCGCTGCGCAGACCCGCCTCGACATGCACTACGGCAATATCCTTCTTCGTGGCGACCAGCGCGCAGGCGATCGTCGAATTCACGTCGCCGACGACCAATACGATATCGGGATCCAGCTGATCCAGGACCGGCTCGAAACGGCGCATGATTTCGGCGGTCTGGACCGCATGGGTACCGGATCCCACGCCCAGATCGATGTCCGGCTCTGGGATCCTCAGCTGGCGGAAAAAAGCATCCTTCATTGCCTCATCGTAGTGCTGGCCGGTATGGACCAGGCGCGCATCGAAACGTTCCGGCGCCGACCGAAAGGCCCGCATCAACGGGGCGATCTTCATAAAGTTCGGTCGAGCACCAACGATGCACAGAATGCGAATTTGGTCGTTAGACTGCTTCATCGGCATCATCCATGTCCATCTGCATCAAGATGGCCTGTTTCAGCATCCGCCGATTCTTGTTAATAGCGCCGCGCAGCTGGTGTACCTCCTGCTCGAGGTGAGCCACGCGGGCTTCGAGATCCCCTGGATGTGCGTTAGCCCGTTGTTGAGAATGTCCCTGCGGCGCGGCTAAATCGTCCACCACCGACTCGCTGTGCCCTACCTCTTCCGTCATCTCTTCGACAACTGTCTGCACGTGGGAATCCGACAGCTCGTGGAGTTCTTCCAACGATCCGAACAGCAGTAGCCGATCGCACAGATTGTTAACCCGACGCGGCACCCCACCGGTCGCTGAAAAGATAGCGTCGAAGGCGGCATCGCTTATCGCTGGGTCTTTGCGCCAGCCGACCAGCGCTAGTCGATGCTCGACGTAGGCCTGGACCTCCTGACGATCGAGCGGCCTGAGATGGTAACCCGCAATGATCCGTTGACGGACCTGCTCCATCCCCTGTCCCTGCAAGGTCTGCTTTAGCTCCAATTGGCCGAGGAGAAAACTCTGCAGCAATGCTTGGCCGTCCTGCTGATAATTCGACAGCATGCGCAGTTCTTCGATCGATCGCTGCGGAAGATTCTGTGCCTCGTCCACAACCAACAAAACCCGCCTGCCTTCGGCCCGACGGGCACGGAAGAAGGCCTCAAGATTCCGCAGCAACGCGGCCTTGGAGAGATTCTCATGAGCGAGACCGAAAGAGGCACTGATCAGGCGCAAGACTTCGTCTTCGTTGATTTGGGTGGACACCAGCTGGGCAGCGACGACAGTGTCGTCGCTTAATTCGTTGAACAGGTTGCTGACCAGCATGGTCTTGCCGGTTCCGATCCCGCCGGTGATGACGATGAAGCCCTCACCCTGGCGCAGCCCATACCGAAGGTAGGCCATGGCACGGTTATGCCCTGCGCTATTGAAAAAAAATCGCGCGTCCGGGCTCAGCTGAAACGGCTTGCCGGACAGACTGTAGAAGGTTTCATACATCTTTGGTTACAGCAGATTCGTTCTGAGTGTCAGTCCTATTCGACGTTCATCATAGTCGTTGTCACCGTTGGAGTTTTCATCGCGATACAACATGAACAGCGATGCGCTCGAGCGGCGAGAAAACTGCTTGGTCAAAGAAAAGGAGACGTCATAGTTTGTGCCACCGTCGTCATCGTCGTCGTCGGTGCTGTCGCCCGTAACGTGCGTAATGCTGGACGATACGGCTGCATCGTAACCCGAACCCAGGCGCCGCGTGACCCGCAGAGTCATACCATAGGAATCCTGATTATCGTTAGATACCTCGTACTCGCGCTTCGAGACATTACCCGTCAGGGAAACAGTAGTGCGCAAACCGGTAGCCGTTATGATCGCGCTGAGTCGGCTATTTATGAAGTCCTCATCCGTGTCATCCAGCTGCGGGATATTGGCAAGCAGCGGTGCCCCGGTATCGGGGTCGGTGACGGGTTCACCGTTGTCGTCCACGAGGAAAAAGAAAGAATCGACGAGCTGCTGGTTCCGCCTGTTGTCGAGGCTGCGAGAGGCGGTCAAGCCGAGGCGCGTGCGTTTCGACCGATGACTCACGCTACCCGACCAGGTGCTGCCATAATAGCGCGACCCATAGCTCGCATCCACTGATGTGCGGGGATTCGGTGTCCAGGTGCCACCCAGGTCCCAAATAGCGCCGCTCGTGTCGCCGCGGTCTGATTGTACGGTGTTGTCTTCATATCCAACGTTGCCACGCGCCTGCCAATGAGAGTCCAGGCGATAACTCAGACCCGCTGTGTAGTCCGTAAACTTGTCATTGCTCCGGTCCTCGTAGAAGGTCTCCCGGTGGTTGGCCTGCAATCTCCAGCCCGTAGAGCCAAAATAGCGGCCATTCTGCACCGCGGCGTTCAGGGTGTAGGACGTTGAAGGATCGCTCCCACTGCCACCATCGTTGCCACTGTAGGTGACGTAGTTGATATTGTTTCGACTGACAAAATCGGCGTAGCGATTCAGGCTATGCCGGTATTCGGGCGACACGCTGGCGGAATAACTCTGCTGTCCCCCATCTTTGAAATTGATGGCGTCGGTCTGCCCGGAAGAGGCCCGGTTACCACGCAGCCCAGCGCTGGCATTGGCGTCAACGATAAACCGGTTCCTGACCACCTCTGTTCGGCCGGTCGCGAGCAGCTGATGGGTCAGGGCCTTTGGGTCGGTGCTGCCGGTACCGTAGCTCAAAGTCGGTTGATAATTCACGTTGGCCGTTGTCCGCCCACTCCGACCCGTGGCGACCCAGCGCGGACTGAGCTGGAATACCACACCCGTATACGAGTCGTTACCGTTACGGTCTACCGCAGTGGTCGTTAGACCGATATCGTCCGTCACCTTCCAGTCGCCGGATAGGGCAGACAACGGCATAGTGCCGGCGGCGATCAAAACAGCGACGACCGGCGTTGGGCGCCGGAAACCAATCTTTCTTAAGGACGGGGCGCTCCGTGGCGAAAGACTACCGTTCTTCATTCCCGTATCCGTATCCGTAGCCGTACCCATAGCCGTATCCGTAGCCGTATCCGTACTTGCCGATGAAAAGATCGGGTTTGCACTTGTTCAGGATGAGCGAAAGGCTGTCTGTTGAACCGAGTCGCAATACTGCGTCTTGCACGAGAAACTGTGGCGTCACCCCCGATTCGATGACCAGGCATATCTGCCCCATCTGTTCTGCCAGTACACTGGCCTCACTGGTCGCAAGCAACGGCGGAGAATCGAACAACACCACCCGGTCCGAGTAGCGCAGCGCGAGTTCGTCGAGCAGATGGCGCATGGTATTGCTCGCGAGCAACTCCGTCGAGCGCCGATGGCGTCCACCCGCCGGCAGTATCGAAAACTTTGGGATATCTGTCTTTACCAGGAGATCCCCAAGTTCCAGTTTGTCATCGAGGAGGCGGTCCGTCAGGCCAGGCAGATTATTGACGCGCAACAGTCGCGACAGGCCCGGTTTGGCGAGGTCTGCATCGACCAGCAACACCGTGCGATCCATCTCCATCGCGATCGATATCGCCAGATTCAGTGAGCTGAAGGTCTTGCCCTCGCCCTCGACCGAACTCGTCACCATGATCAAGTTACGGTGCGCCGTATCTGCGCCGCTTCCCGCAAACGCGCGGGTGAGTAGCGGGCGCTTTATCATCCGGTATTCTTCTGCGGTTCGGCTTCGATCCGAATCCCCTGAGAGCACGCCTTCGAGATTCAACGCATGCAGCGAGACCGAGGCTACGCCGGGGCCTACGACACTGTCTGTTGTTCCGTCGTCATCGATCCCCGGCTCGTACGGCGGCGCATCTGCAGTGGTAGGTGATGGTGCTCCTGCGGATTCTCTCGCATCCACTGCAGCGTCTAGGGTACCGTGTGGCGCCGGTGTGGCATGCCTGACTTCGCCTTCCGGAACTGGGGCGGATTTTGCATCTGCGGGCGCTGCGGGATCACTTTTCTGGCCTTGATCGGGGCTCTTGGCCGGGACAGGGCTGTCCAGCTGCCCCATCATTTTGTCGACGGCTTTTTCGATGATGCTCATATTTGCTACGTCAAATTCAACGACTGGGCCAGTCGGGGCAACAGCTCGAGTTGGAATTGGAAGAGCGCGATTACCACGCCAAAGGTCAGCAGCAGCCCGCTCAGGCTCAAGACAAAACTCACATTCCTGACCTTGCGTGCGCGAACCTGATCTGAGGTCCAAACCATGTTGACACTACCGAGCACCGGAAGGCCGAGCGTCTCGTTGAGCATCTGTCGCTCATCGAACGTGGGCCGAAACTGGGACAACAGGAAGGCAATGCCGAAGCCCGCCGCGAGTGCGCCGAGCAACACCAGCGAACTGTAAAGCACCCGATTCGGACCCGAAGGCTCGGTTGGCGCGCGCGGCGGATCGACCACCCGAA
The DNA here is from genome assembly GCA_963736445.1 of uncultured Gammaproteobacteria bacterium. Taxonomy (GTDB): domain Bacteria; phylum Pseudomonadota; class Gammaproteobacteria; order Chromatiales; family Chromatiaceae; genus Thiosocius. The sequence continues at coordinate 84,084 of CAVTOY010000012.1, read as the reverse complement.
AGCGCACATTGTCGGAGCTGCTGTCTGCCTTGCGCCCCAGGCGCATGGACTCCAGTCGACCTTCCAGCACCCCGTGATTCTTCTTGACCACCTCGTAATCGCTCAGCAGATCGCGCTGCTCGGCCTCGAGCGCCAGCACTTGATCGACCGAACCCTCGAGTTCTGCTATCTGTTGCTCGTATTCCGCCAGGAGTCTGCGTTTCGCCGAGACATCGGCCTCGAGCTGCGCCATCGATAGCCGCATCTGTTGATAGATTGGATTCTTGTCGACGTTGTAGACAGAACTCCCGCCGCTTTCCGATGCGAAACGGCGCGCTTCGGCGATGATGCTGGCGCGCTCCGCCCTGAGGTCTGCGAGGGCCTTTTTGAGCTGGGCCACATCGGGATGCCTGTCGGTATATTTGACCCCGAGTTCGTCCAGGCGGACCTGCATGGCCTGAATTCGACGATCGATGTCCGCGGTGTCTGCAGTCAGCTGGGCCTCCGGGACTGGCCCCAGCCCGAAACTCGGCTCTTCCCCCTCGACCTGACGGCGGGTCGTCTCTAGGCGATCCTCAAGCAGCTTCAATTCCAGCTTGACCGCCTCAACCTGATCTCTCCCTGCACGGATCCGGTCGTAGTAGCCGCCGGAGCCTTCCGGCAGCATCGAGAGGTTGCGCTGTTTGAAGCGCGTCAACTCGTTTTCCAGTTCTCGCATTCGCCGCTCGTACTCGGCCTTTTGCTGCTCGAGAAATTGGGCTGCGGAATCCTGCTCTCTGCGCTGCTCCCCGAGGTTGCTCTCCATAAAAATGGTCAACAACGATTTGACCACCAATGTGGCGAGCTCTGGCGAGTCGTTCTCGTAGGCAATCGTGTACAAATTTTCTCGTGACGTGCCGTAAAAATTTATGTTGTCTTTTAACTCGTCGATTATTCGGTCTTTGTCGATGTCCGTCGCCGCCTGCAGGTCCAGATCGGTCATACGCATGACCTTCTCGAGATTAGGGCGACTGAGCAGGGTGCGCGTCATCAGGAAGATTGTGCGCTGGGTGTCGCCGGTATTTATGGCCAGCCCTTTGAGCAGAGGACGCAGTACCGAGGTGGTATCTACATAGACCCGCGCCGATGCCTCGTATTGGTCAGGGAGCTTGGCTACCACCGCCCAACCCACGACGCAGACCATCCAGGCAATTCCCAACATCCACCAGCGGAAGCGCCAGGTTCCCCTGGCGTACCGCAGTAGAAGTACTACTAAGTCATGCATGCTTCGCGTCTCTTCGCTGCGTTGCCTAGAACCAGGCCTCGGGAACGATGATCACATCGCCGGGCCGCATGTCGACATTGGCAGAGATATCACCATCGCGGACCAGATCATCCAGCCGCAGCCGATACTCTTCCTGACTGCCGTCGACCACACGCACCAATGTCGAATTGTTGCCGTCCGCGAAGTCAGTCAAGCCGCCCGTCTGAATCATCACATCCAGCAGTGTCATTGAATCGTTGTAGAGCAGCGCGCTTGGCGAGGTGGCCTCTCCCAGCACCCGAATCTGTTCTCGATACGTGCCAACGAACCCGTCGACGATAACGGTGACGAGCGGGTCACGCAGGTAGGTCGACAACTCGGCCTCGAGGTCGCGAGCAAGTTCGGCCGGGGTCTTTCCTGCTGCCGGCACCTCTTCGAGCAGGGGCGCGGACAGCAGTCCGTCCGGGCGCACCGGAACCGAGGTGCTCACCTCGGGATTTCGCCAGACAAAGATCTGGACAGAATCGCCGGGTGCGATGCGATATCGCGTCGAGTACTGGGCATCGCCGCTTGCGCTCGGCAGTTCGGCAAGCTTGTCCGACTTGGACGCGCATCCGCCCAGCGCCAAGATCCCAGCGAGGGAGCCGAGCAATGCGGCAAAGCGCGCTGATTTAACGAGATTCTCCATAACCATCCTCTCTTTCACGGTCGTTGTCCGGCACTACTTTAGCGTTATGCCACCCTCGGCGGCCTCGCAAGTTTACTCAAACTTAGTCGAAAAAGCTTGCTGTACAGTCGCTTGTAGCGGCAAGCTGTAAATAGCCCTGATATTCCTCCAGAGATCGCGGTTGCGGCCGGCCAGGGGGCATTCATCGGGCATCGTCGTCGACGCAATTCATCTGCCAGGCCCGCGCTTTTACTAAGTCCATGATTAGCGGTTTTTTCCTTCCATTTCAGGGTCTAAGCCTGATCTTCACTCAAGGCCTGAGGCGCTTCGTGGTCATCCCACTGGCGCTGAACATCCTTATCTTCGCGCTCCTGGCCTATCTCGCCGGACTCTATTTCGAGCAATTCATGGATCGCTGGCTGCCGACGCATGACTGGCTGGAATTCTTACGCTGGCTGCTTTGGTTTCTGTTCGCAATCGTTTACGCCCTGACCCTATTTTACGGCTTCACCCTGATCGCGAACCTGATTGCCTCCCCCTTTAACGCCGTGTTAGCGGCTCGGATCGAGGAAAAGTTAACCGGCAGGCGGCCGGCGGACGCCGATGACTCGTTGCTCCGGGCGATCGGTCCCGCCATCGGCGGTGAGATCGGAAAGATCCTGTATTTTCTCAGTCGCGCGCTGCCGTTGATGATCCTGTTTTTTATCCCGGGCCTCAACGTGCTGGTCGGCATCGCCTGGGTGCTGTTCGGTTTTTGGTTTCTGGCCGTCGAATACGCCGACTACCCGATGGGTAACCACTCCTTAAGGCCACGCAATCAACGCGACCGTCTGCGGCGCAAGCGTTTCAAGTCACTCGGATTCGGTGCCGGTGTCACGGTAATGATGTTGATCCCGGGGTTGCAGTTCGCGGCGATGCCGGCTGCCGTGGCGGGCGCGACCCGCTTGTGGATTGACGACCTAAAGGGGTTGTGACCGCGGACGCCTTGTTTGCGGGTGGTGGCGCATCAGTCGCCACCGGCAGTGATAAAGCGCCGCAGCCGCTCAATACCTAGTTCGAGTCGATCCTGCCCCGTGGTGTAGGCGAAGCGTACGTGTTGTGCCGCGCGGTGGCAGCCAAAATCGTGGCCTGGGGTAATGGCGACGCCGGCCGACTCCAGAAGTTGTTGGCAAAATGCCAGGCTATCATCCGTGAAGCGTGAGGCGTCGGCGTAGAGATAGAACGCCCCCGCGGGTCTTGGACCTAACACAAAACCCAGATCACCGATGGCCGAATAGAGGTAGTCACGCCGCTCTTGAAAGGCCTGCCGTCGGGCCTCCAGAATCTCCATGCCGCTTTCGCTGAATGCCGCCAACGCCGCATGCTGAGCCAGCGTCGGCGCGGCTAGAAAGAGGTTCTGCGCCAGCCGCTCCATCGGCTCGACCCAGGAGTCTGGAACCACCGCCCAGCCAACGCGCCAGCCGGTCATGCCGAAGAATTTCGAGAAGCTGTTGATGACCACAACGTTTTCTGCGTGCAGGCTCAGTGCCGTCTGCGCGGGGCAGTCGTATTGCAGGCCCTGGTAGATCTCATCGCAGATCAGCACCGCATCGTCGCGCTCGCGCAATAGCCCGTTCAGCGTGTGCAGATGATCGAGCGGGATTACGTTACCGGTTGGGTTCGCCGGTGACGCCAGCATCAGGGCTACGGCACCGTCGGTCAAGGCCGCGGACAGCGCGGACTCCGTGACGCTGTAATCGGTATCGACGGAGACAGCCAGCGGGATCGGCACCCCGCCGAAGAGGCTGACGAGGTGCCGGTTGCAGGGATACCCGGGATCGGTGAGCAGCACCCTGTCGCCCGGGTCGACCAACACACCCAAGACCAGCTGCAGCGCGCCTGAGGCGCCGGGTGTAACCAGGATTTGGCCTGGATCGACAGACTCGCCAAACTGGCGACGATAATAGCCCGCGAGCGTCTCACGCAGACTCGACAGGCCCGTCGCCGGCGTGTAGTGCGTGAACCCCGAGTGCAGGGCCTGGTGCGCTGCATCGATCACCGGCTGTGGAGAGACGAAATCGGGCTCACCGATCTCCAAGTGCACCACGTCGCGTCCCTGTGCCTCCATCGCGCGCGCGCGGCCCAGGATCTCCATGACCCGGAACGGGGCGATGTCGTCCATGCGTTTAGCCTGCATATTTCACCGTTTTTCGTAACGAGGGCGCCGAGACGCCGCGATGGCGGGGCGCACGGAGTGGAAGGTGGTGAAGGCGTAGTCGAAACTACGTCGAATCGCCTGCAACGCGCACGCCCCGTCAGGGCGAGGGTATCGGGGGCCGCAGCAGGAAATCGGTGAGATATGCAGGCTAGCGATGCGCATCAGCGTGTCGCCTGTGCCGAGGACATCAGGGCCTGCAGGTACGCCATGTCTACGATACCGTGTGCCGGGGCAGGCCCCATCATCGGCTCCGCATGCGCATCCGGTCCACCCAGGTTGTTCAGCACCACCGTAGCCGCCGAGAAATCCTGGCCGACCGTGTAGTCGTTCACCGTGACGACGATATGTTTGATGCCCGATGCCATTGCAGACGTCACCCCGTGGCCCGAGTCTTCGAACGCGATCACCCGCTCTGGCGGAAGCCCCATGGTTTCCAGCACCCAGGTGTAGATATCCGGCGCCGGCTTCTTTTTGGGTACGATATCCCCGGCGCCGATCACCTCGAACCAGTCCAGCGCATCGACCGGCAGGGTACTGTCGATCAAGGCGCTGACGTTCCGTGGCGTCGTGGTGGTCGCAATGGCTAGTCGCACGCCGGCGTCGCGGGCCTCATCGAGCAAACGTCGCACGCCAGGGCGCAGGGGGATGGCGCCCTCGGCCATCATCGCCATATAGTGCCGGGTCTTGCTGCGGTGCAGGTCGGCGATAAACCCGTCCAGATCTGCGGGTCGCTCGAACGCACGATTGAAGTGCTCGAGATAGTGGCGAATTCGCTCCTTGCCGCCGGTCACGCTCAACAGACTGCCATAGAGGGTCACGGACCACTCCCAGTCCAGGCCGGCCTCGCCGAAGGCCCGATTGAACGCAATGCGATGACCATCGCGCTCCGTATCGGCAAGGGTGCCATCGACATCGAAAATCAGCGCCTCTAGTTTTGCCATTATTGACTCCAGTCAAACAACGCGACAGTTAGTCGATACGAGGGCGCGATTGCCCTTACCCTGCATCAATGTTAGCTTGCTCGTTTGACACGTGAGGCATCTGCGATGATCGAAGAGACTGGCCATCGTGCGGATCATCATGGCTTTCCGCCCTACGAGGTGGCGCCGGGTGAGGCCTATATGAACGCCAACCAGGAGGCCCACTTCCGCGCGATCCTCGATGCCTGGCGAACGGAGCTCATGGAAGAGGTGGATCGCACCGTCGGTCACATGAAGGTAGACACCGTGCACTGCGCAGACCCGAACGACCGCGCGACCCAGGAATCGGACATGGGAATGGAGCTGCGCACCCGGGATCGTGAACGAAAGCTGCTGACCAAGATAGAGAAGACGCTCAAGAAACTCGATGAGCATGAGTATGGCTTCTGCGAGTCCTGTGGGGTCGAGATCGGCATACGCCGCCTCGAGGCCAGACCGACCGCTGACTTGTGCATCGATTGCAAGACCCGCGAGGAAGAGCTGGAACGGGTCCGCGGCTAGCAGCCGCTCTGCTTCGCCTTCATCCGCCACGCCAGCTGACCCCCTCCCCTGCGGATCATGAATCCGGCCGCCTATCGTGGCCGCTTCGCGCCCTCGCCGACGGGACCGATGCACTTCGGCTCCCTGGTTGCAGCCGTCGCCAGTTACGCCGATGCTCGACACCAGCGCGGAGATTGGCTGGTGCGGATCGAGGACGTCGATGAGGCCCGCCGACAGGCAGACGCCGAACGATCGATTCTGCAGACGCTACAGACCTTCGGCATGCAGTGGGACGGCCCCACGGTGCGCCAGAGTGAACGCGGCGCGCTCTACGATCGCGTACTCGCGGTTCTGGTCGAGCGACGACTGGCCTACCGCTGCAGCTGCAGTCGCAGGCTGATTGCCAGCACCGCAAGGCCCGGCTGCGAGGGCCCGATCTATCCCGGCATCTGCCGTGACAATCCCCCGGCGTCGGACACGGCCGCCGCGTGGCGCATGATCGTCGGCAGCGACGAGCTGGCCTTTGATGACCGAATCGTCGGCGAGGTAGTCCAGGACCTCGCAAGCGAGATCGGTGATTTCATCATCCGGCGCCGCGATGGTTTCACCGCCTATCAGCTCGCCGTCGTGGTCGATGATCACCTGCAGGGCATCACGCACATCGTACGCGGCGCCGACCTGCTCTGGTCCACGCCGCGCCAGCTCTGGCTGCAACGTCAGCTCGGCTACGCCACCCCAAGCTATGCGCATATCCCGCTGGTCTATGCCGCCGATGGACATAAGCTCAGCAAGCGCGAAGGCGCCCATCCGGTGCGCGCTCACGACCCGGTGCGCAGCCTGCGCGAGGCGTGGCATCATCTCGGTCAGCCGGAGGTCCCGAACGGTCTCGACAACCCGGCTGATTTCTGGGCCTGGGCAATCCCTCATTGGCATATCGACCAGGTGCCTCTCGACAGGAACAGTACGCATGAACGACCAGACTCCCTATGACATGCTCGGCGGCGAGGCCGGGGTTCGGCAACTCGTCGAGCGCTTTTATGACGCCATGGAATCCCAAACGCAGGCGAGCCACATCCGCGCCATGCACGCGAAGAGCCTGCGGGCGTCGCGTGAAAAGCTGTTCCTGTTTTTATCAGGCTGGCTCGGCGGCCCCGATCTATATGTCCAGAAGTACGGTCACCCGATGCTGCGTCGCCGTCACATGCCGTTCGCGATTGGCAAGCAGGAACGCGATCAGTGGATGCACTGCATGCGCAAGGCACTCGACGACATGCCCATCGATGAGCAGCTGAAGACCAAATTGGAGCAGGCCTTTCTGGCGACCGCGGACCACATGCGCAATCAGCCAGAGCATACGGAAGATGGGCGACTGAAGATCTTTCCCGGTCGCTGATGGGGGCCGCGAGCGCCAGCGCTGACGGCGTGTGCAGTGACGTCGCATGTGCGGGGGCGCGACTCAGACCGCAACCGCCTGGGGAGACTGCCAGTGCGCGGCGACAATTGCCGCGTATTCATCCTGCTGCACTGCAGACAGCTCGATCACCGACGCCCTCGGGATATCGAACGTCGCCAGCGCGGAAACCAACTGGTCGACCTGATTTGCGGCAATGGCGGCACCTTCATCAGTCGTGATGAGGTCGAGAGGTCCCGTTTCGCTTGCGAACCATTTCACCACGGTCACCTGGTCCTCGGCGCCGATGATCCGAGCGACCAGGTTTTCGCCTGATCGGGAGAACCAGATTTCATCCGGTCGGATCCCGTCAACAAAGCGAAGGCTGTTGCTGTCGCCACCTTCGGGGCCTGCGTCTTCATCCTGGATCCGATCCCGGCCCGCACCACGACCGATCTGGTATTCGTCGCTGCCCAGGCCGCCGTTGAGATAGTCATTACCGATACCGCCGATCAAGACGTCCTCGCCGCCACGGCCATACAGGCGATCGTTCCCGCCCTCGCCCCGCAGCTGGTTATCGCCCTGGTTGCCGTTCAGCCGATTGTCCAACGCGTTTCCGATGCCGGTGAGATGACCCTCACCCTGCAGCGTGAGGGCCTCCACATTGGCGGCCAGCGTGGTGTCGATGGTGCTATAGAGTCGGTCATAACCGGCATCGGCGTCTTCGAGCACACTGTCCGCCAACGCGTCGACGAAATAACGATCATCGCCGATGCCGCCAATCATCTGGTCACCGCCCAACCCGCCGTGCAGGGTATCGTTGCCCAGACCGCCGATCAGAAGATCGTCGCCGTCCCGACCGTACACTCGGTCATCGCCCGCCAGGCCATCCAGAACATTGCCTCCCTGATTCCCGTTCAGGCGGTTGTCGGCGGCATTGCCGGTGCCTTGCAGATCGGCCGTCCCCTGTAGGAACAGGTCCTCCAGATCGGCGTCGAGCGTAAAGTCGAGTTTGCTGTAGATCCGGTCATGCCCACTGTCGGCATCCTCGATCACGACATCGCCAAGCGTATCGAGATAGTAGCGATCATCGCCCGCGCCGCCGAGCATGCGATCGTCACCCGTGCCGCCGTTCAGAATGTCGTCGCCGTCATCGCCGAGCAGCTCATCGGCACCTCCATGACCGTAGAGCCGATCGTTGCCGTCTCCGCCCTGCAGGCGGTCATCCGCGGCGTAGCCATACAATCGGTCGTCTCCGGGTCCCGCATCGAGGTTATCCGCGATTGCGGTGCCCTTCAGGATGTCCGCGTCGGCGGAGCCGGCGGCAAAGTTGGCCTCCGTGATCTCGATCGGGATCGACGTCGATACACTGTCGCCCGCCGGGTCGCTGGCAGTTACCGCGAGTGTGTAGCTACCGGCGTCACCCTCGACGGGATCCAGATCGAGACGGGCCGCCGCCGCATCAAACGCGATCCAGCTCGGCAGGGGCCCTGCGTCTTCGAGCGTCAGCGAGAACTGCAGCACCTCGGCTTCGGGGTCCGAAAACAGGTCTGCGGCCAGGGACACCGTGACAGGGCGGCCCTCGAAGGTCGCGATCGAGGGGGGCTGTCCAGTCAGCACCGGCGGCGCATTCTCCGGTGCCGGCACCTCGGCCTGCTGCTGGGTGAAAACCGCACCGGAGGCCAGCTCGTACCAGGCGACGGCACCCTTCACTGCACCACTCTTGACGGTAAAAGTATCGTACAATGAATAAGATATGAGGATATCTTCGTCTATTGTCTCAAATTGAAGATCGGCTATGTCGATGCCCTCCGCGAAGCGAATAACGCTGCCGCCATCGCTATCGTCGATCACCGACATGCCGCTTTCCCGCGGGCTGTCTCCGGGTGCGAACACATAGGTGTCTCGACCCAGGCCACCGTTCAGCCGATCACTGCCGGGGCCGCCCTCGAGCACGTCGTCACCCGGGCCGCCGTACAGGTTGTCTGCGCCGCCCAGCCCGCGCAGCAGGTCATTGCCCTCGCCGCCGAACAATCCCAGCGACGGGTTGCCCGATTCATCCGCGTCCGAGCCGATCAGCACATCGTCACCGGCCAGTCCATGCAATTCGGTCAACGCATCGGGGTTCGGCTGTCCGATCTCGATACGGTTGTCCAGCGCATTGCCCCGCAGCATCAGGCTGTCGGCCCCTACCCAGACGTCGCCCGCATACTCATAGCGCAGGTTCTCGACGTTGTCCGGAAGACCGGGCGACAGATAAAAGCGATCGCCGCGCAGCACCAATGTATCCGTGCCCTCATCGGCGAGCTCCGTGATGGTCCCGATCTCATAGATCTGGTGCGGCTGCAGGACCTCATAGCGATCGTCTCCCGGCCCCCCGACCAGCTCGTACACCGGGCGGCTGCCGTCCGCGGCGCGTGCCCGCGCGACCATGTGGTCGTCGCCCGCGCCCGCCAGCACGCGATAGTCCCCGGCCAACTGGTCGTCACCATCACCGCCATCGAGCACATCCAGCCCGCCACCGCCTAGGATCTGATCGTCGCCGGGCCCGCCAGAGAGTAGGTTCGCCGCCGGATTGCCTTGGATGTAGTTGTCCATGGCGTTGCCCGTCCCGGCGATCGCCGCGTTGCCGCTGAGCTGGAGCGCCTCGATATTCTCGGGCAGCTGGTAATCGACCGATGCGACCACCCAGTCATAGCCGGCGGCGACATCTTCGATCGCGACATCCGACGGTGCGTCCACGACATAGGTGTCATAGCCCCTGCCACCGCGCAGGGTGTCCGACCCGGGCCCGCCGTCGAGCCGATCGCGGCCGTCGCCACCGACCAGGCTGTCGTCACCGGCGCCGGCATCGATGGTGTCGTTGCCGGCGGTACCGGTCAGGGAATCCGCCAGCGGCGATCCGGAGATCGCCGTCGGCGCGGAGGCCAGCAGGCCGCTCAGCTGGGCGAAGTTATAGACATCCCCGTTGGCGAACTCGAAGCGGTCGACCACCTGGCCGTTGGCGCCCCCGACGATGGCCAATTCGTTGAACGGGGTCGAGAACAGCGCTGTCGAACCGGAGACCAGCAGATGCAGATCGGTGACCGCGATGCCGGTGCCGAATAGGACGGTACTGCTGCGGTCCGGGGAATCGACGATCCGATTCTGGGTAAAGGCGTGGCCGGTCGACTGGGGATTACTGAGGACAGAATAGCTATCGGCCCCGCTGCCACCGATCAGCCGATTGATCCCGACCCCGCCGTCGAGCGTATCGTCGCCCGGGCCGCCGACCAGTGCATCATCCCCCTGCCGGCCGGTCAGCGTATCCGCGGCGCCGCTGCCGAACACCAGGTCGTCGCCCGCACCGCCTGCCAGGTAGGCCGCATCAGACAGCGACGAGGCCAGCAGGTCCTGATAGGACAGGGCATGGCCGTCGGCGAAGGAGACCGTCTCGATGGCACCGACCAGGCCACCCTTCACATACACCTGATCACCGGCGGCATAATGCAGCACCAGGTCGCCGCTGTCCGCCACGGCTGTGATCTTCAGCGAGTCCGGCGCTACCCCGGCGGCGAACGCTATTCGGTTTCCCTGGCCGGGCGCATCCAGCAGGGTCTCGGTCTGACCGTCGATCTGCGGACTGTCGCCGGCGGAAAACAGATAGCGGTCGCGGCCGGGGCCGCCCTCCAGGTAATCCAGCCCGGGCCCGCCGGCCAGCCGGTCGTCGCCGGCATCGCCCCAGAGCCAGTCCTGATCCTCGCCCCCGGCCAGGACGTCGCTCCCGAGCCCCCCGACAGCTGGTCATCGCCCGAGCCGCCCGACAACTGATCGTCGCCCGACAGCACGAACTGATCCGCATCGTCACCGAACAGGAGGTCGGCACCGTCACCGCCGTACAGGGTGTCATCGCCGCCCTGGCCCAGCAGCTGATCGGCACCGGCACCGCCGTACAACACATCGCTGCCGTGCCGATCGGCGGCCAGCCCATCGACATCACCGAACAGCGCATCGTCCTGATCGCCGCCGAGCAGGACGTCACCGCCGCCGTTGCCGACCAGGATATCGTTGCCGGCACCGCCCTCCAGGTAGTCGTCGCCGAGATATTGCGCATCATCGGCGATCAGCACGCGGGCATCGCCATCCAGGAAATCGTCGCCGGCACCGCCGAGCAGGATGTCGTTGCCGCCGTTGCCGTCCAGCGCATCGTCGCCGCTGCCACCGGAGAGATAGTCGTCGCCATGCATCGCGCCGGGCACCAGCGGGTTGCCATCGATGTCCTGTCCTGCCAGGTCGCCGCTCAGCACGTCGTCGCCTGCGTCGCCGAAGATCAGGTCGTCGCCGGCACCGCCGCGCATCACATCGTTACCGTCACCGCCATGCAGGCGGTCATCGCCCAGGGTGTGATTTTCGAAAATGAAGGTGCTCGCAAAGCCGCCGTCGTCGTTCAGCGCATACCAGGTATAGTCGTAAGTCACCGGATCGAGCGCCAGCGGGCTGACCACGGCCTGCCAGTCGCCGTCGATGTAGTCGCTGCCACCGCCGCCGTAGATCAGGTCGTCTCCCTGCCCGCCGAACAGGCCGTCGGTGCGTGCGCTGCCATAGAGCGCATCGTCGCCACCCTGACCGCTGACGAAGTCACCCGCCTCGCCGCCGGAGACGGTCAATGCCAACGACCCCTGCCCCGCCGTGACCGCCGCGGCATCGGCGATGGTGGTTGCGTACAGACGATCATCGCCGGCACCGCCGTGGATGAAATCCTTGTCGGGACCGCCTTCCACGGTATCGGTATCGGGCGCCGAATTGATCACGATGCCGTTGTCGACCGTCTGGGGACCGTCGTCCCAGGCGTAGATCCAGTCCCTGCCCGCCAGGCCCTGGATATGATCGGGCAGGTTATAGCCGTTGAGCTGCTCGAGGTCCGACACCCTGAGATCGATACTCCCCTCGATCACCTCTGACGCACTGCTGCCAGTGCCTGCAATCAGGGTCGGCGTTTCCGATGCCGGGGCCTCCAAGCGGATCGCGAGATCGCCGGCCTCGAAACCCTGCACCCTGAGCTCGGCATCGTCCGTCGTGCGCTGGACATGGAGTACGCCGCCGACCTGGGTGTAGAGATACTGCTCGTCCGGCGAGTGATACTCGCCGCTGGCGCCGTCCAGCACGCCGCCGATCAGCAGATCGCCGTCGAACAGCACCCGTCCGATGCCGTCGTGGTCGAAGATGGCGTCGCCATGCCCGGCGATATAGGTATCCTCGCCGGCGCCGCCCTCGAGATAATCCTCGCCCTGGCCACCGTCGAGAATATCGGCGCCCAGGCCGCCGTAGAGGGCATCGCGCCGGCCCTTCCCGATCAGGACATCCGGCTGCTCGCTGCCGAACAGGTAGAACGACGCCTCATCGATGGGCAGTTCACTGGCGAGATCGCTGTTGTCGATCTCGATGCCGAGCGCACGGTCCTCGAATCGCCAGGGGTCGTTCGCGGTCAGGATCGACGGCGATCCGTCTGCGGTATTCCATTCCAGCAGTGCATGCGAAAACTTTGCCCGATCGGCCAGATAGGCGTCGGTCAGGCCCAGCCCCGTAAACGGGTCATACCTTGCCCCCTGCCCACTGGCGACAAAGGCCGCATAAAGTGAATCGTCACCGGTGACCGCGAAGGGCGTCAGGTTCAGCAGCGCATAGCGATAGGCGATGCCGTCGCCGTCATCGGCCAGTGCGCGCAAGGCCGTCTGGTTAGTGCCGAGCGGCAGCAGCGGCTGCAGGTGCAGCCGACCCAGCAGGCCCGCATAGGTCGGGTCTGCCTTGATCGCATTGACCGCCAGATGCAGTGCCTGGCGGTCGTCGACCTGTTGTTCGCCGATCGGGGTGCCGGTCGCGAAAAGCCTCGCCAGGACATCGACCAGCGCCTCGAGGCTGCTGCCGCGGCTTGCACTGGCGGACTCGAGCAGCCCGTTCAGCCTCGATGACACCGCAGCGTCCGACATCTGGCCCAGACTGTCGTCCATCCGCAGGAGCAGGTCGAACACGGCCGTGCTGTCGGTCATCTGACCCATCCCGTGACCGAAGACGTTCGCGTAGAGGGTGTCCTGTTCGATGAACAGCGGCTGATGATCGCCCGGTTGCTGCAGGCCATAGCCACTGTTCATGGTCACGAGCTCGATGTTCTTGTCGCCATAGAGGTTGGAGATGTCGGCGGACGGAAAGGCCGGTTCTCCGCCGAGCAGAGAGAATACATTGGCGATATTGTCCAGCGCGGTGCCGCTCAGTCCGGGGATGGCGCCGGTGGGATAGCCCGCACCGTTGAAGGTGACCGCGCGCGTCGTCCATGCGGGAAACAGCCGCGTAAAGGCGGTCGCCAGATGACCGCCCAGGCTGTGGCCGGTGGTGGCGATGAGCCTGTCGCTCAGATCGATGCGGCCCAGCCCGGTGGCGCTGTCCTCGAACCCGATGGTCCACCGGATGCCGCTCTCGTTGATGACCGCCTGCGACGGGGCATCCGCCGGCGCCAACACGAGACGCGCCTGTCGCGCCCATTCACCCTCGGGCGTGATCAAGCGCTGCCAGTAGTTGTACATATCGACGATCTGGCGAAAGGCCAGACCGTTGCCGACGAGCTCCCGAAAATCGGCCTTGATCAGATCGTCGACCACCGTGAACGGGCCGGTCTCTGTACCGCGCATTGCAAGGACCAGATCGCCGGCCTGCAGGCCATTGACGGGATCGTCATCGATGCGGCTGAAGAGCGTCGCGGAGAAGCCGCTGGTCGTGTTGGGTTGGTGATCTGCGACTTGCCAGTGAGTTAAGAATTTATCGGCTTGTGCGCCGATGAGAATTCCCCGTCGGACTTTTGTTGAGTCGCCAACCAGCCCATCTTTCAGTCTATCGAGATCTCGATAATCAACCTTGTCCAATAGTGTACATAGCTGCCTCGGCCATCGCTGCCAAGTCTGCATTTTAAGCTTCCGATGTTCATTCCTTGACTCCTTGGCGCTTTGCCTTGACGAAAGTACTCGATCAAATGCTTTTCTTGAATCATTGCAGTCTGGCTGTGCTAACCAAAACTTCCATGAACCCTCGCCTCCAAGCGATAAATTGCCGTATCCTGAGCTGACTCGAACGTGCTTTGCCAAATAGTTCTGCCATTTGCGCGATCCACAACTGAGATTCACTTAGGACAATACGGGCAGCAGAGACTATGGGTTGGCGTGTCTCCAGAATGTGCCAAGCAAAGCGCTGATTTAGCTCATAGCCCTGACCGGACCTGAGCCCACGGATATTCTCGACGAGTCTGACCACCTGAGCGTCTCCGCCACCCCTGGATTCTCCTGCTGCCACTGCTCCACGGTCTTGTAGACCCAGAAGCCCTGCTCGGTCGCGCACAGATAGCGGTGCAGCAGAACCGTCGGGATGAAGTCCCAGAACACCAGCAGGTACATCAACAGGCCCGTGCCCCAGCCCCAGCGCGTCACACTGCGCCCGCGTCTCCGCGCCCAGCGCATGATCGCCTTGACCACCAGTACGCTCACGGCGATATAGCCCGCTATCACCAGCAGGACGATCAATCCAAACATTCAACACTCCTCCAACCACCCGGCGTCGTCTTCGCCGGATGCTCATCGCTCCCTTACACTCTCGCTCGCATAGCGCAGCAGTGGGCTGAGAAAAAACTCGATCAGCCGCCGCGTCCCGGTCTTTGCCTCCACGGTCACCTTCATACCAGGGCTCAGCGGCACGGGCCGATGGTCTATCTCAATCCGTGAACGCTGCATCAAAACCCGCATCTTGTACACCAGGCCCCGCTGCGCATCGGCCACGGCGTCGCGCGACAGATCGACGATTCGGCCGGCAATAGTGCCGTACTTGGTGAAGGGAAAGGTATCGACCTTGATCTCGGCGGTCTGCCCTATGTGCACGAAGCCGATATCCTTGTTCTCGAGCACGGCCTCGACCTCCAATGCACCGTCCTGCGGCACGATCACCATCAGTTCCTGGGCCGTGGTCACGACGGCGCCGACCGTATGGACCGCCAGCTGCTGGACGACGCCATCGATCGGCGCGGTCAGGGTCCGCGCACTGACCCGGGTGCTGGCCTTGGTCAGCTCCTGCTCGGCGACGGTCTGCTGCCGTTCGGCGGCCGCGAGGCGTTCGAGCACCTGGCGATGGAATTCACTGCGGCTGAAGCCGACGCGCGCATCGAGTTCGCGCACGGCGGCATCGAGTTCTGCGACCCGGCCTTGAAGTATCCGCAGGTCGTAGACGGTCTCCAGGCGCCGCTGCTCGGTCTCGAGGTACTGCTGCTCGGGCAGTAGCTTGTCCCTGGCCAGGCCCTTCTGATCCTCGGCGCGCCCGCTGACGATCGGCAGGATCGCGTTCAGCTTGTTCACCTGCTCCCGCGCGCTGCGCCATTCGGCCAGCTGGCGCTCACGCTCACGCTCCAGTACACCGAGACGATCCTGAAACTCGCGCCATCGATGGATCAGCAGCGGGTCGCGTTGGTCCTGTCGTTCTTCGAAGTCCGGCGGTTCCTCACGCTGCACCCAATCGGCAAGCTGCCGGAAGCAGGCGACCTCGCGGCGTGCGCTATCGCGCTCCTGCCGCAGGCGCTCGACATCCGCCTTGGCGCTGCGCGGGTCGAGCTCGATCAGCACGTCACCGACCGCGACGCGCTGGCCCTCGGCAACGCGGATGGCGGTGACGGTACCCATCTCCAGCGGCTGCACCGTCTTGGAATGGCCGCTGGGTACGATACGACCCTGCGCGACGGCTACGATATCGATCTCGCTGAGCGTCGCCCAGACGACGGCGCTGACGAAGAACGCCAGGATCAGCCAGAGCACGGCGCGCCCGGCCGGTGACGGCGGCGTCTCCTGGATCTCGAGCGCGGCCGGCAGGAACGCCGTCTCTGGTCGCCTGGCCCGCATCAGTCACCGGCCGCAAATGCGGGCCGGGGGGCGGCTTGGTCGCTGACCCCCATCCCCGACTGCAGCCCATACAGCCGAGCATAGAGTCCGCGCTGCGCGAGCAGGTCGTCATGGCTGCCCTGTTCGACCAGGCGCCCCTGGTCGAGCACCAGGATCCGGTCGGCGTGGCGCACTGCACTCAGTCGGTGGGCGATGATGAATACCGTGCGATCCTGACAGATCGCGCGCATGTTCTGCTGGATCGTGCGCTCGGACTCATAGTCGAGCGCACTGGTGGCCTCGTCCAGGATTAGGATGCCGGGGTTGCTGACCAGGGCCCGCGCGATGGCGATGCGCTGCCTCTGCCCGCCGGACAGATTGGCGCCGTGCTCGCCGACCAGGGTGTCGTAGCCCTCGGGCAGTTCGAGGATGAAGTCATGCGCACCGGCCAGCTTCGCCGCCGCCATCACCGGCGCCATCGGCAGCCCGGGGTCGGCCAGCGCCACGTTGTCGCGCACGCTGCGGTTGAAAAGGAAATTCTCCTGCAGCACCACACCGACGCGGCGGCGCAGCCAGGCCGGCTCGACCAGGGCCAGATCTACGCCGTCGATTAACACGCGGCCGCTCTCGGGCACGTACAGGCGCTGGATCAGCTTGGTCAGGGTGCTCTTGCCGGAGCCCGATCGCCCAACAATGCCTATCACCTCGCCCGGTCGAACACTTAGGGTGACGTC
The DNA here is from genome assembly GCA_963736445.1 of uncultured Gammaproteobacteria bacterium. Taxonomy (GTDB): domain Bacteria; phylum Pseudomonadota; class Gammaproteobacteria; order Chromatiales; family Chromatiaceae; genus Thiosocius. The sequence continues at coordinate 67,532 of CAVTOY010000012.1, read as the reverse complement.
GCGCAGCACCTGTGGCCGCTCGGGCGCATAACGAAAACTGACGTGGTCGAGGCGTACCGCGCCCTTGAGTTGTGGAAGTGTAGTCCGACCCGGGTTGTAGCCGGGCTCGGTCGGGCTGTTCAGGATGTCGCCGAGCCGCCGCACTGAGATGCCGGCCTGCTGAAAGTCCTGCCACAGTTGTACCAGGCGCAGGATGGGGCCGCTGACTCGCGCGGCGATCATGTTGAACGCGATCAACTGACCGACCGACAGCTCGCCCTGCATCACCAGGGTCGCACCGATCCACAGGATGAGAACCACCGTGACCTTGTTGCACAGCCCAGCGATCTGGCTGGCGATATTGCCGAGGTTGGCGGCCTTGAAACTGGCGCCGACATAGGCGGCGAGCTGGTCTTCCCACTGCCGCTGCATCTGCGGTTCCACCGCCATGGCCTTGAGCGTCTGGATGCCGTTGATCGATTCCACCAGGAACGCCTGGTTCTCGGCGCCGCGATTGAACTTCGCCTCCAGGCGTCTGCGCAGCAGCGGCGCAATCCAGAGCGACAGGGCCGCGTAGCAGGGGATCGCGCCGGCGACCACTGCGGTGAGCATCGGGCTGTAGTGATACAGCACGACGAAGAACACCAGCGTGAACAACAGGTCGATCACCAGGGTCAGCGCCGACCCGGTCAGAAAATTGCGGATGTTTTCGAGCTCGCGCACGCGGGCCACGGAGTCGCCGACCCGCCGCGCCTCGAAATAGGCGAGCGGTAGTCGCAGCAGGTGGCTGAACAGCTTGGCCCCCAGCAGCACGTCCACGCGGTTGGTGGTATGAGCGAACACATAGCTGCGCAGCCCGCCCAGCACGATCTCGAACAAGGAGATCGCGAGTAGGCCGATGGCCAAGACGTCGAGCGTCGTCAGGCCCCGATGGACCAGGACCTTGTCGATGATCACCTGGAAGAACAGCGGCGTGACCAGCGCGAACAGCTGCAGGAAGAACGAGGCGAGCAGCACCTCGGCGAACAGCCTGCGATGCCGAATAATCGCCGGCACGAACCAGCGAAAACCGAATCTTGCAGCGGCTGATTTCAGCGAGGCACGGCGGGTGACCAGGATCAGCCGACCGGACCAGGCATCTTCGAAGATGGTCCGCGGCAGCGTCAGCGGCCGTTTTTCAAGCGGGTCTTGAATCAAGACCTTGTCGTCGCGGATACCGGCCAGCACAAAGAAGTGGCCATCGACGTGTTCGGCGATGGCCGGGAGCGGCAATTCTTGCAGACGCTGCCAGCGACTCTCGATCAGTCTTACCCGCAGCCCCAGGTAACGACCCGCGCGCAGCAGCGCCGTGGTCTCAGGGATATTGCCGGTGGTTGCGAACAGATGGCGCAGCTGCGCGGTATCTGCGGCCAGCCCGTGCAGGCGTGCGAGGTTGACCAGACTGGCCAGGCCCGTGTCTAACGGACCGCTTTGCGTGCTGTGCGGCATATCTTCCCTTCCCTGGATGATATGAAAATGCCATGCGGCGACCTGCGGCAGGCGTCTCCCTGCGTGGTCAGCCAAAAAGGAACGCTAGCCGACTTCGCGCGGAACGGCAAGCCGGTAGCCGGTGATCGCGGCGATTTTCGGAATTCTCCTACACGGCATCGAGGACTTGGCTGACGCAGCCGAGGGAGACTCTTTGAGCGGAGATCTCAGCAGAACCTCCTTCCGCTCTTGCGGCCGGCGTTTCACACGCACACCGAACCGGTCTATCTTTGCACCATGAGACGCCATGACGCCTACCACAGGCGAAGCAGGATCCGATGAAGACCTTGATGTTTACTATCAGCCACCAGAACCTCGAAGACCTGATGTGCAGTCGCTGTATCGCCCGACTGTACAAGATCGAGGATCTGGGCCATGAGCGCGATCAGTACGTGGTGACCGCATTGGTGCGCGAGGAACACCTCGATGCGGTTATCGACAAGAGTGCCGACCGGCCGCGATGGATCAAGTCGCCCGAGCAATAGTCGTCGTCGGCATCCGATAAGAATCCTGCGATGCGCCATCATCCCGGATACGGGTGCAAAAGCCAGGCTTCGCTGTCACGCGTCCTGGTCTGGCTGTTGGCGCTGGCATTGTCGGCGGCGCCGGGATTCGCCGAACAGAACGTCAGCCCCGGCATCAACCGCAATTACGAAAACCCCAATGTCACCCAGTGGCGCGGTGTGTTCGAGCGCGACGGCCGCGAGGTCTGGGACCGGCGCGACGATATCATCCGTCACCTGCGGCTGCAGCGCGGGCAGGACATCGCCGACGTCGGCGCGGGCACCGGGTTCTTTACCGCGCTGATGGCGCGCGAGGTGGCACCGGGCGGTCGGGTCTATGCGGTCGATATCGCACAAAATTTCGTCGATGCCAGCGTCCAGCGTTCACGCGACCAGGGGCTCACGAACGTGGTCGGTGTCGTCAATGACCAGCGGGACGTGCGCCTGCCACCAGAAAGCGTCGATCTGGTCTTCATCAGCGACACCTACCATCATTTCGAATACCCGCAGACCACCCTGCGCAGTATTCATCGCGCACTCAGGCCCGACGGCGAGCTGATAGTGATCGACTTCAAACGCGTCCCGGGCATCAGCAGCCCCTGGGTGATGGGCCATGTGCGTGCGGGTGAGGCGAAGGTCATTGCCGAAATCACAGCGGCGGGGTTCGCGCTGAGCGAGCGGATCGATTTCATGCAGACACAGTATTATTTGCGGTTCCGCAGGCAGTAGGCACGGCGCTGCGGCGGTGCACCCAAAACCGACGGTCTCGGTGACCGTCGGGGTACCCAATAAACGCGAACGCTTTATCTAGAATCTAGCTGACAAATATTTGATAAATATTTGTTTTAATATTTTTTCTTATTTTCAAAGCCGAACCGACCGCAACCTTCAGTCGCAGTCCTCTTCCTCGTCGGAGGTCTTATCCGGCTTCGGCGCCGCCGGTGGCCTGGCGGTCTCCGCGATACGCGCGGAAGCGCCCGCGGCCGACAGGTTCACGGCGGGGTTGCCGCATCCACTCATCGTTGCGGAAGGCGCCGCAGATACCCAGGCGGGCAGGCCCCAGCACACTAGGGCAGCGATACTCATCGCACGGGACAGTCGCAAATATTCCCTCATTGTTATCTCCTTTCTTGCCCTGTTTCATGACGGTCTGAAATAGCACGCCATTGGGCCATTTGAAGCGCAGTTTAACAGAAAAGCGTAGCGTCTAACCCAGGTGCCGCACCAGCTCGGTATCGCGCTGTATCTTGCTGGCGAAGTAGCTTGCCATGTTCACCAGCATCCTGGTCCGCACGGCGTCTTGCAGGTCATCGAATCGGACCTCTAGGCAGACCGCGTCCGAGGCCGCCACCACATCGGCGGTGCGCCGCTGCTGGTTGACCAGCGCCACTTCGCCGAACACCGTACCCGACCCCAGCGTGGTCAGCCGCATCTGCTGACCCCCATCCGTATCGACCAGGACATCCACCTGGCCGCTCAAGATGAAATACAGCGACTCGGCGGTATCGCCGGCGCGCACTATGCGGGACCCCTTGCCAAACTCCCGTTTCTGCCCGGCCTGTTCGAGGCTCGCCAGTTCCTGCGGCGTCATCCCGATGCAGAGGTATTGTTCGCACAAATCCTGGGCGGGAGGTTCTGTCGCCGATTCGGTGTGCGCACCCGCCAGCAAGCGATTCTCACACCACTCGACTGCATGATCGGTGTCTTCGAAATGCAGCCAATCCGGCTGCTGCCTGGCCTCGGCCAAGGTCTGCAGATGCTTCCTGACCCGATACAGGTGACTACCATGGGTGAAGAACAGCGACTTTCCCGCATACTCGGCGCGCACGCAGAGTTCGCTCAACAACAGGATCGATGCCCGGTCTGCCGCAATTACGCGCTTCAGATCCACCACGACGTAGTCGGCGTCGGCAAACGCCGTCAGCATGTCGAGCGTCACCGACTCGGTGTTGCCGAACAGCAGCTCGCCCTGCAGCTCGTAGATCCGCACGTGCCGACCCTGGGTCGCCAGCAGCTCGAGTTCGGCCGCACTGCGACGCCGGCGTGACGCAAACTTTGCGCTGTCATAGACCTTGCGCACGATCGACGCGGAGGTCGAGCGCGCCACGTTGAACAGGTGCAGACTGAAATCGTTCGACAGACGCTTGCAGGCCTCGATACCACGCACGCTGTTACCCTTCTCGTCGAGCGCGGGCGAGAACACGCCGAGCCCGAACTGACCAGGCAGCACCGCCATGATCCCGCCGCCCACGCCACTCTTGGCCGGCATGCCGACGTTGAAGATCCAACCACCCGAGTAGTCATACATGCCGCAGGTGCTCATCACGCTCAACACCTTCTCGACATAGCGCGACTGCAGTGCGACGACGCCGGTCACCGGGTTCACGCCATTGTTGGCCAGGCAGGCCCCCATCATGGCCAAATCGCGCGCCGTCACCAGGATCGAACACTGACGAAAGTAGAGATCGAGCACGTCTTCGGGTGTCCGATCGACAATGCCATGCCCATACAGCAGATGGGCGATGGCGCGGTTGCGGTGCCCGGACTCGCTCTCCGAGCGATACACCTTTTCGTCAATCTGCAACGGACGGCCGGTGAATCGGGAGAAGGTCTGCAGGATCCGCGACATCTGATCGACGCCGTGCTTCTCCTCCACCATGCCCGTGGTGGCGATCGCCCCGGCATTGATCATCGGATTCAGCGGCCGCCCGGTCTCCGATTCCAGACTGATGGAATTGAAGGCCTCACCCGACGGCTCGACGCCGACCTTGGACACCACGTGCTCGAGACCGCGATCCTCGAGCGCCAACCCGTAGCTGATGGCCTTGGAGATCGACTGGATGGTGAAGTTCTGGCGGGAGTCCCCGACCTGGTAGACATGGCCGTCGACGGTCACGATGGCGATGCCCAGCCAGGCGGGATCGGCATGGGTCAATTCGGGGATATAGCTGGCGACCTCGCCACCCGTCATCTCGAGCAGCTCGTCGTGCAGTTGTTCGAGGTATTGCTGGACCGGAGAGAGCTTAAGGGCTTGCGTGTTCATTCAAAACACCTGGCAGGTATCGTTTTCGCGCCCGGTTCGATATCACCGTCATAGTTCAGTGGGGCGGATGGCACCGGCGAATCGGCTGCCCTTGCGCACTATGCAAGACTTATACCTAGCCCGCATATTGCACGAAGGCGGACCGGCGTAGCTGGGTTTGCAGCATTATTCTCAGCGTCGGCGTTTGCGCCAGAGCATTTTTGCTTCGGTCGCAGCAATCGCTGACACCATCGGGACATCGATGAGTCACCCTGCCCCAACCCAACTCCCCCGGAAACTGGCGGCACCCCAAATTGAGGCGCTTCCTTCAGTGGCGCACCCAAACGGTGCAGCCGCTGATTGCCTTGGATCAGGGCTCCTGCTCGAAGATGTCTTCCAGAAACGCCAGCGATCTGAGCCAGGATCGCTGGTCGGCCGCCTCCTGATAGGCCAGGCCCTCCATCCCGTAGCCGTCTGCATAGGGGTTCGTGAACGAGTGCTTGGCGCCGCCGTAGATGTCCATCTCCCAATCGACGTTCGCCTGCGACAGCGCCTGCTTGAACGCCTGGATACGCTCCGCCGGGACGAGACCATCGGCATCGCCGTGAGCGACCAACACCCGGGCCTTCACCTTGGCCGCCTGCTCCGGCGTGGCCGGCGGCAAGGCACCGTGAAAACTCACTACACCCGCGAGATCGGCACCCGCATAGGCCATCTGCATCACGGTGGCACCGCCGAAGCAGTAACCGATCGCGGCCAGCCTCTCGGCATCGACTTTCGGGTGGGCCTTCAACTGCTCCAATGCCAAACTGGCCCGCCGCTGCCAGGCCTCAGCATTGGATGAGATCTGCTGCATCCAGCCCTTCGCCTCGTCCGCGTGCCGCGTTATTTTGCCGTCGCCGTACATATCTGCCGCAAAGGCGACATAGCCGGTCTCCGCGAGCATCTCTGCGCGCAGTTTTGCGTAGTCATTGAGTCCCCACCACTCATGGGCGACGAGCACCCCGGGGCGTTTGCCGGTGAACGCATCATCCCAAAAGAGGTAACCCTTCAATTCGACATCGCCGTCTTTGTAACTGATCGCCTCCTGCTGCATTACCGCAATCGCCGAACCATTGGCCAACAATAAGACCATCCCAATCTGCCAGGCCTTCATAAGCCCTCCTCTTTCGCCGTTGAATCTGGTGTGCGTATGGGCGCGATCAAGCGGGCTAGTCGAGCGCGAACCCGGTCTCGCTCAGCACAAAACGAAAATTGTCCCACTGCTCTTCCGTGAAGGTGTCGAGTATGTTGCGCCGGCACGAGAGCTGGTACTTGAGCACCTTGCGGTGCAGTTTGAAGATCTCTTCCTGCTTCGCATACAGCACCTCCTCGCGGGTCTTCGGATTCAGCGCAATCCGCTGGAAGGCCGCGCGTTCCTGGATGATCTTGTTCATCGCATGAATCAGCGGCACACGATTCTTATTGCGCCACTCGCGAAAGACCTTGACCTGATCTTTGGTCAGGCCGATGGCGTCGCGATTCTCCATGATCAGCGGCATCAGAAACGGGTGAAAACCCATCTGGCTGAGCATCGACATGCGCTCTTTGGCCAGCTTCCAATCGATGACATCGAAGTCGCTCGCCCCGGAACCCTGGCCGGTGCCCTGCTCGGCGCCGGCCTGGAGACCGACCAGACTCAGGCACAGCGCGGCGGCCCATGTGCGAATCCGTTTACGCGTTGGCATGATGCATTCCTCCCTTTTGAACCTGTCCGGCTATCGAAGGGCCCTGCATATCTCCCTCCGCCGCCATCATCCTCAAATTCGGGTCAACAGGCTAGACCCTCACAAGACATTCCCCCCCGCGAATTAACCCAATAGGGCTTCAACATCGCTGCGTCAGTGACTAGTATTGAAAAGCGAGGTCACTCAAGGTTCGGGTCGCGCGACCGAACTTGCTAGTAAAGACATCCAGAGAAGAGCCTTACACGCCGCATGAGTCGACCCGGACCCAATGAGAGTACGCAACACCTGGTCAGAGACAAGCTGCTCGAGCAGCGTTTCACCGGCCTGTGGCAGCGCTGTCTGCTGCCCGGCGTGTCCAGCGACCCCAAGGCGATATGGGAGAGAGTGGCGCAGCACTATGCGGAGCCACACCGGCACTACCACGATCAGCAGCACCTGGCGCACTGTCTGGACCAGATCGACCTCGCCGCTGGCCAGATCGACGACGCCGACCCGCTGGAGATGGCGATCTGGTTCCACGACATCATCAACGACCCGCAGGCCAAGGACAACGAACAGCGCAGCGCGGAGCTGTTTCGCAGACTCGCACACGGCCTTTTCGACCCCGGGTTCATCGCTGCGGTCGTGGACCTGATCCTGGTGACCACCCACCGAGAGCCCCCGTCAGACGTGGATCATCAGTTCATCTGCGACATCGACCTGGCCAGCTTCGGTTGCCCCTGGGAATGCTTCATACGCGACTCGGATGCGGTGAAGGCCGAGTTCCCCGGTCCGGAAGAGGACTATTTACGTGGCCAGACCGCCTTTCTGAAGGCCCTACTCGCGCGTCCACGCATCTTCATGACGGATTTCTTCAATGCGCGCTATGAGCAGCAGGCTAGAGACAATATTGGACTGCTGCTTCGCGATATCGAAAAAAAGACCGCCGGCACAACGCCGACCCCGACCGCCTGACCTGCAGGTCAGCCTCTTCGGCGCTGCAGACACCCGAGGCCAGAGGTTCCGGCATCTAGCCTTTCTGGTGTGACAAGCTCATGACATCGCGATCGGCGGGCTCGCCGACGTCACTTGTCCGCCTCGCCCGGTCTGTTTTCCACCTTGTATTCGCTAGTCTGGCGTAGCCGCGCGCCGATGATCCGGGTGAGATTTCGGAACAGCCGGAACGCCAGGAGCGGAAACCGCCGGGTCAGGCGATCGATACGTCCCCAGCTCAACACCAGCAGCTGGCTCTCTTCCAGCGCAATCACATCGGCGGTGCGCAGCCCGCCCGCCAGCGGCCCGACCTCGCCACACAGGTCGCCGACGTTCATCACCCGCAGGTGTTTGATGGCGCCATCGTCTTTGCGCTTCTGCGCCTCGACGCTGCCCTCCAGCACCACGAACATCTCGTTGCCGACCTCGCCCTCGCGGATGATGCGTTCGTCCTTGGCGATATGGCGGATCTCGCTGGCCAGCAGGATCTTCTTGATCTGCCAGATACGCATCCCCTGAAACAGCGGCGATTTCTGCAGGGCCTCCTTCTGCACCGTGTAGGACAGCAGATCCCAGACGGTCAGCAGCTCGGTCGAGCCGAGCAGCAGCGGCGTCAGCACGAAGGTGGCGAGCAGCGCGATCAGGATCACCATGGCGCTCAGCAGGCCGAAGTTCACCACCGGTTGGAAGCTCGAGGTCGCAAACACCGCAAAGCCGGCGGCCAGCGCGATCGAGGTCGCGAAGATCGGCACCGCCTCGGCGCGGATCATCGCCACCAGCGCGTCCGAGCGGCTGTCGTGGCGCTTGAGCTCCTCGTGAAAGCGCGACATCACGTGCATGGTGTCGTCGACGCAGATGCCCAGCGCGATCGCCGCCACCATGCTGGTACCGGCATTCAGTGGGATACCGGCCAGCGCCATCACCGCGAACAGCATCGCGACCGGGAACAGGTTCGGCAGCAGCGCGATCATGCCCGCGCGCAGGCTCACGAACAGCATCGAGACCAGCGCGACGATCACGCCGCCGACCAGCAGCAGCGACTGCAGCTGGCTGTACGCCATCTCCTCGACCGCCCTGTTCGACAACACCGACTTGCCGGTGATCTCGACGCGCAGCGACGGATCGACATTGGCGTCGATATAGCCCTGCAGCTCGGCGATGGCACGGTTCAGCACATCCGAAGAGCTGATGTTGTGGCGCACTAGGATGCGCGCGCGGTCGAAGCGCTCGGAGACGAAACCGGCGACGTCGCGATGCCGGATGAACAACATGTACTCGCGCACCATGTCGTCGCTCTCGGGCAGCCACAACTCGCCGCCCTCCTCCGCCACCTCCTCGCCCTCCATGACCGTGTTGACCAGCGCCACGAAGTCGGCGAACGAAAACGAGCGGTCGAACTCCTGCATGTCGGCCAAAAACCCCTGGATCTTCTGGACCTCTTCGAGGTACTTGACCTGCAGGAAGGTGTTGTCGATGCCCGCGTCGACCACGATCGAGAACGAGTGCACGCCGGACAGCTCGTCGTGGATGCGCTCGACGTTGGTCCTCAGGTCCGATGCAGGGTCCAGATAATCGAGCAGGTTGTTGTTGATGCGCAGCTGGGTCGCCGCCAGGATCGCCGCGACCGCCAGCCCCCCGGCGGTGATCAACACCTTCAGGCGATGCCGCTGGGCCACCTGCAGCAGACCGACCGCCCAGCGCTGGAACCAGGTCTGGACCTGGCCGCGCGCGGTGCCGGCGCTCGCGCGGTGCCCGAGCCAGCCAAGCATCACCGGCACCAGCGCCACGGTGATAACGAAGTTGAACAGCAGCCCGGTCGAGGCCACCAGCCCGAACTGGTAGAGCAGCTGGATGTCGTTCAGCGCGATCGACAGAAAGCCCAGGTAGGTGGTCACGAAGGTCAGCAGCACCGCCACGCCCATGTTGTCGGCCATGCGCCCGATGGCCGAGCGCCGGTCCAGGCCGTCGCGCACCCCGGCCGCATACTCGGCGAGCAGGTGGATGTCCTCGGTCGAGCCGATGATAATCACCAGCGCCGGCACGATCGAGGTCATGATATTGACCGGGATCCCCAGCCAACCCATGAATCCCAGCGTCCACAGTACGCTGATCCCGGCGGTGGCCATCGGCATCACGACCGCGGTGGCGCGGCGCAGGCTGAACGCCAGGGTCAGCAGCAGCACCAGCACCGAGAGCGGCAGAAAGACCTGTTGATCGGCGCGCAGCTTAGTGGTCAGGTCGCTGCGCATCGCCGCCACCCCGACCTGATACACGGTGTCGATGTGTTCGCGCAGCGGCGCGATCTGCTGCTCGATCGCCGCGGTTATCTCGCGATCGAAGTTAGGGTCCGCCGAATCGCGCTGCAGATAGACATTGATCGCCAGGGTCTGGCCGTCGGCCGAGATCAGGTTGCCCAGCACCAGCGGGTTGCGGATCGCGTCCGCGCTGATCTGCGCCGCCTCGGCCGGGGTCTCCGGCAGGTTCTCCAGATAGGGTTTGACGTGGATGGTGTCGTCGATGTTCTTGAGGTTCTTGGCATCGAACAGGCTCGACGTCCCCACCACCCCGGGCAGGTCGGCGACGGCGCGCAGCGCATAGCGGGCCTGGACCAGCTTATCGCGGTCGAAAATCTCTGGGTCGCGCAGCACGACGATGGCGACGTCCTCGGCGCCGAAGGTCTCCTCGGTGGCAACGAAGTAGTCCCAGGCCGGCGTGCCCTTCTCGAGCATGCTCTCGGCGGACACCTGGATGCGCAGCTGACTGAGCTGAGTGGCGGCGAGAATCGAAAAGATGCCAAGGACCAGCAGCACGGCCCAGGGGTGGGCGGCGGCGTATCGGATCAGGCGCTTCACCGTATGTTTTCCTTGGCCCTGGCGATCACGCGCGTATCCAAGTCCCTTTGGTCGGTAGGTGGTCTAAATTAGTGAAAAAAGGGGTCGGTGACAATCACCAATCATTCGCATTCAGAAGCCAATAGCCGGTTGCGCGAAAGGTCGGCCACGAGAGGACATGGCCTGTCCACGAAATCCCGCGTTCAAACCCGAAATCGCGGACCGGAAGCGGCATTATCTGCTTAAATCGGGCCATGTCATTCGATACGACAACGCTGAAGACGCGCCTGGCCAAGGTACTGGCCCGCTACCCGGCCGTGGAAGCGGCCTATCTGTTCGGGTCGCATGCCCGTGGCACGGCGAACGCGCAAAGCGACATCGATCTAGGGCTCGTCGGACCGCCCGCGAACCTCAATGCGATCCGGCTAGACCTACTGGCCGACTTCGTCGGCGAAGGGCTCGACCGGGTTGATCTTGTACTGCTGGACGAGGCCGATCTGACGCTGCGGTTCGAGGCATTAAGCCCGAATTGCCGCGTCTACGTTAAAGAGGACTTCGACGGCGGCAGCTACTTCTCACGTACCATACGCGAGTACTTCGATTTCGAACCCTATCTGCGCATCCAGCGCAAGGCGCTTAAGAAGCGGTTGCTTGATGGTCAAGCCTGAAGTCATCCGTCGCCGCCTCGCACGATTCAACGAGTATCTGGGGATCCTCGAGCGCTACCGCATTTACGATCTCGCAACCTTTCTCGCTGACCCCGAACACTATGCGAGTGCGGAACGCTTTCTTCAGTTGGCGATCGAGTCCACGTTGGATATCGGCAGCCATATCGTCGCAGAGGAAAACCTCGGCCCCGTCGAATACAGCCGGGACATTCCCCGCTGTTTCCGCAAACATGGGCTCATCGATGAAGCATGCGAACAACAATGGATCCGGATGATCGGGTTTCGCAACATCCTGGTCCACGAGTACGCAGAACTCGACCGGTCGATCGTGTACGAAGTCGCCACCGAGCGACTGAGCGACCTGAGGGCGCTGGAGCCAGTATTCGGCAAGTTCCTCTGACGGTCATGGAAATTGAGGACAGACCACGGTTGCAATCGCGATATCGTGGTCTGTCCCCGAAATCACGAAATCATGTCCCCGAAATCACAGTCCCCGAATTCACGCGATATCGGTTACCGCAACATCAGTAAGCAAAGCATCTTCTTCTGCCGCCAATGGTTTGGCAGTAATACGGATCATTGTTGAACATAAGGCTGCTCGGCACTTGCAGCGCACCTTTCAACTGGGTTGTGTCCGGACAAGCTTCAAGCCCGTTTACGGGTTCGTCCCCTTCCGCGAGGCTTGGGTCGCACTCAACAGCGGTCGCATTGCAGAGACAGCAGGCCGCCGAACCCAAGGCGAACTTATCCGCGTCTTCTGACAGATCTGCACTGCACACAAGGCGCGGCTGATCGCCCTCCGGGCACATAACCGACACACCGTTGATCAGCACAGAGCTGCCATCGCCGCTCACCACGCAGTTCTGAGCTTCGGTCGCCTCGACCGTCAACAAGATCGAGTCCGACCCAATCAGCCCTCCGCTATCGGTCACTTGAGCCGTTATCACATGTTCGCCCGGAGAGAGATCGGAAGCGAATATGAGCGACCCGCTGCCAAGGGGCCCATCAAGCGACGAACTCCATGTCAGGTCCGCGCCCGTTAAGCCTTCGTCTTCAGCATCATTCGCGCTACCGGCGAACTCGACCTCTTGCCCGCCAGGAACCGACGCTTCGACGGGCAGTTGAATCGTCGCTTCAGGCGGCGTATTAGGGGGCGGCAGAACCACATCGTCGGCACAGAACAGCGAGTCCGCAATGGATTTGTTCGCAGGTGGCGTAAGCCCAGTCCCACCAGTTACTCCGGGGCCGTAGTTGTAGACACAGCGCTTACCGCTGGAGTCTTCCACGACAACGGTGTCGACCTCCGCAGCGCTTCCAAGTGTCCAGTTAAGAGTCTGCCCGTCTAGTGTCGCTGCAACTCCAGACACCGGGTCCATATTCAGGTCACGGCAAGAGAAATTCCCCTGACCACTCAAGGAATAAACGGATACGGCCCCGGACTGGCCCAAGGTACAGGCTGCCCAAGCTATGCCGGGAAGCCAAAGAAATCCGGCCACCAGGCTGCCAAAATAAAACATTTCTCTAGCACGCATAATCGTTCTCCCGACGTTTATAGTTATGCACCAACTTTCGAAGCAGCTGAAGAGGTGTCTCCAACGCGCTGACTATACACGAAGGGCTGAACATTTGGCTTCGTCAGGCTCGCCTGCGTCGTGAAGATCTCCGTTTTCATTTTCGGCTTAATTCGGAAACAGAAAAAAGGGCCAGACCCGAATGGCGCACAGGCCTTAATACCCCAAGGCGATCACGTTGAACCCATCCAGACAACCTCCGGATCGACATAGCTCTATCATCGCAGCATGCAGCGCTGACAGCGGTCGAGCTAGTAGTTAGCTGGAACGTCTTACCGGAAGTCGGTCCGCACCTTTTCGAGGCATTCCGCGGCCAGTCGCCACCTGCCTGTCTTTTAACGGTGCAGGGCCTCGGCGAATCAATCGGAAAGCGCGGGCTGATGCTCGGTGACGTTTGCGTGAAGCGCGATGATCGCGACGTGCTCGGCGCGGAAAATCTGCTTGGTGGAAAAATCGAAGTTCAAGGCGTGGGCGCTCTGTTTCGACCATGTCCCCCGACTCAGACCCTGATGAGGAGAAAAGTTGAAACTCGCAGGCTGCAATAAGAATTTCGTTCTCGTGAGGCGGATGTAGTTTCCTGTTTTCTACAACCCGTGCTTTTTGTGTACTACCATCGGAGCATGGTGGCGTCCCTGGTGCAATCGCTAATCAGAGGTCGTGTATGGTCGAGCGAGGCCAGCAGCAGTGCAAGTCTTGCCGCAGGTCATCGACGTCACAAACTATAACGGTGCTGAAACTGGCCAAACGGCTGGGAGGAGAAACCATGAAGTCGGATTTCAAACGCCCGCTCATCGGGCTGCTGGGGGTGGCCGCCATACTGATATCGCCCCCATCCTTCGCGAAGAAACCTCCGTCCAAACCGAGCTCTTATCCAATCCAGTACAGCGCGAACTCTGTTGCCGTCGTGCCCGACAATGCGGCGAACGCGGCATGCAGAAAGTACACCCTTGGCGGCATCGAGTTGAGCACAAAACGACCGGCGTCGGCAGGTACCGTAACCGGTGGCGGTGAGACAGCAGGTTACACGCTGACCAACGCGAACAGCCTGAGTTTTTCCAACGCCAGCATACCCATCGACTTCGTCGTCGTCAGGGGTCGGGCTTCGCCCAATAAGGCCCTTGTCGTCCATTACTACGCCGGACCGGGCGTGACCGCAGACAGCGGCATTCAGGTGCTGAATGCTGCGGGCAATCCGCTGCGCATCGTCGAGTTTGCGCTCTGTGCCACTGCTGCGGAGACCGATGACACGCCCGCAATCGGCGGCATCGATTTCGACCTCGAGATTCCGAGGTGCCCCGCAGATCCCCTGCCGAGGGGGTGTCCCGATGCTTCTGATCCGAACAGCAAAGAGATCGTGCTGATTAACTATACAAGGTTGAGAGATTTCCAAAATTTACCCGCTTCGCAGTTAGAGAATGAGCCGATAGACGTCCGGACCTGTTTCTGTACGGGGGGCGAACGTTCTGTGGCCGAAATCGAAAATCTGGTCCAGTGCGACGATTCGCTTCCGGCGTTTGACGCATCGGCTGCTGATCCGCCGCTCACCAAGGACAAAGAACCCGGCGGTACCTGCACGGTCAAGCCAGCGCCCGGCGCAAAGGTGGAAGCGATGACGCAACTCGAGAATGATCCCTACATCTGCTTCACCCGAAACGGCCGCAGGACCTGCTACGAGTACTGATGAGTTAGCTTGCGTCAACCCATTGTGGTGATCACCGGCCGCCAAACTGCATCTGGCGCGTGTCTCTCTGGCCCGATTGCCGTAACTCGGTCCAACTGATCAGTTGGAGGAACAACCAAAAATGAATTCGATCAAAAACAAGTTATCTACCGCGGGTTTCGCTGCCCTGTTGCTGGCCGTCTCCCCGCTGACCTATGGCGAAGGAGATACTGCTCTTCTGCCTGCTGTACTCAGCGACGAGGCAGTCTCGGTGAATCCGAGTGTGAGCGGAGAAGTCAGCGAAGGCCCAGTGGCAGAATGCGGTACTGGCCTCAAACGGGCCGCGTTTTTTGTATACGACAACGAGACAGAGATCGTGTGCGAACCCGGCTTTTTCTCTCCGACTGGTTTGGGTATCTCCTGCACTATCAATGGCGATTCGGTCGAATGGAGTCTCGAATCGGGGCGGGAGGAACCTCCGTTCGCAATCGATAGCGTCATCTTGGAAGACGCTTTTCCGTTCGACGATTGTGGCGAGTGCTTCGAATACCGTAGCATTTTTTACACCTACCAATACGAACCACCCTATGGCGCCAGCACAGATGCCAATATCGCATTCTACGCACCTGACGACCTCTCTTGGTCGGATTATTTGCCGGCCACGCCCCAGTACGTCGCCTTCTGCTATAGCGACCAACCGAATGCGGCGACGCCCGGCGTCGCCGAGATACCCGTCTGTCCATCAACCGCCGAAGCATGTAGTGGAGCAATTTTGGGCGACGATACCAGCGTGCTGGTCGAAGTCATTCCGCTGCGGGACAGCAGCGGCGATATTGTGCAGCCCGCCGCTGCGCCGAACGAGGACACGTGTGTCTGCAGTTCCTCTCAGGATCCGCAACCACTTGCCCAATGCGACCCTGGGGCGGGGGAAGGAGAACCGAATGCCTGTCGGGATCCGTCACAGGGCGGCCCGGGACAGGTGACCAGGCTCTTTCAGCAGAACGGCGACCCCTACTTCTGCACCACACTGAACGGTCGGCGACGTTGCTGGGCGTACTGAATAAAATTCGGGCCGGATCGGCTGCCATCTTGGCGCAACCAATCCGTCCGGTGGGTCAGTGAAATCGATTGGCACCAGCGGCCACGGCGGTGGTCGCTGGTGTCTGACGGCGAAGGAATACTGCGAGAATCCGACCTGTAAGGCCGTAGTGGCGGCGTCACCAGCTTTCACGCTTACCACCACCGCGCCCGCGCCTTTTACCACCCTGCAGGTCCGCCGCTGGGTTTGTGCCGTGTTGACCGTTAGCTCGCTATGAACCGATCCAACCACGGGCCATTGCGAGTTCAAAAGCTGATGGTCAGCTGGCCCATTATCGTACGGTCTGGGAAATAGGGGCCGGTAGACGCCTCGGAAGAGAACTCCCGGTAACTGTTGTCCTGATACTTGAAGTCCTTGTCGAACACGTTCTTGATGCCCAGGCTCAAAATCCCGCTGCGTTTCGGCAAACGGTAGCCGACGGCGAGATCGACCAGAAAGAAATCGTCCTTGCCGTCCGCTCCGGGCGCATTTGATGAGCGCTTCACGTGCTGGTCGACATAGGTTCCCTGCAGACCGCCGAACAGGCCGGAGGGATGGAAGTAGGTTGCCGCGATCGGCAGACTTACCGTGCGCACCTTCTCCGGGACATTATCGAACTCGGTCGCCTCTCCCGAATCGGCCTTGAACCTGTCGTAGACGATCTCACCGGTCACGCCCCATCGTGCAGACGGTGTCCAATAGACATACAGCCGGTGAAAGTCCTCTTCGCGATCCTCGAAATCGGTTCGCGGAGGGCCATCGAACGGCATAATAAACACTGGCTCGTCGAGGTCGCGGTGCGTCACCTCTACGCCGACGGCCAGGCCCTGGGTGATCCGCCAGTCGGCACCCAGCGCATAGCGCCAGGCCTTGGTGCCGTTGATATCGTCGAAAAACTGATTGAAGCCCGCGACCTGGGTAGGCTCGAGTGTCCGGTTGTTGATCAACAGCGGCTTGACCGTACGGAAGGCCGCCGCGCGCAATAAGACGTCTTCGGTCACAGACCATTGGACCCCAAACTTCGGGCCCCAGACCGTTTCATCGAGGATATCTTCCTCGTAGTCGTCGTAACTCACACCTACGGTCCATTTCACCCGACCGTCCAACATCGGGACATTGACATAGGTATAACCACGGGACTGCTTGGTGTCCTCTTTACTGGTTTCCTGGATGCTGAATATCGGCCCAAAATCCACGTCCGTCAGCGTAATGTCGTCGCGAAACTTCACGTCCGATTTGCTGTGCGCGCCACCCGCGATCAGGTTAAATCGTTCGTTTAGGTAGATGTACTGACCCTCGTATTGATCACCGTCGTCGTCCACCTTGCTGTCGGCATCGGAAGTCGTAAACGGGTCGAGGGCCTCCGACTCCTTGAGCTTCTCTTCGTTGTTGTTGTGGATGTAGGACAGCAAGATCGTCGATGCCTGCGTGGGGGCATAGCGCAGACCTAAGCGGGTAGTCTTCTGGTTACGCTTGATGGTCTTGTCGCGCAGGAAGTTGTCGGGATCGAAATTGAACGCCAGGTCGCCCTCTTTCGAGTCTTTGTACTGGTACTCGGCCTGAATGTTCAGTTCGTCTGCAAGGGCGAATTGCGCGAAGGCGTTATACAGCGTTATGTCGATGTCGTTGTTGTCCCGCCAACCGTCTGTATCGTAGGAGGTTGCGCCGGTGCTGAACGAGAATCGGTCGTAGACGCCGGAAACAACCGCCTCACCGCCGTAGGTATCGTTGTTGCCGCCGAACCCGGTCGCATTCAATTGCGCCTCGTTGCGCTCGAACAGCGGGGTGAACTCATTGAAGCCCGGCTGTGCAGCGCCGCCCAGCGTGATGATGTTGAGGTTGGTAGCAGCGAGGCTGGGCTGGACGGGATTGATATTGACGTCCTGCAGCATCTGCGCCTGCAGCGTCTCACTCACACGCGCAATTTCTGTGCGCCGCGCACCGAGCAGGGAATCCGCGAGGAATCGATGCGCCGCGGCGTTCGAAGGGTCAAAGCTGAGCGACTCTGTCGCTTCGTTGATCCCGAGCTGCTCGAAGCCCAAGTCGTTGTAGGCCCGCGCCAGGCTGGTGCCGCGGGCCGCGCGGTCCTTGTCGAGCAGCAGCCGGCTGCGGTAGACAGCGCGATTGTCGTTGAGTTCGATCGACCTCTCCAGGTCTTCCACCGCCTCGACCGGCCGGTTGATCGTCTGCTTGAGGATGCCGTCGTAGAGGTAGGCGGTCGGGTCATTGGGGTCGAGCTGCTTGGCGATGCTGTATTGCTCGGCATCCAGCGGATAGCGCTTCTCCTCGAAGTAGGCCTTGCCGAGATAGGCGCGCAACAAGGCATTATTACCGTCTAGGGCCACTGCGGCCTCGAGATCGCGCCGGCCATCGGTAAGCTGGCCGGCACTGATCTTGGCCAGGCCCAGCCCGAGATGGGCCAGCGGGTCGGCGGAATCCAGCGCGATCGCCCGCTCGAATGCGGCATTCGCTTCCTCATTGCGGAACGAGGCGAGCGCGTTGAACCCCAGGACCAGTTCGGTGCGCGCCAGGCCGGGGGACATCGCGTTTGCCTTCTGCGCCAACTCCAAGGCCTTGGCGCGACTGCCGAGCATCAGCTCGAGTTCGGCGAGGCGCGCCAGGGCCAGGGCGTCGTCCGGGTTCTGTTCCACGGCGGTTTGCATGGTATGGCGCGCTGCCTCGATCTGGAACTCGGCCTGCAGCGCATACGACAGCGCAATAGCGGCCGCCGCCGAGGCCGGATCCAACTCGACCGCGCGACGCCCATCGGCCAGCGCCGTTTCGTTCTCGTTGAGCGCCACACCGATCACCGCGCGCAGCGCATATGCGGCGCTCTCATTCGGATTGCGCTGCAGCGCATCGTCGATGGCCGCACGCGCCTGATCGATCCGACCGACCGAAAGCAGCAGCGAGGCCTTCAGCACCAGATAGCGTGCATCGCGATCGGCGGGGGGTACTTCTTCGAGCGCATCAAAGGCGCACGCGGTGTTGCCGTTGGCGGCACAGTTCGCGGCCTTCTCCAGCGCCGGCGAGGCATCGCCGATCGCTGAGAGCGACAAGATCGGCGGGTAATAGAGCGCCCACTGCACGAGATCGCGCGGCCTGACCACGATGCGTATCTGCGGCGCCTGTCCCTGCGCCGCCTCGGCCGACTCGCCGGGGCGCACCGCGACCTCACCCTGCGGGTTGGCCGCGACGACCACGCCCTCGAACACCGTAATGCTCGTCTTGCCCTCGTCTGTCCGCACCGCGAACTCGGTGCCCTCGACCGAGCCATTCAGATAGGGGGTGTTGACCTTCAGAAACTTGGGCTTGCGGCTGAACGACTGGAAGGCGCCGCGGACCATATCGAGCAGCGAGGTCTCCTGCTCGGCGGGCGTGATGTCGATCAGGCGCAGCGCGGTGTTCTGATCGATACGCAGCACGGCCTCGTTGATCAGCGAGACCGCGGCGCGGCTGCGCTCGCCGACCCGGATGGTATCGCCTTCACAGAGCTGGGTGCCGAGCGTTGCGGCCGACCAGCCAGCCGCCCCGGTCGACTGGACATCAACCGAGCCGGTGATGGATACGAACTCGCCCACTGGCGTATCGCATGCGGCATGTACCGCGCCGCCAAAGACCAGCAGCAGTGCAAAGGTGAAGACTGAAAAGCCTGGCGTCGTCGGTCTCGTCCCCATCAGAAGATCTCTCTTTCCAATTGTCGTAATTATTCTAGTCGGCTGGCGGCATGGTCGAATCCGCAGACTGCTGCGATCAGCGGCCCACACACCGCTCGAAACGTCGGAGTTATGCAAGTATGGCACCAATTGCCGAGATGCCTCTCGATTCAATGGATTCCGGGAAGAACCGAGTGTTCTCGGTTTAGACCCCTCTCCCGGTTGTAAAGAAATCTCACGGGCGGAGATGCGGGAAAACCCGCTATTTCGCATCCATCCGAATGACGCCCGTATCGACATCACCCTCAGGATTCCGGATGAAGCGCCGGCAGCGGTCGAGGAAGTACCTGGCTGGACCGTCTTCCGGGAAGTCTGCGCGCACCTTTTCGAGGCATTCGGCGGCCAACTGCCAGCTAGCCCCCTTGTAATGATGCATGGCCTCGGCAAATCGATCGCACAGCGCAAGCTGCTGCTCGGTGACGTTCTCGCGCAGCGCGATGACCTCGTGGATCGGGATCCCCTCGGTCTTACCGACGAACTGAAAGTCGCCCAGATACCGAGTCACCAGATTCTCGAAGCCCTCGATCACGTCGCCGGTCGCGAGGATCTGGGTGCCGACGTGCTTGTTCAGCCCCTCGACGCGCGAGGCGGTATTGGCCGAATCGCCGACGATGCTGTAGACGAAGCGCCCGCCTCCGCCGGCGTGCCCAACATAGACCGTGCCGGCCTCCAGGCCGATGCGCAGCTTGCCCTCGGCGGTCGGGTGCCGCCGCTTGAAGTCCTTGATCGCCTCGCCGGCCTCGAGTGCCGCGAGCAGGGCCTGGCGGCGCGGTTCCGCGGATGGCTCGTCGGCGGTCCAGGCGCACATGATGGCGTCGGCACGAAACTCGGTGACCTGCACGCCGTGTCTCTTCAGCGGCGCGGCCAGGGTCTCGAAGTAGTCGTTGAGATACACGGCCAGCTCGCCCGGCGGGAGCTGCTCGGAGATAGTCGAGAAGCCGGCCATGTCGGTCGCCAGGCAGGTGCTGTAGACGACCTTGTTCAGCCTGGCGGTATCGAACCTGTCCTGCGCCAGGTCGCGCGCGATGTCGTCCGGCAGGTAGTAATTGATGGCGTCGCTGATGCGCTGGCCGCGCCGGCGCTCCAGCAGATATTGCCCAAGCAGGCCGATGAACAGCGCCAGCGGGGCCTGCACCAGCAGCGGCGTGGCGATCGGCCAGATCACCGCGCTCTCGTTGAAGGCCATCTGCGCGGCGAGGCCGAAACCCGCCGCCAGCAGCAGCGCGACCGGGACCCCGACATAGGCGGGCAAGGCATAGACCAGCAGGCCGATCACGAGCCCGAAGACCGCCAGTATCGCCAGCGCATACCAGCCGGAAATGGGCGTCAGCGAGCGGTTGGTCAGCAGGTTGGCGAAGCCGGTCGCGGCGATCTCGACGCCGCTGAGATCGACGCCGTCGGCACGCGTGTACACGGTGAAAAAGCGGTCCGGCTGACCGGGATCGAACATGTCTGAATAGCCGACGAACACCACCTTGTCGTGGAAGTCCAGCGCCTCGTCGGGCACATTCGGGTCGCCGCCGTTGATGACCGCGTGATAGGGCACCGTGGTGATGGTACCGGGTGGGCCGTAGAAGTTCAGGAAACGATGCGACTCCCCGGCGTACAGATGTTCCAGCGCCTGCTCCGGCAGGATCGGGGACGCGGCCGGACTGGTCGCATCGAACGAGCCCAGACGATCGCCCGCGCGGTCGAAGATCTCGCGCAGCGCGCGCATGAAATTGCGCAGCTGCGCGCCATCGGCGAATGCCTCATCCAGGGTCGGCAGTTCGGCAAACGCCTCGGGGACCCGCACGCGCAGCAGGTCCAGGACGGGCTGCGTCTGCTCCCGCGCATGCAGCTGCAGCGCGACCGCGGGCAGCGTCGGCGCGTTGTCGGTGCTCTCCTTGAATACCCAGAACTGATAGACCGCGGCACCCTCCTTGGGAAGCGGGAAGGTAGCCAGACCGGCTGCCGCCTCTTCCAGGCCGGCGAACGGCGGCACCTGTTCCTCTTCCCAGACCATGCCCACATGCCGACCCTGCTGGTCGCTGATCGGCTGGCGCTTGCCGGTCAGGAGTTCGACCAACAGCACGCGCCCGGAGCGCGCGGTTGCATCGACCAGGACCTGGTCGTCTGGCGCGTCCTTCTCGCGGCCGAAATGCACGTCGAACACGATCACCGAGGCACCGCGTTCGGTCAGCACATCGACCAGGCGCCCGTGGATGGAGCGCGGCCAGTCGCGCGGCAGGGTCGGCAGGCCCAGCTGCTCACCGGTGCGGTTGTCCATCGCGACCACGACCACGTCATCGGGCGGCGTGACCGGGCCGCGCAGGCCGAACAGCCACGACAGCCCGACGCCCTGTTCGAAACCCGCGCCCATGGGCGAGAGCCCGATGCCGATGCCGACCAGGCCGACGAACAGACCGACGATGAGTCCCTTCAGCCAGCGGCGCATGCGGTCACTGTCGCAGTCCGCTGCACAAAGCCCGGCGAGGGGCCAGCGGTGATGGATCGGTCAACGGCGGCACGGGCGATGGGCTCTCACTACACAAATCGCATTCGGCGACGACCGGGTGATCATAATCGACTTTGCCAGGCCGGTCAGGCGAAACCCCTGCGATGGCGAGGCGCCTGTGACGACTTGCTATAATATCGGCTCTGACCGATCCAGGAATCCTGGCAGGAAGGCCAGGACAAGATGCAGATGAAGCGGGATTGGCTCAGCGCAACCTTCTCCGGGTTGATGGTCGGCGCGATCTCGATCATCTCCTCGGTGTCGTTCGCGGCGCTGTTGTTCGCCGGCCCCCTCTCCGAGCATCTCGACTATGGTCTCCATGTCGCGCTGATCACCGCAGTGATCACCGGGCTGTTCATTGCATTCGGCAGCTCATGCCCGATCGCCATCTCTCTGCCGCAGGATCGCCCGGCACCCATCCTGGCCATTATGGTCAGCGCGATCACCGCCGCTGCCCCGACCGACGCATCCAGCGAGCAGGTGCTCCTCAGCATTGTCGCGGCCATCATCGCGACCAGCCTGATTACCGGCATCTTCCTGCTGGGACTGGGGCTCGCCCGCGCCGGGGGTTTGATGCGCTTTATCCCCTATGCCGTGCTCGGCGGCTTTTTTGCCGGCACCGGGTGGCTGCTGATGATCGGTGGTCTGCGGGTGATGACCGGTCTCGAACTCGCCACGGTCGAGAGTATGCTGCAGCTTGCCGATCCCGATCTGCTATTGCGCTGGCTACCCGGTCTGGCTTTGGCGATAACGATCCTGATCGCGTCGCGTTTCATCGCCTCCGGCATCGCCTTTTTCACCGTCCTGTTTGCGGCCCTGGGCGTGTTTTTCCTGAGCACGCTGAACAACGGCGGGACACTCGAGACACTCGGCAATTCAGGATGGCTGCTGGGCCCATTCAAGACCCAGATGGACGGCGGATATCTGTTGGGCCTGCCGCAGCTGCTTAAAGTCGATCACTGGTCTGTCGTGTTCGACCAATGGGCAAATATCGGCACCGTCGTGGTTATCAGCTCGATATCCATCATGTTGACCGTCAGCGCGCTGGAGATGCTCACCCACCGTGATATCGACATCAACCATGAGCTGCGCGTAAGCGGCCTCGCCAACCTGGCCACCGGCCTCGGCGGCGGCATGGTCGGATTCCATTCGCTGAGCATCTCGGATCTGGCCCTCAAACTGGGGGCCAGGCATCGTGCCACCGGCGTGATCGCGGCCCTGACCGCGGCCGTCGCGCTGTTCTTCGGCACTGAACTCATCGGCTATATCCCGCGCATCATCGTCGGCGGGCTGCTGCTGTTCATCGGTTTTTCTTTCCTCGGTAAATGGCTGTTCAGCAGCTGGGGGAAACTCCCGCATAGCGAGTATCTGGCCATACCCCTGATCCTGATGACGATTGCCGCCGTGGGGTTCATCGAGGGCCTCGTACTTGGGCTGCTCGCCGCGTTGATCCAGTTTGTGCTCAAGTACAGCCGCACCGCGGTCATCCGTTATGCGCTGTCGGGTAGAGAGGCCAGGAGCGCGGTCGAGCGCAACATCGACGATGACCACTTCCTGGCCGATCAGGGGCCCCGACTGCTGGTGCTGAAGCTGCAGGGTTATCTCTTTTTCGGCACCACGGCGCAGCTGTCTAGCCGCCTCAAGGCGCGCCTTGCCGACAACGCCAACCCCCCGCTGCGCTATCTGGTGCTCGATTTTAAGATGGTCAACGGCATCGACTCCTCGGCGGCCTACGAATTTCATCGGCTGCGGCTGCTGGCCGAGGAGCACGACCTCATTATCGTGATGACCGGCATGCCGGCGGCCATGCGCCGGCAGCTGCGCTCGGGAAACATCTTCAAGATCAATGCGCATATCCAAGAGTTCGGCGATCTCGACCGCGGTCTCGAATGGTGCGAAGAAGAGCTGCTCGCTGAACACCGACCACGCCGGGCCGAGGCACCGAAGACTGCGCTGCAGCACCTCGCCGATGCCCTGCCAGACCATTGCAGCCTGACGGATGTCCTGGCGTATCTTTCCGAGGTGATTTTCAGGAACGGCGACGAATTGATCCGGCAAGGGGATGCCTCGCGGGACATGTTCTTTCTGGAGCGGGGCAACGTATCGGTGTATCTGACGCCGGCCTCTGGCGAGGCCTTCAGGATCCGGCAGACCGGCCCCGGCACCGTACTCGGCGAGCTCGGTTTCTATCGCAGTGCGCCGCGCTCGGCGTCCGTCGTTGCTGAAACAGCAGGCACGGCCTACCGGCTGACGACCGAATCGCTGCAACGCATGGAGACAGAGCACCCGGAACTGGCCGCGGCGTTGCACAGATTCATCGCGGACCTGCTCGCAGAACGCCTGCTGCGCACCACCCACACCCTCGAGCGCGTGCTGGACTGACCAGATGGCTATCGCGCGAAGCTGTAGCGGATCGCCGCATACAGGTTTGTGTTGTCCTGGAACTGGCCGAAAAAGGTGTGCTTCTCGTCGCCGAAGAACCAGTTGGCGCCACCCTCCAGGGTCCAGTGATCGTCCACGGAAAAGGTCGCGATCGGCCTGACAAAGCCGTCGTCATCCGACGGCGAATAGAACACAAAGAGTGACAGGCGCAGGTTCTGATCCAGCGCCAGACGGGACAGGCGCGTGGTCACCACATGCCGGTTGCGGTCCTGCGACGGGATGCCCGCCGGCAGATTGTCGCGATAGTCGTCGTAGTGCTGCATGCGCTCCAGGTAATACTGCAGCCCGAGCGTCAGATCGCGGGCCATTTCCTGACGGTAACCGGCGAGGACGCGCAGCTCGCTGTTGCGTATCGCCGGATCGTCGCCGTCGCGGTCGTCCCGGGAGTCGTAGTAACCGATCTCGAGATTGCCGATCCCGGCGCCCAGCGGCCCCTCGACGCTGGCACCGACCACCGACAGCGCGGGGAAGAGGCCGTCGCCATTGCTCAGATCGAATCCGGCCGGGCTCTTCCAGTAACCGTGGTAACCATAGGCCGCGAACTGGTACCCGGACAGCTGCCGGTGCAGGCGCAGCGCGAACTCGTCATCATGCCACCATTGGTCCGGGACGTCGGTGTGCAGGGTGTCGTCTTCACCGACCAGGCGGTTCTCGTACGGATTGAAAAAGGACAGCCGGTCGCCGTCGATATAGCGGTCCGGCTCGAAGCGCGGCGTATAGACCAGATCCAGATCGGCCAGGTCCGAGAACAGCGCCAGCTTCACCGAGGTGGACGGGGCCTTGAGGTATTCCACGTCGCGGCCGATCAGAAAAGACACCCAGTCCTTGGGAAACAGGTCGTTGATGAAGATGAGATCGCCGGTCCCCCAGGTCAGGATCTGACGGCCGGCCTTGATATCGGCGTGTTCGCCGACGCGGAAGGCCAGGCTGGCCTCGCGTACATCGACATAGCCCTCGCCGTCTGTCTGATCGATGTCTCGCTGGTCCTGATCCTGCACGGCGTCGAGCAGAAAGTCCGTGGTCAGCTCGCGCGGTCAGCCGCTCGTCCGCGTGCTCGAGGCGCAGCTGCAGACGGGTCTCGCCGAGCGTCGCCTGGTCTTCGTTCGGATCGTCCTGGGTGCGTAGGCCGACGCGGCCCTCGACAAAGCCGGCCAGCGTGAGATCGCGATACGGCGTGGAATCGCGTCTCATCGACGGCGTCGGCGTTTTCAGCCGCGGGCGCCGCCGCTACCCAGTCCACCCAGACCCTTGGGCAGCGCCGGGGCCGCACCCCAGGCGCCGCCGCAGACCAGGGCGAGCGCGATGCCCAGGCAGCGGACGATCACTTCAGATAGCTCACCGGGGGATGCCGCAGGTAGCGCTCGGAAAAGATCCCCTCCGGCAGGCCGAGATCGTAGACCACCTTGTCGAATGCCAACACCGTCTCACCGCCATCGCGCAGATCTTTCATGCGCGATTTCATCACCGTCGGGTGCCCCTGGATGGTGGCGACCTCGAGGACCTCGTACTCGCGATACTTGCGATCCTGCGCATCGAAGTACTCGACCCGCACCGGGACAAAGCTCTCGCGGTGGATCCATAGTGTGAAGCGCGAGAAGTCGACCTCCTCGGGCCGCTTGGGCACGCTCTCCAGTACATAGTAATCGTCCGTGGTCTCGATCAGCCGGTGACGGTCGTCGTTGATGCTGCGCCCAGAGATATCTTCGTAGCAGAAATCCGAGCCGAGGAAACTGGTGCGCTTGTCGCCGGCGGCGATACGCTTGACCAGGTCCAGCGCAGGCAGATAGAGCCAGCGGTCGTCATCGCGCTCGGGGTGTTTCCAGACCATGAAGACGGTGTTTTTTACATCCGCCGGATACTTGATGTGGACGAAGTATTTCTGCTGCGCGGCGCCCTCGCCCGCATCCCCGTCCTGATCGCGGCGCAAGATCAGGAAACGTCGGTTGCGCACCCGCTGCTGGCCGTCGGTGATGGTCATGGTCACGCGCGCCTTGCCGTCGTCGCCCTGGTAATAGGCCACCTGCTCGGTGCGCTGTACGATCTCCTCCACCGTCAGGCCGCCGGCCAGCGCACCGCCGCCGACCATCGCCGGCAACAGCACCAGCGCCAACATGGCGATCACGCCTGCAAACCTTCTCTGCCGCATCCTGTTCATCGTTACTGCTCCTTACTGCTTTCGTTATCGCCGGACCCCAGCGCAGCGTCTGCCTGCGCGACCTGCCGGCGTCGGCGCGCCAACGGCTGGCACAACAGGCCGACGGCGATCAGCGCCGCCAGCAGTATCCACCCGAGGGTACGCGGCGAGACACCGGCGAACTGGTACAGATTCAGCAGCACGATGCCCACCAGCGCCAGCGACAACAGCGTGCAGGTCAGATAATTGCAGGTCAGGCGGCAACCCTCGGTGCGCGGGAACAGCCAGGGCTCCAGCACCCGGATCAGCGCCGGCAGCAGCACCAGGGTGGCGGCGCCCGAGGCGATCAGGATCGCAGCGATAAGCGCACCGACCGTCTGATAGGGTACCAGCGGCGCCAGCAGCAGCGGCAGAAAGCCCAGCGAGACCACCAGGCCGTTACGGGTGATCGCGCGCGCCGGCGCGCCGAATACCGGTCCGGCCGCCGCCTGCCAGGAACCCCGCTCGGTCGCCAGTATTCGCGCGCGCACCAGGAAGTGGATCGCGAAGTCGATCGCCAGGCCCAGCGACAGCGATGACAGCACCGCGACGGGCATGTCGTAGTCCTTGCCGATCAGGCCGATGATGCCGTAGATGGCGCCGATCGTCATCGTGAGCGGGATCATCGACAGCAGCGCCCAGAGACCCGAGCGCAGCATCACCAGCATCATCAGAAACACGATCAGGAAGCTGCCGAGGAAGGCGCGCAGCATGCCGGTGACCATCGTTCCTGCCAGACCATGTTGATGTAGGTGAGGCCGTACCAGCGTGCCTCGAGCCCCGCCGGCGGTGGCTGCGCGGCCAGATAGCGGTCGACGCTGTCCACCACGCGCGTCATGTCCAGGTTGTCGCCACTGGTCATCTGCACCCAGATGCTGGCGCGTCGAAAATCCGGGGTGACGAAATGCCAGAGATCCTGCGGGCGGTGGCTGTTCTGGTAGACCAGCAGGGTCTGGGCCACCGCCGCGGCCGAGTCGGGGATGCGAAACTGCGCCTCGTCGCCGAGCAGCAGCTCACGGTGCACGGTCTTGACGATATCCACCAGCGAGTTGCTCTTGCCGACGCTGCCGGTGGCCGCCAGCGCATCCTGCAGACCCGCCATATAGGCCAGCACCTCGGGCTGCTTGAACACCTGCAGGCGCAGGCGCTCGGCAGCGACAAACTCCGCCGCCTGCTCCCAGGCGTCGGCCATCGCATCCGGGGCCGCCATCAGCCGCCCCTGCACCAGCTCATCCAGTGCGGTCAGTGCCTCGCCGTCGTTCCTGCCGGCACGCGCCAGGCCGACGGCCTCGCGCTGCAGATCGGTCAAGACCTGCTGCTGCTCGGGGCCTCCCCCCGTCTGTTCGGCCCCCCATTCCGCGAGGCGTTCGAGCATGTCGCTGCCGGCGTCGGGCGTCAGGCTCAGGTAGGCCATATAGGTGCCGCCGAAGTGCGCATTGAGTACCGCGTCGGCGACCCGGATCTCGTGTGACTCCGCGAACCAGCGGATGGGATTGTCATTGATCACGATGCGCGTGATGCCGTAGACGGAAATGGCGCTGCCGACCACGGTCAGCAGCAGGATGGGCCTGGCCCAGCGGAAGGTCTGGTCACCGAGCCAGCGCAGCAGCCGTGCCATCACCGGATTGCGCGATGGACCACCCGGACCGTCCGGCATGCCGAACCCCTGCAGCGAGGCCTCCGGCATGCGCATGATATAGGCCGGGATGAAGGTGATGGTGAGCAGCCAGGCCAACATGACGCCGAAGGCCACGAACAGACCGAATACCTGAACCGGCGGGATGGGCGCGAGCGCCAGGGAGGCGAAACCGGCGGCGGTCGTGAGCGAGGTGTAGAGCATCGGCTTGAAGAGATCGCGCATGACCTGCTCGACGGTCGCGCGTCGGTCGTTGGTCTCCTGATAGCGGTCGAAGAACTCCGACAGGATGTGCACCGAGTCCAGCACCGCGATCGGCATGATGAAGATCGGGATCATGGAGCTCATGATGTGGACGGTGTGGCCGGTCACGATCAGCAGGCCCATGGTGCAGATCACCGACACCATCGCGATGATCATCGGCGAGATCACCAGCGACAGCTTGCGGAAGAAGAACCACATCAGCAGGAAGATGATCAGCATCGACAGCGGCGCGGAGATCGCCATCTGGATAAACATCTCGACCCCGAAGTTGTCCTCGGCGACCGGCAGACCGGTGATGAAGTAGCGCTCGTCGCCCTCGAGCTCTGCGATGCGATCGCGCAGCTGGGTATAGGTGCGGTAGGTCAGGTGCTTGCTGCTGAGCGGCAGATACAGGCTCAGGGCCTTGGCGTCCTTCGACACCACCGTGCCCTTGAGAAAGGGGATCCTCAATGCACGATCGCGTACCGCCTCCGCCGCTTGCTGGGTGGCCGGCGGCATGGGCATCAGCCAGTCGAAGCGAACGGCACCAAGCCCGCCCTGCTCTATGTTATCCAGCGTTGACGGGGCGAGGATATCAGGCTCGATCACACCGCCCATGCCGTCGGGTGTCGAATCATCCGGCCAGCGCAGGGTCTTCGCAAACTCGGTCAGGGCATGCACATTGCCGAGGGTCTGCGGATTGAACACCCCGCTCGGATGCGCCTCGTTGACCACGCCCACGACCACCATGTCGTAAATGGAGAAGGCGCGCTTCATCCGATTGTGGAATACCCGCACCGCCTCGTCCGGAGACAGCATGTTCTCGGGATCGGTATCCACCTCCAACGCGGCCAGCGGAGAGAACACCTGGGGCCAGATACTGGGCAGCGCCGCGAGCAGGGCCAGCACGAGCGTGAGCAGCGCCGTGACCCGGATCACCCAGCCAGGGTGGGCCAGCGAGAATCGAATCAGCGGGTGGGGCGGCTGGTCGCTGGTTTCGGCGCGCGTCACGTCCATGGTCCCTCCGTGGTAACCCCCGCTTCTTGGCCGCTCCTGGCCCAACCGTGCGTTTACGCATCGACGCCGGTCGGGGACCTCGTGTACCCATGCCTTGGATTCTCACGAGTGCGCGGTCAGTATACTGCGCGATTGTGCGCAGCACACGGGGCGGCGTGCCCAAATTGGCAGGACTTCGCCGGCGCTACTCCCCAATTACCTTTTTATCCGCTAGGATTCGCCGCGATCCGCCGCGGTGGTGAAATTGGTAGACACAAGAGACTTAAAATCTCTCGACCTTATGGTCGTGCCGGTTCGATTCCGGCCCGCGGCACCATCTCCTTGATCTGAGCGGCACCCCGCCGGTCGATCTCAATTCCTTCGCTTGAATACGCTCGGTACCCGCCGTCGAGCGGTGTCGCGCCTGTTAAGCCTGGGTTCAGCATCGCTGTCCGAGACTTAACGCGAGGGCCCAGGTCGGGTCCGGTGAATACAGGAGAGATCGAGATGAAAAACCTGAGTTACACATTGGCCTTTATCATTGCCGGCACACTGGGGTTGGCAACGGTCACACAGGCACGCGATCACGGCTATCTGAGAGGTTACGATCGAGGCATCGCTCAAGATCGGGTCGAGAAGCGCATCGACCGACGCCAGGCCAGACAGTGGGCACGCGTGAACAACGGCATCGACAGCGGTGCCATCTCGCGCGGGGAAGCCAAGCGATTGCTCAAGAAGCAGCGCAAGATCGCGCGCCTGGAACGCCGTTTCGAAAGGGATGGCTATTACAGTCCGCGCGAACAGCGGATTATGGAACGTGCACTGGATCGTTCCAGTGATCTCATAAAGCGGGCGAAACACAACGGTTACGGTCGTCCGTCTGGCGGTCGCCACCATGGGTGGCGGCGCGGCCTCCACCGCCATGGGATCGGGGATTACGCCTACGTGGAACCCGAAGAGACCTATGGGTTCAGCTTCAGCTGGAGTGTGTCCGAGCAGGATTGAGCGCATAGAAAATCAAGGCCCCTTCTCAGGAAGGGGCCTTGCCTGTCTGTCGCCCTGCTCGATGCGGCCATGGCGGGTCCATGACATTGCGGCCCGCAAATGGATAGCGAGGCATCGAAGAACCCGCGCCCGTCCGCTATTCTCTGTGGTGTGCATAAATTCTCAACCCAGTCGCGAGGTAGCGGTGCCTGGTAACGATTGCTGCGGTTCGTCGGCACCTTCCGCCAGCGGCGCTGCACTGCCCGGCGTAAGCATCAGCGTGAATAGCCTCAGTGCTACGCCTGCTGATGGCACCGGAGGCGCCGCGGCGAGCTGCTGCGCACCGCAACCGGCGCCCAATCGCGATACACCACTATTGGAGCGCCTCCGGTCGGCGTGGCTGCTGGTCGCAGCGATCCCGCTGCTGGTACTCGTGTTCGACCAGGCGCGTGTTGGTGCGTTACTGCAGATCGCCACCACCGAACTCGCCGGCACGGCGCCGTTCATTCTGGTCGCGGTGCTGCTGATCGCCTACCTGAAGGCCGCCGGTGCCGAAGGCCTGATCGTGCGTGCCTTCGCCGGCCGCGAGAAACGCATGATCGTGCTTGCCGCACTGGTCGGTGGTCTAGCGCCGTTCTGCTCCTGCCAAGTAATTCCGTTCGTGGCCGGACTGCTGGCCTTGGGCGTGCCGGTCTCCGCGGTCATGGCATTCTGGCTATCCTCACCGCTGATCGATCCGGCGTCACTGCTGGTCACCGCCGGCGCGCTCGGCTGGGACTTCGCGATCGGCAAGACAGTGGCCGCAGTCTTTCTTGGACTCTTCGGTGGCTTCGGGATCAAACTCGCGCTGCAGGCCGGCGCCTTCGCCGCACCGCTGAAACACAGCGCAGACGACACCTGTCAATCAGGCACCTGCGGCACATCGAGCCTGGGTGAGGGGCCGCCCGCATGGCGTTTCTGGGCCGAGTCAGATCGGCGCCAGGTCTTCCGCCGTGAACTGATCGGCAATGCGGTGTTCCTGTTCAAGTGGTTGACCCTGGCCTACCTGCTGCAAGCCTTGTTGCTGCTGTACGTGCCCGCAGGCCTGATCGGCGGCATCGTCGGCGGCGACGGCCTGTGGCCTGTCGTGCTCGGCGCGCTGGTCGGCATGCCGGCCTACCTCAACAGCTACGCCGCCCCGGCACTGGTCTCGGGCCTGATGGAACAGGGCATGAGCGCTGGCGCGGCCATGGCCTTCATGGTCGCCGGCGCCATCAGCTGCATACCGGCCATGACGGCGATATGGGGTCTCGTGAAACGACAGGTATTCGCTGCCTATCTCGGGTTCGGGGTCGGCGGTGCGGTGATATTCGGTGCGGCCTTCGGGCTGCTAGCCTGAAGCTCTAACAGACCCCTCAGAACAGGCCAAACAGCACCGCTCCCACGCCTGCGCCGATCACCACGATCCATGCAGGCACCTTCCACAACGCCAGCAGTGCGAAGGCCCCCATCGCCAGCGCGGCATCCGCGCCGTCCTTGATGGCGCTGGTGAACACGGGATCGTAGAACGCCGCCGCCAAGAGCCCCACCACCGCCGCGTTGACACCCGCAAGCGCCGCACGGGCGGCCGGATTGCTGCGCAGCCTGACCCAGAAAGGCAGGGCGCCGAACAGCAGCAGATAAGACGGCAGGAAGACCCCGACCGCGGCAATCAGACCACCGATCCAGCCGTTCGGTGCCGGCGCCTGCACGGTACCGAGATAGGCCGCGAAGGTAAACAACGGCCCCGGCAGGGCCTGGGCGGCACCATAGCCGGCCAGAAAGACATCCTGACTGACCCAACCGGTGCGGACCGTCTCCGCCTCCAACAGCGGCAGCAATACGTGGCCGCCGCCGAATACCAGTGCGCCTGATTGAAACATGGCGCTGAAGAGATTGAACCCGTGCGCGTCGGTAACGGGCACCGAGGCCAGGGCGATGCCCAGGATCACAACGAAGGCCAGCAGCATCGCCACGGCCGTCGAGCGGCCCACAGGCATCTGCATCGACCTGTGCTGCTCCGGCGCAGCCGGGGTGCAGAGCCACCAGCCGAGGATTGCGCCCGCAAGTATGGCCACGATCTGGCCTGTGGAGCTGGGCCACAACACCAGCAACGCGCCCGCGCCCAGCGCGATCGTGCCACGCAGCCGATCGGGGCAAAGGGTTCGCGCCATCGCCCACAGGGCCTGGGCCACCACCGCGACCGCCACGACCTTGAGGGCGTGGATCCAGGCCGCCTCACCGAGTCCCCCGTCCAGGCTGGCGACCCCGTAGCCGAAGCCGATCATCAGCAACGCCGACGGCAACGTGAAACCCAGCGATGCGATCAAAGCCCCCGGTATACCGCCCCGACCGAGGCCGATACCGATCACCACCTGGCTGCTGGCCGGCCCCGGCAGAAACTGACACAGCGCCACGAGATCGCCGAAGGCCTCGTCCGACAACCAGCGGCGGCGCTCTACGAACTCGGTGTGGAAATAACCGATATGGGCAATGGGCCCGCCGAAACTGGTGAGACCCAGGCGCAGAAAGACCGCAAAGAGTTCCGCGAGGGACGTGCGGTGACCGGGCATGAGGACCCCTCCTGAGTGATATACGGCGACTATAACCGCAGTTCGGAGCCGTTAGGCCGCCGACAGACGCCGATCTGCGGCGCGATCAGCGACGCACCGGCAGCAATCAATCACCGGTGACCGATGTACAGGCCGGTGGCACTCTGTAGCGAGCCGCCGAGTCGACCAGCACGCCATGACGGAGGAAGCTGCGTCCGACCAGGAGCGGGTGCTGGTATTTCCCGCGATCGACCAGGTTGATCTCGACCCTGCGCGCCAGACGGCCGACGCACAGGGTCAATTCGATCACCGGGCGCACTTGACTGTCGCCGAGGTGGCGCTTGATTCTGGCGGTGCGCACCACCGGCCGCTCGAACAGCACCGGCGTGCCCTCAGGGTTCTTTAGCTGGAAGCGCACCCAGGGCCGGCCATTGCGCTCGAATTCGAGGAGCTCGTCGGCATGCAGCGAGGAGTGGTCCGCACCGCTGTCGAGCTTGGCCTCTACGTCTATCCCGGCATCCATCAGCCGCACCCGCTCGATCCAGCCGGCGACGATCGCCTCGGCCCCTACCGGCGTGGTCAGCGCGAGCAGCAGAACTGCCAGCCCCAGTCTTACTGCCACTGAACTTCGCTTCATCGCGGGCAGCGGATCGCCCAGCTTCTCCAACATGGCCGCCGAAAACTCACTGCGGCGGCGCGGACGGCGACCAGGTGGCGGGCGCAAACCATCCGCGCCAGACCATTGGGTATTGGATAACATATGTCTCCAAAACGTGCGCGTAGGAACGCCCGATGTCTTCGGCTTTGTCTCGCAATGGAGCATCTGCAGGCACTTGGATGGGAGGTTCGATGACCAAATCGAACCCGCCATTCGCGTTCGGAACCGTGAATGTCGGCAATAACGGCGCGGCTTTCAGCGCTGCAAGCGTCGGCGCACCTAGCGCCAGCCTCAACGTCCCCCCGAGGAAGGGGAGTTCGAGCGGTTTGCTTCCGCTGGCGGCAATGGCGACTGGCACATTTTGATCCAGGTAGGCTTCCAACTTTTGCAGGGCGTTGGCCTCGTCACCGTCGACGAGGATGACGCTATCGCGTAAGTAACGGTCTTCAATTCGATTCCGAATACGATTGAGAACCGCTCTTCCGAATAGGGAGTTCGAATAGGGGTGAACGAAACTGCGCAAGTTGACTACCGGAAAACCCGCGCTTCGCAATGCGATTTTTGACACGAGCCCTCCGAAGGTGCAGGAAAATGTCCACAGAACTGCCCCACGACCGTTCGCCAACGCCATCCGAATGTGTTCCTCGCCACGCAGGCATATTTCCGCCTGCCAGTCTCTACTCAGCTGCTCACGCAAAGTAAGCAGAATTTCTTCATATGTGCCCGCCAAATAGGCGTGTTCCAGCTCGCCCACCGATGCCGTCGTGGCGAGCGCCGGGAATGCGGCCTCGAGCAGATGCGCGTGCGAGCCTCGAAGTTTGATATGCAGCCAGCTCAGCGCCCGCGTAAGACGGCCCCAGGCATGTCGGGGCACTAGCCACGCAAAGGGAGCGAGCCCGAGCAGCGTCAATGCAGTCAAGGCATCCGGCGCCTTAATCAGCGCGGTCCGCTGGCGAACGACCGTGGAGCCGGGCCAATCGATTTCGATTGTCTCCCTTCGCGCCGGTCCGCCCGCCTTGTCGTCGCTTTTCGCTGCGGCGCGACGAGCTTCGATTCCGGCAATTATCGCGCCAAGCGTCGCGCCAGCACCGTAGAGGATTTCGGTCGGAAGATCCATCTCGCGATGGCGATTGATCGCGGTAATAAGGGCCACAGCCCGCAAGGAGCCCCCCCCAGGTCAAAAAAATTGTCACGTGCATCGATCTCTTCGATCTGCAGAATCTCCTTCCATAGTCTTGCGATGGACTGCTCGAGGCCCTCCGATTCAATCGTCGCATTTTCGTCCGATGCCGCATTCGGCAGGGACAACGTTTGCGCTTCTGGCAATCTATCTCGATCGAGTTTCCCGTTCTGCGTGAGAGGGAGTGCGTCCAAGAGGCAGAAAGCCGAAGGGATGGCATGCGCCGGCAGCATCGAGCGAAGAAAATCCTTGAGTCCATCTATCGCGAAGCCGGATTGCGCCCCCGATCTTGGCACGAGATAGGCGACCAGATGCGTCTCCAATCCGTCCTTCTTGCGGGCCAGGACCGCGGCAGCTACAACATCCGGATGCTGCTCGATAGCCGACCGCACTTCGGCCGGTTCGATACGGATGCCTCGGACATTCACGATATCATCCAAGCGTCCACAATGTTCCAGGCAGCCGTCCGGCCGCAGCCGGCCACGGTCGTGCGTTCTGAACAGGCGATCGAATGGGTCCGTTCCCAATGCTCCTGCAACGAACCTCGCAGCATTCAGCTCGTCGTTTTCCAGATAGCCACTGGCCAGTTGATTGCCGCCAACGCAGATTTCACCAATCTTTCCATTTTCGACCGGATGCAATTCGTCGTTCATGAGGAAGATCGTTTGGCGCCCTAACGGCCATCCCAGTGGAACAAATCCGCTTTCTGGCAAGTCGCCGGAAGGCACCTTGAAGGTGCAAACTGTTCCCGTCGTCTCTGTCTGCGAATACAGGTTACTGATCTGACCGGAGTATCCAAAATGATCGCGCCAGATGCGGGGAATCGCCCATGGCAACGCTTCGCCTGTAGACATGATCAGGCGAAGCTTGTTTCCCATCAGGTCGGCGCGGCGTTTCTCATCCAGCGCTTGCAGTCCGTCAATGCACATGCGCCAGGCACTCGGCACCGTGTCCCAAATCGTAATCTCGCGCGATTTCATCAGGGCGAACATCGAAACTGGATCCCAGCGGCTGAAATCTCTTGCCACATGGAGACTGGCACCGGCCGTCAGCGGTAATGCCCATTGACGCACCGAGGCGGAAAACGAAAACGACGCGGTGTGAAGATACACATCGTTCGGAGCTATTGGGAATGTTGCCAAAAGAGAGTCGATGTAGGCGGCAAGACTGTCGTGGGGCACAATAGTACCCTTGGGTTGTCGTGTCGTCCCCGATGTATACATTAGGTAAGCAGGGGCATTGGGATCTATTTGCGGCAGCTCGGTCTGAGAAACATCCAGGTCGACATCGACTCCTTCCGTGTCCAGATTGAAGATAGTGGCTGGAGTTCCATGCAACAGTTGAACCGTTGCATCCTCAGTCACCAGTAGCACAGGCCGCGAGTCTTCCAACATGAAAAGGATTCGTTCACCTGGATAGTTGGGATCTAAGGGGATGTAGGCGCTGCCCGATTTCAGAACCGCAACGATCGCGGTGACGAGGTCGGCGCTGCGATGCAGACACAAGCCAACATAGCGGCCCACACCGGCACCGCGTGATTGCAGACGATGTGCCCAGCGGGTCGCTCGTTCGTCAAGCTCGGAGTAACTGAGTGTTGTCGAGCCATCCTCGACGGCGACAGCATCAGGCTGTTCCCTCACCTTTTCCACAAATCGCTGCACCCAGGAAGGATTTAGCGTCGCGTCCCGATCACGCGCTATGCCAAGGACACGCTTCTTTTTTTCGCGCTTCTCGCGCGGCAGCCAGACTTCCGCGCGGCCTGTGGTTGTAACGTCGCCCAGTTGGTTTTTACCCGTTAATTGGATCATCGCAAGGCTACCGTCAGCCTCTTCGACAATTTTCTGAATCCTGCCGCGATACCAAGTCGTATCACCGTACAGGTTGGGTGCCGTTATCTGTACCGACATCTTGCGGAGTTCACCGTTGTCACCCATCCAATTGGTGAACAAGGGTGTGATCCACGCGAACCGCATAACGCCGTTATCAAACGGCGCCGGCATTCCTCTCTGGGCGGCGGGAAGAAAATCCTCGTGTTGTTGGGAATTTTTCACCGGCCAGCCCGTCGCCGGATTGAAAACCGAGCTGTGTGGCGCGTTAAGCGCGTCACGATACCCCAAGGACCCCGGTCGATAGGATGGCCCGCTACCCGCCTGCCAGCAAATCATATCGCCCACCGTCAATGGACCACGCACAAGTGCCGGCACTTGCGTATCCACATCGGCTGCGACCGGGCGAATGAGATTCTCACCCGTACGTTTTTCCGCCAGCTGCGCCGCGCCTATCTCTTCCAACTGCTGATTGGTATAGCGCGCAATTTTACGATTGGTGAGTGGCCTACTTTCGTCAGCTGCGAGCCGGATCAGGGTGCCGTTCGCGCGACCCACCGCCTCGCCATTTCCTTTCCAACCTGAACCGAAGTGTAGCCGCATCCTTACGCCGTCACTAATATACGTGAATGGTTCGATTGTTCTCGAAGATAGTGCGAAAAAAATCCGAAGTTGGTTGGCTTCGGCTGCTAGAAGTAATGGCGCACAACATCTTGCCTCGACAGGTATTTGACTTCAGCTTCCAAGTGATATTTGCAAGACCACTGCAGCCACAAGCACCAGCGCCACCCGAGCTGCCGGGATTGCGTCTGGCGAGCATCGACGATGCGGAGCTACTGGGTAGCTTTGGCACATCGCCGTCAACTATAAGAGGCCGATTTCATAGCGGGTATAAAGTGTGGCTAATCGAGCGGGAAGGCCAGCCAATTGCGTGCGATTGGTTAGGCGCTGACAATTGCAAATCCCTTTGGGAGTGGCTGATTATGCAGGGTCGGGCAGACGATATTTGGCACGAATACTTCGAAGTCGCGCAGAAAGCGCGCGGTCAGGGCCTTGGGCCGAAAATGCGCAGCCACGTAATCTTTGATTGCCAGCAAAGAGGGTTTAAGCGATTACTTGGCAATGTGGAAATGCTGAACCGACGCTCCATGCGGGCAATGCAGAAAGCCGAGTACAAGCAATTAATGCAACTTTGGTATTTCCGGTTTGGAAAGATGACGCTTATTCGATACGGCGGCCGCACGCATATCGGTCGATGGGATGCCAATAATCAGCACGTCATGCAAGTGGAATAGTCTAACCCGGCCGCCATGCCCTAATGTAAAAATTCCTGCGCCAGTGATGGCTAAGGGGCTCGCCGCACAAGTGAATGAATGCCACATAACGCATCATGCCTCGTCAGGCGTCAGGCAATGTGTCCGCTGGTCGTTTCAAGCGCGTATTTTCCCACGCGATAACCCCGATTCCGGCAAGGGCGATGAGCGCTCCGAAGAACTCGCGTGAAAGTTCCACGCGCGCATCATCGGCAGACATACTGCTTTGTGCCATGTCGAAGGCTTTATCGCCGGTGAGATTTCCCCACAACCCCGGCGCCGTGCGAACCAACTGAACCAGGCAAAACATTACCGCCAGGATCAGTATCCAGCGTGGCAAACGGCGCCGAAGCACAAGGACAAATAATAGAGCGACGAACGCATAGAAAACTCCCCAGGCGATGGCATCCCCAGTCGACGGATTGTCGTAGATCGCCGGATCGAAATCGTTCCATTGCAGCGCGGAGAAGACTGCGAACATCGCGGCCGCGATTAGGTTGAGGACTCGAATTGGAGAAGACACTGCATTAATCCAAGGCCGCAAGGCAAAAATAGTACCTTGAGGAATCTGTGCGCAAGTCATTGCCATTCGACGCCCTTCGGAACTACAGGGCTGCACAGGCACTTACGATGGAGGCCGAGACCGGAATCGAACCGATGTCCACGGATTTGCAATTCTAAACAGCAGCTTAGGAGAAGCGTCCAACGACCAGTTAACGGTAACCCAATGAAGCACTTAGGTCTACGGCTAACGTCGTTGGATTACAGATGAATGCGGCTAGAAGTGCACGCTATTCGCACACGCTGGCCACGGTTTTCGATCCGCAGGCAAAAAAACCCCGCCGAAGCGGGGCTGATGGTCAGACCATGTATTCATACATCTCAACGATCTCAGCGATCTCCTCCTCGGTGGGCTCGCGACCATCGGACCGAATATGCTTGATCGCCAGTTCTCTGTACCACTCACTGAAGGTCGACACGCTGTTGATGTCGAATAACTCGCCGTTGACCGTCTTTCGAATGGCCGTCACGGGATCCATCTTCTTGCTCATTTCAGTCTCTTGAACCGCCCCGACTTTTCCGGAGACTCCAATCTTTGAGAGGATGGAGTCATGAGCAAGAGATCGAGATATTCCCCGGAAGTCCGGGAACGGGCGGGGCGGTTCACGCCGGCTGGGCAGCGATACGTGTTGCTGTCAGGCTGAAAGTGGAAGCGATCCCGGCCAAATAGCTCTTTCAAACGCTTGTCCGAAGTCTGGGGTCGCGGCAGCACAGGCGTGATGCCAACCTGCTCACAGGCGAGAATCTCATCGCTTTTGTAATAGCCGCGATCAGCGACGGCAGTCTGGATGTTGTAGCCGACGATGCCATTGCCTCGTGTCTTCATCGAGCGCGCATCTGGATCCGTCAGCTACAACTGCTTGCCCGGCGCCTCATGACAGCCACTCGATCAGCCACATCAACTCGACGTTGCGCTGCGTCTCCCGCTCCAGGCGCCGACTTGAATTAATACGATTCAGATAGCCGTAGATAGATAGCTTCAACAGTACCGATGGGTGGTACGAAAAATAGCTGGTTGGGCGGATTCAGGCCCCGGAATCTCGCTAGGGGCCACTTCTCAGATCAGATCGACCGCCTACCAGGGGTGCCGACAGGCGGTAGGAGGGATTGCCATCGTGCGAAAAGGCCGTCTATCCTTCCAATACGCCGGGTTACGCGCTAAGTTTCCGACATTGGTAAAATCTCGGTGCAGGAGGGGCGCCTGCATACTCACATGCTCGGCGGCGATTTTCCCCTTGTTTGACCGTGAATCGCCGGATTGATGTACAACGCTCGAGCAGGACAAAAAGCTACATGGAGTTAGCCGTGCCACGTGTGACCCATCGCCTCAGACAACGTCTTTCTTGGCTGGGAAGCTTATTACTATCGATCGGCATAGTATCTGCCGCGCTGGCAGAGACGCGATTGCCCGTCCTGTCTCCTGGAGACGCTGTCCTCGAGATCCGAACGCAGAAACTGCCACTGGCGAATGCGGATAAGCCATATTCCGAGTTTCTGCAGACAAAGACAGACCGGGCCGGTTTGCTGTGGACGGTCGACGGGGCATTGCCGACAGGACTGAATCTCGATCGCTGGACCGGCGAACTTTACGGTGTGCCAAGCGAGCCCGGCATGTACTTGTTCGACATTCACGTGTCGGATTCCTCCGGCAACTCGGACAGCCAGTCCTACGAGTTCTATGTACTCGACTACATTCGGGACATAAAGGATCTGCCGCCTACACCACCGCCGTCCAGCGGAAGCACCTCGTCCACGACGCTGTCAACAACGCTGGCGGTCCCCATGACAGCGCAACAACCGTCGGCCCCTTTGGCACCACCCGACCTCAGCGGTCTGGTGGATATCCTCGAGGCGACTGCGGAAGGCGACTGGATCAGAGTCAACCTGAACTTTTTCCAAGATGTTTGGGCGCCGCCTGAACTTCAGCCGCTGAAGGGCGCCGGCCCGTCTAAACCGGAAAACATCATCTCCGCGTGGAGTTCCTATGCCTGGGACTCGAATCGGGGGGACCTGGTTATTTACGGCGGTGGGCATGCCAATTCCAGTGGCAACGATGTCTATCGTTGGCGCGGAACGACGCGGCTCTGGGAAAGGGCCTCGCTACCGAGCCAAATCAGGCTGTTGTCGCAGGAGTACAACCTGGTGGAGGCGATCGACGGCGCTGAAAATGCCCCTGCATCCGCGCATACCTATGAAACCAATATTTTTCTGCCAATTTTCGATCGCTTTGTCGCTTTCGGCGGCGCCGCGATCGGCCACGGCGGCTCCTATTCAACCGACGATCCGGCTAGCCCCACCGGCTTCCGGACGACCGGGCCCTACTTCTTCGATCCAGCCAAGGCAGACCCCAACAAGGTGGGCGGCACGACGGGCTCGCATGTACAGCGTGTTGCTCCATACCCGGAGATAATCGGCGGCGAGATGTGGGAGAACCGTGACGCCTGGGGCCACGATTTAGAAAACCGGTCGTTGCCGGGATCGATGATCAACGCCGCAACAGGCTACGCTGAGGAGAACGGCAAGGACGTGGTCTATCTCAGTGCGCGTCCGAGCGGTACCTCGGCGGCACTGTACAAAGTCACCTTCAACGACATCAACGCGCCGGAACTCGACACCTGGGAGTTCGTCGGACGGCGCTGGTACGGCAGCTCGAGAAAAGGTGCCGGCGCCTTTGATCCAGCGCGCAATATGTTCATGCGCACGACCGGCCAGTTGTTCGTGTACTGGGACCTCGATCAGGCGGGGCCGCAAAATCGCGACGTGGTGTTTACACCGGATGATCCAAGCGGCGAATTCAATTTCTCGCTACTCGAACAGTACGGACTGGACTACGATCCGATAGACCAAAACTTCGTCCTGTGGAGTGGTGATGGCGATGTCTGGGTACTGGAACCGCCACCGGTCAAGAGTCCGATCGGCTGGACTCTGATCAAGCAGCCTACGCCGCAGTCTGCAACCCCGACCAACGACCTGGGTACCGGTGTACTAGGAAAATGGAAGTACATCCCCGGGCTCGATGCCTTCCTGCTCCTGCAGGATTCGTACTTGGGTAACATCTGGCTGTACAAGCCGGTCGGCTGGCAGAGCCCCGCTCCGCCTCCCGACGCGGACAATGACGGTGTCGCCGATTCCGCGGATAATTGCAGCTTGACGCCAAATCCCGGCCAGCGCGATGCTGACGGTGACGGTTACGGCAATTTCTGCGATGCCGACTTGAACAACGATGGGATTACGAACGCGTTGGATCTTGGCTTGTTCAGGCAAGTGTTTTTCACCACGGATCCGGATGCCGACTTCAATGGTGATGGCATCGTAAATGCTCTGGATCTTGGCATACTCAAGCAGCTTTTCTTCCAACCGCCGGGACCGTCCGGCCTTGCGCCTTGAGTGAGTTTTCTGCGCCAGTAGGCCGTTGAAATGTGTCGCCTGATCGAGAAGGCCGCGGTTCGATGTGTCTGCGCCGGGCTGCGCATGGTGTCACTGCCAGTTGTCCGTCAGGAAATGTTCTGACCACGCGTGTGTGGTGGCGAATTTCCGGGTAGTCAATCGTGTTGTGCACTCTTGATCTGGCGTGCGCAGAGCGCCTTAGGGGTAGCAAAGTACATTCTATGATCGGGGCGAGCAGATAGCGGTGGGCACTGCGCAGTCTATACCGAGCGAAGCAATGGTGTGATGATGTAGCATGGGACGGACGGATTCCGTGCCACTAGTTTGCTTGTCGAAGATCGAGCGCGTTTTGGGGGCTAGGATGCCCGAATACGTCTCACGCGATCGAAGACTCACGTGAGGCTGCGGCCTTCCGTTTGCCCAGATATCCGAACACGCCCAGTGCAGAGGCGAAGAGCCAGGCGGCAGCCGGAAGTGGCACAGCCGAAACTTCAACGCTGTTATAAACCGGATCGATAATGGTAACGGAGTCAACCGCACTGACCCAAGAGCCGGCGATTCCAGCGGTCGGGCCGAGCGTGACGAAGCTGGATGTGGCGCCTGCCAGAACTTCGAAGGACACTTCGCCTACCAGGCCTGTATCTATGCCATTGAAGTCGCCTACACCCCAGCTTTCCAGCAGCCCGCTGCCTGGGATGTAATCAGGTGGGCGACCGAAGGCCGGATCGCCAAGGATAACGGTGTCTGTGAAAGAGAGGAGTCCTAATTGGCTTTCGTCAAACAGTAGATCAAAACCACCACCCAAGGTCCCGCCTTCGGCCGAGAAGTCGATATTGATCTCAAAGGATACTGTATCGCCCGGGTTGACAGGGTTCACCAGCGTCGTCGGGCTTAGCGAGACGGTGGCTGCATTGGCTGCGGCACCGGCAACAAACAGCATGAGCACTGCCAACTTTGAATAAATCTTCATCTCAAAAAACTCCTTATCGAAACAGACGAAAGGCCTTGGTTTCGCTCACCAATGGAAGATTGCAATGGCAAACGGTGTGTGCGGCAAGAATAGTCCCTCTGAATCTAAACCGACAACTCCGCATGAATTCGCGTGTATTTCAGCTCAAGAATGCGACGCCGTTGATCAGCCCAAGGCGCGCACCGACAAAGATCGTTGGCACTCGCGCCTGATGCCGAGCCAGAACAAAAAATCGGAGTGAACCTGTCTGAATTTGATGTCTTGACTCCCTGTCTAAGGGTGTCCCTATTTACTTGTCACCTTCCTTAACCTCATTCTTTTTTGGGCGAACAGGCAATTTTTAGGCCGAAACACGTAGCTGATTGATCTCAA
The DNA here is from genome assembly GCA_963736445.1 of uncultured Gammaproteobacteria bacterium. Taxonomy (GTDB): domain Bacteria; phylum Pseudomonadota; class Gammaproteobacteria; order Chromatiales; family Chromatiaceae; genus Thiosocius. The sequence goes on along the minus strand of CAVTOY010000012.1, from coordinate 24,470 downwards.
GACAACAAAGCTCAGACAAAGTCCGAGCAGTTCACTCGGGATGTAAAATCTCCTGACAGGATAGGAGGCGCAACCGCACAAGAAAGCAAGCGCTTCATATCATGGCCGAGCGAATATCCCTTGTGCGGTTGATTGCAGCTGCGAACACAGCTGCTTTTGGGTCCCGAAAACGGGAGCACATTGAATCTATTGCATATTCTCAGGTAATGGCTGATCCTGTGATGCATGATCCGGTTGATTCAATGGTCGGGCTGGCGCGCCGCTCTTTGCGCCGGACGATCGCCCGCCATTTTCCGTTCTTGAACCGGATGTGCGCCGCCGCGACCCCCCCTCGTTTTGTCGCTCACGTCCACGGCCAGTAGTCTTCAACCAGAGCGGCACCGCCAATCCAGTGACGTCAAACGAACCGCTTCGAACGCGCTTCACGGCGCATTTTTCACCATCATGGGGCAGATGTTAGGGATTATTTACGAGAAGCGCTTGGAAGATGGAGGCCGAGACCGGAATCGAACCGATGTCCACGGATTTGAGATCCATCGTGTCCAGTGCTGCACGTTCAGCGGAACTGCGTTGATCGGGCCTTTCTGGGGGGTGGTCATCGGTCCGTTGCGCCCCAACCTCGGGCCTGGAAACTGCAGCTTTCACAGTTCCTGATGCTGGTGCAGGCTTGGGTTCACCCGATGTCGCCTGGTTGGCGCCCGGCGAGTCGACATCCTCGGGTTCTGGTATCGGACCCGATGTTGACTGAGACTTCTGGGTCACGGCCCGGCTGTCTCCGACAGGTTCGCGACGCTCGGCCGGCTGAGCCGCCGGCGCGCAAGGCCCCGAACCCGTCGCACTAGCCGGCTGGCCTCGGTTGCCTTGCAGGTAGTCATCCAGCGTGATGCTGACGGCATGGATGCTGAGGTCTGCCCGTTCGGCGACCTCCGCCTCCAACGCACGTCTCAGGCAGCCAATGTCCCACTCCGGGTCGTCATAGCGGCGACACAGCGCGGCAAAGGTCTGTTCGAATTCGTCATCGCAGTCCACCGACCGATCGCGCCAGAGCGATTGCGCTGCACGCTCCAATTGGCGAATGCGCTCGACCTGCGGGCGCCCCATACCGCCCTCCAATGCTGCCGGCAGCAAAGGCAACAGTCGATCGGCCGCATACTCCATCTGAGAGATCAGACCCTGACTCAGCGCATAGCCGCGTTCGCAGAGCGTTGCCGCCAGTCGGTTCTGGCTGATGTCACCTCCACCCTGCTCTTGTTCGATCAGACGTCGCGCTTCACGCACGGCCAGCGCCTTGTCGAGAAAGCTCAGGGAGCCGCGCAGATCGTTTTCCCGAAGGTGCGCCAGCAGTACGTCGGCTTCCTGCGTCCAGGGCCGGTAGACGCAGGCGACCCGGTAGAAACGCTCGTCACTGGTGTCAGCGTACAACTCTTGCAAGATCTGCAACCGAGAGTTGCCGCCGGCCCCAATCAGATACGTCTTCTCGCCCGGTCGTTGCGTTACGACCAAGGGTTGATCCATACCCTCGCTACGTATCGAGGCCTTGATACGCTCATACTCAGCGTTGCGACTGCGACGCGGATTGCCTTCGTAGGCGCGGATCTGGTCGATTGACAGCACCAGCGACGTCGACGCACTTTGGCCCCGGGCGTTCGCGTTTGCGCTCCGCCTGCGCTTTGTCTTCAGGCCCGGCACGCTCATCCGCGCCCATGGTTTGCTGGCCTCTGCCGTTCGCTACCATCCAGGTCCACCTGATCAATGATCTCCGCCACGCGCCGGGCCTCAAAATATACCCGTCGGCCGACGCGTCGCTGGGACGCAGCCAAGGCCACCACCAACGGCTGACGCCTGCGATTGATCGCCATGCGCAGGCCCTCGGGCGTGTTGTGCATGATCTCGGCGAGATGTTTTAGGGTCAGCAGTGGCCCGTACTGGCGCAACAGGTATTGGTGGGTCGGCGAGATCCGCTCGGACACCGCTTGTGCTCCCGGGTTGGTTTGCTCGCCCTCAGGTTACCGGGGGTGTGTGCAGGAAATAATCCGCATAGCCGGGCGTGCAGTGGCCGCTTTATAGACCGATTGCCGAGCGAAGAGGTGATGGCGATGCGTTGCGTTCAGCGAATCGCCGTTCGCTTGGTGGAGCAACGCAACCCGTCGCCTTTGCATGGCGGTCACGCTAAAGGTCGGTTGGTGCCCCCGTCGTCGCAGCACACGGCTGACCGGGCGGATAGACCCATGGCTTAGGCGCCTAGGGTCGCTGTTCGGTGGGACCCTCCACCATCGGATCGAGCCCATAGCGCGCTGCCACGACGCCGAGTTGGGCATCGGTAGTGACATCCAACTTGCGCCGAATGCTGCGACGGTGGTGTTCGACCGTTTTACCGGACAGCGCGAGGGTGTCCGAGATCTCGGTGGCGGTCCGCCCGCGCAGCATCAATAGCAGCACATCCACTTCCCGGTCGCTGAGCTGATCAACGGGGGCCTTCCCGTGACGGATATGATTCAGTGCGATTTCCTGCGCCACGCCCGAATCCAGAAAATAGCCACCCGCGTAGACCTTGCGGATCGTGCGCAACAGCTCATGCACGACCGCCTGCTTGGTGAGAAACCCCTTGGCGCCAGCGGCCATCGCCCGTGCCGCGAAACCATGGCCATCTAATGCAGTGAGGACAATAACGTGGATCTGCGGCAATTGGCGGGTCAGTCGACGCGTTACCTCGAGACCGGAGATGCCCGGCAGCTTGATGTCTATCAACGCCACGTCGGGTTGCTTGGCGTGGGCGAGTTCAATGGCGGCCTCGCCCGAATGGGCCTCAGCCACGATCGTCATGTCGTCGGCCGAATTGCACAGCCCGGTGAGAAGGGTCCGCATCATGCCTTGATCGTCTGCTACTAGGATCTGAATCATCTCAAATTCCTCGCAAAGAGCTCCCGGTATCCGGCAAAGCGTTCTTTTGCCGCTGTACTCACCTGCCGCATCCGCTCGGCCGATAAGCCCGGCAGGCCATTGTCCTCGCCGGCGTCCTTTGCCAGCGCATTGGCCGCGGCGACGATCGCGGACGGTTCGTCAAGCGACGCATAGGGCTCGTGATGACGCGCCGCACATTCGCCCAAGACCGCCGGCAACCGCCATGATCGCAGCAGCTCCGCCCCGAGCTGCGCATGGGTGAAACCGAGCGTTTCCCGCTCCGCTTCGAGCAGCGGCACCTCGGCGTCGACGCGCTCGAGCACCGTGGCATACGCGGCGGATGCCTGGCGGGCGAGCAGCAACGTACCAATGTCATGCAAGAGACCGCACAACCAAAGCGGTGCCGCTGCCCGTGTGGGCCGCGCAGACGCCAGGGCCTCGCTGTAACAGGCCGTCCATAGACTGTGTTCCCAAAACACCGACATACTGAATCGGCCCTCCGGTATCCCACGAAAGATCCGCATCACTTCACTGGCCAGTACCAATGCCGCCACATCCACGGTCCCCATGCGGACGATCGCATCGCGGACCGAATCAACGGCCGGCGGGGCGTAGAAAGCCGCATTGGCCATCCGCAAGAGGCGCGTCGCCAGCGCCGGGTCCGCCTCGATAATCTGCGCGACGTCCTCTGCACCGCCGCTTTCGAGCACTTCGTAAAGCCTCAGCACCACCGGTGCCGGTGACGGCAATCGGGCGTTGCGCAGTAATCCCTCCATGTCCAGCGTGCCCACTATCCGATACCCAGGAGATCGTCCACCTTGCGACGCCGTGCGCGGGACGCACGCAGATAGGCGCGCTGCAGGTGGACAAGCCGATCGTTCATTTCCGCCAACTCGTCGGGCCGCTCCAACAGGTCCGGCGTCTCGGTCACGACCTCGGCGAGCGCGTGCAGACCCACCACGCTGATGCCGTACAGACTGGCGATGCGCTCGAGATGGCGGGGATGCAACCCCCCGGGCAGACCGCGCTCGGCGCGCGACAGGTTGGCGGCCGACACATCGCCCAGACTGGCTGCCTCCTCGAGAGAAAGCCCCCGGCTGACGCGTATCACCCGCAGCACCGCGCCAATCGGGGAATCCCCTAGCGTTTGTTTGCTCCTCCGACTCAATTGATGGGCCCTGCCTTGTAAATACTACAAATTTCCTGCTTTTATCACAATGGCCCGGAGGCGATTGGAACTGGGTCACATACGGCGCAGGAGTTTACGGCGCTTAGCGCAATAAGGCATCGCCCGCCGTCCCGCTCGGGCCGCGGCGCATGGCAGAGACAACGGGGACCGACGTGATGCGCAACAACACCGGGCAACCGCTTGGCGGAATCGGTGCGATAGCGGCCGTGCCGAGGCCACCTATCGGGCGCGATCCGGGCAACGGGGTTCGCTATCCTGCGCGGACATGAACGAACAGGGCGCCCACAGGCGGCGCCGCGCATGGGACCCAGCCGATGGCGCATGCGATGAATGCATTCGAACAAAACGACGTGGTGTCAGATGGCGGACTTTGATTTCTCACACGTGAATCTTGAGTATCTGATCGAGGCCCGCGACCTGGCCCAGCGGAACCCCGCCGCCAGCGCACAACTGCTGGATATCCCCGAGCCACTTGCCTGCCGCCTCGCCAATCTGACCCCACACGGCCTCACGCTGATCACCGCGTTCAAACCGCCCTTGGTTGCACCGCGCATCGGCACATGGTGGTGGGAACGCCTGCTCCGCGCCATGGACGCAGGTCAGCCCGGCGAGCTCCAGGTAATCCTAGAACATGCCGGACTCCTCGGTGACGCCGGCGACCGCTGATGATCGCGCATGAGAAGCGCTGAACCCAGTGCCATCACACCCCCGGTCTACACCTGGCTGGCGGACGAACGACTCGCCGCGCTCCCAAGCTGCGCGCAGGCGATCGCAAGCCTCACTGCCGCCCGCCTGACACAACTGGGCGCCCGGGCGGGCCTGGTCTGTCAACTAACAGGCGTCGACAAGGCGCTGGCCAACCGCCTGTACCGGCAGATCCATGGGCGGCCCTCCCCGCCTGGGCAAACGCCGTTTAGCGACGCCTGGTACCTCAAGAGTGATCGACGCATGCTCCACGCAGCAGTGGTCTGGCGGCTCTATCAACGCTTCCCCCGCACCGAGCGCGCGACCGCGCAAACCCTGATCGACGTGCACGGGATCTATCGGGTCATCGTGAGGGAAAACCTCCTCGACATTACACATGTCGCCTTTGTGCCGCGGCTCGTCGAGATGCAGCTGTGGACCACGCGCTGTTGCGCCCACTGCGCTGCCCGCTACATCGCACCCGTCGAGGAGACCGGCACGACGTGCCCGGGCTGCCGACTGTATCAGCGCTACCGGTGCCTGCACTGCGGCGCTCCCGCAGAGGGCCTGCGCGCCGGGCGTCGGCGCGCCAAATGCCCGCACTGCGCTCGGCCGCGCCTGAAATGAACGCCAGCGCGACGCGACGGCGGCGTGTTGTCGGGGCGATCAGGCGCGAATGCCGGCCCGCGTCGTGCTGCTCTCGGCGATATTCGCCGCCCTTCTTCTTTTTCTCCAATACATCCCTCGAGGCCCACTTGGTATCTACCCCGACTCCAACCAGTCCTCCCGAGCGAGCTGGCGATGCTGACGTTTGGATTCAAAACGTTGCGTCGGTCCGACCCCCGGATCCGTGCAAGCCCTATCGCGACCGTGGACGATCCCTATTTGCCCATACCACGACTCCGCATCATGCTTCGTTCCGCCGGATCCTCGCTCTGACCCGAGATCAGGATCAGCTGGGTGACAAACTCGATAATCCTCGGATCATCGATGTCGTTGTGGTCCTTGATCAGTTCCCCATCGACCCGCACGTTTAAATAGGGATTCCGTCCCGCGGAGGTCTGGGTGCGGATGAGCTCAGAACTCGGGAACTCGATCCGACTGCCCGGCGCATCGTCCTCCCAGCTCTGGCTGATCCGATAGAAGAAATCGGTAGAGCGTTCCACCGACAGCTGGGTAGCAGCATTCGGCTGCTGCACCTCCTTCGCACGAAGACTGTGGGTGATGTAGGGATCGAAGTGGCCCACTGCCGTGATATTTGCATCATGCTGTTTGATGGTCTCCGTCTCACCACTCACCCCGTTGTCACGCTGCATTTCCCGCGTCTTCTCGAACAGAGTGGAAAACCAGCGGCCCGCCGGGAAGGCGCGTCCAGTGGCATCATCCGCCTCCGAGGTCAAGACTGCCAGGACAGGCAACTGGGTTTGGAAATATGTGCCCCGCTCGGTGGACATGTCGCTGAGCGGGGCATAGCGCTCTGCTTCGAAGGCTGGATTGATCAATACCACCAGATCGCCGAAGCCGCGGGGATTGCTGATCTGGCCCTCCGGACCCACGGTGTGAATGAAGCCATTCTCCAGGATCTGGGAGAGGGCGGAAAAGACCACCGCGCCGCCGAAACTATGCCCTACCACTACCAAGCGGGTGCCCAGGCCGTCGGTGTCGGAAACAGACTCCTTGGTCTGGCGCACCAGCTCGATGCGGTTGAGCACCTCCGTCACGCCACCGCGCCCCACCTTATGGGCGGTATTCTTGCGGTCCCAGAAGGTCAGCTCTTTCACCAGCGGCAGGGTGACCGATCCGCCGCGCCAGCCCAAATATACGCCCACCACCTTGCGCGGCTTCCGCCTAGAGCGCTGTCCGATCCGGGTCTCCGTGGCACTCAGGTGCTCGAGTGCCCGGCGAAAGGTCGCGATGTTGTCGTCGCCTGGCGCTGCACTGTGTTTCCAGCCATGAACGAACACCACCATCAGTAGGTCCTGATCCTCCGGGGATGCCAGCTCGAACAGGTGGTCCAGTACCGCGCGCATCTGCCGCCGATCGAAGAGCTGGCCTTGATCGTCGAACTCGATGAGCGCCAGTACGTAGTCCTTATCGGGATTCGCCGTATCCCGATTCGCCTGCAGCGCATGGCTTGCGCATTCGGTCTCGGGGTCATCGCTCACGCAGAGTGAATAATCGGCGCGGTATATCTTATGGGGCGCACAGGCGGAGACGACAAACGCGCCAAACAGCACCAAAAGCAGAGTCCACAGTTTTGAACGCCTCATCGCATTTCCTCCCCGAAAAGCGTGTTCGATCAGGAGTGTTGATTTGCACTCAATTTTGACCCAGGTTTTGCATCAAAATTTGACCCGCCTGGATGGGCCGGATTATGGCCCGAATTGATCATTCGTTTCGAGTTCTTCCCTGCGCAATTATGCACGCCCGATTAAGCTGGTCGGCTTGCCCACGTCTGACAAAAGGTTCAGGAATGTGGCATCAATCGACGAGCCAATAATGCGTCGCCATGAAGAGACAGCAGCAAAAAGTCGACGCGACGGCGATGGCAGCCGCCTCTGGCCTCGGCTTGATAGCCAACGAGACCAGAGCGCAGTTCAACGACCAGACCTGCACTTCCGGAATCTGCCACCACATAGCACGCAGATCACACCTATATCGCCAAGGTCCATGGTTGCCTTGGTGATTCGCCCAAGACGCATCGGGTACGGCGCCCGTAACAGCTGCCTGTAACCACATCCACGCAATATAGAGAAGCGCCGCCATCAAGAGCGCAAAAGCAACCATTGCCGTCCAATAAGACGCTATGGAACGGCCTTTTTGAAAACACAAATACGACACAATCTAGTCCAGACAATTAAAACAGCGAATGGCTTGCGAAGAAATTCGTGGGCGGAAGCTTTCGAGCATTTCGGCAGACCAACTGCAGAAAGGGACCTCCCAACGGAAGCCTTGCATGCAGAGTAATGTCTCTTTTTGCATTCGCAATTGTGCAGCGCCTGTCCGGCGGCTCGACGTAATCAGCCTGGTAGGTTGTCCTTGTTGACGGCACAACATTCAGCCTGCATAAACATCCGAACGCTCCGCGCGGGTGGGGTCGATCACGTCGAACAAATAGACCATCCCTGACATATCGCTGCACAGCACCCAATCTCCGGTAGGGTCAACGACCAAGCCGCGTAGCCGATGCGGCAAACGAATGCAGATATCGCTGGGCCCGCCCGCCAGGTACCAGCGACGCAGTGTGCGATCCAGTGACACCGAGAACGCTGCGCCGCCCATGGCAGAGCCGCACGAGATGACCCCGTCGGAATGCTCGTTGAATTCCCGGATCAGCTCGCCAGACTTGATGTTCCAGCACTTGACTGCGTGATCCCACGACGCCGTCAGGACGACGTCCGGTTGATCGAGCGCGAAGACCGTCGCGGTGATCCGCGCAGTGTGCCCTTTGGCATCTTTGTCGGGACTATCGGGTATCCCGATTTTCGGCGACCCACGATCGTGAACCAGGTCCCACACGACCACCTTCCCGTCGTCACCGCCCGACACCGCGGAGTCACCGTCCTCCGAAAGCGAACAGGCGGTCACAGGCGCGCGGTGGCCGCCTGTCAGGTGATCGAGCAGCGCAAATTCACCTTGCAGCGACCACCACCCGAGGGTGCCGTCCTCGCTGCCCGCCAACCCGGTCTCGCCATTGACCGAGACAGCGCAGGCGTTCGCGCGCTGCTGAAATCCGTTCGGGAGTTTCGTTGCGGCTGCCCCCAACGGACCATAGATCACTTCTCCCGTGTCCGTACCGGACAGTACCGATCCACCGTCGGGCGATACGGCAAAGGCATTCAACCAGTTCGCCTGCCCCGGGATCGCCTGTATGCGTTCGCCATCGTCCAGCTTCCAGCGACAGATGGTCTTATCGGTCGATACCGACAGCGCATGATCCCGCCCGGCACGGAACACGTTGACCCAGTTCGGAAATCCAGGTCTGAACGGGGCCGACTCGGATTCGTCGGGCCAATGTTTGTATCGCCACGTATGCACACTGCCGTCGTCGCTCGCATAGAAAAGCATCCCATCGGCTCCACAGGCGCAGGCAGTCAGCCAGTGGTAATAGGGTGCCGGATTCCGGCTCTCGATCCCATGGCCGATCCGATAGACAATCACCCGCTTCGACCTACCTACCAGTAACAACCGGCGCCCGTCGGGTAGAAAGCAGCAATCGGCTACATGGGGTTGGCCTTCGATGCGCTCTATGATTTCGTCGCGGCCAATATCCCAGAGGAACACCTTGTGGCGGGTGGCCAGCACGGCCAGGTCGCCACGGGGCGACAATGCGCAAGCTGAAACCGGTTCACCGTTCAACTCTGACACGAGCCCCGCCGGTTCATCCAGCGAGGTGCACGCGAGTGGATCCCAAAACACGACCTTGCCATTTTGCGAGGCCGTAATCAGGATCGCACCGCCGCCATCGGAACGACGGGAAACCGCACACCTGAGAACCGGTGCGCTATCTTGATGCCCAAGCCGCCAACGAACGGTGCCGTTATACAGATCATGGATATACACCGTGCCATCATCCGCGACGGACACGACAAACTCGCCGTCAGGATCGATAGCGCAGTCGTTGGCGGGCCACGCATGACGACCCACGACCCGAGGCTCCTCCGCGTCTTCCCTATCGAGTGCGATCGCCCTCAGCGAACCGTCGCGGGCGGTCGCATATACGGTCTTGCCATCGGGGCTGATGCAGAGCCCCGAGATGGCCGGCCCGGACTTCACCAGTGGTGCGACCAGCTCCAGATGCCCCAAACGCCACATGAAGACTTCACCGTTCTCGGCGCCCGAAACAGCGAGCGCTTCCTCCGGCCGACCGTCCGGACCGGGCCAGACCGCGACCGCCGACACCGCGTCGGCGTGGCCGCCTGCGGCCGGGTCGCGGTGCACGCTCGTGCCGCCGGTGCCAACGCAAACGAAACCACGGGCGTTCTTGTTCGCCACGCACCCTTTCCACGACCGCCGCCAGATCTTCTGATCCATCGAGGTGCGCCTGCAATGCCAGCTGTTGCAGCCCGTCAAATCGATTCCGGAGGTTGTCGAGCTGACTGTCGAAAATCTCCAGGGCCGCGCGCAGGTTGGGACTCTCGATCGACAACCCGCGCAACGACCTGAGAAGCTGTTCGATGCGGCGTATAAGCGTATCGTCAGCGCGATAGAATTCCTTGGCATGCAACCGATCCACGACCAATTGCAGCACCCCGGGAACAAACCCGGACTGATCCCCACACTTGGCCTTGGCGAACTCATGCATGGTCGTATGTATCCGAACCGATGCCGGTTCCGGCATTTCGGCAGCGCCCGCGGCCACCAGTGCCCGAATAGCATCGCGGACCCGCGCGACACGTGTGGATGCCTCTTCGTCGTCACCAGCCGCATCGATCATCAGCGCCAACAATTCTTCCGGCGCGATGTCGTTCAGCGGAAGGATCGACAACAACTTCAGGAGATCATGTGGCCCACCTGTTTCGTTGGACAAGCCATCCCACGTGTCCTGCAGCAGACTGGTCGCAAGGGCCGTGGCGTCATCTCCCACGACGCCCCGTTCGGTCAGGGTCTGCAAGTACTCGATCAGGCTGGGCGCTTTGGGTTTGCGCAACTTGGCGTTTACGAGCCGCACCCACACCGGGGTGTAATTCAGATATCTGCAGATGTCATGTGCAGTCCGCCTATCTTGTTGGTCTTCGGGCAGGCCATTCAGCAGCAGCTCGACCGCATCGCCAGGATCAAGGTCCGGCAACGGGATCGCCTGGAAATCATCAAGCTCATGTATCAGGTCCGCATTGCGCGTCGTAACCAGAAGATCGCAACGCAGATCGGACAACCGTGGTAATCCAGAGATGGGTTCAGTGACTACCCAGGCTTTGCTGACGTCGTCGACGATGAGCAGAGCACGACACGCTGGCTTGCTCATCTCATTCGTCCACACCGATGCGAAGGCGATATTGTCGGATGGCCCTTCCTTGCCCTTTCCGGGCGTCCCCCCGCCAACACCGGTTTCTCGACCAAAACCCGCGAGTTTCTCGACAAAACTAACCTCGTCGCCGGCATTGAGCTGAAAAACACCGTCGGGATATGCCTGGCGATGCAGGTCCGCATACCTTTGTGCCAACGTCGTCTTACCGACGCCGATCATTCCACTGACGATAACCCTGCCGACCCGATCGACGGCGGCGTGGACCGCACCCAGGTCGTAGCCGCGTCCGACAAAATCCGCTGGCGCACTAACCAGAAAGCATTTCTTGCGCGATGCCTGCTTCAGGTCCAGGGCACACCGGATCCCGATCGACGTCGGTCCCACCTGGCGCCATGCCTCCTCGACGGCCGACTTGAACCGGATGCAGCGCAGTCCGCTCGGGCTCAGGTAGCCGGCAGCCGCACCAGAACAATCAACGACCAGCATTTCGGTATCGTCGACGTGGTCCAAGTAGCCGCTGGCCGTCTCGAACCGGTCGGCACCGATCAGCCCCGGAATCTCATCCGAAGGGAGCGTCCCTCCGAGCGTGCGAAGACGATTGCGTTCCTCACCGTGCTCATCGAGCCACAGGCCGATGATTGCATGATCGAGTTTTTCGCCTTCGACGACCAACAGTACCGGGGCAAGCCCCGCCCGCAGGGCGCAGCTGGCGAACAACAGCGCCATTTCCAGGCAGCTGGCGCGGTCATCCCTTAGGATTTCGTCGATGCAACGGAACAGCTGTGCACCCGACGATTTATCCCGCCGTTTGCGCCGATCGAACTTGATGTCCGGCTCTCTGGCGATGATCTGATCGTACAGTGCGCCAGCGGCGCACCGGATACCGTCACCTCCCGCTCCAGCGGCCTCCGTGAACGCCGTGTACTTCCGCCCGGAGCGGCCCTTGAGCCCGACGCGTGCCGCACAAACGAGGTCCTCGACGAACGGATGGCCCGGTTCGAGGTGATCGGCAAGCGCATTCAGATCGCCTTCGTATAGCGGCATCCCAACGTTCTCGTTAGGCGAAACAAACGACTGTTACGGTTTTAAGAATACACTCTTGACCACGCACCGCAATAAACAGGCTACAATCTGCCGTACTTGGTACACTTATGGAGTGGTGTATGCTTCGCATGGCCAACCGAACGGACGTATGAGCTCGGAAGAATTCAAGTATGGAGAGCTGATCCGCGAGACCCGCGTTAAACTCGGGCTGACCCAGCGACATATCGCGGATCAGTGTGGTATATCTGACTCGGCATTGGCACACATCGAGCGCGGGATGCGGGTGCCTTCAGAGACCGTAGCCAGACAGATTGCCGACACGCTGAGTTTCGACTCAAAGGTCCGGGGCCAGTTCGAATCCGAGCTGACAGCGATCCGGGAACACCAGGCCCGGGAACGAGTCCGCAGCCGCAACGCCTCGCAGAAGTCGTCCAACACAGGCGGTTTCATTGCCGGCGCAACCCCCGATGCAGCATCCATCGCGCAAGAGCTGGCCGACGATGCCGAGCTGCGCGAGGCGTGTCATTACCTCAAAGCGGCGCTCTCCAAGCGCAGCCAACGCAAGACAATATTGAGCGCCCTGAAGGCATGGGCCTCCGAATCTTGAGTCGGGCGCCCAACATCCGGTTATCCAGGCCGTTCACCGTCTCTTACCGGGCTTCCCCTGTACCCGTCGATGGCGCTGTGCGCCACCGTCTGCCTCCCCGCTGAGCAACTAGCGACCCGCAATAGCCGGGATATATCGCCCCCCGACATTCCTTAAAAAAATCTGAATGGCGCTCCCTCTTGACAAAGTTGCGCCATTCCTCTGTACTCGGATCAGTAGTTTCATCGGTTCTTGGTCAATATTGATACATTTTTACATGACGCTTAATGGACAAGTATAGCGTCGCCCTCGCGCGACGCCGGCAGATCACCATGCGGAAGACTGCAACCACGCGCTCGCCAGCGACGGTGCGCCGTACTCGCCGGAGGTAACGACCAATGACTCACCTGTGGATCCAAAACCGCGACGGCTTTTGGCAGGAACACGACCTCGCCGATGGGGCCGTCACGCTCAGCACGAACGGCCCGGCTCCGACGGACAGCAGCAACAAATCGGGCAACCCGTCACAGCCGATGCTCGTGCCACACAGTGGGCCACACGGCTCCGAGACTTGGGTGTTACTGGCCGGCCCGCTCAGCCGTATGCGCATCAACGGTCTGCCGATCCCAGTTGGCATCCGCGTTCTCACCGACCGGGATGCGATCACGCTCGACGCCGGGCATACGGTTTATTTCTCGTCTGAACGGCTCGCCGAGGTCATCCCCTTACCCGGGCCCCGACAGCGCCAGCTGTGTGCGCTGCAAACTGCCGATCGAACCCGGTTCGCCGGCCGTGCGCTGCCCGGGCTCGTCGTGCGGCTTCTGGTATCACCAGAGCGACGACCGGCCGTGCTGGACTTATACGGACACCTGCGTGGCCTGCCATCACCCGACTGATCTGGATGCCGGCCTGAGGTGGTCGCCGGCCGAGCTGTGAGGTACGGTCGTGAACCGCAAACCGCTCTCTGTCGTGATCGTCGGCTCGCGGCGCCAACGGCAGCCACTTGGCAACCCTGCTTGCGCGCAGCGGTCGTGTGCGGCGAATCACGCTGATCGACAACGACGCCTACGAGCCCCGCAACATAACCTCCCAAAACATCGTTGCCCGCGATGTCGGCCGCCGCAAGGTCGACGCACTCGCGCGCCGCGTGCGCGCGATTGCGCCAGACATCGAGGTCGTATCAATCGACGCAACGGTCGAGCAGGTACCGCTGGGACGGCTGCGCGCGGACGTTATCGTGACCACGGTCGACAATCTGGCGCCACGCCGCTGGTGCAACCGGGCCGCCCGTCGACTCGGCATACCGCTGGTCGACACGGGTGTACGCCCAGAGGACCTGCTGGTACGCATCGACGTAGTTGGGCCGGCGCCCACTGACGCGTGCCTGGAATGCGGTTGGACGCCGGCCGAACAGGCGACGCTGAGCCACAGCTACCCGTGCCGGACATCGCCCGCTATCGCACCGACCGGTGCACCGGCCTATCTGGCCAGCGTCACGGCCGGCCTGGCATGCGCCGAGATCATCAAGCTCGCCGACGACGACACCCGGCATTCGCTTACGGGGCGCCAGGTACTGCTCGACCTGAATACGCATCGGGTCTACATCACCAAGCACCACCGCGCACCCGACTGTCGTTTCGATCACCGGCCGTGGGTCATCGAAGCGCTGATGCAGAAACCCGGGGCGATATCGCTCGGCCGGACATTGCGATCCATGACGCCTGTGCAAGGCGCACGCCTGCGGGTACACGGGGATGCGTTCGTTCTCCGCCTGGTGTGCCCTGAGTGTCAGACCACGCGCGAAAAACTGCATCTGGCCGCCCGGCTGAACGACGCCGATCGCCGTTGTACCGCCTGCGGCGCACGCATGGTATCGGCCGGTATCGACACCACCGACACCCTGGCGCTGTCGGGACTCAGCGCAGCCCAGAGGCGCACGTCGCTGTATTCAATCGGCCTGCGTTCGGGCGACCTGTTTACCGTCGAGAGCGACACCGGCGAACGGCATTTCGAAATCGGAGGCCAAGCATGATCCGTGATGACCCGATAATGTCGGGTTTCCTCGAGCAACAGTACGTCGAGGGCATGGCGCTGGACCGTGACAGCGACATCCTCGACCTGGCGCCGCTCGGCGAACCACCGACCGTCGCGGCCTATCTGGCCCAGTTCCGGTGCACCGGGCTCGTGCGCCGTGACGGCCAGATCGTTGAGCACGGCGAACACCTGATTGGAATCCGCTTCCCGGACGACTATCTCAAACGCTTCGATACGGCGCGCGTCCTCTCCTGGATCGAACCGCACGACCCCTGGCACGCGAACGTGCGGTTCCCGTTCATCTGTGCCGGCGCGATGCAACCCGGGACGCCGCTCGTCGACCTCCTCTACCAGGTGTTCGAGATCATTACTTGGCAGAACCTCGAGACGCGCGAGTTCAATGCATTGAATAGCGATGCGTGCAAGTGGGCGCGTCGCAACCATGATCGCTTTCCGCTCGACAACAGGCCGTTGAAGCGGCGGCAGGCCAGCGCGAAGGGGCAACCCGAAACCGATACGTCAATCCGATGAATGGAGCAAGGCGATGCCGGCATACGCATACAACGAGATCGACCCAGGTGACGAGCGATGGCTTGCGAACCGTCTCAACGGACTCGAACCAAGCGCGAGCCCCAAGGGCCCCGGTCAATACTGGTATGCACGCGAGGGCCAGGTCGGCGTGTGGGCCACGATCGGCATCGAGGATGACTGGCTGGTCACGGCGCGGCGATTTCCGAACCTGGGCCCGGGATGCTTTCCCTTGTGGCTGTGGCGCGAACTGGCCCGATCATCGGCACCCGCTTCCGGTGCCCGGGCAGTGCTGATGCCTGGCGACAGAGCGCCGCGCATGCGCGCAGAGATCCCGATCGCGCAGGCCCGTGCGCTCGAACCGCCAGACCTTGCCAGCTGGCTCGACCAGGCCCACGCCGACGTCACAGCGCCCGCCCGGGGATCACGGGCGCGCAGGCTGGTACGGCGCCCGCGGACGCCTGGTTTCGACCCCGACTTCGACCTCGCTGCGCCCTGCGTAGAGGCCGGCTGGACGACGGCCCGGCGTCGATCAGGCGAGATCGTGGTCACACTGCCGGGCCGTTATGGGGATATCGCCCATGCCGTCGCCGTGGTGCGCGAAGGCATCGCCGAGTTCCGTGTGTTTCTCGACCTGCCCGAGCAGGCCGCCACATCCGACGCGACGCTGAAGGCGACCGTGACCGCAATGCTGCACGCGGTCGGCAGTGTGCACCAGGTCCGGGCTCAGGTCGGGCGCGACCGACGCCGGCTCGTCGCTGCACTGGCCCTGAATCTGCGGCCACCGCTACGGGTCGCGACGCTGGATGCCGGACTCGCGGCACTCGCACTCGCGTCTCGGCAACTACAGCCCGAGCTGGAGGCGCTGTCGATCGACACACGGCTGGCCGCGGCGTACCTGCGGTCGCAGTGGAAGGCATGGCCGGGATGCATGGATTAGGGGCGGATCGACCGCCCCGGATGGAGGCACGCCATCGATTCAACGTGCCGTTGAGAAATCAGAGGAGAGCAATCATGGGACAAGTCGTCGCCATCAATGACCTGAGTATCCAAGTAGCAGACGTGACCGGGCAGCGCTCGCGACGCGTGCGCGTATCGCCCGACGCCACCGTCGGCGAATGGGTCGAGGATGTCGTCGGCCGCCTGCGCCTCAAGCGTAAGGACGCCGACGGCAACCCCTACGCCTACCGGCCGCGGCTGGAACGCGAGGGCCGTCACCTGCATGCGAGCGAGATCGTCGGCGAGGTATTGCAGACCGACGACCGTGTCGTCATGCACCCAAACGTGAACGCCGGATGAGCCGGCACGACGGCGAGGAGGCATCGGCATGACCTTGCGCATTGCCCATCGCTACGCCGCCGAGGCGACCGACCGCGAGGGACGTCGTCTCGGCGAACTGGTACTGGTTCCGGACTTCGCGCCGGCGGCCGAATGGTCCCATTGGCACGGGGTGCGCCAAGGACTCCCGGCGCGGTCGCACCACGGCCCCGGACACGTCGAGCCGGTGTTTGACCCCACGCTGGGACAACCCTATGTAAGCGGTATACGGGTGCGGCTCGACGGTGTGGACCCGGCGAACGACGCGCCGCCGGTCACGTGGCGCTATTTCCGGCCGGCCGTCGAGAACGCATCGGCGCAGATGGTCCGTGCCGGCACGCTCAAGGCCGGCGAGTCCTTCAATTACCGTATCTGCGCGTATCCGTTGGACGAAGGGACGACGGCACAGGCGTCAACCGAGGACGACGACCCCGCGGCGCCGCTGGCGCTCGGTAGCAGCCCGCTGGCCTACTGGGTGTCGGGCGCGACGCACCTGTGCCGGGGTGCGTGGCATGACCAGGACTTTCCTGTGTTCGTACACCCGATGGTACTCGACCAGGTGGCCGAGTTGGCACGCACCGCAGGCGATCACGAGACGGGTGGTGTGTTGATCGGGCACCTGCACAGAGACACGCAGAGCCGCGAGGTGTTCGCCGAGGTGACGGCACAGATCCCGGCCAGCCTTGCCGACGCCGGACACGCGCACCTGGGCTTCACGGCAGAGACCTGGTCGGCCGTGAGCGACGCGCTGACCCTGCGCCGGCGTCACGAGCTCTGGATGGGCTGGTGGCACAGCCACCCAGACTTCTGCGCCCGCTGTGCACCGGAGCGCCGGCGCAATTGCCCGTTGTCGCAGCCGTTTTTCAGTCGCGCCGACTGCGAGGTGCACCGCACCGTATTCGACGCCGCGTTCCATATCGCGCTGCTGCTGTCAGATGTCGGCGAGGGATCCTTGCGTGCCGACTGGTTCGGCTGGCGAGAAGGCCAGGTCGCGGCACGTGGCGTGTACCTGATGCCGGGCGACACCGTCCGGCTGCCAGCGGCCTTGCCGGGCGGCGAGGCGCCACCCGCGGCCCGCGTACTGAATGTCGAGGAGGATCGCCATGAACAGTGAAATCGATACCGAAATACTCGCGGGATTGCTGCAGCGAGTCCAAGGGTCGGGCGCAGAGTTCGATGCCTGTCTGCAAAGCATTCGCGCACAACGTGGCCGTTCGGGCGGAAAGATTCAGGCGGTGGACAGACTGCTGGTCGGGCAGATCGCTGCGCGAAACGAAAACATTTCGTCGCTCGTGCACGACCTACGGGAGATCGGCAATGCCCAGGCCCAATTGGCCGAGCTGGTCGACCGGCTGACCGCGGCGCCGTGGTTCCCCGCCGTCTTCCTCAGGCTCGTTCCGACCGCCAACGGCCGGCTGGCCGAAATCTTTCACGGTGAACAACGGCGCCTGGTGCAGCTGTCGGCAGACATCGACCCCGATGCGCTCGTGCGTGGTCAAATCGTCTATCTCAGCGCAAAGCGCAACATCGTAATGGACGTCGCGTCGGGAGAGACGCCCGAGACGGGCGAGATCGCGACCGTGGCCCGAGTGCTCGACGACGGCCGGCTGGCACTGCGCGACCGCGACGAGGAGGTGTTCGTGCACGCGGCGCAGCGCGTACACGACGCCAACATCGGCGTCGGCGACCAGGTACGTTGGAACAGGGACGTCAAGTTCGCTTTCGAACCCGTACAGGACAGTGCATCCGACGAACTGTTCGTCGAACAGTACCTGTCGGCAAAACCGGCGCAGCGCCTCGGTGGGCTCGGCCAAAAGGTGCAGCAGGCCGTCTCGCTGTTCACGCAGAGTATCGCCAATCCTGAGCTGGCCACCCGCTACGGCATCACCGGCGGCCAGACGTTGCTGTTGCACGGACCGCCGGGCAACGGCAAGACAAGCATCGCGCGGATCGTCGGCGCGGCACTGGCGGCCGCGACTGGCAAACGCTGCCGTTTCGCCAGCGTCAAGGGTGCCCAGCTCGAAAGCCCCTGGGTCGGCACGACGCAGGCCAACGTGAGGACCCTGTTCCGGGAACTCCGGCGTGGTGACGAACCAACGGTGGTGTTCCTCGACGAGGTCGAATCAATCGGTCGGCATCGCGGCGGTATCGGCGGACAGCACAGTGACAAGTTCCTCGCCAGCTGGCTCGCCGAGATCGACGGTCTCGAGCGCCGCGGCATGATTGGGATCATCGCGTCGACCAACCGCAAGGACCTGGTCGACCAGGCATTGCTCGAGCGGCTGTCGGGCATGGACCTGTTCATCGGCCGTCCAGGCCTCGAGGCGGCCCGTGAGATCTTCGCGATCCACCTGCCGCCGGCGCTGCCTTACGGGCCCAACGGCGCCGCGGCCGAGCACACGCGCAACGAAATCATCGACACGGCCGTCAACCGGCTCTACAGCCCGAACGCGGACAACGTCGTCGCCGAGCTGCGCCTGCGCGACAGCAGTTCGCGCAGCGTGAGCGCACGCGAGATGCTCAGCGGCCGCACGATCGAGCAGCTTTGCGTGCAGGCAAAGCGCAGTGCATTTCGGCGACACGCGGAGGGCGGCAGGCACGGCGTGCGGGTCGCGGACATGGAGGATGCCATCGCCGACGCGCTCGAGCGTCTCGCGACGACACTGACCCCGGCCAACGCACACACGCTGCTGGGCGATCTGCCCCAGGATCTGGACGTCGTTGCGGTCGAACCGGTGCACCGCAAGATCGTGGCACATCGCCACCTTCTGCGCACCCCAGGTGCTTGAGGGTACGACGATGACCGATGTTCACCAACACGCACACGGCGCGCCACGGCGCGGCGTGGCCAAGCTTGTAGGCGCCGATGCGGAACTCGGCAACTTCAAGCTGGGTACGCAACGTCCACACGGTACCGGGCACGAGGCGGCGCATGCCCTGCTGGTTGAGATCGACGGCGTACGAGGGAACAGCGACCGCGAGGCTGCACCTGCCGGGAACCATACAACGCTCGTCGCGGGCGGCACATCGCTCCACTCACCGCATACGGTCTACGATGCGTGGCAGGACCCGCAGGACGTCGGCCGCAGATACCTCGCAACCAATGGTGGTTGCGCGTACATCGATCTCGCTCATCTGGAGATCTGTACGCCCGAGGTGGTATCCGCGTACGACTTCGTGGCCTCCTGGCACGCGATGCTGCGCGTCGCGCGCGACGCTATGACCGCGGCCAACGAAAAATGCTCCGCTGACGAACGAATCCTGGTGCTAGTCAACTCCAGCGACGGCCTCGGCAACGCCTACGGCAGCCACCTGAATTTTCTCGTGACGCGCCGCCTGTGGAACAATCTGTTTACGCGCCGCGTGCACCCCTACCTGTTCGTACTCGCGGCCCACCAGGTATCGAGTATCGTCTATACCGGCCAGGGCAAGGTCGGCGCCGAAAACGGCCGACCGAGTGTCGCCTACCAGATCTCCCAGCGCGCCGACTTCTTCGACCAGCTGGTCGGACCGCAGACCACCTTCCGCCGGCCGATCGTCAACAGCCGCAATGAGGCGCTGTGCGGACACGCCGAGGAATCGGCCGAGCTGGCGCGTCTCCACTGCATCTTCTATGACTCGTCGCTGTGCCATGTCAGCAACTTGCTGAAGGTCGGTGCGATGCAGATCGTACTTTCCATGCTCGAGGCGGATCGGCTCGACGCAAACTTGATGCTCGACGACCCAGTGACCGCACTCACGACCTACAGCCACGACCCAGGGCTATCGGCAACAGCGCGTCTCACCGATGGGCGGCGGGTCACTGCCGTCGAACTGCAGTCGATGTTCTGCGAGCACGCGCGCCGTTCCGTCGATGCCGGCAGCTGCAACGGCCTGGTACCCGAGGCCGGATCGATCGTGGCCCTGTGGGAAGAGGTCCTTGACCAGCTCGCACGGCGGGACTTCGACGCCCTGGCGCCGCGCCTCGACTGGGTACTGAAACGCACCCACATCGAGCGCGCGCTCGCCGCCCGGGGGCTGGACTGGGCGGCGCCGGAAGCCAAACACCTCGACCACGTTTACGCGAGTCTTGACCTCGACGAAGGCCTGTACTGGGCATTGCAGGAGGCCGGACTCACACAGGTGTTGGTCGACGACCAGCGCGTCGATTCCCTGCGTACCGATCCGCCGACCGACACCCGAGCGTGGGGGCGTGCCATGTTACTCCGCCACCTGCCGCGCGAACGCATCCTCGCCGTAGACTGGGACCGGATCGCGCTGGCGCCGGCTGTGCCGGGCCAGCCCCTCTCGATCGTGTCCCTGCCCGATCCACTCGGCGACACACGTGCGAGTTGGGCATCCAGGGAGCCACGCCATTGCCCACCCGGCGCAGGATGAAATGCCGTTTCCAGCAATCATAAGCCGACACACCACAACCGGAGATAGAACGATGGACGAAAGACAATTCGAGCAACCACGACCCGAGCGTATGGCCGATGACCCGGCTGGTGACGATGGCTTGGGCACGGACCGTGCCGACGCCGAACAGCTGCTCCAAACGGCCGAACGCGTCATCCAGCGGGCCCTGTCGCAAAACAGCGAGCGTTTCATCCAGGAAGTCCGCCAGGAAGGCGGTCAATAGGATCCCCGATGGCCAGCACGACCCCCTTTCCTCACCGCGACCCGGTATGCGCGACCCGGCTGTTCGGGATCGAGACCGAATACGCTTTCGCCGCACTCGACGCCAACGGCGAGCGGCTGGACACTGGCGAGAACGTCACGGCCTTGATGAACGAAGCCATCCGGCAGGTACCGCATCTGCGCTGTAGTAGCGGCCTGGATGTCTTCACGGCCAACGGCTCACGGGTCTACCTGGATGTCGGCGAACACCCCGAAGTCGCCACGCCGGAGTGCAGCACGCCCGAAGAGGTCGTTCGCTACACACGTGCCGGCGACCTCCTGCTTATGCGGGCCGCACGCCAACTTGAGCACGACGCACGGCCCGATGGTGCGGAGATGGTGCTTTGGAAGGCCAACGTCGACCACACGACCAATGCCACCTGGGCCAGCCACGAGAGCTACCTGCATGTGGCCCCGCAAAGGCTTTTCGCGCGGCACCTGGTGACCCACCTCGTGACGCGGATCGTCTTCACCGGGGCCGGCGGCTTCGACAACAGTGGAGCGAAACCGCGCTTCGTGGTCTCGCCGCGCGCGGTCCACCTGAAGCACGCGGTCTCGTCCGACTCGAGACGCCAGCGTGGAATCTTTCACAACCGTGACGAGCCATTGGCAAAAGAACCTTACCGGCGCTTGCATGTACTTGCCGGCGAGAGCCTCTGGTCGGAGACCGCAGACTACCTGCGTGTCGGCACGACCGCGCTGCTGATCGCACAGGTGGACGCAGGCCGACTGCCACAAGAAGGGCTGGACCTGGTATCACCGGTGCAGGCGATCACCATCATCACCCGGGACCTGACCTGCACCGCGCGACTGGACCTGGGCCAGGCGGGGCACTTGACGGCCATCGAGATACAGCGGAAGTTGCTGGAAAGCGTCGAGGCCGACCTCGGTGCCAGCCATCTGCCCTCGTGGGCGCCGGCCGTGTGCGCGTGTTGGCGTACCGTGCTCGACCGATTGGAGACCTCACCGTCGTCGTTGGTCGGTGTACTGGACTGGCCGACCAAGCTGTCTATCCTCAAACACCAGTGCGAGACGCAGGGGCTCGAATGGACGTTTGCGGGCAATACCGGCGTTCACGCCGGGCAAGGTGTTTCGGTAGGGTCGCACAGTGCCCACGAAAAAGCCATCGTGGCGCGACTGCTCGAGACCGACATGCGTTTCAACCGTCTCGACGAAAGCGGGATCTTCACGGCACTCGACCAGAAGGGCGCCCTCGCCCATCGCGTGGTCGAACCTGACACCATCGAACGAGCGGTCCACCAGCCCCCCTCGACCGGCCGGGCCCGCATTCGTTCCGCCTATGTCGATCTCCTTGCGGGTAAAGGCTCTGCCGTTTCGTGCAACTGGGATGGGATCATCGACGAAGACGCGCGGCTGAGGCTCGATCTCGACGACCCGCTGCAGTCAGACGGCGAGCAATGGGTAGCGCTGCCGGTACGCGCCACACGCCCGTTCCGCGACTCCGATCCACGCGTGGACTTGATTACCGCGACCTTCAACGCCGGTAACACTCCGCAGGGCCTGCAGCAGATCCTCGGGCTGATCACCGACGTGGACCTACCGTCCCACAACACCTGTCGCAGCTGCGTGGGCCTGATCGCCAACCTGGTGCCGAAGGCGCCGGTTCCGCGCATCCGCCCGGGTGCCGAGCACGCGGAAAGGGTCCTGATCGCATTGTTCGACACCGTCAGAAACCATGCTGACGACTGGCTGCAAGATCAGGTCGGGACACTGCTGTACCGATTAAATGAAGCGAAAGGACAGTACATGGCGGCCGCCCGGGTGATTGAAAAGATGCTTGCACGCGCGAACGAACAAGGCAGCCACAACGACATCGCGGTGCTCACTAATAACCTGGGGTACGAGTATCTGATCGACGAGCAATGGGAGACTGCCGAACCCCTGTTTGAACGGGCCATCGGACTGTTCGAGCAGGCGGGCGACAGCGGAGAGATTGCGAGCGTGCGCGCCAATCTGTTGGAGTGCCGGTTCGGGCGGCTTGACCCCAGCGAGTGGTCAACGCTCATCCCAACGCTCACCGAAACCAACCGGCAGCTTGTCACGACTGGCGACTGGCGCGCCCGCAAGACCCTGCGCCTGCTCGCCCGCCTGGCAGCACAACGCGGCAGGCTGCCCGCGGCGCGTGCCTGGGCGCGGAAGGCGGTTGCGGCATCGGGCAGAACCAGGACGCAGCTCAGGGATTGGGATCGGCGCTTTCTGGTGTCTCTCCGAAACCGGTAGCACTGTTGCGCGAAAATACTGGCCAGCAGCAACACTGCCCGAGCCTCGAGGGTAGATTGTCAGATTCGGCGGGCGGGATGATCTCAACAAGTTATCTTGTAGCTGCCATGTCGCCACAAAGACGTTTACATCCCAATTCCATGAGGATCTCGAAGTGGAGAAATGCAGAGACCTCAGAAAACCGTTACCTGCCGAAGCCGGAACCTGTCCCTGGCGAATTCGTAATTTTCGCCCCGAAAACGATGATTTGGATAGTCTTGCCCCTGACAGCAGCGTCCCCTACCCTGCACGGCCATGAAGGATCTGCTGATACTCCTCCTCCATCTACTGACAACAATCGCCAAACTCCTCGGACCGGGTGGCGCGAAGGCAGTCGTCGCCGACAGCCTGCTCATGAAACAGCAGCTCCTGGTCATCAATCGCTCTCGGCGACGTGCGCCCAATCTATCGGCACTCGATCGATGCCTGTTTGGCTTCTGGTCATTGTTTCTCGATCCACGCCGCATCCAGCGAGCTGCCGTCATTATCCGGCCTTCAACGCTGTTGAAATTTCATAGCCTGCTCAAGCAGCGAAAGTATCGACGGCTGTATTCATCTGGCAGCAAAGCGAAGCCTGGTCCCAAGGGACCATCACGCGAACTCATCCAGGCCATCGTTGCAATGAAGCAGCGCAACCCACGGTTCGGATGCCCTCGAATCGCACAACAGATCAACAAGGCATTCGGTGTCGACATCGATAAAGATGTGGTGCGGCGGATCTTGGCCGCGCATTACCGGCCGGGTTCCGGTGACAGTGGGCCGTCATGGCTGAGCTTCCTGGGACACACGAAGGACAGCCTCTGGAGCATTGACCTGTTTCGGTGTGAATCCATTCACTTGAAGAGCCACTGGGTGCTCGTGGTCATGGATCAGTTCACTCGGCGCATCGTAGGTTTCGGTGTGCATGCCGGTGATGTCGATGGTATCGCCCTGTGCCATATGTTCAACACGGCGATTTCTACCCAGGGTGCTCCGCATTATCTCAGTTCTGATAATGACCCGTTATTCCGGTACCACCGCTGGCAGGCGAATCTGCGCATCCTGGAGATTCAGGAGATCAAAACCGTTCCTTACGTGCCCTTATCGCACCCTTTCATCGAGCGACTGATCGGAACCATTCGCCGCGAATTCCTTGACCATGTGTTCTTCTGGAATGCCCATGATCTGGAGCGAAAACTGGAAGGATTCCGGCAGTATTACAACGCGCATCGCGTGCACACTTCGCTCGACGGCCGCACGCCGTCAGAAATCGCTGCCGAAACTACCCGCCGCCATGCTAG
>CAVTOY010000011.1:0-102301 GCA_963736445.1 uncultured Gammaproteobacteria bacterium | reverse complement strand
AGCGAACTCTGTCAGGTGAAGCCGCACGTACTGCGCTACTGGGAGCAGGAGTTCCCGCAGCTCAAGCCGGTCAAGCGCCGTGGCAACCGCCGCTACTACCAGCGGCACGATGTCGAGATGATCCGCAACATTCGCAGCCTGTTGTACGAGCAGGGTTTCACTATCGGCGGCGCGCGCCAGCAGCTGGCCGGCGACGGCCCGAAGCACGAAGATCAGCGTCCGCCATCCGAACTGGTACGCGAGCTGCAAAACGAACTCGAAGAGATCCTCGCGATCCTCAAAGACTGAAGCAGCGGATCTTCTGGTTCGTTGACAAAGAAGCGCCGCATCCCTAGGATGCAGCGCTCGCATTTCGGAGCGTAGCGCAGCTTGGTAGCGCACCACAATGGGGTTGTGGGGGTCGGGAGTTCGAATCTCCCCGCTCCGACCAATAAATACAGAGACTTAGGCGAACAACCTAAGTCTTTTTTATGTAAGAAATCGAATAGGTACCAAAATAGGTACCGCGCAAAAGCCGGTTTGTCGTCCGCGAGAAGCTGGATTTCCGATTTGTCCTGACGATTGCGGCGGACAGCCTCGTACGGATGCGCAACCTAGGGGTAGTGTCGTACGGTACAGCGCCGAAATCGGGGCCAACGGCAACAGCCTGCTGCTAGGAATTGAGCACGTACCACCAATGCCCGTGCTGCTCAGCCCCAAAACCAACGCTCGAAGTGAATCCGCCGGATCAGGCGCGCCTGACTCGCGACGGATGCTGGGAACCAGGCCAGTTCCCGGCCCGCGCCATCTTGCGCCACGGCGGAACGTGCGCGTACGCCGCGCAGCCGGCTCGACTTAACCCGTGCGCCGACCGCCTGGCATACGGAATGGGGTACCGGGGTGCCGTGGCGGTTGTTGGGATACGTCGGCGGCAGGCCCGCCGCCGCGACGCCCCGCCGGGTATGACAATCGCAGACCGCCTGATGCCGCGGGAGCGACGCCTCGACGAGTATCGGCCCGGTGTCGTCGCGCAGATCCTCGGGTTCATAAGGCCAGCGCTCGATAAACCGCCGCAGGTTGAGTCGCGCGGTCACCGGGTCTTCGCTGAGGTAGAGCGTGCGAAAGCTGTTTGGCGGATTCCAGCGGCCGCCCAGGCGCATGGCAAACGACGCGTCCAGCGGATCCGACCACGCCCGATCCGCAATCCGCCACCACGAGTGGCCGTTGGGCAAAAGCTCGCTGACCAGCGCCACCGGTTACTCGCCGACGTGACGGAAGTCGAACATCTGGCGGCATGCCTCGAGCACGGCCGCACTCCCGTCACGTGCCAGTAGTTCAAGCAACGTGGCGTCGCTATGTACCGCGATCGGTCGGCGCACAACCGCCGGGATGCGGTCACGCTTGAGATAGCGCACCAGAAGATCCGTGGCCCCCGCGAGATCGGCGGCCATCGCGGCTCGCTCCGGTGGCAGTCCCTTTTCGACCCATTTGCCTACGGCCTGACGGCTGACACCGAGGATTCTCGCCACTTCCGACTGACTCAGATCCCAAACGTCGAGCGTGCGTGCGAAGGCCTCGCGCGCACGTTGCTGATCGAGGTGCTCCGAGAACGCGTCGAGCCAGGCCGCTTCGCCTTTGTGGGATTCGAACACGGCCTCGGCCGCAGCCTTGGGGTCGCGCGTGAACAATTCGACAGACTTTGCCACCGGGTTACCCATCTGTGCTACCGTACGTCAACCGCTACCGTTTGTCAATTGAGCGGCACGGCGCTTGGATGTCCGAACGATCGACCGTGCAGCGCAATTTCGGGATCAAGGGATGAAGGAGTCACCCATCAGGGATCAAGTAGGATCAATGGGTAGTAGGATCAAGTAGGGATCAAGTAGGGATCAAGGGGTCACCCACGCTACGCGCGCGCTTCATCGGCAAGGGTCTTGATCTGCGCGACATCACCCGTGAGATCCTCAAAGGCAAAGGGATTGAGGAACTGACGACCCCAGAGGAAAGCCCGGTCAACCGGGCTCAGGGCCGCCTCATCGCAGACGTCTTCCCAATGCGCGATGAGCGTCGTGAGTTGGTGCTCAACAATGGCGAGGGCATCCTCACGTGAAAGCAGGAAATGCTTGGCCGCTCCCAGGCATGTCGAGATGCGGCTCATGCGATCCTGGTCGGTAACAAACATCGCCTGGGTGGCTTCATTGCCGGTGCGACCTTGCGGGCAGATGTCGTAGGCGGGTGTCAGCGCCAGCGCTTCGCCATCCCAAAAGGCGGCATGGTTGCGGGCATGGTCATCGGTGTTGCCGCACAGGATGTTGAAGACCAACCGCCCGAAGAGTTCGCGCAGCGTGGCGGCGGCATGAGTAAACCGGTGGCGAATGATCTCAGCGAGACTGGCATAGCCGGCATAACGCGCCATCATGTCATCCAGTTCCAGCAGGGTCAGGGCGGAGACCATGGCTTTGTGCTGCCATCCCCGGGCCGTGTGAAGGCGGTCGAAGCGCTCGATGAGCAGCACGTCTTTGTGGGCAGAGGTCGTCAAAGATACCGATGCGACATCCAGCCCGGCCAGCTTTGCCAGGCGCATGGCGATGAACTCGGCTTTCACGAGGCTGAAGAGATCCGATGTCGAAGAGAATTTGGCGATGTATTTGGTGTCGTGGTCTTCGATCAGCGCCTTGGGGCGGGCACCGCCGATCGAACTGCCATGCAACAGCGCCTGGTCGAGCTCGGCTGTCAGCGGCACGCCTTTCTCGGCACGCTCGGCGGAACGAACGAGTTCTTCGAGCGAAACCTTGGTCGCGGCACGTGGCACGTAATCGGTTGCCGAGCGTTGAAAATCCAAGGCACCAATACGGTCGGAGCCGGACTCGAGGAGACAGGTGATCTCATTAAGGTAGATCGCATTGGTGTTGGCACCTTTCAGGCCGAACTTTTTGTTGATCAGAACCCGCCGTCCCCAGGCCTCGGGTGAGGCATCGCGGATGCAGCTGGGGATCGTCATGCCCGGCAGCAAGGGCAATATGCCCGGCGCTAACGGCAACTCCGGGGCATAGATGGGAATGGCATTGTCACGGGCCAGGTAACTCCTACCGTAGTTGAAGACGAGGTTCTTGCCCTCGGCGGTGAGCTTCCCGGCAACGACCGGTTCACATTCTCCGGGTAGCCAGATCCAGACAAAGGCTTCGCTGTAGGGCGGATCAGAAGTCATCGTCTACGGCATGTCTTCTGGGTTTGCGCACGGCGCTGGGCAACAAGGCGAGCTGATCCTCGGTGCGGGCGATATGGCCGGTGAGTGTCGAGTGCTGGGCATCGAACAGGCACACGCCGACGAGGGCCGCCACCTCAAAGACCAGCCCGATCGCGACCGACAGGTCGCCCTTTTCGATCTTCTGCAACGTGGCGCGCGAGATGCCTGCCCGCTCGGCAAGCTCGTGCTCGGTCCATTTGCGCTGCTTTCGTCCGAGGCGGATCTGCCTGCCGAGCAGAAAGGCGGCCTCGCGCGTGTAGCTGGAATAGGTTCTGTCCTTTGTCATCACGCCAACCAAAAAATGACCAGCAAAACAGTCATTGAGTTATTTTATTGATCATTTTTATAGACAAAATTGGCTGATCCGTCAATGCAAATGCCTGCGATAATCGTCGCGAAGGCCAGATATGGCCATTATTCTGATCACTCGAAGCGCGTTCATCCGTTGACGCGTTTCATTGCTGGCGTCAGAAACAACCGCGGCGCTGCTGGTCGAACTGGCGGCCCAGGGATATTGGACCCTGCACTCGAGTTCGTACGCCGTGGAGGAGGCGCGGCGAAATCTGGAGCGTAAATTTCCCGAATCCCTTGGATCAGTTCGAACGCATCAGTACCACGCTCAGCCTCACGGAGCATCACCCCGACTACCGGTTTCCATCCGGCCTGACCAGGAAGGATCAGCCGATATTTCAGGCGGCGATGGCATGTCGGGCGGACTATCTCCTGACTGGAGATCTGAAGGATTTCGATTCATTCATGAATGCCAGGGAAAGAACCTTCGGCGTTTGCATTCTTACGGTCGCCGAGTTCTTGGCCGGAATAGGCGTTTAGTTGTAGTCAATTGATGATGTGCACCGTCGTCGTCTGGCCAACTTGGAGAAACAGAGCACGATGCTGACTCGGAGGCGATCAATGCAATCGTGGAATACCATAACCATCAGTGCGTTGGTAGCACCGCCAGGGGCCGTATTTATCAATCCTGCGCATCCTTCAACATCGCGAGGATATCTTCCGTAGACAGTCTCGCGCTGCTTTCTGCGCCTTCGAGCAGGTTGTCAGCGAGGTCGCGTTTATGTTTGTGGAGCTCAACGATCTTGTCTTCGATGGTCGCCCTGGTGACCAAACGGTAAATGGTCACGGGGCGCTGTTGGCCTATGCGGTGCGCGCGATCTGACGCTTGGTCTTCTACTGCCGGGTTCCACCAGGGATCGAGATGGATCACATAATCTGCTGCCGTCAGGTTTAACCCGGTACCGCCCGCCTTGAGGCTGATAAGAAACAGATCACCGTCCCCGGCTTGAAATGCGTCGACGGCAGTACGGCGCTCTTTCGGCGGTGTGCTGCCGTCGAGGTATTGATAGCGGATACCCTTGGCATCCAACGCCTTGCGCACCAGGGCCAGGTGCGTAACGAACTGGCTGAATACCAGTGCCTTGTGGCGATTTTCCAGCAACTCGTCGACAACGTTCAGCAACACCTCCTGCTTGGCGCTGGGAAGACCAAGCTCGGGCGCGATCAGGTTGGGATTGCAGCAGGCTTGGCGCAGCCGGGTGATCTCGGCCAACACCTGGAAGCGTTTCTTCTCATCCGGAACACCAATACCTGTGAATTGTTCCACGGCCTTCTGCCGTATCGCCTCATAGAAGGCGGTCTCTTCTTTGCTCATCTCCACATGCAGCACAATCTCAGTGCGAGACGGCAACTCGTCCAGCACCTGGGTTTTCAAGCGTCGCAACATAAAGGGTTGAATCAGGCGTTTGAGGCGCTGTTTGGCCACCTGGTCCTTTTGCAGTTCGATCGGGCCGGCAAAGCGCCGATTGAATGATTGAAGTGAGCCCAGAAGGCCCGGGTTGAGGAAGTTGAACAGGCTCCAGAGTTCACCCAAATGGTTCTCGACAGGGGTACCGGTCAGCGCAATCTTGAATTCCGCGTTCAGCCTTGCAACTGCCTTCGAGCGTTTCGTGACCGGATTCTTGATGGCCTGCGCCTCATCCAATATCAACGTCTGCCAACGCTTGTCTTGCAGCTGTTCGATGGACTGCTGCATTAGCCCGTAGCTGGTAACGATGAGATCGAAAGGCCCGGCTTCCCCGATCATTGATTGGCGGTCTCCGCTACCGAACAGGACCGGCTTCAATGTCGGTGCGAAGCGGTGACACTCGTCCAGCCAGTTGGCGCACACTGAGGTCGGCGCAACCACCAGGCTGGGTCCCGCGGGCGCCTTGGAGATTATCAGCGCCAATGCCTGTAAGGTTTTTCCTAGACCCATGTCATCGGCCAAACAGGCGCCCGCACCCCATGTCGCCAAGCGGCTCAGCCACGCGAACCCCTCCTGTTGGTAGTCACGCAGTTCGGCCGTCAAAGTGGAAGGGACAGGCGAGACCTGCGCTTTGGCCTCCTTTATCCTTTGTAGTTGCCTTTTCCAGGCATCGTCCACTTCGAAGGCGCCGAATTCATCCCCAATGGCCTCAATACGGCCGGCGGTAAGCGGGTGAAACCGTATGCCTTTGCCCTTCCCGCCGGCGTAGTCGCGCAAGTCATCGAGCTGTTGTTTGAGACGTTGCGTGAGCTCAAGGAATTCACCATCATTCAGCTTCAGGAATCGCCCCTTGCTGTCCTGCGTCAGCTCCAGCAAACGTGCCAGGCTCAGGGTCAGCTTGTCATCGATGGTCAGCTCGCCTTCGGCCTCGAACCAGTCGTGCCGCTGGCGCAGACGCAGCGACATGTTGCCAGCATCCACTTGTGCACGAAGGCGGAGCTTTTCACCCCGTGGCCAGATGAGGTTGATTTGCTCGTCGCCCAGATTCTTGCATTGGGCCAGAATCTCCAGGCTGTCCTCCGGATCATCGGTTTGCCAACGCCACCGATCTAACTCGCAGGCCGCCAGCGCGGGACAGGCTTCCAGCACCTTTTTCGCACGAGCCGTTTCTTCCGATCGCTCCCGCACAGTGTGCAGTTTGGTGCCATCCACTTCCGCGATGACGCCTTTTGCACCTTCCCCGGGTTTGAAACCCGGCCCTTTGATCCCAAAAGGGTGGTTGAACATCTCGAGCGACAGGCCCTCGGCCGCGGGAAGGATGTGCAGATAGGGCTTGCTGTCTGCCTCGGCTTCTTCCAGACCGTCCGACAGGCCGCTGACTTCCGAGTGCACCGTCAGCATGGGTGCGATGTTGGTAATGGCTTCGCGCACACCAGGCTCTGCCTGCGACGGCACGGAAAGCTCGTCACCGATGATGCGCGCGATGCGTTGCAGTGTTTCGTCGATCGGGATGACGCTGAGCCGGGTCGGTGACTGCCGGATGATCAGCAGTTCCTCATCAGGCTCGATGCTTGGCACCAGGGTCAATTTCAGCGCGTCACCCTGCCGCGTGATCTCCAGTATCGGGCTGGTCGTCTCGATCTCCACCTGCGTCGAAGGGGATGTCTTCAGGAACAATAGAGGATGACCGGCGAGCAGGGGGAGGGCTCGCTCGGTATCGATTTCGTAATGATCTCTGTAGAAGCCGTAACTGTACCGAGCTTGGTTTCGGATATGTTTGACCACCGCAGCGTCCTGAGGCGCCAGGAAGTCCAGCTGATCCGATTCTTCGGCCAGGCGCTTTAAGCCCAGGGTGCGGCCCTTGGTCCAGCTGCCTTTCTGGGTGGCCTTTTGTTCTCTGGGTTCGATATGGACATCCCCATATTCATCGAAGTCCAACAGCCAGATCAGGCGAGACAGACCTTTCTTGACCGGGTTGAGCGGCGTTTCTGCTTCATGGCCCAACAACGCCAGCGCCTTCAAGGCGCGCTCCCACTTGTGCATCGGCTGCACGGCATCCACCAGATAGCGCACAGGGATCGGTACGGGCTTTCCCTGGAGACGCTCAGCGAACTGTTGGCACTCTCGGGCAACCCAGGCGTAGCCGTTTTTCTCCGCCAGCTTCCCTGTTTCCTGGATCCGGCCAAGGGCCATTTCTGGTGACAATTTTCCGCGCCATTGCCAAAGTAGGCACCAGAGAAGTAGGCCTATACCTGGGTCAATGCGTTCAAGTACCCAGTCGTCGGGTGAAGCAGAGGCGTCAACATCACCAAGCAGTGCATCAACCACCATCGATAGGTTATTGAGGTAGTAGGTCATCGCGTTGTCTTTCTGTTTTGCACCTCTTCTCAGTCTTTCGCGGAGTGTCAGTATGCGAGCCTGATCGGCACCGTCCAGTTGCGCGGCAACCAGGAAGATCCCATCAAGACCCTGGAAATAGACATTACGTTTGCGTGTGCTTTTCAATAACTGCTCGTAGGCCGTTTCGAACAAGACCCGCGCTTTGGGATAGTCGCCCTCGACCATGCTGGCCCAAGCGAGCAGAGCTGCCTGCTCAGGGGTGTCCGGGTGCCCAATCTGTTTTCTGGCCTCTTCCACTTTCCCTTGCAGCAGCAAAGCTTCTATCAGAATTTCCGGCAGATCCCAGTCGTTTTCTGTCACCTCATCTTGCAGCGCGTGGATCAAATGATCGACTGGTTCCAGGCGAAATAGGGCCTGCTCGAGCGGTAAGATCAAAAAGCTCAGGCGCAGTTCGGGAGAAAGACGTCTGAACCAGGGCTGGCTGAAATCACCGCCCCCCATACTGGCGAATACATCCACGTGGGGGTTTTGGTCCCGAAAATATGACTGTCCCGCCCAATCTATCATTTCAAAAAAGTCCCCCAGTTCGCCGAGATAGATCGCAGCCCTCAGGTGACCCAAAAAATGTTCGTAAGACGAATAGGGTGAGAAGTAGCCCGGATGTCGGTGACCCGTTTTTATGCCGACGGCATCTGCAAAGGCGTCGAACCTGTTTTGGCCGAGTAACGATTCACAAGCGATGTTGGCTAGATTGGGAGGACAAGCGATGGCCCGCTTTCTCTCCTGGATCAACTTCTTTTTAAGTAGATGATCCACAACAGATTTCATGTCGCCGTGGGCAAAAGCCTTGCCGTTTTCAGTTCTCAAGCCAAGGCGGCGGGCGGCATCGAGCAAACCGGCCCGGCTGATGGGTGCATAGTGAACCGATAAGAGACAGATAACGTCCCGTTTTATCTGGTTGAGCTTATCGAATAGCGAACGCGGGTCTACGGTCGGCATGACGAAGGTACAATTGACATTGAACTTCTTAATCTAACAGCATGTGGGAAGCCCCCATGCTTCGGAAGGTGCCCGTCCTCGTGCCGCTATGTTTCTGGCGTGGCCACGATCACCTGGAAGTCTTCGTCCACCGCCAGCTGACCGTTGTAGCACTGCTGATAGCCTTCGCCCGTCTCCATGATCCGGCTCTCAGGATCCGTGAAATTGCTCTGCGCCTTGTCTTCCGGCACGCCAAAGTCGCGCTTATAGCGACCACGCCCACTGGGCGGACGACGGTCGTCATCGGGATGCCGGCCGCGCGCTTCATCCGCGGCGCGAATCTTCTCCAGCCGGCGTGCGCGATGTTGCAGTTCTTCCGGCAACTCGTCGCCCCGCCGGTCCGCTCCGTACTGCGAATCCTCAGCCTCGTCCGCCTGATCCGCGCAATCGCACATCGAGGCAATCTCCTCTTTCAATCGACGCGCTTCCTGCTGCATCCGCTGATAGCTCATGGCCTTGTGCTTGCTCGCGTTGGCCCGCACCTTGTTACCGTCTACCGCCAGCGTCCCAAGACTCACCAGCCGAGCCGCCCGCGCAATCTGCACCAACCTCCACACACAGCGCCTTGAAGTCCTTCAGATGGCGCTTACGGAACGCGCAGATCGTCCGGTGCCTGGCAAAAATTGCCCGCCGTCGACTCCCGGAACGCCACATCCTCCTCCAGCTTGCGGGCGATCTTGCGCGAAGAAAACACGCCACTGACATAGGCGTAGATCAGCACCTTGAGCATCATGATCGGCTTATACGGCATCTTGCGCCGACCATCACTTCATACGGGACGTAGAACGCGCTCAGATCGAGCTCCTCCACCACCTCGCTGAGAAGTACGCCACGTGGTCCTCCGGCAGTCACTCTCGTAGGCTCGCCGGCAGCAACAGATCCTGATCGGGCACGTAAGGGGGAAATGTCGTCGGCATTGGCTTCCCCGACCAAAAGCGTGGCGCCATTATCTCAGGATGTTTTCTACGGTGCAGGCTCCTAGGGGAAAATGGCGAGTTGGGCGAACTTGCCCGGTTGCGTTTTGGCAGTCTTGAGGGGGCGTAGGCTACGGTTCTCGGTTTTCAGCGCGTTCGTGCGTCCGTCGTGCGCATGGTCTGTCATGACCCATATTTATGGGTTACCATTCTGACATGAAGACGACGATAGAAATCAACGACGAGTTGCTGGCCAGCGCCAAGGCCCTGGCGGCGTCCCGGAAGTTGCCGTTTCGCCGGGTCCTCGAAGATGCGCTAGTGCTTTTCCTGCGCCAGCAGGGCAAGGCGCCGGATGGTGATATCAAGCTGCGAAAGCACGTCTTTCGCGGCAAGGGTTTGCGTAAGGAACTCCGCGACGCTGAATGGCAGGCGATCAGGGAACTTGCCTACGAAGGGCGCGGCGGCAAGGACAGGAAGGGATGATCGCGGTCGATACGAACATCCTCGTCTACTCCCACCGCAGCGATTCACCCTTTCACAAAGCGGCAGATAAAGCGCTGACCGATCTCGCCGAATCCGGTGAACTTTGGGCAATTCCTTGGCCGTGCATTCACGAGTTTCTCGCGATCGTCACTCATCCGAGAATCTACGATTCGCCAACCCCGTTGACGGATGCCATAGAGCAGGTCGAATGCTGGCTGGAAGTGCCAACTTTAATGCTGCTTGGAGAGGACAAGAATCACTGGTCGCACCTGCGGCCGATCCTCGAGGAAGCGCAGATCGTCGGGCCGATGATTCACGACGCGCGGGTGGCGGCGCTTTGTCAGGCGCAAGGGGTTCGGGAGATATGGACAGCGGATCGCGACTTCTCGCGGTTTACCGGTTTGCGGCTGCGTAACCCACTCGAACTTTGAAACTCTGCGGGTAGGTTCAGGTATCGGCCTTCGCCCCGGCTTCGCGAACATTCTAGGAAATCGACGATAAATTCGATCACTGGCAGTAGTGCCGACTCGTTTAGGGCCTGGAGACGTCAGGTTTTCCAGATCGCATTCAAGCTTCGTTATCCAAGACGAACTTCTTCACGATCCGCGAACATGGGGTTGTGGGGGTCGGAAGTTCGAATCTCCCTTCTCCGACAAAGTAAAAAGAAAGGCCTAGGTGAGTAACACTAAGCCTTTTTCTGGAAGAAAAACCGAATAGGTACCGAGAACAAGCAATCGAAAAAAAGCACCGCGGTAGGTAAGCCGGCGGTTTAGCGACTGCATTGGCCGGGGCTTCTGATCGTCTCGAAGCGGTCGCTTAATCTACCTGACTACACCGACACGGGGGTATTTGCTGTTACCGCTGCGCTCTCAGCCTGCGGCTTCGTGACCTGCGCTTCGCTAAGGTTCGGCGCAAACACCCCGTGTCAAACGTGTCAGATTGATCCTTGGTTTCGGCGCCAGGGCTGCCAGCCAGTCGGGCGACGAGATCAAGCGACTCGACAAAATCGCCGGGAACGATTCTGCACATCCGAAGGCTTGCCCAACGGGCGAGGGGTAGGATGCCCAGAGTAAGATGATGTGCGTAGTACCGTCGCGGTAAGGCCTCTGCAACCGGGCCTTTTTACTTTTGTCCCGAGATTTCCGAAGCCTCTTCCTTCAACATCTTCTCGGTCTTTTCCTGGGCCGCGGCGGACGGATCGGGTGCCTTTATCTGGGCGGCATCAGGATTCACGTCTCCATCTCCGGAGATCATTCCCGCTTCTTCTTTGAGCATCTTCTCCGTTTTTTCTTGGGCCGCGGCGGACGGATCGGGCGCCTTGATCTGGGCGGCATCAGGATTCACGTCTCCCGCTCCGGAGATCATTCCCGCTTCTTCTTTGAGCATCTTCTCCGTTTTTGCTTGGGCATCGGTGTGCGCACCCGCCACAGCGGCGCCGGCTACAACCAGCATGAATGCGGCGGCCGACGAGATCAGGATTTGCTTCAATTTCATTGTTGTATTCTCCACTGAGGTTTTACTGTGTGAACAAGCTTCTTATGACCTAGTTCTCAGGCTTCGAGGCGAATTCAGAAACGAGACGTTGAGATCGGACCGCTTTCGCGCCATGGCGTGGATTAAACATCAACCCACTCCATGAATCCTATTCGGTCGACTGCTCAATATAGGTACGTAGCTTGGGGTTGTCAACGAAGTTGGCCGATTTTCACGCGGGTTGTTTGTGTCTTGACTT
Organism: uncultured Gammaproteobacteria bacterium; assembly: GCA_963736445.1. Lineage (GTDB taxonomy): Bacteria > Pseudomonadota > Gammaproteobacteria > Chromatiales > Chromatiaceae > Thiosocius. Next base: position 90,809 of record CAVTOY010000011.1, on the reverse strand, counting down.
CTTCACCTTCGTCTTGTCGGTTAGATTCAACCGAACGGCCAGGAAGGGAAGGCGATTGGTGGCTGCCTAGACCATGGGTGGACCCACGGCATGTGATTGACACCAATATCATCAGCGAATTGCGTAAGCGATCGAAGGCCAACAACGGTGTTCGCGCATTCTTCAAGCGGGTGGTCCAAGAAGACGCAGGGGTCTTTATTTCCGTCGTCACTGTTGGTGAGCTGTGCCGCGGAGTGGGGCTGATCCGACATCCGGGAGATCATCGCCAGGCCAGACAGCTGGAGAAATGGCTTGATCACTTGCTCGTGGATTACGAGGATCGTGCTCTTGACATCACCGCTGATATAGCTCAGCTCTGGGGCCGCCTGCGTGTGCCGCATCCAGAAAAAGCACTGGACAAACAGATCGCCGCAACCGCATTGATCTACGATTTGACGGTTGTCACCCGCAATAGCAAAGATTTCTCAAAAACAGGCGTTCAGCTGCTGAATCCGTTCGAGGAATAGCCAAGGTTTCACGCGGACCATTCTGATCCCCGTCCACGCCATTCGACAACCCAATGCCGATAGCTCGGCAGCGTACTCGTTCTGCTTAGGCTCCTGTCTTCACCCGTGGTTTTCGCCTCGGAGGTTCAAGTCGGTCGATATGCGAGCGTTCGGGCGTTGCCAACGCAGGAGCAGATCCAACTCCTCTGGGTGATTGTCAATGTGGTGTTTCCTGCAGATGACGCAGATCACGACACCGGTCTCGCCGCTGGACGGACAACGCGCCGAGAGCTGGCAGCTTTCTGAATCCGAGTGGCGGCGCTATCAAAGCCTGATGGAAGGCATCCGCGGCAGTATCAGTTCGGGCCGAACGCTGGGCACAGATGATGCACGATGATGCGGACCGCATCCTGGCCTTCCAGCACGCCTACGGTGCAGCCTGGAAACTTTTGTTTCCGGCCGAGAGCCTGATCGAGCGCGCGCAGTTTCCGGAAGAATCTACGACTGACGCCGATCTGCAGTCGGGGGACCGGGTGCTGTTTATCACCGGTCCGGATTGTGCCGTTTGCGGCGCCGTGCTGCGCCGACTGCTCGGCAAGACCCAGCTCGCCGAGATCCTTATCACCCAGGACATTCGCCGCGGCGATGTCATGATCGTCTTCGACCCGAAGGGCGATGCCGACCTCCTGCGGCGTTCAACGAGCTGATCGGCGACGAGTTCGTGCCCCGCGGCGCCATCCAGAGCCGATCGGTGAATCGGAACGACCCCCGACCGCCGCGAAAATCGAAGCGACCCCATCGTCCTCCCGCACACATTTAACCTGCAAATTGCAACAGTATCCGGGATGATCGCGACGGCTAGGCGTGCCTGGACAAGCGAGGGCCCGGATAGATCACAGGCAAATTACTTACTCCTGTATTTGGAGCGAATGGCGACGATCTCAAGGTTTGCCGCATCGAAAACGGCATGAATCAACTTGCCTGTGATCGACTGGTGCAATTTGCAGGTTAATGCCCTGTTCCCCATGGGCATTCCCAGCCCGCTACTTCGTACTCGCAGTCACATCGGCATCGCGGCCGACATGACCACGCCACGCAGATCAAGCTTGGCTGCAGGACGCCGATAGTCACTGGCAACGTCGTTGTGTTCTGGCGCCCGCTGGCCAAGAAACTTCTGGTAATCTCGGGACTTATGCGGATAGTCCAAAGCGCAAAGCCACTGTATCTCCATCTATCCAGGCGCTGCCTACGGGATCTCCTTGCCCTGTCGCTGTTGTGGCTCGCGTCGGGCGGCTGCGCCGCCCTGGATCTGAGCGCGGAGGAGCAGGCCTGGCTCCAGGCCCACCCGGTGATCAGCGTAGGAGTCGATATCGACTGGGCACCGATCGAGTACGTTGATGGCCAGGACCGATTTCAAGGGATCTCGTCGGATTACCTGGCGCTGCTCTCAGATATCCTCGGCGTTCGTTTCAAGGCCGCCACCGAACTGAACTGGCAGCAGACCCTGGATGCGATCAAAAGGGGCGAGCTCGACATGTTGTCTTCAGTAAAGAGAACCCCCGAGCGCGAGACCTATCTAAGCTTCACCGGCACCTACGTCACGATGCCAATCGTGATCTTCGCTGGCCCGGGCACGCCGTTCATCCGCGGTCTGGATGCCCTTGACCAGCAGCGCGTCGCTGTTGTCGATGGCTATGCGATCCATGAACTGCTGGCCACCCACTATCCCGCGATACGGCTGCGACCAGTGGCCAATGCCAGTGAGGGACTGCGCCTGCTGTCCAGTGGCGGTGTTGAGGCCTTCGTCGGCAACATCCTGAGCACGACCTACTACCTAGGGAAACTAGGCCTTACCCAGATCAAAGTCGCCGGTGAAACGCCCTACCGCAACGATCAGGCGATGGCGGTGCGTAAAGAGCATGTTCTGCTGCGATCGATTCTCGAAAAGGCACTTCTTTCCATACCGCCGGCCGAACACAACAGCATCTACCAGCGCTGGCTGACTATCAAATACGAACAGGGCCCCGACCATGGCCTGCTTTGGAAGGTGGCTGCGGGTGCGGCAGTTTTACTGATGCTCGTCCTGACTTGGAACCGCGCACTGCGAAACCGGGTGAACCAGCGCACCGCGCAGTTCCAGGATGAGTTTGCCCGGCGAAAGGCCAGTGAAAAACGCCTATTCACGTTTTTCGAGCACTCCCCCGATGCCATCGTCATATTGGATGGGGGAACCGGTCTATTCGTTGAGGCGAACGAGAACGCCGAGCGCCTGTTTGGTCTTTCGCGCAGAGCGCTTCTGGCGCTGGGCCCGAGCGATGTGAGCCCGCGGCTTCAGCCGGACGGCAGCCCAACTGAGATCAAGGCAAAGGAGATGGTCCGATCGGCGACCGAGGGGAGGGTAATGGTCTTTGAATGGACTCATCTCAATGCCTCTGGCAAGGAGATACCCTGCGAAATCCGCCTGGTAAGAATCCCGTCGGAGTCCGGCGTGCATGTCCAAGGCAGCATCAGTGATATCTCTTCCCGCAAAAAGTCGGAGGAAGACCTCAAGCTGGTCGCTGGCGTGTTCGACAATACGCCTGAGGCGATCTTCGTAACCGACGCCAATGCCAAGATACTGCGCGTCAACCGCGCCTTTATCGAGATTACCGGCTATTCGACGGAAGAGGCAGTCGGCCAGACGCCACGCCTGCTGCGCTCTGGTTATCATGACGAGTCGTTCTACCGCAGTTTCTGGGCTTCTCTGGACGAGACCGGCAGCTGGCACGGCGAGATCCGCAATCGTACCAAGAGCGGTGAGATTTTTCCGGCCTGGGAGAACGTATCGGCGGTGAAGAACAACGCGGGCCAGACGGTGCAGTACATCTGCATTTTCTCCGATATTTCTGAGAAGAAGCTGTCCGAAGAGCGGCTGCGCAAGCTGGCCCACTACGATGTACTCACCGACCTGCCGAACCGATTGTTATTCAACGAGCGGCTCGACCATGCCCTGAAGCGGGTGCAGCGGAACCATCGTGAACTGGCCTTGTTGTTCCTTGATTTGGACCACTTCAAGAACATCAATGACAGCCTCGGCCATCCGGTCGGCGATGCCGTGCTGCGCCTGGTGGCAGAACGACTCACGCAGGCGGTCCGAGAGGAGGACACGGTGGCACGCCTGGGCGGGGATGAGTTCGTGGTCATCCTCGAGGACTTGAGCCATGGCGAGGATGCGGCCAATGTTGCGGAAAAGTTGGTCGAGGCTATGGAGCACCCCTTTGTGATTGATGGTCAGGAGTTGACCCTAACCACCAGCATAGGGATCGGTCTACGCGATGACGCTGGCGATGATTCGACCACGCTGCTGAAGAACGCCGACTCCGCTATGTACCATGCGAAACAGGCTGGGCGTAACCAATACCAGTTTTACAAGCCCGAACTTACCGTTGCTGCACTGCAGCGCGTCCACCTCGGCGGGGAGCTGCGCCGCGCTCTCGACCGTGGCGAGTTTGAGGTCTGGTACCAGCCTCTAATCCGGCTGAGTGATGGAGTTGTCGTCGGTGCCGAGGCACTGCTGCGCTGGCGCCACCCGGAACGCGGCTTGGTCCCACCCGGCACCTTCATCCCGCTGGCCGAGGAGCAGGGGCTAATCGGCCCGATTGGAGATATGGTGCTGGAAACGGCATGCAGGCAGCTACGTAACTGGCTGGACTGCGGCATGTCCCTCGAGAAAATCTCGGTCAACGTCTCGGGTCATCAGCTGAACAAAGGCGACTTCGTCGCGACGGTCGGACGCAGCCTACAGGCCGCCCGGCTGTCGGCGAACCAACTTGAACTGGAACTCACCGAGAGCACCATTATGGAACGCAGCAAACAATCGCTTGGCCTGATGGGGCGGCTCAAAGAACTGGGCGTGACTATCTCAGTCGACGACTTCGGTACCGGCTATTCTTCGCTCCACTATCTGAAGATCCTGCCGATCGACAAGCTCAAGATCGACCGCTCCTTCGTAAAAGAGGTACCGCAGGATGCCAGCGATGTAGCGATCGTACGCGCGATTATCGCCCTTGGTCAGAGCCTCAACCTGGATGTGCTCGCCGAGGGTGTGGAGACTGTCGAGCAGCAGGCCTTCCTTGTTGATGAGGGATGTGACGAGGTGCAAGGCTATCTGTTCGGCAGACCCGTGCCTCCGGACGAGTTCGCCACCGTATGGCAGCGTCAACAACACAGATCCGTGTCGAATAACTAACGATTGCTATCGTTGTGGTGCAGGCCTTGGGGCTGAAGCGCATCTCGCTTCTAATCTCGCGGTGCGGTGCGGCATCGAGCAAAGAGCCCACATTCCGTTGAGGCGCTGTTGCGCGCGCCGGTAGAACTCTGGTTGCGCTGAGCCAACCCTGCTGGTGGAGTCTGCTAGAGCCACTCCCTGCGGTCGCCAACGTCGGTGCCCGCGATGAGAAACGCATCGAGCGCAAAGGGATGAAAGCCATCCTCGAAGCGCGGGCGAAGTTGTGAAAGACTACGAACAATCAACAGGATGAATGAGAAATGGAACCGAATCCGTTCGAAGGCATCAGTCATGCCGTGAAAAAAGCGGGCGAGGCGGTAGCGTCTGGCGTCAGCGGTGCAGGGGCAACCCTGTTGCACACGGCTTCTGGCACGGCGCAATCCGGCGGCCATTTTGTGTCCCTTGCGTTGCACTCGGCCGTCAAGGATTCGGAAGGGGAGTTCAAGGCCGCCAAAAACGAGATCCAGCGCGTGGTTGATTCCGAGGAAGAAGCCATTCTCAAGTCCTTGGCCGGAAAACGAGTCCGGGAGTATGCGGACATCATCCGATTAATGGTGAAGGCGTGGCCGCAGATTGCTTTGCGTCTTGCCGGTGAAGTGGAAGTGCTGCGTCATGCGGCCTCGCAGAAGCGCATGGACCCGAAGGCGGCCGCGGCAATGAAGCGCATCGCCACCTCCCCCGAGCTGGGCAAAGCCCTCGGCAAGGCGGCGGACCGGTCGATCGTTTCCTTTGGCGTGGAATTCGGCGGCAGTGTCGCGGCGGTTGCAAGCGTGGATGGGGCACTCGGGTTTGTCACGGAACTCCGGAATTTCACCAACGTGAAGCACTACGGTTCGGTGGGTTTGTCGCTTGGGGCCTCGGCCGGCGGATCCGGCGATGTGGCGCTGGGCTTGTATACTTCATCTTTGCAGAATTACGCTGGGCCGTTCGTTGCCGTCACCGTGGAAGGTGCTGTAGGCATTGGCGGGGGTGTCGTGGTCGGCTTCGACGTTCCAGATTTGAGCTTCGGAGGCTTCGCCATCCCGGTTTCGGTCGGCGATAAGGTGAATGTTTCGGTCGGCGGAGGCTACACGTTCATGCTTGCCTGATTCCAGCGCAAGTGTCGTTGCTTGGCTCCTTTATGATTCGAGACTGGCATCAGGCTGGCGCTGAACATCAGTTCTTCACTGGACGTCGCGTATCGCAAGTACGTCATGCGAGAATTAATCTGCGATTTTCATCACATATTTCCCCACTCGCTTCGCACGACAACTTCAACAGATAATTAACTAACAACTCAGCTCAAAATATATAACAGCTATGGTATAAAAAACCCTTAGGATTTCAATAATAAAATTCATCAATAACCGTATCTGAAAACATTCTATGTTCTATTTAAAAAATCACGGGTGATTTTCTCAATCGATCCTCCGGATTTCCTCAATTGTCCACTTACCTTAAAGGCATACAATTAATCAACCGAACATTTAACTGACAATCTCGCCGACCGACCCGATTGCCGCCCTGGCGATCCTGAAGCAACTCGGTCTGCCTAAACGACTCGAGGCGATCATCAGCGGAGAGTCGCTTTTCAATGACGGCGTTGGGGTCGTTCTGTTTACTATCGGCCTGGCCGTGGTCAAAGGCGTCCAGCAACCGACAGCCGCGGGTGCCTTCTTTCTCTTCGCGCGGGAAGTTCTTGGCGGAATTGGGCTGGGGCTCGTCGTCGGCCTGTTGATGCACAACATGCTCCTGCGCACGCGGGACTATCCTATCCAGCTTTTGATTACGCTCTCGTCTGTTGCCCTGGGCTATGCCGTGGCAGAGGACGTCGAGGTGTCGGGCCCAATTGCGATGGTGGTCGCCGGGCTCCTGTTCGGTAACTTAACCAAACCGCGGTTTTCTGAAGCGGAGACGAGATCTCTCACGATATTCTGGCACGGGATCGAAGAAATCCTGACTGCTCTGTTGTTCGTCATGATCGGTCTCTCGGTTGTCGTCGTACATTCAGTCTCCTGGTCTCATTTCGCCATCATCGCCATGGCTGCGATCATGGTTTGTCTGGTAGCCCGTGCGGTGAGTGTCTACGTGGCGATCGCACCACTGAATCGGGCCAGGATCATGAACGCCAATTGGTGGGGCCTCACGCGGCTGCTCACCTGGGGCGGGCTGCGCGGCGGCCTCGCTCTGGCTCTGGCACTCTCGCTCCCGGATTCACCCGAGAAGGCGACAATCGTCAACATGACCTACGCGGTCGTGATCTTTTCGATCCTCGTACAGGGGGCGACGATCGGTCGTCTGTTCCCGCGGAAGTTCTTTGAGCGCATCATGGGTTCCACCTAAGCGTATAAGACGGAGTAGCACCCTTTCCCCTCGAAGACCACGATCATTGAGCAACCGCTGATGACACTTTTCGCCATGGTGATCCCGAAATCTTGCCAAATTCTAGGGTCGTCGTTTGAAGTTCTCTCTGTCTTTCATCCCGTTCACGACTAATCCCCCTAACCAGGCGAACCAATACCCTACCTGGCTGGCAGGTACCGGCCTTTATATGCCGGAACACGCAGAAGACGTGGCTGTGCTGCGCATCGTTGTTCGTGAGGGCTTCAGGAAAGACATGGCCGACATGCTGCGTGCTGGCATCAGCAAGTCGGCGACCCCTTTTATCTATTTTACTTGGCCCTTTTTATTCTTTGAAATGAGCTTAATTCCAATCCCGATGCGCGCCAGGCGATGGTTATGAATGGGGCAATTCCCCACCATCGGGTGCGTCGGGCCGCATCCTCGCATCAGGGTTGATTTGCAGCGGCCCGCGGAAATGGACATCGCGCTGCGGAAAGGGAATCTCGATACCCAGTTTGTTGAACGCGGCATTGATGGCGCGATTTATGTCGCTGGTCACGTACCGACGCCGGTTGATATCGTGAATGATGACGCGCAGCTCGAAGTCGAGTGAATTTTCACCGAAATCCAAAAACAGCACGTAAGGATCCGGCAGCTGGGGATTGCCTTTGATGACATCCGCGTTGTTGCCGGCTATCTCAAGCAGGGTCTTGATGACGGTCTCGACATCACTGCCGTAACCGACACCAATCGATATCTTGATCCGTCCGCACGTATTTCCCAGTGTCCAGTTGGTCACCTGGCCGGATATCAAGTCCGAGTTGGGCACGATGATGTCGGCCCGGTCAAAGGTTCGTATGGTCGTCGTGCGGATGCTGATGCGCTGGACGTAGCCCTCGGTGTTCCCGACGACGATCCAGTCGCCGTTCCTCACCGGTCGCTCAACCAGCATTATAATGCCGGATACGAAGTTATTGACGATGTTCTGCAGGCCGAAACCGACGCCGACCGACAGCGCGCCGGCGATGATGGCAAGACTGGCAAAGTTAATTCCGGCGAACGATAGCGCCACCATGACCGCAATGGCCACGCCGACATACCCGAAGGTCGTGACCAGCGCGTCCCGCGCGCTGGGTTCCATGCGCGTCTTGACCAGCCATTTCGTATTCAGTCTGCCCTTGAGCCAGCCGGTCAACGTCAGCAATAAGGCGAAGACCAGGATGGCCCAAAGCAGTTGAGTGGGGACGATGGTCACGCCACCGACCTGGAAGCCCTCCGTGAAATAAAGCAGGATATCGGCGGTGATCTGCTCATCAGGGTCCCAAGCGCGCAGCACCAGCAGGGCGGCGGCGATCCAAAGCGCAAAGTTGACGACCAGCCGCAGCCAGCCCAGGCCGGGCACGTAGTCCCCGTCTTTGAGACCGATGGACCGACGCACTGCTTTTTGCCAGCGATAGCGCCCCTCATCAAGGCCATCGAACAGGTCCGAGAAAAACTGACTCACCACCAGTGCGAGACCGAGCAACATCAGGGTGTAGGCGATGCCCGTTATCACCAGCGCGCCGAGGTTGATATAGCCGATCGCGCCAGCGACCCCGCCGCCGAACAGCGCCAGGCTGATCAGCAGCAGGAGCGCCCACTTATCACGCCAGCCTTCGAGCCGGCGCAGCAGCCAGACGACCCAGATGACATTCAGGACAAACACCCAGCCGATAATCTGTCGGGTCAGTGCGAACATGGTTTCATCGAGCAAGCCGTCCGCGTGGAGTGCCTGCATAAGCCACCTGAACAGCACGATCAGGGCGAGTACGCGGCTGCGCCGGCTGAGCGGAATCGCGACGGCTTCCGGAAGCGGCAGATAATGGGTCGCGGGCGGGCAGGGGTTGAGCAGGATTCTGATACCGGCTGCGATGACAAAGAATGCCAGCAGGCCGTACATCAGGGTGAGGACAAATTGCAGATTACCGCCCGCGTGCGGGATGAGTGTCACATAAGCGGTGACCCCCCCCAGGGCAAGCAGGATAGGCGCATAGCTGACGCCACAGGCCATGACCGCCTGTACAAGGCCGGCAGCGACTTCCTCTTCCCCGACCTTCATTTGGCCTGCCCGGGCACGAAGTCGGCGCGGCACGATGCGGCCGAGGATGAACCCCAGCAGACCAACGGCCGCGGCACCGGTCAGATGAATCGGATGGATCGCATCCCAACCCGTGGATGTCACAGCCAGCTGCTTGGCAAAGTCCAACCAGCGTTTCCGCTCATCCAGATTTGCCTGCAACACACTGACCAGGGTCGGGCCACGGGTCAGCAGTCGCCGGGTTTGCAGGCTGCTCAAGTAATCGTCTACATCTGATTCCAGGTCGTTACTTCTCAGCAGCATCAGTTTGCAGATGGCCATACGTCCTTCCAGGCTATCTTTCTTGCTCTGCAGATCCTGCAGCTGCCGGGCGATGGCGGGAGAAAACGGTACTTGCGGCTGTGCTTCGGGTTGGGTCTCTTGTGCTGATTTCGCCTGTGTGCCTTTGGCTTTTTGGGGCTGGAAGACGGCGAGTTCGCTGTCCAGTTTTTCGATCCTTGGCTCCACCCGTTGTACGCAGTCCTGCGCAGTGGAACGAACCGAGAGGATTTCTTTCTGGAGCGTTTTCAGTTCCTGCGCTGTCGCTGTTTGGGCGGTAGCAACCTGTTGTTCGAGCCGTTCGAGTCTAGCCTGTGCCTGTGGCAGTGCGTCAGGTTCCAGTGTCTCCACTGCCTGCGCTGGGATCAGCAGTCCCGACAGCAGCATCAAGACCCAGGCCTGGCGGTTCGCAAAGCGGGAAAGAAAAAGGGTACTCGCTTTGCAGATCAGCATGTTTCAGTCCCAGAGCCGGCAGCACAAAATATGAGTATGAAACATCTTAGTCTGCCCACCCAACATCAGGGCAGCTTACGATTAATCGGTTCTAACGCCGGCGGCGGCTTCACCTGATCTTGCAGCTGCCCAATTCGGCTACCCTTTGTTGTCGTTTCGTTGAGACTATGTGGATTTCGTCCCTGATCCGCCCCCTTGCGGACGCTGCCATCCCATTCCCCCCAGATTCCAGACGGATTGCGGCCTGAGTAGAAATTCCAGTCGTCGCTTGTTGTAGGTCAGGTTTATCAGCCCTATCTTGACCGCCGCCCGCATCTTATCCTTGGTCCGCACCAAAATGCTGCCCTGACGGGTGCGCTGATCGCCGAAGACGTGTTCTACCCGCGCCCTTGTTTTGGATCGTCGGTGATTCCTTTCCTGCGCGCGCTCGTTCAATGCGCGCTGCTTGGTGCCTTTGCGATGAATCCGGCTTTCGTAACCTTGGTCTCGAAGCTGTTTCTCGCGAGCCTCTGACCGGTAAGCCGAGTCGGCTCAGACACAACGATCGCCAGTCTCGTCATCGAGCACTCGTCGAAAACCTGACTGTCGTGCACGCTGGCGCCGAAGCGCCGCGGAAACTGTTGTTGTAGACGTTCGATGCCCGGGTGAAGTCTACCGTGTCGTGCACGGTCTGGGCTGTCGCGTCAGTCGGCACCCCGTCAGTGAACTCGAGCGTTCCGACCCGGGTGTCGATTTTGTAGGGCGCCGAGAGAGACTTGATCGTTTGCGGGCCCCAGAAGTTTGGCGATCGTGGCTAACAGATGCGCGAGAAGTACCAGCAGGTCCTTCATGGCGGGGCAGGTGGGTCACGGTCACTTTCTCGATTAGAAATTCGCGAGCCACAGGTAAATACTATTATCTTACAAATGGGTATGAATCAGATTAGCGGATGCTTCATCGATGCCCCAGAGAGGACTGTGGTTGCCCTGCACGCCGGCAGGCAAGGGCCTGCTACTTCAGAACCACTTTTTAGACTTCAGATACAGCAGCATCAGAAGCGTCACGACCAGCATCGCCGCAGCAACTACCCAAAAGGCAATTGGATCCTCCAGCCCGGGTAGGCCCGCGGTGTTCATGCCGAACAGCCCGGTCATGAAGCTGATCGGCAGGAAAATCGCTGCGACCACCGAAAACACGTAGAGACGATCGTTCTGCTCCTGTGACAGGCGGTTCAACAACTCTTCCTGGATGACCGTCAGACGCTCCCGCACCAGATCCAGGTCTTCTACGGCACGGGTGATCCGATCCGACAGATCTCGCACGCCATAGCTCCAGTCAGCGTCAAACGGACCCTCTGATTGTCGTGCCAGACCGTCCAGTGATTCCCGTAAGGGTGCGACAAAACGCCGGACAGCGGCCGTCTGGCGTCGCAGTTGCGACAGTTTACGACGCTCGGCACGAACGTCGGCAACCTCAACTTCGGCTTCGTAATCGAGCACACTCTCTTCAATCTCGTCGACGAACTGGGCGATTCGATCAGCGATCCGGTCAATGATCTCGAGGACAAGGTCCGGAATGTCTCTGGCACCCTGACCTGCATCCAGAGCCTCGTAGGTTTCCTGGGTCGCACGCAACCGGCGTTGACGCACACTGATCAACCGGTTCGGCTCGATCCACATCCGCAGCGAAACCATATCCGAAGGATCAGCACCTGGGTTCATGTTGATACCTCGCAGCACCACAATCAGACCGTCCTTCACCGCCGTTGTTCTGGGCCTAGTTTCCGGACGCGTCAGGGTTTCGACAATCATCGGATCCAGTCCCTGCGCTTCCAGCCAGTCGACGGCACCCGGGCAGGAATAATCGACATGCAGCCAGGCTTTACCCTCTGGTCGTGATTGAGCGTCACAGGCAATACCGCCGCCTTTGCCGTCCAGCTCAAAACCGAACACAAAGAAGGAGTCCTGCGAACTGGTGTCGGAGGGCGTATCGGTGTCTGAAGGCATCGTAGTTTCCGTACTCGTGGCTGGCGGCGGACTGATTTTAGCCTGCACAATACTAAGAAGGGGATGTTGCCTTCGATGGACGCGACCCTGGGCGGGGTGAACGTCTTTCTCCAGGGGGCGATTGGCGGCTGGGTGAAAATTTGGTGAATTGCTGGCGCTGGTTTAGAACCAAAAGCCAGTTATTCCGTTACACTGTCAAGCTGCAACTATGATTATCCTTCCCGGTAACAAGCAGCCCTGAGGCGAGAGCCTGAAAAACCTGCTTTGCCTCATCATCAGGAGATGACCATGAACGAAAGGTACTGACTACACGCCCTTTTCCAATCCCTGCAGCGTAGGCTATGCCCGGCGGTAATGCCTGCATAGCTGCGGGTCCCTCTGCAGCTACCAATGCAACCACGCCGGTTAATCGGCGTGTGCGACGGGATCGATCCGTGCCGTGCTTCCCACCGGCTCCATGGCCGTCAACAAAGGTGGAAACACGTGCTACTTGAACGGTGACACCTGGTTACAGCCTGCTCACGGTGAAAACGGCGTCCACTATCGTGTTGTGCCGATTCCCTGAGGCGGGTTGCGCATTGACGAAAGCAAGTCGGTACCGGGCGGGCGAAACGCGAAAAGTCAATGACCATACATTTGACATCAAGGATTTTTATAATGAAGCCGCGTAACCCTATCGCAATGTATTTGTTCACCCTGCTGTTCGTTGCCGGGTGCGCCTCGACCACAATTACAAGCCGTGACCAAGACGTGACCGGGGACATCCCGCGGCCCAATACCATCTGGGTCTATGACTTCGCCGCCACGCCGGAAGATGTCCCGGCCGAGTCTGCACTGAACGGACAGTATTCCGAACACGGCACCCCGCAGACCGCCGAGCAGATCGCGACCGGCCGCAAGGTGGGCGCGGAGATTGCCACAGAGCTGGTCGAACAGATCAACGCCATGGGCATGACCGCGGCGCACGCGGGACCGGGAACACGGCCGCAGATCGATGACATCGTAATCCGCGGTTATCTGCTCTCCGTCGTCCAGGGCGACACCACCAAGCGCGTGCTGATCGGATTCAGCGCCGGCGAATCCGAATTGAAAGTCACGGCCGAAGGCTTCCAGATGACGGCAAACGGTCTACGCAAACTCGGGTCCGGCTCGACGGATTCGACCGGAAGCAAAACGCCTGGGTCGCTAGTGGGAGCTCTGACCTTGGCTGCTACGCACAATCCGTTGGGACTCATCGTTAGCACCGGGGTCAAGGTGTACGACCAGGAAAGCGGCAAGAGTACGATTCAGGGCCGGGCCAAGCAGACCGCCAAGGAAATTGCCGATGTGCTCAAGAAGCGATTTCAGGAGCAGGGCTGGATCGAGTGACGGGACGCAAATGCTCGGCCCAGCCGAGAGATGGTCACTCCGGCGATTGCGGTTGATAGCTTGCCCATCTTGTCACCTCTTCGCCCCCTTAGATTACAGAGCTATTGAGGCGACAACTATTCTGCCGCGGGGGGGTGTTTCTGCGTTGCTTTAGACAGATGAAGAGACGCTAATATGGCTAATCGACAGTTTCGCCGACAGCCTGTCGATTTTTCAGCTTGCTCCGACCTCAAGAGCAAACGAGGTGAACCCGCTATCGTGGCCCGGGCCATCTGCTTTTCTGGACGTCCCCACTACCGTGGACACCCCAAACGTATGTCTGCAACGATCGGGAAGTGATCGGACGCCATCCCCGCCGACGACTCTTCGCTTCGCCAGCTCTTCACCACAGTTGCAGGAGCACGGGCAAATACGCGATCCAACGGTAGCAGAGGCATGAACCAGGTCGGATAGCTGCGAACATGAGTCGCGAAAAAACCGCCGTCGTGCAGCGGGCGAAATGCAGCGATGCCGAACCAAACGTTAAAATCACCCAGCAGGATTGCCGCGCCGTTCGACTGACCCAGCAGTGTCCCTATCCGGGCAAGTTGTTGATGGCGTTCGTACGACGCCAGCCCGAGATGCGTTGCATAAACCCGACATGATCGACCCTGCAACTCGAGCTCGGCTTCGACCAGACCGCGCGGCTCCTTGCCGGCAAAAGAAATATCATGCAGAACCTGGGAAATGACGGGCTGACGAGTCAGCAAAAGGTTGCCGTAACGTCCCACACCCCGTTCGAACAGGGTGCCGTCAATGGCCTTGAGACCGGTTGCTACCTGCAGGCTTGCCAGAACATCCCCCGCATGATCGAGGGTGATCTCCTGCAGAGCGACGACATCGGCATTCAACGCAGATATGACCTGCGCGATGCGGTCAGGCGCGTACTGTCCATCACGTCCAATGCAATCATGTGCATTGTATGTCGCTACGCGCAGCACGGTCGGGATTCAGCTCGTTCGGAGCCAGCGCTTGGCCAGCCAGGCAGCCGCGAGCAACACGCCGCCGACGGCCAGCGCAATGGCAATACTGCCAAGCGAGGGTGAGCTGAGTGCAGACCAAAGCGAATCCGAAAACAGCGTGATCGCACCAAGGCCGGGCGTAAGCCCGATCAGTGAGCCGACGAGAAACTGCCTTGCGCCCAGGTGCGAGCTGCCGGCAACCAGGTTGAACACGGTGAAAGGCGCGACCGGCAACAGGCGCAGGATGGCGACTGCGACAGTACCGCGCCTGGCCAGGCGTTTGCTCAGTTGCTCGACGCGCGAGCCGCTCAACCGCTCGATCACTTCTTGTCCGAGCAGGCGACCAACAGAGAAACCGATCCCGGATGAACCCATGGCGCCGAGCAAGACATACACGAAGGCCTGCCAGCCACCGAAGACAACACCGCCAATGACGGCCAGTAGCGTGACCGGCACCATCGCCAGACTCGCGACGATGAAACCGCCGATCGCGATCGCCGCTCGCTGCTCCGATGTCGCGATCGACGCGAGAAAGTCACCGATCCGCTCTGGACTGAGCAGGCTCTGCAACGGTGTCCATCGCCACGCAGCCGCCAGCACGAGCAATATGGCAACCAACCCAAAAAACAGCAACAGCCGGCGCCGGCCGCGCGATTTACCGGTTTCTGGGACGTATTCCTTGACGAAATAGTCAGGACTGAACGGCTCGGGAGGATCGATCACGCCCGAATCGGGCACCATCTCGTTGACCTCATCAGGCACCGACCAGTCCAGAGGGCGAAGGCTGCGGCCATCACCGCGCAGGTGCTCTATCGCGCGCACCGTACTGCCTTCTTCCTCTAACGCCTGCTCCACAACGGCTGGTTCACAGGCCAGGTGCTCGGCGAGTAGGATTGTGCGCTGTTCGCGGACATATCGGGCAACAGCGTCGTCTGGATCAATGGATTCGATCGCCAGATCGCACTCGGTATCGAGTCCCATCGAGCGGTTGCTGGTATTCGATGAACCGATGCGCAACAGACGATCGTCCACGATCAACAGCTTGGCATGTACGCTTATGCAATCATCGCCAAGGCCCGGCTGATGAGGGAAATAGATGCGCAGCCGGCCATGTTTGTCCGCGGCGCTCAAGTGATCCAGGATTCGGCTGCGCACGACGTCCATGGTGACCTGTTCCAGCCATCCTCCCGTTTTGGCGGGCAGCACCAGCACCACCTCCGGTCCATCGTCTTCGCGAAGACGTGCGACGAGCGCCTCGGCGAGGCATTGTGCGGTGAAATACTGGTTCTCGATATAAATGCATTCGCGCGCGGCAGCAATCGCATTCAGATACAGGGACCTGACCTCGGTGACAGCCTCGCGGTCACGAAAACCCGGCTCGGTGCGCGCGATCGCGACCCGGACGTCGGCCAGGCCGCTGCCGACGCCTGCCGGCCATGGCGACGTATCGGTTTTTGGCGGCGCATCGATCCTCCATCCACGAGAACGCCTCCAGCGCTCGCGGGCAAGTGCCCCCAACCGTGCGGCGGCATCGCCTTCCACCAGCATCATCAGGTCGTGAAAAGGCGGGTAGGTCTTACCCTCCGGGTCCACCCGGCGGGGGTCATCCGGCCGGTGCTCCGGTGTATCCCAGCGCCAGCGACTCAGATCGATACCGCCGGCAAATGCCACACGATCATCGATGACAACGACCTTCTGGTGATGGGATGCACCTTTGGGATGCATGCCATCGAGACGAAAATGGAATCGCGGCGGCGCCTGCATACGCAGGCGCAGCGCCGGCAGCAGCTCGCGCTCTGCCGCGTAGACCATGTTGAAGTCCCATGAGAGCAGATAGATATTGAGTTTTGGATTGCGTTTCACCAAGGCAACCAGGAAGGCGCCGAGTTCATCGGGGAAATCGCCATTCCCATCGTCGCGATGCAATCGCTCGCGCCGATCAAAATCCCATCCGAGTATCAGAATCTGTCGTTGAGCCGACCGACAGGCGTCGGCGAACGCAGCAAAGTAATCTGCGGTGTCCACCAGGATCGCCAGTCGTGAGCTATTGTCGAGTTTCCAGCAATTCCTGCCGGTTGCCAGTATTCGGCTGCCATACGATGACGTGCTGTCTTCGTCGATCTCTTTCTTTTTCAACGGCTGCGTCCGATCTGACTCGTGTCCTTGCTTGCGTTTTTCTGCCTCATAGTGAAAGCTTTTAGAACTAGCGTTTCTTCAACTCGACCTCGATAATCCATCGGTGGCTTTCCGTCTCGCCGAGTACCTTCAGGTGGTCTGCCTCGCTATCGACGTTGGAGACCTCAGATTCAAGCTCGCGTTTTCAGCTTGCCCGGCCGGATGCGTGGTCGCGCCGGCACCGAAATCGCCACGAATCCACCCGCGATGCTAGCATGGATACCCGGTTGCACGATTGCCACCCACAATGCAACGCTGGCTGTGCCATACAGCAAGGGGTGGCGTACGCCGGCGCGGTTGAATACCAGCAGCAGTAACAAAAGCAATCCCGCGGTCGCGACCGCACCCCACGCTTAACTTCAAGACCGATAAGGGAAAAAGAAAAGCGCCATCAGAGCATCTTTGACCTGGCGCAGTAGCGACCAATCGAATGTCTGGTCACCAAATCCAAAACGCAATGAAAACTGCTGAATCGCCTTGAGTTCATCGGCGTATGGCGTGTTAGCGAATGCCAGAGCGGCGAGCAACGCAATCAACAGCAATGTGCTCGCCGTGATCTGCGCCCCGATAAACGCAGAAAAGGGTTCGCGCAGCCGGTCGACCTGCTTTTCTAGGTCGGGTTTCTCTTAATCCGCCTGGCGATGTTCCAATTGGCTTCACCCACGTTCGTTGCTACGAGCGTCCTGATTCTTTGTCGATCACGACAATTGCCGATGGCTGTCTCTACCTCGGTTGTTCGTGAGAATAGCCGATGCGTGCGGCCTTGTGGCGCAACGGTCCTCTGTCGGCGCGCAGAAAGTGGGACGAGAATAAGGTCTCCGAGTGGCTGCATGCGAGGCGTGCAACCAGCCTCGTGACGCGGGTATCACCATACCACATGGCCTAACATTCGGGCATGCTCCGCCGCCTCCAGTATCTGCGCAAACGACTCGACACCAGCATCTGGTTCATTCCAGTAGTTATCTGCTCCGGCAGTTTCGGTTTGGGTCACCTCATGCTTTGGGTGGATCGCCACTTCACGAATCTGTATGTTGATTCGCCGATGCTTGCCATGCCTGTCGATTCGGCCCGCCAGGTGCTGAGCGTCATAGCAGGATCTGTGATCAGTGTCGGTGGCGTTTCTTTTTCCGTGACTATGGTCGCGCTGACACTGACCTCAGGCCAATACGGTCCAAAAGTCATCCGTCATTTCCTCGAAGACAATTACAGCAAGATTAGTCTCGGCCTGTTCCTCGGCGCATATGTCTACGCGCTTGTGGTCTTGACCGGATACACCGATTCAGATCGGCCGAACCTTACGGTATTGACTGCCTTGCTATTCGCGCTGTTCGCCGTCATCGGTTTTATAAATTTCATTCACCGCACTGCAACGGATCTGCAGGCAGATGAGATTGTCCAACGCATCGGCAAACGATTGCAGGCCGCGCTCGGCGAACTGGTCAGTGAAGGTGGACTGGAGGGGCGATGCCATGACATAGCCCTTTGGCGGCACGCCGCCCGCGGGCAGCGACCACAGACGATCGCTGCGGGCAACCGAGGATATGTACAAGCCGTTGACTACAATGGGTTGCTCAATTGGTGCGTAGAGCATGATTGTTTGATGCAGGTTCGTATTAGAGCCGGTGACTTTCTCGTGGAAGGTATTTGTATTCTGAAGGTTTTCGGCTGTGCGACGGATGATGTGGATATGGCCGCCGAGAGCCTTAACAGGCATGTGATTACCGGTCCGGTCAGGACCTCGGTGCAGGATCCGGAGTATCCGATCACCCAGCTTAACCAACTGGCAGCGCGCGCCCTTTCACCCGGCATCAACGACCCGGGCACAGCAATTAGCTGCGTGAATTCGTTCAGCCTTGCGCTCGCATCGGTTATGGACCGCGAATTGCCCGGCAGCCTGTTCATTGACGCCGACGGCAAACCTCGTTTACTGGCGCGGTCCACTAATTTTAACGACCTCATCAAGGCCGTTTTTGCGCCGTTGCGACAATTCGCGAAGTCAGAGGTGTCAGTCGTCGTCAGCCTGCTCGAGGCATTGTGCAGACTGGCGGAATTGACGACGCGCCGAGACAGAATGCGAGAGCTTGCTCGGCATGGCGAACTGATCTGGGAGGAAATCGATCAACCGGCGCTCGCCAAATACGACTTGGGCGACATTCGCCAAAGATACAAACGCCTGCAGTCTCTGGTTCATCGCCTGGATCGGACTGTCAGCAACTGATGCCAGATAGAGCGCCAGCATTGGCCTCGGCTCGAAGCCGCCTCAGGCGCTCGACATGACAGTTATCGCAGCGCACCCGCAGAAAACCGCGTGAGACGACCGCACTTGAGATAGCCCTCGAACTCACACCAAACATACCCCCGCAAAGCGGTGCGCGCCCTCCTCGTAGTGGCGTTGGGCGCCCGCGTAATACCGGCGGATGCTCAATGAATTCAGGGGGAGCGGGAGTTTGTTCGAACTATACTGCGAAAGGTTGTCCGGATAGCGGCGGATCCTCAATGAATTCGGGGGAAAAGGGCGTTTGTTCGGACTATGATCGCGTCGCGAGCGTCAGACCGATTCGCCGGGCGCGGATCTCGAGTCCAAATGGCTACCGGCGCCCAAGGGGGACTAGATCCCGGTGTTGCGCATATACTGGCCGCAGGCGACCGTTCCTTCGATCATCGACGGAAGCTGGACTCCGCCAGCGGTGATCAAGGTCGATTGGCGTTAGTGTGTTCGCGGATCGTCGCGCCAAAACCGCCATCGGTGTTCAGTACCCGACGATCATAAAGGGGCTGCGGCGAAGGCTCTGGTAGATCAAGCCCCGGGGCGGCGCAGTTTTCCGAACCATCGAACCAGCGCCTGGAGAAACGCGTGCCGGCAAGTGAGCGGCGTTGGGAAAGGAATTGGGCAATGATCGATCGAGTTAAATGAAGGCAGAGGGGCGCGATATCCACGAAAGCAATCTCAAGGTGTTCGCGGCGTCTGCAAGTGCGTGCAGCCGCGGCATAGGACTGATCGGTGGCCTGTCCAGTAAATCGCTGGTGGCGGGCTTCATCGCCGTGGTCGGACTTGGCGGTCAGGTCGGCGCGGTGGAGGATATCGGCGCGGCGGGGGAGGAGACGTCGGTGACGATCGCGACCGGTCGGGTTGGCGGCCTCTACCACCCCGTCGGCGGGGCTATCTGCAAGCTCGTCAACGAAAACCATGTCGCTCACGGCATCAGCTGCACGGTCGAGATCTCCGGCGGATCCATCCCAAACATCAAGGACCTGCGAGAGGGGGACGTTGATCTTGCGCTGGCCCAGTCTGACGCGCTGCATGATGCCTTTTACGGGAACGGGCCGTTTAGGGGAGAGGGATCATTCAAGGATCTTCGCTTGGTGTTCGGACTCTACATCGAGCACTTCACGGTCGTCGCCCGTGGCGGACGGGGACATGGACACGTTCGAAGACCTGAAGGGCAAGCGGGTCTATGTGGGCGAGGAGGGTTCGAGCCGACGCGATGCCATGGATGTGCTGATGGATGCCCACGGCTGGACGGGCGAGGAAGTGACCGATGTCTCCACGTTCGAAGGCTTCCAATCTGGCCGAGGCCCTGTGCGACGACGAGTTCGACGCGTTCGTCTACACGATCGGACATCCCAACCCGACGGTCAGAGAGGCCGCGACCCTGTGCGACATAAACCTTGTGGACATTTCGCGTTCGATCACCGAGAAACTCGCCCGGCAGAACCCGTTCTACGTGAGCTCGGCGATAAAGGGCGACACTTACAGGGGCAATCCTCGGGATACTCCGACTCTGGGCGTGCCGTCGATGCTGGCGACGTCAGCCAAGGTTGACCGAGGACGTGATCTATCAGGTCACCAAGGCCTACTTCGAAAGCCTGGATCTCCTTCAGGCACTGTCGCCATTGTTCCTGTCCCTGACCAAAGGTCAGATGGCCGAGACGGATCTGGACGTGCCCTTCCATGAAGGCGCGTTGAAGTATTTTTCCGAAGTCGGCCTCGATTGATGCAAGGAAATCTACCTCGCCGAGGCCCATACGGAAATCATACGGCCACTGGCCGGGACAGACACCAATGGGCGAAGAGGACTTCGGTATCCAGAGACGCGGTTGCGATCAGGAAGGAACGGTATAGCATGATCGGGATTGTCCTGAGGCAAGCTCTCTGGGTATTGGCCCTTGTTCTTGACGCTCCCCGCGTCTCAATTAGCTGCGCAAACCAGCGATCTTGGGGCGATCCTTGGCGCAATCGAGGATCCGTATCCATTGCGGTCGGCGGACACGTCAAGTCCACGCGACACCTTCCGAACCTATCTTCGCGATATCAACACAGCCGTAGAAGCATGGCAAAACGACAGGCCAAGTGCCGACATCGAAAGGCTGCTGTTGCGAGCTGCCGATACGTTCGACTTCAGCGGGATTACTGCAGTCGATCGATCCACGACCATTATCATCAAGATGCTTTTGCTCAAGGAGATCCTCGACCGCGTGTCCCTACCGCAGTTCGCAGACATTCCGGACGATGAACAGGTTCGGCAAGATGGGATCGTGCGCTGGACCGTTCCCAATACGAAGATCGAGATCGCCAAGATCGCGGAGGGACCGGATGCCGGCGAATTTCTCTTTACGAAAGAGACGGTCGAAAATCTCAATGACTATTACGCCTTGGCGAAGGATCTCCCCTACAAAGCGGGCGCAAAGGTCGGGCTGTACAACGAATACATCTCCACGCCTGGGCCGTGGATTTCAAGAGATTTCCCAGACGGATTGCCCGGCTGGGCGCAGCGCGTCGTGCTTGGACAAGGGATCTGGCAGTGGATTGCTGGATTTTTGCTGCTCGTCATTTCAGGGTTTGTGATCTGGTTTGCGTATCGGCTGGGTGCCCGATGGGATGAAAGACATAGATTAGCCCGTCCGACCGTCAGATTTGGCGTGCCGCTGGCGCTGCTCTTGGCCGTTTGGATTGCTGATTTTGTTGAGAGTGTTTCCATTCATGCCATCGGACTGTACGAAGTCTCGCTGGCAACCGTGTCGTACATTGCACTGGCCGTGCAAGTGGGCGGCCTCGCTTGGCTCGCCTTGGTGGTTGCCTCGCGCCTCGCCGACGGGTTCGCGTTCAATCAAGAAGGTTCAACCGAAAAGCGCCGGTTCGACGCTGCCCTGTTGCGGATCGTTTTCCGTTTGGTCAGCATTGTCATTCTCGTCTACCTCGGTATCTACGCGGCGGGCGCCGTCGGCATCCCGATCGCCCCGCTGGTGGCTGGTCTCGGCGTTGGCGGCCTCGCCATCGCGCTTGCGATCCGGCCGACCCTGGAGAACATCATCGGCGGTCTGACCTTGTTCGCGGACCGGCCGGTGCGGGTCGGCGACTTCTGCCGCTACGGCGACCAGATCGGCACCGTCGAGCAGATCGGCTTGCGGTCGACACGGGTCCGCTCGCTGGAGCGGACGATCGTCACCATCCCCAACGCCGAATTCTCGCAGATGCAACTGGACAACCTCGCTGCACGCGATCAGCGGCTGCTCAAGACCGTCCTGGGCCTCCGCTACGAAACCACCCCGGACCAACTCCGCCATGTGCTGGCGGAGCTGCGCCAGCTGCTCGTTGATCACCCTAAGGTAGCGCCGGCGCCGGCGCGGGTGCGGTTCGTCCGCTACGGCGCCTATTCCCTCGACGTAGAGATCTTCGCCTACCTGTACTGCCGCGACCAGGACACCTTTCTCGAAATCCAGGAGGAGCTCCTGCTACGTATCGCCGACATCGTGAAGGCGTGCGGTACCGAATTCGCGTTCCCCTCGCAGACGACGTATTTGGAGATGAGCGAGACACAAAGGAAAGCCATTGCAGGACACGAGGAACAGCACTCGACTTAGGGGGCGCCGGTTGGACCTTTGCAGGCCCGGTCCAAAAGGGCCCAAATGCTTGCAGCATCTGTTCGCGCAGCCGCCAACTGCCGGCGTAACCAACGTGGTCGATTCGGCCCTGCACGCTGGCGTCGAACTCGGCAAAGCTGATCTGTCCCTTATGCCATGCCGCGAAACGTCCACCGAGGTGCTGCCTGGCACCCTGTACTTTGCGTGCCTTCACGCGTCGGTGATCGGGAAAGACAATCAACCCGAGCCAGGGATTCCCACGGCGACCGGCGCCACCCGGGCGCTGCGTTGATGCACGGTTAGGCCGTAGGGCGCAATAACCGAAGGACATTGCGCCCTACGTGCTGTTCACGGATGGTGGGCGATGAGAAACGCAGTCGGCAGACGATCATTCTGCGCTCCCGCAGTGCCGAGTGCAGGAGCCGAACTGAGTCGTCGCAGCGCTCCTCGGCCCTCTGTAGTGCCGCCGCGCAGCCCTTGGCCGCGGACCTGCTGACAGTTGGCGTGCACGCCGGCGCACTCCGATTCGCAGTGATACCTGCGCCCATGAACAGTTTGCTTGAGTCCGACATGCAAGACTGGTAGAGCTGCTCGCAGGTCTCCGCACGGCTGCGCAGGCAGTCGGCCTCGATCTGACGGTCGATCTCCGCGCGACAGGCCTGGTGACGGCTCTCGCAGGCAGACAGACATGCCTCTCGCGTCCGCTTCGTCGGGACGCGGAGCGCGCCCGGGTTCGGGCTCGGGCCGGGCCGCGACATCGCCGTCGCTGATCGATCTCACGCTGCAACGGGGTCAGCCAGTCGGTGCCCGGATCGACCGCGCTCGCCGAGTCGAGATGCCGTTGCGCGCTGTCCAGGTCGCCGCGGTCGAGCGCGTCCTCGACCAGGCCGTGATAGCGCTCGGTGATCGCGATCAGGCCCTCGCGGGCAGTCGGGTTGTGCGGCTCCAATTCGAGCACGCGTTGAAAGCGCTCGAAGGCGTTGTTGTCCGCCGGGCGGGTCAGCCGCAGTTCCGCCAGATCGATCTCTGCGGCATCGATCAACTCGGCGATCTCGCGTTGCCGGAGGTCCTCCGGTGAGGGTCCGCGGGGCGCCGGAACGGCGGCCGGCTCGGCCTCCGCGGCCGGCCGAGGAGTCGGGTGATGCTTCTGGGGAGAGGTTCACCCTGGGTCGGCGGTTCGAGACGCGTCGGCTCGGTCGCCGGGGTCCGCAGGCGGCTCGGGCGGGAACCGTCGTGACAACGGTCTGGCTCCGGGGTGGCGGCATGGGATGGCGACGGCACCGGTTCGTTAACCGGGGGCGGCGCCTGCTCGGTAGAGGTCGACTGGCTGAGCCACCAGACGCCTCCACCAGCAGCCAGGACCACAGCAGCGATCGCCGCCAGCCATCCGGTCGGACGGCCGCCGGACTTCTGCCCGGGCGCTGTGGTTGTGCTCGTTACTCCGGCTGGCGCCGTCGCGGCCGAGGGCGCCGCCGTCGGGCTTTCCCTCGGGTTCGGCGATCAGTGGCTCGAGGACGTCGGCCAGGCGGCGCACGTCAAACTCCCAGCGATTGTCGCTGAGCTCGCAGGCCTGCAAGCGGCACAGCGGGCGCAAGGGTTCGGGCAGTTCTTGCTCCGGCGGCATGCTGGCGTTGTGCACCAGTACCGGGATCACCCGGACACCACGCGTCAGTGCCGTGGTGATTTCCAGGCGTATGAAGTCGTGCGGATTGTCCAGGCGTCGGCGCCCCTCGCCGTCCTTGGCCTTCACCCAGCTGGGGCCGATCATGGCGATCACTGCGCCGCAGGACTCGATCGCGTGGTCGATGCCTGCGACGAAGTCCATGCCCGGCTCCAGCGTTTCGATGTCCATAAACACCCGCTCGCGCCCAAAGCGTTCGGCAAGGTTGTCGAACAGTCGCCCGGCATAGCCCGAGCTGTCGTCGCGTCGGTAGCTGAGGAAGATCGCGGACATAGCTTATGCGTTCTCGGATTGTGCCAGCTTCCTGGCAACCTGCTGAAAGTACACCTCGTCGGGCGTCTTTCGGTCAAGCGACTGATGGCCACGCTCTAAATTGTAGTGGTTGAGATACTGCCCGAGTGGGTCACGCGCATCGCCAATGCCGTCATAAGCATTGGTGTCGATCTCCTTGTACTTCACGCTGTGCAACAGGTGCTCCATGAAGACGTGGCTGAGCGGATACAGAAAGCCCCCGCTTGACGACCCTCAGGAATATGTCCAGTGGCACGCTGCATACCGTGACTAAACAGGATCTTGTCGATCTCATTCAGCAGGTCGCGGTCTTTCCGGTTGAACGTCTGAGCAACAAATATCGAGTCCATCTTTTCCCCTAATCCAGGCAGCCCGGGTGTCGCATGGCGCAGATTTTCCCCTTCCGCCGCCCACAAAGACCTACTCTGGTCCTTGCAAGTGTCAATCTGTTCGCTATTGTTCCTTAACACAGACTCAATCCCCGTAGACTCATGCAGTGCCACAGACCGTTCAGTTAGTCCATTGGCGCTCAACGTGCTGTGCTGCACAGGGCAAGCAAGTGGGTGTGCGAGCGGATGCGGGTGCCGGGATCCCGGTCTGAGGCAATTCGAGAATCTGGCCGACAGCCGACAGCAGGCGCCGACGACCGCGAAGAGGCGCGCTGTCGCAAGCAAGGGTCGTTTATACTGCGCGTACTGTTGCGCCGTCATCCGCCTGGCAGCTTTCACCGATAGCCTGACAAATTGGCTCGCAGGGAGGATTTATCCATGGGTCACATAACCTTCATCCACGGTATCGCCAACAAGCCCTCTCAGGAGGTTCTGCTCCGCCTGTGGCGGGAGGGCCTCGCTCGGGATGAGGGTCTCGATCTGGGATCGGAAGGCGTCACCTCTGCAATGGTCTATTGGGCTGACGTCATGTACGAGGCACCCATGCCCGAGATGGCTGAGCACGAGAGCAATGACAGCATCATTGAGCGCGATGATCGGGACGTCGATATGAGCTGGCAAAGTGGGCTCAGCAGTGAGGAACAGCGCTGGGCGGCAGGACTGGAAGCGAGACTGGGTTACGATGCCGTCGCGCCGGGCGGAGACGAGAACTATTCCCCGTCAGAATCCGAACTCGAGTCGGCGGCATTCGAACGGATTCCTCTGCCTTGGTGGCTCAAGCGTCGGCTCATGAAGATCCTGCTGCGGGACGTTCATCACTACCTCTTCAACGCGGAGCACTCGCCCAGGGCGGGCGTGACCTACTGCGTCCAGGAGGAAATCCGCAAACGCTTCGTGAGCGCGATCAAAGAGGGAGCCGCCAAGGACGGGCCCCATATCGTGGTGAGTCACAGCATGGGGACAGTCATTGCATACGATTGCCTGAAGCGCGTCCCTGATTGTCCGCGGGTCGATGGCTTGATGACCATCGGCAGCCCGCTCGGGCTCGACGAAGTCCAAGATAAACTAAAACCTGAGTGGAGCCGGGAGGACGGATTCCCGGAGAAGGTGGGGGCCGAGTGGACCAATGTCTTTGACCGGTTGGATCCCGTCGCCGGATTCGACCCAAACTTTGCGAACGACTATCGAAAAAACGGGCAGGAATGCGTTGACGATATCAATGAGCAGAACTCTGGCACGTGGCGGCACAATATTTCCAAGTATCTCGGTGGGACGAAACTACGCAACGCGCTGATTCGGCAGTTGGGATTCTGACCCAGGGGCTTAGCCATGGACTGGAACGAGAGCGAGTTTGAGGCCGGGCTGAACGATGCCCTGAAACGTTTTGACCTCACAGAGATCGGCTCCCGGTGTGACTCCTTAGTCCAGCGCCTCAATACCACCACCTTTTGCCCTGACGAGGGTTTTGCGAAGAGTGTCCTGGGCAGCCTGCAGCGCAAGCGTTGCTTCGAGCAGTTACGACGCGTCGCCGATGCGTTTATCCAAAACGGTCTGACAAGCTCGCGAATTCGCAGGCAATATGCGCAGGCGTTGCTCGATCAGGGCGAGCTGAGTGCAGCGGTGCACTACCTCAATGCGCTGGTGGCAGACACGCAAGGCATTGAGGGGCAGGAATTCGAGTTGGCGGAAGCACGCGGGCTGCTAGGGCGAGCCTACAAGCAAGTGTATGTCAATATTGGCGGCGTTGGATCGGAAAGGGCCGCCGCTGCGTTGAGTGAAGCGATAAGGGCCTATCTCGCTGTGTACGACAGCGATCCCAACGCACACTCGTGGCACGGTATCAACTCGGCCGCTTTATTGCTACGAGCGGAGAAGGATCACGTCAAGATAGAGGACATCGGCGATCCGGGACAACGAGGGCGGGCCATTGCCAAAGCCGTGCTCGCACGCATGTCAGAGCTCTGGGAAAACTGGCGGGCTAGCATGTGGGATTCCGGGACGGCCATGGAGGCCTGTGTGGCGCTGGAACAGCACGATGAGGCCGCGCAGTGGCTGCAGCGTTACGTCAGTGAGCCGCAGGCCGATGCTTTCGAGATTGGCAGTGCCTTGCGACAACTGGAAGAGATCTGGCGGCTGGATGTCGACAAAGAACCGGGTGCGAGGCTCCTGCCTGTCCTTCGCGCTGAGTTACTTCAACGGCAAGGAGGTACGGTCACCGTCGATGCAAAGGAGCTGCGCGCCGGTGCGTTGGCGGGAGAATCCCCCGAGCATCTGGAGAAAATCCTAGGGTCAGTCCGCTACCACAGCTACAAGTTCATGTTACGCGCAATCGAACGGGCGCGTGCAGTCGCGCGGATTGAGCACGTGACCGGGCAAGGATACGGAACGGGATTTCTGGTGCGTGGTCGAGATTTACACGAGAAGCTGGGCGAAGACTATCTACTCATTACAAACGCCCATGTCGTGTCTGATAATCCCGACGTCAAGGATGCGCTCGCTCCCCAGGATGCCGTGGTTACCTTTCAGCTACTCCACGAAGAGGGATGCGCTGATGAGGAGTACGCTGTATCCGAGCTCGTCTGGACCTCACCCCCCTGGAAACTCGATGCGACAATTTTGCGGCTCGAGAGCGTCCCTGGAGGTGTGGACCCGTTTCCGGTACATCCCCGGTTACCCGTCCCGGACGGCGACCAACGGGTGTATATCATCGGGCATCCCAAAGGGGGGTCCCTTTCCTTTTCGATTCAGGACAACGTGCTCCTGGATCACGAGGCTCCGTACCTGCACTACCGCGCGCCGACGGAGGGCGGCAGTTCGGGCAGCCCGGTGTTCAATGCGCAATGGAAACTGGTTGGGCTGCATCATGCCGGCAGCCACCAGATGCCGAAGCTCCGCGATCAGCCGGGCACGTACAAAGCCAATGAGGGTATCTGGGTCCAGTCGGTCATCAAGGCGCTGGCAGAAGAGCTACGCGCTGCCCCATCAGCATCGCACTGACTGAGGATCTGTTGGTGGAGCGCAAGTAAGACATGCCGGAGGACACACGGAAGACATGCTTCGTGGTCATGGATTTCGGCAAGAAGACGGCCTACACGAAAGATCACAAGGCCTGCACCCTGGATCTCGATGCCACCTAGGAGTTGATCATTGAGGCGGCCCTGCAAGAAGCGGGGTTGCGCTGCATTCGTGCGGACAAGATGCTGGATGCGGCAGGATTGATGCCCTAATGTACGAGATGCTGTTGCCCGCCGATCTGGTGGTCGCAGATATCTCCGTCGGTAACGTTAACGCAGTCTGCGAATTGGGTGTAGGTCACGCGTTGCGCCCACACACTATCATGCTGATGCAAGAGCAGGGCGCGGCTTTTCACTTCGACCTTTCCCACGTCTCGACCTGTACTCTCAGCCCATGGGCGACGATATCGGCAGCCGGGAAGCGAAGGACAAGGAGGCCAAGCTACCGGTCAGGATCGGGCTCGTACAGCTTCTCGAACTTTCCGGCGCTGATCGCATAGGCATCTTCACCATTTTCGCGGTTCGACACGAGCCAGTCTCCCGCTTCGTAGTGTGTCCGGCCTTCCTGCGTGGCAACGCTGCCGGATTCGGACGCGCGTTCGGCCCACACGGGCGCCACTTTCACCCAGCGGCCCGGGCTGACTTCCCGGTATGTACGCGCGAAAGTTTCCGAGCTCACCGTGTAGACTTCGCCGTTATTGTCGATGAGCCAGTCGCCCGCGGCTGCGCGCTGCGTGTCGCCCCACTTCCGGTAACTGAAGCCGTCGAAATCCAGCGCGAGTCGGACGGCCGAGACGGCCTGGTCGGGTTTGCGGCGGAAGCGTTGTCTCATCGGGTATTCCCTCAGGCGTGGGATGGGCAAAGGGCGCTACGATGCGCCGCCTGTTCAGCAGGGCCACAGGGATCACCGCGCGGTGTACGTGCAGCCCGCGAGCTGCGTCTCGGGGTGGTGTGTCGGCCACTAGTCTTGGAGATTTGAGCAGAATGCAAACCATGCTTCAATAGGCCGGCACGCCGTCAGTCCCGGTTTCATCGTCCTTCTTTCTCCCAGACCGCGATAGCATTTTATGGAACGAGTCTTCCTCTGTTACACGGCCCCGCATCTCGCGGCCAACGCATCGGAGGCCAAGCGCGTCGCGACTTGGCTCGGCCGGGAAGCCGTTGACCACTCAGCCAAACCATCGCCGAGATGTGCAGTCGGCCTCGTCGGCACCAGCCCGCCTGATGGTCAGCAACAAAGCCGGGCTACCCTTCCTGCACGAACCGAAGGGTGACGTTCGCGAACGTTATCTGGTCACCATTTTTCAGATCGATTTCAGTGCCCTTCGGATACGCCTTGCCGTTCACGAGTGTCGGGTTGCTGGCCCTCTCACTTGTGATCAGCTTCCAGACACCATCACGGCACTGCAGCTCGGCATGCTGCTTGGAGACAAATCGATCGCGGTCGAGATCCGACAGGTCGACGTCCGCCTGCCGACCTCGGCCGACGGTCTGACGCTCGCCAAACAAAGGAATCGCGGGGCCGCGGTCGGGCTGCAGATAGGCCGCCAGGAAGGCCGGCATGAAAGCGGTATGCGGCGCCAGGGCCAGACCGTCCAAAAGTGCCTCGGCCCTCTGCTCGTTTTCGAACAGGTTTTCTTCGACCATTTGCAGGCCAACCAGCTGATACTCGATTTCACGCGACAACCCCGGCGGCGCTGGATGCGCAGATACGGGCAGAATCGGTACGCGCTTCGCTCGCGCCAGATCCAGTTCGCGACGGACATTGTCGGACTCGATCGAGTGCGCGCTGAGTAGGATGATGTAAAGACGGCATTGCTCGATACCCTCCACGATCTGCCGACGCCACAGGTCGCCACCGCGGATGTCTTCGGTGTCCATCCATACGGTATAGCCGAGACCCTCGATGCGCTGCTTCAATTTTTCGGCGCTGGTGTGGTCTTTTCTCGAGTAACTCAGAAAGATGTCATCCATCGCAGCGCATTCCCGACCGGCCACGAGGGCCGATCGACCTCGGTTGTTGTCGCAGACGTAGATGTCTGATGAAAAAAATATAGCACCCTTTGCATGGCAGCATTCTTAGGGTCAACTCGCACCGCTGTGTTGCAAATCAGCGCTTTCGGCACGGGCTGCATCCGTTTCGTAACCGGCCTCCCGACGGGGCCCATCAAAACCGCTGGTCAGCGGGTCAAGCGGTCGACCGCAGACGGTGCGTGCGCGAAATTGCCTGTTCGCTCGACGGCAACATAGACGGTAGCTGCCGGGACGCGGCTACCGGGCCGTTGTGTGGGCGTGGGGTCCCCGGGCGTCAGTATCATGGTGCTTCACCGCATGGCCGGTTTAGCCGGACGGGTGCTTCGGTGCCGTGCATGTACTGATCCTTCAGGCCGTCAAGACAGGGCGCGCACCACTGCCCGCCGCCAGTGTCCTCATTCGCGCTGCAACCCAGGTCGCAGACGAGATCACACGAATACTGCCAGGAAAAAAGGTTGCTGCTGTCGGGGTCGCGGATCAGTCCCTGGAAAATTGTGTAGCCGACAAGGTCGGCTCCGACCGGGGCATCTTTCGGCCAGGGATCGAGATGGGCTGCCAGCCGATCAGCATTCAACTGCCGGTCGAGTATCTCGATGCTGAAACGCCGACGGTCGCCGGGGTCGCCCTGGGTCGCCCGCTCGGCTATCTGATAAGCGGCCGGGAAGGCCGCCGCAACGCGGCGCTCGCGTGCTTCCTCACTGTCAACGGTTGAACCGGTCACGAATTGACCGGCAAGGGCCGTTCTGAGAGTCGACCATGCGCTCTTGTCACCGAGTGCCACCAGGTCGACCGCCGCCCCGCTGCCCCGCCAGCGGGAGCCACTCTGCTGCAATGCGCTCAGCTCGAGCTTCACGGACTTCGAGTCAAACCGGAACCTGGCCAGGATCGTTGCCGTCAGACTTGACGCTTGCGCCCCCAACTCGCCTTTCTCGAGCTGCGCCTGCATCCTCCCGATCATATCCCGCACACCACGCTGATAGCCGGAAGCCACCATGGCGGCATAAAATTTTTCCGTTACTTCGCGCAACTTCACCCGGAGGCGCCAATGATCGGGAGGATTCCTCAAAGCCTGAATCACCGTGTCGACAACGTACGCCCATTGTTCTTGCTTTAACGTCATGAAACGGCGATCAAGTGCCTCTTTCAACAGATCGAGCGCCTCGATCAGAATCTCCGGTTCCCAGCGGGTCGGCTGTTTGAAGTATTGATCGATCAGGTTGCGACGGGCCGCGATAAAGTCCCGTGCCATTTCGCCCGTCACCCGTTTCGGCAGACTGGCGTCCGGGCCGCCATCCAACTGCAGGTCGCGGCGCATTTTGTCGAGTTCGAGCGCGGTTTGCCGCATCACCTCAAGATCCTTCACATCACGTTCGAGCTTCTCCCTGGCGTCGCTGAAAAACTTCGCCGTCTCGGTCTGCAACGTCTCATACGCCGCTTTGCTTCGCTCGATCTGACCAACAAAACCCGCCAGCGGCTCGACCGCCTCGTCCACGGCCTGTTGAGCAACGAACTCGACCCGATTCAATCCGAGAAAAGCCGTCAATGCGCCACCCGCTAGCACCAGCAGGCCGACCACGGTGCCGATCCGGCTCAGCGTGGTCCAATGCTGGTCCGTCGTTTCCTGCAGGCGCCTGGCGTGCTCAATCGTTGACTCGGCACGCTTTCTGGATTCTTCGCAGATGATCTTGGCCGAGTCCAGCTGCGCCGATACCGCGTCCTGCAGACGCGGCAGGACGTCGCCATAGATGCGGTCGGAGAAATCACTGATGACGCTCTCTGCACGGCGCAATCGCTGTGCCAGCAGCGACAGCAGCTTGAGCGCCATTGCCGGGTTCTGCGCGATTTCCTGGACGAAGGCATCGCGACGGATCTCGACCACATCGCAATCGGTAGTCGCGACAACAGTCGCCGATCGCGGCGCATCGTCAAACAGCGCCAATTCGCCAAACATCTCACCCGCATGGATCATCGACAGACGCATCGGCTCGGCGTTGCGTTTCTCGATGACTGCCTCGGCCGTTCCGTCTTTGAGTATGTACGCCGATCTTCCGGGTTCGTCCTTGAGTATGATCCGTTCGCCGGTGCGAAAATGCCGTTCTTGTGCCGCTCGCGCCAGTAGGTCGATTTCCTGATCACTCAATCCCGATAAAACCTGCAAACCACGCAGAAACGTTTTCATTGCCTCACCTTTGCAGCGACGTCGGGGCAGGGTGCGCAGCTTGATCGAGGGCCCGTCGGTTCAAAGTGGTTTCCGCCTGTAGCCTTGCGACCACGAGTGTGCCTGAAGTTCAGTGGCGACGGCAACGTGCGCGTAGTTATTAGGGAC
Organism: uncultured Gammaproteobacteria bacterium; assembly: GCA_963736445.1. GTDB lineage: Bacteria > Pseudomonadota > Gammaproteobacteria > Chromatiales > Chromatiaceae > Thiosocius. The sequence goes on along the minus strand of CAVTOY010000011.1, from coordinate 58,761 downwards.
GACCAAGTTTTGCGTCAGTTTCCGTTCTTTAGCTTTCTTCTTTTTCGCGCGACCCAATCGACTCTCGCCCAAAATAGTCTTCGACCGGCGGCGTCAGGTGATTGAGGCTAGGCTCCCTGCAGTGTTTGCGACAGAACCGGCGCGTGACCAGTACCGGCGCAAACTCGGTCAACAGCATCGCGCCGAGCGCATGGGGATTAGGTGCGGACAGGGAATCCGATTCAATCATGCTCTGAATGATAGAACCAGCGAGGAGATCGCACCCGCTGTTTGCACTCGCTGCAGGTAGTGCTGCAGGCGCTCCCAGCCGATCTGCAGGCGCGCCTCGAACGCATCGAGGGTGCTGAGCATCGACTGATCGCCAAACAGGCGAATGCCGAAATAGATCAGCGTCAGGACCAGCGCCATACCGGCCAGCTTCCGCAGGCTGCGCCCGATTGAGCCGAACAGGCGCTGGCTGTAAGCGGGCTCCACGCGCGGACGGCGACGCGACGCCACCTCGTCGAGAAAACGTTCGCCCAGCTGGCGCAAAACCTCGGCCGGTGACTCCGCGCGATCAGACGCCGGCCGGTCGTTGGCCAGCGAGGGGCACAGAGTGCGCAGGCGATCGGCCAGTTCGTCGATCTCGTCGTCCCAGTGCCGGTCGCTGAGCTCCGCCGCCTGCAGCTGGGCGAGATGGCGGATGCTGTCTGGCAGATCGTTGGCAGCCGGCATACGCGCACCACCGACCAGCACCGGTATCACTTGCTTGCCTTGCGCAAACGCCGCCTCGATTTCAGTGCGCACCCAGTCGGTCGGCTCGAACAGGCGAGATTCGAAACCATCGACCGAATGTGCCGTCCAGTGCCGCCCGATCACTACTAGCAGCGCATCGCTGGCCGCGATGGCACGGTGCAGAACGTCGGTGAAGTCGCTGCCGATTGGGATCTCGATATCGCGAAACACCCGATCGTCACCGAGAAGTTCGTCGAGGTCGTCGGCAAGCCGGCCGGCAAAGCCCTGGCTGTCATCCCGACGATAGCTGACAAAGACCCCTGGCATCCTGGCGCGTGATTCCTGCGTGTGAGAAAACCTGATTAAGATATTAACCCGCTGCGCACGGCAGCGCTGAATGTTTTGTAGCAGTGCAAGGTATACTTTTGATTTGCATGCCGGGATGACCCAGATTTGCGTTTTCGCGTGAACCAACGCCGGTCATGCATTGCTTCAAGGTTTCAAGCAAATAGAAGTTCAGGTTGGATCATGCTGAGATGAAAAGGTGGTTTCATATTGAATCCAATTCAACAGGTTTAGGTCTTCGGTTGTCGTCGTCGGACACTTGAACGGAATTCCGAGGAGAACAAGATGGCAAAGATTCTTTACGACAACGATTTTATCGTTGACGGCTCTGCCAACAGCCGCTTAACACCCAATTTCAAGGTCAAGGAGTTCTTCGACCGCGGGGGAAAAATTCATATACACCGCGAGCTGGTTGCTGCACTGCAAATACTGCGAGATCGCATGGATACGGCCATTACTATCAAGCAACTTGAACCTGCGACCTCTCTCAATCCAGGGGCGAAGGGAAGGTGTATCGTCGTCGGTAGCGCCGATGCCGAGGGACTTGCCAAGGCCGGGCGTGAGCTCAAACGGGACAAGTATGTCAGCCGGGTAGCAGCGGCCAGCGGTGATTTGTACCTCGAGATACTGGACTCGGCCGCCATGCCGCCCATCAAGCCGGAGACTGCCTTTGATTGCGGTATGCAAGTCACTGCCGCATACGAGACCAGCGGTGATCCGTATCAGCAGGTGACTGGCAATTTCGATGGGGCGGGTCTCTCGTTCGGTCCGATACAGTGCAACCTGGGATCAGGTACCTTGCAGGAACTGTTTCGTCGTTTTCGCGGCGAGAATGGGCCCCTTCTCAGGATCTGCTTTAAAGATAACGACCCAGACTATCATGCCTTTTGGAAGGTTCTGGACGGATCACGCGCCAAGGCAGTCCGTTGGGCCGATGGCTTGAGCACTGGCAGTTCGAAGCACGGATTGTCCCGACCCTGGAAGGGTTATCTCCAGGCAGTCGGGCGGGAGGAGGTGTTTCGCGGGGTGATGCTGCGCTACGCCTATGACAAATATGGCAAGGTACTGCTGTCAACGCTCTCCTTCATGAAGGGTATCTCCCCGGTCGCAGTAAACAACCTGCGTTGTCTGGCCGCGCTATATGACATGGGCGTTCAGCAAGGTGGATTCGAAAAGGCCCGCAGCGAAATCATCACGCGGGTCTTTAACGAACAGCCGATCGACGAGTTTGCGCTTACCCGAATTGTGCTGGAAGAGCGCGCAAAAAAGGCCAACAAACGTTGGCGTGCTGACTGTCTCAGCCGGCGTTTGGGTATTCTCGATCGTGAGCCGGTGCGGGTCAGCCTGAACGGTCATGTTTCGCGGCGGACAAATCTCAGGGTCTATCTGTTGCGCAATAGTCCGGTTGGTGATGTCGATGCCTTCCTCGGGGAATCGAGTGACAAGGTAGGCTAAATGCAGACCGGGTGGTTCGTAATTGATGGCTACCCCATTTTTTGCACCCATGCATAGCCAGCTATGCTGAAAGCCAGCGTCTGGTCGATTGACTGCTCTGCAGCGAGTTGACCCAACCCAGCTCAGCCGCTATTCCGGCGGCGCTGATAACTGAGACCCAAGAGACCCAGCGCCAGCACAGGCGGGGCGGCAACAAGCACCGGATCGATCACGTTGGTCAACCGAAACTCGAAATCGTTGAAATCCAGATCGCCCCCGCCGAGAAGGTCTTCGAAGCCAACCGTCGTGATGTAGGTGCCTGCTTCGTCGAGGATGGTCGTCGCCAACGCATGGGCGAGACCATCGTCGTTTGATTCGCGTCGCCGGTAAAGAAACTCAATCCGGTGTTGCGCACATTCAGTCGAAAGATCAGGTCCGTTCCGGCGGAAAATTCCCCAAGGCTGATGGTTTCCTGATTCAGCGGTGTCCATTGGTCGAAAACGAAACGGTCATCTGTATCGGGGATGCCCAGATACAGAGAATTGAAGTAGCCCGCATCGCTCCCCAGAAACTCTGCGGTTACGAGGCCATCGTTTTTCACGAGCAGTCGCCCACCGAGGATGGGGTCACCGAGAGTAGGGCCTGAGGAGACCGTCTGGCTGAGTATGATAGGCAGCAGTAGGCCAAGCCATATCACGGGGCGTGGTTTCTGCGGGGGAGGGTGCTTCTTCACGTGAGATTGTCTCTGTACTGCGTTACGGCGAAGACTGGCTACTTGACCATCCCGAGCAACTAAAGGGCCAAACTTGTAAAACGCTGTTTTTTAAATGAAATTAGCTTCCTAGAAGCCTACTTCTACTCCCTTTGTAAAAAGGTTCTGGCGATTAAGGAGTCTATGTTGTGTAGCCGAAGGGCCTGACCACTTCTATTGCCTGTTCAGGTGCGCCTGATGTCGGCCGATGATTGATGAAGGCCAAACGTCCTGGCCTGGGTACAGTGCAGAGTCTGCTTCCCAATCTCAGGGTGCGAGTTCCAATGCGATTTCTCTCACACGGTGCCGTCCGATCTGTCCCGACCCTGCAACCTGTTTGCTTCTGGACGACAGCCCTTTAAATTGTCATCGTTACACTTGTCGCAGTGATTCGGATCCAACGCAATCCGTGAGAAAGGAACAAATAAAGGCCCTGTTGACGACCTGGCGCGGAGACATCGTGCCTGCCGCGCAGGGCATGATGAAAGACCTTTTCGAATCCGCTGGGGAGGTAATGCTCGAGTATGCCGAGAAGGCCGAGAGCAACGTGATCCAGGTCCGTTTCTTCGAGGGCAAACGCGAGTTGTGGTTGAAGCAGGAACAGGTCGTATCGCTGTTCAACGAGAACCTCTTCCGCGATCTGTTCAAGTTCATGCGTCCCGCCGAACGCGAAGACGCGCCGGGCGCGGAGGTCTTGAGCCTGGTCAGCAAAGACGCCTATGAGCGCAGCCTGGCGCTGCAGACCATCGCCGACCAGGCGGTACAAAATCATCAGGAACTCTATTACGCCCTGGCGCAGCGCCTGGGTGTAGTGACCGGTGGGCCGGCCTTGGAATTTGCCGACGTGCCCGCCGGGCCGCATCAACTGGTGGATGTGTTCGAACGCTCAGCGCATGTGCTGAATGTTGAGCGTGAGGTATTGCTGGCGATCTACACGCTGTTCGAGCGCGAGGTGGTCCGCAAGTCGCCGCCCTGGCACGAAGAACTGAACGAATCGCTGCGTCAGGCCGGCATCCTGCCGAATCTCAAGTACCAAGTGAAGATCAAGCCGGGCCAGGCCAGACCCAGTAAGGCGCAGCCGACGGGCAGCGCCGCAGCCGGCGCCCCCGGTTTCGGTGGTTTCATCGGCCATGCCCAGGCCGCGGCAGGTGCGTCAACACAGGGCGTCAGGGGGCATGCTCGGTCGGGGTCTGACGGCGCGAGATACGCCGGCGGCGGCCACACCTCGGGTGGCGCAGCGGGCCACCGGGGCAGTGCTACCACGGGCGGTGCGCCGCACCCTGCCGGGGCGGCGCAGGGTAGGGCGGCCGGGGTAGGAACAGGAAGCCAAGCAACTGCCACAGAGGGACAGGGTGGAGCGCGGGACGCAGGGTACGGTGGAGCGGCGGGGACCGCAGATCTCGCGGGCGACAGCGGCCTGGAGCTCGGTGATCAATTGCTGGGCCGGATACGCGAACTCCTGACGGCGCGCCGCATGCGTCAAAACCCCGATGGCACCACCACTCTGCGTCCCGACCCGGTATCGCCCGCGCCGCCCGTCGCGGTGGCGGCGGTTATCGATAGCCCACAGATCCAGCAATTTGCTGCACTCCCCGAGACCGGCGTGCGTGAGACCGGTGTGCGCCAGGTCGTCGTCTCCAGGACACTGCTCGAAAGGCTGCGCAGGGCCCTGTCGACGCAGCGCGAGCGGATCAAGGAGATGGTCGGCGACGACAAGCTCAGTCATGTCGATGAAGACACTATTGACATCGTCGGGATGCTGTTCGAGGCCATGCTCAACGACGACCGCCTGGCCAATACCGTCAAGGCCCTGCTCAGCCATCTGCACACACCTTACCTCAAACTGGCGGTGCGCGACCGCAGCTTCCTGAGGCATCCGGATCACCCGGCGCGGCGCCTGTTCGACAAGATGGTCGAGGCGGGGTTGCGCTGGGTGGACGAGCGCGACCTCACCCGTGGCATGTATCCCAAACTGCAGTGGGTGGTCGATTCCATTTCACACACCGGGGAGTATTCCGCGCAGCTGTTCGAGCAACTCGAGGCCGAGCTGTCGGCCGATATCCAACTGCTGTCCGAGCGTCAGCAGACGCGCGAAGTCCGCACGCTGGAGACGGAAAAAGGCAAGGCGCGGCTGGAAGAGGCGCGCGAGATGGCGGGCCAGATTGCGCAGGCTTTCCTGACAGCGGCAGCGGCGCCGCAGCGCTATCAGGATTTCATGACCGGTCCCTGGACCGATTACTTGACACTGCTCTACCTGCGCAGCAACGGCAACATCAACACCCCCAACTGGCAGGGCGCCCAGGAGCTGGGTAGGCGACTGCGCACCTTCATCGATGGCCTGGCCACCGGCACCCGGCCGGACGATGGCGACCTACAGGCCCTGCATGATGAGCTGGGACAGCGGCTCGGCGACGCCATCCCGCATTACGAAAGCAAAGTGCAACAGCTCTTCGAGCTGTTTTCGCCGGATGAGGAGATCGTGCTGACCGACATCCCGCATGTCGCCAGCGCGCCGGCCGCGACATCCGCCATTCCGCCAGCAAAGATCAAGCTCTCCAAGGACGGCAAGTCGCTGCTCAAGCGCCTGCCGCAGCTGCCGCCCGGCAGCTGGGTGACCTTTCATAGTGAGGGCGAAGATGCGGATCAGGTCGTCAAGCTCTCCTGGTTCAACCCGAAGACCGAGCGATTCCTGTTCGTCGATCAGGCGGGCGCCAAGGCGCTGGTCATGCCGCTGCGAGAGCTCGCCAATCGTTTCGACAAGGAGGGCGCGCACGTACTGCATGCCACCGGCACGTCTTACGTCGAGTCGTCCCTGCGGCGTGCCCTGCAAAACCTCGAAAATCGCACCTGACGCCGGCCTTTGGGAGACACCGCGTGGAAAAGAGACAGCATACCCGCATTGCACTCGATGCCAAGGGCTGGCGCGCCGAGTTGATCGATCAGGTCAGCGGCGACCGGCTGGGCGAAGTCGTCAATTTATCGCCGGGTGGCCTGATGCTGCTGACGCCGCACGCTATCGAGATAGAAAATCTTTATCAAGTGGAGTGTCGTGCGACCGGCCCCGATGGCCAGAGCAAGCGGTTTACCGCGGGCCTAATGGTGCTGTGGCGATCCGACTCCAATCAGCCGGATGCGTACTGGGCTGGTCTGCAGATCATCGACATCGATGCCCCCTCGCAGGCTGGCCTGCTGGCGTTGAGCGAGGTCATGGCCGCCGCACAGTAGCGGTCGGGTGCGGTATTGGCCTTGGCGCTTAGGCCGCAGCCGGATTCCGCCATTTACGGCCCGTCTCGACTAAACTTTTCATTCCCCTGGACGCAAAATCTGGAAGGCGCCGTGTTGCGGCGTTAGACAATGCCCACTGCAAGATCCGATAATCATGCGTAGTCGTCATCATCAAGATTGCAGTCTCTTGAAGTCAGGATTCTTGTGAGCACCACGTACGCATACGAGCAATACTTCGGTCTCAGAGAACATCCGTTTTCGATCACCCCGGACCCGCGATTTGTCTATCTGAGCGAGAGTCATCGCGCGGCGCTGGAACATCTCGATTACGGTGCGGCCAGTGGCGGTAACGGTTTCGTCCTGCTGAGCGGTGACGTCGGCACCGGGAAGACCACGATCTGCCGGACCTTCCTCGAGCGGCTCCCGCCGAAGACAGAGGTTGTCCTGATCCTCAATCCGGTGCTCACGCTGAACGAGTTCCTGCTGACGATCTGCGATGAACTGGACCTGGTGATCGAGGGCAACCGCGACTCCAACAAGAATCTGATCGACAATCTCAATCGCTTTCTGCTGCAGGTCTATGCGGTTGGACACAAGACCATCCTGATCGTTGATGAGGCCCAGAATCTCACCCACGAGCTGCTCGAGCAGATCCGCCTGCTAACCAATCTGGAGAGCAATACCGACAAGCTGCTGCAGATCTTCCTGATCGGGCAGCCTGAACTGCGCGACATGCTCAAGCGCCCGGAACTGCTCCAGGTGTCACAGCGGATCACCTCGCGTTTTCACCTAGGGCCCCTGAACAAGAGCGAGACTCGTGCCTACATCGAGCGGCGCCTCGAGGTGGCCGGCGCGCAGGACATCCCGTTCACGGCATCGGCGATCCGCAGGATCTATGCCTTCTCCAAGGGCGTGCCGCGCCTGATCAATGTGCTGTGCGACAAGGCCTTGCTCAGTGCCTACCAGCGTTCTGCGGAAAAGATAGACGCCAAGATCATCGGGGACGCCGAACGGCGCGTGCTCGGCAACGGCGAGTCATCACGCGGCGGGATCGGCAAGGCGGCTATGGTGTTCGGTGCGGTCGTCATGCTGGCCGCGGTGGCATTCGGCGCGGCCTACTGGATGAACCTGGGGGCCGTGCGTCCCTGGTTCGATAGCCGTGTGGCGGACCTGCAGGGTATCGAAGGCGGGAGGCCGCCGGCGGCGAACGCGCCGCCTCCGCAGTCTGCCACTGCACCACCGGCCCAGCGGCCGGCGATGCCCGAGATACCCGCAGTGGAGCGCACGGCCCCAATCACACCAGCGCCGACGCCGGAAACCCCGTCTGGGGTGGTGATGTCCGACCCGGCGGCGCCTCAGGACGGGCTCGACACCGCACTGGAAACCCCTGCGGCGGACCGCACGCCGATCGCGGCCGATACCCAGATGGCGTCCGCTGCTGCAGAAACCGCGTCGGTCGAGGTCGAGCCCCCAATTATCATGCAGCAGGCGCCGGCGGTCCCGGGCGATAGCCTAGCGGGCTCGGCGGACAGCACTGCCGGGGGCGACGCCGCAGCGACGCCGCCGTCACCCATATCGCCAGCGGTGCCGCAGTCAGTAACATCACCATCTGCGGCAGCCGTCCCGAAAAAAGCAGAAACAGTAACATCACCAGCTATGGACGGTCGCCCCTCGGGGCTGCCCGGCGATCAGACGCTCGACGATTACACGCGACGCTATGCTGAGCGCAAGCTGCTCTCCATGTGGGGCGTTAAAGATACGTCGCCCGGGCTGGATTTCTGTCGGAGTGCGGCGGAACAGGGCCTCAGCTGTCTCAACGAGGCGAGCGGTCTGGCAGGGTTGCATCGCTATGATCGGCCAGCGATCCTGTATCTGACCATCGGCGAGGTGTCGTCCTACGCCGTGGTGATGAAGGCGAGCCCCGACAGCGTGGTGCTGGATGTGCTCGACCGCAGACACGTGATTCCCGCAACCGCGCTGGGCGAGGTTTGGGACGGCAAGTTTCTACTGCTCTGGCGCCGGGCGGGTGATTTCAAAGGCAATCTTGTCTTGGGCACGACGGGTCCGCCGGCGCTGTGGCTGCGTCGCGCCATCGATCAGATCGAGGGCAAGACCACCAGCGGTGATGTGATCGACGAACCCTTGGTCGCGCGCGTGAAAAAGTTCCAGCGCGAGCAGGGCCTGAGGCCTGACGGGGTCGTAGGGCCGCGTACCTTTATCCTGCTGCAGAACAGACTGGCTGCATCAGGCAGCTGAAGATGAGGCCCAATGTCCCGCATACTTGATTCCCTGAGAAGGGCGCAGAACGAGCGATCAGGTCGAGCGCCCGACCCCGACCCGATAGAGGATCGGCCGGCCGTGCAGTACGAACCGGAACCCGGCCACTTCTGGGCGAGCCTGGCGCTGCTGCTCCTGGTCGCCGCGCTAATCGCAGGTGTCTTCGTCTTGCTGCAGTATCTGCTCTATGGGATCGAGCCCGCGCACTGGTGGGAAAGGCTATTGGAGACGGTCTCGACCAAATCGTAAGCGCAAGCCGTAGCGCACCGCACGCTGGTCGCTATCGAATCGGGTGCGGTACGCTGATCGCACCACCACCCCGAATATACGATCTACAGACCGCGCATCTGCAGCTGTTGACGCAGGAAACTCGCGTTGCGCAGGCTGGCCTCGCAGCTGGCGTATTCCTCGGTACCAATGGTCAGGCCCTGTGACATACAGTACTGATGGATGTAGTTGCTCACGCAGTTGCGGAAGCCGTCCGTGCCTTCTGCAATGCCCTGACTACGGCAGTACTCCGACGGATTCTCTGCGCCCCCCTGTCCGCCTTCCTGCGTGCCGGCGCAGCCGGCCACGACCACGGTCAGTAGTACCAAGGTATGTCTCTTCATTGTGTGCGGCCCTCAGAGCGCAAAGTTCGTCGGAACGCGCAGATTAAGCTCGAAGTCCTGGGCATCGTCGGTCACACCGACCCCCACCGACAGGTTGACATTGGTGTCTTGTGTCATGCGGAAGGAGTAACCGAACAGCATCTGGCCGATGTCATAATCGGAGCCCTTCAACTTTGTGCCCCCTTGCTTGGTATCGAATCCGTGCTTGTACGAGAAGCCGATGCTGAACGAAGACCTGTCGTTGATCCCAAAACCCATGCCGCCGCTGAGGCCGAGCGCATCGCCTGGGTCGATCTTGCCGATGTCGCCGCCGAAATCATGCTCCAGGTTGAAACTGTAGTCGACGGTGCCGTAAAAGACCGCCGGGTCGGTCGGGTAGAGGAAGGTGAGGCTGGGCTGAACACTCCAGGTGCCGGTCCCGGTCGCGAGTTCCTTCGGAAAGCGCTGGATGAGGCACTCGCCGTCGTCATTCTCCAGACAACCGCCGTTGGGATCGTCAGGGTCTTGCACGAGCACATCGAAGGTCTCGACACTATAAGGATCCGTACCAGTGTCCGTCTTGACGCGCAGGCTGCCGGTAAAGAACGGCCACCCACCCAGTCCGTCGTTGATCTGATAGTCGACCGCGAATTCGACATCGCCGATGTCGTTGCCGTCGGCATCGAACACATCGTCAGAGAACAGCGACTGCGAGATCGGTCGCGAGCGCGTGCTGTCGTCGCGCCAGACGTAGGGCACTTTGACCTCGACCTGCAGGCGGTTGGTCACCCCATAGCGCGCCGTGAGCGCGGCGATCCAGGTCTTGCGGTCGGTCTCACGGATATCGATGACGCCGAGAAAGAAGCTAGGCAGCACCAAGGGCCCGAAGCCCTCGAGAAACACGCGGTCGGTAGACGTCTGGGTGTACTTCAGGGACGGCTCGAGCGTCAGCGTGCCGCGTGGCGTGAGGATACCGCGGACATCGTCGCTCAAGGCGGCCACCTTGCGCGCGTCGCTGACCCGCTCCTTTTCGGCCTCTTCCTTCTGGGCTTCGCCGACCGAGCCGGTGGATGCCGCACCGGGCTCTGAGGGTGTCTTCGCCGCGACGGCCGCCGCCGGCGCTGCCTTGGGTTTGGGTTGCTGCGGTTGGCCGGCCGGAGCCGCGGCCGGTTTGTCGCCTTCGAGCTGCTGAACCCGCGCCTCCAGCGCCTCCAGGGCCTGGAGCTGCTGCATCAGTTTTTGCCGCTCGATCGCAATCAGTTTCTTGAGTTCTTCGGATTCGAGTGCCTCCTTCTCGGCCGTCAGCTGCTGCTTGATGCCGGAGAATTGATCGCCCTGAGATTGCGCCGCGGCGCCTACGACCAAGGTGCTTAACACCAGGCTGACGACAAACAATACAGGTTTGTTAGGCATCTTTATATTACTTCTTGGCAACGTAGTCCTTTACAGAAATATATCATCTTTTCAATTAGATGCCATGCACGAACCCGCTATAAACGCCCTTGACGGCAAGTTCGTGAAGGACCTTCCCAGTACGAGAGATTTACCCGGGCCCGCCGGCCATCTTGTGCGCTGCCGGGGAGAGGGTCGCGGCCTATTTCAAGACAGCCGGGACCGCATCGGATCGCAGGCTCTCTGGCACGAAATCCAGGCTTTGCAGCCCGAGGTTCTTGATATCGACGTTGATGGTCGTGATGTCGTAGATCGCCTGGTTGTCGAGACTGTTCTGCACCACCGAAAATGCGGCCATGCCTTGGGTCTGCGTCATCACCCGAGTATTGCCCTCCTGGCCGGCCGTAACGCGCGAGAGCGAGGCCTGATTCAGACCCTGCGGCATATTCGTCAGGTTCAACGCCGGCTGGCCGAGTTCTTCGATCACGGTCAGGCGGGTGACGTTGAAATCGATCTGGACGCCGTTATCGAGCACGAAGCCGGCCCGCGTCTCCTGTAGCTGTTCGGCATCGACTGGCGACTCCAGGCTGGCCAGGCCGGTATCACCCAGTGCATCGATATCGATGTCATCCAGCGCCAGCTGCGCCTCGTCATATGGCAGCGCGCTGCCGAGGTCTTTTGGGGCGGCCGTCATGGCGCCCAGCGCCAGCTGTTCAACGGGCGCCGTAAGGCCGGCGATCTCCATTGGGGCCGCGTCGAGCATTGCGGTATCGCCCGTCAGCATTTCGTCCAACAGGCGCGGTGCCGTGATCGTCTGCCTGTGGATCTGGGTGGTTAGCGGACCCGCGGTCGTCAGCGTCGGATACGCCGCGAGCGATGCGGCAGTGCGCGCTTCGATGACTTGTGCACGCAGGTCTGCCTTGGGAACGCTTTGATGATAGGCGACGCTGTCGGAGAGCTTCGGCACCATCTCCGAAAGTCCCAGATAGACGCGTGCGAAGGTGTCGCTGGCGACCGGGCCGCTGACGCGGTCGAAGCGCTGCAGTGCGGTATCCAGCATAGCGACGCCGATCTTGGGCGTGTCCTTGCGCGGCGCCGCCACGCCAAGGTCGTGCCCGATCCGGGTCAGATCCACCGCGACGCTGGCGATGAACGCCGCGGCGCCGCCCTGCGTGGCTGGCCGATCGATCCGACCCGCGATGCGCGGGCCCGTCTCCACTGCCAAGCGGTCAGTGCGGCCGGCGCTCGATTCGGACAGCATCCACTGCACGCGTTCCGGGCTGGCGCGGTGATCATGCGGCTCATTGTGCGTTTTCGGCGCCGAAAGCCGCTGCAGGGAACGCTCCAGTTCGCTGAGCGCCTGGTGGCCGGATTGCGGCGTTTGCACCTCATCTTGCCGCGGTGCAGCCGACGCCTGTGTATCACCCGACAGAAGCCGCGGGATAGCGCCGCCGGTGATCAGTCCGGCAGACGTAAGCCCGACGCCCAGCGCGAACAGCGCGCTGGTCACGGCCAGGGCAGGGAGGTGTTTGATCGTCTGCTGTTTCACGGTCACGTGATCCTTGCCACCGTCAGAAGTCCGAACGAGCCGGCAGCAGCAGGTTGAAATCGGCGAGAGAACGCACGCTCATCGCCTTGCCCACATCCAACGGTGCTTCCGCAACCGTCTGCCATTCGGTGTCGCGATTGAAACTTGCGCGCGCGATTTTGGCCTTGTTCTTGATTAGGAACACGATCCCGCCCTGCCACATGGCGTCGAATTCATCGCGCGGCAGCTTGCGGACGCCGAGCACCGGGTCACCGAGCAGGATCTCGTCATTGGAGACCCCCTTGATGACTACAAAGTGCATGTAACCGTTGTTGTTGATCAGTGTGATCGCCGGCACGCCGACCTTGACCAGCCGGTCCAGCGGCAGGCGATAGCCATCGGCGCGATAGCCGTTGCTCTCGAGGTAGGTCTTCATGTCGAGCAGCGAGAAACCCTCGCGCTGGATCTTTTGCTGATCGCCGCGTTCCCACATGTCCTTGAACACCTCGATCTCGGACTTAGGGTCGTTGTAGTGAAAGCTCAACAGCGAGGCCACGGCGGCCGAGCCGCAGCTGTAATCGTACTGCTGGCGCAGAATGGTCTGAAAACGTGATTCCTTGAAACTGACGACGTCGACCGTGAAGGTCCCGCCCGCACCGGCGGTCGGTAAGACCATAGAAAGGGCAGCGGCGAACGTCGGGTAGACGAGCGCCGCTGCGAAGCCCAGAACGCGGGCCAGGGCCCTAAAGCCCCTCCGCCTGTTGTTGTGTAGCACGCTCATCCATCAATCCGACATGTTGATATTGACGATGGTGGCGTTCTGGATCAGGACATTGTTGCCACTGTTCTGGATAGTGTCGAACATCCCGCTCGCACCATTGAAGGCGCCGTTGCCGATAAAGTTTTGGCCCGTGACGGAATTCATCACGGTGTTGCCGTGATTGCTGCCGTCGATGTCTATCTCGTTGAGGGTCATATCGTCCATGGCGACTCCCTCGCCCCGATTACCCGCGAGGTCATCCTCGCTGAGGGCCGCCTCGAGCATCAGTGTGTCTCCTTCCGTGATGCTGACCGTGGATTCGGCCCTCAATCCGAAGGACATCCCCACGGCACACGCGATAAGCACCCAAGCCAGCTTGCGGTTCATCTGCCGACTCCTAAAGTTAATACGTTCATTCAGGCTGGTTGACCGGCGGATGCCGAGACATCCGCCGGTACCTCACCTCGCTATGCAGCTGCAGCGATTACCGAGTGCCTTCACCCGCCGCGGCAGCACCCGCGTTGATGTTGCCCTGGAAGGTCACCTGCTGCTGGATCAGAGCATTGGCGCCGGTATTCTGGGCGGATAGGTTCTGACCCGAGAACCCGTTGAACGAGCTACTGATGTTGTTGTCGGCGTTATAGGTCAACGTGACAGCGCTCCCTGGAGGACCACCATTTGCGTTCAAGTTCACGTTGTTGCCGCTAACTTCGCCCATCAGCTCCGATTGGTTCACAGAAACGTTACCGAGTGCCGCAATCGAATCGCTACCTTCGGCTTCAATCTCGGTGGTGGTAACCGTGGCATCGTTACCGGCGGCTACACTCTCTTCGCCCGACGCGGCGACGTTCATGCTGTTGTCGCTGTTGTCGCTGTTGTCGCTGTTGTCGCTGTTGTCGCTGTTGTCGTTGTAACTGTCAGCGGTGTTGACACTGTTGTTGCTGTTGTCGTCGTTGTCGGCGACGCTGTTGTCGCTGTTGTTGCTGTTGTCGCTGTTGTTGCTGTTGTCGCTGTTGTCGCTGTTGTCGCTGTTGTCGCTGTTGTCGTTGTAACTGTCAGCGGTGTTGGTGCTGTTGTTGCTGTTGTCGTCGTTGTCGGCGACGCTGTTGTCGCTGTTGTTGCTGTTGTCGTCGTTGTCGGCGACGCTGTTATCGCTGTTGTTGCTGTTGTCGTTGTAACTGTCAGCGGTGTTGGTGCTGTTGTCGCTCGCGTCGTTGGTGCTGTTGTCGCTCGCGTCGTTGGTGCTGTTGTCGCTCGCGTCGTTGGTGCTGTTGTCGCTGTTATCGCTGTTATCGATTTGGGCCGTTGCGTTCTCAGCCGCCGTTGCGCCGCTGTCAGCGCCGGTGGTAGTGACCGAGTTGTTCTGGCCACCTTCTTCCGACTCGATGTTGTTGTTGGGGTTGGCGTAAGCAACCGAGCTCATGCCGAGCGCCATCGAGACAGCTGCGGCCAGGGTCATCATTTGAAATCTCTTCATTAGTCGATCCTCGTAAGTTCTTTGTTCTTGCCGAACGAGAGTCCCCGTCCGGCGAGTCGATGAAGCACGGCATCGTGCTGCACCGGGTGATGCATCGTTTATGCCAGCGCAAGTAAGTTGTTGTATTCCCGGGAAAGACATGTTCCGAAGCTACCTTGCCATTCCCGGGAGTGTTAAATATGTCGACACCTGGGTACCTGGGGAAATCACCTATCGATCGACTGCCTTATTCGGGCCAAAATCCGCCAAAAACGCGCCGGGAAACGACGAAAACGCGGTTTATTATTAACCTTTGATATGTTGCGGGAGATCTTGATCGATCGGGCTTATCCGGCGAGCTGCAGATCGCGGTTTGCAGACGACCCGGATGATGCCGCTGTCAGATTTTTTTACACCGTGGTCGAATCACGCTGTGCGGTGCTTTACGCGGTGACGTGCGCGCAAAGCCATGAAGAGACCTCGCGTCTTCACCAGCCGATGAGATTTCCAGGTTAATTGTTACGAAGTTGAAACAACGCCCATGACCACCCGCGTAGGGTGAGATAAGCGGGTTAGATAAACGCGCCCGTCATCGTGATCAGCAGATAAGCGGTATAGGCGACGTAAGCTGTCACCAGCAGGAAGCCCTCGATGCGGTTGATATGTCCTTCGCCGCGAAAGCCATAGGCAATGATGAACACGGCAATGAACAGAGCGACCATGGTGCTCCAGTCCCGGTACAGCACCTCGGCGGCAATCGACGACATGGGCGCGATCACCCCGGCGATACCGATCACCGCGAGCAGGTTGAACATGTTGGAGCCGACTATGTTGCCGATAGCGATATCGTGCTCACCCTTGCGCGCAGCGATCACCGAGGCCGCCAGCTCCGGCAGAGAGGTGCCCAGCGCAACGATGGTCAGGCCGATCACAAAGTCACTGATACCGAGTGCCTGGGCGACCGCAACGGCACCCCAGATCAGGAAGCGGGAGCTCACGATCAGCAGCATCATTCCGACCACCAGCCAGAACAGCGCGCCTCCCAGCGGCATGGTGCGTGCTTCCATTTCGATCGCCATTTCCGCCGCGAGCGTGTCTTCGCGGTGGCGCAAGCCGGTAAACACCGTCCAGCCGATCAGGCCGAAAAATCCACCCAATAACACCAGGGATTCCTGGCGCGTGATGGCGTGGTCCCAGAGGATGGCGCCAGTCAGCAGGCTGACCATCAACAGCAGCGGCAGCTCGCGGCGTACGATCTTCGAATGCACGGCGATTGGCGCAATCAGCGCGGTGATGCCCAGGATTAGACCGGTATTCGCAATATTGGAGCCCAGCGCGTTACCCAGGGCGAGTTCGGGGCTGCCGTCCAACGCGGCCATGGCGGAAACGACCATCTCCGGCGAAGAGGTGCCAAAGCCCACGATCACCATGCCAATCAGCAGCGAGGGCATGCCCACGTGCTTGGCCGTCGCGGCCGCGCCTTCCACAAACCGATCGGCGCTCCAGATCAAGAGCGCGAAACCACCCAGAATCGCCAGCACTGCCAGCGCCATGTCGACCCTCCAAGGTCTAGCCTGAAAATCTCACCGGACGGCTAACGGCTGCCAGACAGTTAAGTGTGTAAACATACAATTGGTGTGAGCCTACATGACCCCACTTCGAATAATGACACCGTGTTTCGCCGCCGGCCTATCGCGGTCCGCAGCCCATAGACGGGCAAGCGATTCACCACGGCTTTCTGCACTCGCGGCCCGGCGTGCGCCGGACGAAGGATATAGGCTCCAGGGCGATGGGACCAAAGGACCTTGGTGACGCGCCGGATCGCGTTGAATTCCATGGGGTTGTGATCCGTGGAACAGGAAATCGATGAACGCGTCGGAATTACCGTTGGTGCTGGCCGGTCCGATTTTGCGTCGGCTTACTGCGCAGCGGGTGACCCTCTGGCTCGCGTTGCGTGGACCGGTCCGCGCCCGGCTGACGCTGGCATGCGGTGAGGCGTCGCCGCGCAGCTATGCGCTCGAGCCGGGTACCGCGGCCTGCCGTTCGCTGACGGCGGGCGACCATCTGCGTTACCTGCTGATCGAGCTGGCGTTGGGCGAGGCGCTGCCCTATGACCGCTGGATCGGCTACACGCTCGCGCTGCAACCGCTGGCGGGTGAGGAGAGGGGCTGGCAGGACTGGTCGGAGTGGGCCCCCGATCTCTGCTATCCGGGCAAGCCTTCGCCCGGCTTCCTATTGCCGAGCCGGGTTGGTTCGGTGCTACACGGCTCCTGCCGCAAGCCGCACTTTCCGGGTCGCGATGGTCTGGTGCAGGCCGACCGCCTGCTCGCGCGTTGCCTGGCGACGGGTCGCGCAGCGCACGACGCGACGTCGTCGGCCCGGGTGTCAGAGCAGGAACTGCCAGCCTGGCCATCGGCCTTGGTGCTGTCGGGCGATCAGATCTACACGGACGACGTAGCCGGGCCAATGCTGCGTGCCATTCACCAGCTGATCGCGCGGCTCGGCCTGCCGGTCGAGGCCCTTTCTGGGGCAGGGGAGACTGGTCTGACCGATTCGCAGGCGCTGTATCGCCACCCGGACGGCTACTACCACCGAGAGAAGCTGTTGCCGCGCCGCAAGCGCAATTACGCGCCGATCGAGGTGCTGTTCGGTGGGGTCGAGAAGCCAGTATTCACCACCGACAGCGCACACAATCACCTGATTACGCTGGCCGAGGTGCTGGCGATGTATCTGCTGGTCTGGTCGCCGGCCCCCTGGGCGGGGATCGATCGCGATCCGCCGCCGGGGCTGGATACCGCATCGCGTAAGCTATATGCGTCGGAAGGCCGCGCGATCGAGGCCTTCATCACCGAGCTGGCGAGTGTGCGACGCCTGTTCGCGCACCTCCCGGTGGCGATGATCTTCGACGATCATGACATCACCGACGATTGGAACCTGAGCCGTGAATGGGAGGAGGCGGCCTATGACCACCCGTTCTCGAATCGGGTCATCGGCAATGCGCTGATCGCGTATCTGCTCAACCAGGGGTGGGGTAACGACCCGGCGGCATTCGACAACGATATCCTGGGGCAGCTGCAGTCCAGCCTCAGTACGCCGGGCAGCGACGCGCATGCGGCCTGCATCGAGCGACTGCTGCGCTTCGATGACTGGCACTACAGTTGGCCGACCACGCCGCCCCTGGTGGTGATCGACAGCCGCACGCATCGCTGGCGCTCGGAGTCGGCTGCGCGCAAGCCGTCCGGTCTGATGGACTGGGAGGCGTTGGCCGATTTGCAGAAGACCCTGCGCGGCCTGCCGGCGGTGTTGCTGGTATCGCCCGCACCGATCTTCGGCGTGAAGCTGATCGAGGCCATCCAGCGCATCTTCACCTGGTTTGGCCATCCGCTGCTGGTCGACGCGGAAAACTGGATGGCCCACCCCGGCGCAGCGCATGCCATCCTCAATGTCTTTCGCCATCCGAAGACCCCGCGGCACTTTGTCGTCCTGTCGGGTGACGTGCATTATTCCTTTGTCTACGATGTCGAACTGCGCGGACGCATACGTGGTCCGGACATATGGCAGATCTGCAGCAGCGGGACACGCAATGCGTTTCCCGCACGCCTGCTCGCGGTGCTCGACCGGGGTAACCGCTGGTTGTATTCGCCGCGCTCGCCGCTGAATTGGTTCACCCGGCGGCGCCGTATGCGGGTCGTTCCGCGCAAGCCCGAGGGGACGCCGCATGGCAGGCGGCTGCTCAACGGCAGCGGCATTGGCCTCGTAGAGCTCGATGCGGAGGGTGTACCCTGGCGCATCCGGGAACTGCTGGCCGATGGCCGCGTCGTGGCGTTCAGCCGTCGCGAGGCAGAATCGCGCTGGGACTGATCGAGCCCGCGGTAGCGTCAGAAGAAAAGAGAGCAAGCGATGTTGAGCGTCCCATTATCCCGCCCGCTGAGGGCCACAGTGTTGCTTGCTGCCTGGGCCATCACCGGCTGTTCCCCCGCGCCCGAAAGCGGTAAGGAGCTGGTAGATACGCCGGCCCCTCCGCCTAAGACTGCGGCAATTTCACTGCCGACGGAGGCGTTCAGCGGTGATCTGGATCAGATCCGGGAGCGAAAGATTCTGCGTGCCCTGGTCGTGCCGAGCAATACCGATTTCTTCCTGTCGGGGGCGAAGATCGAGGGCCTGCAGGCCAAACTCTTGCGCGAGTATGAAAAGTTTCTCAACAAGGGGATCAAGAAGGCGGCCGACAAGGTCCGGGTCCGCTTCCTGCCGGTGACCTTCGATCGCTTGATTCCCGAACTGCTTGCGGGCCACGGTGATGTTGCCGCGGCTATGCTGACGCTAACGCCCGAACGCGAGGCCAGGGTCGCCATGCTGTCGGGTAAGGGGATGTCGGTAGACGAGGTCGTGGTACGCCACCGCGATGTCGATCCGCTCACCAGCATCGACGATCTCGCGGGGCAGGAGGTCCATGTGTTACGTGGTAGCAGCTATGCAGAGCACCTGCGGCAGTTGAACACTCGGCTCGAGGCGCAGGGCAGGCCACCCGTGAAGATCCGCGAGGCCGATCCCCTGCTGCACAGCGAGGACATTCTCGAAATGGTCAACGCCGGAATCGTGCAGCTGAGCGTTATCGATGACTACAAGGCCCGTCTGTGGTCCCAGATCTTCAAAGACATCGTGGTGCAAGAGGATGTGCTGCTCAACGCGGGCGGATATGTCGGTTGGGCCGTACGCCCCGATAACCCCCAGCTGCAGGCCAGCCTGGGAGAGTTTTTGGGGCGAGTCAAGAAAGGCACGCTGCTGGGCAACGTGCTGAGTAAGCAATATCTGACCGAGACCCGCTGGATTACGAACCCCACCAGCGCCAGCGAACGTGAAAAGCTCGAGCGTGTGATGGCCTTGTTCAAGCGCTATGGCGAAAAGTACGGCATCGATCCGCTGGCCCTGCTCGCGCAGGCCTACCACGAGTCCGGCCTGGACCAGAAGCGCCGCAGCCGTCGCGGGGCGGTTGGCCTGATGCAGCTGTTGCCCAGTACCGCGAAAGATCCGAACGTCGGTATCCCGGATATCCACACAGCGGAGAATAATGTGCATGCAGGGGCCAAATACCTGGCGTTCCTGCGTGATCGCTATTTTTCAGAGGCCGACATCGATCCCGCGGACCGTATGGCGTTTGTCTGGGCCTCTTATAACGCGGGTCCCGCGAATGTCCGCAAGATGCGTCGGCTTGCTGCCGAGATGGGGCTGGACCAGGACCGCTGGTTCGGCAATGTCGAAGTGGCAGCGGGTAAATTGATCGGGCGGGAGACGGTCAAGTATGTTGCTGACATAAAAAAGTATCACACCGCCTATCGCCTGCTGGATGAACACCAGCAGCTGAAGCAAACGCTGCGGTAGTCACCGGCGGCTTCAACGTATTTCCGATACCTTTCCGGTCTGTTTCAGTCTGGGCGATCAGCAGAATCAAATTTGCATCGGGTGCGTCAGGCGTGAGCCCTAACGCACCCGATGCCGTTATTGTGCGGTGCGCTGCGCTCTCGCACCCTTGATCGTTAGAGCCTCTCGAATACCGTAGCAATGCCCTGGCCGCCACCGATGCACATGGTGACCAGCGCATATTGGCCTCCGGTGCGGTGGAGTTCGTAGATCGCCTTGGTGGCGATGAATGCGCCAGAGCAGCCGATCGGGTGTCCCAGCGCAATGGCACCGCCATTCGGATTGGTCTTTGCCAAGTCCAGTTCCAGTCCTTTGGCGACCGCCAGCGCCTGGGCAGCGAAGGCCTCATTGGACTCGATGACGTCCATCTGATCGAGGCTGAGGCCGGCCTTCTTGAGCGCCAGGCGCGAAGCCGGGATCGGTCCCTCACCCATCAATTCGTTGGGTACGCCGGCAACGGCATAGCCCGCAAGACGCGCCATGGGCTTGTAACCGGATTTGGCAGCGACGTCGGCCGCGGCGAGCACGAAGAACGAGGCGCCGTCGTTGATGCCTGATGCATTACCGGCCGTGACGGTCCCGTCTTTCTTGAACGCCGGGCGCATCGTGGAGAGTTTCTCCACGGTCGTCCCGGGCCTGACATGCTCGTCGGTCGCGAAGCTTATGTCGCCTTTGCGGCTCTTGATCGTGATCGGCGTAATCTGTGAGGCGAAATGCCCCGCCTCGATGGCCGCTGCAGCGCGTCGATGAGACTCTGCGGCAAACGCGTCCTGCTCTTCCCGGCTGATGTTCCATTTCTCTGCAAGATTCTCGGCGGTGATACCCATGTGGCCCACGCCGAACGGATCGGTCAAGGTGGCAACCATACCGTCGATCATCGGGCTGTCTCCCATGCGGGCCCCGGACCGCATCGCAGCGGATAGATAGGCCCCGCGCGACATCACTTCGACACCGCCGCCAATCGCATAGTCGCAATCGCCGAGCATTACGTTCTGCGCACTGGTCACGATGCCCTGGAGACCCGAGCTGCACAGGCGATTGACGGCCATTGCCACCGACTCCATCGGCAGGCCGGCCTGGATGGAGGCGACGCGCGCCACGTAGGCGTAGCGCGAATCGGTCGGAATACAGTTACCCACCGTGACATAGTTGATCGCGGCAGGGTCAACATCGGAGCGACGGATGGCCTCTTTCATCACCTGACCGGCCAGCTCATGGGGCTCGATCTGGCTGAGACCGCCAGCGAAAGTGCCAATGCCGGAACGAACTGCGCTGAGTACGACGACTTCACGGGTCATAGTTGAATCCTCCTAACGGTATTATGCGAACGGGGTCGAGGCCGACTCAGTGGTCTCTATCGCGCTTGACGCTGCGTCCCGGCCGCAAGCAATCATCAACCGGGGTTGGCGGTTGACTTTACGGCCTCAGCGATCTGCGCTGAGCTGTCTGAGTCTGGTTATCGAAAGATACTGGATGGAAACGCCGGGCGCTAACCCATTATTTCTTAAATGCTCAATAGCCGAGTGCCGAGGGCAAATCGAGGGTTCATCACCCTGCAGTCGTGCATCAAGTAAATAAAAGACTCTAACTAACGTCAATAAGTATCTGTTTCAAAGAAGATTGCTTTATCCAACATAATCGCGCCGAATCTGCCGTCTGGATAGCGCATCGAGGTGTGCGCCATGTGGTCGATTCGCTGCGCCAACAGTTATCCTAAGTTCCATCATCCGCCACGCCGTCGCGCCCATAGGGGGCTCGCTTGCCGTAGGCGAAGCGCGTCATGCGCGGGCGGCCATTGCGCATTTCCAGCAGGCCGGCACTCGCCAACTCTTTGGGGATGTTCCCGGGTAGCAGCTCGGATCGGCGGACCAGAAAACTCACCGCCATCGGCGCCCGCAAGAAGACGCCGTTGAGGTCCGCGTGGGCCATCTCCTTCATCCACGGCTCGGGTGACGGCAAGTCGAACTTCGGCAGCGCCTTGCGGACTGCCTCGTCGTCGTGACCCTGAGCCAACAGCCGTGCCGCGGCCGTGAGCACGGTATAGCGCGCCAGGGTGGCGCAGGAGCGCACCAGGGGTTGGTAGCCGTCTTCGTCGTCGGGCATCCTCACCAGATGATCCTCGGGGGCTGCCGCCTGCTGCAGTCGCGTCTGCAGCTTCTCCCACTGACCGCGTAGCTGCGGATCATCTGCATCACCTTCTGGGGCATGGTCGAGCCACTGTCCCTCCGCCTGTTTCAGCAACCCGGAGATGGTGCTGCGGGCCGCCCCGTCGCCTAACCCAAGGCCGACGAGCAGGAGCTCGGTGAGGCCCGCACGGCCACCCGGCAGGCGCAGGCGATAGCTGTACCATTCCCGACCACGCAAGGTGTCTTCGAGGAACAGCTGGGGACCCGCAAATACGCGCTGGGTCAGGCTGTAAGCGGCAATGTCCAGCCCCCCGCGTAGACTGAACTTGGTCCCTTTCGCCCGCCAGCTCTCCCAGCTGAGGATCAGATCCGGCAGAGTGGCATCTGTCCCTGTCTCGCGACCGGCCAGGTTCAGCAGCTGCGGCTGATTGTCCACATCGAACACGAAGCGCAGCTGGGCGTGTTTTTGCAGGGAGTGTTTACCGGCAATACCAAAGGGCACCAGCGTCAACTCGGCATAAACGATGCCGTTCAACGGAACCCTTGCCGACTGCAGTACCACGCTGCGGTCCAGCGGATTGCCGCCGCAGTTCACATTCCGTAGGACAAGATAGGGCGAGGCACAGGTCCAATCGCTGGCGCGCCAGTCGACCAGGACGGGCGCAAACGACGCCAGAAAACCGCCCGGGAGAATATCCCGGCCCGCCCTGAGGCGCATGACCTGTGAGTTGTCCTCGGCCCAGGCGACCAGCTGGCTGGACGTGAGTGTTCTCGAACCCGAGATATCCTTGGTGTCGCTCATTCGCGAATCGACTCCAACCGATCCTTGTCGAACCACGGAATCATACCAGGCCCTGCGCCTTGAGCTCGGCAACGATAAGGCGTTGGGCCATGCGATCGCGCAAGGTGTTCGGCTGGTCGAGTTGCATGCGCTGAAGATAGGGCGCTGCGGCCTCCGGGATCTGGCCCACCTCGGCGGCCCCGAGCATCGCCTTGGCGATTGCGGCGGGGCCCGCGAGCTTCGCCTTCAAGGCCTTTAGGGTCTTGCCCAGCACCAACTCCTCGGGCGTCAGGTCGGTCCCGAAGGGGAAGGCCGGAAAATAGCCCCGGGCCTTGAATGGCTTGAGTGCGGTGGCTAGGTGTTCGGGCGTGTTGTTGCGGAACGCCGGCGCGATCTCGTAGTCGGCTGGGATCTTACCGGCCCGCTTGGCCTCGGCGAGCAGCTGGTCCTGGAAGCGCGTATCGGTGACCTTGAGCAGCTCGGCGACAATCTCCTTGTCGGACTTGCCGCGCAGATCGGCGATACCGTACTCGGTCACCACGATATCGCGCAGATGACGCGGTATCGTGGTGTGTCCGTAGTGCCCGACGATATTCGATGTCGTCTTGCCGGCCTTGCTGCGGGTGCTGCGCAGCATGAGTATCGAGCGGGCATCCGGCAGCTCATGGGCCATGGCGACAAAGTTGTACTGTCCGCCGACGCCGCTCACCACCCGACCGTCTTCCAGGCCATCGGAACAGGCGGCACCGCTCAGCGTGACCATCATGGTCGTGTTGAGGAGACGTGCGTGCCGGCGCTGTGCGGTCGCGAGCGCCTGATTACCGTATAGCTGATTCACGAACATCACGCTGGTCATCGCGAAGCGCCGCCGCTCGGCCG
This sequence comes from uncultured Gammaproteobacteria bacterium, assembly GCA_963736445.1. Taxonomy (GTDB): domain Bacteria; phylum Pseudomonadota; class Gammaproteobacteria; order Chromatiales; family Chromatiaceae; genus Thiosocius. The sequence goes on along the minus strand of CAVTOY010000011.1, from coordinate 35,085 downwards.
GATCCATGGCGTTGAGCCAGCCATAGAAGTCGTGGCTCCCGAGGAAGAAGCCCCCGTGCATGACGACACCACCATTAAGCCGATCGCCCAAGCACTGTTCGTTGAGACGCGCCAGGGCTGCCGAATCGCTCAGGTCCGCGGGTATGTCCAGGTCGTCGCCGGTTCGGATGTAATCTTCCTCGAACGCAAGGTCCTCGCGAAAGACGCCACTCGCCTGCAGAAAGGCGAAATCGGTCGCGGATAGTCGCTGGTGGATCGCACCGGCTGCCAGCAGGGCCTCGAGTACCCCGGGGCGAACCTCGCCCTCATCGCTGATCACCCCGGCATTCACCAACTCCTGAATTGCGGTATGCGGATACACCGTCCTTTTCAGGACCCCGGCCTTGTAGAGCTCCATGAAGCCGCCGACGAACATCTCGCTCGAGCCGTAGAGGCCCTGTGCGAAGGGGCCTGTGCCGCCCGTCTGCTCTATGATCGGGGCGAATCGCTGCATGATCCCGAGGTCGTCAATGAGCTCGAGATAGGTGGCATTCTCGCGGTGTCTCAGGACGGTCGCATAGGCGATGGCATCGCCCAGCGAGCCGATGCCGATCTGCAGGGTGCCGCCATCGCGGATCAGGGTGCTGGCGTAGAGTCCCACCATGTAATAGGTGTCGGCGATCGCCATGTTCGGCGGGCCAAACAATTGATGCACGTAGGCGGGATCATCGAGGATCAGATCGAAGGTCGATGGCGCGACCATGGCGTCGTGGTACATGAAGGGCAGGTTGGTGTTGACCTGGCCCACAATCGCGGCCGGCGTTCCCTGGGCTTCCCGCTCTCTGACCATCCTGACGATGTCGAGCGTCAGGTCCGGGTTGGAACTCAGGCTGTACGCCGTGCCGTGCGCTTCTTCCGACTTGCCAATCATCTGCGCGCACACATTGACGCCGAGCGCCATCATGTCGCGGGCGATATGCGTGTAGTTGCTGCTGATGTAATTCTGTTGCTGCGTCGGATTGTTTAGGTACTCTCCGGCGTTGAGAAAGAACTCGGTCACCTCCACGTTAGGTGGCAGGCCCCCGGATCTCAGTGCCGAGACGTAATCCAGATCAGGGTAGTCACCGAAGACGCGGTCGAGGAAGGGTCCGAGGAAACGCCGCTCCAGATCACTGCCGGGCTTGGGCCGATTCAGGGACAGCGCGGTCACGATATGCAGGTGGAGCGCCGGGTCGGCCTTGGCCCGACGATACAGTGCATTGACGAAGTGACAGGGCTTGCCGAGGGCGAGCGGCAGGGCGAGCACGATCTGCGTGCCGACGCACTCGATCACGGCGTCTGCACAGACATCGGCATCGCGGATGACCTTGGGTTCTCGGGCGTTCATGGTCGACAGGGGTTTCTTGTCCATTCAGGATCGCGCCTCAGATACTCAGTGAGACACTCTCGAGGACATCGGCCCCCAGCGCCTGATACACCGTGAGCGCGTCCCAGTTGTCCCACGACTCGACGATCTTGTCGTCCGCGAAGCGATGAATGCTGATGCCCGTGACCTTGACCTCCTGGGTGTCGGCCGGTGTGCTTACCAGGCCGGCCGCCGGCACCGTGGTCGCGGTCCAGCGGGTCGCCACACGATCACCCTCGGCGATCTGATCCTCGACGCTGAAGCTCAGGTCGGATGTCAGCACGCCGTGCAGCGCAACGAACTGCTTGAACTGCTCGGGCCCTGCGATGTCCCTGGGCGCGCCGGCCACATGGGCGACATAGTCGAGCCCGTAGACCTCATCGACCAAGGACAGGTTGCTGTTGTTCCAGACCTCGTCGAATATCCGACGAATCACTTGCTTGTGGTCCTGGGGCATCCCCACTTCCTCCGGCTTATGTGAATTAGATCGGGATGGCCCGAAACTCGCGGTCAATCACCGACCGGCGGCTTGCTTATTGCTTTCCAGAGCCAAGCCGTCCGGTCTTTGAACTCGTTGAACTCGCTTGGGGATGGCGGGTCGCCATGATCCGCCTCGGGCAGCACCAGGTGTTGTTTCGGTCCCTGATACGCCTGTACTACCCGGTACTGTAGCTCGAAAGGCACCACGCGGTCTTGCTGCGATAGCAGCATGACGGCCGGCGCGTCCGAGCTGGCCGCATTCTCAATCACGTCGAGTTCTTGCGGAACCTGTTCGGCAAGCAATCCCGCGGCCCGACCAAGCAGCCCCGATGGATGACGGCTGCGAATGGTCTCCCGCAGCGGCGGCGGATCCCGCAACAGCAGGGCATCGACCGAATGTCGCGCGGCCAGATGCAGCGCGCTCACGCAGCCGAGGCTCTCGCCAAGAACGACAACGGGCGCGCCACCTACCGTGTCGAGCAAAGTAGTCAGCGCCAAACGGGACATTGCCGGGATGTGCCGCAGGCTCGCCTGGCCTCCGCTGCCGCCATAGCCGGGTGGATTGACGGACCAGACCTCGATCCGGAGCCCGGGCCACCAGTCGGCGAGCGCCTCGGTTGGATCCTCGGCGCGACTGGCGGTGCCTGGAAACTTGAGCACGAAAAGATCCGGCTCTGCCCGATTGGCCGGGCCAACCCGGCCGATCCAGATCTCGAGCGGACCGACCCCGGGGAGCGCCAGGTTACGCCGCGACTTGCCCGCTGCCGGCATCGGGTGACGAGTCGGCCCGAGGATTATGCGATCCGTCATCCAACGGAATACTGGGTTGGCGGACAATGCTCTCTCGTTCGATCGGCGAGTTGATAGGGGTCTCAGGCGCGAATGGCACTTGCTTGAGACCAGACAACTTCATCCTGCCTGAGGCCAAATAATCATGACCAAACAGCGGCCTGCGATCCGGATCGACAGGGCCTTACGGTCAGCGGAGGGCTTCCATCCTTTTCAGAATCTGGTCGCACTTCATCATCTTGGCTTGATCCGCCCCGGCTGCAGAGACGCATTCCTCGTGTTCCTCGGTCAGCCTTAAGCGCTCTTGTGTCAGCTTGTACTGCGAGTCCGCCGCGCGCTCTTGCGCTTTGGCAGCCTTTTCTTGGGGTGACGCGCAAGCTACGAGCAAAATTGCGGTCGCCAGCAATATCAACAATTTTATTTTCTTCATGTTTCGTCTCTGCATGGAGTATTACCCTCACTGTCTATACTGGTTGGATCGACGGGCGCTGAAATCATGCTTTTTGTCTGGCCCATGACCGACTGTCGCAGCAGGCGGGCTAGGCCCGCGCGCGCCGGGCCTTGCGGGCGGTCGACGGCGCGTCGTCGGGACACTGGAGTTTGCACTTCATGCGCTGGCCGACAAACAGGCGGTAGCCCTCTTTTGCCTCCAGGTAGTCGAGCAGATCCACCAGGTGAGTCTGGACTTTCGCGAGCCTTTGCCTGCCGTCGAGGTCCTCGATGTTCCGCGCAGCACGCATGGCTTCGAGGGTCTGCGTCACCGCCGCGCTGGACGGCATGCGGTGAGCGGACCGCACCACCTCGCGGAATTCGTAGTATGAGATGGTGTCCATCTCGGCACCGTATTCCCCCTCCATGCTGTGCATCACAATCTTTCCCAGGGCCTTCTGCTCGGCTGCGAAGAAGTTGAACGGCCCCACGGGACAGCCGTTTCTCGAGGTGGCGAAGGCCCTTCGCACCGCGGCCGAGTACTTTATTACGACAGGGTCCTGGGTGTAGGGACCGTAACGGTTCATCGCTGCCATCCACCCGAACAGGCGGACGATGAGATACAGCGTCTCATCGGCATAGGCGCCGTCCGGATAGCGGTCGCGCAGGCTGCTCAGCCCGCCGATTTCCAGCAGCTTGTAGATCCGGCTCTGCAGATCCTCACACGCGGAGAGGAAGGGATTGACGTACAGCGCGGTCATGCGCTCGCGCTCTTTCTCGCGCTCCAGGGATTGCTCATGTGCCCAGGTCCACACGGCCCAGACGGCCGTCGCCGCCGGCACCAGCCAAGCAGTGGGTAGCTTCATGTCGCCCCCTCGGGAAAACCTGACGTAGGGTGCTGGAGTATCGCATATCACGGGGGTCGGAGGACCGACGGGTTTCGTGCAATATGCAGGCTGCTAGCCATCTGCTAGCCTCCGACCCAAGCCAAGGCCGCCAAGCTATCAGGAGCCCCTATGACGAATTGGCCTGACAAACTTCGCCTGAAGGCGCTGGCGGAGGAAGATATCTATTTCGCCAAGCGCGATCGCGAGTTGATTAAGGCGCTGCATAAACGCAGGCTGGCCAAGCACCTGAAAGTCGATGCAAAAAAGGCGAAGAAAAAGGCCAAGACGTTGCAGAAGGCGTATGCCGACGTGACAGTAAGTCAGCGGAACAAACCCAAGCGGCTTGCCAAATACTATCGAGGCCTGATCAAGAAGGCGCTGAAACTGGTTTCCAGGAAACGCCATTGAGGCGGCTGGCTCTGCCGCCGCTGGATGTCACTCCTGCTTCATCGTCGACTTGAGGAAGTTAATCAGATCGTGCCGGTCTTTCGCCTTCGGGATACGTTGTAGCGGCATCTTCGATCCGGGCGTCACGACGTCCGGCCCGTCTTTGAACAAGGCGTCGATGGTTGCCTCGTTCCAGACGAGTTCGGTCCTGGCCAGTGCCGGTGAATAGGGATAACCAGAAAAGGTGCCGGCTCTGCGGCCGAATATTCCATACAGGCTTGGACCGGCGCGACGCTTGCCATCCGCCTCCAGTGAATGGCAGACACTGCATTTGCGGGCAAACTGGCGTGCCCCATTGTCGCGCTCGTCGAGTGGATGAAAGCGTCTTTCGCCTCCGGTTGCCACCGGCGACGAAGCATCACCAAATGGAATGCGAGTAACGAAGTCATCGAGACCTGCAAGTACGACGGATTCGCGGTTTGGCATAAGGACCATGCCCCAGACCGGTCCCTCGACGGCGCGAAAATCGTGCTCGATTTCACCGACATGGGCATCGGCGATCAGCACGCGGCCCTCGGAATTACCGAACGCAATGAGCGCTGCCTTGGGATCCAGCGCCAGTGAGACCACCGGGGCGCCATCCGCGACATAATCGACCGATGGTCCCTTGCCACTGAGAGAGACCGACCGCATCCCGCCGTTGGCCGTGCCATAGGCGAGTAGATCGAGGTCTTCGTCAATCGCCAGCACATTGATGCCCCAGCCGTTATCCACCGGACTGCGCAAATAGCGCGCCTGGCGGATGTCCCAGATACGGATATGGCCATCGCCGCCCGCGCTGTAGAGTGACAGTCCGTCCTTTGTGAACTGGGCCGCGTTGACCGGGCCGTCATGGCCGCTCAGAAACGCCAATTTCTCGAATGCCGGTACGGACCAAAGCCCCAGGGTATGGTCCCAGCTGCTCGACGCAAGCCGCTGACCGTCTGCCGAGAATGTCAAGTGCACGACTTTTGCGGTATGCCCGGTCAATACCTTGGGCACCGGCGCCGGGGTCTTATCCAGCAGCTGATCCATTCTCCATACGCGCAGCGTCCGGTCATCGCCTGCAGTGACCAAATAGCGCCCATCGGGTGAGAAAGCCGCGGCATTCACGGCCGCCTCGTGGCCGACCAAGATACGCCGTTCGGAGAAGCCCGGGACCGACCAGAGAACCGCGGTATAGTCGAAACTGGTACTCACCAGCCAACGACCGTCGGGAGACAAGGCCAGGCCCTTCACTGGGCCGCCGTGCGCGGTGTATTGCTCAAGGGCCGACGTCGACGTGGCGTATAGGGACCCGAGCACCAGCAAGACCGCAGTCAGCCTGGGCCGTACCCGAATCGATCTAGTGCCTCTGCATCCAAATCGGAACATGGCTCCCCTCTAACGCTTATTTTGTTCTGCGGCTGGGTTACAGCGCCCGACGCCGGTTCTCGTTGGCCTCAGACGATGAGTATAGTCCCGGGTCGGCAACTGTTTACCTTGGTGCGTCTGCCCGATACGGACCGACAAGCCGGCTGCTGGACCTGGATGGGGCGCGAAAGGGGCGGACGGGCCCGAAACAGCGCCGCCACGCTGGCGGCCAGGTGAGGACGGATCTTGAGGTAGCTGTGGAAGGCCCGCGCAACGGTGCCGGCCAGGCCGCGGAAGTAGCATCAGTCCTTCTTGTCGAGGAGCGACTCGAGGCCCGCGAAAGGGCGGTACTTTGTCTCAGGGGTATCCTTAGGGCTTTCGCTGCCTGTACGGCCGGCGGCGATCGCGGCCAGGTGCTCTTCGTATTTCTGATGCTCGTTGTCATGACAGTACAGGCACAGCAGCTCCCAATTGCTGCCGTCCACGGGGTTGTTGTCGTGATCCATGTCTTTGTGGTGGACGGTCAACTCTCGCAAGTTGGCCTGGTTGAACTCACGTCCGCAGCGACCGCATACCCAGGGGAATAGCTTCAAAGCTTGCTCGCGATACCCCGCGGCACGTTGATCGCTGCGGCGGCGCGCATCCGCGACCACGCGGTCGAGCTTATCGGTGTCGATGGCGCGGCCGGTGCGGCCATGCCGTGGTGGTTGTTTGGCCATATCTCAGGGCTCCTGGATCGATAGAGAAGCACGTATCACGAAAATGATATGACAATCCTTGCCATTAGCGGGATTGATTAGTCCGTTTCGGTTATATTTTCGCCGGAGATCCATTCACCGGAAGGCGATACATGACAAGGTTTATCGTGTTACTCATAACGCATGCGCTGGCTGCCGCCATCGGGTTTGCCGCGGGTATCTATGCCCTGCCGATCCTGACTGCGCCTCCCGCACCAACGGATGCCGAGGTCGCGGCCGTCGCTGCGCAGGCGCAGTTCACTGGTGAGTTTCGCCGGGATCTCGCGGACAGTGATGCGCTTCACTGGGGCGAGGGAATCGTCGCGATCGGGCAAGGCATGGTCTCGCTGCAGGGTCGGATTGCACCGGGTCCGGATTACAAGCTCTACCTGTCGCCGGAGTTCGTTGAGACCGAGGCCGATTTTATTCGCCTAAGGCAGAATATGGTGCAAGTCGGAGACGTCAAGACCTTCGAAAACTTTGTCGTGGCTTTGCCAGCATCGATTGATCCATCGGCCTATAACAGCGTAATTGTCTGGTGCGAGTCCTTCGGCGAGTTCATCACGGCCGCAGAGTACCGTTAGCCTTTCATCAGGCGATCGAGGAAATGCCGGGTATATACAGGGCCCATCGATCTCACGCACATTGACCAGTACCGGGTTGGCAGCGCATATGGCCCAACGCTTCGAGGAATTCCTCTCCAGTCGTGCGGCCGTTGTACTGGCGGTTGCGGTGGCCATGGTGTGGGGTTTCTGGTCGATGCCGTTGTATGACCTCGACGAAGGCGCGTTCACCGAGGCGACACGCGAAATGATCGCGTCTGACAACTATGTCTCCATCTATCTCAACGGCGAGCCGAGACACGATAAGCCCATCTTGATCTATTGGCTGCAGGCCGGATCCGTTCATCTATTCGGCCTGTCGGAGTTCGCCCTGCGATTGCCTTCTGTGTTGGCTGGCCTGGCGTGGGTCTGGGCGTTGTTTGCATTCGCTCGCCGCTACACGGATCAGGCGACTGCCGTAGTCGCCGCCTTGCTTCTGGCGCTATCCCTCTACGTCGGGCTTATTGCCCGGGCCGCCGTCGCCGATGCATTACTGAATCTGTTCCTCGCGCTGGCGATGTTCGACATCTACAGCCACTTCCAGCGACCGTCACGCACACTGCATGCCCGGGTTTTTGTTTGGCTAGGCCTGGGATTCCTGACCAAGGGACCAGTCGCCGTGGTGTTCCCGGTGTTGGTGAGCGGACTCTTTTATCTGAGCTATGGCCGTTGGCGCGAGTGGTTGAAACTCGCGATCGATCCGCGTGGTCTGCTGATCTTTCTCGCCATCGTGCTGCCCTGGCATGTGGCCGTCTACCTGGATACGGGATGGGCGTTTTTCGAGGGGTTCTACCTCAATCACAACATCAATCGCTACAGCGAGCCTATGGAGGGGCACGGCGGCGGCATTTTCTATTTTCTGCTGGTCGCGCCCTTGATCTTAATGCCATTTGGTGGCTGGTTTCTGCTCATCTTCACGCATTTCCGCGACGCGTTGTCGAGGCCGTTGGATCGTTATCTGTGGCTGTGGTTCTTCAGCGTACTGGTGGTGTTTTCGCTGTCGGGCACGAAACTGCCACACTACCTGCTGTACGGTATGAGTGGTGTCTTTTTGTTGATGGCGCAATACCGCGAAAGGATTCGCAACCCCTGGATTGCTTTTGCACCGGCACTGCTGCTGTTCGCGTTGTTCGCGGCGCTGCCTCAGCTGTTTAGCTATCTGGCGGGGCAGGCCGATCGAATCTATGAGCAGACCCTGTTCCGGGCCGGCGCGGAACGCTTTGCGGGCTGGTCTCAGGCGGTCTGTGCCGCCACCTTCATGCTGACGGTCGCTATCGTTTTCCTGAAGACAGCGCTGTGGCGAAGACTGCTGCTGCTGGGCTTCCTGCAGGCCTTGTTGATCGCGGTGCTGGTCCTGCCTGGGGTAATGGAGGTTTTGCAGGGGGGAGTCAAGGCCGCGGCCCTGTTTGCCCGGCAGCACGGCAAGGATCTCGTCTTCTATCGGACTTTTCAGCCGAGTGTGAGTGTCTATCGCGACCAGATCATCCGTCGTCAGCCGGCGCAACCCGGTCAATGGGTCTACATGCGCGTGGACCGCGTCGATGAATTTCTGGCTCAGCCATCGCCTTATCGCAAAGAGATTGTTTTTAGCCAGCCGCCTGCCACGCTGGTCGCGATTGAAGAAAAGGGCAGCGAATAGATATGCGATTTACCATCGCCATGCATGCCCTCCAGCAATCGATGGAACAGGCCAGTCAGCGCGTCGCGCAGCGCGGCACGGCCGGTGTCCGCGAGTTGATGGTGCTCGGCTTTGCGGTGCTCCTACTGGGTATTGTGGTGGCCCTTTGGACAAACGATTACCAGGCGGGCTTCCATCGGCTGCAGGGGCTGACCCATGCGTTCCTGCCCGATGCGGCCTGGGCTGTGGTGACCCGTTTGGGCGATGAGAGGATGCTGTTTGTGCTGAGTCTGCTGTTTGTGCGGCATCGCCCCGAGATCTTCTGGGCGATGCTGGTCGCAGCCTTTATCGGGACACTGTACTCACATGGACTGAAGCTGTATCTCGATGTGCTCAGGCCACCTGCGGTGCTGTCGTCTGACGAGTTTCGGCTGATCGGCCCGGCACTGAGGCGAAATAGCTTTCCGTCCGGTCATACACTGTCTGCGTTTTTGTTCGCCGGCGTCTTATTTGCATTCAGCACCTCTGTTACGCAGCGCTCGGCGCTGGTGTTTGTGGCGACATTTGTTGGCCTCAGTCGGGTCGCAGTGGGTGTGCATTGGCCGCAGGACATTATTGCGGGTGCCTTCAGTGGCCTGTTGCTTGCGGCCGCCGGAGTCTGGATAACTTACTACTGGCAGGCGGGGCTGAGGCCGCGCGTACATCTCTGGTTGCTGTTGCTGCCATTTGTGGCAATGCTCCTGTTGTTGGCCGACGATAACGGGAATCCGACCGCGCCGCTGTTCGTCTACACGGTCGTCACGATCGCGCTCGCGAAGGGCATTCACGACTATCGTGATATCTTTGCAACCTGACAGCACTATGCAATTTAACTTCATAGAGACTCTGATGAGCGTTAGCCCGGGCCCGGTACTGAAATGGCTGACGATGCTCTTGATGCTGGCGGGGCTTGCCTGGTGGATTGAGCGACGGATTGGTTTGGCGGAAGTCCTGAGGCCCTGGGCGCGTTTTCCAGTCGCGGAACTGGTGCTGCTGGTCATGTTGACGGCGCTCAGCTATCTGACCCGGGCGTTGCGGTTGCGAGACTTCTACCGCGCCCATCTCGACGGCCCTTTCGGTCGCTATTTGCGCATTACCGTATTGCACACGGCCATGCTGAACATCTTGCCAATGCGCTCGGGTGAGGCGGCCTTCCCGCTGCTGATGAAGCGGCTATTTGGTCGGCGCTATCTCGAAAGCACGGCAGACCTAATCTGGTTGAGGTTTGCCGATCTTTGGATACTGCTGTGGCTCGGCGTGATGGCGGCCGCCTGGCATCTCGGCAGCTGGCTTTGGCTGCTCGTGGTGGTACTCCCGGTGCCGCCGTTGATGCTGCATCCGTTCAAGTCCACGGTCCTGGGGCTCGTCCGCGAAAACCACGGCAGAGTCGCGCGTGCGTTACGTGTACTGCTGGGTGGATTACCGGATCGCTATGGGCTGTACCTGCGCCTGTTATCCTGGACGCTATTGACCTGGGCGCTGAAACTCGGCGCGTTCGTCAGCGTCGCCGGTTTTTTCATCGACGTCCCGGTGGTCAGCCTGGTCCCCGGCGTGATCGCCGCCGAGGTAAGCAATGCGCTACCTGTGCAGGGCCTGGCCGGCTTCGGCAGCTATGAGTTTGCGATGGTGATCGGCAGTCAATGGGTTCATGTACCACACGACGCCCTGCTCAGTGCTGCGGTCAATCTGCATCTGTTCCTCCTTGCGTGCACCTTGGCCTTTGCGGCGCTGGTGCTGGTCTTCAGAATCGGCGGCAGGGGGTCGCCCTAAGGTGCCCCGATTGACGGCGATGCTTTTTTTCCTGGTGTAATCATGCAGGCGGCCGGTACGCTATCGATCGTGGTCCCGCTCTATGAGGAGCAGGAGAATGTGCACACCTTGATCGTCCGGATCCATGCGGGTCTGCATGACCTTGGGATGCCCTGGGAGTTGATCTGTATTGACGATGGCAGCACCGACGCTACCTGGGCCCGCCTGCGCGAGGCGGTGCTGGAGCACGGCGAGCACGTCAAACCCCTGAGGCTGAGTCGAAACTTCGGGCAGAGTGCCGCTATGCAGGCGGGTATCGATGCGGCCAGGGGTGAATTCATCGCCACGCTGGACGGCGATCTACAGAATGATCCGGCAGATATTCCGCGTATGGTGAAAGAGCTCCGGGAACGCGGGCTCGACCTCCTGCAGGGCTGGCGCAAGATCCGCAAGGACGCCCTTCTAATGCGTAAGCTCCCGTCGAGAATTGCCAATAAGCTGATCGCCAAGGTAAGCGGCGTGGCACTCAACGATTATGGCTGCAGTCTCAAGGTCTATCGTGCCGAAGTAATAAAGAAGATCCGCTTGTTTGGTGAGATGCACCGCTTCATCCCGGTGTGGGTGGCCACGGTAACCAGTCCGACACGCATTGGGGAGACCGTGGTAGCGCATCATCCGAGGGCGGCCGGCCTTTCGAAATACGGTATCTCGCGCACATTCCGAGTGACTCTCGACCTCCTCGCGGTGTTCTTTTTTTTGCGTTACCGGGCCCGCCCGGGGCACTTCTTCGGCAGTATCGGGCTCATTCTCGGCGCCCTGGGTAGCGTGATCATGGCCTACCTGAGCGTAGTGAAATTCGGCCTCGGTGAATCCATTGGGGATCGGCCTTTGTTTACCGTGGGCGTGCTGTGTCTGATCGCTTCGGCACAATTCCTGACAACCGGCGTATTGGCGGAGTTGCTGGCACGCACCTTTTACGAGTCGAGTGGGAAGCCGGCCTATTCGTTGATGGGCGACGAATCAGTCTCCCCCCACTGGCATGACAATCGATAGGGGCCGAAGCGATTGATCGCTTGCAAAAAGCAACGATTTACCGGATCAACGGAGCCTGACCTCAAGCGTTTTCGGCAACCGGTCTTTTCAGGTCGAGGGCTCACCCGGGGCGTGCCGCCGGCCGAACTCGATCCTGGCATAATTCACAGCGTCCTTGAAGTGTTCGTATTCGTAACCCTTATAAAAATACACGCTCTTCTGCCCGACTGTGATGTCGTATCGCTTCAAGAGTTTTTTCTCTTCTTCGGTCATGTCGTAGCAAATCCTCGAGTGGTCTGCGGTTAATGAGCGTTTGTACGACAGCTACATGGCTGGGGCCTGTACGGCAGTCCACATGGAGCACGAGCCGCAAACTCGCCAGTTGTTCACGCTGGCGATAGATGCAGTCCTTCCAGATGCAGCTTCGGCCTCATCAGGGATGAGTCCATCCCAACCAGAGCTGCAGTCACTGTTTGCGACAGTGATGACAGCGAACCGAGCGATTGTCGTGTGTACGCTTAGGTCTTGCGGGTTCAGCCGCCACGATCGTCCTCGTCTGTGGCGGCGAACGGCACGCGGAGGTTGGGATGGTTCAACGGCATATCGAGATACGCCTTACGGGTCGCCTCGGTGGCGAAATAGATGGTTAGGTTGCCGTCCACCACGCTGGGATGTCCCTTGATGTCTGGAATGTTCTCGCCGGTCATGGGGTCGATGGTATCGATGCGGTAGTCGGGTTCGTGCAAGCGCCGGCTTTGTGCGCGATCGCGCGGCAGCGCATCCGTGGCGACCCAGTTCGCGTACTCGAAGCGGATGGTGGGCGTTGTGCGCGACAGTGAATTCTTTAACATGATGATGTCCTCTCGATAATCGCCGGACGCTGATGCGGCGATGCTTCATGCGTCGTTGCCTGCGCAGGCTTCATCGCATGTCCCGACAAGCCGTTGCAGGACTCGGGATACGGCGATGATTGTGGGACCACTCTAGGCGTATCCCAGCGCAATAGCTCATCACATTAACTGATAAGGGAGGCGCAGGTGCGCCAGCTAGGCGCTAAGGGAATAGGGTATGGGTATCGCGCGGCACGGCATTGTGCGCGTTGTTCCTTTCAGATGATTAGGTCCCTGTCGTGATGCGGAACCCGCAGGTTGATCATTGCTGCCAGGTATGTACGCTAGCGCACGGAAATCCCGCAGGATGACGCGTAAACTGTAGCGGTTGCGCAACGCCTGCCACTTCGCGTCAGGACAAGATAACGAGTCGCCGGTCCCGTCGTACATCACCTTGCCGGTGCGCACCTCGTAGCTTTTTTCGACCCTGAATGGGAGTGTGCGTAGATGAAATTGGACTTTCCGAACCCGAGCCGCAGTTTCGATGAGAGCACCAATCGCGTCCGGTTCTGGGGATACGATCGTGCGATCGAGGTTTCATTCTTCGTGGAGGTGGAAGCGCTGCGGCGACTGAGGCCGGAATCGGATGCGGCCGAAAAGGAATTTCTGAAGACGTTTGACGAGGCACGGGATCGGATTCATGAGGTTGCCGAAAAGCTCTACGCTCGTGGTGGCCAGGGTAAAGGCGATTACGCTTATGTGCTGTCAGCGGTTGATTTTTGAAGTGCTCGCGCCGCCGGGCGCGGACAGGTTCATGCAAGAAAACCGCCGCTGACATGGTTCAATTCGGCATCGCAGCTCGCAGCCTCTTGTTACATCTTCTGTTTGGCGCGAACGAGAACGAGAAAAGGAATACGGCGTGAGATCGACATGGAGAGCGGCGTCCGCCGATGCGCTGCGGCATTGGCGCCGGGCCAATAGAGCGACCACAGTTTTGCCACATGGGGCGAGCGCTGCGCGGGCCATGCCTTTTGATGATGAGCCACCGCTGCGCGCGGAGCTGTTCAGCGCCGATCAGATGGAGCAACACGGCGCACGCTTTGCATCGGCGCACAGCGTGACGCCGGGACGTGTCCCCGACCGGTTGCTGGCGCGGCTGGCCGAAAACGAAAGCGTGCTGACCCAGACCTGCGACCGGCTGACGACCGTAGTGACTGCGAAGCACCAGGTCACGCCCGCCGGAGAGTGGCTGCTCGACAACTTCTATCTCGTCGAAGAGCAGATCCGCACGGCCAGGCGCCACCTGCCCAAGGGCTACAGTCGTGAGTTGCCGGCGCTGGACGTTGGGGCTTCGGCCGGGTTGCCGCGCGTGTATGACATCGCCCTGGAGACGATCGCGCACGGTGACGGGCGGGTGGACCCGGACAACCTCAGCCGCTTTGTCGCTGCGTACCAGACGGTGACCGCGTTGCGCTTGGGCGAGTTGTGGGCAATCCCGATCATGCTGCGCCTTGCGTTGATCGAGAACCTGCGCCGCGTCGCGGTACGCATTGCCGCCGGCAGCGCTGATCGAGACCTGGCACTGGTCTGGGCGAGCCGACTGACGGAGATCGCTCGCGAGGATCCGAAGAGTCTGATCCTCGTGATTGCCGACATGGCCCGTTCGAGTCCTCCCATGACCGCGCCGTTTGTGTCGGAGCTGGCGCGTCGCCTGCAGGGGCAGGGGGCTGCTCTGGCCCTGCCGTTGACCTGGATCGAGCAGCGGCTGGCCGAGTCGGGCCTCAGTATCGAGCAGTTGGTGCGGTCAGGTACCCAGCAGCAGGCCGCCGACCAGGTCTCCATTAGCAACAGCATCGGCAGTCTGCGTCTCCTGGGGACGCTGGATTGGCGGGAATTCGTGGAGACCTTGAGCCGGGTCGAACAAACCCTGCGCACAGATCCGGTCGGCGCCTACGCCAACATGGATTTCGCCAGCCGTGACCGCTACCGACACGTCATCGAACAGATCGCGCGCAGTGGCGGGCTGGCCGAGGAGATCGTGGCGGGTCACGCGATCAAACTTGCGCAAGCAGGCGCGGCCCGGGGCGTGGAGCCTGGCAGGATCGCGCATGTGGGTTACTACCTGATTGACCGTGGCCGCGCAGAGTTGGAGCGGGTTAGCGAGGTGCGCCTGCCGCCGGCCGCCGGACTGCGGCGCGCAGCGAGCCGGACGCCGCTGGCGTGGTATCTGGGCACAATCACGCTGCTCGCCTTGCTCCTCACGGCAGGCCTCCTGGCAGCGGCGCCCATGGATAGCATCGCCACTTGGGAATGGATCACACTGGGTCTTCTGGCACTGCTCGCTGCCAGCCAACTCGCAGTGGCACTTGTGAACTGGTTGGCCACGCTGTTGGCATCACCGCATCCACTGCCGCGCATGGATTTCTCCACCGGCATCCCGACGGCATCACGCGCCCTGGTGGTGATCCCGACCATGCTGACCAGCCGTCACGGTGTCGAGCAACTGGTCGAGGCATTGGAAGTCAGGTTTCTCGCCAATCGTGACGCGAACCTGTACTTTGGGCTGTTGACCGACTTTGCCGATGCGGCCGAGGAATCCCTGGCCGACGACGCCGCGCTGCTTGCGTTGGCCCAGGAACGCATTGACGCGCTGAATGTGCAATACGCCGGCGGCGACAATGACGCATTCTTTCTGTTGCATCGTCCGCGCCGCTGGAATCCGCACGACCGGGTCTGGATGGGGTACGAACGCAAACGGGGCAAGCTGGCGGATCTGAATCTGCTACTGCGCGAGAACAATCGCGACGGCTTTTCCCTGATCGTCGGCGCGACCGCGGTGCTGCAGGGTGTGAAGTACGTGATCACCCTGGACACTGACACGCAGCTGCCGCGCAACGCTGCGCGGCAGTTCGTGGCCAGTATGGCGCACCCGCTGAATCGTCCGGTCTACGACCCAACGTTGCAGCGTGTCCGCGCCGGCTACGGAATACTCCAGCCGCGTGTGAGTGCGAGCCTTCCGGTCGGCAGCCAGTCGCGCTATGCGCGCTTGTACGGCGGCGAGCCGGGCATTGACCCGTATACGCGCGCGGTTTCCGACGTGTACCAGGATTTGTTCCATGAGGGCTCGTTCATCGGCAAGGGGATCTACGACGTCGATGCCTTCGAACTTGCGCTGAAAGGACGTTTTCCCGACAACCGGATCCTCAGTCACGATCTGCTGGAAGGCTGTTATGCGCGCGCCGGACTGCTCAGTGATGTGCAACTTTACGAAGAATACCCGGCCCGCTATGGCGCCGATGTCAACCGTCGTCATCGCTGGATCCGCGGTGACTGGCAACTCGCGGGCTGGCTGCTGCCAAGGGTGCCGGGGACAGACAACGGGCGGAGCCTCAAAAATCCGCTCTCGGCACTCTCGCGCTGGAAGCTGTTCGACAATTTGCGCCGCAGTCTGGTACCGGCGGCGTTGACGTTGTTGTTGATGCTCGGCTGGACGGTTTTTTCGTCGGCTTGGTTGTGGACCCTGGCGGTACTTGGGGTCCTCTTTATACCCAGCGTGCTGGCGAGCCTGCTGGACGTATTTCGCAAACCAGCCGATTTGCGCCTCGGCCCGCATCTCAGTGCCGCGCTGCGCGCTGCCGGCCAGCGGTTCACCCAGGCGGGCTTTGTCTTGGCGACATTGCCGCATGAGGCGTTCTACAGCCTGGATGCCATCCTGCGCACGCTGGGGCGCATGCTGTTCACGCGGCAACGGCTACTGGAATGGAATCCGTCCGACGTCCAGGGATGGACAAGTGTCGGGGGAGGCAGGATGCCGGGACCGACCGACGTCCAGGGATGGACAAGTGTCGGGGGAGGCAGGATGCTGGGAGCGACCGACGTCCAGGGACCAGGCAAGTCCGACGATCTCGCGGCCTCGTTGCGCAGCATGTGGTTCTCCCCGTTGCTAGCGATCGGTACAGCCGCGACCTTGATGGCGGCGAATCCTGCCGCGCTTCCGTTTGCGGGCCCGTTCCTGCTGTTGTGGCTGGCTGCGCCCTTGATCGCCTGGTGGATCAGTCTGCCGCTGGCCCGACGCGAGGCCCGGCTGACGGCTGAGCAAATCCGTTTCCTCGGCAGAATCGCGCGCAAGACCTGGGCGTTCTTCGACACCTTCGTTCGCCCCGAAGACCATTGGCTGCCGCCGGACAACTACCAGGAATCCCGCGATGCCGCGCTGGCCCATCGCACCTCGCCGACCAACATGGGGTTGGCGCTGTTGGCGAATCTGTCCGCCTATGACTTCGGCTACATCCCGGCCGGGCAACTGGTCGAACGCACGGCCCGTACTCTGGATACCATGGCCGGGCTCGAGCGTCACCGCGGTCACTTCTACAACTGGTATGACACGCAATCGCTGCGGCCCCTGCATCCCGCTTATGTCTCGACCGTGGATAGCGGCAACCTGGCAGGCCACCTGCTGACCTTGCGTCCGGGCCTGATCGATCTGCTCGATCGCCCGATCCTGGAGCCGCGGTGGTTGGATGGCCTGGGCGACACGTTGGCGATACTGGCGGAGGAGGCGGGCGATACCGCCCCGGCCAAGCTGGTTGAATTCCGCGACACTCTCGAGGTCGCGCGCGGTGCGCGGCCAGCAACGCTTGCGGCAGCACGGCGCCTGCTGGATGAACTGATGCGATCCGCAGAGGCGCTTGCCGCCGACCTGGGCGACGATCCTGAGAGTCAGACGGGCTGGTGGGCAGGGGAGCTGGGCCGGCAATGCCGCGCCATGCACGACGAACTGATTTATCTGGCGCCGTGGAGCGGGCCTGCGGAGTCATCCGACGCGTTCGACGACCTGCCCTCGATCGATGCGATCCCGACGCTGCGCGCGCTGGCAGGGCTCGAGTTGACGCTATCGAGCGTTCTGGCCAACCGTGCGGATGCGCAGGCGACGCCCGGACAGGCGGCGTGGCTGGCCGATCTGCGCACACAGATCGCACTTGGCAGCGAGCGTGCCCAGGCCCGGATCGCGGTCGTCCAGCGCCTGGCCCTGCAGGCCGGCGAACTCGCACACAAGGAGTACGGCTTCCTGTACGACAAGGATTCACACCTGCTCAGCATCGGCTACAACGTGGACGAGCGGCGGCGCGACGCGAGTTACTACGATCTGCTCGCTTCGGAGGCCCGCTTGAGCGTTTTCGTCGCCATATCCCAGGCACAACTGCCCCAGGAGAGCTGGTTTGCGCTCGGGCGCCTGCTTACCAGCGCCGGCGGTGAGCCGATCCTGCTGTCGTGGAGCGGCTCGATGTTCGAGTACCTGATGCCGCAGCTGGTGATGCCGACCTATGAGCACACGCTGCTCGACCAGACCGCCAGGGCCGCGGTAGCGCGTCAGATCCAGTATGGCCAGCAGCGCGACGTACCGTGGGGGATGTCCGAGTCCGGTTACAACACCGTGGACGTACAACTCAACTATCAGTACCGCGCGTTCGGCGTGCCTGGCCTGGGGCTGAAACGCGGGCTGGTCGAGGATCTGGTCGTTGCGCCCTATGCCTCGGCGCTCGCGCTGATGGTGGCGCCGGAGGCCGCCTGCCTGAACCTGCAACGGCTGTCGGCCGCCGGGGCGGAAGGGCAGTTTGGCTTTTTTGAGGCCATCGACTACACGCCGGCACGGCAGCGTCGCGGCGAACCACATGCCCTGGTGCGGTCCTACATGGCCCATCATCAGGGCATGAGCCTGCTCGCCCTGGCCCATCTGCTGCTGGACCGTCCGATGCAGAAACGCTTCGCTTCCGACCCGCTGTTCCAGGCCACGCTGCTATTGTTGCAGGAACGGATCCCCAGGGCCTCCGCATTGTTTGTTCATGCCGCCGAAGTCACCGCTATCGAGTCCGGTGTGGAAAGCCCGTCGATGCCGATACGTGTGCTGGACAGTCCCGACACGCCGATCCCGGAAGTGCAGATGTTGTCCAACGGCCGCTATCATGTGATGGTGACCAATGCCGGCGGCGGCTACAGCCGCTGGCAGGATCTGGCCGTGACGCGTTGGCGCGAAGACGGCACCCGCGACCCCTGGGGCACGTTCTGCTACCTGCGCGATGTATCGACCGAAGGGGAGAGCGGTGCGGCCTGGAGCACCGCACATCAGCCGACCTTGGCGCGTGGGGAGGGCTATGAAGCGATCTTTTCGGAAGGCCGCGCGGAATTTCGTCGCCGCGACGGTGATTTCGATACCCATACCGAAATCGTCGTGTCCCCGGAAGACGACATCGAATTGCGCCGGGTGCGCATCACCAATCTTTCTGCCGTTCGCCGCACGCTCGAGGTCACCAGTTACGCGGAGGTGGTGCTGGCGCCGGAAGCCTCAGACACCCTGCATCCGGCGTTCAGCAATCTGTTTGTGCAGACCGAGATCGTCGAAGCGCAGCGCGCGATCCTGTGCACGCGCCGCCCTCGCTCCCACGACGAGCCGGTGCCCTGGATGTTTCACCTGATGGCGGTGCACGACGCGCAGGTCGGCGAGTTTGCCTACGAAACTGATCGTGAGCGCTTCGTCGGCCGAGGCCATAGCGTCACGGCGCCGCGGGCGATGGACGCTGGCGTGGCGCTATCCGGCAGCCAGGGCTCGGTGCTGGATCCAGTGGCGGCAATCCGCGGTCGGATCACCGTCGAGCCGGATCAGTCGGTCAGCGTGGACTTGGTCTACGGTATCGGCGACAGCCGCGACGTGGCCCTGGGTCTGATCGAGAAGTACCAGGATCAGCGCCTCGCTGATCGTGTCTTCGAGCTGGCCTGGACCCATGCGCAGGTGGTGCTGCGCCAGATCAACGCCACGGAGGCGGACGCGCAACTCTACGGGCGTCTGGCCAACTCGGTCATCTATGCCCATGCCTCGCTACGTGCCGACAGTAGCGTCCTCATGCGCAACCGGCGCGGGCAATCCGGGCTGTGGGGTTATGCCATTTCAGGCGACCTGCCGATCGTCTTGCTGCGCATCGGCGACCTGGCCAATATCGAACTGGTGCGCCAGCTCATCCAGGCCCATGCCTACTGGCGCCTGAAGGGACTGGCGGTGGACCTGGTGATCTGGAACGAGGATCGCGCCGGTTACCGCCAGGTGCTGCAGGACCAGATCCTGGGCCTGGTCGCGGTGGGCCTGGAGACCCAGGCGATGGACCGGCCGGGCGGCATCTTCGTGCGCTCGGTAGAGCAGATCTCGGAGGAGGACCGCACGCTGTTCCAAACGGTCGCCCGCGTCATCCTTAGCGACAGTCGGGGGACCCTGGCAGAGCAGGTCAACCGCCCCGTTCCGCCGGGGGTGCGCGTGCTGCGCCTCACGCCCAGCAGACCCCGACAGGACGAGGCGCCCGCCGCTTTCGAGCCGCCGCCGCGCGATCTGATCCTGTCCAACGGTATCGGCGGGTTCACCCCGGATGGGCGCGAATACGTCATCACCACGGAGCCCGGAAAGATCACGCCGGCGCCGTGGGTCAACGTACTGGCGAATGCACACTTCGGCAGCGTCCTCTCGGAGAGCGGCCAGGCCTACACCTGGGGCGAGAATGCCCACGAGTTTCGTCTGACGCCCTGGCACAACGACCCGGTAACCGACGCGAGCGGCGAGGCCTTTTACTTGCGCGACGAGGAGAGCGGCCACTTCTGGTCGCCCACGCCGTTGCCCAGGCGCGGTGCGACACCCTATGTCAGCCGACATGGCTTCGGCTACAGCGTGTTTGAACACACTGAGGGCGGCATCCATACCGAGTTGTGGGTCTATATCGCGTTGGATGCGGCGGTCAAGTTTTCGGTGCTCAAGGTGCGCAACACCTCCGGGCGGCCGCGTCGGCTTTCGGCGACGGGCTATGTGGAATGGGTGCTGGGTGACCTGCGGCCGAAATCGGCCATGCATGTGACCACCGAGGTCGATCCCTACAGCGGCGCGGTCTATGCGCGCAACCCCTACAACACCGATTTTCCCGACCGGGTCGCCTTTTTCGACGTGGACGACGCGAACCGGACCGTCAGCTGTGACCGCGCCGAGTTCATCGGCCGCAACAGAAGTCTGGAGAACCCGGCGGCGATGACGTACACCCACCTGTCCGGGCGGATAGGCAGTGGCCTGGACCCCTGTGCCGCGATGCAGGTGGCCTTCGATCTGGCCGATGCGCAGGAGCGGCAGATCACCTTCAGGCTCGGTCTCGGGGGGGTGCCCGGTGGCGACGACGCCCACCAGCTGGTGCATCGCTTGCGCGGCGCCGATGCTGCGCGGCGTGCCCTGGAAGCGGTCTGGCAGTACTGGAACCATACGCTTGGCGCGGTGCAGGTGGAGACACCCGACCAGTCGCTCAATGTGCTGGCCAATGGCTGGCTGTTGTACCAGACACTGGCGTGCCGCCTGTGGGCGCGCAGCGGCTACTACCAGTCGGGCGGCGCTTTCGGCTTCCGCGACCAGTTGCAGGACGCTATGGCGCTGGTGCACAGCGAGCCGCGTCTGCTGCGCGCCCAACTGTTGCTGTGCGCAGGCCGCCAGTTTCCGGAGGGGGATGTCCAGCACTGGTGGCATCCGCCCTCCGGGCGAGGCGTCCGCACGCATTGTTCCGATGATTACCTTTGGCTGGCGCTGGCGACCTGCCGCTATGTGCAGAGCACCGGCGATACCGGCGTGCTGGATGAACCCATTGGGTACCTGGAAGGGCGTCCGCTCAATCCAGAGGACGATTCCTACTACGACCTGCCCGGCCACACCGAGGCCACGGCAAGTCTTTACCAGCACTGTGTGCAGGCCATCCGCCACGGACTCGTGTTTGGCGCTCACGGCCTGCCGCTGATCGGCTCGGGCGACTGGAACGACGGCATGAACCGGGTTGGTATCGAGGGCAAGGGGGAAAGCGTTTGGCTGGGCTTCTTCCTGTTTGAGGTGCTGCGCCGGTTCGGCGCCCTGGCGCGCCTGCACGACGACACCGCTTTCGCCGAAATGTGCGAGGTTGAGGGCAGGCGCCTGGGCGAGAACATCGAGCAGCACGCGTGGGACGGCGCCTGGTATCGACGCGCCTGGTTCGACGATGGCACGCCGCTGGGATCAGCGAGTAACAGCGAATGCCGGATCGATTCGATTTCCCAGAGCTGGGCCGTGCTTTCCGGGGCGGGCACTGCCGAACGGGTCCGTATGGCCATGGGAGCGGTGGATGAACATCTGGTGCGCCGTGAGCACGCGCTTGTCCAGTTGCTCGATCCTCCGTTTGACAAATCGGACATGGACCCGGGCTATATCAAGGGCTATGTGCCGGGGGTTCGCGAGAACGGCGGGCAGTACACCCATGGTGCCATCTGGACGGCTATGGCGTTCGCGGCCCTCGGCGACAGCGGCCGTGCCTGGAAGCTCACCACCATGATCAACCCGGCCAACCATGCGAAATCACAGGACGCCATCGCCACCTACAAGGTGGAACCCTATGTGATGGCGGCCGATGTCTACGCGGTCGCGCCCCATACCGGGCGCGGTGGCTGGACCTGGTACACCGGCTCGGCCGGTTGGATGTACCGGCTGATCCTCGAGTCGCTGCTGGGCCTGCGGTTGGAAACGGACAGGCTGCACGTCACCCCCTGCCTGCCGGCGCATTGGGAAGGGTTGAAGATCCACTACCGTTACCGCGAGACGGTCTATCACATCGCTATCTCGCAGACCCCTGCGGGCGAGGATCAAAAAGGCGGCGTGACGAGCGTGACGGTCGATGGCGTCGAGTTGGACGGCCAAGCTATTCCCCTGGTTGACGATCGCCAGGAACATGCGGTCGCGGTGAGGGTGCTCGTGAACGCGACAGCGGATGTCTGCGACGTGCCTGCAGTCGCGGGACATCACCCGGCGTAACTTAGTCAGCGACAGACCACTCACCTGGTCTATCTCGCACGGCCGTGTCGTGGTCGATGATCTGAAGCGCTAACCCATGATCCGGATGTAGGTGGCCCTGTCGACGGCATAGCACCCGCAGGATGCCGCTTCGAGGCCGCTGCGATCGAGAATCGTGATATCACCGCGGCGATAGCTGATCAACTTGCGCTTCTGCAGGTCGCCGGCGGCCTTGGTCACGCCGACACGGCGCACGCCCAGCATGAAGGCGAGAAATTCGTGGGTGACATGAAACCCGTCCGCGTGCGCCCGGTCGTGGGTCATCAGCAGCCAGCGCGCGAGACGCGCCTCGACCAGATGAAAGTGGGTGCAGGCCGCTGTCTGTGCGATCTGGCTCATCAGCACGTAGAGATAGCGCTTCATGACGCGTTCCAGTGCGCGGCTTTGCCCAAGCTCACGGCGAAAAGGCGCCGTATTCATGCGCAGCGCCGTTCCTTCGCCCTGCACCAGGGCGTGCAGGGGGGCGACATCCACGCCGAGGATCAGCGAGACCCCGAGCATGCCCTCGTTGCCGACCAGTCCCACTTCGAGTGTAGTGCCCATGTCGGTGGGGGTGGTCAGGGAAATGAAACTCTCGGTTGGAAAGTAGACGTGGCGAATGCGCTCACCGGGTTCGGCCAGGACCGTGCCGATCGGCAGATCGACCGGCTCGCAGCCTGCCACAATGCGCTGACGGTCTTTGCGCGGCAGACTGGCAAGCAGCCGATTGCCGACAGCAGCTTGGGTGGGTGGCATGGGCACTCTCCTGGTGGTGAGATCCGGCAAGCAGCACCTGCAATGGAGTCGACGTCAGTCCCGCTGTCGGATGCCGACCCAAGGCGCGTGACGTCGCCGGCATGATCGATGTTCAATATGCGGCAAAGTCTTGAAGTTGGTCTGGGCGGTAGCGTACATAGCAGGCCTGCGATGCAAGTACGCGTGTCGCGCAGGCATGGGCCAAGCCATTCGCATGGGACAGCGGCGACGGCAATCGCAAGAGGCGAGTGTACGAATGCGATGACGAGGCATTGGAGAGCGCGCAGCGGCGCAAGCTGAATTTCGCAAACGGCTTAAGACTCTGGGTGGACGCTAGTATCTCGATGTCAGTGCGTTTCGCGGAAAGTAGGTAAAGCCCGCCTTCATCTCACGCTATGTCTGTACCGGCGACCATTCCCGCTTATCTCACCAACTTCCTACTGCGGACGTCGTTATGCTCGCTGTGACGGGGCGTACTCGTTACAGCCGGTTTGACGTAGTTTCAGCTACGCCGGCACCGTCTTTCATTGCGTGCACCCCGCCGCAGCGGCATCTCGCCGCCCTCGCAACGAAACCCGGTGAGATAAGCGGGCTAGTTCTGCCTGCACGATTTTCTCGGCGCGGTGGCCAAGACCTCGCTTGACGTGCTGGCGGTCTACAAGGATCGGCACAGCTATTACCTGACGTGCAAGGCCGAGAACCGGGAGACTGCGCGTGCCGAGATCATCCGTCTTTGGGGAGACGCACTGTATCGACGCTTTCGCCTTTTCCTGTGGGGATCGGCATACGCGTTTCTCAATGCTGGCATTGAGACCTCCGGGTGGTGCTGGAAGAACCCCGCGAAGGCTGAACCATCGAAGCATCCCGCCATCTTGGACATGCGCATAGACGTGTCGGCATAGTTGTGCAGGAAAGGAACGGCCGGCGACCGGTGCGAAGCAGGGGATCAGCCCGCCTGAGCCCCTGATCATTGTACTCACCCAGTCCCGGCTGCACCGGCTGCGACGACATCACATGCCGTGCTTGGCAATCGGGCTGGGCGCTGCCCTTGGCTGGTCGGCGCCTTGACGTGCTTGCGGCTTCCACCTTGGCATACGTCAGGTGGATTTCGAGATTACCTGGCCAACAGCCGGCCCTGGCATGCACCTTTCACGCGGGGATCACCACTGGCGACCACCCATCATGCCCGGCCAACCCGAGGAACCGCCCATCATGTCCGGCCACCAGCCCTGGGAACCACCCATCCCTGGCCAGCCCTGCGACCCGCCCATCATTCCCGGATAGCCCTGCTGGTATCCACCCATCGGGCCTGGATAACCCTGCTGGTATCCACCCATCGGGCCTGGATAGCCCGGCTGGTATCCACCCGTCGGGCCGGGATAACCCGGCTGGTATCCGCCCGCCGAGCCTGGATAACCTTGCTGGTATTCCCCCGTCGAACTTGGATAGCCTTGCTGGTATTCCCCCGTCGAGCTTGGATAGCCTTGTTGGTATCTCCCCGTCGAGCCCGGATAACCCTGCTGGTATCGACCTGTCGAGCCGGTGTAACCCTGGGAGCGGCCCATTGCGCGCGCATCGCCTTGCGGGTTGCCCATCATGCCGGGGTGCCCTTGGGAACTGCCCATTGCGCGCGGATCACCTTGCGGGCTGCCCGTCACACCCGGACCAGCCTGAGGGCCAGTCGTGCCACGCATTATTGGCGCGGCGGGCGCGGGTACTTCCTGTGCAGCCAGAACCGGCGCAGTCAGGACGCAGGCTGCGATCGCAGCAGAGAGCATCGAGATTTTCATGGTGAATTTTCCTCTTGTCGGTAGTTGCTCCGAAGAGAATTCACAGCTCGAATCCCTCTGCAGATCAGATGGCGCGCTTGAGGTATCTTGCGACGCCCTTCTTCGGTCGTGCTGCTGTTCCCGAGGGTACGTATGAAGATCGCATGGCCGGGCGCGATATCATATTTTTACCGGTAGTCTCTCCAGGCGTCTGTACGGAAGCGCACATAACACCTTTGGATGACAAGAGAAACTCAGCGGAACCCGAGCGGCAGTCTCAGCGGACGATGGTATGCGGGAGCAGGCGATCGAACTCCTTCTTGACCACCTTGTAACATTCACACACGCGCGCCTCCAGACCGGGACGGTCCAGCACGGTGATCTTGCCCCGGCTGTAGTTGAATCAACCCGGCGCGCTGCAAGTTGCCGGCGGCCTCGGTGACGCCCTCGCGACGTACCCCGAGCATGTTGGCGATCAGTTCCTGGGTCATGGTCAGTTCGTTCGAGGGCAGTCGGTCCAGGCTCAGCAGCAGCCAGCGGCAAAGCTGCTGATCCACGGTATGGTGCCGGTTGCACACGGCCGTCTGAGCCATCTGCGTCAGCAGCGCCTGGGTATAGCGCAGCAACAGACGCTGCATCGGGCCTGCGTGATAGAAGGCGTCCTTCATCAATTGCCCCTCGAGGCGATAGGCGTGGCCCGGCACTCTGCACCACGGCCCGGCTGGTCGTCGTTTCACCGCCCATGAACACCGATATGCCGACGATACCCTCGTTGCCGACCACGGCGATCTCGGCCGATGCACCGTCTTCCATCACGTAGAGCAGTGACACGATGCAGGTCGTGGGGAAATAGACGTGGCGCATCGGCATGCCGGGTTCGCATACCGATTCGCCCAGCGGCATTGGGATAAGTTCCAGATGGGGAAAGAGACGTACTCGTTCCCTCGCCGGCAATGCGGCAAGCAGATGATTCTGGAGAGAATCAGGTTGGGGGACGTGAGAATCAGTCATTCGCGACTTCCCTATGCTTGATCGCGCACCAACCGGTCTTACTGGTGTGCCTCGACGAAAACCCTGAGTGCCTGCTGTGAGAAGGTCTACATGTAATTCTAGTTGGATAGAACAGTGCGAGGAAGTCGCAGGGTTATGGCGAAATGACGAGATTCGTCGGGCTGGCAGAAATATGCGCTAACGGACAGGCAACCTCACTACGGTGGTTCGATAGCTGGCAGTTGCAGGCTTCCCGCTTATGGTGGCCCCGCTATGGTGCGGATGCTTCGCGATCCAGAATGGCGCTGCGTTGGCATATTAGCGCGGGTTGACGGGCTTGTACTCGGTGTTGCGCATGCTCCAGGAACCCACCCAGCAGGACCGCCGTGCTCAGTCGATCTGCTCTTGCCGGGATTCGTTGAGCACGTAGTAGCGATGCGGACCCGTCCTGTTTGCAGTATCGCAGGCTTCCACGGCGGCTTGGGATTGCAGATAGTGGCTGATCAGGCTGTGCCGATAGGATGACAGGGGTCCCAAGGTGGCATGCTGAAGAACAAACTTTACTGATTTCATCAGGCGATACATCGCGGACTCCTCATTGTCGCAGCGCCGGAGCAGTTTCGGTCATCAGGCGCCCCGCCGCGATGGCGGGTCCTGTGAGTCGGTTATGGCTTTCTGACGATCAGCGGAGGATGGTCGTTCGCATGTTTCTTCGCTTGTTTGGCGGCCTTCTTCTCCTTTGGGGTCAGCAAGGCTTGTTTTTTCGCTTCTCTATTGGATTTCTCGTGTTTGGACATATCGCTCTACTCCAGGTGATTGTGGAAGAAAATATCTTTGCCGAAACGCGCTTGCGCTGAATGGCGTCGGCATACAACGTCCAAAAACGGCTCGTCTCAATAGCTGGTGCCGAACGAGGGTATCAATGGCCAACGCCGGGGTTCGCAGATTGGCCAGACGGTTGCCCTGTAAGACCGGCCGCTCGCTGAACAGTCGGCGCAGGTATCTGCTGCCGCCCTCGCCAGAGAAGTGCTTGTTGAGTGCTCTGGCGGTGGTTTGTGCGGTGATGGGAAGACCGTGTTCCAGGTAAGACTTTCGAAAATGGCTTGGAGGAAGGGCCGAATCGGGGCGGACGAGTGGAGGTGTCGCAGCACTGAAATGCGGGTTGTTCACGATTCGCCCTCCATGGGCGCCATCCATCTCCGTCGGGTCTGGCGCCACTGGGTATCCAGTAACCGACAAAAAGACTTGGTGATCTCCACGCTACGCTCTCTGTGCGGAATAGCAAGTTATCTTTTTCTCATCGACAGCGATCTCTCGAAACGACCCGGACGGGTTCAGCACCGGTCGTTTGGCAGTGCGCTGGCATGGCCGTAGTATGAACTTTCGGACGTTATTCGACAGGCGTAGAATAGCGGTCCGGCTTGAGGGTGCCGCTGACTCGGCGCAAGATGACCGAATGCGGCGACTGCACATCCAACATGTGACTGAATACAAATTCTTGATGCCCGTGCGGCTTTTGCCACACCGCCTGATGTTGCGCCCGAGAGAGAACCACAACGTTCGCATCGAGTTTTCGACCTTGGAGATCGTTCCACAGCATACGCTGCAGTGGAAACGCGACGTGCTGGACAACTCGCTCGGGGTGGTAGTGGTAGCCGAGCCGACAAATCTGTTGCGCATCGCCAGCGAGGTAACAATCCAGCACTACGACGAGAATCCATTTAACTTCCTGCTCGACGACTACGCCGTGATGCATCCCTTTGCCTATACCGAATGGGATCGCATCGAACTCGATCCTTTCCTGCAGTCGGTATATCCATCTGACCGTGCGGCGATTTCTCAATGGCTGGATGCCCTCGGGTTGCGGCAGCCCACGCAAACACTCACATTGCTCGACTGGGTCAACCACGCGATTGCCGCTGGGTTCTCTTACCGGATTCGTGAAGAGCAGGGAGTGCAATCGCCGTCTTTTACGCTGAAACAAAAAAATGGTTCCTGCCGAGATTTCGCGGCCCTGTTCATGGAGGCATGCCGTCATTTGGGGCTGGCAAGCCGCTTTGTCAGTGGGTATCTGTTCACGTGGGGTGGCGACACTGACAATGCCTCAACTCACGCCTGGGCTGAGGTCTACTTGCCCGGTGCTGGTTGGAAAGGCTTCGACCCAACCACTGGTGAATTGGCTGGTGACCGGCATATTGCGGTGGCCGTCGCACGCCATCCGGAGGCGGTACCGCCAGTGTCTGGAGACTATATCGGTATCGGTCACGAGCATCCGTCGCTGAGCGTGACTTTGAGAGTCAGTGAGGTCGTTGGCTAGGCGATGATACGGGTGTTCTCGGCTTGGAGTCGGGTAGTCCGTTCGACGTCGAATGGGGCTACCCGTCGGAAACGATCTCGAGGTAGCTTATAGGCTTCAGGGCGTGGCGAAAAGATGGCTGGGTCATTCGCCCAGTCGTCGATGTGGTCGCAGTGCCGCAAGGACGTCGCCAATGAACCTGCGAACTGTATGCGGGAATTGCGAAAGAAAACTGGCGGGCGTCATTAAACTCAGGTTGGAGCGCCGCGTTGCAACAACAATTCCGGCGATGCCGTCGCAATATGTGGCGTCGCGGTCCGTTGTGCGGCTCCGGGAGGGGCAGAGGCTGAGAAAAAAGAACCGCGGATTCAGCGACCGACCAGGGCGATCTCGGCCGACGCACCGTCCTCCATCACGTACAGCAGCGACACGCTGCAGGTAGTAGGGAAATAGACGTGTCGCATCGGCATTGCGGGTTCGCATACCGATTCGCCCAGCGGCATCGAAACCCGCTCCAGATTGCGGAACAGGCTGGCGCTTTCCTTTGCGGGCAGGGCAGCGAGCGGATGATTCTGACGGGGATCGGGTAGGTGGGCATGAAGATCGGTCATTGGCAACCTCCCGACAATTGAGCACCCTCGATCAGGGTCGACGGCATATGCCGCCGGCGCGCCGTTCATGCGGCTGCCGCGTAGCCATCCGTATAACTCGGCCCTCACCCGGCAGCACCGCCAAGCGCCAGCGGTCCGGGTTCACCGACGCCTGTCGCTGCCAGATGGCCGGCAATGTGCGGCAGCAGACAGACGGGGACAAGGGCTCCGCGTAGCTTCACGCCAACGGAACCGACCGAAAATGTAATGAAAAGTACTCTGGAGATAATTGACATGATCAAGAAATTTATCGGGGCGCTCAGTACCGCCATGGTCGCGAGTGCACTGCTGGCTGGGGCAATGCTGGTAACGCTTGCGGCCTGCGAGCAGCAGGGCCCGGCAGAAACGGCCGGTGAGAAGATCGACGACGCGGTGGAAAAGGCCGGCGAGCAGATGGAAAAAGCCGGCGACAGCATCCGCGAAGCGACAAAGCCCGGTAGCAATTAGGCGGTAGCTATTCGCACCGCGCAGTTTTGCTGCTTTAGCGAAGGACAAACCAGCCGTGCCGCAATGCAAACCCCAGGGGCGACAAAGGCGACCCCGGCTTTCGGTCGGGCTGGGTCGTCTCGGCGCAGCGTGACAATGTACGGCACCGTACAGACTCCCCCCGGTGATGCGCCCAGACTGCTCCGTGCATAGTGCGCCGTCGCAACATGCAGTCCACCTCGGCGCAGCATGCCCGATGGGCGAGTCCGCCATTCGGGGAACAAAGCATAGGGGTCGAAAATGAACTGGAATATCGTCGAAGGCAACTGGAAGCAGTTCAAGGGCATGATCAAGGGGCAATGGGGTAAGGTCACTGACGACCGCGTCGACGAGATTACCGGCAAAGGCGATGAGCTGGCGGGGAAGATCCAGGAGACCTTCGGCGCCACGCAGGACCAGGCGGAAAAGCAGGTCAAGCAATTCGAAGAGCGCAGCGAAAAGTAGCGTGCGCCCCCTTATCGCACGGGGATCATGCTCGGGGCGACCTTCGCCATGCACGAGGCCGCGCGATTCATAAGACCCAGTGGAGCACATCCCAGGGAGAGGGTAAATGCACGAACGGGTGCATGCATGACAGCGTGAGCGGCACTGGCGTCCGTCTATCTGCCAGTTCCTCGACGTGGCAGCGCCATCCAGCGGACGCTCAGCTTCGAACCGATCGGTTTGCGGCCATTGCGGCTTGCCACACAGGGCCCTGGCTCGGGGCCGGTCCCGCGTCGGCGTACTTATCGGGCGCGTGCCAGAGACGGGCGCTTTTCGATGAGAGAGACGCCGATCAGCGTGCTCATCGTCTCGATGACCGGCTGTGTCTGCATTCACTCGGCCTACCAGGAGATCTCAGGCCTGACCATTCGAGCAGGCGCTTTGATTTAATAACTGGTGCCAAACGAGGCGTCGCTGGCAAATGCCGGGGTTCGCAGGTTCGCCAGTCGACTGCCCTGTGCAACCGGTCCGTCGCGGAAAAGTCGGCGCAGGTAGTGGCTACCGCCCTCGCAATGAAACTCGTTGAGATAAGCGGGCTAGAAGCCACTATGTACGCAACCGTACAGACCGTGCCCTGCTATGCACCTAGTCTTAGTTTCCGCCTCCTGTGCCGCCATCGATCGCGTCAGGTTGACATGTCGAGAGATGCCTCATGGACGGCTTTGCCGGTCGCGTGGCGAAAACAGGCGGCTGATAGAAACTGGAAAAGAGGACGACCAAGTGTCAATGCAGAACAATAACGACCCGCGCGCCGGGGCCTGGGGGAGTGGAACGAACCCGCCGGACCTCGAGGATATACTGCGGCGAGGTGGCAATTCGCTCAGGCTGATGCTGCCAAGCGGTGGACCGCGTGGTCTCATCGTTCTTGCCGCACTGTTTCTGGCTGGGTTGGGGGCATGGACCGCCTATTACACCGTCCCAAGCGACTCTGTCGCGGTGGTGCAACGATTCGGCAAGTATCTCAAGGATGTTCCGCCAGGCCTGCATTTCAAACTGCCATTGGGCATCGATACGGCAACAATCGTTCCGGTGAAGCGGCAATTGAAACAGGAATTCGGGTTTACCACGCCGGGTGCCGGGGATCCCTATCAGGGTGCGCGCGGCGGCGAGCGGGAAACCAGGCGAGAAACCGAGATGGTGACCGGTGACCTGAACGCTGCACTGGTGGAGTGGGTGGTTCAGTACCGCGTATCCGAACCCATGAAGTATCTCTTCGAGGTGCGGGAACCGAGCGAAACGCTACGCTATGTCTCGGAGTCGGTCATGCGCGAGGTCGTTGGTGATCGCACCGTGGATGAGGTGATCACGATCGGCCGACAGGAAATCGAGTCGGAGGCGTTGACCAAGATGCAGGCGCTTTCGACCAAGTACGCGATGGGGATCAGCATCGATCAGGTGCAGTTGAAGAACATCAATCCGCCCCAACCGGTGCAGGAGTCGTTTAACGAGGTAAACCAGGCGCAGCAGGAGAAGGAAAAACTGATCAACGAGGCGCGCCGTGACTACAACAAGGTGATCCCATTGGCCGAAGGGGAGAAGGATCAGCGCATCCGTGAGGCCGACGGCTATCGGCTCAAGCGAATCAATGAAGCTGAAGGCGATGTCGCAAGATTCAGCGCTCTACTCGCGGAATACACAAAGGCCCCTGAGGTTACACGCCGACGAATCTATATCGAGACCCTGCAGGACGTCTTGCCGGGCATACGGTCCAAGATCATCGTCGACGAGCAAACCAGCGGCATCCTGCCGTTGCTCAATCTGGACGCCCAGAAGCGAGAAGGATCATGAGCAGGTTGATAGCCGCTTTGGTCGTTGTTGCGATCGGCACCTACCTGGCAGTGAGTTCGCTGTATACGGTTAGCGAAGTCGAGCAAGTCATAATCACTCAGTTCGGTAAGCCAGTTGGCGAACCTGTGACTTCCGCCGGCCTGAAGTTTAAGGTGCCCTTTGTTCAGGAGGTCAATGCAATAGACAAAAGGGTTCTCGAGTGGGACGGAAGTCCTTCGGATATGCCGACCAAGGACAAGCTCTATATCTCGGTTGATCTTTTTGCCCGCTGGCGGATCACGGATCCCCTGCAGTATTTCCTGAGATTACGCGACGAACGCAGTGCCCAGTCGCGCCTCGACGACATTCTGGGCAGCGAGACCCGCAATGCGGTCGCCAAGCATGAACTGATCGAGATCATCCGAACCACCAAAGACCGCGTCCCGTTGCGCGATGCACTGCTGACGACGGCTGAACGCGAACGGGATATGGGTGCCCTGGTGCCAATTCAGAAGGGTCGCGAGCTGGTCGAGCGTGAAATCTTTGCCGCGGCTGCGGAAAAGGTAAAGATCTTTGGCATCGAGTTGCTCGACATCCGTTTCAAACGGATTAATTACAACGAGAGCGTCCGCCCAAAGATATACGATCGAATGATCAGCGAACGGCGCCAGATCGCCGAACGTTTCCTCTCCGAAGGCAATGGTGAGGCGGCAAGAATTCGCGGTGACCGTTTGCGCGATCTGAACAAGATCCAGTCGGAAGCCTACCGGCAGGTCGAGGAGATCCGCGGCGTCGCGGACGCGAAGGCTACCGAGATCTACGCCGCGGCGTATAACCGAAGTCCCGAAGCGGTGGAGTTCTACGAATTCACGCGCACTATGCAGTCTTACCGCACCATTATTGCGGAAAACACCACCCTTGTTCTTTCAACGGACAGTGACCTCTTCAAGTTTCTGAAGGGCATGGCATCGCCGAGCCGGATTGGTGCCTGGATGGGAGATACGGGTGGCAAGCTGTAGCGCGCCTGATTCGCTACGGACTTCGGCGCGTGGTCATGGGTAAATTGGTATCGTGACCGTATCGCCTTTGTCGGACCAATCGAACAAATCCCGGAGGAAGTAGTGGAAATCACAGGAATCGGCGGATTAATCATCCTGATTGCAGATATTTTTGCCATTGTCATGATTCTGCAAAGTTCGGCGCAGCTTATTGAAAAGGTGATTTGGGCCCTGGTGGTATTCCTCCTTCCCCTGATCGGTCTTGTCATCTGGTACTTTGCGGGACCCGGTAAAAAACCGTTCTGAATTTTATGCCAGACGATCGCAGGGTTGTCTTTTATCGTCAGCAGGTGCGCGGCCGCAGCGCCTGCGCTGGGCCAGCACCGGGACCAAAGGTCCTGATGCGCTGGATACCCTGTACGCTGAGGTGCTCGCTGCGCCGGATACCATCAACACCATGCCTCAGAAAACGCTGCTCGCGTTCGCCCCCAGCATGGGCAAATACATAGCGCGTTACCCGCCGACGGCGGTGATGCCGAAGCCATGCGCGCTGAGTTTGCCCGCGCCGACGTTGACTATGGGGCGCTTGCTGCGCAATTGCAGCAGGATGGCGTGGCAATCTTTCGCTGAATCCTGGAACGCTCTGATCGAGCGCATAGCGTCCAAGAGCGCTGCGCTGACGCAGAGTCAGCCAGGGGGGCGCCACGCCATGACGGTCACAACGCACTCGACCTGTCTGGTGTGAAACTCTTGACCATCCCCAGCCACGCGCCGGGCAACGTTGCACCCCGTGGCCGATTGAAGGTGATTACCGAGAGCAGATGGTTTGCTGCGAGCCCGTCCGGCCCGGAGGACACCTACAGGATCGATGCGAAGAACTTCCGTGAAGGGACCATCTGCCCGCATCCTGGAGGAAGCGCAGACCATCTTCGATGCTGCATTGGGAGCGCCCAAGCGGTGGTCGGAGATAGCGCCCAGGACTAAAGTGAAGAAGAGGCGATGAGCGAACAATCACGAGTCGGCCACCCGAAGGAGCTTCTCTTACCCACCGACATATCGGGATTCGATTCCGTGGCCGAGCTTTCCCTGGATATGCGCTGGTCATGGAATCATGCTACCGACCAGGTGTGGCGGCAGCTCGACCCGGTGTTATGGGAGCTCACCCATAACCCCTGGGGCATTCTGCAGACGGTCTCGCGGGAGAAACTCCAACGTGTTTTGTCCGATCCCGCTTTCCGCAAGAACCTGGACGACCTGGTGCACGCCAGGCGCGATGCCGCAGAGGCACTGGCGTGGTTCCAGCAAGCCAATCCGCAATCGCAACTGGGCAGTGTTGCGTATTTCAGTATGGAATTCATGTTGAGCGAGGCCTTGCCCATCTACTCGGGTGGGCTGGGCAACGTGGCCGGCGACCAGCTCAAGGCCGCCAGCGATCTGGGCGTGCCGGTCATCGGCGTGGGGCTGCTCTATCAGCAGGGTTATTTTCGCCAGGTGCTCGACAAGGATGGCGCGCAACACCTCTTTGAGGTTCAGGTGTATCTCGATGAACTCGACCCGGAGATGGTGCGGGTGGAGCTTTATGCCAACGGCGCCGAAGGTGGTGCGCCAGAGCGGTTGGAGATGGCGCGCATGCGGCAACTGGTGGGCGCGAGCAACGGCTTCGCTTACCGCGCAGAGGTGCCCACTGCACGCCCGACGACGGATTATACGGTGCGCTTGATACCGTACTACGATGGCGTGGCGGTTCCGCTGGAAGATGCGCATATTCTGTGGCAGCGATGATCCAATTCGAGCATGAATACGCCTGCACTTCCGCTGCGTGATTATGTAGTCGAAGTCTCTGAACACACTGACGAGCGGAGGGGGAATCCTTTGCCGTTAGGAACCCATGGATATGGAGGGGGGGTCAACTTCGCCTTGTTCAGCCGTAAGGTGGCGCACGGCCGGATGGATCGGCGGGTTCGCGGCAGCGCTGGGCGGCCTCGACACGCTGGCGTTCGCTGCCAGCATTGGCGAAAACGCGCCGGCTGTTCGGGCATGGATCTGCGAGGGACTGCCGTTTCTTCGGGTCGAGATCGAGGAGGAACGCAATTTGACCAATGCGAAAGTGATCTCCACAGAGACCAACCGGGTTGCTGTTTGCGTCATACACAGGGATGAGGAAGTCGTGATCGCGGAATCAGTCTGCTGCGATCTAAACCTCCTAATGAAAAAGGAAAAAGTTCATGGTCAGCAAAATTCAAACGCCTAAGCTCATGGACCAGCCGCTGTCGTCCGATCTGCTGCGCAAGATGGACGCCTATTGGCGGGCCGCCAATTATCTATCGGTCGGCCAGATCTATTTGTACGATAATCCGCTGCTCAAAGAGCCCTTGAAGCTGGAACACATCAAGCCCAGATTATTGGGACACTGGGGCACAACATCGGGCTTGAATTTCGTTTACGTCCACCTTAACCGGATCATCCGGCAATACGACTTGAACGTGATCGACGTCACGGGCCCCGGGCATGGTGGGCCGGCGCTGGTGGCCAACAGCTATCTGGAGGGTACATACAGCGAGCTTTATCCGAACGTCTCCCAGGATGAGCAAGGGATGAAGAAGTTGTTCACCCAGTTTTCTTTTCCCGGGGGCATCCCCGAGCCATGCTGCACCGGAAACGCCCCTGGGG
>CAVTOY010000010.1:0-229259 GCA_963736445.1 uncultured Gammaproteobacteria bacterium | reverse complement strand
GCGCTCGAGCAACTCACGGGCCAGATCACCGCTGCCAACGCCGTATACCCAGGCCTGTTTGCTATCCTCGGGGATCATGGTCGCCTGCAGGCGTGCCTCGGCCTCGGCGCCGTAGGCGCTCCACAGACGCAGGCCGTTGACCGACAAGGTTGGGCTTTCTTCCGGCCCCTCCCAGGCTACCTCCTGCGGTGGCGCTGCAGCCGAGATCTGCGCGGCCAGCGTCGGCCAGCGTCGTTTGCAGATCTGCAGGTTTTGTTCGGCGATGTCAGTCATGTTCCGCAAGCGGCATGATTGAACCAGGCCTATCCGTTGGCGTCAGTCGGCAGATCATCCACCAGGTCAACGCGACCTATCAAGGCCTGGCTCGATCGAATCGCCTACCCCAGCAGCTGCAGCACGTTCTGTGGCAGCAGGTTGGCCTGTGCCAGCATTGCCGTGCCCGCCTGCTGCAGGATCTGGGTACGGGTCAGATTGGACGTCTCGACGGCGAAATCGGCATCCTGCACCCGCGATCGTGCCGCGCTCTGGTTCTCAACGACGTTCGCCAGGTTGCGCACCGTCGATTCCAGGCGGTTTTGAGTGGCGCCGATGGCCGCGCGGGAATTTGTCACAGCATCCAGGTCAGCGTCGATCTTTCCGAGTTCGGCCTGGGCACCGGTCGCGGTCTGCAGTTCGGTGCCGTTGACGGTGGGTGAGCCGGCGGTGATGTAGGCGCTCAGGCTGGTCAGGTTGGCGAAACTAATCGCGAACCGGTTGTTGGCGTTGTCTTGGTAGCCTACCTGCAGCGTCAACGTCGGGGAGGTGCCGTCGAGAACCTTGGTGCCGTTGAACTCTGTCGAGTCGATGATCCGCTTGATCTCGTCGGCCAGGGCCTGAAACTCGAGGTTCAGCTTGCCTTTGTCACTGGTCGCGCCACCGGCAGAGCTTACGGTACCGGTCGATGCCTGCACCGCGAGTTCACGCATACGCTGCAGCGCATTCGATATCTCGTCGATTGCGCCCTCGGTCGTCTGCAACATGGAGATACCGTCGTTAGCGTTGCGGACTGCCTGATTCAGGCCGCGGATCTGCGCCGTGATGCGTTCTGAGATCGCCAGACCGGCCGCGTCGTCTTTCGCGCGGTTTATCCTCAGGCCGGAAGAAAGCCGCTCCACGGAGCTCTGCATGCTGAGTTGCGATTCGTTCAATGCACGCTGAGAGATCAGCGACATGATGTTGGTATTAATGACCTGGGGCATGATGCGCTCCTCTTGCCAAAATTCTACTGGTTCGGCACTGGTCAGGTGACGTCCTTGCGACAGTGCATTAATAACTCAGGCAGCAAGAAGCAGGCCAACTCGCCGGCACAAACCTTGGGTGCGCGCTTCGGCTGTTTTCAGGGCAAGAAAAACCCGCAGCCAGGGCGGCTACGGGTAAGGACAACAGGGGCGGCAGGATGAGGCGGCAGGATTCGGCAAGGCTTTGCCGTCGCCGGCCGGCAATGCAGCGGCAGCAGTCTTCCGCGTCAGTTGGCGTCTATCACCACAGCGCCATCGACCCGGTTCAGGACTTTCTGTATCCCGATGCGGCTCTGGGCGTTGATGATAATGGGACCCATCAGGTTTGCGGTGATCCCGGTTTTTGGCTGCTCCGGATTATCCGACAGCGTGACCAGCACAATGATGTCGTCCTCGGGTTGGATCCGCAGCTTGGCGGTCTCTGCGTCGCTGAGTTCGATGCGGAAATCGATCTTGCACGAATGCGGCGCGACCACCGGCAGGCGAACACCGGCATCTTCGGTGGATTGCAGAAAGTGCACGCTCTCGGTGTCTTCTTCATGAAATAGTTTGAATTCGCGCAGGTCCTCGAACCCGGGCAGTCCGTCCGGGAAGGTCAGCAGACTCGATTTGGCAACCATCTGTTTGCCGTAGCGGGTATCAATCTCCATGTATTCCTCTTCTGCCTGCTGTGCTGCATTGCTGGTTGCCATAGCGCGTTGCTCCTGTGTCGTTGGCTGGCCGGCTTTGCACCGTGCACTTTCCGCTGTTGCGCTGGAAGCGTTGGGCGCAAAGGCCTGCCGAGTCTGTGCAGAAAGCGTGCCATACATTGCTCGTATGGCCGGTCTTCAAGTTTGCTGCTGCGCTGACCGATGCCAAACAGCGTTAAGTCCGACAGGCTGCTCGCCTGCATGTTGTTCCAGCGTCCGCGATGATCGCGTAGACCAGGCGGCAAAACCCCGGCGCAAATGCGGCGACAAGGCGGCAATTCTTTGCCGAATTGGGGATTGTAGGTGTTAAAGAAGGCTACTTGACGGTCGCAACAGGGGGTGAAAGCGGTAAATGCGGGGATTGGCCCCAGCATATCCGCTAACGATCAGCGATCCATTCCGTCTGCCGCGCAGCCTGATGTATCGCGAGGAGCTTTCACCATGCCACAGGTAATCAATACCAATATCTTTGCGCTCAACGCGCAGCGTAACCTCAACAAAACGACCGCCAGCCTGCAGACCGCGATGGAGCGTCTGTCCTCCGGCCTGCGCATCAACCGCGCCAAAGACGACGCGGCCGGTCTGGCGATCTCCGACAAGATGACCGCCCAGATCCGCGGCCTCAACCAGGCCATCCGCAACGTCAACGATGGCGTCGGCTATGTGCAGACCGCCGATGGCGCCCTGGAAGAAGTCACCAACTCACTGCAGCGTATGCGCGAACTCGCGGTGCAGGCGTCCACCGGCACCGTTAGTTCGACCGGCGGCGCCAGCAGCGACAAGGGCAAATTGAATGCGGAATTCCAGGCGCTCGAGGCATCGATAGGCGATATTCTGGCCGACACCAAGTTCAACGGCGTGGCTGTCTTTGGCGCCAGCGTGACTATCCAATCGGGTACCGAGAGTGGCGACACGATTGGTGTGGACGTGAGCAGTCCCTCTCTGTCTGGTATTACAGCCGACATCAGCACAGCCAGTGGCGCGCAAGGCGCACTCGCTAGCCTCGATGCAGACCTCAACGCCGTTGCCGACGTCCGTGCGAGCGCGGGTGCTTCACAAAGCCGGCTGGAGTCGACGGCCCGTAACCTGGCCAACGTCGTGGAGAACGTCAGCGCGGCCAGGTCGCAGATCCTGGATGCCGACTTCGCAATGGAGACAGCCAACCTGACGCGTGCACAGATCCTGCAGCAGTCCGGCGCGGCGATCCTTGCCCAGGCCAATGTCATCCCGCAGAACGTCCTTTCGTTGCTGCGATAGGGTGAGACAGGTGGCGCCTGATCCGATGTCACAATTCGGATTCAGGCGCCCACTCAAGGTGGTGATCGCGATGGGACGGAAGGCTATAGAACGACTGGCTGTCGGAGTGCGGAGCCCTACAGGCTCTGTGCGGACTTCGCCAGGCGTGCGTTTCCAACCGTTCCGCGCGTTCACTCCCTCTTGCCTGATGGGGGTGACGATATGATCAGTGACATTGGGACTGCCAAGACAGTCCACCTTACCCCGACGGAGCAGACGGGTCGCACGGCCAGTGCCGGAAACCGAAAGGCTGAACTGCCTGACGAGCGCCAGCAGACAGCGGTGCAGAAGGATAAAGAGACCAAACAGGAAGCGGAACCGATCGAGGACGTGGTCTCGAATCTCAACGATTTGGTTCGAAATTTGCAGCGGGAATTGAGATTCTCGGTCGATACGAAGAGCGGCGACACCATCATCAAGGTCGTCGATCGTGAGACCCACGAAGTAGTCCGGCAGATTCCCAGTGAGGAAATCGTGGCGCTGCGGCAGCGACTCGAGCAATCCACCGGCGGGTTCTTTGACGATTCCGCCTGACCCGGGGGTGACGCCGACGAACCAGGAACGATGAGGGTGGCTATATGGCAATAACCGCGGCAGGTGTTGGCTCGGGGCTTGATATCGAGAACATCATTTCGCAACTGATGACGCTCGAGCGCCGCCCGTTGCTGGCGATCCAGGATAAGGTCAAGGCGGCCGATGCAGAGGTCTCATCACTCGGTTCCTTCAAGAGTCAGCTCTCCACCTTTCAGGACGCCATGCAGGAGCTCAGCACGCTCGATGCATTCCGCAAGTTCAACACCACGTCATCGGATGACGAAGTACTGACGGCGACCGCCAATGGCGATGCCGCCGCGGGCGTCTACAATATTGACGTCGAACGCCTGGCACAAAACTTCAAACAGGGCTCGAAGGAGTTCGCCGCTGGCGCGACCGTGGGCGGAAACGCCGGTGATGCCCTGACCCTGACCGTCGACGGTGAGTCGGCCACCATAGATCTCTCCACGGCGCTGACGATCGACGAGTTGCGCGACGCCGTTAATTCTTCTTTCGATAATCCCGGCGTGACCGCCACGGTTCTGAACTTTGGCGACGGCGTTCAGCGCCTGATCATGACCGCCGAGGAATCGGGCTATCAAAAGAGCTTCCAGCTTTCGTACAGCGGCTCAGTCAGCGCGGCGACCTTTGATTTCGAGACCCTCAACAAAGACAGCCTGGGCGATACCCTGACCGATCTGACGCAACTGGATGCCGTATTCAGCATCGATGGCTATGCCTTGACCGGCGCCGGCAACCGCGTCAGCGACGTTGTGGATGGATTGACCTTCGAGCTGAAAGGCGTCGGCTCGGCGAGCCTCAACCTCGAGCGTGATGACGCAGCGATCGAGGAGTCGGCAAGAAAATTCGTCGATGCCTACAATACCCTGCGAAGCGAGATCCAGGCGCTGGAGAACAAGAACTTTTCGAACACCTCGCTGACGAGGGGTGTCAGCAGCGCACTGCGAGATGCCCTCAATATCGGTGCGAATGGCTTGTCGGAAGGCTTCAGCGCATTGTCCCAGGTCGGTATCAAGACGAATGCGAAGACCGGTGAGCTGGAGTTCAACAGCAACGAATTCGCTAGCGCCCTGGACACGGACTTTACCGGCGTCGCCCAGCTGTTCGCAAACGATGATCAAGGGGTCGCATTCCGTTTCGATGCCCTGATCGACCGTTTCCTCGATACCAAGACCGGACCCGTCGAAACCAGGATCGACAGCCTGAACGGGCGTAAAGACGACCTGCAGGACAAAGAGGCGGACCTGGAGAGGCGTCTAGAGCTCAAGGAAGTCAGTCTGCGCTCGCAGTACGCAGCGCTCGACCGGCTGGTCGGTAGCCTGCAGTCCACCAGCGGCTTCCTGATGCAGAATCTTTACGGCTGATCCGTGCGCAACCTGCTCGAAACCGGAGAAACCAAGTCCCTTTATTTTCGTTGGCCACGGTCGCTAGAGAAAGTGTTCGGCAATCAACTGGAAACCACTCGATGTCCTACGGAAAAAAGAACACCGGTGCAGCGAAATACGGCAAGATTGCGGCCGAATCCGAGGTGGCTTATGCGAGCCCTCACCGACTCGTACAGATGTTGATGGAGGGTGCCCTGGAAAAGGCGGCTACCGCGAAAGGCTGTATCGAGCGCAACGACCTGGAGGGCAAGAGCCAACAGATCACTTGGGCGATGTCGATCGTCAATGGGCTAAGGAGCAGCCTGGATATGGAGACGGGTGGTTCTATCGCGGTCAATCTCGACGATCTGTATGCCTACATGCTGCGCCGCATGATCGACGCCTCGGCGCGCAACGACGCACAGGCACTGACTGAGGTCATCGATCTAATGCTGGAGATCAAGGGCGCCTGGGATGCAATGCCTGACGATGTCCGCAGAGCGAGCGGCGATGCGCTCGCCGCCAGCGAAGGGGCCTTGTGAGCCGTGTCCCTCTCGCGCTATCGACTCCTGGACGACGCGCTGACGATGAGCCGGCGCATGGTCGATCTGGGTGATGCCGGTGACTGGGATGCCGTGATCGCCCTCGAACCGGAACGCCGCACGCTGCTCGAGCAGGCGTTCGCAACCCATGCGCCAGCCGACGATGTGGTCGCGGAACGGGTCCGCGCCATCCTCGATCTGGACAAGCATCTGATGGCGAAGAGCATGGAAGTGCGCGACCAGATCGCACAAGAGCTTGGCCGGGCAAACCGCGGCCGCAAGGCCACCAGCGCCTATCACGCCGCCGGCTGCTGAGACTAGCCTGGTGAGATTTCCAGGCTAGCGCTTCAGGATCAGCTCGACCACCGCCTTGCTGCCGAAGTAGGCGAGCATCAATACCGCAAAGCCGACCAGCGTCCAGCGAATCGCTTTGCGTCCACGCCAACCGAACCGGTAGCGACCCCACAGCAGCACCGCGAAGGCTACCCAGGCTGCAATCGACAACACAGTCTTGTGCACCAGGTGTTGCGCGAACATGTCGTCGAGATACAAAAAACCGGTGATCAGGCTGACGCTCAGCAGCGCAAAGCCAATGCTGATCATCTCGAACAGCAGTGATTCCATGGTCTGCAGTGGGGGCAAGGCACGGATAAAGCCACCGGGATGGTGACGTCGCAGGTAGTGGTTCTGCACCGCGAGCAGGATTGCCTGCACGCTGGCCAGCGTCAGCAGGCTGTAAGCGAGCATCGAGGTCAATACATGAACGCCCAGCGACCAGTCCGCATTGTCGCCGAGCAAGCGCTGGCCGGGGAACCTCAGATCGAGCAGCAGCGTGATAGCGGCCATGGGCAGCGCCAGAATCGCCAAGTTGTCGACTGGCTGACTTAATGCCGAGAGCAGCAGCAGGCCTGCAGCCGTCCACGCGGCCAGCGAGACGGCGTTGAAGAAGCTCAGGTTGAGCCCACCGCTGGTGAACAGCTCAACGTAGAGCATGACTGCGTGCAGAAACAGGCCGGCGAAACCCAGGCGGATGCCGAGGCTGCGCGGGGGGCGCCAACTGTCCGCGCTGCCGAACAGCCGCAGGCCGGTGCTCAGGCCGCCGGCGAGATACAGCAGCGCTGCCGGAAATGCGATCAGAGTCATGTTCATGCCGGGCGAAATCATGGCATAACGATTCAGCGCCTGCACCCGTATAATGACGGGCTCTGCAAGTTCACCTTCCCCGACAGACGGATCGAAACCATGTTTGCGAATCTCTCCGACCGCCTTGGCGGTGTGCTACAGAAGGTACGCGGCCAGGGCCGAATCAGCGAAGACAATGTCCGCGATACCCTGCGCGAGGTGCGCATGGCCCTGCTGGAGGCAGACGTTGCCCTACCGGTAGTCAAGGCGTTCGTCGAGCAGGTACGCGCCAAGGCGCTCGGTGGAGAGGTGCTGCGCAGCCTGACCCCGGGTCAGGTGTTGGTGAAGATCGTCAATGACGAGTTGGTCAGTGTCATGGGCGAGGCCAATGAGCAGCTGAATCTTGCTGCGCAGCCACCGGCGGTTATCCTGATGGCGGGATTGCAGGGCTCGGGCAAGACGACCAGCGTGGCCAAACTGTCGCGCCTGCTCAAGGAACGCGAGAAGAAAAAGGTCATGGTGGTCAGCGCTGACGTCTATCGGCCGGCCGCTATTGAGCAGTTGAGGACCTTGGCGGCGGAGGTGGAGGCCGAGTTTTTCCCGTCCAGCCAGGATCAGCAGCCGCTGGCGATTGTGCGCTCGGCGATTGCGGCCGCGCGCAAGGGCTATTTCGACGTGTTGATTGTCGACACTGCCGGCCGGCTGCATATCGACGAGCAGATGATGGGGGAGATCCAGGCGCTGCATGCTGAACTGGAGCCGGTCGAGACATTGTTCGTGGTGGATGCAATGACCGGTCAGGATGCGGCCAATACCGCCAAGGCGTTCAACGACGCACTGCCGCTGACGGGCGTTATCCTGACCAAGACCGACGGGGACGCACGCGGCGGTGCCGCGCTGTCGATTCGCCAGATCACCGGCAAGCCGATCAAGTTCCTTGGCATCGGCGAGAAGACCAGTGCACTGGAACCCTTCTATCCGGACCGCGTTGCGTCACGCATTCTGGGTATGGGCGACGTGCTGTCGCTGGTCGAAGAAGTGACGGCCAAGGTCGATCAGGATAAAGCCGCCAAGCTGGCGAAGAAGATCCACAAAGGCGAAGGTTTCACCTTGATCGACTTCAAGGAGCAGATGGAGCAGATGGCCAGTATGGGCGGCATGGCCGGTCTGCTGGACAAGTTGCCCGGCATGAATCAGGTCCCGGAGGCGGTGAAGTCGCAGGTCGGTGATAAAGAGGTCAAGAAGCTGATCGCGATCGTCAATTCTATGACCCCACAGGAGCGGACCTTTCCCGCGGTGATCAAGGGATCGCGCAAGAGACGCATCGCGGCCGGCGCCGGTACCCAGGTGCAGGATGTAAACAAACTGCTGAAACAGTTCACGCAGATGCAAAAGATGATGAAAAAAATGAAGGGTGGCGGCATGGCGAAGATGATGCGCGGCATGAAGGGCAAGATGCCGGGCGGCTTTCCGGGCGGCGGCATGCCGCCGGGTGGTGGGGGAGGGTTCCCATTCTGACTGATGGCGGTGCGGTTTCAGGCGCCGCCGTCGTCGAGACTCAGCGGGCCGCCCAGCAGACGCGCAACCAACCGCCGGCTGTCGTCCGTTTTTTCGACGGTCTCTGCCGGTGTCCAGCTCAAATCGCTCTGCAGCCGAAAAGAGCCGCGGAAGGGCTTGGGAGGATCGCCGCCCCAGTCGCCCGGGGACAGCATCGAGAAGGCCAGGCTACCGTCTGGCTCTTCATAAAGGTGGTAGATGTGGCCAGGTTTGCGCTGAAATCCGCAGCGCGCGTGATGCAATCGCTGGTCTTCGCGGGCCTGCTCGAGGACTCGCCGAGCCTGCGCCTGTAACGATCTGACCTGCTCGGCGATTACCTCCAGCTGCGCACCGAGGCGGCCGGCCACCATCTGATCGGCCTGTTCGATCTCACGGGCCAGGTCGGCGAGGCCGAAGCTGGGCGCCAGACGGCTGACCGGGTAGGGGGAGCTGCGGTCGGCGCCGCGATGGATCATCGACCGATCGTCTCTGCCGCTGCCTTCGTTCATACCCTCTCCCACCAAACCCGTGACTTGACGGCAATTTACTACTTCACAACGCGCGAATTTTGCGTAGAATGCGCGGTTTCTCTCGGGACGGCAGCGTCCTGAGCCCCACAGACTCAGAACTGAAGGCCACAAAACATGGTATCGATCCGTCTTGCCAGATCGGGCGCGAAACAGCGTCCTTTCTACCACCTCGTCGCCGCCGATTCGCGCCGTGCGCGGGGTGGTCGCTATATCGAGCGACTGGGTTTCTACAACCCGATCGCGGTCGAAGGTGAAGAATCGTTGCGCATCGATCTTGCGCGTGTCGATCACTGGGTGTCCGTGGGCGGCCAGCTGAGCGACCGCGCCCGCAAGCTGGTCGACGGCTACCGCAAGACAGCGCAGGGCTGATTCAGCCGCTAGTCGTTGCCGGTAGCGGCCTGTCGCGGAGACTTGCCGTGAGCGACCCGGTCGTAACGAACGATAGGACAACTGCCGAGGGTGGCGAGCAGCGCTTCGTCACCCTCGGTCGCATTTCCGGGGCGCACGGCATCCAAGGCTGGGTGCGTGTGCGATCGGAGACCAGTCCCCGCGAGAATATCGTCGGCTATTCGCCCTGGCATTTGGTGAGGGGCGGTCGACGCGAGGTCTGGTCGGTGGATGCAGG
The DNA here is from genome assembly GCA_963736445.1 of uncultured Gammaproteobacteria bacterium. Classification (GTDB taxonomy): domain Bacteria; phylum Pseudomonadota; class Gammaproteobacteria; order Chromatiales; family Chromatiaceae; genus Thiosocius. The sequence goes on along the minus strand of CAVTOY010000010.1, from coordinate 219,723 downwards.
GCGGCGCCAGGGTAAGGTCGTGGTTGCGAAGTTGGTCGGATGCAACGACCGCGACGGGGCCGAGGCGCTGATTGGCGCGGAGGTCACGGTCCCGCGAGAGCAGCTGCCGGAAACGACCAGGCCGGGCGAGTTTTACTGGGCCGACCTGATCGGGCTGCACGTGATCACGGTCCAGGGTGTCGATCTCGGTCGTATCGTGCAGCTGTTCGAGACCGGCGCCAACGACGTGATCGTGGTGCAGGGGGAGCGGGAACGACTGGTCCCCTATGTCTGGCAGCAGGTGGTACGCGAGGTGGATCTTGCTGCGGGAGAGATGCGGGTCGACTGGGACCCGGAATTCTAAAATGGTGAGTTTCGCATCATAAAGTTTGCGGCGCGGGGCCAATGATCTGTGGCGAGCCCCAGTCGCCGACGAGAAACGAACTAGAAAGCGGTGAAATGTCGGCTTGGTCGGCATAGGAATTGGCATGCGCTTCGATGTGATCAGCCTCTTTCCGGAGATGTTCGAGGCGATGCGCGTCGGCGTTACCGGGCGAGCCATCGAGCGCGGTCAGGTTCAGCTGGTGTTGTGGAATCCACGGGACCTTGCCGGTGATATGCACCGCACGGTCGATGACCGACCCTACGGTGGTGGTCCGGGAATGGTCATGATGGTCGAACCGCTGCGCCGGGCGATCAGCGCCGCCAGGGCGGTGGCGCCGGCCAGTGCAGTGGTCTACCTCAGCCCCCAGGGGCGCCGGCTCGACCAGGACGCCGTGCAGGACATGGCTGGCCGTCCGGGTCTGGTGCTGCTGGCTGGACGCTATGAGGGCATCGATGAGCGGCTCATCGATGCCAGTGTGGACGAAGAGTGGTCGATCGGCGATTACGTGCTTTCGGGTGGTGAGTTGCCGGCGATGGTGTTGATGGATGCGGTAATCCGGCAGTTACCCGGGGTGTTGGGGCATGCGGATTCGGCCGAACAGGATTCTTATGCGGACGGTCTGTTGGATTGCCCGCATTACACGCGGCCCGAGGAGATCGAGGGGCGCAGGGTACCGGAGGTCTTGACGTCCGGTAATCATGACCTGATACGTCGCTGGCGGCTGCAGCAGGCCCTGGGGCGGACCTGGTTGCGCCGACCGGATCTTCTTGAGAGACGCCGGTTGAGCAGCGAGGAACAGGTGTTACTCGACGAATTCATCCGTGCCCGGAAGGGCACCTGAGGTACAGGAGCAGCGGCGATGAGCAATATCATCCAGGAACTGGAAGCAGAACAGATGGGCAAGACGCTGCCGGACTTCGGTCCGGGCGACACCGTGGTCGTTCAGGTCAAGGTGGTCGAAGGCAAACGTGAGCGTCTGCAGGCATTTGAAGGCGTGTGTATCGCAAAGCGTAATCGGGGACTGAATTCCTCATTCACCGTGCGCAAGATCTCCCACGGAGAGGGGGTCGAACGGGTATTCCAGGCCTACAGCCCAAGCGTGGCCGAGGTCAAGGTCATGCGGCGTGGCGATGTCCGGCGCGCCAAGCTCTACTACCTGCGCGGCCTCACCGGTAAGGCCGCACGCATCAAAGAAAAGGTCAAGTCCTCGTCGTCCTGAGTCCGGCTAGCCTAGCCGACGGAGGATGTAGGGCAGTCTGCGCGCAAGACCCGGCGCAGTCGGGTGTCGAGCGCCAATGCATCTACCGGGCTGGGATCGATGACCTCGAGGCGTGAGCGACCGTCGGCGGGCGTGTCGATCGACCCCCACTCGCTTTGATTGACACTGCGCCAACCCTTTTCGGTCAGAAACACGCCCTTCTTGCGCTCGGCGGAAATGTTGTCGACGCATGCCATCAGCATCGATGCGTCGCAGGGCGTCGCTTGTCGGATGAGCCAGCCGACGCGATGGTAGCCATCACCGCGGCCTTCAATGCGCAACCAGTCGTCGTCGCTTTGCTGCTGGCCATCTGCGACGGGCGTGCCGCTCTCAACTAAAAACGCATGTGCCTCGGGGAAGGCCGCCCGGCGTTCGGCGCTGCGACCTAGGTCGAGCCAGGCCGGATCGAGCATGCCGTGTTCGACCATCGCGACACGCTGCTTGGGCGGCCGCAGTTCGGCGGCAAATTCCTCGAAGGCGAGCTGTGCAGTGGCCGCGACGAGGTCGATCTTGTTGGCGACCAGCACGTCGGCGAGATGGAGCTGATCCTGAAAGGTCGGGTGTTCGCGATGGCGCGGCGACGCCAGATGGCGGATATCCAGCAGGCAAAGCGTGGCGCCCACGTCGAGCACTGTCTCATAGAGGGGACCGCTCAGCGTCTCAAGCACCTGTGCCGGATGACCCAGACCGCTCGGCTCGATCAGGATGCGGTCCGGACGATGCTGGCGTATCAGACGATTTAGTCCGGTGGTAAACGCCGGGGCGGCCACACAGCACAGGCAACCTCCGGCGACTTCCTGCACCGGCGCTGTCTGGCCTGCCAGCAGGCTGCCGTCGATGCCTATCTCCCCGAACTCATTGACCAGTACACCCCAAGTCTCTGCTGCGGGCCGCTGCTCAAGCAGATGGCGCACCGCCGTGGTCTTGCCGACGCCAAGGAAGCCGGTGATCAGATTGACCGGGATGCGTGCGGCGGATCCCGTCAAGGCTGACCTGACCCGTCGTCTTCAGCACCGGACTCGGCCTTGAAATAGTAGTCGTAGTTGCTGTGTAGGTGGCTGGTGAATTCCCAGGCCTCGTTGTAAGAAAGTCCGCTGTTTTCGGGAAAGATGACCTTTACGTAGAGGCCGTTCTCCTTTTCCCGAGATAGCCGGGTGAGCACCTGATCGAGCCGGGTGCGGCTGATCTCCTGGAAGCTGTCTGTGTTCCCCTCGCGCCACGCAATCTGGTAGCTGCCATCTCGTTTCGCGTAGCGCACCTCGATCAGATGTCGACCGGCCGAGGTGCGCGCCGGGCGCACCAGCTTGTCGTACTTGAGCTTGAGATTGTCGTAGTCGTCGGCCAGCACCAGGTAGCGGCGTTCGATGTCCTGCTCCTGCTCGCTGGCCCGCTCGAGACTCTGCCGCTGTTCGGACACTGTGCGCTGCAGCTGATCGATCTGTTCCCGACGCTCCGCATAGCGGGTGCGCATTGCGTCGAGGCTTTCCTCGAGGTTGCTGACGCTCCGCTGGGCGGCGCTGAGTTGTAGCTGCTTGCTGTCGACCTCCTGCAGCGCGGCATTCAGCTGCGCCTGACGTTTCTCGACATCGGTCTGCAGGCGTTCGCGCAATATGGCGAGTTGCGCCGCCTGTTGGGCCAGATCGTCCCGCTGGTTGGTCAGCCCGGTAATCGCGCGAAGCTGTTCGGCGATCAGGGTCTCGCTGCGCAGCCCCTTGTCCTGCAGCCGCATCACCTCTAGCTGCAGGTGCTGCACACGCTCCTCGGCACGATGCAGCGCGCTCGACAGGGTGTCTTTCTCTTCGCCAGTGGCACGCGCCAGCTCCGCGGCGATGCGCTCGGCCTCCATGGTGGCGCGCAGTTGATTGACCAGCTCCATATTGCGCACTAGCAGCACGACCATGGAGATCAGAAAGATCATCACCACCACGGTCATGATGTCAGTGAATGACGGCCAGAATCCCTCATTCGCGTCATTGCCGCCGCGGTTCAGGCGCAGGTCGGTGAAGCCGTCCTGGCTCATGCTTCGTCGTCGCGCAGACGGAAGCCCGAGCGCAGCTGCTGCTTGATGGTGTCGAGATGGTCGTCCAGGCCGTCCATCTTGTCGCGATACATCGCCAGCGTATCGGCGAGTTCGTCCTGGGCGGACTCGAATCCGGCCTGGGATTTCTGTAACTGGTCGACGAGGCCCTGCAGCGACTGGATCAGGCCGGTGAACTCATACAGCACGTTATCGGTCTGGACCTGGAACCTGGGCATCAGATAGGTCGTGGTGACCTGCTCCACGCCGCTGATCAAGTTGGTCTGTGCGTCCGTCAGGCGCTGAAAAATATAGCCGAAGAACACATAGCACACGATCGCGGTAATGGTCGTCGACAGCGCGGTGGACATGCCGTGGATCACCATGCCCATCCCGGTCGCACTGATCGCATTCTCGAGCACATCGGAGGCCCCGATCAGCGCCATTGACAGAGACACGATGGTCCCGAAGACGCCTGTGAGGATCAAGATATTGTTGATAAAGCGTGGCAGACCATTGCGCGTGCTCTCGCTCGCCACCAGGGTTGCCGCCAGCGCGTTCTGATTGATCGGCGTGCGAGCCTCATGCAGTCGACGCAGCGTGGCATAGCGCCGGGCGATCATGCTGCCCGTGCGCACCCCCCTGAGGGGATCACTGTCTGGCCGTGTCTCGATATTGCGGACGAAGCGGGTGAGGGCCGACTCTTCGCGCATGTAGCCAATCAGGATGCCGACCGCGCGCAACAGGCCGATCAGGAAGAGCACGAGGATGGCGCCGTTGATAACGAGGCCGATCTGGGTAAGCTGATCCTTGAAATAGACCGTGTTGATCAGTTCGAATTTCCAGATCCCGACCCCTGCTGCCAGCACAGCGAGAATGGCGATGCGGAACAGGGTGTTGCGGCTGTAGTGCCGTCGCAGGCTGATGCTTTCCAACGTGGTGACCTCGCGAGACGCGGGCGGCGTCGGCAGGAATTCGAGATGAGCCGCTTTATAACCGGCGAAGTCTAACATAAGACACTGCTTATGTTGGACCGGGCGATGCCGATGACGGTCGACAAGATACCGGCGATCGGGGGCGCTATACAGGCTGCTAGACTGCGCGGATGTTATCGGATCTGTACGCCGCCGCCGAACAATGCCTGCGTTGTACCGATGTCGCTCAGAAACTCGCGTTCGCCGAGCGGCTCCGGGATGACTGGGCAGCCGGCCGGTTGCGACGGAATCCGGCTGGCCATGCGCCCACCCTGCGCGACGCCGGCCGGCCAGAGCGTCCGACGCTGGTAAGGCCCGGCGCGCTGGCGCGGCGTCGCCTGGGAACGCCAGAAGGGCGGGCGGCCTTGATACATGCGGTCGCGCACATCGAGTTCAACGCCATCAACCTGGCCTGCGACGCCGTATTTCGCTTCCGTGGTTTCCCCGACGACTACTACAGCGACTGGACCCGGGTGGCGGCCGAGGAGGCCCATCATTTCGCACTGTTGCAGGGGCGTCTGGGCCAGCTCGGCTATGCTTATGGTGATTTCCCGGCCCACAATGGCCTGTGGGATCTGGCGCAGAAGACCGCCCACGATGCAATGCTGCGAATGGCGCTGGTGCCGCGTGTCATGGAGGCGCGAGGTCTAGACGTAACGCCCGGGATGATGGAGCGATTCGCCGCGGTCGGGGACGAACTGACAGTGGCCATTTTGCGCATTATCCTGCGCGATGAAATCAGCCACGTCGAGGCCGGTACGCGTTGGTTCCGGTATCTCTGTGAGAAAGGCGCGCTGGATCCGGAGACCGTCTATTTCGACATGCTGGCGACGCACCTGCCTGGCGGCGTTCGCTGTCCGCTGCATAAAACTGCCCGCCGCGAGGCGGGATTTACTGAATCGGAGCTGGGACGCCTGGAGGCACTATGCAAAAAATCCTGATCTCGCTGGCGCTGTGGTCGACGACCCTGCAGGTGCTCGCCGAACCCGCCGCACTGCTGGTCTATCAGGTGTGGGAGCAGGGCAGCGAGCCCTACGTCAGTCGGGTGATCGTGAGTGCCGATCATCTGCGCCTGGACGAGGGCGTCGACGGCGATGGCTATACGCTGTTCGATCGACGCCAGGAGATGTTGTACAACGTGTCACTGTCCGAACGCTCCGTCCGCGTCATGCAGCCGCCGTTCAGCGTGCCCGAGCCTAACGACAGCCTAATCCTTCAGGAGCAGGTCGAACTCGATGAGCAGGCCCCTGCCGTGGGCGGGATTCAGCCAAAGAATGTGCGCCTGCTAGCCAACGGCGAGTTGTGCAGCGAGCTGGTTGTGCTGCAGGGCGCCATGCAGGAAACGGTGGAAGCGCTGGCGGAGTTCAAAATGGCGTTGGCGCGCATTCAGGCGCAGGCGCTCGATGCGACGCCGCTGAGCGGCCGCAGCGCCTGTGATCTGGCGGCCAATGTCTATGCGGCTGATCGCTCACTGCAGTTTGGCCTGCCGATGCACGAACGCAGTAAGGGGCGCAGTCAATCGTTGGTCGATTTCGATGCCGATTACGACGCAGACAGCGCGTTATTCACGCTGCCCGAGAGTTTCGAGCGTCAGCCGATGTCCTTCCCGGGCGCGATTTGATCAACCGCGTACCAGGTGGACCTCTTGCAGGCGACTGCCGTCATCCGCCCAGGCGGCCGCGCGATCGCTATGCCACTCCGGCAGCACGATGCGCCTCGCCTGGCTGCCATCAGGCAGTGTGTGCCGGTGGGTGGCCGCACGGTGGGTGTGGCCATGTATCAACTGCCGAACGCGGTGTCTCTGTAGCTCGCGGACTACGGCGGCCGGGTTCACGTCCATGATCTCAGCCGGCTTGAGCGCCGTCTCTTCACCGCTGCGCCGGCGGTAATCCGCGGCGATGCGGCGCCGCTCGTGCAGGGTTTTGCGTAGCATTAGCCATTGGAGCAGCGGATTGCGGAATCGGCGCCGCGCGCGCTGGTAGTCCACATCGTCGGTACACAGCAGATCGCCATGCATGAGCAGTGTTGGCTGGTTCGCCACGCGGATCACGTGCCGGTCGGGAAGCAGACACGCGCCGCTTTCTTGCATCAGCCGCCGGCCTATCAGAAAGTCGCGATTGCCGTGCTGAACGAAAGTTGCTACGCGACGATCCGTGGCTTTCCGAATGGCCTGTCGAACCCGGGTCGCCAATTCGGCATCATCGTCGTCGCCGATCCATACGTCGAACAGATCGCCGAGGATGAACAGGCGATCGCCTGCTGAGGGGTGGTCGGCGAGAAAGTGCTCGAACAGGTTCAGTGTTCCGGGGCGCTCGCTCGCCAGATGCAGATCCGAAATGAACCATTGCCTAGCCATAGCGCCCGATTGTAACCACTGATCGGACACGCCGCTGACACCGCGTTGTGGTCCAGGGACCATGGTCGTATCCTGAGCCGTTTGCACACGGCGGGCCGGTCATGTACCAGGTATTCGAGATTGTCTTCCCAATCTTCGCGATTGTGTTGCTCGGCTACGCATACGCCCGTCGTTTCGGCCCGGACATGGCGTCGGCGAATCGGCTAAATCTGGAGATCTTCACGCCGGCCCTGATTTTCTCGGTGTTGTCGGGAGAGGGTTTCGAACTGGCCCGCTATGCCGACCTGGCGCTGGCCGCCGCCCTGGTGGTCCTGGGTTCGGGGCTGATCGCCTGGCCGTTTGCGCGGCTGTTCGGCTACCGAAGGGATGTCTTTCTGCCTCCGATGATGTTCAACAACTCCGGCAATATGGGGCTGCCGCTGGCGCTGTTCGCGTTCGGTGAGTCTGCGCTGCCGGCGGCGATGATCCTGTTCCTGGTCGAGAATACGCTGCATTTCACGGTCGGCAACGCGATGCTGACCGGCCACGTCAATCCGCTCAAGCTGATCCGCATGCCGATGCTGCTGGCCACCCTGGCCGGGCTCGTGGTGGCGGTGTTGCAGGTGCAGGTGCCTGGTCCGCTGCATCAGGCCATCGATCTGCTGGGCCAGATCTCCATTCCGTTGATGCTGTTCGCGCTGGGCGTGCGCATGACCGTGGTCGACTTGTCCGATTGGCGCATCGGTCTGGCCGGGGCCGTGCTTTGCCCGCTGAGCGGCCTGCTGATGGCGTGGCTGGCATTGTTGCTGATCGATCTGCCGCAGCTTCAGATGGCACAATTGATCGTGTTCGCCGCCTTGCCGCCTGCCGTGCTGAACTTCATGCTCGCCGAGCGCTACGACATCGAACCGCACAAGGTGGCGGCCGTGGTCTTGCTCGGCAACCTGGCCAGCCTTGTGGTGCTGCCCGTGGTTCTGCTCTACGTGCTCTGATGTGCCAGCGGCGAAAACAGGGTGTCATTTTTCGAACTTGGTTCAGGTGGGCTCATGCCGCTGCAAGTTCAAGCGCTTACCAGGCAGCCCTGGGCCGGCTGGTGAGATCTCTAGGCTAGTCCGTGATCTCCGCCTTTTCGATCACCACCGGATCGGCCGGGACATCCGAGTGGCCGGCGCGATTGGTCGTCTCGACGATCTTGATCTTGTCGATCACGTCCATGCCGTCGGTGACCTTGCCGAAGACGCAATAGCCCCAACCGTCCTGCCCGGGATAATCGAGAAAACTATTGTCCTTGATGTTGATAAAGAACTGCGCGCTCGCTGAATGTGGCGCCGAGGTGCGCGCCATCGCGATGCTGCCGGTTACATTGCGCAACCCGTTCTTGGCCTCGTTGTCGATTGGGTCCCGCGTCGGCTTCTGCATCATATCCGGCATGAAGCCGCCGCCCTGGATCATGAAATTGTTGATCACGCGATGGAATACCGTGCCGTCGTAGTGGCCGTCGCGTACATACTGCTCAAAGTTCTCGCAGGTCTTGGGGGCTTTTTCGTGGTCGAGTTCGATGACGATGTCGCCGTAGTTGGTGGTCAGCGTTATCATGCCGATGCTCCTGGTGTCGCTGTTCTGAGATTATCCGGTGATGCCGGCGAATGGGTGACTAGAGTTCGGCGTGCTCACGGCGAACGCGTCACGGACTCAATCACGATGGTCTCCTGCGGTACGTCGCGGCGTCCGGCACGCGTCGTGGTCGGCGCGGCCGCGATGGCGTCCACCACGTCCATGCCATCGGTCACGCGGCCGAATACCGCATAACCCCAACCATCGAAGCTGGGATAATCGAGGTTGGCGTTGTCCTTATGATTGATGAAGAACTGCGCCGTCGCCGAATGCGGGGCCTGGGTGCGGGCCATCGCGACGGTGCCGCGCAGATTCTTTAGGCCGTTCTTGGCCTCGTTCTGGACCGGGTCGCGGGTGACCTTTTTCGTCATGTCCGGATCGAGTCCGCCGCCCTGGATCATGAAGTCCGGAATTACCCGGTGAAAAATGGTGCCGTCGTAGAAACCGGCATCGACGTACGCGAGAAAATTCTCGACCGACTGGGGCGCCTTTTCAGCGTCGAGCTCGAGGGTGATGTCGCCCTTGCTGGTCTTCAGCATGACGGCGACCGTGTCGGCCTGTACCGCCGAACAAACCAGGAACAGCAGGCCGGCGAGCAGCGACAGGGCAATGGGTTTCATCGATCGACCTCGATTTGAGACTAGAGCACATCAGTGTAGCCGTCCGAGCGGCGGCACAAAACCCTTTGTCCGAACCGGAAGGGGCAGCGGCCCTCGCTTTAATCCCAAACCGCGATCGTCCGTTCGCACAGGCCGGTTTTGCGGGCCGTTTGTCTGCGGCGACACCGGCGATACAATCCAGTCGCTGGTCGCGCGCCGTGGCGCCGATAGGTCGCTCGGCGTATCGATGTCTGCAGCGTTGGGGGTTAGTATGTACCGCCACGTCTTATGTGTTGACGAGTTTTTTCCTGAACCACCATGCTGAGTATCTATAACGATCTCCATCGGGCAAAGCAGACGTTCACGCCGCTCGAGTCGGGGCGCGTCTCCATGTACGTGTGCGGCATGACGGTGTATGACCTGTGCCATCTGGGTCATGCCAGGGTCATGGTGGTGTTCGATGTGGTCGCGCGCTACCTGCGGTGGCTGGGCTATGAGGTCACCTATGTCCGCAACATCACGGATATCGACGACAAGATTATCAATCGCGCCAACGAACGGGGTGAACCCTTTACCGAACTGACCGAACGCTATATCCGGGCGATGCACGAAGATGCCGAGGCCCTGGGGATACTGCCGCCCGATCAGGAGCCCAGGGCGACCGAACATCTACCCGATATCATTTCGATGATCGCGCGCCTGATCGAGCGCGGGCATGCCTATGCCGCCGACAACGGCGACGTGTATTACGATGTAAAGAGCTTCCACGGATACGGCCGGTTGTCCGGCAAGTCGATCGACGATCTGCAGGCGGGAGCGCGCGTCGAGCCCGGCGAGGTCAAGCGCGATCCGCTCGACTTTGTGCTGTGGAAATCGGCCAAGCCCGGTGAGCCCGCCTGGGAGTCGCCCTGGGGCGCAGGTCGCCCGGGCTGGCATATTGAGTGCTCAGCGATGTCGACCAAGGCACTGGGCTCTACCTTCGATATCCATGGCGGGGGGGCCGACCTGACCTTTCCGCATCACGAAAACGAGATAGCGCAGTCGGAAGGGGCCACGGGTCATCCCTTCGTCCGCTACTGGATGCACAATGGTTTTGTACGCATCAACGACGAGAAGATGTCGAAGTCGCTGGGCAACTTCTTCACCGTGCGTGAAATCCTGGCGCGCTACCGACCGGAGGAGGTGCGCTATTTCATCCTGACCAGTCAATACCGTTCGCCGCTGCACTATGACGACGAACATCTCGACAATGCGCGTGCTGCGTTGACCCGCTTCTACACGGCCCTGCGTGGTCTTCCGGACGCTGAGCCGGCATCGGATGAGGCGCTGGAGAAAAGATTCCATGCCGCAATGGCGGACGATTTCAACACCCCGGAAGCGCTCGCCGCACTTTTCGACTTGGCACGCGAGATCAACCGCACCCGCACTGAACATCCAGAACGGGCGGCGGCTCTAGCGGCCCTGTTGCGCAGCCTCGGCGGCCTGCTGGGTATCCTGAAGGACGATCCCGAGATCTTTCTGCGCGGCGTGGACCCAGGGGCTGATGGCCTATCGGATGCCGTGATCGATGACTTGATTGCGCGCCGCATTCAGGCCAAGCGGGATAAGCAGTGGGCCGCGGCGGATGCCATCCGCGAAGAGCTCAAGGCCGCGGGCATCGTGCTCGAGGATACCCCGGACGGCACGAACTGGCGTCGCGCATGAGCGGTGCCGGCGACCATCGGACCTTGCGGATCTTTTACCGCGATTACCACAACGACGTGATCATTACCTCGAGCCAGCCGGAATCCCTGGCGGTCAGCCGGGTCGTGCCGCTGGCCAAACGCCTGTTGGTCGCCGCTGAGAACTTTCTCGGTGTCGTCGACCGCAACGATGTCATACTGCAATGTTATATTGCCGACGATCCTGGAACGCTGATGCTGGAACTGATCTACCCCGAGGCCTCGGGTTGTCTGTGCCTGGCGATGCCGCGCGAGCAGGCCCTCGATTTCCTCGACCATTTGCCCGACGTGTTCGATGACTCTCTGCTGCAGGGGGCACAGTACATTGCTTGAGCAAGTTTCGCCTGCGGATCCGGTCGATCGAACTACGGAACGGATCACGACGCTGCAGCCAATGGATCTGAACGGTGCCATCGACGCGAGCCTGGATCTCAGCGGTGCCGTGGCGGTGGGCAATTATCTGATACTCGGCGCCGACGAGGGACACAGGCTGCAGGTGCTGCGAAGCGCAAAAGAGGGGCGTCGTTGGCGGCTGAAAAAACAACTGCCGCTAGCCCAGCAGGATCAAGAGACGGATATCGAGGCGATTACCTACGGCGATAGCTACCTGTATGTCGTCGGCTCTCATTCCTGGCGGCGCAAGCGGCTCAAGCCGGAACTCCCGGTGGCTAAGAACCGGGAGCGCCTACAGCAGGTGGAGCAGCAGGAATCGCGCAGCCGGCTATATCGCGTCGCGTTCGATCCATCGACCGGAAAACTCGGTGGTAAGCAACGCATCGATCTCTCCAAACGCCTGCGTAAAGACCCGCTGCTCGGGCTTTTCTGGGGTATCCCCGGCAAAGAGAACGGCATCGATATCGAGGGCATCGCGTTTCGCGACGGGCTGCTCTACCTGGGCTTTCGCGGCCCGGTGTTGCGCGACAATCTGGTGCCGGTAATGCTGTTGACGTTCAATGAGCCGAAACGCTACGAACTGTATTTCGTCTGTCTCGACGGCCAGGGTATTCGCGATATGGTCGCCGTCGAGGAGGGGTTTCTGATCCTTTCCGGTCCTGTCAACGATGCGACCGGGCCGTTTTGTCTCTGGTGGTGGGATGGCAATGATCAGATACCCGGCAAAGACCGGGCCGCGTCGGCGACCCACCTGCTGGGTGCGGTCAGCACGCCGGGCGGTGCGAAGGCCGAAGGCCTGGCGCTGCTGCAGCAAGACCAGACGCAGGCGACGATCCTGGTCGTCTATGAGACAGAGACGGCCGCACAGGCCGTCAGCATGCGCGTCGATCTATCCGCGCTGGGCGTCTGACCCAATAGCCGCTCAGGGCCCGGTCGCGACCGGACGGCTCGGATCGCGAATCCACTCGCTCCACGAGCCGGCGTAGAGGCGCCCGCCTGTCAGCCCCGCGAGTTCCATCGCCAGCAGGTTGTGACACGCGGTCACGCCAGAGCCGCACATCACTGCTACATCGCCGGGTGGATGCCCGGCCAGCAGCTTCTCATACAGCGAACGCAGCGCAGCCGGTGACTTGAAGCGACCGTCATCGTTCAGATTGTCCTGCAGCGGCAGATTGACGGCACCGGGAATATGGCCGGCGACGGGATCGATCGGCTCGACCTCACCGCGATAACGCTCGCCGGTACGTGCGTCGAGCAGCAGCAGGCGATCTTCGCCGGCGTTCAGCTGGTCGGCAATTTCGTCGCTGGTGACTACCTGCGCCGAGTCCGGCCTCGCATGGAATTCCCGCTGGGTCGGAGGGGGCGGGGGATCCGTCCGCAGCGGCAGACCGGCATTGATCCACGCCGGCAGGCCGCCATCCAGCAGTGCCACCTGGCGATGTCCCTGCCAGCGCAGCAGCCACCACAGGCGCACCGCCATCGTGCCGCCGGTATCGTCGTAGGCGATTACCTGGGTGTCCCTGGCGACGCCACGCGCGCCCAGCCATGCCCGCAGGTTGGCGATCTCGGGCAGCGGGTGGCGCCCGCTGCGCGGTGTAATCGGGCCCGACAGGTCGCGGTCGAGATGGGCGTAGAAGGACCCGGGGATATGCCCTGTGGCATAAGCCCGCTCACCACGCCGCGTATCGGCCAGATCGAAGCGACAATCGAATATCCGCCAATCGGTTTCGTTGAGCCGGGCGGCCAGCGTCTCACAATCGATCAGGGTGCTGAATGACATGATCTCGGCACAGAAGGCGGTGTAGCGGCTATCATTCGAGGCCGAGAATGGTATCCCAGTGTTGTTTGCTCAACGGCATGATCGAGAGTCGATTGCCCTTGCGCAGTAGTGGCAGGTCCCGCAGTCGCGGATCATCCAGTGCCTTGAGTTCGCGCAAGGAGATATTGCGCTTGAGGTGGCGTTTGTACTTCACATCGACCATATACCAACGCGGATCCTCCGGATCGCTCTTGGGATCATAGTACTTCGCATCTGGATCGAATGCCGTGTGGTCCGGATATCCTGCTCTGGCGACCTCCATGATGCCGACGATACCTGGCTCGTCGCAGTTAGAGTGATAAAAAAAGACTTGGTCCCCCTTCTTCATGTCGTCGCGCATCATGTTGCGCGCCTGATAGTTGCGGACACCGTCCCAGTGCTCCGTCTTTTTCGGCATGGCTTTGAGGTGGTCGATTCCGAAGACATCGGGCTCGGATTTCATCAACCAGTAGTTCACGTCAGTTTCCCCCTTCTGATGCATTCATTCTGACCCTGTTGGCAGAGACTTATCCGTATTTCATGCTCTCAGTTAAGCGTTCACTTACTTGCGCGCTACTGTGAGCATTTTTCGACCTCAGGGTGTTTACCCCGAGAGCAGATCTTAAGGCCATGAAGTTCACAGAAACCAGCATCAAGGCGTCGAAGCCTCGACCAGGGAGCAGTATTTCGAGGACCGGATCCCGAGCCATGGGACCCCAGGTTGCGCGGCCTGCGGGGGCATTCGTCCAACGGCACGCTGTCAATATTGGCGTGTCGCTTATCGGCGCCGTCTATGATATGTCCACGCAGGGATGGCCGACGCCTTTGTCTTGACCTCCAGATCTGTTGACAAGCGCTTGCTGAGCAGCTTGGAATGCGGTCATGGAACGGTCTTCGAAACGGGTGTGCGCGATACTGTTCGCTGATATTGCCGGCAGCACTCAGCTGTACGAGTCTTTGGGTGACGAAGTCGCCAAGACGCGGGTGACAGCGCTACAGGAAGAGATCGTAGCCACGGCCGTGCGAGGCGGCGGCAAGGTGCAAGAGATTGTCGGCGACGAGGTCATGCTCTGCTTTGTCCAGGCAAGCGACGCCGCCGACTGTGCGTTGGCGATCCAGCGAAATGTGGCGTCACTCGCGGGCAATGCGAACGTCAGCCTGGCGGTACGTATTGGCCTTCATTGGGGACAGGTGATTGTCGAAGGCGATCGCATGTTCGGCGACACGATCAACGTCGCGGCGAGGGTGACGGCCATTGCCCAGGGCGGTCAGATCATCACTACGCAGGCCGTGGTCGATCGATCGTCGGAGGAACTGCAGCAAATCGCAAGGCGCTTCGATGTGGCGCCAATCAAGGGCAAACGCGAACCCCTGCTAGTCTATGATCTTCCCTGGCAAGCGCAGGACCTGACGGTGACTATGCCAGCGAGTTCGTGCGCCAATGTGCCTCAGAGACTTGCCCTGGTTTATGCCGATCAGCGTTTTGCGCTGACACCGGATCAGACAGGTTTTTCCGTCGGGCGGGATTCGTCCAGCGATCTCATTGTCAGCTGGCCGTCGGTCTCAAGGCGGCATGCTGTATTCGAATTCGTCCGTGGGCGCTTTGTGCTGTGTGACACCAGCAGCAACGGTACCTACCTGACATTGCAGGACGGCGAGGTCGTGTTTCTGCGACGCGAGAGTCTACCCTTATGGGGAAAGGGCCGGATTGCCTTGGGTGCGCCCCTGAATGCAGGTACCGGCCATAGCATCGATTACTGCTGCGGCTGAAGACCGCTCGACAGGCGGTATTGCGAGCAGGTGATGCGGGCCAAGCGGAGAAAGGCAAGTTGTGATCGGGAAACTGAACGTCCGAGTCGGGTATGAGCCTGCCGTCCGTCTGATGGCGAGAGGATACTTGATAAATCTGGAGACAAGGGCGCCATGCGGCCTATACTTCGAAAAATCTGCGCGGCCTACACTTCGAAAGATCTGCTAATAAACCTGCAGCAACCTGGGGAGACTGTCATGCTATACAATCTCGATTCGCCGATGCCGATCGGGCCCGGCACCCGATCTCGAATCACCAAGAGGCGCCGATGCCGCCTTGGTTCCAATTCCCTGAAATCTGCGATTTTCCTCTCTTTGATTGGCGTCTTCGCGTCCCCCTGTGTTGTGGCCTATGAACCAACTACTGCCCTCGGAAGCATCGGCCAGACTGAACTGCAGCAGCGAACCGGCGATGCGGTACAAACGGTGTGCGGGCAATTGGGCCAGCTGCCGAACCGAAGCAGTCTCCAAGACGATCTCTTCGATCGCTGCGGCAATATGGTGGGCAACGCCTCGGTTCTGACCGGTGGTGGACCCGCTGAGGCGAAATCGTTGGGCTGGGCTGAGGATGCGGAGGTCGGCGCCGTCGTGCAGACGGTGGCGAACGAGGAACTGGCAGCCACCAGGACTATGGCGACCCAACTCGGCAGTGGCCAGGCCAACATCGGGATCACCCGGCTGCAATCTTTACGTCGCGGTGTCCGTTTCAGCGCCTTCGGCAACGGTGTCAGCATATTTGAGGGTATTGCCGACAGCGATACCGGACCACGCAACGAGCAGACGCCCTATGGTGGCGGTGCCGGGGACGCTCTGGCGGGCGGCTGGGGCTTTTTTGTCAACGCCAACTATGCGACCGGTGACCGCGACCGCACCGACCGCGAGGACGAATTCGATTACGATGCCTACGGCGCAACGATCGGCGCCGATTACCGTCTCGACGACAACAACATTGTTGGCGGGATGGTTGGCTACGGCAACGTCGATGCGGATTTCGACAGCAACAACAATTTCTCTACCTCGCCCGGCGATTCACCGGGAGGCAAAATCGACGCTGATAGTTGGGGAATCGCGCTGTACGGCACCCACTACCAGGAAAACTTTTACATCGACGGGCTGATCGGATACACACGTACCGACTACGACATGAGGCGCAAGATCTCGTTGCCGCTCGGGCCGGATCCGGGCGACTCCCCGGCCGCAATCGCAACCAAACGCACCGCCCGAGGCGATACGGATAGCGACAGCTTCACCATCGGCGTCGGTGGCGGTTTGGACCTGCACGCCGGCTCTATAACCTACGGCCCATTCGCCCGGTTGACCTACCAGAAGACCAAGATCGACGACTATAAGGAAAATAACGCCGAGGGCCTCAACTTGACTGTCGATGACCAGGACTGGGACTCGCTGACCAGCGCCCTGGGTGGAGGGGCCAGCTACGCCTCAAGCCAGGACTGGGGCGTCCTGATCCCGTTTGCACGTGTCGCCTGGGTGCATGAGTTCGAGAACGATTCCCAGAACATGAAGGCGTTCTACACGGTCGATCCGCAGCAGAACAACCTGGTCGCCCAGACCGACGACCCGGACCGCGACTACTTCGAACTGGGTATTGGTGTATCTGCGGTAATGCGTGGGGGCTTGCAGGCATTCTTCGATTATCAGACGCTGCTGGGTTATCGCGACCTTACTGACCACGTCTTTACCATCGGCATCCGCAGCGAGCTGTAGGGTCCGGCACGTCACCACCTCGCATCAATGGACTGGCTGCGGGGCGGTGCCTTTCTGCGGCGCCCGCAGTAAGCGCGGTTATTCCACCACCCAGCTTCAATCCCGGTGACTTGGGAGGTTGGGGGCGCGGCACCAAAGGCGTGCCTTACTGATCGACGACGACAGTCCGTCTTATCGGTCGGCGTTTCGCGCGGTGAGCCCGTGCTGCCAGCGACCTCGTATCCCATCCACGGCGATCGGCCAAGCGCTGCAATATGGCCTGCGGGAGTTAGGTTCAGGTGCGGGCTTAGTTTGGCTGGGCCCTCGTTGGCGGACGTTGCTGCAAAGCCAACACTGGTATCTGAATTGTTCACTCTAAGGCAACATTGCGACGATCCGGGGCCGGTTAAGTAGGCCCGCCAGCGAGGTACGAGGATTTTTTCAGCTTTTAAAACAGAAACTTACGAATCTTTTTGCCATTGATGGCCAATGTTGGCACGTCAGCTGCAGTCTCCTTAAGTGCGAGCCGAAACGCTCACAGATGAATCCCTAAACCATACCGACCAGGAGATACTGATATGTTGACCATCAAAGACCTTTCCGCAAGCAAAGAACTCGACAGCGCTGCCATGACCACCGTACGTGGAGGTACGGTGGAGCGGGTGACGCCTTTCTTTGGCATTTTTAGCGCACCCGCTATCGACGCCGGTGTCCACGAGCTGTCGCAAGTCCAGGGCGCTGCCATCGACCAGTCCGGCAACATGGGCGGCTTCAACGGCGTTGCCAACGGGCAATACCAGAACGGCGTTGCTGGCCAGGTCGTCAGCGGCTTTGGTGGCCCGGTTATCGGTCTCTAAGACTAATCGGTCGGCTGCACGCCCTGCGGGGCGTGCCACGACGAAACGGGGGTCTTCGGACCCCCGTTTTTTTGGCCGTCGCCGAAACCCGGGGGGCACTGGATGCGCACGACTGGGCGGGCTCGACGATCAATCCTTGCGGGTGGCCGCGGTGCGTCCCACGGCCCATTGACGAGTCCTCGATCGTTGACGACGCGGGCCGTGGTGCGGGTGACGCAGAAACGTTCTCCATTACCCAACTTATACCGCAAATACGTTTTATGATAGCAAACATATTACCGGAGCCGAACATGGCTCTGCGACCACGCAGTCTAGAAGTGAATTGTAGTTTATACAATAAAATCAATTAGATAAAGATACTCTTCGAACGTTCGCCGGTGTTTGGCACGCCAACTGCATTACAACAAGTGTGAGCAGAAACGCTCAACACTTGAACCCCGAAACCAATCGACTGGAGATACTGACATGCTGACCATCAAAGACCTTTCCGCAAGCAAAGAACTCGACCGTGCCGCTATGACCGACGTGCGTGGTGGCTTCCTACCCGGCATATTCAATTTGCCGGTTATCGACGCCGGTTATCACGCGCTGTATCAGGGCCAGGCCCTGGGCGTCGACCAGAGCTACAACATCGGTGGCCTGAACCTGGTCATCAACAACCAGGAGCAGAACGGCGTCTCCGGGCAGGCTGTCGGCTAACAAGCAATCGTTTCGCCACGTGCCCAAGAGGTGCATCCTCCCGCAAATGGGGGTCTTCGGACCCCCGTTTTTTTGGCTGTCGCCGAATCCTGGGAGTTGGTAACACTTTGAACCTAGTATTGAGCGGCGACACGGCCGCACTGACGACCCAATTCGGAGACCGACCGACCGATCGCTATACTCAACATCGACTCCCTGCATGCCAGCGAAACCCAGGACCGGCGGGCGATGGAGACCGTCCGTGGTGGGCGCATGAGTTTTGGTTGGATCAGACCGGATACCGAGCAATCCGGCACTTCGCCTTTCAGCATCTTCATCGGCCAGATTCAGGTGTACAACTGCGCGCTGATCAACCCGGTGTTCAACTCCGTCAACCAGGTCGAATATATCAACGCCGACGCAAACCAGGTGGTGGACTCGAGTGTTCGTATCTCGGTCCAGCAGGGACAAGACGGCTTCGCCGGCTAGCCGAGACTGCGCGGGCACTCAGTCCGGGGCCTGCGCTGACTTGCGGAAGTCGTTGTAGCTGATGGCGTGCTTTTTTTTACAGGGTCTGTAGCTGTGATCGGCTAATGCCGATCTTGCGGGCCAGCTCCGAGATCTTGCCGGTGACCACGCGGACAATGGTGGAGGTGACGCAGAAGCGTTACCGATTACCCAACTGATGCTGAAAATACGTTTGCGGTGCGCAAACATATAGCCGGAGCCGAACATGGCTCTGCGCCCACGCAGTCTAGAGTGTAATTCTATTTTTACCCGAAAAATCAATCAGATATCAATTAATTTCCGGCGTTTTCCGGTGTTTGGCACGCTAGCTGCAACACACCCAGTGTGAGCAGAAACGCTCAACACTTGAACCTCGAACCCAATAGACTGGAGATACCGACATGCTGACCATCAAAGACCTTTCCGCAAGCAAAGAACTCGACCGTGCCGCTATGACCGACGTGCGTGGTGGCTTCCTGCCCGGCATATTCAATTTGCCGGTTATCGACGCCGGTTCGCACTTCCTGGCACAGGGTCAGGCCCTGGCCGTCGATCAGAGCTACAACCTGGGTGGCCTGAACCTGGTCATCAACAACCAGGAGCAGAACGCCGTTTCCGGCCAGGTCAGCTAACCGGCACCCGGCTTACATCTCGCGCAATAAGGCGCATCTTCCCGTGAACGGGGGTCTTCGGACCCCCGTTTTTTTTTGTGCGCTCCGCGCCACGCGTCCCCGGGCCTCGGACCCTTTCACCGGCGCTGGGGAGGGCGCGGGAACAGGCGGCCGCCGGATCGTCGTGTCAAGCCGAACTGATAGTCCAAAATAGTTTGCAAAATGCGAACATTAGAGATGATCCGACGCTGACTTTGTTTCTGTAGGCGCACGGGGCGAGCTAATAAAAGCGATTTAAATACAGTGTGTTAGATAATATCGTCTCATTTTTCGCGCTACCTGGCACGCCAACTGCATTATACCAAGTGTGAGCAGAAACGCTCAACACTTGAACCCCGAAACCAACAGACTGGAGATACTGACATGCTGACCATCAAAGACCTTTCCGCAAGCAAAGAACTCGATCGTTCCGCAATGACCACCGTGCGTGGTGGCTCGGACGCGTTGACCATCACGCCGGTGCGTGGCTTCGCTATCGTGAACGCACCGATCATCGACGTCGGCGCACACATGCTGGTCCAGGGCCAGGGCGCAGCCATCAGCCAGGTGGGCAACGTGGGCGGCTTCAACGGCGTTGCAAACTGGCAGTACCAGAACGGTGTTGCTGGCCAGGTCGTCAGCTAACGCCAAATCGGTCTACCGCAGCCCCTTCGGGGCCTGCCACGACGAACGGGGGTCTTCGGACCCCCGTTTTTTGTGCCGCCGCCTGACCCGCCAATCTGTTTGATATAGCCCAACTGATCAGCAAAACTGTTTGTCGTTTCCGGGCCTCTTCAATCGGCGTGGTGCGAGGTGGCGCCAGGCAGAACAAAATAGATTCTTTTAAATCAATCGGATAGAGATTAAACGGGTAGCATAAAAAGAATGGCACGCAACATGCAACATGTCTGTTACACATTGAGCCTAATACTGACCGGCGACACAGCCGCACTAACGACCCAATTCGGAGACTGACTGATGGCCATACTCAACATCGACGACCTGCATGCCAGCGAAGCCCAGGACCGGCGGGCGATGAAAACCGTCCGTGGTGGGCGCATGAGTTTTGGGTGGATCAGGCCGTACACTGCGCAATCCGGCTCTTCGCCCTTCAGCATCTTCATCGGCCAGATTCAGGTGTACAACTACACGCTGATCAACCCGGCTTTCAACACCGTCAACCAGGTCGAGTTCATCAACGTCGATGCCAGCCAGGTGGTGGACTCGAGCGTCCAGATCTCGGTCGAGCAGGGACAGGACGGCTTCGCCGGCTAGCTGCGGGAACGCGCGAACTGAACTCAGTCCGGGGTCTGCGCCGACTTCCGGAAGTCCTTGTAGCTGATGGCGTGCTTCTTTAGCAGGGTCTGCAGGTGTGATCGGTTCATGCCGATCTCGCGGGCCAGCTCCGACACCTTGCCGTTGACCACGCTCAGCCCCTCCTCGAGGTAATGCTTCTCTGCCTCGTCACTCGCCACCTTCTTGACGTCAGCCAGCGACAGGCCGGCGAGGTCGATACCGGCCTCGTCGGTGCGCGCCGACGAGGTCGGCCGCGCGGTCTGCGGCAGGTGCTCGATATCCGCGACTTCGTCAGCCAGGCAGCTGACCCGCAGCACGATGTTGCGCAGCTCGCGGATGTTGCCCGGGTAGTCGTAGTTGAGCAGGTGCCGCCGCAATCGACTGCTCAGTTTGAGGGGCGGGCGGTCCATCACCTCGGCGGCATCATTGATAAAGAACTCCATCAGCAC
Source organism: uncultured Gammaproteobacteria bacterium (assembly GCA_963736445.1). GTDB lineage: Bacteria > Pseudomonadota > Gammaproteobacteria > Chromatiales > Chromatiaceae > Thiosocius. Next base: position 198,700 of record CAVTOY010000010.1, on the reverse strand, counting down.
CGGGATCTCATCGCGTCTTTCCCGCAGCGGCGGCAGTGTCACCTGGATCACGCTCAGCCGGTAGTAGAGATCCTCGCGGAACGTCCCTTCCTCAACCATCTGCAGCAGGTTTCGGTTGGTCGCTGCGACCACGCGAGCGTTCACCGGGATCGGCTGGTCGGACCCCACGCGTTGGATCTCGTGCGCCTGCAATACACGCAGCAGCTTTACCTGGCCGGGCAACGGCAGCTCGCCGATCTCGTCGAGAAAGATGGTGCCGTTGTGGGCCGACTCGAACTTGCCCTTGCGGTCGCCGGAGGCGCCGGTGAACGCGCCTTTTTTATGACCGAATAGCTCGGATTCGATCAGGTTCTCCGGGATGGCGCCGCAGTTGACCGACACGTATTCTTGATCGGCGCGGCTGCCATTGGCGTGGATCACCTTGGCCAGGAGTTCCTTGCCGGTTCCGCTTTCGCCATCGACTAACACTGGCAGGTCGGTCGGTGCGGCCCGCTCAGCGGTCTCGAGGCATTCGAGCAGGTGTGGATTCTCACCGAACACACCGTCGAACACAAAGTCCCGGTCGAGCAGGGCCTGGCGGCGCTCAGCGCGCGACAGTTGTGCCCCGGTCTGCACCCGGGCCGTCGCGCTAATGAAACGCTCTTTGTGCGAAAGCTGCATCACCTCGTCGCGCACCGCATTCGACTGCTTGAGCAGCTTCTCGATCTGCGACCTGTCCAGGGCCGCAGCCCAGCGCAGCGTGGAGCGCAGGATCTCGATCTTCTCCAGCAGCCCGCCAAATGAGACAGTGGATTCTTGGGCATCGATATCGACGATTTTCATGACGTGTTGGCCATCTGTTTTTTCACCAGCTGGTAGTACATCCCGCGTTTGCCGACCAGTTCCTCGTGCGTCCCGTCCTCGACGATGGAGCCGTCATACAGGACCAGGATCTTGTCGGCCTGGACGATAGTGCTCAGCCGGTGCGCGATCACCAGTGCCGTGCGACCCTTCAGTATGCTCTGCATCTGCTCCAGGATATTGCTTTCCGACTGGGTGTCCAGCGCCGAGGTCGCCTCGTCGAGGATGAGCATACGCGGGTTGCGATAGAGCGCGCGGGCAATGCACAGGCGTTGGATCTGCCCTCCGGAAAGGCCCACGCCGCGCTCTCCGACGACCTCTTCGTAGCCGCGCGGGAGGTTGCTGATGAAGCCGTGCGCGTCAGCCATCTTGGCTACTTCAATGACGTGACGCCGGTCCGGGTTCTCGTCGCCCGCCGCGATGTTCTCTGTGATGCTCCCCGAGAACAGCAGGTTGGACTGCATCACATAGCCGACCTGCGCGCGGTAGTACTCGAGATCCATCGCGGCCAGGTCGTAACCGTCGACCATGATGCGACCCTCGGTCGGCGGATAAAAGCCCACCAACAGTTTGGCCAGCGTCGTCTTGCCCGAGCCGCTGAGGCCGACCACCGCGACCATCTGGCCCGGCTCCAGATCGAAGCTGATGTTCTTCAATACATAAGCCGACTCGGTGTCACCATAGCGGAAGAAGACGTTCTCGAACTTCACTTCGCCGCGCAGGTCTGGCAGTACGACGCGCGAGGCGGCGTCTTCGGTGCGCTGTTCGGGTTCGATGTCCAGCACATCTCCCAGTCGCTCCATGGCCACGCCCGCCTCGTGAACCTGGTTCCACAGGCCGACCAGCCCGAGCAGCGGGGCCATTACACTGCCGGTAAGCGCGTTAAACGCAATCAGCTGACCGATGGTGAGCTCGCCAGCCAGCACCAGGCTGGCACCCAGCCACAGGATGCCAACGGTAGTAGCGGCGTTTAACAGCTGGCTGACCGCGCCGACCAGGATGTTGAAGCGCTTGGCGCGATACTGGATATCGAGCGATTTGGTGTAACGGCGTTCCCACTTCATGCGCATCAGCCGCTCGAGCCCCATGCCCTTGACCGTCTCGGAGCCGCCGAGCGTCTCCATCAGCACCGCCTCGGCGTCGGTTCCGGCAGAGAAGGCCTCGCGTGCGTAACGCTTTAGACGCGGTGTGACGGCGACTGTGAGGACGATCAGCGGCACCACGAAGGCCATGAGCAGCAACGTCATCTTCACGTTGTAGAGAAACAAGATGCTGAAATAGATAAACAACATCAGGAGGTTCAGCACCGTGCTCACAGTCGACTCTGTCAAGAATGCGCGGATGGTCTGGTTTTCCTGGAAGCGCGCGAAGATGTCACCTGTGCGCCGTGTCGCGAAAAACTTCATCGGCAATGACAGCGTATGCCGCAGGAACTGCGACATCATGGCGAAGTCGAGATTACGCACCATGTAGTTCGAAAGGAAAGCGCGCATCACCGCGGTCAGCTGGGTGAACACCTGCATCATGACCAACCCGATCAACAACAGATGCAGCAGGCTATAGTCCTGGTGCACGATTACTCGGTCGAGGATGTTCTGAATGATCACCGGGGGTACTACGCCGAGCAGCTGGATGACGAAGGTCGCCAGGAACAGATAGCCGAGGATCTTGCGGTACGGCTTGAGGTAAGAGATGAAGCGCACCCAGGGCGAGCGCGCCGTGGCCAACTGCGCCATGTCGGACGTTGGCGTGAACAATAGGCAGGTACCGCTCCATCCCTTCTCGAACTCCTCGACCGAGAGCTTGCGGAAACCCGGTCCTGGATCCGCCACCCAAACGTGCCCGTTGGAGATGCCGTAGACGATTATGTAGTGATACCCCTCCCAGTGGGCGATAAAGGGCAGCTCAAAGCCTTGTAGTGCATCGAAGGTGCATTTCACCCCACGGGTGTTGAACCCCAGTGAATCACCAACGCGGGAAAGGCTGTCGAGCGTCGCGCCCTGGGTCGTGACGTTCGCCATTTCGCGCAGTTTGCCCAGTGTCATGGGGATGCCGTGATGCTTGCAGATCATCGCCAGACAGGCGGCACCACAGTCCATCTCCTCAGCCTGTTTGACCAGCGGAAAGCGTTTGATGATGCGCTCGCCGATTTTCGGCTGCGAGTGCAGGTCGAGCATGAGCGGACGGTGCCTCCGCTCCTCGAGCTTCTTCTGACGCTCGAGCTCCCGCTCGAAGAATCCGATGCGATCGGTGAGCACCTCGCGGAGCGCGGGATTGTGCTCGAGCAGCAGGCGCACTGTCTGTTCCGGGATCACCAGCAGAACGGCGTCGGTCACGGCGTCGACGCGAGCGGGCTGTTCCTGGCGCAGCAGGCAGGCCTTCTCACCGAATACTTCCCCGGCATCCAGCTTCATCACCGAATAGGTCTTGCCTTCCTCGGCTCGCTTGAGCTCCACTGTGCCCTGCCGGACCACGTATAGTCGGCGGTCTTCGCGGTTGCCCTGTTCGATAATCGTCTGTCCCGCGGCCACGCGTTTGAGGCCGATCTGGCGGATCACCTGATCGATCTCGTCCTGCTCGATCTTGCCACGCAGATCGAACAGGTTGACCAGGAAGTCACCCGCCGAACGGCGTGCGACCAGGCCGGTCAGGTGTTCGTGGGCCGCGCGGTTGGCGGCCAGCAACGGCGCGAAGACATCTACCGGGATCGCCAGCAGCTCGGTCTTGCGCGATGTCCGTAACGAGGTGGTATGGCGGTGTTCGCGCAGCGCTGCGATCTCGCCGATGACCTCGCCGGCCTTGCGCAAGCCGACGCTCGTGTCCTTGCCGCCTTCCTGCGTGAAGAGTCGCACCGAACCCTTGCGTACGACGAAGACATGGTCGGCCGGGGCGCCTGCGTCGGCGATACTCTCTCCCATGTCGAGGTGCCGCACTTCGACGCGCTGCCCGATCTGCTGGAGCTCGTCCGCGGTGAAAGCAGAGAAGAACTCCACCTGTGCGAGAAAGTCGACCAGCGATGGTTCAGCAGTTTCGTTCACTCACTCCCCTCTGCACGGCTCACGACCCCGACTGTTGGGCCATTGCTCGCCACGCCCCGAATACACCGCAGCAGCAACCTTCAGTAGACCTCGACGCGATGCTCGCGCGCCTTGGCCGCGAACCATGCCTCGCGCAGGGTCCGTTTGACCTCTTCCCTGGTCTCCTCCGTCAGCGCGGCCGATTCCTTGCGGTCGATACGGAAGATTTCGTGGAACCCTTCCCCGAGGGTGGCGAACGGTCCGATCACCTCGCCCTCGGCCGCGTTGAAGATCTTGCCTTCCACCTCGGGTGGCAGTGCGCCGCGCAGAACGCGTCCGATACGGCCATTCTGGTCGCGCGTGTCGGCCAGCGAGTATTCCTCGACCAGCTCCTCGAACGCCTCCGGCTCCTCGCTCAAGATCGAGCTGATCTCCTTGGCGCGTCCTTCGGAATCGACCAGGATGTGGCTGACTTCGATGGCATCGAACTTGGGCGAGTTGAGCTTGAAATACTCGTCGACGGCGGCTTCACTGCAGACCTCTACCATCATCTTTTCGTAGTAGAGCGTGTCGATGATGAGCTGCTCGAAGTCGTCCAGCGTCACGCCGAGATTGTCCAGGTAGCGGTTCATGTCCGCGGCGCGGTGCAGGCCGCGCGCACGACGCAACTGATCGGCCCGTTCCTGGATCTCCTCTTCGGTCAACTTGACCTTGTGCCGCATCGCGGCGTGGCTGGTCAGTTTCTCCTTCACCAGGTCCTCGATCACCGAATCGAAGCGCCCGGTCAGTTTGAGTAACTTGACGAACTTATCGGCGTCGGTGACTTCGTCGTCGATCCTGAACACTTCTGCCATGCGACCCCCTGTTGTGGTTCCGGTCCTGCGGCCCTGTCGGTGCCGCTAAGAAAACTGATGTCAGATGTTGCGCAGCGGATCCAGCGCGAGGTCGATCAGGCGCCGTTCCCGGACCACGATCTCGGCCGTCGCCACCATGCCGTAACGCAATAGGTAGACCTGGTCGCCCACCTCGAAGCGGTCGCGCTGCAGGCTGACGCGGGCCTCGTACACGGGTTCTTTCGTGGTCGGCGACATCTGCGCAGCGGGTGCCAGGTATTCCAGCACACCGTCGATCTGACCGTAACGCTGGTACGGAAAGGCGTTGAACTTCAGCTTAACCGGCTGACCCTCGCGGAGAAAGCCGCGATCGCGCTCCGGGATTTCGAGCTTCAGTACCGCCTTCGCGTCGCTCGGCGCGATGCTGCCGAGCGGGGCGTTAGCAACGACCTTTTCACCCGGCTGTGTGACCGCCAGGCTGGTCACGATGCCGGACACCGGCGCGAGCACGCGCAGGAAGTTCTCCGCGTCGATGTTGTCGAAGCTTACGCGCGCCGCCGCCTGGGCGCGCAGCCGCGCGCTGCTTTGCTCGGCCTCGATCTTGCGTCCCTCGTGTTCCAGGTCCTTGAGCATGCGTGCGTGGCGAATCTCCAGCTCGATGAGTGTCTGATCGCTGGCCTCGAGCTCGGATTTGGCCTGCGTACGGGCACGCGACAATTCGAACTCCAGTTCCCCGAGCTGAGCCTCCGCGACCTTGAACTGGGCATCCGCGGTGGCATAGGTGTTTCGCCGGTCTTCGACTTCCTGCCGCGATACGCCACCCTCGCCGGGGCTGCTGAAAAGGCGCTGGTACTTGCGCAGTTCGGTAAGCGCGACATCGCGGGTGCGGCCGGTCGTCTCCAGATTGGCCCGTGCCTCGGCCAGGCGTGCCTTGTGTGCCTCGGTCAGGCGGCTCAGCCCCTCGGCCACGCGTTTCTCGTGCGCCGCGCGCTCGATCTCGATTTGCCGCTCGAGCGCCGCGGCCTCTTTCAGTCGCAGCGCCTTTATCTGCGGAAAGCGCCGCATCTGGAATTCCGCCTCCGACAGCTCAATCTCGGCATCCAGCGCGTTGGCGGCCACCTCCACCGCCCGCCTTGCATTGAGACGAGCGATGACGTCGCCTTCCGTGACCGGCAGCCCTTCGGCCACGTACAGGTCGATCAGCTCGCCTTCCACCGGCGCGTAAAAGCGGCGCACTTCGCCTTCGGGCTGCAGTACACCGGAGACCGAGACGATAACGTCTGCATGCCCGACGAAGGCCCAGAAGAGCACCGCCAGCATCAGGCCAGCGATCACCGTGATGGTGCCCGCGATCAGCCGTGAGGGTTCGGACGTGAGGATAGCGATGCCTTCGGCACTGTGTTCCTCCAGAGCGATCGCCAGGGGTTTCAGTTCGGGTTCTTGCATCGGCTTAGCTCGCATTAGGGCCTGTTCGAATTACGCGTACCGTTGGTTTATGACCCAAATCGCGTCGCGCAGGGTTGCTCGTCGTTCATTTGGGTTCGCTAAATTTCTCGTCTTGCACCTTGCCTGAGGCGATTGGGGGCAGCAACGCTCGCTTTTGCCTCAATGCGACATCGTTGAGCACGCCCTGCAGTTTATCCAACGACTGGTGCTGCAGCGCCAACTCATGCGCGATCGCCACCAGCAGCAGGCGTTGTTCCTCGGGGATCGCAGTCTTTGCACGTGCGTACGCCCGGCTGGCGCGGTCTGCCGCGGCGGCGGCGGTTGACAGCGCCCCGGCGCGCTCGATGTAGGCCTTGCCGATGTGCGAATCTAGGCGGTGGGTGCTGTTGATGCCGCCCTGATCCTGGTACGAGGACCAGGCTACCTCGGCGGCCGAGGCTGCTTGCTCCGCGCGCCGAGTGGTCTGTTCGCGACTTTGCAGATAGTCCTCTCGCAACGACTGCAAGAAATACAGATCGCGGTCACCGTCGAGTCCGTGAAAGAAATCCAGCAGGCGGTCTTCGTCGACATCGCTGCCGCGTGCCGCCTGCACGTCGGCGAAACCCTCAGCGACGCGTCCCATGCGATCGATTTCACGTTGCGCGATCGCCTTCCAAGGCGTCTCGAGCAGCGGCGTCAGTCGGTCGCGCGCGGCATCGATCCGACCGGCCAGCCATAGGTCCAGTGCCGCCGCATAGCCCTCGAGGAAGCTGTCGGAGGGGAGCCGCTCCTGCGCAAGGCGGGCCGCCGCCTCGGCGAAGGGTGGGGCATGAAAACGGGCGTTTGCGGCCAGCTGTGCGGCCTCGGTCTCGCGGTCTTGCTTTAAGGCCTCGAGAATGGCTCGGTAGCGGGTCAGGTCCTGGTGCAGTCGGTCGAAGCCGGTGAGCTGCCCGTAGCGCGCCGCCACCCGGTCCAGTTCCACGTCCAGCCGGTCGAGGGTGCCCTGCGCGAGATGGGTGCGCAGGAGGCCCGCGATCTGCTGCTGGGCCGGCCGATAAACCGCTAACTTGCTCTCCAACGTGCGGATCTGCGAGGCGGCACGGCGATAGGCAGCCTCATAACGCCCCGTCAGTTCCGCCTGCGCGGGCGGTAGCGCCGCGAACAGACGCTCGGTGACCTGACGCTTGTCCGGCCGTGGGCTCTCCCAGGCCTCGACCAGGTCAGCGAGCCCCGTCGTCTCTTCGTCGAAAAGGCGCAGCGGGATTTCGGGCCCACCGCGCTTTGTGATTGTCGCCTGGATTTCGCCGATGATTGCGAGCAGGTCGAGGTATTCGCCGGCGGCCGTGAGTGGTTCCACGTGCATGCGGCCGTCATCGATAATGGCCTTCATCTGGTCAAACCGGGCCGCGTCCAGCGCGTCCAGCCAGCCCGGCAGCGTCTTGGTGATCAGGGCGCGCAGCGCCAAGCGACTCATCAGGCCGCCGTCGCCGCCCGTATCGCCGCCGCGGGCCAGGGCCAGGGTCTCGTCGAAGCGCTCTTGTTCGATCAGCGACTGCATGCGATCGGTCGGCGAGGGTTGCAGCAGCCAGTAGCCGCCCGCGAGCACTGACGCTGCCACCAGCACCGAGACCAGCTTCGCACGAAGGGACACGGCGCGTTCCCTTCCTGCGACGGTCAGGCCCCATCGGCGAAGCAGGCCGGCTCTGCGGCCGGCCACGCCAGCCCCTGTGTGTGCGGCGGCCTGCGGCACGGGATCGTCCGGTGTGTCGGGTTCGGCATCGTCACCGCAGAAGATATCCAGGAAGGAGGTCGCGGCGGTCACGAAGGTAGTCTTGTCTGACACGTCCGGGTGGGTCTGGCCCGTCGGCGGCGCCGCAAGGACCCGCGTCCCGGTATCCTCGGCCTCCAGCACTACGCGGTAGACGAAATAGTCGCCGCCGAAGGCGACCGTCTGGCCATCGAGTAGCTCGACTGACTCATCGCCGAGCCGCCGGCCGTTGACGAAAGTGCCATTAGTGCTGCCTAGGTCCTCGATGAACAGGCGCCCGTCGTGGCGGAAGATGTGCGCGTGCCGGCGTGACAGGTATTCCACTTCGGCCGGGGCCCGCTGCTGGTACCGGGCGAAGGCGTCCGCCTGCTTGCTGACCAGGAAGGGAAAGGCGGTGACCACCAGCGAGTCCGGCCCGTCGTCCTGTGCGGCCGCCTGCAGGTGCAGGGTGCTCGGTGCCGACGGCCTGGCCGCTTTGCGTGGGCCGTCGTTGGCGAGGACGTCCAGCCGATAGGTCAGTTCGCCGGCGAAATCGATCAGGTCGCCGGATTGCAGCGTCTTCGGCTGCATCGCAAGGGGTTCGCCGTTAACGAAGGTGCCGTTGCGGCTGCCCAGGTCGACGATGTAAATGACGCCATCCTGCTCGAACAGGCGTGCGTGGCGGCGCGACAGACGCCCGGTGTGGATGTTTGGCAGCCCGGCAAAAGCTTCGCCGTCGCGGCCAACGCAGAACAGGGAGTCATTGATGACGAGCTCGCCGAGTTCCGGGTGAGAAATCGGTTTCAGAATTGCCTGCATGCCGTTGCTTGTGGTGACGTCAACCGGATCTTTCTGCGGCGCGTTCTGTGACCGGGTTCCAACATTTCACTGATTCTTGCTGGCGATATCGTACTCCGCCGGCCACCCGCCGCCCAGCGCCTTGTACAGCAACACCGTGTCGATGAGGATTTGATGATAGTTTTGCAACACCTCCTGCTCGACGGCCAGCAGCGTGCGTTCTGACTCGAACAATTCAAGTTGCGAGATGATCCCGGCGCTGAGCTGGGCGCGGTTCTGCTTGGCCACTTCATTCAGATAGGCGAGCCGTTCCAGAAGCTCAGTGCGTTGCTGTTTGCGACTATCCAGTGTGATCAGGGCGTTTTCGACCTCCTCGAATGCCTGCATGACCACTGCGCGGTATTCCTCCTCGGCGACCTTAGCCTCGGCCTCGCTGACTTTGATTCGCGCCTTGACGTTGGGATCGAACATCGGTAGCTGGATCGACGGTGACAGGCCGAAGGTCCAGGCCTTGAGCAGTGAGCTGAGTTCGAAGCTGGCCGTCCCGCGGCGTGCGGTGAGCCCGATCGAGGGAAGCTGCGCGAGGCGCGCCTGACCGACCAGCTTGACCGAGCGTATCGCGCGGTATTCAGCGGCAATGATATCCGGCCGGCGGTTGAGCAGCGTTGACGGCAGGCCCGTGGGCACGTCCATCAGCGACAACTGGGTCATCAAGCGGCCCTTGGGCACCTTGTACTCACCGGCCGGTTCGCCAAGCAGGGTCGCCAGGCTGTTCTCTGTCGTCTTTCTCAGACGCAGCAGCTCGAGTTGCTCCTGCGTTAGCCGCTTGACCTCAGAACGCTGCTGCAGTAACGCAGTGCGGGGCACTAGCCCCTCGCGGTAGCGGTTCTCGTAGATTGCCAGGATGTCGTGATTCTGTGACAGTGACTGCTGCTGACGGGCCAGCTGTTCGTCCAGCTGGCGAATCAGGAAGAACGCGGAGGCGACGTCGGCGACGAGGCTGAGATAGCCAGCACGCCAGTCCGCGTCGGTGGCATTGACCTCGGCTTCCTGGGCCTCGGTGCCCGCGGCGAACTTGCCCCAGATATCCAGCTCCCAGTCGACCGTGCTGGCGAGGCTGTACTGGGTCGTGCTGCCCGGGACCTGGCTGTGCTGCGTGTAATCGATCCCGGCGCCAAGTTGTACATTCGGTTTGCTGACCGCGCTGACCTGTTCGACCCCGGCGCGTGCAACGCCCATACGTGCCGCCAGTATTCGCAAGTCGACGTTGTTGTCGATGGCCTTGTTCACCAGTTCGTCGAGATAGGCGCTGTCGAAGCCGCGCCACCAGTCGGGCTGGATGGTGTCACGGGCTGATGGGGGTTGGGCGGCTGTGGCTTGCCAGGTCTCCTTAACGGGTGTGTCCGGGCGCACGTACTCCGGCGCCTTGATGTCGCAGGCAACCAGCAGCGCCGCCAGTGCCGGTGCGACCATCCACTTGTGACTGTTGCGGTGCGCAGGGCGGGTGGACATTTTCAGTCCTCGCCCAGGTATCGACGGTCGGCGAAGGCCGGGTTGATGACGGTTCGGGTTGCATCCTCGATTTTTTCCTCGGCGTGCGCAATCACCAGCGAGATGTTGTCGCGTGCCTCTCCGGCCAGCGCCGTCGCCAGCAGCTTCTGCGCTGCGTGTCGGCAGTCGTTCGTACAAAGGATGTGCGACATGGCCTTCTCGCCGAGTTCGTTGTACAGCCCGTCGCTGCACAGCAGGTAGATATCGCCCGGCAGTATCTCGACCTTGGCCGTATCCAGTTCGACGCTGTCGGCCGCGCCGATCGCGCGGGTGATAACGTTCGCGGCCGGGTGACCGTCGGCCTGGTGCCGCTCTAGCAGTCCGTTGCTGACCCATTCCTCGACCTGACTGTGGTCGCGGCTTAGCGCATGCAGGATGCCGTTACGGAACATGTAGAGGCGACTGTCGCCGGCCCACACGGCCACGCCATGCCGCCCATGGGCCAGCAGGGCGACGACCGTGCTTCCGGATATATTGCCCGCGCCGCGCCGCGCCTCGGCATGCAGGCGCGCATTAACCGATTCCAGTTCACGCATCGCTGCAGCGACGAAGTCACCAAGCTGGTCGTTCGGAGAAAGGGAGGTCAGCGCGTCGATCACCATGCGGCTCGCCCGATCGCCTCCTTCGTGCCCACCCATGCCGTCGGCTACTGCCCACAGGCCGAGATCCGGCCGGCTCAGCACGGCGTCCTCGTTGAGCTTACGCACCTTGCCGACATGCGTCTCACAGGCGGATGACCAACGGTAACCTTCAGAGAGACCGGATACCAAGGTCATGGCCTCGATCGCGCAGCGGACGTGCTGCCCGCCTGCTCGGTCTTGAAGAAGACCAGCTTGCCCCTTGCTGCTGTAGAGCGTCGCCCGAGACTGATGCAGCCCTCGCCGCGCAGAATGAGGTCGTCGTCGTGCAGGTAGACCTCAGCGTCCTCGTCGATCTTCACGTAGGTACCGTTGGTGCTGCAGTCGGTGAGGATGAACGCGGCGTTGATGTGGCGCAACCTGGCGTGGACGCGCGAGGCGTATTGCGATTCGATCGAGATATCGGCCTCGCTGCTGCGCCCGATCGTGAGGGCCGCGCTGTCCTTGTCTAGGACGAGTTTTTCCCCTCGCCAACGTAGGCGCAGGCGTTGTGCCCGGGTGATGATGTTGTCTCTGCGCACTGGGTTTGCGATGCGCGTCGGCACCTCTTCCTGCCACCTGATAATACACAGCGGTAGACCGACGCCGGTTCGATCACAGGCCCAATCGCTGGCGTCGAGCGGCAGGGTCTCGCCCAGCAGTACCTCGTCGAGCCCGGCCAGGGTGCTGGTGCAGGCTATCGTCTGTCCCGGCGTGGCCCGGTTCGCCAAGTTCTGTGAGCACTGCACGGCCTCCTGCCATGCGTCTGATCCGTCATCCGCGTTAGTACCGAAGCATCCGATCCTGGCCCCGAGCCACTGCCGCCGCTGGCTCTCGGCGATCGCCCGTTGGATCGACTGAGTGCATTTGAAAGCCGCCGCCGCCGATTCGAAGGCGCATATGAATTCGCGGTTGTGGTCCGTGATCAGCGCGCCCCGGCCGGCCGAAACGATCTCTGCCACCTTGCGGCGGAAGTCGTCGTAGGGGTTGTCGAGCCCGCTACCCATCTTTTCGCCCAGCTCCGAGCAGGTGGGGCGCACGCAGATAAGCACCTTACCTGCACTATCGGCAGACGGGCATACCGGATTGCCCTCGGCGTTCCCTGCCGTGGGCGCTCGCGGGTCGCTCATCGGACCGCGACCTCGGTACCGGTGCGCCGGAGTTCGCGCTCCGACAACTTCGTGCTGCTCGGCAGGAAGAAGAACTCTCCCGCCTCGTGGCCGGCAAATTTGATCGGCGCGTACTGCGGATCTTGGTCTACGTTGAGCTGCGCCGCCGCACGCTTGACCCGCTTCTGGACCTCGCGGTAAAGCGCATAGCCCTCGAGGACGCGCTGGTTGTCACGCAGGGTGTCGAGCAGGGCGCGCGTAAAAATGGAGTGGTCACCGCCGCCGGCGTCCAATACGGGTTTGAGCCCGCCAGAGGTCAGCACCGCACGGGCGCGCGCCTTGGACATCGTGCGGTACCACTTCACCTTGGTCTCCGATGACAGCCCGGTCTCGAGCCGCGCGACGCCCGACCGAGTCATGGCTCCGGAGTAACAGGAATCCGCGATCACCAAGACGTGTTTTGCAGCCATGACATTGAGCACGTCGGTGATGGCGATATTGGAGATCCAATTGGCCGAGCTTTCGGCCTCGGCGTCCACCGGCAGCCAATGGCCGCGCAGATTTACATTGTCCAACTCGCCGTGGCCAGCATAGAAGATCAACAGGTTGTCCCGGTCGGTCAGCTGCGCGCGCAGTTTGTTCAGTGCCGCTAAGATCTCGTAGCGGGACGCATTGATCAGCAGCTGGGTCTTGAAGCCGTAGCGGCCGCGTAGCAGCTCGGCCATTTCGCGGGCGTCGTTGGCTGGCGTGGACAGGTTGGGAAGGTGTGTGTATTCCTGATTGCCGATGACCAGCGCATGGTAGGTGCCGAAATCGACCGGGGTGGTGGCCTGGCTCGCGGGAGTCATGGCGTCGGTGATGGCGGCCTCGCCACGCTTGCCAGGCGGCACGATTATGAAGTCGAGCGCGGTGCGTTGGCCTAGCCGGTCGATCGCCACCAGGTTGACCGAGGTCTGGGGCTCACGCAGGGTCACCGACTCACGGAACAGCCCTTGTTCGTCGACGCTGGTGGGTTTTTCATTCACCTTGAAGGAGAGCAGTTTCTCCTCCGGCCGGACGCGTCCGATCAACTCCACCTCCCTCACTGGCGAGCGCAACAGCACGCTGGGTATTCCCCGTGTCGCGGCAAGCGGCGGGTCAATGATCTCGATAACCGGGCCACGCGCCTCGGTGACGGTCACCGAGGCGATGGCGGGCTCGGCGACCTGCCGCTTCCCTTTTTCCAGCTCGCTGCGCAGTTGCGCCAACTCCCGTTCTTGCGCGGTTACGACCTTTTGTTCCTCATTGAGTCTTTTTTCGACCTCGTCGAGGCGCGCGGCCTTGCGCTCGCTCGCCACGAGTATTGCCTGGGTGGTGAGCAGCTTGCGCTCCAGCTCCTCGACGCGGCGTTGCCGTTCCTGTGCTGCCTGCTGCAACTGCTGCTGTTCACCCTGGGCCTTCGCCAGCTGGCGCTCCAGGACGGTGCGTTCGTCGCGCAGACGGTCTTCGAGACGCGCGACCTCGCGATTTTGCCGGTCGAGCGCGGCGGTCCGTGCCACGACTTCGGATTCGAGCGCGATACTGCGCTGCGTCGAGGCGGCCAAGTCACGGTCACGCGCGGCGAGCTGATCTTGCATCAGGCGCAGCGCTTCGCGTGTGTCACTCAGCTGTGCGGAACCCTGTGCTACGGTCTGTTGCGCCTTGACGAGTTCCTTTTTGAGGTCCGATGTGGCGAGATCCTGTTGCGCGAGTTCGGTCGCCAGGCGCCGGCGCTCCGCGTCGGCACTGGCCAGCTGGCGCTGTACTGCACCGAGTTTTTCGTTGTCGCGCAGGGCCGCGGCGAGGCGTGTATCGAGGCTGTCAATCTCGGCGTCCTTGGCCTGAAGTGCCGCGTCGAGTGCGCTGCGCCTTTGCTCAGCTTCAGCGGCAAACTGTTCGGCCTTCGACACTTGGCCGTCGAGCGAGCGCTCTAGCGATTCGACATGCGAGCGGGCCTCGGCCAGCTGTTGCTCGCGCTGCATCACGGCCGCGCTGAGCCTCGCGATCTGTGCATCGGTGGCGGCGACGTTACTGCGTCGACGCGCGTCCAATTCCTGCCGCATCTGCCCGACGGTCTGCTCGGCAGATGCCAGAGCACTCTGGCGTAGCGCAAGTTCCTGGCGCGTCTGCGCCAGCGCGGCTTCTGATTCGGCGCCTTTAAGTTCGACCTGGGCGAGTTCGTCGGCTAGGCGCCGGCGCTCCTGCTGCGAGGCATCGAGCATGCCCTGCATGCGTGCTAGCTCGGCGTCGTCGCCGGTCGCGGCGGCGAGCTGGCCGTGAATCGAGGAGATCTCTCGATCGCGTACCGCCAGCTCCTGCTGCAGCTCATAGTTGCGCGTATCGGTCGCGGCCAAGAGGCCGGTCAAGCGAGCGATCTCGTCACGGTTGGTCTCGAGCCGGCGGGTCAGCGACTGCATGTCGTCGCGCAGTGCGCGCTCCGCCGGTGTCTCGCCGGCGGCGGGCGGTGACGCCTCTGTCTTAAGGGCTGTCTGGGCATCGGCCAGTTCAACATGCAACTGCGCCAGCTTGCGCCGCTCCGCGGCCAGCGCGCCCTGGTTGGCGTCGAGTTCATCGCGCAGCTGTGCCGACTCGCGCTGCTGCCCAGAGAGCTCGGTGAGCAGGCGGCGCTGTTCCGCCTTGGCCTGCTCGAGTTCACGTTGTAATGCGGGGTCCGGTTTTGCGGGCGCCGTTGCCGATGTGGCTGCCGTTGCCGATGCAGCTGCCGGGGCCTTCTCCAGTTCCCGACGCAGATCGGCCGCCTGTTTGCGAGTCGCGGCCAGCGACCGCCGGTCCTGTGCCAGCCTCGCCTCGGCCGCGGCCAGGCGCTCGCGCAGCTCACTGCTTTGTTCGCGCAGCAAGCCGAGTTCCGCGGTGACCGCCTGACGCTCGGCAAGCTCGACCGAGGAAACGAACTCCAGTTCTCCGTCGGTTAGGCCCGAGGCTCGCCGGTACCATTTCATTGCAGTGGTCAGGTCACGCTCGACCCCCAACCCGCTCTCGTACAGATAGCCCAGGTTGATCTGGGCACGGGTATTGCCAAGTTCGGCTGCCTTGAGGTACCAGTGCTGCGCCACCTTGTAATCGGCGACCACACCGAGACCCTTCTCGTAGATCTCGCCGACATAGGCCATGGCCGCGGGGTCGCCGGCCTTGGCCTCCGGCAGCCAGACCTTCAGCGCGGTCGAATAGCTGGCCCTGTCGTAGGCGACATACTCACCACCCCGGATCTCGCAGTCGGTGCCGGTCGTCTTGATCGCGCGCCGAGGGGCGAGGAAGGTGAAGCTCTGACCCAGCTTTCGGACCTGCCCGGGAAGGAGGCAGTCGACAACCATCAGGTCGTCCGCGTTTCGCGCCTGGGCCGTGGGTGCGTCGCTGTGCGTCTCCTGCGATTGGCACCCTAGTGTGGTGATCGCGATGGTCGCCAGCAGACTGAGCAAGAACGAGCGCGTCATCTGCCAACCCGGCATCTTCATACAGACGGGTAATTTCATGATCTGGACTCCGCCAAAAGCGGCCTTTTGCAGAGGCCCTAACTTTAAACAGTATAATCCTTGCGCGCCGGCGCAGACCGGTAAAATTCCCGAACAAATCCTTGATCTGCCCCCGTTAGACGCCCTGGCAGACGCCGTCTCGGCGGCCCCCGCGGTCATGCCGCGGACAATACTTCGACGTTCTGGCCGGGTCGTCTCCGTTGGGCGGGATGTGCCGGTGTTCCTCATGCCTGCGGTCCCATCCTGTCAGTTGACGATACGGGCGGCGTAGGCGCGGCGTACTAATGTCTGGATTTCGCGACGCTGCCGCAGGCGCTGGTCCGGCGACGCGCTCAACGGGGCCAGCTCGAAAAGCCAGTTTGGCAAGCCTGCCGAGGTTGCTGGCGGTCGCTTGGCCCATCTAATTAACCGGTTCATAATTTTCGCCTCCGATCGCGTTGTTGGTCGTGGTCGCAGCCTGGCTGCAGGTTTCGTCTACCTAGACACTACAACTGTCGTGCCAAGTCGCATTGCAGACGGTTCGATATGCGCAATCGCATGCGCCGATAGGAGAGGAAAAGCTTTTAATTTCATAGCGTTGGGTCGGAACCGAGGTGCATTAGCTCGGTTCCCTGGCCGCAACGGCGTTGTGCTTGGCGTAAGCCGGGTAGGCCCAAGGTCTGGCCATTGGTTGTATCAAGGACAACAAAATGTATGTTTTGTTGCTAGATTCCAACCATTGTGCGGGACTGGGCCTACGGACAGATTCAAGAGGAGAAAAAATAGTCTAATAAAAACAATAGAATATGGAAATATAGAGAGGATTGGCACGGTTGCTGATTGTCTGGTCTGTATCACCAAGTGGTGACGTGTCAGACGACTAGCCAATCAGGAGCGAACCATGCCTCAGCACGAACACGACCAAGCCTACAACGACATCGATTTTTGGGTCACGGCCGAAACAGAGCCCACCGATGACCTAGACCAATGGCAGCTGTCAGATTTCGAAGACCTGCTGCCGCAACGATTTTGACCGGCCAGATAGCCGAATGGGGTAGCCTCAACTCGCCGGGCGCACGACGGTGGGATCCTGGCCGGTGTCAGCACCCTTAGCCCCGGCCTCTTGCGAGTCTGCCCGCTGCGGTGCCAGCATAGTGCGGCTTTCGGCCCCGCCGCCGGCGTACAGTGTGGTAGCCGCCTCACCGACATCTTGCGCATGACCGACCGCGACCTCGCGATCGGCCGCGGCGCTCCCGGTGGGGCGCTCAAACCGGAACTCGTGGGAGGCGAACTTGATGACGTCCCCGTGTCTGAGCTGGCTGCTGCCGACGATGCGCTTGCCATTGACGAAAGTGCCGTTGTTGCTGCCGGGGTCGGTGACCCAATAGCTACCTCGCCGCAGCTCGATAAAGGCGTGTGACCGGCTTATTACGTCCTCGGGAATATGCACGGTCACGACATTGTCCGTATCGGTTCCGGGCATGCGGCTGACGCGCGCTAGCTTGTCACCGAGCGTGTAAGCGTTGCGGCCGGTGACACCGCCGACGTCGATCAGGCGGGCCGCGCGCACCGGTGGCTTCGCTGCCGTGGCCGCGAGCGGGCGGCTGCGCCGCAGGCGCCGCCTGAACCAGATCCCCGCCGCGATGAGGATCAGAACTACTGCGGCAATGGCCGCGGCTTGGCGGATCGGCGGGTCCAGCGAGACTGGAGGCAGTTGCAGGTTCGAGTCCCAATCGGGGTCCCATGGCCATTTCCAGCCGGCGGGTGCCTGTTCCGTCGCGGCCAAGGGTTTCACCGCCCCTGCGGCGGGCTCGGGCAGGCGGTCGAGTTCATCGATCTTGACCGATTGCGGCGCCGGCTCCCGATCGGCCGTAGCTTCGGCGGCCGCGGGGACCGGCTCGAGTGGGGTTGATGAAATATCGATCTCGGGCGCCGACGATTGAGCGTCGGTCACGGCCGGTAACGCGGCCGCCGTTTTCATGGGTTCGGGCGCCCGCCCAGGCTGGTTGAGGCGTTGGCGCAACGCAGTGATCGCCCGGGGCAGTTCGCCGGCTGAGGCCGACTCGACCGAGACACCCGCGGTTCGCTCGGCCAGCGCTGACCCCATGGCCGGATCGGCGCCGGGACCGAGCGAGATCACCCACAGCTCGATGCCGGCGTCCTCGGCCTTGCCAGCCAACACCTCCACGGCCCAGCGTCGGAATGCCTGGTCCTTTACCGGATCGCCGACGTCGATCGCTGCGGAATGCTGTAGCAGGATGACCAGACGCGCATCGGCGCCTGGTGCCTGCGTCAGTTCGTAGATCGCGCGCTCCAGTCCGGCGGCGTAGTTGGATTGTCCAGCCGTGAAACCCAAAGTCGCCAACGCGTCGATGATCTGGTCGCTGCCGCCGTCGGCCAACCGCGTCAGTGGAACCAGAGGTGTGGCCAGGTCATCGAACGCCATCAGGCCAACGCGGGCGTCCGCTGCCAGGCCCCCGATCAACTCGTCGAGCAGCGCGACCAGCCGGCGCTGCGGATCGGCGGATCCAGTTGCCTGCGAATTGTCGAGCACCAGGACCAGATCAAGCGCTGCATCGGGTCCTGCCACCGTTTGGCAGGGCCAGTACGCCAGCCACAAGGAGAGCAGCATCGAGGCCACCCGCGCCGCGTGTCTCGAAATCAATACACGACTATCTGCGATCATGGTCCCCGAACATAGACGCCACGCACGTGAACCGTGCGCGCTTACCTCACCTTGCGATGCATACAGACCGTGGTTACATCGGGTCGTGGTTATGTCATCCATTTTTTGCCACCATCATCCATTAAATATAACAGCCCGGAGCTAATGGAAGCCTTGCCTTTGTCTGACCAGCCCAAAAGGGCTTCACTCGGGCCGGCGGGAGGCAGCGCGCGGCGCGCCCTGTGGTATGGGGTTGCAGCCTGGGTCCTTGCGTTACTTGTCGGCTGTGCCTCGGCGCCTGGGGAAGCATTTGACAGTCTGTTGCAGCGCCACGCACTCGGGGCTGGGACCGTAGACGGAGCGGGGTTTCGCCACCTGTATGTGCGCAAGGGGCGGCTCAATGATTCATCGGGTCTGCGCGTCTACCTCGAAGGTGACGGCAGTCCCTGGATCCGCGGTCGGCGAGTCGCCCGCGATCCGACCACGCGCAATCCGGTGGCCCTCCAATTGATGTTGGGTGACCCGGGCGATGCCCTGTATCTTGCGCGTCCCTGCTACCATCGCCTTGACGACTCCCCGCCCTGTGATCCGCGGCTATGGACCAGCGCCCGGTACGGCGAGGCCGTTGTCGAAAGCATGACGGTGGCGTTGCAGCGGCTGCTGCGCGACGCCGATGAGCGCAGGCCTGTGACCCTGATCGGCTACAGTGGGGGCGGTGTTCTGGGGATGCTCTTGGCGCAGCGTATCGAGCGGGTCGAACGGGTCGTGACGGTGGCCGCAAACCTGGACACGGCGGCTTGGGTCCGGCTGCATGGCTACAGCCCGCTGGACGCATCTTTGAATCCCGCCGCAGGGCCATCGCTGCGGCGCGAGGTGCGGCAGCTGCATCTGGCAGGTAGCGATGATGACACAGTGCCGCCCTGGTTGATCGAGCGGGCCCTGCAGGCCGAGCCTAACGCCATGCTCGCCGTGTTGGCCGGTTTCGATCACCATTGCTGCTGGGGCGCTGTCTGGCCAACTGTCCTCAGTGCACTGCAGGGCTCCCGCGATATCTGTCGAAAGCTCGAGCGGGATTTGCCCGAGACCCAGTGCGAGCGCGTGACGGCTCGCCGCCACTGATCGACCGGAGCGAACCGATGCGACATCTCTTCACTAAAGACGCCAGCGTGGTGCCGTGAACATACCCGGCTTCGAAATCGGACCGGTGCTCGGCGAAGGCGGCATGGCCACCGTCTACTTGGCGCAACAGCTTTCGCTCGGCCGCCAGGTCGCACTGAAGGTGATGTCACCCTCGCTGATCGCCGCCGACGGCGGGTTCTGCGAACGCTTCGTCAACGAGGGCAAAATTATCGCCAAGCTGCGGCACCAGCATATCGTCACCATCCACGACATCGGCTGCGCCAACGGCCGGGACTACTTTATGGCGATGGAGTACTGTCCGGGCGGAACACTGAAAGAGTACATCCTCGAGGGCAGGTCCCGGCTGCAGGCTCTGACGGTTCTGCGGCAGATCGCGGCGGCACTCGGTTATGCGCACGATCATGGTTTCATCCATCGCGACATCAAGCCTGGCAACGTGCTGTTCCGCGACGACGGGACGGCGGTGTTGTCGGACTTTGGCATCGCAAAGACAGTTGATGGAAGCACGCGTGTCACCCGCGAGGGTTGGGCCATCGGTACGCCGGAGTACATGAGTCCGGAACAGGCGGCCGGCAAAGACCTGTCTCCGAGCTCTGACCTCTACAGCCTCGGCGTGGTGCTTTACGAGACACTGACTGGTCAGAAGCCCTTCCGCGCGCCGGATGCCCTGGCCACGGCCATGCAGCACGCCAATGCGCCTATCCCACACTTGCCCAGCGAGTTCGTCTGGCTGCAGCACGTGCTCGACGGCCTGCTGGCGAAACACCCTTTGGAGCGGTTCGCCTCGGCTGATGAGCTGATCGCCGAGATCGACGCTGTCGAACGCGCGCGGCCGCAGCCACGTGACGAGGACGCCACCCGCATACTTGGCCCTGAGGCCGTATCGGCCGCACGCAAACCCGAACCGCGCAGGCGCCGGGTCGGCCGGCGCAGTACCGCTTACCTGGGGCTGACCGCGCTGTTCGTGGTCGTCGCCGTAGCGGGCATCTGGCTGGCGCTAAAGGGCCTGCCGTTATTCGAAGCCGACGCAGGTATCGAGAAGGTCATGGGCACGCTGCCGACCAACACGGGGGGTCGGCCCGAGTCGGCACCGGCGCTGCCACCAGAGGTGGCGGCGCGGATAGATCGCCTGCTGGATGTGGCGCAGATGCATATGGCCGTGGGCCGGCTGTGCGAGCCGCCTGGGAGCAGTGCCTACGAAGCCTATGCTCTCGTTGTCGAGATGGATCCACAAAACGCCGAGGCCCGCAGCGCCTTGCAACGTCTTCAAGCCTCTTGCGGTGACGACTGACGACTGGCTAGCCGCAGTTTGCAGCAGTATTTTGATCATAGCGCCGGTGGGGTGGGCACCGATTCGCTCTCGATGCTATACGTCTGACCGCTCAAGGTTCAGCGCATTCGGTGATTTTCTTGCCGTTTCCTAGTGACGAATGGCGACTCTCGGCTGCATTCTCGGAAAATCACACGCATAATTGATGAAGATTGGGTCCAATCATCGAGTCGCCGAACAACCCGGGGGTAAGCAACATGGCGAAGATCATCATTCGCGATCTGGAACAAAACGAACAACTCGACCGCCAGGCCATGGCCAAGGTGCTGGGCGGCCGGCCCGGCGAGCGTCCGGGTCCCGCATTGGGCACCCAGCTGCTGCGGCAAGGGCCGGCCTCGGCCAACCTGGTCCCGGCGATCTACGATCCCGCCTGGCGTTTCGAGGGGGCCTTCTGAACCCCTCGATCGAGCCGACCCCGGGTCCTGTGCTCGATCTGCCGGTCAAGAGGCGTCCGCAGTAGGAAGTTGGTCAGATAAGCGGGCTAGGAGCGCGAGTCCGATCAGGCGCCGTCGTTGGCGCAGGCGACCATGTGCTGGTAGCTCTCGAGGCGCTGAGGCGGGATTTTGCCGGCCTCCACCGCCGCGCGGATGGCGCAGCCGGGTTCGGCGAGATGGACACAGTTGTGAAAGCGACATTGGCCGATCAGCGGCAGAAACTCACGGAAACCGCGCTCCAGCTGCTCGCGCGTGAGCGGCCCCAGTCGAAAGCTGCGCACGCCTGGCGAATCGATCAGCTCGCCGCCGCTCTCGAGATGATACAGCGTGGCCGCCGAAGTCGTGTGCCGACCCAGGCCGGTGGCGTCTGAAAGACCTCCCTCGGTGACCGTCTCGCGGGGGATCAGGGCGTTGACCAGCGAAGACTTGCCCACGCCGGATTGGCCGACCAGTATGCTGGTCTGTCCGCGCAGCCGTCGCTGCAGTGGGTCGAGGCCGTGGTCGGTTTTGGCGCTGATCTGGATGACGGGATAGCCCAGCGGTTCATAATGCGCAAATCGCGCGCGGAACCCAGCACGCCCGGCCACATCCTGCAGATCCGACTTATTCAAGCAGATCAGCGCGTTGATCCCGATGCGTTCGGCGGCCACCAGGTATTGGTCGACGAGGTAGCCGGCGGGTTCTGGCTGCGGCGCGAGTACTACCACCAGCTGCGTGATGTTGGCGGCGATGGCCTTTTCTGCGCCGGAGACGCCGGGTCGGCTCAGTGCCGAGGTGCGTGGCTGAACTGCCACGACGACGCCCTCGTTGTCGCCGGTCGGCTGCCAAACGACACGGTCGCCACAGACTACCTCGCCGAGGTTGGCGCGTAGCATGCCTCGGACGGCGCTGCCCTGCTGCGGTCGGATCAGCAGATTCCGCCCATGGCGCACGACGATGCGGCCGACCTGCTGGGTCGCCTCGACGGGGGCGCCGAGGATCTGTTCGGCCTTCGCCTCCGCGCGCTGACGGCGTTTCTCCTGGATCCCTGCGATGCGCGCCTTCTGCTGTTCGCTGAGCCTACGGCGCGCCATACGCAATCAGTTGTCGAACTTGTAGTAGTTGGTGTTCAAGTGATCGACCAGCAGATCCAGGTCTTCCGGGAAGAGCTTGGTCCCCAGGTTGGCGTCGCAGAACGCGACCTGGGTCTGGAGCGCCGGGAAGGAATTGACACGGCGATTTTCGCGAGTGTAGATGTCCGTGCCGTGACAGCGCGAGCAGTTTTGCTCGAGATAGGGGCCCGCCTCGAACTCGGCGGCCAACGCGCCTATTGTCAGTCCAAGCAGGCACGTCGTTAGGGCAATGCGGGCGAATGCAGGCATTCTGCTTACTCCGGGTTAGATTGTGTGGGGATTTTAGATGACAGGTGGGCCACACGCACCGGCGCCGGTGGGTGGCTGTGGTAGAAGGCCGAGTACAGCGGGTCCGGCGTCAGCGTGCTCGCATTGTCGCGGTACATCTTCACCAGCCCACTGATCAGGTGAGTGGGATCGGTCTGCGCCGCTGCAAAGTCATCGGCCTCGAACTCGTGTCGGCGTGACAGGCGAGCCATCAGAGGGCTGACGAAGAGCGTGAAAACCGGCAGCACTAACATGAACAGCACCAGTGCCAGCGCCGGCGACGCATTATCGACCCCCAGCCCGCTGTAGAACCAGGGCTCCTGCGCCAACCAGCCGAGCAGCCACAATCCGCCAAGTGACAGTGCGGACGAGAGCAGCATGCCCTTGGCGATGTGGTGGCGCTTGAAATGCCCTAGTTCGTGGGCCAAGACCGCCTCGACCTCGTCGGCCTCCAGACCGTCGAGCAGGGTGTCGAAGAAGACGATGCGTTTGTTCGCACCGAAGCCTGTGAAGTAGGCATTACCGTGGGCCGACCGGCGCGAGCCGTCCATGACGAACATCCCTTTGCTCCTGAAGCCGCAACGCTCCAGCAGCTGTTCCAATCGAATCCGCAACGGTCGGTCGTTCAGCGGCTCGAAGCGGTTGAACAGCGGCGCAATCCAGACTGGATAGGCCCAGGTTACGAACAGCGAGAAGCCCATCCACACTAGCCAGGCCCAAAACCACCAGAGATCCCCCGCGCTGGTCATGAGCCACAGGATCGCGGCCAGCAGTGGGCCGCCCAACAACAGAGCCAGCAGGGCGGCCAGCAACTTATCTTTGATGAAACCGGTTGGTGTGTTGCGATTGAACCCGAACTTGGCCTCTACGCCGAAGGTGCGCCAGACCGATAGGGGGAGATCGATCAGGCCGCCGATTAGAACGGTGGCAAGGACCAGCACGACACCGCCCCACAAGGGATGAAGACCCATCACTGCGAAACGTGTATCCAGCCAGTTGAGCCCGCCGCCGAGGGTCCAGACAACCACCACCAGCGCGCTCAGCGCGAGGTCCCAGCGCTCCACCCCGAGCCGGGCCAGGCTATAGCTGGCAGCCTTTTTATGTTCGGCAGGTGTAACGCGATCGGCAAAGGCCTCGGGTACGCGCTGTGTATGTGCGACGATGTGCGACGCCTGGCGCGCCGCAAGCCACAGCTGCAGGACCAGTCCGAGCGCGAGCACCGAAAGAAAAACGACGGTAAAACTCTCCATAACCAACAGTTTACGTCAGCACCGTCGGGCGAGGGTGTTTTCGGCAGTTATCACGCGGTTTTGGTCCGGGTAGTGCGTGGTGGTCGCCCAGCTTCCTCGCTTAGCCGTTAGAATGTTGGCCTGTGCTAAGAACGACGAAGGATGACGACGGATGGCGGTTTCGGACAGCAACCTGATCTGGATTGACCTGGAAATGACCGGGCTTGATCCGCAAAGCGACCAGATCATCGAGATCGCTACGGTAGTCACGGATTCCGAGCTGAACGAGTTGGCCGAGGGCCCGGTGCTGGCGATTCACCAGCCGGATGCAGTACTCGCCGGCATGGACGAATGGAACACCAAACAACACGGTGGGTCGGGTCTGACCGAGCGGGTGCGCGCGAGCACCATCGATACTGCGGCCGCTGAGCGTGCCACCCTGACCTTCCTGAAAGACTGGGTAAGCAAAGGGGCGTCGCCGATGTGCGGAAACTCGATCTGCCAGGACCGGCGTTTCATGGCGCGTCTGATGCCGACGCTCGAGGATTTCTTCCACTACCGAAATCTCGACGTCTCGACGATCAAAGAACTCAGCCGGCGATGGGCGCCCGGCGTCTATGCCGGGTTCTCCAAGGATTCTTCACATCTTGCGCTAGATGACATCCGGGACTCGATCGCCGAGCTGCTTCACTATCGTGAGCATTTCCTCAAGCCCGAGCCGAGTGAGCCAATGGACCCGGGTGGGGAATAGCGTCAGGACGGCTGCAACGTGAAGGCGATGCGCGCCGGTTGTGTACGCTTATCTCTTGCGAACGTTGCCTGAGCCGTTGATCACCGTGCTCACGCTGGCGGGCGACCCCTGATAGGACAAGTCGCCGCTGCCGTTGATATTCGCGGTAACGGCCTCCCTGGCGTGCACTTCCGCGTTGCCCGACCCATTGATGCTGACGGTCGCCGTTGCCGCATCGAGCGCTGCTGCCCGCAGGTCTCCTGACCCGTTGATGGCCGCCTCAAGCTGCATGACCTGTCCGCGCGCCGAGATGTCGCCCGATCCGTTGATCGCCAATGCGACGGTGTCGCGCGTGACGCCTTCGATGCGGATGGTGCCGGGTCCGCTGTTCTCGGCGCTCGTCAGCACAGGGACCTCGATGGCGATCGTTATCGCCTGGCGGGTGGAGTAGCTTTCCTGCGCGCTAATCCGCAGGGTGTTGCCCGAGCGCTGCGTGAGAATCAGCGGAAGCAGGTTGTCGTCAGCGGTGATTTCGCATTTGGGCGTCTGTCCGGCAGTGACGGTGACGTTGGCATTGATGTGCAGTCGCAGTTGATCGAAGTCACCCAGATCGCGCTGCTCGCTTGCACGATTTCCGGACCCCTCGACGACCTCTCCGGACACCACCCTGCCGTCGACGATCACCGTACTGTTTTGCACGATGATGCTACCGTGTGTGCTGCGTATGGTCTTGCCGTTGATGGTGATAACCGATTCCGCCGACACCGTACCAGCAGCGAGACTCAGCGCAAATGCGACGCTTGGGTATTTCACGGGCGACACCTCTCTCGACGCGAAAATGGGGATTAGCAGGAATGGCTCTCAGTTAAGGACTTGCGCCCCGGCGGATTCAATCCGACGGACGCCGTGGATCCGTCCCTGGAGGCTCGACTGCAGCATCCTTGCTGCAGACGCCCTCGGTTCGAACCCCCGGAGCGCCCGCACATTTCTCACCGTTGCGCCAACTAAGTGCCATTCCGGGCTAGCAGCCAGTAAGGCACCGTCGAACTGCCCTGTCATTGAGAGTATGGATCCAAAGCGCACAAAGAGGAAACCGTCGCGCACGCGGCAGTTCAGGCGGTCGACGCGGCGCCAGGGCGCAGAAGCAGATACTCGAGAGCCTTTCGCTGCAGGCTGGGTGGGAGACTATAAGCGGGCACTGCACCCGGGTCATAGTCGGCCCCACCGGCAATGGCGTTCGCGGCGAGTATGCCACTGCGCACGGCGGGACCGATGCCCTCAGCCATATCACGGGTAGCCAACCCGGCGGCGTCGCCGATCAGGAAGGCGTTTCCGATCCGGTTAATATCGATGCGATCGCGAAGGTAGTAAGAGTAGCCCTGCGGCGAGAGTTCGAGTGCGTCCGCAATCAATCCGCGCCGACGCATCATAGCGACGAAGCGATCCCAGTGGGTGCCGATATGCTGGCCCTTGCGCTTGAGTCGTTCGGCGATCGCGCCCACCCCGAGGTTCAGGTAGCCGGCCTCCTTTGGCACGTACCAACTGTAGCCTGGCAGACCCTTTTCGAAGAACCACAGGTGGCAGTCGCCATCTTTCCATTCGTAAGCGACCTCGTGCTCGAGGGCGACGACCTGCAAGAGTCTGGCGCGCGGATTGGCTGCACGGAACAGCGTGCGATAGACGGGGCAGCTGCTACCCCCGGCACCGATCAGGTAGTCGCATGTATAGCTGTCGTCGATGACGAATCGGCCGCGATGCTGCGCGATGCGTTTGACGTCATGTTGAACAACGGGCACGCCAGACCGCTGCAACAGCCAGTCGTCAAACTCATAGCGGCGAATGGAATGCTGCGGCGAACGCATCTTGAAATTGATGCCGTAGAGATGCACCTGGGTGATATCGAAAGTGAGGAAGCGGTGCGGGTAGGCGGTTGAGTCCATTTCCAGGTCGGCGACCACTTCCGGAGTGATCCAGCCGGCGCAGAGTTTCGGTCGCGGGAAACTGGCCTTGTCCAGAATCAGGCACTGTATCCCTCGCCGCCGCAGCTGCCGAGCGCAGCTGGAGCCCGCGGGGCCTCCGCCAACGATAATGATGTCAAATTCGGTCAATTCTGGTCTCCCGATGGCCAGATAAGTGCGGTTCGACGGCCCGATTTTGGCACCCAGCCGAGCACCTTGCTAACTTATCCTCCTGTGGGGCGACTGGATTATGCTTGTGCGTGCCTGTCTTTCTATCTGTAAAGCGTGGTCAGGCGCCGTCTGTTGCAGAACCTTTTCTGTTTTGGAGGCCCATTCCGATGAGTGTTGATAAGCGGGATACCGCGGATGCCACGTCAGGGGCTCAGGGCGTGATCGGGGACAGATTTCCCTCGCAGACGGGCGTCATTGGGGGCTCTTTGTCGATAGAGCGACACCTTCTTCAGTGGGTACTCGAGCGACTCGGGCGAGCGCCGCTCTGTTTTGTATTGTGGGACGGTACCAGGGTGAGCCCAAGTGGCGTCGCACCGGAATGTGATCTCCATATCGGCGACCGCGGCGCGCTTTGGAGATTGATGAGTCACCCGGAATACCAGTTCCCGGAGATGTACGTGCAGGGTCGGGCGGGGTTAGGCGACGATCTGGAGCGGGTGCTGCACATCGTGCAGCACGCCCGCCTAAAATTAGACCCTAACAGCCTCACTCGGCGTCTGCTGTCTGCGCTGTTTCGTCGACGCTCAGGATCGCTGGCCAGAGCCAGAGAAAACATTCACAGCCATTACGACCTGGGCAACGACTTCTACAAGCTGTGGCTGGACGAGCAGATGGTCTACACCTGCGCCTACTTCGAGACGCAGTCGACGTCGCTGGAGGAGGCACAAAAAGCGAAAATGAATCGCGTGTGCCGCAAGCTGCGGCTACGGTCCGGGGAACGAGTGGTCGAGGCCGGCTGTGGCTGGGGCGCCTTCGCATTGCACATGGCCAGTCACTTTGGCGTAAAGGTGCGCGCCTTCAACATCTCCCGGTCCCAGCTGGAGTTTGCGCGAGAACGCGCCGCGCGTGAAGGGCTGGGCGACGCGGTTGAATTCGTCGAAGGCGATTACCGCGAGATCGCGGGCAACTACGATGCCTTTGTTTCGGTCGGCATGCTCGAGCACGTGGGGCCAGAGTACTACCCAGAACTGGGGCAGATAATGGATCGCACCCTGCCGGCCAATGGGCGGGGTCTAATTCATACCATCGGTACCGATCGACCTGGACTACTGAATACCTGGATCGAACGACGTATCTTTCCGGGTGCCTATCCGCCGTCGTTGGGAGAGATGATGCCGTTGTTCGGTCCCAGCCACTTCTCGATTCTGGACGTAGAGAATCTCCGCCTGCACTATGCGTTGACACTGCGGCATTGGCTGCAGCGCTTTTATGCGTCGCAGGACAAGGTGCTGGAGATGTTCGACCAGGAGTTCGTGCGCGCCTGGCGCTTCTATCTGGTGTCATCGGAAACGGCCTTTACGACTGGGCACCTTCAGCTGTTCCAGGTGCTGTTCGCGCGCAAGGGCTCTAACGACATACCGTGGACGCGCGCCTATCTCGAAGCTTCGGGGTGTCCTTAGGCGCTTGAATCGCAGAAGCGTCGCCGCCGGATAGATGCTGGCCGCCGCAACGCTAACAAATTGTCGTTGAGTACCGCCACGCAGGCCTGCACCGCTGATTTGCATCTATCGACACCGCAAAAGCGATTGGCCTAATATTTTGCAACGAGATATTGGTTCGTATGAACGGAGTGAGCATCGATGCAGAAGTTCTTGGAATCCGCGGAGCATGTTGGGGACCGTATGGGGGAGGCGTTTCACGTCTTCGGTCTGTTTATCATCGGTTTCGCGATTGTGTGGGCAACTGCTATCGAGCTGCTGGTGATATTTGAGCATGGCGGGCCTAGCATCAAGGACATCCTACTGCTCTTCATCTACCTCGAACTCGCTGCCATGGTTGGCATCTACTTCAAAACCAAAAAACTGCCGGTGCGTTTCCTGATCTATATCGCGATCACGGCCTTGACTCGTGTACTCGCTATCGACATCAAGGAGATGCCTGATGTGCATATGGTCTCGCTCACGGGATCGATACTCGCACTGTGTCTGGCGGTTCTTGTGTTGCGCTTTGCGCCATCCTCGTTCCCCAACAAGGACGGGGAGGATAGTTGACTGGTGACGAAGCCCCTGCAAGCATCGGTAGCGGAAAATGGTCTTGTTGACGCCTCGGTGTCAGCTTGCGAGATATGCTCGCAGTGCCGCATGCAATACTCGCTCGGCCTGTTTCGCAATACCCGGCGATTTGCTTTCCCTGTTGCCGGCCACGTTTAATACAGCGGGACGTGTCGCGTGAAGCCATTGTGCTGCGGCCTCTACAGCAGCTGGCTCGAAGGGGTCGAGCACCAAGCAGGGCCTCTTGACTTCCTCGGCATGTTCGATCGTCAATTGGGTACCGTCGGAACTAGGGTCGGTAGCGAAGATCAGCGTCGCGTCGCTGTGTTCAATGTTTTGCCGGGTGCGTGATGCATAGCCATGACTGTCGGACTCCGTGAAGCCGAGTGCTGTGAGCCTGGGATTTGGCCCCCGTTCAGTGCGGCAGCCTCGGGGCACATTCCCACCTATTGGTATCCCCAAGCGGTTGCCGACAGCGATAATACTGCTATCAGCGCCGGTTTGTCCGCCGCTGATGAGCTTCATGCCCACGTCCCTAGCGTAGTATGTTGACGTCTGCTGCAACCGGCCGGTGTCGGATGGCGCTGATCAACCACGGTAAATCGCTTCACTCATAATCGCTATGATCGCATTTCTCAAGATCTATGCTATCTCCGTCCTGGTGTTCTTCGTGCTGGATATGCTCTGGCTAGGCGTGGTCGCCAAGGGCTTCTACCAGAAACAGATTGGGCATCTATTGCGTGTCGACGTGAACTGGATTGCCGCGGGGGCCTTCTACCTTGTGTTTCTGGCGGGGGTTGTCACCTTCGTGATCCAGCCGGCAATCGATAGGCATTCGATCCAGTACGCCGTGTCCTACGGAGCGCTATTCGGCCTGGTGACCTACGCGGCCTATGACTTGACCAATCTGGCAGTTGCGAAAGATTGGCCGGTCGCAGTGACCTTGGTAGATCTTGTATGGGGCACGGTGCTGACTGCTACCGTGTCTGGTGCAACGTACTTAATCGCGGACAAACTTCTCTAAGTCCACATGGTGCAACATGCGGCCAAGTTCGTTATCAGTGATTTCAATGGGCGACCGGCATCGGTTTCACAAGGGTTGGCGAACCCGTGACTCTGCAAGTTACCATCGAAAGCGATCTGCATATGGACGCAAGGGAGGCCGAGGCATGAAGGCACTGATCACATCACTGGCCCTGGTGGTCGGCGCTCAGGTGCAGGGGGCGGGATGGGAGCGTACCGAGAATATTGTTGGCATCCATACCGGCGATGGCATGCCGTTGGCTTTCGTGTTCTACACCGAGAACCGGTGTCGCCCGATGCTTAGTCCCTCGTTTGCGATCGGTAACAGCGCGCCGACGGCGCGTATCCGTGTCGATGGCGGCGAGATCCATACCCTGCAGAGGGCATCGCTGCAGAATTCCGTACTGAGTTACGGACTCAGCAGCGAGCAGCGAGCAGACATCGTAGCGGGTTACACGCTGCGGGTTGCGATAAAGGACGTTGTGCGGCGATTTGATCTATCGGGCAGTGGGAAGATGATAAAGGCCGCCGAGGTGGAGTGCAGGGAGCGGCTGTTGGATGAGGAGATGCTCAAATAATCTGTAGTGTCACTCGGTTGTCGATTGAGACCCGCCGGAATTGGCGAGTTTCTCTTGCGCACCGGATGCGGGCTGCAGTGGGATGCGACTATGGCGCTGATCTATCGCGCGAATCTATCCAGCGGATGATGTCGTCGATGTCTGTCGGATGCTCCCCCCCGCGAGCCCTCGCCTCGACAAACGCGGCCCGTGCCGGACCCGGCTGGCCCATGTGCAGGTAGGCCATGCCCATGCCGATGAATGAGCGGGTGCCATCATCACCGAGCGTGACGGCGCGCTGAAAGCTCCTTACCGCGTCGGCATAACGCTGATCGAGCAACTGCATACCGCCAAGTTGAGCGAAGGCCTCATGCGAATCCGGGTGGGATCGGGCCGTCGCCTCGTAGACCGACAGCGCCCCCTTGATGTCGCCCGCGGCAGCCAGCTGTTGGCCCTCGGTCAACGCCTGTCCGAGCTCGGACAGGCTGGCATTGGACCAGCCCAAGGTGATGGCGAGCAGAAAGCTCAGCAGGACGATCGGTCGTCGCATTTGAAGTCCTCCGATGGGGTCACTAAAACAGGCGTGCCCGCTTGCGCGGGCACGTGTCTTTACTTCCGCGGCCTGGCTACTTCAGGGCGCCCTTGCCGTAGCGTTCCTCGAAGCCCTTGCGGACCTTGTCGATCTGGTCCTTGCTCATGCCTTCGAAGTACCAAGTGTGGCCGTCGATCGGCTTGAAGTACTTGTCGAGCATTGCGTCGGCGAACTTCTCGTTGCCGTCCTTCTTCATCACGACTTCCTTCAGCTCGGGGATCCACTTGAAGTAGGTGTTTTGGGCGACTACGTATAGGCCGTGCCACCAGGTGTAGTCAGGGCCGTTCATGGACGCACCATGGCGGGCACGGCGACCCTCATGATGCCAGATCTCCCACCAGGTCCACTCGATCTGGTCATCGAACGGGCTGGGGGTGATGTAACCGCCCTTCTTCAGCTCACCCATCACGCCGGCGATCGGCTTGGCGAACTTCTCGTTGTAGAGTTCCACCACGTCGTCGAACTGCTTGTAGTGGCCCTCGATCACGCCCTCGCTGTGACACGCGGCACAGACCTCCTGCATCTTCTCGCGACGATCGTTCCAGGTCAGGACCTCTACCACTTTCGAGCCCTTGGCCATGTCGCCGACCTTCGGGATGTCACCACCTTCCTTGACGTCGAACTCGTCGCCGTTCTCCAGCTTCACGAGGTTGATCTTTTGCGAGATCGGCGGGCGCAACGTCCAGGAAATGCGCTCGCCGACGTTGTGGGTCTTGGGTTGGTCACCCGCACGGCTCATGTGACAGGTGGCACAGGTCGGTGCGGCCGAGTAGTCGACACCGGCGACCCACTTATCGGACTCGAGGTTCATCTCGTCCTCTTTGGCAGCATAAATGATGCCGTGTTTGGACTCTTCATAGACCTCGATCTGCGGGTGATCAGGGCCGACGTGGCACTTGCCACAGGTGTGGGGTGTACGCGCCTGCGCCTTGGAGAAACGGTGCCGGCCGTGACAGGCGGTGCAGGAACCGGCTGAGCCGTCCGGGTTGATCCGGCCGATGCCGGTATTGGGCCAGGTCTCCAACGATGGTCTGCCGTCCTTGCCGACCTCGATCTTGGCGCCGTGGCACTGGCGGCAGCCGGCATTGACCGCGGCCGGACCGCCGACCACTTCACCGAGCAGGTTGTCGAGCGAGGCCAGGATCTGGCCCGCCTTGGAATGGTGCGAGCCATCCATCTCCTCGAATTCCTGCTGGTGACAGCGCGAGCAGTCCTTTGGTGAGACGATGATCGAGATTCGCTGCTTCTTGTGCATGAAGCCGTCGACGTCACCTTCCTCGGCCTTGTGGCAGTCCAGGCAGTTGACGCCGGCCTGACCGTGCGCGCTGTGGTTCCATTCGAGTGTCAGGCCTGGATTCTCGGTCATATGACATTCGACGCATTCTTCGCCGGCCGGGTCACCCCAGTCCTTACCGATCTCGCCTGCGGGTCGTGCGGCAAATACGCTACTCACGACCAACATCAGTCCGAGTGCCGTCAGATAGCGGATCAGGCTGCTGACGGGATGCTTGGCTTGGCTCATCGCGGATACCTCATTTCTTGTCGATCGGCTCAGGCGGGTAGGGCCCGAGACCTTGTTTTTTTAATGACCGGGGCGACGTGTACACGTCGACCTGGGGTTGTGAGGGCGAAAAATACGTATTTGGGGTAGGGTTAAACCTTGAGCGCGCTCAAGAATTAGGCGCGACCGCATTGGCCTGCCGTGTTTCTGGATTCTTTTTGACGCAGGTCAAGTCAACTGGCCAGTCAGGCCGGCTGGATCGAGGTCATGATTTATGGCGCATCGGAGCAATGCGCAGATCCGTGGGGGCAAGTCATGCATTCGAACGGCAACCCAGTTCCGATGGACCAGATACGAGACCTGGCGTTGTTCGCCGCCATGGACGAGGACTCGCTGGCAGACATCGCTCAGGGTGGTTGGGTGGTGGAGCACAAACGCGGGATGCGGGTCGTCGGACGCGGCGAGCTGCTGGAGGGTCTGTACACCGTCCTCGAGGGCCGCCTAAAGCTCTACATGTTGTCGTGCAGTGGCGACGAACGCGTCCTGCGCATCCTCGAACCAGGCGCGACCTTCGGCGAGGCGATCATGTTCAATGAGATCCCGAGCCCGGTGTTCGTCGATACCCTGTCGGCGGTGCGGCTGGCCTATTTCCCGAGTTCGGTGATCAGCGAGGCCCTGGCGCGCGATCCCCAGTTTACCCAGGCCATGCTGCGGTCGATGAGTGGCATCATGCGCATGCTGATCCAGGATCTCGAGACCTGTTGCCTGCAGAACGCGCGGCAGCGCATCGTCAACTATCTGTTGCGCGTGGCGGATGCCGTCCCACCCCCGCATATCGAGATCCATCTACCGGCACCCAAGGCCGTGGTGGCCAGCACCCTGAACATCTCGGCCGAGACCTTCTCGCGTGAACTGCATCGTCTGCACGGCGAGGGCCTGATCGAGATCAACCGCAGGACGATCTACCTGCATGAACCTGACGCCCTGCGGGCGATCGCCGAAGGCAGCGTTGCTGTGTTGGGGCAGCAGGGTTGAAGGTAAAGGCCAGGAGCCTGCGTCGACCTGTCATCTGCCGGCCCCCCCGCGCTGGCGTTGCAGTGCCCAGGTGACGTGGTCGCGCACCATGGCGTCAGGGTGGTCGCGCCGACCTTCCAGCGCCACGATGATCGCCGGATCACTGTGCGCATTGCCGAGCGCCACCGCGATATTGCGCAGCCAGCGCAGGTAGCCGATGCGTCGGATCGCCGAACCTTCGGTGCGGTTGAGAAAGTCTGCCTCGCTCCAGCCGAACAGCGTGAGCAGCGTCGCACGATCGAGCCCATGGCGGGGGGCAAAGTCGTGTTCGTCGCTGGGCGTGGCAAAGCGATTCCACGGACAGACCTGCTGGCAGTCGTCGCAGCCGTATACTCGATTGCCCATCAGCGGGCGCAAGGATTCCGGGATGCTGCCCTTGAGTTCGATTGTCAGGTAGGAGATGCAGCGCCGTGCGTCGACCTGATAGGGCGCGACGATCGCGCGGGTCGGACAGATATCCAGACAGGCCCGACAGCTGCCGCAGTGCTCTTCCACCGGCGCGTCGATCGGCAGCGGCAGATCGGTGTACAGCTCCCCAAGGAAAAACCAGGATCCGGCGTCGCGGTGCAGCAGGTTGGAGTGCTTGCCGATCCAGCCCAGTCCCGCCTTTGCCGCAATGGCCTTTTCCATCACCGGTGCCGAATCGACGAAGGCGCGATAGCCGAAAGGTCCCGCCTTCGCCACGATACGCTGCGCCAGAGTCTGCAGGCGGCGACGGAGCAGCTTGTGATAGTCCCGGCCGAGGGCGTAGCGTGACACAAAGGCGGCGCTCGGCTCTTCGAGAATCTCGCTGGGGTCGGGTTCCTGCGGCAGATAATCCATACGCGCCGAGATAATACGCAGCGTTCCCGGCACCAGCTCGGCAGGGCGGGTGCGCTTGCGGCCGTGGCGCCCCATGTATTCCATCTCGCCGTGACGACCGAGCTCGAGCCATCGGTCGAGGTGGCGCTCGGCCTCGCCCAGGTCGGTATCGGTGATGCCGACCTGCTGAAAGCCCAGTTCGCCGCCCCAGTGCTTGATGCGCTGCGCTAGGCGGTTGAAATCGATCTCTGGCTGAGTTCCCATCAGGGGTCTAACGATAACCCTTTATCCCCCACAGGCCGATGACCCTACGCACCCTCCCGGATACCGCCGAACTGCCGCGTGCCCTGTACACCGCCGCGCAGGTGCGCGAGTTCGACCGCCTGGCGATCGAGCGCTTCGAGATTGCCGGGCTGACGCTAATGGAGCGGGCCGGCCAGGCGGCATTCGATCTGCTACGCCGACGCTGGCCGGCGGCGCGCCGCCTGGCCGTCTTGGCAGGTACCGGCAACAACGGCGGCGATGGCTTCGTGGTGGCGAGGCTGGCGCGTGCCGCCGGTTGGGAGGTGCTGGTCCTGCAGCTCGGCGATCGAGATCGCCTGCGCGGCGATGCGCGGGCTAATGCGGCGCGCTGGCAAGAAGCGGCCGGGCCTTGGCGTCCCTTCGACGCCATCCCAGATGACGCCGATGTGATCGTCGACGCCATGCTGGGTACCGGACTGGAGCGGTCGCTAACCGGGCAGTGGGCCGCGG
The DNA here is from genome assembly GCA_963736445.1 of uncultured Gammaproteobacteria bacterium. Lineage (GTDB taxonomy): Bacteria > Pseudomonadota > Gammaproteobacteria > Chromatiales > Chromatiaceae > Thiosocius. The sequence continues at coordinate 163,887 of CAVTOY010000010.1, read as the reverse complement.
CCGTCGCAGCGGTCAACGCGCATCGCGCACCCTGCCTGGCGCTCGATGTGCCCACTGGGCTGCATTCGGATACGGGTGTCATCCTCGGCGGTGCGGTAGTTGCCGCGGCCACCATCAGTTTTATTGGACTCAAGCTGGGTCTGCTCACCGCAGATGGTCCGGATTGCGCGGGCGAGCTTGCATTCGCCGGGCTCGGGGTGCCGGCCGCGGTGTATGCCAGTCGCGTGCCGGCAGCGCGCCGTATCGATTGGCATAAACAGGCCGAGCGGCTGGGACCGCGTCGCCGCAATAGCCACAAGGGGCATTTCGGCCATGTCCTGGTAGTGGGAGGTAACCTGGGCTTCGGCGGCGCCGCGCGGATCGCGGCCGAGGCCGCGCTGCGCGTCGGCAGCGGCCTGGTCAGCCTGGCCACGCGAGCGCAGCACGTGGCCCCGGCACTGGCGACGCGCCCGGAGATGATGGTTCACGCGGTCGAGGGTGCAGCGGAGCTGCGGCCGTTACTCGAGCGTGCCAATGTCGTCGCCGTTGGTCCCGGACTGGGCCAGGACACCTGGGCCAGGTCGCTCTGGGGTGCGGTCTGCGATGCTGGGCGGCCGACGGTAATCGATGCCGACGCCTTGCGGCTGTTGGCCATCACGCCGCAGCAGCGCGACGACTGGGTGCTGACCCCGCACCCGGGTGAAGCGACGCTACTGCTCGGGCCGGGCGCTGTCGAGGTCAATGCACAGCGGATCGACGCGGCCGTGCAGCTGCAGCGGCGCTATGGGGGTAGCGTGGTCCTGAAAGGGGTTGGCAGCGTGGTGGCGAGCGCCGGCAGCACCCCGCCGGCAGTGTGTTGCGACGGCAACCCGGGTATGGCCAGCGGTGGCATGGGCGACGCCCTGACTGGGGTGATCGCCGGGTTTATGGCGCAGGGCATGGATCTGCGCGATGCCACCGAGACGGGGGTCTGCCTGCATGCCGCCGCAGCTGACGCGGCGGCCTTGGCGGGTGGTGAACGCGGTCTGTTGGCCGGCGATCTGGTCGATCAGTTGCGCCGCCTGGTGAATCCGCCATGAACGGGCAACCCAGCCTGGCGACATCGCTGGTGGGCGAGGCCGCGCAAACGGCCTTCGGGGCGCGCCTGGCGAAGGCCTGCCGGGCGCCTTTGCTGGTTTATCTACAGGGTGATCTGGGCACCGGAAAGACAACCCTGACGCGCGGACTATTGCGGGGCCTGGGACATCGCGGCACGGTCAAGAGCCCGACCTATACGCTGATAGAGCCCTATGAGATCGACGGTGAGCGGATATATCATCTCGACCTCTACCGCGTCGGAGATCCGGGTGAGCTCGAGTATCTGGGGCTGCGCGAGATGCTGGCCGATGACGCCGTGATCTTGATCGAATGGCCCGAGCGTGGCGAGGCCTGGCTGCCTTCGCCTGATCTGTGGATCCGATTGCGACACCGGCGGGACGACGGACGTCGCATCGAACTCCAGGGCGTCACCCAACGCGGCGAGGCGGTGCTCAGAGAGTTGACGTAAATGGCCTAGAAGTTTTCTAGAAAGATTCTTTATCCTTTCGTTTAATCTGGGAAAAATTTCAAGGGTGTGCTAGGTTAAAGATCGGCTCAGGGAAAATTTCTGGACCTCTGAACCCAGTGAAAAGGTTAGTTATCCTCTGTCTCTTGCTGCTGGCGGCCACGGACATCTTCGCGACGGAAGTGGCCGGCGTGCGTCTGTGGACGGCGCCCGATCACACCCGCCTGGTATTCGATATCAGCAGGGCAGTGGAGCACAAGGTGTTCGCGCTCAGAAATCCCGATCGTCTGGTGGTCGACTTTGCAGATGCGTCGCCGGCTGATGGACTATCAAAAAAACAGATAAAAAATAAATTGTTACGTGGCATTCGTCATGCACCGCGTGAGGATGGAAGCCTGCGGGTCGTGCTCGACCTCACGGGCAAGGTGCGTCCCAAGACCTTCGCACTGAAACCGAACGCAAGCTATGGGCATAGGTTGGTGGTCGATCTGTACCCGGAGGAGGCCACCCGCAAGCCGCGGGTGGCCAAGTCCGCCAAGGATCTGCGTCGCGCACGCGACGTCGTGGTGGCGGTCGACGCCGGTCACGGCGGCGACGATCCCGGGGCCAGCGGTTCCCGCTACAAGACCAAAGAGAAACAGGTCACCCTGGAGATCGCGCGCCGCCTGAAGCGCCAGATCGACGCCCAGCCGGGGATGCGGGCCGTATTGACTCGGACCGGCGATTATTTTATCGGTCTGCGCAAACGCATGAAACTGGCGCGTGAGCATCGGGCCGACCTGTTTGTCTCGATCCACGCGGATGCCTTTCGCGACAAGCGGGTACGTGGTTCTTCCGTCTATGTACTGTCGAAGCGTGGCGCCTCCAGTGAGGCAGCGCTATGGCTCGCGGAGAAGGAGAACTCGTCAGACCTGGTCGGCGGGGTGAAGCTGGATGACAAGGACGATGTGCTGGCCTCGGTATTGCTCGACCTTTCGCAGTCGGCGACCCGACATGCCAGCCTGCGCGCCGCGTCCAAGGTCTACGCGGCCCTTGGCGAGGTAGGTAAGGTGCATGGCCGGCGAGTCCAGCAGGCCGGTTTCATGGTGCTGAAATCACCCGATATGCCATCCATGCTGGTCGAGACCGGCTTCATCTCAAACCCAAAGGAAGAGCGCAACCTGCGCGACCCCAAACACCAGGAACGCATGGCGACCGCGATCATGAAGGGCATCGAGGCCTTTTTCAATGAAGCACCGCCGCCCGGCACACTGTTGGCCGAACGCCAGGGCCGTATCCTGAAGCACGTCATCGCCAAGGGCGATACCCTTTCCGAAATCGCCGATCGTTACCAGGTCAGCATGGCCTCTTTGCGACGCCAAAACCGCCTGCGCAGCGATCACTTGATCCGGATAGGCCAAGTGCTCGTCATTCCCGACACCTGATCGACCGAAGCAACGTCTTCGCCTTACCTGGCCCACGGCAGCGCGGGCCCTCCCGATCCCGCTGGCGGGTCATCGAATCACAGTGGCAGAATGCAGCGATGTCGACGCGCATTCATGCACTGCCAACCCAGCTCATCAATCAGATCGCCGCCGGTGAGGTGGTCGAGCGTCCGGCCTCGGTGGTCAAAGAGCTCGTGGAGAACAGCCTCGATGCGGGTGCCAGCCGCGTCCAGATCGATGTGGAGAACGGCGGGATCAAGCTGATCAGGGTGACCGACGATGGCGCGGGTATTGCCAGGGAGGACCTGGCGCTCGCGCTATCGCGCCATGCCACGAGTAAACTGGGCGCGCTCGAGGATCTCGAACGTATCGCCAGCATGGGTTTCCGTGGCGAGGCGCTGCCGGCGATTGCATCGGTTGCACGCCTGAACCTGACCTCCCGCGAGGTACGGGCCGACCAGGCCTGGGAGGTGGGGGATGACGGCGATACCATCCGTCCAGCGGCTCTCAGCGCCGGGACCACTGTCACGGTGCGCGACCTCTTCTTTAATACGCCGGCGCGGCGCAAATTTCTGCGTACCGAGAAGACCGAGTTCGGCCATCTCGAGCAGGTCGTAAAACGCCTCGCCCTAGTGCGTCACGACGTGACCTTCGTCCTGACGCACAGCGGCCGTGAGGTCTTGTGCGTGCACAGGGCAACCGATCCAGCCAGTAGAGAACGTCGCCTGGCAGACCTGCTAGCTCCAGGTTTCGTCCAAAATGCGCTGTATTTCGAGCACTCAGCCGCCGGACTCGAGCTCAGCGGCTGGGTGGCCCGCCCGACATTTTCGCGCAGCCAGGCCGATATGCAGCACTTCTATGTGAATCGACGGATGGTGCGCGACAAGCTGGTCACCCATGCGGTGCGTCAGGCCTATCAGGACGTGCTGTATCACGGCCGGCATCCGGCCTATGTGCTGTTCCTAGGGCTGTCGCCGGCGCTGGTCGACGTCAACGTCCATCCGACCAAGCACGAGGTGCGTTTCCGTGAAAGCCGCCTGGTGCACGATTTCTTGTTTCGCAGTCTGCATCAGGTCTTGGCAGCACCGGCGGTCGAGGATGCCGGTGGGCCTAGGGAAACACCGCAGCCGATGCCCGTAGCGGCCTCAGCGGGACCGCGCCAGGCGGCCATGCCGTTGCCGATTGCGGAACGCCGCGCGGCCTATGCTGCCGCCCGTGAGTGGCAGTCGCCGGTGCCCGATAGGACACCGGCGACCGCGGACGGCGCGCCGAACGCGGCAGCGGACGATCAGTATCCACTGGGATTTGCGATTGCTCAGCTGCACGGGGTCTATGTGCTCTCGCAGAATGCCGAGGGCCTGGTCTTGGTCGATATGCACGCCGCGCACGAGCGCATCACCTATGAGGCGTTTAAGCGGGCGCGAGACGGCGAGGGGATCAAGAGTCAGCCACTGTTGGTGCCGGTTGGCGTGACGGTCAGTCGGCGCGAGGCGGAATTGGTCGAACAGCAGCCCGAGGTGTTCGCCGCCCTCGGCATGCAGGTGGACCGTCTAGGCGAGCAAAGCCTGGCAGTCAGGGCCTTGCCGGCGTTGCTGCGACATGCGGATGCCGAGCGACTACTGCGTGACGTCCTCGCTGATCTCGTAGTGCACGGCAGCAGTCAGCGCATCTTGGAGCAGATCAATGCGGTCTTGGCGACCATGGCCTGTCACGGCGCGGTGCGTGCGAATCGGCGGCTTGGCCTGGAAGAGATGAATGCCCTGCTGCGCGATATCGAGCGCACTGAGCGCAGCGGGCAGTGCAATCATGGGCGACCGACCTGGATCCAGCTCGATATGCAGACGCTGGACAAACTGTTTCTGCGGGGGCGGTAACCGGCGCGAATGCAGCCGCTCAAGCCATGGCGACAAACTCAGTGGCGTCTATCCTCCTTCGCGCAATCTGCGGCTTAGAGAGGGTCTGATGGCGCAGCTGCCACCTGCAATTTTGCTGATGGGCCCGACCGCTTCGGGCAAGACCGATCTGGCGATGACGCTGCGCGAGTATCTGCCGGTCGAGTTGATCAGCGTCGACTCGGCGATGATCTACCGCGGCATGGACATTGGGACGGCCAAACCGAGTGCGGAGGAACTGGCGCGCGCACCGCATCGGCTGATTGATATCTGCGATCCGGCGGAGAGCTACTCTGCAGCGCAGTTCTGCGAGGATGCGCTGCGCGAGATGCACGAGATCACTGCCACGGGGCGTATTCCACTGCTGGTCGGTGGGACCATGCTGTATTTCCGTGCGCTGCAATCCGGTCTGTCGAGATTGCCGCAGGCCGATGCCGCCGTCCGCGCCCGTCTGCAGGCGGCGTTGGCGATCGAGGGACTCCCGGCGCTGCATGAACGCCTGGCGCAGATCGATCCGCTGGCGGCGAAGCGCATTCACCCGAATGATCCACAGCGCACCCTGCGTGCACTGGAGGTCTGGGAGGTCAGCGGTCGACCGTTGAGCGAACTCCAGGTCAGCGCCGGTCAGGCGATGCCGTTTCGGGCGGTTAAACTGGTGCGCTCGCCGCCGTCGCGCGAACTGTTGCATGCGCGCATCAATCAACGTTTCCTGGCCATGCTGCAAATGGGGTTCGACGCGGAAGTCCGGCGGCTGATGGCGCGCGGCGACCTGAACCCCGAGATGCCGTCGATGCGCTCGGTCGGCTATCGTCAGGTGTGGGCCTGGCTGGATGGGGGGGTGAGTCGCGTCGAAATGATTGCGCGCGGGCAGGCCGCGACGCGGCAATTGGCCAAGCGGCAGATGACGTGGTTGCGCAAGGAATCCGGCTGCCACTGGCTGGACGAGACTGCCGACATCACGCGACAGGCGCTGCGAATAGTGCGCCAGGGCTCGCGGGGAACTCGTAGCTAGGTGGTTTAGGCGCGATCTTGTGAAGTGCGTCTAAAGCCGTGCTAATCATACAGAATTCGCTTACCGAAGTAACCTGCTGTGCTATAGTTTCGAGCGTTGTGAACGCGGCATCGAGTTTGGTTAAGGACGCCCGCCGACTTCACCCGAATGCCTGCGCAGGGCCTTGAAAATAGCCGTGGCGCATAGAAGAAACTAACGAAACGACTAAAATTAGGGAGCCTCCGATGTCAAAGGGACAAAGCTTGCAGGACCCGTTCCTGAATGCGTTGCGTAAGGAACGCGTGCCGGTCTCGATCTTCCTGGTGAACGGAATCAAGCTTCAGGGAACCATCGAATCTTTCGACCAGTTCGTAGTCTTGCTGAAGAACAGCGTCAGCCAAATGGTATACAAGCATGCGATTTCCACGGTCGTTCCGGCACGGAATGTCCGCATTCAGCATGCGCACTCCGAAGGCGAGGGCGAAGCGGAACCCGGCAACGCTTGATAGACGTCCATTTTCCCCCGGCGAAGCGAAGACCCCACGGCGAGTACGTAGGGTCATTGCTATGTGCGCCTTGCTTCTGTTGAAATAAATGTTCGAACGCCCGCAAACTGGTGAGCGCGCCATCCTGGTGCATGTCGGGCTGCGAGGCCCGTCAGACCCCCGGGAAGTGCAAGAATTCAAGGAGCTGGCCCGCTCGGCGGGTGCCGAGCCGCTCGCCCTGGTCAGCGGCCAGCGGCAAGTGCCCGACCCGCGGCTGTATATCGGCAGCGGCAAAGCGGAAGAGGTGCGTGAGCAGGTCCATGCCTTGTGCGCAGACCTGGTGATTTTCGACAACCTGCTGTCGCCCAGCCAGGAACGCAACCTAGAACGGCTGTTTGAGTGTCGCGTTGTGGACCGGACCGGGCTGATCCTGGACATCTTTGCGCAGCGGGCGCGTTCTCACGAGGGCAAGCTGCAGGTCGAGCTGGCGCAACTGCGGCACCTATCGACCCGCCTGGTTCGCGGCTGGACCCACTTGGAACGCCAGAAGGGCGGGATCGGTCTGCGCGGACCCGGTGAGACCCAGTTGGAGACCGACCGACGTCTGCTGAGCCAGCGCATCGACCAGATCGGGCGCCGCCTGGCACGGGTAGATAGACAGCGCGAGCAGGGGCGACGGGCCCGCCGCCGCCGCGAGGTCCCTACGGTGTCGCTGGTTGGCTACACGAATGCCGGCAAATCGAGCTTGTTCAATCGCCTGACCGAGGCCGGCGTGTATGCCCAGGACCAGTTGTTCGCCACCCTGGACCCCACATTGCGCCGCGTGGTGTTGGCTGATGGCACGTCGCTGATCCTGGCCGATACTGTCGGCTTCGTCTCGCGTCTTCCGCACGAACTGGTCGCGGCGTTCAGGTCCACGCTGCAAGAGACGGTGGAGGCCGATTTGCTGCTGCACGTGATCGATGGGCAGAGCCCGCAGCGGAGTGCCCAGATCGCCGACGTCGAGCAGGTGTTGGCGCAGATCGGCGCCGATGAGGTGCCGCGCATCGAGGTGTTTAATAAGATCGATCTGATGCCGGATACGTCGCCGCGAACTGAATTCGATGAGTACGGCAAGCCGACACGAATCTGGTTGTCAGCGATCAGTGGGGCCGGTATCGGGGGTCTGTTGGACGGACTGGCGCAAATATTCAGCACTGATATCGTGCGGGGGTTGGTGCGCCTCGGTCCCGCTGATGGCCGCCTGCGGGCGTTGCTTTTTGAGCAGGGGGCGGTGGTCCGCGAAAACCACGCCAAGCAAGGGGGATGGGAACTGGACGTCACCCTTCGGCGTCGAGACTATGAACGCCTGACGAAAAACGAACCGACTCTGGCGAGTCACTGGCAGGATCCCGCAGAAAGCGCGATGAAGGCCGGGTGATGTCCATTTGCGGCTCAGTTGATAGAATCGCCGCCAGCTTGTGCCTTCGGCACGCACCTTAACCAGCGCACGGGAGTAATGCATGGCCTGGAATGAACCGGGTGGTGGAAACCGCGATCCTTGGAACAACAAGGGCGGTGACCAGGGGCCCCCAGACCTCGACGAAGTTGTCCGCAAGCTTCAGGACAAGATGGGCGGCCTGTTCGGCGGTAAAGGCCGTCGCGGCGGTAACGGCGAGGGTGGCGGCGCCTCCGGGGGCAGCGCCAACAAAAAGGGCATCGGCATCATCATTGGCTTGGTGCTGATCGGCATACTTGCGCTGGAGTCCTTTTATATCATCCAGCCGGCCGAACGAGGCGTGATCAAGCGCTTCGGCGCCTTTTACGTGGTGACTGCGCCCGGGCCGCACCTAAAGCTCCCGTTCATCGACACCGTCGACGTGGTTAACGTCGATCAGGTGAACAAGTTTCAGCACCGCGCGCAGATGCTGACCAAGGACGAGAATATCGCCGACGTGACGCTCGAGGTGCAGTTCCGCATCCAGGATGCAGCAGACTTCTTGTTCCAGGACGCAGATCCGGGTAACACGATCCACGGCGCCATGGAGTCCAGCCTGCGTGAGATTATCGGCAAGAGCCGACTCGACGACATCATCACCGAAAACCGTAGCGCGATCGCGGCGTCGGTCCAGCAGGGCACCCAACAGCTGCTCGACCTTTATCGGACGGGCCTGGCCGTGACCAATGTCAACATCCAGCGCGCCGACGTGCCAGAGGCAATTTCCGAGGCATTCGCCGACGCCATTCGCGCCCGCGAGGATCGGGAGCGCCTGCAGAACCAGGCGCAATCCTATGCCAACGACGTGGTACCGCGCGCTCGCGGCGAGGCCGCGCGACTGGTCGAAGACGCTAAAGGCTACAGGGCCAGGGTCATTGCCGAGGCAGAGGGTGAGTCCTCGCGTTTCCTGGCACTGTTGCGTGAGTACCAGAAGGCGCCGGAGGTTACCCGGGAGCGCCTGTATCTCGAGACCATGCAGGACGTGTTGCGCAACACGGGCAAGGTGGTGCTCGATGTCAAGGAAGGCAGCAACCTGACCTACCTGCCGCTGGATCGGATGATGCAGCCGGGCACCCCGCGTGATGAATTCCAAGCGCCGGCATCGCCGCGTATCGCGCTGCCGCCGAACGAAACCCAGCGTTCGATGGGGGGTTTGAACAGTGGAACCCGCTTTGACCGCACTCGGAGGGAACGCTAATGAATCCTGGTAAAGGAATGCTGGCACTCGTCCTGGCTGGCGTATTGGCCGTCGTCGGCGCATCCTCGCTGTTCGTTGTGCAAGAACAGCAGCTCGCCCTGTTGTTGCGCCTCGGTGAAATCGTCGACGCGGACTTCAAGCCGGGCCTGCATTTCAAGGTCCCGGTGATCCAGGACGTCGTGAAGTTCGACAAGCGCATCCAGACCCTTGACGCACCCCCGGAGCAGTTTTTGACGATCGAGAAAAAGTTCGTCGTTGTCAACTCTTACGCAAAATGGCGGATCTCCGACGTAGCGCAATTCTACCGTTCTACGCGCGGCAGCCAGGACACCGCATCCCGGCTGCTGTCTGCGCGGATCAACGCCGCGCTGCGTGACGAGTTCGGCAAGCGAACCGTAAAAGAGGTAGTCTCCGGTGAACGCGCCGAGATCATGGCTACGCTGGCGCGTAACGCCAACGAGAACGCCGCGGACCTCGGGGTTGAGATCGTCGATGTTCGCATCAAACAGATCGACTTCACCGACAATATCAGCGAGAACATCTATGAGCGGATGCGGACCGAACGGCAGCGCGTAGCCGCCGAGCTGCGGGCGCAGGGTGCGGAGGAGGCCGAGAAGATCCAGGCCGATGCCGATCGGCAGCGCGTTGAGATAGTCGCCGATGCCTACCGTGATGCGGAAAAGTTGCGTGGTGAGGGCGATGCCAAGGCCGCCGAGGTCTATGCGAACGCATTTCAGCAGGATGCAGGCTTTTACGGATTCTGGCGCAGCCTCACGGCCTACCGAGACGTATTCTCCGATGGGGGCAGCATGATGGTGCTGGACCCGGATTCGGAGTTTTTCCGCTATTTCGGTGACAAACAGCGCAAACCCTGATCGAGAGATTGCCGCCGCAGCGATTGTCGGTCTGTTTGAGGATTCATAGACAAGCCCCCGCCGATCTGGGAAAATTCCCGCTCGTTCGATGGCGATGACAGATGCGCCATTGACAACCGAACCGAGCAAAGCCGGGTCTCACCCGGCTTTTTTGTGGATGAGGCGATGTGGCAAGAGCTGTTGACCGCGCTGGCCTTGCTGCTGGTGATCGAGGGCATCATGCCTTTTGCCAGTCCGCGCGGTTTTAGGGACCTGATTCGCCTGGTCGGCGAGATGGATGAAAAAACGCTGCGCAATAGCGGCCTGTTTTCGATGATCGCCGGCCTACTGCTGCTGTACCTGGTGCGCTGATCAAGTGAATCCGACTAACCTGCATATCTCACCGATTTCCTGCTGCGGCCCCCGATACCCTCGCCATGACGGGGGGTACTCGTTACAGGCGATTCGACGTAGGGTCGACTACGCCTTCATCGCCTTCCGCTCCGTGCACCCCGCCATGGCGGCGTCTTGGCGTCCTCGTTACGAAAAACGGTGAGATATGCAGGTTAAGACCTGGCTTCTGCCCGAAGGCATCGACGAACTGCTGCCGGCCCAAGCGCGAGCGCTCGAGGGCCTGCGTCGCGAGCTGCTCGATATGTATGCGACCTGGGGCTACCAGATGGTCGTGACACCTTTCATCGAGTTCCTGGACTCGCTGTTGACCGGCACCGGTCGCGACCTCGAATTGCAGACCTTCAAGCTCACCGATCAGTCGAGCGGTCGAATGCTTGGCGTGCGTGCCGATATCACCCCGCAGGCGGCGCGCATTGATGCGCACCGACTGCGTCACGAGGCACCGACGCGCCTGTGCTACATCGGCAGCGTCCTGCGCACCCGCAGCGACGGTTTCTCAGGTTCCCGCAGCCCGTTGCAGATCGGTGCCGAACTGTATGGCCACGCCGGCGTGGCGAGCGATGTCGAGATCGTCTGCCTGACCATGGCGACGCTGCGGATCGCCGGTTTGCACGATATCTATCTCGATCTCGGTCACGTCGGTATTTTTCGCAGCCTGGCCGAGGCGGCCGGACTCGACGAGCGGCAGGAGGCGGCGCTATTCGAGGCCCTGCAGCGCAAGGCAAGCGCCGAGATAGCAGAGCTCGTCGACGGATTCGGTCTTGCAAAGGACATGCGACGTATGCTGCTCGCACTGGCCGAGTTGAATGGCGGCGACGAGGTGTTGCCGCTCGCGAGGAAAGTGCTGGCCGACGCCCCGGCTGCGGTGCTGACAGCGATCGATTATGTCGATGCCGTATCTGCAAGCCTGCGGCAGTGTCTGCCCGATCTACCGGTGCATTTTGATCTGGCGGAACTGCGGGCCTATCACTACCAGACCGGCGTCGTGTTCGCGGCCTTTGTTCCAGGCGAGGGGCAAGAGGTCGCGCGCGGAGGTCGCTACGACGAAATCGGAAAGGTCTTTGGGCGGGCGCGCCCCGCGACCGGTTTCAGCGCGGATTTAAAGACCCTGATGCGTCTCGGCAGTCATGCAGCAGTGCCGCTCGCGGATAGCATCTTGGCGCCGCATGAAAGGACGCCCGGCCTACAGGCCAGGATCGACGAGCTACGCGCCGACGGTAGGGTAGTGATCGGAGAGTTGCCGGGTCAGGTCGGCGACGCGTCGCAGATGGGCTGCGCTTATCGTTTACAGCAGCAGGGTGATGATTGGGTAATCGTCCCGCTTGAGCAATCCACGAAAAAGAGATGATCCGATGGGCAAGAACGTAGTTGTCATTGGCACCCAATGGGGCGATGAAGGCAAGGGCAAGATCGTTGATCTACTGACCGACAAGGCCGACGCCGTCGTGCGTTTTCAAGGTGGGCATAATGCCGGTCATACGCTGGTGATTCAGGGGCGTAAGACGGTCCTGCATTTGATCCCATCAGGGATCCTGCGCGACAAGGTACGCTGCCTGATTGGTAATGGCGTAGTGCTTTCGCCGACCGCACTGCTGGAGGAAATGGAGATGCTCGATGCCGGCGGTGTCGACGCGCGCGGCCGCATGGGTATCAGCGAATCCTGTCCGGTGATCCTCCCTTACCATATCGCGCTGGACCAGGCGCGCGAGGCGGCGCGCGGTAAGAAGGCGATCGGTACCACTGGTCGCGGCATCGGTCCCTGCTACGAAGATAAGGTATCGCGTCGCGGTGTCCGCCTCGGGGAGATGCTCGACGTCGATGTGTTCCAGGAACGCCTGCGTGAAGTGATGGACTACCACAATTTTGCGCTGGAACACTATTTCGCATTTGATACCGTCGACTACCAGCAAGTGCTGGATCAGGCGCTGGTGCAGGTCGAGCAGATCAAGCCGTTGATTGAGGATGTCCCGGGCACGCTGCACACCCTTCGCCGCCAGGGTGGCAACGTGATGTTCGAGGGCGCACAGGGCGCGCTGCTCGATATTGACCACGGGACTTATCCTTATGTGACGTCGTCCAACACCACCGCAGGCGGCGCCGCAAGTGGCAGCGGGGTTGGTCCGCGCGACATCGACTATGTCCTGGGTATCGTCAAGGCCTATACGACGCGCGTTGGTGCCGGCCCATTCCCGACCGAATTGTTCGACGATGTCGGTGACCACCTCGGCGAGAAAGGCCATGAGTTTGGCGCCACCACCGGACGCAAGCGCCGCTGTGGCTGGCTCGATGCGGTCGCCCTGCGACGCTCGCTGCAGATCAACAGCGCGACCGGGATGTGCATCACCAAGCTCGATGTGCTGGACGGTCTCGACACGGTAAAGATCTGTGTTGCTTATCGGCTCAACGGGCAGGAGATCGATATCCCGCCGGTCGGTGCCGATCGCTTTGCGCAGTGCGAACCGCTGTACATCGAGATGCCCGGTTGGAAAGCCTCTACCGTCGGCGTCAAATCGCCCGAAGAACTGCCTGAGGCAGCGCGCAACTACCTGAACAGAATCGAAGCGTTGTGCGAAACCCGGATCGATATCATCTCGACGGGACCGGACCGCGAGGAGACGATTGTGTTGCGTCACCCTTTCGACTGACGCCTCCCCTGTGTTGGGGAATCGACGCACAGTCAGTCTTGAAAGCGCTACCTCTGGAGACCCAGATAGCAGCTGGTCGGAAACCATCGGGTTCGCCGGGGCGGGTCGAAGCCGATCGCCGGACCTATCGCCGGGCCTGAGCGATGGACCGATCCACGCTGTTGCTGTTGGGCGCGGATGCGATCTTGGTGCTGCACGTGTTGTTCGTCTGCTTCGTCGTGTTCGGCCTGCTGCTAGTGTTGCTTGGCCGGCGGAGGGGCTGGCGCTGGGTACGGGATCCGTGGTTCAGGTTGGTCCATGCTGCGGCGATCGGCATCGTGGTTGCGCAGGCCTGGCTTGGTATGTTGTGCCCGCTGACGATCTGGGAGGTCCGGTTACGCGCCCAGGCGGGTGACACCGTTTATGCGGGTTCCTTCATTGCGCACTGGCTGGAGCGACTGCTCTACTTCCAGGCACCGGCCTGGGTGTTTCTGATCGCCTACAGCGTATTCGGGGTCTTGGTCGCGGCGAGTTGGATCTGGGTCCCGCCGCGTCCTTTCCGCAAAGGTCGCCACACCGGGAATCTTGATGACGGGTGATTTCGGCCGCCGGTCTGCAGTGTGTCCGTGCGCCCGGTCGGTGAGATTTTCAGGCTAGAATGAAACACCGGATAAAGGTGGATCACCAGACGCAGAACCCAACAACAACCGTCGGCGTGGTCCTTGTTATGCGCTGGAAAGGCGGTTTTCAAGCACTGTGCAGCGCAGCGACCCGGTCGCCGATACGTCCGCGTGCTGGTGATCTATTTTAGGAGGTGTTTTTGGTAAGGGACATTCGGACCGTAAGCTTTCGCACCGGCGGTCGCAGGCAGGCCCTGGCGCGCCCATGAGTTCGCCGTCGGGCGCGTTAGACGAATCGCGGTGGCCCCTCCTCAGCTCGATGCTTTGGGGGCCCGCGGTGCTCGTTGTGGTCGCTTGTGCTGCGATCCTCTATTACGGCCAGGAGGTTGCGAGCACCCTGCGGCAATCGACCGCGGCCAATGCCCGCGCCCATGGCCAGGCGGCCGCGCATGAGATTCGCGGATTCTTGGCGCGCGAGCATGAACGTCTGGAGGCGTTCGTGCTCGAGAAAGCGCCCGAGATACAAAGCATCCTCGATTATCCGGACAACTGGCCGGCGATCGATGCACTGCAAACGAGCGTCCGACGAATGTTTCGGGGCGCCCTCGCGTTCACCGTGACCGGGGCCGATGGTCAACCGCTATTCGAAGACTTCGATGGCTTGGTCGGTCCTGTCTGTCAGGCCTCGATGCGCGATTTTGCGCAGGCCGTGGACCAGGGTTCTGATGTTGCGACACCACCCATTCATCCCGTTCCCGATGCCTATCACTTCGACTTGATCAGCCCGTGGACAATGGAAGGTGGTGAATCCGGCCTGTTCTTCATCAGTATGTCGCCGCAGCGCATCGCCGAATTGCTGGCCGCGGTCGAGCATGCCTCCGGTAACCGGATAGTGATTGTAAATCGCGACGATCCGACCCTGATCGAGATCTCCGCTGTCGGTTCGCGTGATGCCATGAAAGGCGAATTCAGACTGGAGCCCGAGGCCTTGGTGGCGGGGTCTTTCAGTGACGACCTCGATGGAACCCATTGGCGCCTGATCGTTCTGCCTGACGGCGCCGCCCTCGAGGCCACGCTGACGCAAGTCTATGTCAAGGTGGCGGCACTGGTTATCTCGCTGCTATTGATCAGCGCCACGCTGCTGCTGTTGATCCGGCGCCACGAGCAGCGCAACAGCTCGCTGTTCACACGCAGCCTGCAGTCCAGTGTCAATCGTCAACGGGCAATCCTGCAATCGATGGTCGACGGCATGATTACCATCGATGCGCAGGGCCAGATATTGCACGTCAACCACGCGATCACGCGCCTTTTCGGTTACGAGCCCAGCGAGCTGGTCGGTAATAACGCGCGCATGTTGATGCCCGGTCCCGACAGCGTCGCGCATGGCGCTCCGCTAAACGATTACCTGCCGACCGGCGAGCACAAGGTGCTCGGCAAGGGACGCGAGGTCATGGCGCGGCGCAAGGACGGCAGTCTGTTCCCGGTGTTGCTGACCCTCGGGGAGTCGGTGGAGGGAGAAGAGCACATCTTCGTCGGTATCCTTCATGACATGAGTGCCTATCGGGACGCGCAGCGCAAGATCGCCGCGCAGGCAATGGCAATCGAACGCAGCAATCAGGAGCTCGATGAGATCAGCCAGCTCGCGTCCAAGGATCTGCAGCCGCCATTGCAGCGCATCGCGTCGCTGGGCGAGTCTCTTGGTTCAGGTCGTTCCGATGCGTTGACCGGTCATGAACGCGCACAGCTCAAGAGTCTCACCGAGGAGGCGCGCGATATGAGTGAATTGGTCAAGGGGCTGGTCGACTATGCCAAAGTCGAACACCAGCCCGTGGCGGCGGCGGTTGTGCTGGATGCAGTCCTCGAGGATGTGCAGCGCGATCTGGCGACTATCATCTCAGACACCGGGGCCAGGATCTTGGTCGAACCCCTGGGCGAGGTATTGGGCAGTCCCCAGCAACTGCATCAGGTGTTCTGGAACCTGATCGACAACGCCCTGAAGTTCCGCGATCCTAACAGTCCGCCAGAGATTCGGGTGTCACTCGAGAAGGACGCGGAACGTGCCGACAATAGGATCGCGGTATTGGTGCAAGACAATGGGATCGGCATCGCGCAGGACAGGCTGGACGCGGTGTTCGAGGCCTTCCGCCGATTGCACCCCCGCGATGCCTATCCCGGTATGGGCCTGGGCCTTTCCTTCTGTCGCAAGATTGTCGAGGGGCTTGGCGGCGAAATCAGCGTGACCAGCACGCCGGGCGAGGGCAGCACGTTTCGCGTGTCTCTACCGGGCGCGGTTTAGACACGATGTCCTGGCCGCTTCGCCGCGGCTTAGGGCGTAGATCGGGCTTCTACGGGTGCGTTTCGCAATCGGTGCGACTTTCGCTTAACCTCTTTGCTTGGGATCCAATAGGGGGAATAAGGATGCGTGGTATCCAGATTAGTTTGGCAATAGTGTCGATGATGTTCGCGGTAGCGGTAACGGCGGTCGACGAGCCGGTAGCGCTGGAGCGCCAGGGGATCATCGATCTGGTCAGCGAAAAAACCATCGAATGCCGCAAGGAAAAGGACCAGTCGCTATGCGCCAACTGGTTCAGTGAAGGTGGTATTGTAAAGCGCATCATGCTGGCTGACGGTGCGCGCAAAGAGGGCGTTTGGTTCGTCGACGATCAGGATCGCTTGTGCATCCTGTGGACCGGCAAGATCAAGCCCTTGTGTTTTACTCTCTATGAACAGGCGGACGGCAGTTACCATCTCATCAAGCGTGGCAAACACATTACGACGCTCCTCGGTTCCGAAGACGGCAATACCAAGAACCTCTGAACGGATGGGGGCAGCCTCTGCGGCACGCTCCATCCGATCAGCGTGATACCACTGTCACCAGACGGTTGCCGCGGCGCAGCCGGATCTGAAAAATGCGCTGTGACACCGCCTCGCGCAGTTGCTCGAGATTCTTCACCCGATCGTGGTTAACCTGGAACAGGACATCACCGTCGCGCATCCCCGCTTGCCAGGCATTGCTATCCTCGGTAACTCTTGCGACCTCGATACCTGCATTGGTGCCAAGGTCGGATTCGTCAATCACCTCACCGAACAGCGCGCCGCTCAGCTGCTGGCTGATCGATCTGCCAGCGACGAAGTTTTCGAAGGGATCGGCCATCTGCGCGCTCAGTCGCTGACTGCGACCGTCGCGCATGATCTCCAGTGCCAGCTGTTCGCCGACACGTAGCAGCGCGAGCTGGGTCCGTAGGTCGGTGGCGTTGCGCACCGCTTGTGAATTGATTCCGACGATGAGATCGCCGGCCTGCAGGCCGGCGTGTGCCGCCGCTGAGCCAGCTTTTACGTCACTGACTACCGCACCCTGGCGACCATCGGGGAGCTTTAGTGCACGCGCGAGGTCCGGCGTCAGGTCCTGTAGGGTGACCCCGAAGCTGCCGCGATAAACGCCGCCATGTTCGACAATCTGCCGGCGGATCGCTGCGACCATATTGGTCGGAATCGCAAAGCCGATACCGACATTGCCGCCGCTGGGGGCCAAAATGGCCGTGTTGATGCCGACCAGCTCGCCGCGCAGGTTCACCAGCGGACCCCCGGAATTCCCCGGATTGATCGAGGCGTCCGTCTGGATGAAGTTCTCGTAGCCCTCGATGCCCAGGCCGCTTCGGCCCAGCGCGCTGACGATCCCAGAGGTCACCGTCTGATTGAGACCGAAGGGGTTGCCGATCGCGACGACGAAATCGCCGACGCGCAGGCGATTTGAATTGGCCAGTGGGATTGCGCTGAGGCCTTGGGCAGGGATCTCCAATACCGCGATATCGGTCTCGGGGTCGCTGCCGAGCAGCTCTGCCCTCAACTCGCGCCCATCGCGCAGTGTCACGCGGATCTCATCGGCCTTTTCGATGACGTGATGATTGGTCAACACATGGCCCCTCTCGGCGTCGACGATTACCCCCGAGCCCAGACTCTGACTGTGTCGCTCCCGACTGCCTAGCGGCCGATCAAAGAACCAGCGGAAGAAGGGGTCGCGCAACAGTGGATGGTCCTGGGTGCGCACCAGAGTCAATGTAGAGATATTCACCACCGCTGGGGTGACCTTCTCCAACATCGGGGCGAGGCTGGGCAGCGGCTGACCGTCGACGACCGCCGGCAGGGCGGCGCCGGCCGATCGCAGCGCAGTAAGCCATGCGAGACAGAGTGCGAGCGAGAGACGCTGGGCGGCGTGCATGCAACTATCGATCAACTGGCAATGCCCCGGCGGCCGTGGCGCCGCCGGGGCTACTGCCTGCCGGTTAACTCAGGCCGCCTGATCGGCGTTCTGGACCGGACCTGCGATCAGATCCTGATCGCGGCCGCGGATCTCGATGCGCCGCGGCTTCATCGATTCCGGGACCTCGCGCACCAGGTCGATATGCAACAAGCCGTCTTTTAGCTCCGCGCCATCGACGCGCACATAGTCGGCCAGCTGATAAGTGCGCTCGAAGTTGCGCTTGGCAATCCCGCGATGCAGGAATTTACGGTCGGCCACCTCGGCGCCCTTGCTGCCGCTGACCTTGAGCAGGTTTTCTTGCGCCTCGATGTCAATCTCGCCGCTACTGAAACCCGCTACCGCCATGCTGATTCGGTAGTGGTCTTCGCCGGTGAGCTCGATGTCGTAAGGGGGGTAACCGCCGGCATCGGCGCGGTTGGCGGTCTCCAGTGCATTGGCCAGGCGATCGAAACCGATGGCGGTGCGAAACAACGGGGAAAGATCGAAAGTCGTCATTGATTTGTCCTCATTTAGCTAAGCAACAAAGGCTCGGTGGCCGTTGTAACCACCGCTGCAATGGGCCCTAACGGCGCCCATGCGCAGCAGATGGGGACATCGGAAATCGCTTTCAAGTCCCTGTCAGGCAGGGTCAGGTACGGCCCGAGCCCGGAAAGGAAAAAATGCGACGGAGTGCTGCGCGCTGGGGCGAACGCAGCCGCTGAGGACAATGCGGCAAAGCCAGTTACGCCGATCTGCCTCCGGGCTATAGCCAGCGCACGAGGTAGTAGATGCGCTGACTCTCGGAGGATACTGAGGGGCCGTACACGATGGCGGCGTGCAGGTTTCTGGCCACATCCGCGCGGCTGCGCGCGTCGTCCTGCGAGGCCACGATTTCGACGCAGCCCTCGGGGTAGCGCTTGCGTGTCTTGCGCGGTGTCTGGATCAGGGCGCAGCGCTCCTGCAGCGAGGTGGAATCCGGATCGACAATGACGTGTGGCATGCGCTGCTTACCTCATGCCGGATAGTCCCACACCCGCCAGTCGGGGAACAGTGGAAAATACAGTGCCAGCCGGATCGGTCGGTTCTCCAGCAGTCGCAGGATGCGGCCGTAGGTCTCGAGCTGTTCACGATAGCGTTTCTGCTCCTGGTCCAAGAAGGCCTCGCGGTCGCCTTCCAGATGCTCGCCGGTCTTGTAATCGATAATCCAGCGCACGCCCTGGTCATCGATAAAGCTGCGGTCGATGACATAGTGACGTGCGACGTCATCATGCAGCGTCAAGGGCCACTCGCAGCGTGCGTCCCGATGCGCGCGGAGAATCCAACGCCCGGTATCGTCGGCGAGCGTCTGGCGCAATGCGCGTAAGGCCTTGTCGGTGGCCAGGTCGAGCTGATCGCTCTCCACCCCGAGATGCTGGAGGCCGCGCCTCACCGGATCCGAGAGCGTCGCGACATGGTCGGGTAACCAGTCATCGATGCCCTGGGAAGCGATGCGTTCGAGGTGACGATGCACCAGCGTGCCGACGTGACGCGCCGTATCGCCCGCCCAGATGAACTCGATGTTGGAGCGCTCGCTGTCGAGCAAGGGGGACGTCGGCGAGCGGGCCATCTCGGCGTGTAGGGCGGGCCGCCAGTCGGCCGGCAGGCGTTGCAGCGGCGCCAGACGCGGCGGCTCGGGCTCCGCTGGCGTAACCATTGGCGGTTGCAACCCGCTGAAATGTCGCTCGACTGCAGGCCAAAGCCTGTCCAGCAGGCAGCCCGCGACCGGTCGGCGGGCCAGTCCTCTGGTCGTTGCGCCGATATGACCGAGCAAATGCAGTCGCCGCTTGGCACGGGTCGCGGCGACATACAGCAGTCGTGCCGTCTCCAGCTGATCCTTGTCTCTGTCGAGCTCGCGCAGATAATTCGAGATCGGTTCTGCCTCCTGTTCGGCGGCGCGGATCGGCGCCATCAGCAGATGGGTCGTCCCGTCGTGCGACGTGCGCTCCAGCCAGTACAAGAGGCTGCTGGGGTTGCCGCGCGCCCGGCGTCCCAGACCCGGCAGGATCACGGTGTCGAATTCCAGGCCCTTGGCCTTGTGCATGGTCATCAGCTGGATGCGGCCATCGGCCTGGTGGTCAGGGGTGGCGTAGAGCCTGCCCAATGCTGCCTCGAGTTCGGCAAAGTCACCGATCCCGCCGGCCTGTTCGTGCGCCTCGAGCAATGCCAGATAGGCCTGCGCATCGGCCATGCGACGGGCACCGGCCACCGCCAGACCGCCCAGACGCAGCCAGATCCCCTCGATCCAGGGACGCAAGGCCCGACGGCCGCGTGCGGGCAGCTGGTCATCGAGTACCTGCAGCAGGCGTTCTACACGCCGACGGCCGTCGGCGCTCAACGTGCTGCGTACCTCAGCGCTGCGCAGCCGGGCAGGTATGCAGTGGGAGTTCGCCTCGGCAATATTCAGCAGGTCCTCGAAGCTGAGCCCGAGCCAGGGGGCGCGCAAGGTCACCAGCCAGGAAAGTCGGTCGCCCGGATGCAGCAATGCCCGGGTCAGGGCATACAGGTCCCTGACCACGGCCTGCTGGGCCAGCGGGTCGACATCCACTGCCTGGAAGCGCAGGCTGGCCGCCTGTAGCGCTGCCGCTATTGCCCGAAGATGACTGCGCGCGCGCGCCAGCACGGCCACCCGCCCGGTGTCGGTCTCGCACAGCGCTGCACGCACCAGATCGACCACTCGGGCCGCCTCGGCCTGTTCGGTATCGCCTGCGAAGGCATGCACCTGCACCGCGTCATCGTCGACCGACGCGTGGTGTGCGACCGCCCGTGCATAGGGCACCGCGCCGCGTGAGATATCGACCTGCGGCGGAAAGATGGACCGGAAGCTTGAGTTCACCCAGTCCACGATCCCCCGGGTCGAACGAAAGTTGACCTCGAGTGTCAATGGCGTGAGGTGCAGCTGGCCGATACCCAGCTCACGCGCGGCAAGATAAAGGCCGACCTCGGCCTCGCGAAAGCGATAGATCGACTGCATCGGATCACCAACCGCGAATAGCGTGCGGCCATCGCCAGGCTCCCAGCCCGCGGTCAGCGTGGCGAGCAGGTGATATTGGCTGCTCGAGGTGTCCTGAAACTCATCGACCAACAGGTGCTGCAATCGGTAGTCAATGGCCAGGGCGAGGTCGGTAGGCTCTTCGGCGCTGCCCAGCGCGCGCTGGGCGCGCAGCTGGATCTCGGCGAAGTCGACGCTGCCTTCAGTCTGAAAAACCAGCTGCAACTCAGTGGCGGCATGCAGCAAGACCCGGAATAGGCTGATGAGGACGGCCTGCTGCTGCGTATCCAGCCCCGCGCCCGGGAGAAGACGCAGGCCCGCCCACAGCGCCAAGGTCTCCGGTCGCTCGGTGAGCACTTCACAGAGCGTCTTGATGGCGGCCTTGGCGCTGGCGCGGCGTGCCTTTTCTTCGGCGGCAAGTCCTTTCTCGCTCGGCGGCGGAAAGCCGATACCGGCCTGCCATTGCCGGCGTATTTCGCCGCCTCCCGTCAGCAGCAGCTGGGCCAGCCCCTGCCACGCCAGGAGATCGTCCCGGGTGGTGCCCGGTGCCCGGTCGCAGTCACGCCAGGCCGCGAGGGCACGATTGTCTGACGTCGGGGGCAGATTGCCGGCGGCCTGCCGTGCCAGGTCGATCAGTGCCTGTAACCAGTCGGCGCGACAGGTCTGCGCGAGCTGTTGGAGATGCTCGCCGACCGCGGCGTCCAGCGCGTCATTTAGCTGCTGCCCATCGGGCGCCAACAACACATGGCCGAGCCACTGCTCGCGGCGTGCCAGCATATGGCACAGCAGGTCCTCAAGCAGCGCCTGACGATTGTCCAGATGCACAAGCAGGCGCTCGATGTGTCTCCCCAACTGCGTGTCTTCGAGAAGTTGCAGGGTCGCGCGGGCGGCGGCGCGATACAGCGGATCGGCATGATCGCTGGTTGCCGGTGCCGCGCCGAGTTCACTCAATAGCGGCATCTGTCGGGCCAGCGCATGACTGAGGCTGTCGAACGTCTGGATGCGCAGGCGATTCGGATTGCGGATGATCTGCCAGTCGAGCGCCTCGTCGCGGGCGAGGACCGCGCGCGCCAGGTCCCAGGTGAGTCTGCGATGCGGCTGAGTCGGCCGTTGTCGACCACTGGCAGCCGCCAGCGCGGCGAGCACGCGATTACGCATCTCGGCGGCCGCCTTGCGCGTAAAGGTAATCGCATAGATCTCCTCGGGATGCGCGACCTCGGCCAGCAAGCGCAGGTAGCGCTGGGTCAATAGCTCGGTCTTGCCCGATCCGGCTGGGGCCTGGACGATGAACGACTCGTCGACAGCCAGCGCGCGCCGCCGCTGTGCCGCATCGGCGACTTGTGCGTCAGTCATCCGACTCCTCCGTCAGCATTTCTTGCACCCGGCACAGCGCCCCCAGCGCGCAGTATTCGCAGGCCTGCCGCGACGGCGTCGGATCCGCCCGGCCGCGGCGTACCTCGCCAGCCAGACGCCCGAGATCGCGGCGCCAGCGCGCGAGTATGCCCGTCCAATCCGTATCCTCATCGAGTTCCTGCGGCGTCGCCACGCCGTCTGCGAACTCTGCGTCGCGGCTGAGGCCGACGAATCCGCAGCCTTGCGCGTCCCGCCTGACACGCGCCAGCAGGGCCGCGCTCACCTGGCCCTCGTCATTTAAGCAATACAGCGGCAGCTGGGGCTCGCTGAGGCGTTCGTCGAGCCAGCCCTGGATGCCGACCGAGCGCCCGGTCTTGTAGTCGATGACGGCTAGGCCGCCGTCGGCCAGGCGGTCGAGGCGGTCGGCACGCGTGGTCAGTCGCAGCCCCTCAAGTTCCACCCCTTGATCCTGTTCCATTGCCAGGACTTCGAAGGCCTGAGTGCGCGCCCGCTCGACGGCCAGCCAGTCGATGACCAGCCGCGTCAGACGCGCGCCCTCGATGCCGCGAAACCTCGGGGTAATAAGATCCGGGCGCCGCCTACCGAGGTCCTCCAGGGTTGCTGAGGCGAGTGGTGCCACCAGGGTCTGCAGTGCCGCCGCATCATGTCGGGCGAGGGTCGCGGAGTCCCGGAGCTGTTGCCAGACGCGCTGCAAGAGTTCGTGTAGCAGTTTGCCGATCAGTGGCCCGTCTAGGGCAGTGCTGGGCTCATCGAGCGGCCGGGCACCCAGACGGAAACGTGCCGCCGCCTGAAATGGACATCTGGCCTGCGCCGCCAGTAGGGCGGCGCCACCGCGCTGGTTCTGTGGCGCGGGATAGGCCGCTGCCGTGGGCAGCGTCTCGAGCCTACCGGCGACCAGGCAGCTGCGTGACAGGATGTCGACCGGTGCCTTGATGAGTGTGGCCGCGTCAACAAGGGGCCAGGCCAGGATAAGCGGGCTCGGGCGCTGCTCACGATCTGCCTCGGTGCAGGCGTGACTGGCAATCACCTCATCCGCGCTGCCGACCAGGCGTTCGGTCAATGCGGCCGCAAATGCCAGTTCCCGCGCGGCCGATGCGTGCGGCATCTCCAGATCGCGTTGCAGTCGGTTCGGGAGCAGCGGATTGGGTTGCGGCGCGGGCGGCCAGCTGCGGTCGTCCAAATTGAGCAGCCACACGGCATCGAAGGTCAAGCCGGCCGACTCGAGCGGTCCAAGGATCTGGATGGGTGTGCCTGGCGACTCTGCCTGGAACAGAGTCTCGCGGCCCAGGCTGTGCCACAGCGCGATGGCCTCGCCTCGCTTCAGCCGCGGGCGGATCTTAGCCAGTTCGGCGAATTCCCCGAACAGATGCTGCGTGCGCTCATGTTGTTGAAACTCCTCGCTGCTGAGTGCGCAATCGCCCGGCCATCCGAGAATCTGCAGGGTGTCATTAAAATGCCGGAGCCATTGGCCGGGTGTCGCGCTATCGGGCAGTGCGCGCGCCAGCGCGAGCAATCGGTCGATGCGCGCTGCGAGGTCTGGACAATGCCGCAGATCGGGGTCGTCGAAATGCCGCAGGCGATAGGCGAGGCGCTGCAGATCGACCTGCGGCAGACCGTCTTCGCGCAACGCGCCATCGAACAGTGCGCGCCGTTCCCATTCGGCCGCGTGGCCACCAATAAACGGGCTGCGCAGGAGCTGGCCAATGGCGTGCAGCGGTAGTCTTCCCTTTAGCAAATCGAGTGCCAGCCCGGCGTGAGCGACCAGCGGGCAGTCTGTAATCGCGGCGCCAAGTGAGATGTTGAACAGGTCCTGTTCGGTCTGCAGCATCAGATGCGTGGCTGGCGCGAGAATCTCGGTGAATATTCGCTGCAGACTTGCACGCTGCTCTGTGATCCGGGGTGAGACAACGCCAATCCGGGAGTGCGGATCGTCGCGCAGGCGTTGTCTGACCCATTTTGCGGCGAGCCGTATCTCTGTTTCGCTGTCCTCGGCCGCGATGCGCCGCCGGTCACCCTGGCCTGGGTCGGGTCTATACTCCTCAGTCGCGCAGCCGCTTGCGCGCAGCTGGCTGAATAGCGCGCGTTGAGCGGGCGTCAGCGCCTCGAAGCCGGCATAGACCAAACGGGGCGGGATAGGCAGTGCATTTTTCGCGAAGGCCTCGCCGACCAGGCCAGCGAGTTGGGCCGTACTCAATAGACCACGCTCTGTCAGTACGGTATTAAAGGCCTGTTGCCAGGTGACAAAGTTGCGGGTCTCATCGTCGCCCTTTGCCAGCAGGGTCTGTGGATCGAGCTGCCAATCGAGCACCAGGGCGTTGGCGGTTTGCGCGGTATCGGCGGCCGCTGACGGGCGCATCAACAGGACCTTTTCAGGTGCCTGTTCAATGATCTGCTGCCAAAGCAGGCGCTCCTGCAGACGATTGAGTAGATCGCGCTCGGTAAAGCCGTTGTCGAGGAGCTGTTCATACAGGCGCGTGAGCCATGCGCCCCAGGCGAGGATATGGGGCGTCGGCCAAACCGTCTTTCCAACTGCCGCCTGGCGATAGTCGTAGCGGCTGCGCAATTCGCTGGCCAGACGCTTGTTGACAGTCAGCAGCGTGGCGTCGCTATCTAGGGCATCTAGGATCCGGCTCACGGCGCGAAGGCGTCTCCGTGGGTGGTTCGCCCAAGGCTACCAGATACGCTAGGCAATAGGCGGGATAACCCCGGCTCGCCAGCGATCGTTCAGCGCTGGAGGATCCGTATTTTCGCCGGATCCAGACCGATCGCGATCTGGTCGCCGATCTGCAGGGTATTCCGCGTGGCGTCGCGTGGGAGGTCTAAGCATACGGCCTTGCCAGCAAGATCGATCCAGTGACGCAGGCTGTTGCCCAGGAATTCGGTGCGTTCGATACGGCCGCTGAAGCGGATCTGGTCGCCAAAGGGTTCGGCATTTCGGCTGACGATGCACAAATCCTTTGGCCGGAACATGGCGGAACCGGTGCGCGCACGCTTCAGCGGGTGGTCGAACAGCGGGATCACGATGCCGTTTTCAGCGCGAAACAGCGGCTGGTCACCCGCGTACTCGATTTCGCCGTCGATCAGGTTGACGCTGCCAAGGTACTCGGCCACGAAACGATTGGCCGGCGTGTCATAAAGCTCGCCCGGTGTGCCGACCTGCTGTAACTCGCCCTCGTGGAGCACGGCGATTCGATCGGCGAACCGCAGCGCTTCAGCGGGATCCTGGGTAGTGATCACCGTGGTCAGCGCTGACTGCTGCTGACGCCTTTTGAACACCCGCAGTAGTTTTTCGCGCAACTGCTCGTCCTGCGCACTGAAGGGTTCATCAAACAGATCGATGCGTGCCGCGCTGATCAGGGTGCGCGCGAGGGCTGCACGCTGTTGCTGGCTGGGGGTCAGCTGCCATGGTAGGTGCCTGCGAAAATGTGACAGACCGACGTACTCGAGTTCCCGCGTCACCCGCTCGCGTATCTCGCGCCGTAACAGGCGCTGCCGCTGGAGTCCGAAGGCGACGTTCCGGCCGACTGACATATGCGGCCACAACGGAAACGCCTGCAGCATCAGCGGCACGCCGCGCCTATGCGGCGCGGTATGGGTAATGTTTTCCGCATCGATCCAGACCTCGCCTTTGCTGAGCCGATCAAGACCGGCAATCGCACGCAGCAAGGTCGACTTGCCTGAATCCGCGCCGCCGAGCAGCGCACACATCTCCCCGGGCAGCACGCTGAGACTGATATTGCGCAATATCTCGTGCTGATCGATGGTGACATCGACATCGCGCAACTCGAGGCTGGAGGGTTCGCTGACTGTCATAGGGCCTCTGTGGCTGTGTCCCGGCGCGCTGCAGCCGGCGTGAATCCTTGGCAGTGGCGGCGCCACAGCAGACGGTAAATGAATCCGCAGAGCGCGAGCAACGCCAGGATCAGCAAGATCGCCTGGGCCGCACCGGTCCTGTCGCCGCCTGGCGTCTGCAGTTTCTGGAAGATGCTGAGTGTCAGCGGCGGCGGTGATGACGAGCCGTCGAGCAGCACCAGCACCGCCGTCAGCTCCCATGCGGCGGCGGCGAATCCGATCAGGAACACCGCACCCAGTGTGCCGACCAGTGCCGGCAGGACGACCCGCAGATAAAGTGCGGGACCGGCTACACCGAGCGTGCGCGCCGAATCCTGGTTGCCGCGACCGAGCATGCGGCGTTGCCGTGCGATGAGGTAGCCTGCAAAAGGCAGGTGTTTGACGGCGACGACAGCGGCGAGCGCAAACCAGGCGAGATTCGGCCATGCCCCTTGGGCCCAGTCGAACTGACTTGCGGTCTGCAAGCAGGCGAAGGCGAGAACCAGACCCGGGACCGCGAACAGCCCGTTCACTGCGGCCCGGGTGAAACGGCCCAAGGCCCCGGGCGTTGACGACAGCCATCCGAGGGCGCTGCCGGCTACCAGCAGGAGGATTCCCGTGACGATCGCATACGCCAAGGTAGCGCGCAGGATAGGCAATACATCGGCCAGTAGAGCCTGGTAGTCGAACAAATTAACTGGGTCGGGCAAGCCCCCCGCGGACCAGTGATCAGCTAATGACATCCATCCCAGCCCCAAGGGCGCGGCGAGGCTCAGCACGGCGAGGATCCCGATCAGCGGCGTCGCCAGCAGCGTGGCGCCCGTCGCGTGACGCCAGCGTAGCGGCTGCGGGCAGGCCCTGGCGGCTGGACGCATTGGCTGAGGCGTCAATGCGGACCAGGCGAAGGCGACGATCAAGGCGGAAAGGGTCAACATCACCAAGGCGGCGAGCGTCAACAGCGGGTCGCCCGGACCGGCAGCCGCCAGGCGCAGCACGAATTGCGGGGCCAGCAGGTTGTCGATGTCGAGCATCAATGGCGTCGCGACGTCCTCGACGACACGCAGCGACACCAGACAGACGCCGAGCACAAAGGGCGGCGTGGCCAGCGGCAGCGCAATACGACGCCATGCCGTAAAGCGCCCAGCTCCGAGATTGCGCGCGCTCTCATAGAGGATCCGGTCGATGCGGTTGAGGCCGGCCATCAGGCTGAACAGAATGACCGGAAAGAAATGTAGCGCATAGACCAGGACCAGCGTCGCGAGCCTCCCGCTCACCGGCCATTCGTTCGGCCAGAAGTCCAGGCCGGCCAGTTGCAGAACGTCGGCAAAGTACAGCAACACCGCGGCCGTAACGAACGGCGGCATCACGAGCGGCAATAACCCCAATAGCGGAACCAGTAGGCGCAGGCTGACGTTAGCGCGAACAGCAAGGATGGCCAGTGGGACGGCGACGACGCTGGCCAGGACACACACCAGCAGCGCGACGGCCAGCGTCCGCAGGCTGGATTGCGGCAGCGAAGATTGCAGCAGCAGCTGACGCAGGGCATCTAGTCCGCCGCTGTCGATCGGCAGGAGTTCATTGAACAGCTGCGACAAGGGCACGCCGATCAGCGCGATGAAAAGCGTCAGCAAGACTAGGCTGAAACTGGCGCCTGCCCACGTCATGTGCTGCCTTTCGATCATGCTGCGTCCGGAGGAATGGTCAAGTGGGGCGATGCTGCTCGCCGATGTCGCATAGCAGCCGGAGACCCCGCTTGCGGTGGGCCGAATGACAGGTACGGCGCAGTGTCGGTCGACCGCGGATCAGATCGCAACGGACGATCGCAACCCGCACCGTCGCCGAATTTTGCCGTCTCGGCCTGCAGGCTAGCAAGATTGCCGCCCCTGTTCGCCCTGCCGTCGCTGTGTCCCGTAATGGTGCATCTTTGTGCCTCTACAGACCCCTTGCTTTTCTCAGACTGCCGCGATGCAGGGTCGGCGCACCGGGCACCCTTAAGCGGACAATGACGATCAGATGTTTACGATTAACTTCAGTAACTTGGATCGGGCTATCTGACGAGTAGCGGCCTTGAATCGGCTATACTTGAGGCCTGTATTTGCGGACTGGACCAACCCATTTTGCGTCTCGCCCGATCCCCACAATACGCTGCCCTATGGTTCATAACCATCACACTGCTGCTCGGCTGCGGTGAGGACGGGGTGCCGCCGGAGGTACAGATCGAGACCCTCACCGCACCGCAGTCGCAGTTGAATGCAGCGGCGCAGCCAGCCAGCCTCGAATCGGCCGCGGACTCGGGGGTGACCGAGAAGCCGAGCTACACCGGCGACCTCGATGCCCTGCGGCAGAAAGGCAGGCTGCGCATCTTGATACCGGCCAACATAGGTGGTGTGTACTACCTGCCGCGTGAGGGCTGGCCAGTCGATGAGCAGCATCGAGCCGCAGAGCGCTTCGCGCGCAGTCGGGGTCTGGAGCCTGAGTTGGTGCCGGTGGAGGGCCTTGCGCAGATGATTCCGGCGCTGCGCGCAGGGCGGGGTGACGTCATTGCCGCCAACCTCACGGTCACCGAGACACGACGCGGGCGTATCGCCTTTTCGCTGCCGTTGACCAATGTCCGTCAGCAAGTGCTGGTGTCGAGCGCACGTGACGATATCAAAGGCGACCGGGATCTGGCCGGTCGGCGCGTTATGGTCGATCCCGGCTCGGTTTTCTGGGAGCGTCTTGCGCAGCTGCGTGAACAACAACCAGACCTGCGGCCGATTGCCAGGCCGTCCGGGATGTCGGACGAGGAGGAATTAGACGCGGTTGCCGATGGCCGGGTAGATGCGACAGTTCGCGACAGCAATGTCGCTGGCATGTACCTCGGCTATCGGGATGACCTCAAGGTCGCATTCGACCTTCCTGGCACCGACGCCATCGCCTGGGGCATTCGGCGGGAATCGCCGCAGCTGCGCGCTGCACTCGATCAATTTCTGCATCTCGAGCTGCCGGTGGACGCACGTTTTCGCGGAATTACCATTACGCCGCGCGGCACCTGGTGATGCCTGTCGATGGCGACCAGGGCGATCGCCAGACCCTGGCGGGTGTGACCGTGACGGTGAGGCGAAGCAGTCCTTACTGGTCGGATCTGGCGAAGCTGCAGGCGGACGGTGTGGAGTTCGAGCTCGCCGCGGCGGCTGAAGACGTCGAGACCGAGGAGTTGATCGCCCAGGTCGCTGTCGGCGATATCGAGGCGACCGTGGCCGACGGTCATCTGCTCGATATCGAGTTGGCGCGCGGGCTCCCGGTCAGGTCCGCGATGAAGCTCAGCGAGGAGCGCGGCCATTCCGTCGCCGTGCGCGCAGAGAACAAGAAGCTGTTGGCGGTGCTGGACAGCTTCATCAAGGCCCAATACAAGGGGCTGGTCTACAACGTCTTGTAAAAAAATACTTCACCAACCCCTGCCAGGTGCGCAGCCTCGCGGCCGGTCGCCTCGGCGGGGACAACGGCGAGGGGCTCTCGCCTTACGACGAGATCACACGAAAGTATGCCGACGAGTACGGCTTCGACTGGCGCCTGATCACCGCACAGATGTATCAGGAGAGTCGCTTTGACCCAGCCACCAAGTCGTTCGCCGGTGCGGAGGGTTTGCTCCAGGTGATGCCGCGCACCGCGAAATTCATGGGCTTCGGCGATATGAGCGGGCCCGAGGAGGGCATCCATGCCGGGGTCAAGTACCTGCAGTGGGTGCGTAATCGCTTCGAGCCGACGCTGCCGTTCAATGAACGCATGTGGTTCGCACTGGCGGCCTACAACGCCGGCCACGGGTATGTGCAGGACGCGCGCCGACTCGCTCGGCAAAAGGGCTGGGATGACGATCGCTGGTTCGACCATACGGAGAAGGCGATGCTGCTGTTATCAAAGGAGCGCTATGCGAAGAAGTCTCGCCATGGTTACGTGCGCGGTATCGAACCCGTGAGCTACGTGCGGAATATCCGCCGACGCTATCGTGCCTATGTGGATATCGCGACCCGCCGGTTGTCACGCCAGGCGGCAGATGCATCGCGCGACATCGCGGCCGCCAGATCTGTAACATGGGCGGCGAAGGCGGTTGCCCTGTCGTCGCTCAGCGCGTCTTCGCTGGGTCTGCGCACCGCGGACGTCAGGAAGGTCCCCGGCGATCCCTAACACGCCCCGCAGTGCGGACGATGCCGCATCTTGCGGCGCGGCATCGTTTGCCGACCTGGCTTGCTGCGGTTATCGTGCGCGGCGGGTTGGCATTCAAGCAGGTTAGCCATGATCACCATCGATTATTTTTCCGACATCCTTTGTGTATGGGCCTATGGCGGTCAGGTGCGGCTGGAGGAGTTGCAGCGGGAATTTGGTGAGAAGGTCTTTGTCAGACACCGCTTCATGCCGCTGTTCGCGGATACGCAGACGCGCATTGGTGATAGCTGGAACGAGCGGGGCGGTTTCGAGGGTTTCGGCCGGCACATGCAGGAGCTCTGTGCGCAATGGGAACATACGCGGCCGAATAGCGATGTTTGGACGCGTTGCCGGCCCAGCAGTTGTACGACCTCCCATGTGTTCCTGAAGGCAGCAAGCCTCTGCCTCGGGCTGGAGCAGAGCGACCCGCCAACCGACAGCGAGGCCCGCCTCCTGTTCGAGCGTCTGATTGCGCAGACGCGCCTGGCGTTTTTCGAGCAGGCGCGCGACATATCGCATCTCGCAGTGCTGCTGGAGCTGCTCGCAGAGACGCCGCTGTCGGCCGATGCGGTGCGCGCCAAGATCGATCAAGGCGAGGCCTATGCGGCGCTGCATCGCGACGAACAACAGATGACGAGTCTCGGCGTATCGGGCAGCCCGACTTATGTCTTCAACGAAGGGCGGCAACTGCTTTACGGTAATGTGGGTTATCGCATTATCGAAGCGAATATCCGGGAGCTGATGTCCTGCGATCGTGTCGAAGGCGAGCCCAGCTGGTGTTGATCGGCCTTCCGATGCCGCATCCGGTGGGCTGACCGGTGCCGAAAGAGGTCAGCCGCTTGTTCTCTTGGCTCAACGGTTGGCGCGAAGATGAGCTGCGCGGCACCTTGCTGGATATCTTCACCACCCCGGGCGCGGGTGAGCCGATGCAGCGCGTGCGCGAATGCCATTGCCTGCCGGGCCAAGGCCTAGCAGGTGATCGCTATGCCTTGGCCAAGGGGCACTGGATGAAGACCGATGGCTGCGAGGTCACGCTGATCACCCAGGAGGATCTAGAGCGGGCCGCGCGTCGCGGGCCGCAGTCGTTCGCCGAGGGCGAGCACAGGCGCAATCTCGTGATACAAGGTATCCCGCTGGATGCCCTGCGGCGGCGGCGCCTGCGGGTCGGCGAAGTGCGCTTTGCGTTTCATCGTCTGCGTCCACCCTGCGCCTATCTCGATCGCCTGCTGCAGCCCGGGGCGGGCAAGGCCCTGGGGAGGGGTGCCGGTATCGGTCTGCGGATCCTTGACGCGGGCGTGATTCGGGTCGGCGACTCGGTCGAGGTGCTGGGTATCGACGACGAGCAACGGGCGGGTTTGCGCTGAAGCCAGCGATCAGCGATAGATGGCCGTTTCCAGCCGGTGTCGCCGTGGGTCCGGGTCATCAACAGCGTCGACCGCATGGATTGCGGCGATGTAATGCTCCGGCAGCGCGTGCTCACGGGCACCGCGCAGGACGTGCTCTCGATACCAGGTGAAAGGCCTCAGCGAGGCGTCGACATGCGTCGCGTAATAGAGGAACGCGGACGACCGCCTGTGATCGCGCAGTTGCACTTCTACCGTCTTCTGCTCATAGCCGCAGCCGAGGCCCTCTTTAGCATCCAGCCGAAGTTTATGCCCGGAATCGATGCGGTAGACGACGCCGTGCACGTGGTCGGCCGCGCCGTTTGTCAATGCCGCATCACACTTGGCCGAGCCGTCTCTGCCGACTTTGTGAAACGCGAGGCGGTGGCCGGGCAGGATCGCCACGCCGACGATAACGGCCGACGGCACTCGCTGCAAGAAGCGTTTCGGCGACATGTTGGAGCCATAGGCGAAGTACAGCATTGCGTTCTGGGCACTACGGCAACGCGGGCAAACGGGGCATTCGCCGGCGCGGCCGGGGTCTAACCGGTCGTCGGCTCACCCCCGATCCGATCGAGCGACACAGATGTCGCAGTGCGCTACTCGTGCGCGATCTCTTTGTCGGTGAACAAGTAGTCCTGCAACTCTTTGTCGAAAGCCGGGTCCTGGCGCCGGATCCATTCCAGCACCATGGCCGCATGTTCTTTCTCTTCATCGCGGTTGTGCGCAAGAATGGCGCGGAGTTCGGGGTTCTTACAGGCGTCTACGCGCTGGTTGTACCAATCGACTGCCTCCAGCTCTTCCATCAGCGACACGATAGCCCGATGCATGTCGCGCGTTTCGTCGGAGAGTTCGCCAGTCGGCTCATGATAGCCCTCGTTCGACATCTGTCTGTCCCTCACTAGGTTCGGCTTTTCGGGGCGACATGATAACGGATCCGGGCGCACAGCAGTGCATCTGGCCGACAAGGACGTCGTTCAGTGCGAGAGAGCTTTGCGGTCAGACGGCCTGGCTGGACGCTTGGCCGGGATGGTGCCGAAGAGAGGACTTGAACCTCCACCTGGTTTCCCAGACATGGACCTGAACCATGCGCGTCTACCAATTCCGCCACTTCGGCAGTGTGTCGGGTCTGGGCCCGAAAACGGAAGCGCGAACACTACAGCGACAGCCATGCACTGTCAACGCTACAATGGCGCCTGATAACTGCAAATCGAGATTGCCTCCCCCGTGTCAAAACGTAAACCGCGGCGCGCTGATCGCACCCGTGATCCCTATCAGGCCCGTGAGGCCAAAAAGTACGCCAATCCGATCCCGAGTCGCGAGTTTATTCTGAACACTATGCAGGACCATGCGGCCCCGCTGTTGTTCGAGGATCTCGCCGAGGCGCTGCAATTGAGCAGTCCTCAGCAGCTCGACGCCTTGTCGCGACGCATCAACGCCATGTCGCGCGACGGCCAAGTGGTACGAAATCGCCGCGGTGGTTATTGCGTGGTGAACCATGAGGACCTGATCCACGGGCGCGTGATCGGTCATCCCGACGGCTTCGGCTTCCTGCGCCCTGATGAAGGTGGCGAGGATCTCTATCTCAGCCCGCGCGAGATGCGGCGCTTATGGCATGGCGACCGCATCGTCGCCCGGGTCGCCGGGATGGATCGCCGCGGCCGCCGTGAGGCCGCTGTGGTCGAGGTGCTGGAACGTGCGTTCGAGAACGTCGTGGGACGGGTGCAGTTGGAGGCGGGAGTCGCCTTTCTACGACCTGACAATAAGCGCATTGCACAACAGGTACTGATCACGCCGGATCGTCTGCAGGGTGCCCGGGATGGGCAGATGGTGGTCGTGCATATCACCGAGCACCCGGAGACTTGGCGGCAGCCGCTCGGCGAGGTCGTTGAGATCCTCGGCGACCATCTGGCACCGGGTATGGCGACCGACGTCGCGATCCGGGCCAATGATATCCCGCTGGAATGGCCCGCCGAGGTGGTGCGCGAGACTGCCTTGCTTGCACCCGAGGTGCCGCAGTCGGCCAAGCTTGGACGCGTGGATTTACGCAAGGTCCCGCTGGTGACTATCGACGGGGCGGACGCGCGGGATTTCGATGATGCGGTTTTTTGTGAGCGCACCCAGAAGGGCTGGCGTCTGCTGGTCGCGATTGCCGATGTCTCTACCTATGTTGAGACAGGCACCGCATTGGACGAGGAGGCGTACAAACGCGGCAATTCGGTGTACTTTCCCGATCGGGTGGTCCCAATGTTGCCTGAGGCGTTGTCAAACGGTTTGTGTTCACTGAATCCGCGTGTGGATCGCCTGTGCATGACCGCAGAACTCTACTTCGACGGGGAAGGCAATCTGTACCGCTCGCGATTTTTCGAGGCGGTGATGAACTCACATGCGCGCCTGACTTACGACCAGGTCGGCGCCATGCTGATCGGTGGTGATGCAGAACTAAGTGCCAGGCATGCGCCACTGCTGCCGCATCTGCGCGATCTGCAAGGGCTCTACCGGATGCTGCACACTGCGCGGGCGGAGCGCGGGGCGATCGACTTCGATACCGTCGAGACTCGGTTTCGCTTCGATGACAAAGGCAAATTGGCGGCGATTGAACCCATGGTGCGCCACGACGCGCACAAGCTCATAGAAGAGTGCATGCTGGCGGCAAACGTCGCGGCGGCACGCCATCTGTTGCGCAAAAAGATGCCCGCACTTTACCGGATTCACGAAAAGCCCAGCGCCGAGAAGCTGGCCGACCTAGGGGAGTTTCTGGCTGAGCTGGGCCTGCGCCTGGGAGGTGGGGCAGAGCCAACCGCGAAGGACTATGCGGATCTGCTGGATCGCGTCAAGGCCCGGCCTGACTTCCATGTCATTCAGGTAGTGCTGCTGCGCTCCATGATGCAGGCAGTGTACTCAGACAACAATGTCGGCCATTTCGGTCTGGCATTTCCGGCCTACGCGCACTTTACCTCACCGATCAGACGCTACCCCGACCTGATGGTCCATCGTGCGCTTAAACACCTGCTGACGGGCGAACCGCTGGAGGCCTTCGAATACACCCATCAGCACCTCGCGGCGATGGGAGAGCATTGTTCGGCGACAGAGCGACGTGCCGACGATGCGACTCGCGATGCGGCCGACACGTTGAAGTGTGAGTTCATGCTCGACAAGGTAGGTGAATCGTTCGACGGGGTGATCTCTGGGGTGAACAGTTTTGGTATCTTCGTTGAACTCGACGGCATCTATGTGTCGGGTCTGGTGCACATCACGGCGCTTGACTACGACTATTTCCACTTCGACCCAATAGGCCACCGGCTCACCGGAGATCGCACCGGCAGGGTTTACCGGCTCGGCGACACCCTCAGGGTGAAAGTGGCCGCGGTCAATATAGACGACCGCAAGATCGATTTTGTGCTGGCCGAACAGGTCGAGGGACCCGGCAAAGGAGGTCCCGGGCGTCCCAGAGGAAAGCGACATGCGCGCGCCCCGCGTAACAAGCGGCGGGGCGGTAAAAAGGCCGAGGGTTGAGCGGTAACTTTATCATCGGTATCCATGCGGTTCGCGCGGCGTTGAAGCACGGCAGACAACGCATCGATGGTCTGTGGTTTGATGCAGCGCGAAACGACCGGCGGCTGCGCCAACTGCTCGACCAGGCGCGCGCCTCCGGTCTGCAGCCAGAGGCCTCTGATAAGGCGGCGCTTGACCACTTGACTGAGGGCGCAAACCATCAGGGCATTGTGGCGCGCGGCGAGATGCCGGTGAGCCTGGGCGAGTCCGCCCTCGATGAACTGCTGGGCGGCCTCACGACGGCGCCGTTTCTCCTGGTGTTGGATGGGGTAACGGATCCACACAACCTTGGCGCCTGTCTGCGCACCGCGGACGCAGCAGGGGTGCACGCGGTGATTGCGCCACGGGACCGAGCCAGCGGTCTGACGCCAGTGGCGTGCAAAGTCGCTAGCGGTGCCGCTGAGACCGTGCCCTTCGTTCAGGTGACCAACCTTTCCCGGACCCTACGCCATCTGCAGCGTGTCCACCGGGTGTTCGTCGTCGGCACCGTCGCGGAGGCTGCATCGGGGCTATTCGAGGTAGACCTGGCCGGACCCTTGGCCCTCGTACTGGGCGCAGAGGGAGAAGGCATGCGCCGGCTCACCGGCGAGACCTGCGATCAGCTGGTGCGCGTGCCCATGCTGGGGCAGGTCGAGAGCCTGAATGTCTCGGTGGCGGCCGGAATCTGCCTGTATGAGGCGCTGCGTCAGCGGCGCGGATAAGGTCGGAACCCGCCCGCGACGCGGACGGGGACAATTTCATAGGTTCACCCCGCCGCCCGGAAGCCGTGAGTCTCAGTCGCGCAGGGACCTGTCCCTCGGGCTTGTTATCGGCCGCCTAACCACATAAGATACCGCGCCTGTTTGCCAACCCCGGTTGGCACTCCTTGCCTCACCGTCTCGCACGGGAGGCTGTTGAAACCGTAAGGAGCGACAATGCGTCACTACGAGATAGTGTTTCTGGTCCATCCGGACCAGAGTGAGCAAGTGCCTGCGATGGTAGAGCGCTACCGGTCGACCATTGAGACCGGCGGCGGGATCCTGCACCGATTGGAAGACTGGGGGCGTCGCCAGCTCGCCTACCCGATCAATAAGATTCACAAGGCCCACTATGTCCTGATGAACGTCGAGTGCGGGGCCGATACCCTGGCCGAGCTTGAGAGCGCGTTCCGCTTCAATGACGCCGTGCTGCGCAGTCTGGTGGTCCGCCGCAAAGCGGCGGTCACCGAGACCTCACCACTCGCAAAGGAGGAGGAAAAAGACGAAGCGCCGTCCGCACCGCCTGCGCGCCCCGCGCCACCGGCCGAAGAAGCCTCTGCCTGACGCCTGGGAGAACTAATAGATGTCACGTTATTTTCGCCGCCGTAAGTATTGCCGTTTCACTGCAGAGGGCATTAAGGAGATCGATTACAAGGATCTGGTTCTGCTCAAGCAGTTCGTTACCGAGACGGGCAAGATCGTACCGAGCCGGATTACCGGTACCAGTGCCCGATACCAGCGCCAATTGGCCGACGCAGTCAAGCGCGCCCGTTTCCTGGCGCTGCTGCCTTACTCAGACAGTCACTGATTGGAGGCGTCGGTTTGGCATTTGTCGTGCTGGACCGGGCCCTGGGAGCCTGCGCGGTAGAGCTGGCGGTAGCCGGGAGTCTCCCAGTTCGAGTGCGATTGTGTGATCGTTCGAGGAGCATAGTGGGCACTACCCAACGAGAAGGAGCGCCGGCGTGCGCCGGAGTGGCGAAGCCGCAGGTCCGTCACGCGCTACCGCGCAGACTTCAAGGATAAGCGCATGAAGGCCTTCGCCAGCTGGTTGATGAAGGGCCGGATGCAGGCGGTCATCGCGGCCTCGGTACTAGCGATTCTGGCATTGCTGGTGACGCCGCTGGGACTGATCAGCGCTGCGGTGATAACCCTGACGGTACTGCGCCAGGGCTGGCGCGAGGGGGCGCTGGTCTTGGGTGCGTCGCTGGCGGTGGTCGCCGCCTTTGGCGGTTTGCTGTTCCAGATGCCGCTTGCGACGCTGCTGATGGGAATCATTCTGTGGCTGCCAGCGGCACTGCTAGGTGGCGTGCTGGGACAGACCGGAATGCTGCGCAAGGCGATCGAGGTGGCCGTGATCGCGGCCGCCGCGATTGTGCTGTTGCAGTACGTGTTGCTGGATGACCCGGCGGCCTTCTGGGCAGAGGCACTGAACACGTTCTTGGTAGAGCGGATCGACGCCGAGACGCTGAATGCCGCGAGCGCCGATCAGCTAGTGTCCCTGATGGCGGGATGGATGGCGGGTGGCGTGGCGGCGACTTGGTTTCTTGGTGCCGTGGCCTCATTGCTGCTGGCGCGTTACTGGGCGTCGCTCATCGACCGTCCTGGCGAGTTCGGCGCCGAGTTTCGCGCGCTGCGGTTTGGGCGCTGGTTGTTGATCGTCGTTCCGGTGTTGTTGATCGGTGGCGTATTGATTACGGGAGGCGAGCCGAATTTCATGGGTCAGCTGTACCTGGTTGGTATGGTGGTGTTCATGATCCAGGGGCTCAGCGTGGCGCACGGACTGGTCGCTGAATTTAGCGCCTCGTCCGCCTGGCTGGTGGGTCTCTATCTGTTGCTGACCTTTGTCGCGCCGCAGGGCGCGAGCGCGATCGCCCTCGCCGGTTATGCGGACGGCTGGCTGGATTTTCGGGCTCGGGCCCGTGCGCGTCGGTCGGGGGCCGGCGGTAAGTGAACTGAACATATGAGGTTGAGTTACGATGGAAGTCATTCTGCTGGAGAAGGTGGTCAATCTGGGTGGTCTGGGAGAGAAGGTCTCAGTCAAGTCCGGTTTCGGCCGTAACTTTCTGATCCCGAAGGGTAAGGCAGTGTTTGCCAGCCCGGAAAACGTCAGGCTATTCGAAGAGCGGCGCGCCGAACTGGAGCAGCAGGCGGCGGAAAAGCTGGCCGCGGCGACGGCGCGCAAGGCGCAGGTAGAAGGGCTGAGTGACGGCGTCACCATTGGTCACAAGGCAGGCGAGGAAGGCCGCCTGTTTGGCTCGGTCGGCACCGCCGATATCGCCCGCGCCTGCAGCGAGGCCGGCGTCGAGATCGAGAAATCGGAGGTCCGTCTGCCCGAGGGCCCTTTCCGAGTGGCCGGAGACTACACGGTGACCCTGCATCTGCACAGCGACGTCGACGCGGCTCTCAAGGTCGTGATCATCGGCGAGGAATAAGGCTTCGCGCGCGGCTCGCCGCGCGCTCCGATGCCGCCTGCGCCGCTGCCCGGCCTAGCAGCCCGTCGGACTTGACCGGTTGCGGCGAAAATCACTGGGAGCGAATCAAATCAGGTTATCGTCTGAGGAGAACAGCCCGGCTATTTGTCGAAGAGGATAAGCGCAGTCAATCGCTATCCAGGGATTTGCAGCCAAACAGCGTTAAGTCTGACAGGCTGCTAGCGTGCATATCTCACCGATTTCCTGCTGCGGCCCCCGATGCCCTCGCCACGACGGGGCGTACTCGTTGCAGCCGGTTCGACGTAGTGTCGACTACGCCTTCACCACCTTCGACTCCGTGCACCCCGCCATAGCGGCGGTTCGGCGTCCTCGTTACGAAAAACGGTGAGATATGCAGGCTAGTCCGGGCTTTTGCATTGTCTTGCATTGCGTGCTGCGCACGCCGGTCGGCTTGTGGTGTAATCAAGTCCCTCCCAGGCGGTTTTTTTGGCGGCGCAATGGTTGACGCGGTTTACGAGTCTGTCCCCGAGTTGATGGCCGAAACGGCCCAGGATGCGCAGATGGAGGCGCTGCGCCTGCCACCGCACTCGCTGCAGGCAGAGCAGTCCGTGCTGGGCGGCCTGATGCTGGACAACAGCGCCTGGGATCAGGTGGCCGACCAGATCACCGAGCAGGATTTCTATCGGCGTGAGCACCAGCTGATCTTCTCCGCTATCGCCGGCCTGGTGGATGCAGACCGGCCGACCGATGTGGTGACACTGTCGGAAGAACTCGAGCGCCGCGAGTCGCTGCAAGACGTCGGTGGCCTGGCCTACTTGGGCGCGCTGGCGAACGACACCCCAAGTGCGGCCAACATCCAGGCCTACGCGGCCATCGTGCGCGAGCAGTCGGTGGTTCGCCAGCTGATCAAGGTCGGCAATCAGATTGCGGAGAGCGGCTTCCGGCCCAAGGGTCGCAAGGTGCACGAACTGCTCGACTTCGCCGAGAATCAGGTATTTCAGATTGCCGAGCAGCAGGCCCGCGGCGGTGGCGGATTCCGCTCGATTACGCGACTCCTGACCGAGACCATCAACCGCATTGAGGAGTTGTATGGTAGCGATAATGCGCTGACAGGCGTGTCGAGCGGGTTTGCGGATTTTGATGGCAAGACCTCGGGCCTGCAGAAGGCGGACCTGATCATCGTCGCCGGCCGTCCGTCGATGGGAAAGACTAGCTTCGCAATGAACGTGGCCGAGAATGTGGCGGTAACCACGGGTCTGCCAGTGGCCATTTTCTCGATGGAGATGCCAGGCGAGGCGCTGACTATGCGTATGATCTCGTCGCTGGGGCGGGTCAATCAGCAGGCAGTGCGCTCCGGCAAACTGGAAGATGATGACTGGCCGCGCGTGACCTCCGCGGTCAATATCCTCAACAATACGAAGCTGTTCATCGACGATACGCCGGCACTCACGCCGACGGATCTGCGCGCGCGATGTCGGCGCTTGACCAAGGAGCACGGACAGCTCGGTCTGGTAGTCATTGATTATCTGCAGCTGATGCAGGCGCCGGAATCGGGCGAGAATCGCGCCACTGAGATCTCGGCGATCTCACGCTCCCTCAAGGCCTTGGCCAAGGAACTCAATGTGCCGGTGGTTGCGTTGTCGCAGCTCAACCGTTCGCTGGAACAGCGGCCCAACAAGCGCCCGGTAATGTCGGACCTGCGCGAGTCCGGCGCTATAGAACAGGATGCCGATCTGATTGTCTTCATCTATCGCGATGAGGTCTATAACGAGGATAGCCCGGACAAGGGCAAGGCCGAGATCATCATCGGTAAACAGCGTAATGGCCCGATCGGCACGGTAATGCTGACCTTCCAGGGACAGTTCACGCGCTTCGACAACTTTGCTTATGATGTCTACGGTGACGATCAGTACTGACTGAAATTGGCTGCAAAGTTCCGGATCAACGAGTGCGTGTTGCCAGCGCGGGACGCGGTGAATACGCCCCTGTCGGCTTGACGGCTGCGTTTATTCACCCGACACCCGCGATCGCAACACATCCCTTATTTTCTCGATGCACGTACAAGGTGAATAGAAAGAGTCCGTGAGCAAACCGGCCAAGACTATCTACGTCTGCACCGAGTGCGGCGGGCAGAGTCCCAAGTGGGCCGGGCAATGCGCCGACTGCGCCGCCTGGAACACTCTGCAGGAGACCGTGCCCGCGGCTGCCGGTAACGCGGATGCGCGCTTTGCCGGATACGCGGGTGACGAGGGCGTACGCATTCGAAAACTGTCCGATGTAGTGGCGCAGCGCACAGAGCGCATGCCAACCGGCCTGCCGGAACTCGATCGAGTGCTCGGCGGCGGTCTGGTATCGGGCTCGGTAGTACTGATAGGCGGCGACCCGGGCATAGGCAAATCTACCCTGCTGATTCAGGCGCTGGCGCTGCTCGCGGAGAGTATGCCGGCGCTGTACGTCAGCGGCGAGGAGTCCGCTGAGCAGATCAGCCTGCGCGCCAAGCGCCTCGGCCTGCCCGTGCAACGCCTACGGCTGCTGACGGAGACCTGCATAGAACGCATCCTGGCGCTGATCGCCAGGGATCGTCCGCAGGTACTGGTGCTCGATTCCATCCAGACCTTCTACACCGAGTCTCTGCAGTCTGCGCCAGGTTCGGTGGCCCAGGTGCGTGAGTCCGCTGCGCGCCTGGTGCGCTTTGCCAAACAGACCGGGACGGCGCTGTTTCTGGTGGGGCATGTGACGAAAGAAGGCGCGCTGGCCGGCCCGCGCGTGCTCGAGCACATGGTCGACACCGTGCTCTACTTCGAGGGCGAGAGCGGAGGTCCTTTTCGTCTGATTCGCGCGATCAAGAATCGCTTCGGCGCGGTCAACGAGCTCGGGGTGTTTGCGATGACCGACAAGGGGTTGCGCGAGGTAAGCAATCCGTCGGCGATCTTTCTGTCACGGCATGAGCAAGAGGTGCCAGGCAGCTGCATTCTGGTAACCCGCGAGGGTACGCGGCCATTGCTGGTCGAGGTGCAGGCGCTGGTCGATCAGAGTTCACTGGCCAACCCGCGGCGCGTCGCCCTGGGCCTGGAGCAGAATCGGCTATCGATGCTGCTGGCGGTGATGCACCGCCATGGCGGAGTCGCGATGTTCGACCAGGATGTCTTTCTCAACGTGGTAGGTGGCGTGCGGGTGACGGAGCCGGCGGCCGATCTACCCGTATTGCTGGCGGTGCTGTCGAGTTTTCGGGATCGCCCGCTGCCCGGGGACCTGGCGACCTTTGGCGAGATAGGGCTGGCGGGTGAGATCAGGCCGGTACCCAACGGTCAGGAGCGCCTGCGGGAGGCCGCAAAACACGGTTTCTCCCGCGTCATCGTGCCGAAGGCCAATGCGCCGAAGAAGGCGGTGGAGGGACTGGAGGTGGTCGCAGTGAGCCGTGTCAGCGAGGCCATCGAGGCACTGAGTTAGCGTCCGTATGGCGAGCTTTGCAGGCTAAGTCAATCCCGAGGGTGTACCAGGCGCCGCTCGCTCGGACGAATGCGCGCCATCTTGACGGCGTTGTCCTGAATCTGCACCACCTCGATCGGGTAACCCGCCACCATTAGTGACGTGCCGGTCTCGGGTAGGCTTTCGAGGTGTTCGACGATGAGTCCATTGAGTGTCTTGGGGCCGTCGATGGGCAGCTCCCAGTGCATGGTCCTGACCAGATCGCGCAGACTGGCCGCGCCGTCGACGAGGAAACTGCCGTCCGCCTGGGGCAGGACATCGGCGATGCTGTCGGCCGGATCAGTCGCGAATTCACCGACGATCTCCTCGAGAAGGTCGGCCATGGTGACCAGGCCCTGCACATCACCGTACTCATCTACCACCAGGGCGGTCCGTCGCCGGTTGTGCTGAAAGTTCAGAAGCTGCTGGTTGAGTCGCGTGCCCTTGGGAATGAAGTAGGGATCGCGAATAAGGTCCTCGAGGACATCGCGCGTCAGTTCTTTCTCCAGTAGCGTTTGCATCGCCCGCCGCGCATGCACGAATCCGACGATATGGTCGATACTGCCATGGAACACCAGCACGCGGGTGTAGGGGGACTGTTCAAGTTGTTCGAGGATGACATCGATGGGGTTGTCCAGATCGATACCATCGAGTTCGCTGCGCGGCACCATGATGTCATCGACGGTCACCTTCTCGAGGTCGAGGATGTTCAGCAACATCTTCTGGTGGCGTTTCGGGATCATCGCACCGGCCTCGTTGACCACGGTACGCAGTTCCTCACGGCTGAGTGCGTTGCCCTCGGCATCGTCCGGGTAGATCCCCAGCCCGCGCAGAACGGCATTTGCCATCAAGTTGACTAGCCATACCAGCGGAAACAGCACACGCAACAGCGGTGTGTAGACCCAGGAAGCCGGGAAGGCCAGGCGCTCCGGATAGAGTGCCGCCATGGTCTTCGGTGCGACTTCGGAGAAGATCAACA
The DNA here is from genome assembly GCA_963736445.1 of uncultured Gammaproteobacteria bacterium. Lineage (GTDB taxonomy): Bacteria > Pseudomonadota > Gammaproteobacteria > Chromatiales > Chromatiaceae > Thiosocius. Next base: position 121,178 of record CAVTOY010000010.1, on the reverse strand, counting down.
CCACCAGGGTCAAGAGCCCGGCGGCGATCGGGATGGCGCCCTCGCCGCCGAGACGAATGGCGATGATGGTGGCCAGCGACGAGGCCAGAATATTGACGAAGTTGTTACCCAGCAGGATTAGGCCGATCAGTCGGTCGGGCTTTTCGAGGAGCTTGTCGGCCAGTTTTGCCCCCGGGTTGCCCGCGGCGGCCAAGTGCCGCAACCGATAACGGTTGAGGGTCATCAGGGCGGTCTCTGACCCCGAAAAGAATGCGGAAAGCAGGAGCAGCAGGACCAGGGCGCCAAACAGCGCGCCGAGCGGAAGTTCGTTCAAGAGGGCGGATCCGGATCGCTGCCAATACGGACCTTCTTTCTAGGAGTCGCCGCTGCTGCTGTCAAGCGCTGCCTGGCGCTGGCACGCTGCGGCGTATTTTTGCGATCTGACGTAATTTTGACATCCCGCGAGATGCGTGCTTAACTTCAGGAAATAAAGCACTTTCGTCTGTGCCCAACAAAGTCCTCACAGCGGAGTCGGTTGGATGATGCCCGAAAACAGTAAAGGCCAATCCCTCAATGCCGTGACCGTGATGTTGGTGCTCGTTGATCCTGCGTCGCACGATTACCTGCAAAACATCCTGCAATTCATCGATTGTGGCGTGCATGTTCCAGAGTCCCCGCAGGATCTGAAACGTCTGGTGCAACACTTCAGCGACCGCTCGACCAGCGTGTTCCTTAGCGCACAGCTCCCGGACCAGGATCGCTCCGCCTATCTCAGCGCCATCGGGGAGTGTGACCCGCGACCTGCGCTGATCCAGGTCCAGGAGCACGGCGGCGAAGACATGTTGGTAAGCGGCGACGTACTGGGCACGCTCAGCCTGCCCAGCCATTACGACGCGATCACGGCGCTGCTGCACAAGGCGCAGGTCTACGCCGAGTCGCAGCGCCAGGGAGAGTCGCCGCGACGTCCGCTGGAACTCTTCCGCAGCCTGTCAGGCAACAGTCGCGCAACCCGCGGTATCAACAAGATGATCGAGCAGGTCGCGGATTCGGATGCGACCGTGTTGATCCTGGGCGAGTCCGGTACGGGCAAAGAGGTGGTAGCACGCAAGTTGCACTATCACTCCAAGCGGCGGGGTCGACCTTTCGTGCCAGTCAACTGCGGGGCGATTCCCGGCGATCTGTTGGAGAGTGAGCTGTTCGGTCACGAAAAAGGCGCCTTTACCGGCGCCATCACGGCGCGCCAGGGCCGCTTCGAACTCGCGGAGGGCGGCACGCTGTTCCTGGACGAGATCGGCGACATGAGCCTTCATATGCAGGTCAAGTTGCTGCGAGTGCTGCAGGAGCGCACCTTCGAGCGGGTGGGCAGCAATAAGACTATCCATTGCAATGTGCGCATCATTGCCGCGACCCACCGCGACCTTGAGCAGGCCATAAAGCAGAACAATTTTCGTGAAGACTTGTACTACCGCCTGAATGTCTTCCCAATCGATGTCCCACCGCTCCGCGAGCGCGTCGAGGATATCCCGGTGCTGGTCAATGACCTGATCCAGCGCATCGAACACGAGAAGCGGGGATCGGTGCGCCTGACGCCGGCCGCGGTCACCGCACTCACCCATTACCGCTGGGCGGGCAATGTGCGTGAGTTGGCGAACCTGATCGAGCGTCTGGCGATCCTCTATCCGTTTGGAGTGGTCGACGTCGCCGATCTGCCGGAGAAGTTTCGTGTCGGAATCCCGGTGACGCTGGTCGAGACGACAGTCGAGGAAGATGTGCTGCCGGTCATCAGTACGCACGGTGACCAGCCAAATACCGTTTCCAGTATGCCAAGGCTGCCGGCCGAGGGGATCGACCTAAAGCTGCACCTGGCGAATATGGAGCAGAGCCTGATCCGCCAGGCGCTGGAGGAGGCCAACGGCGTGGTAGCGCATGCGGCAAAGAAACTCAGGATGCGCCGAACGACCCTGGTCGAAAAACTGCGCAAATACGGTTTGCAGCGCGGGCAGGAACTGACGGGCCTTTGACGCACTCGTTTTTATCCTAAGCTAACCAATTGTTTATAAAATAAAAATAATTGTGGCACACGATTTGCTGAGTCTGTCCCAGAATCGCAAGAAGGACAGGAATCGGCCACATGGGCAAACCGCAGACGACCCGGGTAGACCACGACCCACGCGACCTTGAACAGGCATTCGGGGTCTTCAACGAGCTGTCGCAACGCCTGACCACTGCCTACGAGCATCTCGAAGGTCGGGTCGCCGATCTTACCCAGGAGCTGGCCCGGGCGCGGCGCGAGCGCCTCGCAGAACGTGCCCAGAAAGAACACCTCGCCGATCAGCTCGGTGTACTGCTCGAGGCGCTGCCGGCGGCCATCGTTCTGATCGATGTGCGCGATCGCGTGGATCGCTTCAATCCCGCCGCTGAGCAACTCTTTCCAGGCCTGGCCTGGGGTAGACGTTGGACTGAAATCAAGCAGGAGGTAGTCGCCGCCGAGCCGACTCCGGGTGATTGGCGCCTGCACGATGGGCGTCGCGTAAGCGTGTCGCAGCGCCCGTTGAACGACCGCGGCCGTATCCTGGTCGTGGTCGACATGACCGACGAACGGCTTCTCGAGGAACGGGTCGAGCGCCAGAACCGGCTCAGTGCCATGGGCGAGATGGCCGCGCAGCTGGCGCATCAGGTGCGCACCCCGTTGTCGACCGCGGTGCTCTACGCCGGTCAGCTCGCGAAGGGCAACCTCAGCGACGCGCAACGCAACCAGTTCAGTGAAAAACTGCGTGAGGGTCTGCGTCATACTGAGAACCTGGTGCGCGAGATGCTCGCCTTCAGTCGAGGCGGTAATTTCTCCAACCAACCGATAAGTCTCAGCGCTGCATTGCACACGGCGATTGCCGGTCTGCAGCCGCGTCTGCGCCAGCTCGAGGCGCGACTCGAGCTGGATCTCGACGACGGTGACGACAGTCTGCTAGCCGGCAACCTCGATGCACTAGCCGGTGCATTCAGCAACCTCATCGATAACGCGCTGGATCACGGTGGGCGGGGCGTGAGGATCAGGATCTCCGCCTGCCGCGGCGCCGACGCCATCCTGTGTCTGCGCGTCGAGGACGACGGCCCGGGTATCGACCCTTTGGCGCTGGCGCGAATTTTCGATCCCTTTTTCACGACTCGCGAGCGCGGCACCGGCCTCGGACTGGCCGTGGTCCAGGCGGTGGTACTCGAGCACGGTGGCGGCATGCGGGTCGCTGAATCGGTACTTGGTGGCGCCTGTTTCGAGGTACGGCTGCCGCGGCTCGAGGGTCGCGGATCTGAGCAGGCAACGACGAGGAAGCAAGCCTAATGAATCCTTCACGAATTTTGGTAGTCGAAGATGACGGCGCGCTCGCGCAGGCTTTGACCGACACCTTGCTGCTGTCGGGCTACGAGGTCGTAAACGCCACGGATGGCGAGCAGGCCCTGGCCAAACTTGATCACAACCAGGTCGACATGGTGTTGACCGATGTGCAGATGCGACCAATGGACGGACGCGCGCTGCTGCGCAGTCTGCGTACCCGGTTTCAGGAGCTACCGGTACTCGTGATGACCGCCTACGGCACTGTCGAACAAGCGGTCGAGGCGATCAAACTGGGCGCCGTCGACTATCTCGCCAAACCCTTCGAGGTCGATGACCTATTGGCAAAGGTCGAGCGCTATCTGCCCTACCGGCATCACGAGAGCGGGCAGATGGTGGCCGAGGATCTGCGCACCCGGGAGCTGGTCGAACTCGCCTCTCGGGTGGCGGCCAGTGACGCGACGGTGATGATTGGCGGTGAATCGGGCTGCGGCAAAGAGGTGTTGGCCCGATTCATCCACAACCGCTCCCAGCGCAGCGATGGGTCCTTCATTGCGATCAACTGCGCGGCAATTCCGGACAATATGCTCGAGGCGGTCTTGTTCGGCTATGAAAAAGGCGCCTTCACCGGCGCGGTGCGCGCCAGCGCCGGCAAGTTCGAGCAGGCGCAGGGCGGGACACTGCTGCTCGATGAGATCTCCGAGATGAGTCTGCCACTGCAGGCCAAGCTGCTGCGCGTCCTTCAGGAGCGCGAGGTCGAGCGTCTCGGCGGGCGAGAGATCATCCAGCTCGATGTGCGCGTGCTGGCCACCTCCAACCGTCACCTGAGAGAAGAGGTTGCGGCGGGTCGCTTCCGCGAAGACCTGTTCTATCGTCTAAATGTCTTTCCATTGACGCTACCGCCGCTGCGCGAGCGGCCGCGTGACATCCTGCCGCTGGCGCGGCATCTGATGCAGCGCCACCTGCGGGGCGGCGAACTCTTGCCGCCGTTCACACCCGAGGCGGAGGCGCGCCTGCTGTCCCATGATTGGCCTGGCAATGTGCGCGAGCTCGACAACCTGATGCAGCGCGCACTGATCCTGGGCGACGGCGAGCACATCGGTGCCGCGGACATCCACTTCGAGAGTGTCGACGGCGCGCCACCGGCCGCCATGCCGTCAGCGCCGACAATCGGCGATGAATCGGGCGGCGGCCGGCGTCTCAGCAACGATCTGCGCAATGTGGAGGAGCAGCTGATCCTCGATGCCCTGCGCAGCGGCAATGGCAGTCGGAAACAGGCAGCGGAGATCCTCGGTATCAGCCCGCGCACCCTGCGCTACAAGCTGCAGAGGCTGCGTGCGGCAGGTGTCTCGATACCGCGCTGAATTGGCGCGAAACCTGCATCGTCTTGCCGGGCGGCAACGGCGCGTCAGAAAACCCAACACAGTGACAGGGTCAGCACCATGAGTACTCCGGAAATCAACCAGGTCTTGGCACAGATGCGGGTCGTTCGGGCCCAGGCGATGGAGGGTGCGGCGATCAGCGAGACGCCGCAGGGCGACTTCCAGGACCTGCTCAAGCGCTCCATCGATGCCGTCAACGACACCCAACAGCATGCTAGTGCAATGCGCTCCTCGTTTGAGCGGGGCGACGAGAACATCGATCTGGCACAGGTGATGATCGCAGCGCAGAAATCCAGTGTGTCCTTCCAGGCCATGGTCGAGGTCAGGAACAAACTGGTCGAGGCCTACAAAGATGTAATGAACATGCCGGTCTGATCCTCGGTAGCCAGAAACAGCGTCAAGCAATCAATGGATAGATAGAGATGGCCGAAGCGAGCAATTCCAGCAATCTTCCGACAGCGGACCTGGCAGGCGGGATGCCGGGCCTGGTCGACAATCCCTGGCTGCGTCAGATTGCGGTGATGGTCGGTATCGCGGCCAGCGTTGCGCTCGGCGTCGCAGTGGTGCTGTGGTCACAGGCGCCCAACTATGCGCCGCTGTATGGCAACCTGACAGAGAAAGACGCCAGCCAGGTGATGGAGGCCCTGCAGCAAGCCGGTGTCGACTACCGCGTCGACGAGGCCAGCGGCATGATGTTGGTTCCCTCGGCGAAGCTGAAGGAAATCCGAATGCAACTGGCTGGCCAGGGTCTGCCCAACAGCGTCGGCATGGGCTTCGAGATATTGCAGCAGGACACCGGCTTCGGCACCAGTCAACTGGTCGAGAAGGCGCGTCATCAGCAGGCGCTGCAGGGCGAGCTGGCACGCACTATCGCGACTATTGGTGCAGTGCAGAGCGCCCGCGTTCATCTGGCGATTCCGAAGCAGTCGGTGTTTGTACGCAAACGCCAGCCGCCGAGCGCCTCGGTTGCGGTCAGACTGCACAACGGCCGGGCGCTCGAAGACGGCCAGGTCGAGGCGATCGTGCATCTGATAGCGTCCAGCGTGCCGGAGCTCGAGACCGGCCGGATAACCGTGGTGGATCAGAAGGGGCGACTGCTCAGCGGCAACTCGGAAAGCCGCGAGATGAAGCTGTCGGCGACGCAGTTTGAGCACACCCGACGCATCGAGGAGCACTACCGTGACCGGGTTGAGAGCCTGCTGGCGCCGATCGTCGGACGCGACAAAGTCCGCGCCCAGGTCACCGCCGATGTCGATTTCACCGTGACCGAAAAGACCCAGGAGCGCTATAACCCGGATCAGCCGGCGTTGCGCAGTGAACAGATAAGCGAGGAACAGAGCAGCGACGGCGGCATCGGTGGTATACCCGGCGCGCTGAGCAATCAGCCGCCGGCAGCCGGCAACGCGCCGCAGAGGGCCGCGGGCGCCGCTACTGGCGGCGAATTGAATGAGTCGGCCAACAGTTCAGTCCAGGCAACGCGCAACTATGAGCTCGACCGCGTGATCAGCCACACGCGGATGGCACCCATCAGTCTGCGGCGTCTGTCGGTCGCGGTCGTGGTCGACGATGTCAGCACCGCGCTGGCGGACGGCAGTGTGAATGTGCGCGAACGCACCCCGGAAGAGATCGAACGCCTGACTGAATTGGTGCGCGAGGCCGTCGGCTTCGATGCACGGCGTGGCGACAGCGTGCGCGTGATGAATAGTTCTTTCCTAAGCCCGGAGCCGATCGCCGAGCTGCCGGCGATACCTGTCTGGGAGCAGGACTGGTTCCTCGAAACCGTCAAACAGGCCGGTGGGCTGCTGTTGGTAGTGCTACTGATCTTCTTTGTCCTCAAGCCAACCATGAAACGCCTGACAGCGACGCAGGCCGAGCTCGCGGGTGAGATGGCCGGTGGCGGGGGGGCGCGCATCGAGGGCCCCTTGGCAGATGGCGCCACGGCCGACGCGTCGGGCAATGAATCCATGTTGCTCGGCAATGACGGTGAGCCCATGCGGCTGCCCGGTGCGGCCAGGTACGAAAACATCATGGATGCGGCACGTCAGCTGGTAGACGAGGATCCGAAGCGGGTCGCGCAGCTCGTCAAGACTTGGATGAGTGAGGAAGTCGCCTGAGATGGAAGACAATGCGGGTTCGCCAAGCCTGAAGAAGCTGAATGGTCTGGATCGCTCGGCCCTGCTGATGCTGGGCCTCGGTGAAAAGCATGCCGCAGAAATCCTGCGCCACATGGGGCCAAGAGAGGTACAGGAAATCGGGCTGGCGATGGCCGGTCTAAAGCAGGTTACCAACTCCCAGATGGAGCTGGTGATGCAGAACTTCGTCGACACCATAGGTGAACAGACGTCGCTGGGCATGGGGGCGGACGATTACATCCGCGGTATGCTCACGTCGGCGCTTGGCGTCGACAAGGCGAGCGGCGTTATCGATCGCATCCTGCTGGGCCGGAACAGCAAGGGGCTCGAGCAGCTGAAGTGGATGGATCCACGCGCCGTCGCCGAACTGATTCGACTCGAACATCCGCAGATCATTGCGATCGTGATGTCTTTTCTCGATCCGGATCAGGCGGCCAATGTCCTGGCAGAGTTTCCTGAGCAGTTGCGCAGCGATGTAATCATGCGCGTAGCGACCCTGGACGGTATCCAGCCGGCCGCGCTGCAGGAGCTAGACGAGATTCTCGAGCAGCAGTTCTCTGGCGGCAACAACGTCAAGTCCTCGTCGATGGGCGGGGTTAAGAAGGCCGCCGATATTCTGAACTTCGTCGATGGCGCTATCGAGAGCCGGGTGATCGAGCAGATCAATGAGAGCGACGAAGAGCTGTCGCAAAAGATTCAGGACAATATGTTCGTGTTCGAGAACCTGATTGACGTGGATGACCGCGGTATGCAGACGCTGCTGCGTGAGGTCGCCTCCGATCAGCTGCTGCTGGCACTGCGCGGCGCCCCGGATGCACTGCGCGACAAGATCTTCAAGAACATGTCTTCGCGTGCGGCCGAGATGCTCAAAGACGACCTGGAGGCCGCACCACCGGCCAAGCTGAGCGACGTCGAGGCCTCGCAGAAGGAGATCCTCACGGTGGCCCGCCGCCTGGCAGATGCCGGCGAAATCAATCTGGGTGGCAGTGGCGGCGAAGAGTTCATCTAGCAAGAGGATCTCGCCGGATGATCAACGCTTGCCCGGTAACCCGCAATGAACCGTATTTGAGACCAGTACATGAACAAACCGAAAGCCGGGGCCGGACAGGTGATACGTGGCGAGGAGGCCGAGATCACGCAATGGCAGCCACCGCACGTGCGCAAGCGCGGCCAGGGGCCGCTGGATGAGTCGCCGGGTCTGCTGACTGCGGCGCAGCTCGATGAAATCCGTAAGGCTGCCCAGGCCGAGGGTTTCGAACAGGGCCGCAAAGAGGGTCTGGCCTACGGTCATCGCGAGGGCCTGGAAGAGGGACGGGCTGAGATCCGGGCGAAGATCGAGCGCCTCGACGAAATTCTGCAGGTCTTGGACAAGCCGTTCGAGCAGCTGGACCAACAGGTGGAGAACGAAATCGTCACGTTGGTGATCAGCATGGTGCGCCAGCTGATCCGACGCGAGGTCAAGCTCGATCCGGGTCAGATCGTTGGCGTTGTGCGTGAGGCCTTGGGGATTCTGCCGATCAGCTCGCGCAACATCCGCGTCGTGCTACATCCCGAAGATGCAGAGCTGGTGCGCGAGGCCTATGTCCTCGGCGAGCACGATCAAAAATGGCAGATTACCGAGGACCCGGTGATTCAGCGGGGCGGTTGCCGCATTCACACCGATACCTCGCAGATCGATGCAACCTTGGACTCTCGCCTGAGCGGCCTGATCGCCCCATTGCTTGCGGGCGAACGTCTACAGGACAGCGAAGAGATAGAGCATCGTGATGGCTGAGCTCGATCGCAATCCCATCTGGGCCAGTCGCATTCGAGGCCTCGGCGAGCGCCTAAGCGGTGGACGCGGCCTGGTCGTCGAAGGCAAATTGACCCGGATGGTCGGCCTGACTCTGGAGGCAGTGGGTTGTCGTGCCGCGATAGGTGGCCGATGCGATGTGATCAATGCGGCCGGCGAGCGCGTCGAGGCGGAGGTGGTGGGCTTCGCCGGGGAAAGTCTGTACCTGATGTCAACCGGCGATATCCGGGGCCTCGAGCCCGATGCCCGCGTCGTCCCGACCGGGCGGGTCAGTGAGGCGGCGGTGGGTGAGGAACTCCTCGGCCGGATAATCGACGGCAGCGGCAGGCCTCTGGATAGCAAGGGCCTGGTGCATGCCGACGAGCGTCGGCCGTTGAACGGCGGCTACATCAATCCGCTGGCTCGGGCGCCGATTCGTGAGCCGCTCGATGTCGGTATCCGCGCGATCAATTCGCTGCTCAGCGTCGGTCGCGGCCAGCGCCTGGGCCTGTTCGCCGGGTCCGGCGTTGGTAAGTCGGTGCTACTCGGCATGATGACCCGCTACACCGATGCCGATGTGGTGGTGGTCGGCCTGATTGGTGAACGTGGCCGTGAGGTCAAGGAGTTCGTCGACAATATTCTCGGCGAAGAGGGACTGCGGCGTGCGGTCGTGGTCGCCGTGCCGGCGGATCAACCGCCGTTGCGTCGCATGCATGGTGCCATGCTCGCCACCGCGATCGCCGAGCACTTCCGCGACCAGGGAAAGAACGTCCTGCTGCTGATGGATTCACTGACCCGCTTCGCCCAGGCACAACGCGAGATCGGCCTGGCGATCAACGAGCCGCCGGCAACCAAGGGCTATCCGCCGTCGGTGTTCGCCAAGCTGCCGCAGCTGGTCGAGCGCGCCGGTAACGGCGACCGCGGCGGCGGCTCGATTACTGCCTTTTATACGGTGTTGACCGAGGGCGACGACCAGAACGACCCGATTGCTGATGCCGCACGGGCGATCCTCGATGGACATATCGTACTGTCGCGCCGTCTTGCCGATTCAGGTCAGTATCCGGCGATCGATATCGAGGCGTCGGTGAGCCGCGCGATGAACGAGATCACGGATGTCGCGCACCAGCGTGCCGCGCGTGAGTTCAAACAGCTCTACAGCCTTTATCAGCAAAATCAGGATCTGATCTCTGTGGGCGCCTATGAAGTTGGTTCCAATGATCAGATCGATCTGGCCATCGGCGCCATGCCCTCGTTGCGTGAGTTTCTGCACCAGGACATGCATGTCCGACTCGATCTGCACGAGAGCCTGGATGATCTGTTGACGCTGTTTCCGCAGGACAACCTGCCGGCAGACGCGGCCTCAGGGTAGGTGATCATGGTGCCTTCCAAGCGTTTCAAACCCATCCAAAAGATCACCTCGCAGCGCGAACGTAAGGCCGCGGCGGCGCTGGGTGAATCGCTGCAGCAGCGCAAGGCGACAAAACAGCGCCTCGACGAACTCCGTGCATATCACGCCGAATACCTGGAGCGGTTTGCGCGTGCGACCAGTAACGGACTCTCCAGCAGTCAAATCCTGGAGTATCAGGTGTTCATCGGCAAGCTCGAGACCGCAATCTCACAGCAGGAGGAGATCGTCATTCAATCGCAGCAAGACTGTGATTCGAGCAAGGCGCAATGGCGCGGTCGCTACACTAAGTCCAAAGCGGTGCAGAACGCCGTCGAGCGTATGCGCGAGACCGAACGTAAGGGTAAGGAAAGGACCGAGCAGGCGGAATCCGATGAGCGCGCACAGCGCAAGCGCTGAACGCAAAGCCTGAAAATCTCAACCGTTCTCGAGATGCCGCTGATAGACTTGCGATATCAAGATCCGGCATGCGTCCCGGTGGCGCACGGATCATTTCGCCGGCCCGTCAATGGCCGCGCTCTATACCGCTGCATTGAAAGGACCGATCATGAAGGCCGTTGGTTATCTCGAAGCGCTCCCAATCACCGAATCCAGGTCGTTGTTGGATCTAGAGCTGCCGGATCCGAGGCCTGGTGCACGCGATCTGCTCGTTCAGGTAAAGGCGGTCTCGGTCAATCCGGTAGATACCAAGGTACGGCGGAACGTGGCGCCGCCGCCGGGCGAGACCCAGGTACTCGGATGGGATGCCAGCGGCGTGGTGCTCGAGACCGGTACCGAGGTCACATTGTTCCATCCCGGTGACGCGGTCTGGTACGCCGGATCCAAGGTTCGGCCGGGAACCAATTCGGCGCTGCACCTGGTAGACGAGCGCATCGTCGGTAGCAAGCCCAGATCACTCGACTATGCGCAGGCCGCGGCGCTTCCGCTGACCAGCATTACCGCCTGGGAGCTGCTGTTCGAGCGTCTCGCTGTACCGCCCGGCAAGGTATGCAGTGACGATACTCTGTTGATCATCGGTGCGGCGGGCGGTGTCGGTTCCGTGTTGACGCAGCTTGCGCGCCGGCTAACCAGTTTACGGGTGATCGGGACGGCCTCGCGCCCCGAGACCGAGCAATGGGTGCGGGGGCTGGGCGCGCACGAGGTAATCGATCACCGCCGGCCGTTGACGCAAGAGCTCGCGCGGATCGGCATCCCCCAGGTGACCCATGTCGCCAGCCTGACAAAAACAGATCTGCATTTCCCGGAGATCGTCGAGGCCCTTGCGCCGCAAGGCAAGTTGGCCTTGATCGATGATCCGGAGCCGATCGATGTCCGCCGGCTGAAGCCGAAGAGCATTTCGTTGCACTGGGAGCTGATGTTTACGCGTTCGATGTTCGAGACGCCGGATATGATTGCCCAGCACCGACTGCTGACGGAGATGGCCGAACTGGTCGATGCAGCTATAATCCAAACCACCGTCTCCGATCATTTCGGAGCGATCAATGCCGAAAATCTCAAGCGCGCCCATGCCCTGATCGAGAGCGGTCAATCCAGGGGCAAGATCGTACTAGAAGGTTTTTGACTCGCGAGCCAGGGGCCGACCTGTAGATGGCGGCTCATGCGCGCCGTTTGGCGCTGGCATCGCGCAAGCGCTTGATCTGGAATAGTGTGCCGCGCTCTTCTTCTTCGAGCGACTCGGCGATCTGTTTGATCACCTTCCGGTAGGAGGGAATGATGTTGTACTTGAGTGCATTGACGCGCTTTTGTGCCTTGCGCTGTTCGCTGATCAGGCGCTGCAGCGCCATCTCCACCGCGGCGAGCTCAGCGAGGTGTACCGCCGCCTGAGCGAACGACTGTCGCGCCTCATCGAAGCTGGGGTCGGTGCCGAGCAAGCCGACCGGCTGCGGTGCGATTACCGCGGCTTCGACTGAGGGGTACTGCACGCCCAATGCGCGCCGCGGCAGGACCTTCATGCTGGTCGACGGCGCAGCCCCGAGCGTCGCCTGAGCGATGCTGCGGTCACCCATACGCAGCTGCGCGATCGCGAGCCAGCGATAGGCCTTACGCAGCGCGGCCTGTGCCGTGCTTTTCTTCCCCTGGTATTCGTTGATGTGCCGGTAGACAAGGCGAGTCAGCAGTTCGCGCTTGCGCTCAAGCAGCGCGTGCCCGTCTTCGAGGAAACGCACCTGTTTGCGCAGGTCGAGCAGTGCGCTCTTCGTAGGGGCAGTTCGCAGGCGAGCACTCACGCTGCCTTGTCTCCGCTGCGGTGATAATGCGCCAGGTCGATCTCGCTGACGCGTGTCAGTGCCTCGCGCGGGAAGCGCGACAGCAACTGCCAGGCCAGGTTCAGAGTCTCGATGATGCTGCGGTTTTCGTCTTCACCCTGGCCGACGAAATGCGCATCGAAGTCTTTGGCGAATTCCAGGTAGCGTTGATCACGCGCCGAGAGCTCCTCGGCGCCGATAATCGAGGCCAGATTGCGTGCCTCCTGGGCCTTCGCATAGAGCGCGTAGAGCTGATTGGCGACCCGCGGATGATCGTCGCGCGTATCGTCCTTGCCGATGCCGTCTTTCATCAGGCGCGACAAGGATGGGGCGATGTCCACCGGCGGGTAGACGCCCTGGCTGTTGAGCTCGCGTGACAATACGATCTGGCCTTCAGTGATGTAGCCGGTAAGGTCGGGGATCGGGTGGGTGATGTCGTCCGACGGCATCGAAACCACCGGCACCATGGTCACCGAGCCATGGCGGTTGCGGATGCGCCCGGAGCGCTCGTAGATCTCCGCGAGGTCCGAATACAGATAACCCGGATATCCCTTACGGGCGGGCACGTCACCCTTGGCGGTCGCGACTTCGCGCAGCGCCTCGGCATAGTGGGTCATGTCGGTCATTACCACCAGCACATGGCGGTCTAGATCGAAAGCCAGATATTCCGCTGCGGTAAGCGCGGCGCGCGGCAGGGCGAGGCGCTCAACGGGCGGGTCGTCGGCGTGATTGATGAACATCACAACACTGCCGAGTACTCCCGAGTCGGAGAAAGACTCCCGGAAGAAACGCGCGTCAGTGTAGGACACGCCCATCGCGGCGAACACGATCGCGAAGTTGCTGGCCTCGCCCGGTAGACGCGCCTGACGCACGATTTGTGCGGCCAGCCGATTGTGCGGCAGCCCCGACGCGGAGAAGATGGGCAGCTTCTGACCGCGCACCAATGAGTTCAGGCCGTCGATGGTCGAGATGCCCGTCTGGATGAACTCACGTGGATAGTTGCGCGCGGCGGGGTTGATCGCCGAGCCGCTGATGCCGCGCGCCTCGCCGTCGACGATCGGTGGACGACCATCACGCGGTTCGCCAATGCCATTGAACACGCGGCCGAGTAGGCCTGGGCTGACGGTCAGCGAGAGCGGCTGGTCGAGGAAACGCACCCAGGTGTTGTCGAGGTCGAGGTCATCGGTACCCTCGAACACCTGGATCAGAACTTCCTGTTCTGCGGCGAGGATAGCCTGACCGTTGCGTATGCGGCCCTGGTGGTCGCGGATGCGCACCCGGTCACCGAAAGCAACCTTCTCCACCCCCTTGACGATCAGTAGGCCACCCTGAGCGGCGGAGGCGCGCCGGTATTCGACATTGCTCATGAGGCAGTCTCCTGACTCGAGGCGTACTCGCTTCGTAGACCGGCCAGCGCCTCATAGACCTCGCCCGCGAATTCGGCGAGCTGGTCGATCTCGTCACTTCGCCAGGTGGACTTGGCGCGGCGTATGCGGGCCAGCACCGGATGCTCGGCGAGTTCCTGCACCGGGGCGCCTAGCGCTATGAGTTCTTTGCCGCGGTCGAACACCTGCATTACCAGTTCCAGCAGCTCGAACTGCTTGTTTGGTGAGCAATAGCTATCTGCATCATCGAGCGCGCTCTGCTGCAGCACCGCCTCCTTGATCAATGCGGCGCCCTCGAGTTCCCAGCGCTGCGCCGGGGACAGGGCCTCGGGGCCTACCAGGTTGACGATGCGCGACAGTTCAGCGTCGCGTGCCAACAGCGACAGCGCCTCGGTGCGGCGCTTACTCCAGGCACCGCTGATTTGTTGCGCCCACCAGCCGGCCGCGACCGGCACGTCTTGCGAGAAGCTGTCGACCCAGTCGACCGAGGGGTAGTGGCGCGCATCGGCCAGTTCCTTGGACAGCGCCCAGAAGGTGCCGATGATCTCCTTGGTATGGCTGGTGACGGGTTCCGAGAAGTCGCCCCCGGGGGGCGATACGGCGCCGATCAGGGTAACCGAACCGCGTGCGCCGTCGAGCGTCTCGACCCGGCCTGCACGCTCGTAGACGGCGGCCAGGCGCGACCCGAGGTAGGCCGGGTAACCCTCTTCGACCGGCATATGACCGAGTCGTCCAGCGACCTCGCGCAGCGCCTCGGCCCAGCGAGATGTGGAGTCGGCGAGCATGACCACGTCGTATCCCTGGTCGCGGAAATACTCCGCCATGGTCATACCGACGTAGATTGAGGCCTCGCGGGCGACCACGGGCATGTTCGAGGTGTTGGCAACCAGCAGCGTGCGCTCCATCATGCCGCGCCCGGTATGCGGGTCCTGCAGCTTTGGAAAGCTCTCCAGCACGTCTACCAGTTCGTTGCCGCGCTCGCCGCAGCCGACGTAGATCACGATGTCGGCATTCGACCAGCGCGCGACCTGCTGCTGCACCATCGTCTTGCCGGCGCCAAATGGCCCTGGCACCGCGCCCTTGCCGCCTTTCAATAGCGGGAAGAAAGTGTCGAGGATGCGCTGCCCGGTAATCAGCGGCTCCACGCCGTGGTCACGCCGGCCATACGGACGGGGCACGCGTACCGGCCAGCGGTGAAACAGTTTCAGCTTGTGCACATCGCCCTTGGCGTCACGCACCTGGGCGATAGTCTTATCGAGGCGATACCTGCCGGCCGGGACGAGATCGATCAGGTCGCCGCGCACGATTGGCGGCACCAGGATTTGGTGCTCGATCGTCTCAGTCTCCTGCACCGAACCGAGACGCTCCCCCGGGCCAATCGGGCTGCCCGGCTCGAGCCCGTCGCGCGGTACGAATGGCCATTCGCGGCTGCGGTCGAGAGAATCGATGCGCAGTCCGCGCGGGATATTGTCGCCGGCCTGGTTGGCGATTTCCTCGAGTGGGCGCTGAACGCCGTCGAAGATGCCCTGCAGCAGGCCGGGGCCGAGCTCCACGGTGAGTGGATGGCCAAGACCCTCGACCGCCTCACCCGGGCGTAGACCCTCGGTCGATTCGTAGGTCTGCACGACGGCGTCATCACCCTCCAGCGCAATGATCTCGCCGACGATGTCGAGGCCGCCGATACGCACCTGTTCCCCGTTACGTCCGCCCGGCAGATGGATGCGCAGGATGGGTCCGTTGATCTCGCGGATATGGCCACTGCGTGCATCGCTCATTGCGGGCCTCCGTTGCGGGCGCCGGCGTGGATATCGGCCGGGAACAGTCGCTGCAGGATCACACGCTGCACGCCGGCCTCGAGGCGCGCCAGTCTGCCCTCGAAGCGATTGTCGACCTGCGCGCGGTTGTCCAGGCTGCGCAGCTTGAGGCCGCCGCTTCCCCAGGTCGGCTTGTCGGACAGCGCAATGCGGCGGTCCGGGCTCGCCTCGGTGACCAGGGTCGGCCATTCGGCGGCCAGCCAGTTGAGGTCCTCGGCGTTGACCTCGGCGGTCAGTTCGCCGGCCGGAAGCACGCTGGCCGCGTCACGTATCATCTCCACCAGCCAGGCACGGTAGGCGGGGCGGTCAGCGCGCAGCGCCTGCATGCGCTGCGCAAGGCGGGCCTCGATAGTCTGCACCAGTTCCCAGCGCAGTTGATCGAGACGTGCCTGCATCTTGAGCTCGCTGGCCTGGGTGACGCGGCGGAAATGACGCTCGGCCTCCGCCTTGGCCACCAACACCTCACGCTCCTCGGCCAGCTTCAGGCGCTCTGCGGTATCGCGCAGGATAGTGTCGCGCTGCCGACTGGCCTTGTCATGAAAGCCCTGCGCCAGTTCCTCGGCGCGCGCCATAATCGCGTGCTCCAGGGCCTCCAGCTGGTTCTGTCCGGACTGACTCATGGGCTGTCTCCGTCCAGGCCGAGTAATTGCTGAATGCGGTCGTCGATCGCGCTGTGCATCTGTTCGGGCTGGGTAAGCGGCGGCACCTGGGTCAGCAGGATCCGTCCGCCCTCGCGCCGCACTTCCTCCAGTCGTCGGCTTTCCGACGTGGCCAGCGCCTGGTCGATCACGACGAACGCCGGGGTGCGCGTCGCGAGCAGCTCTGCGAGCAGCTGATCCAGCTGCGCCGCATCGGCATCCGGAAACACCTCGAACCCGGCGAGACGAAACCCGGTCGCCAGTGAGGCGTCGCCGAGAAACAGTTGGCGCGTCTGATCCATGCGGATCAGACCCGGTTCAGCATCAGAATCGACAACACCAGACCATAGATCGCGATACCCTCCGCCAGCCCCAGATAGACCAGGGTGCGCCCGAACATCTCTGGCCTTTCCGATACCGCGGCCAATGAAGCAGCGCCGATCGGGCCGACTGCAATGCCCGCAGCGATGGTACTGAACGCCGTCGGTAAGGCGATGCCGATGAAGGCCAGGCCCATGCCGATGGTGATCTCGGCGGGCACGCCCGCCGCCCCTTCGGCTGCGGCCATTGCATCGCTGACGCCGAGAAAGGCCGCGGCCAGCTGGGCGCCGAAAAATACCGAAATGTTGATCGCTAGGATTGGCATGAAGAGGCGTCGCGCACGCCCGGATTCGAGCGGCCGGTAATGCAAAAAGACCCCGGTCGCGATCATGCCGATCAGGGCGATGGTGAGAAGGGCGATGATGGTCGTCATGATGACTCCTGAATCAACGGGGAGGCGATGCCTGGGAACGTCCGACGCGCAGCGGCCGGAAGGGCGTGCCGTCGCCGTAAAAGTAACGCGAGAAACCTTCGTAGTACTCGAGCCGCAGGGTCTGGATGGCCACGATGATGCCCTCGAGGACGATCACGAAGAGGTTGCCGAGCACGAGCGTGATCCAGTGGCCGATGGTGTCCATACTGTTGGCCAGCGTGAACACCGCGAGCGACAGCGCGACGTGGTTGAGGCTGAACGCGGCAACCCGCAGAAACGACAGCGAGCTGGCAATGTAGTTGTTGACGATCTCGAAGATCTCGATCAGCGTGGTGAAGATGCGTTCGCCATAAGGGGCGTCCGATGACCGCCATTGATAGGCGATCAACAGCAGCAGGGTGACCAGCAGCAGGACCGTGGCGACCAGTGGAAAACCGTCGCCCTGGGCCAGGTTGACCATGCCGCCCAGCAACGCCAGATAGAGTATCAGCGAGAACAGGCCACCTGGGCCGAACAGCGCGCCGGCCTGGTCGCCGGACTGAAGCCGGTTGGTGATCGCGATGGCCGAGCCGAGCGTGAGAAAGGCCACGCCCCAGGCCAGTGCCACCGCGAGCATGTAGATCGGATCCGACATCGGCGCGATCCACAGTGGATCTATCCAGTGCTCGACGCCGAAGATGCTGCCGTACAGCCAGCCAAACAACATCGCCGAGGCGCCCGCCAGCACAAACAGGTAGGTGAACGCACGCAGGCGGCGGCGCAGCACCAGGCCGGTAACGACGATGACTGAGCCGTGGCCGATATCGCCGAACATCATGCCGAACATCCCGGCAAAGGTGATCGCGAACAGGATTGTCGGATCGAACTCGCCAAAGCGGGGCACGCCGTATTGCTGAACCAGCATCGCAAAGGGTCGCAGGAGTCCTCTCTGCCGAACCGGTACCGGGACCAGGTGGCGTTCGTCGCTGCGCGGTTTCCGTGTCTCGAGCAGAAAAGGCAGGCTCAGGCTCTCGTGGAGTCCCGCTTCGATCGGGCCGAGATAGCTGGCCGGCACCCAGCCCTGAAGCGCCGCAAGCGGCCCGCGCGATCGCGCTGCACCACGCAGGCTGACATAGGGCTCCGCGGCCTCGAGCATCTGCCGCGCACGCAGCATCTGGCGTCGGTTGGTGGTCATCCAGTTCGTGAGCTGGCCGCGCAGCTGCGCGCATTCCTGCGAGAGCTTCTCCCGGCGGGCCGCCAGCTCGGTACGCAGCGCGCTGGGATTGTCATCAAAGCTCTGCGGAATGCTGAGCGGCTGAAAGGCCGCTGCATGCAGCACGCTGTCGAGGGCAGACGCGTCTTCCCGCCGGCCGGCGATAAGGATGCGCAGGGTGTCGCCATCGCCGGCGACGTTGAGGATCAGGTGGTTGGAGATCGCCAGGATGTCGCGCAACCGAGGCTCGTTCTCCGACGGCACGGAACCGATGCGCATGTCGAGATGTGTATGCTGCGCCTGCAGACGGCTCAGGTCGATGTCCAGATCGGCGAAGTCCTCGAGCGATCGCTCCAGATTGTGCAGTTCGCTGAATTCCTCTTCGATCCGGTGCAGTGCCTCATCGCAAGGTGCGCATTGCTTCCATGCCTCAGCGAGCCACTGGTCGATCTCGATCAGCTGTTCGCGGCGCAGGACCAGGAAAGGCGTCTCGGGGTCTTGCGCCGGCAGCTCGCCGAGCAGTGCCGCCAGGCGGTCGAAATGGCCCCAGGCGCGGCGGATACGGCTGCGGAAGCTTGTGCCGGGAATCTCGGGCAACTCGGCCTCCAACAGAGGACGCTCATCGGGTGCGAAGGCCGCCAGCTCGGCCAGTAAGAGGCTCGCACGTGGCAGATCCTCGCGCATCAGCTTGATCGTGATATGCCGCATATCCCGCCCGGCAAGAATCATGCAGCCGCCTCTTGCAGGGGGTCCAGCGCCTGTGCGAGCACGTCGTCGCCGAGGCCGCGTACACGGGCATGCACAATCGAATACAGTTTGATGATCTCGCCGTGCCGCAATACCAGATAGGCCAATACGCTGGCCAGTGTCGAGGGGCTGCGAAGCATCACGCGCTGCGCATGGTTGAACAGATCGTCGCGCATCGCGGCCTCGATCAAAGTGATCTGTTCGGGCATCTCACGACGGCTCAACAGATTTTTCGGCAGCTGTCGCAGCGCGTCGCTCAGCGTCTCCGCCTGCAACATCTGCTGCAGCAGGGATCGATTCAGCACCCGCCCGCCGTCGATGGCCAGATACAGCACCTCACTGGGCTGCAGGCCGTAGTTGAATCGATAGCGCAGACTCCACACCAAGTTGTGGCGGTCGACGAAGCGGCCGATCAGATCGAGGGTCTCGGTGCGGTCGTCACCCTCCAGCTGTTGGGCGCGATAGCTGAGATCGCTGTAGAACTGTTGGTCGAGCGTCGCGTCGAGCAGAAACGGATCGGGACGTTCCTCGTATTGCCGCAATGCCTGGGTTGCGAGCCGCCGATAGCGGGTCTTCTGCAGTTGGCGCAGCAGCTCCGGTACGCTATCGGTATTGAGGAGCTGTTCATGATTCAGACTGAGGAATCCCGGCAACTCGAACAGGCTTTGTTCGATCTGTTCGTTGGGCAGCTGGCCGATCTTGCCGCGCACCAAGGCCTTGATGTTCAACAGCTCGTAGCGGCTGGCCCACTGTGTCAACAGACGCCGCGCCGGCCCTGCGAGTGGCCGCAGCAGCGCGCTGAGTTCATCCAGCCATGTCTGCATCAGGGCGCGTTCGAATGCCGCCAGCCGGCTGGCGTCGTTGCCCCCCGTGACGGTGTCGAACCTGGTGTGCTTGGCGAGCTCGTCAAGCGGCATCTGTGCCAGGGCGGCGAGCTTGTCGCGACCCAGCAGATTGGCGCGCATAATCGCCAAACGGGTGCGTAGATATGCCTGATTGGCGAGTTTATTCACGGTCGGTCTGCCGGGCGCCCGCCGAGCAGTTCGCTAAACGCCGCCTCGAGCGCCGCGTCTTCATGCGTCTCGGCTGCGTCTCGCAATTGGGTCAGGCGTTCCTGAAAGCGCCGCTCCATCTCTGCGACCGTTTGCTGAGCGCGCTGATCGGATTTCTCCAGAAAGGCCGAATGCAGTTCCGGCACGCGGGCCGCGAACCGCTCTTCCTGCTGACGGGCCTCATGCAGGGTGGTCTGCACCAGGCGTTCACTCTCCGTCTGCGCTTTCTCTACCAGGCTGTTGGCGGCGCTCTCTGCGGCCAGCAGCTGTTTTAGGGTGTCTTCAATGGCCAGTTCGCTTGCTCAGGCTGGAGAACGGAATCAGCGCATAGTGTAATCATGAGAAGTCATGGATGCCGCTCACAAGCGGCCTTTGATTGACTTGAATCATCGTCGGACTCCGGTCTTCAGGCGGTGTCGGTGGCGAGCATCAGCGCGAGTGCCGCGCGCCGCTCCTCGGCGATCAAGATGTTGTAAGTCCGGCAGGCCGCCGCATTGTCCATCACCTCATAGCCGATGCCGAGATCCATCAAGGTGCCGAAGATCGCGGGATCGGGGAACACCTGGCGCTCCCCAGTCCCCAGGATCAGCACCTCGGGCCGGTGCTCGATGATGGGTTCAAAGTCGGACCCGCGCAGTGAGTCCGCGTCGTCCGGCCCCCACTCAGGCAACAGGTGATGCGGCATCACAATCAGACTGCGGGAGTAGTGGCGGTCTCTGATCTGCACCCGGCCGGGCGCATAACTCTTGATAACGTTGACGCCACTGGCGTTGTCGAGGGCTATTTTCATCACTTGCTCCCAAAACCGTGGATCACCCAATCAGGATTTGGCGACCTTGACCTAATCGATTAATTTCATTGACATTTTAACCGCCATTCCTGTAGCTTACCCGTGTAATTTCGGCCCCTTTCCGCACTCGAGGTTGCCCGTGTCATCGCCGGAGATGGAAGACTTCCACAGAATCAAACGCTTGCCGCCTTACGTGTTCGCGATCGTGAACGATCTCAAGGCGGCGGCGCGGGCGCGCGGCGAGGATATTATCGACTTCGGCATGGGCAATCCTGATCAGCCGACGCCCAAGCACATCGTGGATAAGCTGGTGGAGGCTGCACAGCGCCCGGGTACCAATCGTTACTCGGTCTCGCGTGGCGTGCCGCGGCTGCGCCGCGCAATCTGCAACTGGTATAAGGCCCAATTCGACGTGACGCTCGACCCCGACACCCAGGCGATCGTCACTATCGGTTCGAAGGAAGGCCTGGCGCATTTGGCGCTGGCCTGCATGGGGCCGGGAGACTCGGTGCTGGTGCCCAACCCGGCCTACCCGATCCACCCGTATGGCTTCATCATTGCCGGCGCGGATGTTCGCCATGTGCCCATGACGCCGGAGCATGACTTTTTTGAGGAGCTGCAAAAGGCGATCGACGAGTCCTGGCCGCGACCTAAGATGCTGGTAGTCAATTTCCCCGGCAACCCGACCACCCAATGCGTGGACCTCGCGTTTTTTGAGCGCGTCATCGAGATCGCCAGGGCACACAATATCTGGGTGGTGCATGATCTGGCCTATGCGGCGATTTCATTCGATGGCTACAAGGCCCCGTCGATTCTTCAGGTCGCAGGCGCTGAGGATATCGCCGTCGAATTCTATTCGATGTCCAAGACCTATAGCATGCCCGGGTGGCGGGTAGGTTTTATGGTCGGTAACAAGACCCTGGTAGCGGCGCTGGCCAAGATTAAGTCCTACCTTGATTACGGAATGTTCACGCCGATCCAGGTGGCCGCGATCGCTGCGCTGGAAGGCCCACAGGACTGTGTCGACGAGATCCGTGACATGTATCAGCGGCGTCGCGATGTCCTTTGTGACGGCCTGAATGCAATGGGCTGGACGGTGCAGAGACCCAAGGCGACCATGTTCGTCTGGGCGCCGATACCCGAGCCCTACCGACAGTTGGGCTCGCTGGAGTTCTGCAAGAAGCTGCTGCAGGAGGCGAAGGTGGCGGTCGCACCGGGTATCGGTTTTGGCTCGTACGGCGAGGACCATGTGCGCTTCGGCCTGATCGAGAACGAACATCGCACGCGCCAGGCGCTGCGGGGCATCAAGGAGATGTTCCGCCGCGATGGCGTTAATGATCTGGTCGACCAAGCGTGAGCGGTGTGCGATCGGTTGCCGATTGAGCGAGAGACTGGGAGTAGAGAGGCGTGGATCCTGTAAGAGTCGGCCTGCTGGGCCTTGGTACCGTCGGTGGCGGCACCCTCAACGTACTGGTGCGAAATGCCGCAGAGATCGCGCGGCGCGCGGGGCGCGAGATTGTCGTTGCGCACGCGGCGGCCCGTGAATACGACGCCAGCGGCCTTGAGGGGCTGGATCAAGTCGAGGTGTGCGATGACGCCTTTGCGGTGGTCGACAATCCGCAGATCGACATCGTCGTAGAACTGATCGGGGGCTACTCGCCGGCGCGCGAGCTGGTGCTTAGGGCGATTGATAACGGCAAGCATGTGGTGACCGCCAACAAGGCCCTGATCGCACTGCACGGCAATGAAATCTTCGCGGCGGCTCAGGCGAGGGGGGTGACCGTAGCCTTCGAGGCCGCAGTCGCCGGCGGCATCCCGATCATCAAGGCACTGCGCGAGGGACTCGCAGCCAACCACATCGAGTGGATCGCCGGGATCATCAACGGCACCGGCAACTTCATCCTCACCGAGATGAAGGACAAGGGCCGCGATTTCGCCGACGTGCTGGCTGAGGCGCAGGCGCTCGGCTATGCGGAGGCCGACCCGACCTTCGATGTCGAGGGTATCGACGCGGCGCACAAGCTGACGATCCTGGCCTCGCTGGCCTTTGGTATCCCATTGCAGTTCGACAAGTGCTACACCGAGGGCATCAGCCGGATCGAGCCGCAGGACGTCACCTATGCGGAGGAGTTCGGCTACCGCATCAAGCACCTTGGCGTTACCCGGCGTACCGACCAGGGTATCGAGCTGCGCGTGCACCCGACGCTGATCCCGGACAGACGCCTGATCGCCAACGTCGATGGCGTGATGAACGCGGTGCTGGTCAAAGGCGATGCGGTCGGTCCGACCTTGTACTATGGCGCCGGCGCCGGCTCGCTGCCGACCGCCTCGGCGGTGGTCGCCGATATCATCGACGTCACGCGCACGCTGACCACCGACCCCGAGAACCGGGTGCCGCACCTGGCGTTCCAGCCAGGCGAGCTGTCGGACATGTCGGTGCTGTCGATGGACGATGTGGAGACCGCCTACTATCTGCGCATGACGGCGGTGGACCGGCCGGGCGTCGTGGCGGCGGTGGCCGGGATCCTCGCCGACGCCGGCATCAGTATCGAGGCTATGCAGCAGAAGCAGCCGCCCGAGGGCGAGACCGAGGTGCCGCTGGTGATGCTGACGCACCGAGTGCGGGAGCGTCAGATGAACGCGGCAATCGACAAGATCGAGTCGCTAGACGCCGTGGCCGGCGCGGTCACCCGCATACGCGTCGAACAGCTCAAGTGACGGTTTGATCCGCCACCTGTTCGTGCCCGGCCTGCTCGGCCCCATGCCGGGAGTCGAGTGCCATGGGCGGCAGGCCTTTCCGCACCTGGAGATGCTGTTGGCGCGCGCCGATCGCCTCGTCGAGCCGGTCGGCTACGCCGGGGGATTGTTTGCGCTGTTCGCCATTGAAACGCCGGTTGGCGCTGACCTGCCCACTGCCGCGGTGACTTTTTTCGGCTGATACCGGCGAGGCCCCGGCGGGGTTCCTATTGCACGCCGATCCCCTCCAGTTGATTCCGGACCGAGACTGCCTGCTGGCCTTCGATCTGGACGACGATCCGCTCAATGGCGACGAGGTCGCCCGGCTGGTCGAGGTCTTCAATGCCCATTTCATCGACGACGGCGTCCGTCTTTACGGCAGCCGTACCGGCCGTCTCTACCTGCGTTGCGATTGGCCTCCATCGATTCAGACGCACCCGCTGTCGGCGGTGATCGGGCGTAACCTCTACCGCTTCCTGCCCGACGGTGATGACCGGCAACGGTGGCGCGGCCTGCTGAACGAGACCCAGATGCTTTGCCATGCCCTGGAATTCAATCACGAACGTGAGGCCGGGGGTCGGCCGACGCTGGGTGGTCTTTGGTTCAGCGGCGGTGGCGGCCTGCCGCCAGAGGGGCAGAGCCCGGTGGCCCGGCTGGTCGGCGATTGCATTCTGCCACGCGGGCTGCTGGCGCTGCGACACGGGGTCGGTGGAGATGAATTGGTCATCGAGCACGCACCAGGCAGGGCGGTGAGGCGCGCCGATCAAGGGGGCTGGCTGCAAGCGCTCGTCGGACTCGAGGAGCGCATGCCGGACCTGCTGCAGGGTTGTGAGGAACTGCATGTCCATCCCGGTAACGGGACGGTATACCGCTGGCACCCGCGATTGGCTTGGCGCGCATGGCGCAGGAAGCGGCCCCTGTTCGTGTACCTGGACGACAACCCCGGGGCGCCCGGCAGTCCCGGTGTCGACAACGGGTTATAATCCCGCGCTTTGTTGGGTACACGGCGCGCACCATGCTTTTCATCGAAACCCGGGGCAACGACGGTAGCCGCCCGTCATCCGTCACCTTTTCCCAGGCGATTCTCAGCCCGCTGTGCTCTTTCGGCGGACTCTACGTGCCCGAAAGCCTGCCCATGCTGGGTGAACCCTTCCTCCAGGCGCACCTGGACAGTGACTACAAGACGCTGGCGCGCGCAGTGCTCGCCGCCTTCGAACTGGATATCGACCAGGCGGTGATCGACTGCGCCATGGACCTGTACGACCGCTTCGACGACCCGGCACATCCGGTGCCCGTGGTGCGGGTGCGCGATGACCTGTTCGTCGCTGAGCTTTATCACGGGCCCACCCGGGCCTTCAAGGACATGGCCCTGCAACCCTTCGGTGTCGTGCTGTCCAGCATCGCGCAGGAGCGTAACGAACGTTACCTGATTCTCGCTGCGACCAGTGGAGATACCGGGCCGGCAACGCTGGAAACGTTCAAGAACCGCACCAACGTGAAGGTAGCCTGTTTGTACCCCGATGGCGGAACATCGGACGTGCAGCGCCTGCAGATGGTGACCGAGGATGCGCCCAACCTGAAGGTGATCGGCATCCACGGCGATTTCGATGACGCGCAGTCCGCGCTCAAGACCCTGTTGTCGTCCGATTCATTCCAGGCCCGCCTGCGCGAACGCCAAACCCACCTGTCCGCCGCCAACTCGGTCAATTTCGGACGCATCATCTTCCAGCAGATCTACCACATCCACAGCTACCTGGAACTGGTGCGCCAGCGTGCGATTGCGCTCGGTGACAGGGTGTACCTGAACGTGCCCAGCGGCAACTTCGGCAACGCGCTAGGTGGCTACTACGCCATGAAAATGGGGCTGCCGGTGGAGAAGATACTGATCTCCTCGAACAGCAACAACGTACTGACCGAGCTAATTCGCACCGGGCGGTACGACATAAGCGACCGCAAAGTGATCGCGACCAGTTCGCCCGCAATGGACATCCTCAAGTCGTCGAACGTCGAACGTGTGCTCTACGACCTGTTCGGTGCACAACGCACGCGCGAGCTGATGGGCGAGCTGGACGCGCAGCGCGCCTATCAATTGACCGCCGGTGAACTGACCTCGCTGCAGGCGGTATTTGTCGCCGACTACGCCGACGATGCGGAGGTCGATGCCTGCATCCGCGAGACTTTCCGCGACCGCGGCTACTTGATGGACCCGCACACCGCGATCTGTTTCAAGACCCACGCCAGTTGTCGTGACAAGCCGCTACCGGACATCGTCTATTCCACTGCAGAATGGACCAAGTTCTCGCCGACCATCGCTCACGCGCTGACCGGCGAGGTCGACAGCCACGACATCGATGCCCTGAAATCGGTTTCCGCTACCGCCGACACGCCGATCCCGCCAATGATCGAGGCCCTGTTCGACAGGCAGGTGGCGCAGGATGCCGTGATCGACAAAGAGGATATTGAGCAGGTGGTGCTGGCGTTTATCTGACCGGCAAATTTCATCGTTTGTCGTCGCGAGCACGCCGCCTCAGGGCGTGTGGACCGGCGCCCGCAGCAGGAAATCGGTGAGATTTGCAGGTCAACCCAGCCGCCCAGCGCCTTTGCCGTCGGGAAGGCCTGCGCCGGCGGTTCATTCAGACGCCGCCTTGCAGACCCTGTAGTAGTCACGGTACCAGGCGACGAAGTTTGCCACGCCGTCTTCGACCGAGGTGGCCGGTTTGTAGCCCAGATCGGACACCAGGTCGTCCACGTTGGCATAGGTGTCCGGTACGTCGCCCGGCTGCAGTGGCAGCAGTTCCTTTTCCGCCTGCATACCCAGGCACTTCTCCAGCGTTTCGATGTAGTGCATCAGCTCGACCGGGTTGTTGTTGCCGATGTTGTACAGGCGGTAGGGCGCGCGGCTGGTGGCCGAATCCGGCTCGTCGCCGTTCCACGCCGGGTTCGGCTGCGCCGGCTGGTTGAGCACGCGAATCACGCCCTCGACGATGTCGTCGATATAGGTGAAATCGCGCCGGTGTCTGCCGTAGTTGAATACCGGGATCGGTTCGCCCGCCAGTATGTTCTTGGTGAACTTGAACAGGGCCATGTCGGGCCTTCCCCAGGGGCCGTACACGGTGAAGAAGCGGAGCCCCGTGGTAGGTATGCCGTACAAATGGCTGTAGGTATGCGCCATCAGTTCGTTGGCCTTCTTGGTTGCCGCGTACAAGCTCACCGGATGGTCGACGTTATCGTGCACCGAGAAGGGCATGTTGGTATTCGAGCCGTAGACCGAACTGGACGAGGCGTACACGAGGTGCTCGACACCATGGTTGCGGCAGCCTTGCAGGATGTTGCCAAAGCCGACCAGGTTGCTGTCGACATAGGCGTCGGGATTCTCGATCGAATAGCGGACGCCTGCCTGTGCTGCGAGATTGATCACCCGCTGCGGCTGGTAGTCGGCGAAGGTCTTGGCCATCGCGGCACGGTCTTCGATGCGAGCGCGTACGTCGCTGTAGTTGGCATGGTCACGAGTGCGCGCGAGGCGTGCCTCCTTCAGCGTCACATCGTAGTAAGGGTCGAGACAATCGACGCCGATGACTTCATCGCCACGTTCCAGCAGGCGCAGCGCGAGTTCAGATCCAATAAAGCCCGCGCTTCCGGTGATCAATACACGCATGATGGCGATTCCGGTGAGATTTCCAGGCTAGAGTCGGCCGTCGGTGGCGGACGCCGGGAAAAGGTATTTGACGTCGAACACGATCGCATCGGCGGCGCCGAATTCACGAATCTTGTTGACGCCGAGATCGACAAACTGGCGATGCCCGACGGCTAAAACGATCGCACTGTAGGCACCGCTTTCAGGCTGGGAAATCGGCGTGATGCCGTATTCCTGCTCGGCATCAGGGCCGCTGACCCAAGGATCCCAGACATCCACTTGCATACCATAGCTCTGGAGCTCATCGATGATGTCGGTGACCCGGGTGTTGCGCAAGTCCGGGCAGTTCTCCTTGAACGTCAGCCCCATGATCAAAGCCCGGCCGCCATTTACCATGAGTCCTCGCCGCAGCATTAGTTTGACTACCCTGCCCGCGACATGGGAACCCATGCCATCATTGATCCGCCGGCCCGCCAGGATCATGGCAGGGTGATAACCGATCGCTTGCGCCTTGTGGGTCAGGTAGTATGGATCGACGCCGATGCAATGGCCGCCGACCAGACCGGGGCGAAACGGCAGAAAATTCCATTTCGTTCCGGCGGCTTGGAGTACCTCTTCGGTGTCGATAGCCAGTTTGCCGAATATCAGGGAGAGTTCGTTGACTAACGCGATGTTGACGTCACGTTGGGTATTTTCGATGACCTTCGCCGCCTCGGCGACCTTGATGGAACTCGCTTTATGGGTGCCGGCAATGATGATGCTGGCGTATAATGCATCGACGAAATCGGCGATCTCAGGCGTCGACCCCGAAGTGACCTTCTTTGATCGAAGTGACCCGATGTTCTTTGTCGCCGGGATTGATGCGCTCCGGGCTGTAGCCGGCGAAAAAATCCTGGTTGAAGACCAGGCCGAGGCTCCTGCTTCGATAACCGGAATACAGTCTTCTTCGGTCGCCCCGGGATATACCGTGGACTCGTAGATGACGACGTCGCCCTCCGCGATGATCTTGCCGACGGCTCGACTGGCAGAAATCAGTGGCCGCAGATCCGGCGTCTTGTAGGCGTCAATCGGGGTTGGAACGGTCACGATGTAGACGTTGCAGTCACGGAGGTCTTCCAATTTGTCCGTGAATTTCATCGATACCGCCGCCAGTTCCGTCGGCTCCACTTCTAAAGAACCGTCCCTGCCCTGCCGCAACTCTGTAATGCGCGGTAGGCTGATATCGAACCCGACAGACGGCATATTTTTTTGCGAATTCGACCGCCAGTGGCAGCCCGACGTAGCCGAGGCCGATAACGGCGATTTTTGCGTCATTGAATGTCCATGAGGACAGACCTGCTTGAGTCATCTGTCGTGCCGGGCCCAGTGCGCCCAGCGCGGCCGGATGATAACGCGACGCCGACGGTGGAGGCGAGGCTGGTTGGGGTTAATGTGCACGCGACGGAATGTATTTTCGACCGAGCAATTGCCATAGACACAATCCGCTTTGTCAGGCTCGGCGCGCCTGCAGTCACGCGAGTCCACGGCCCTGATGTTCCGGCTATTCGGACACTATGTGTCCAAGCTTTATCTGCTACTCGGCGTGATCGAGTTTCTGGTCATGTTTTATTCGTTCATGGCCGGGTTCTACATGCGCTTCGCGATCTCCGGCTGGCGCCGGTGGCGCTGCCAGACGAGGCTGTCGTATACCGCGATGGCCTTTGCCGCATCGATGTTGGTGGCGATGATCTCCGTGGGTCTCTATCAGCGGGGCCTGCCCTTCAGTGCCGGCTTGCTGGTTCGTATCGGCCTGAGTTTTCTGATCGCCAATGTCGCGATGAGTGTTGTTTTCTACACCTTTCCCGACTGGCGGTGGGGCGGGGCGTCATGGCCTTCGCCATGCTGTTCACCTTGGTTGGCGTGCTGGGTCTGCGCAGCCTGTTTTTCCGCCTCACGCATGGCGAGCAGCAGTCCAATACCGTGCTGGTGCTCGGCACAGGTCGCCAAGCACAAATGATTGCCGATCTGGAACCGCACCAGCCCGGCTTTCAGAGTTGTTGGGTATGTCGCCGGTCAATGAACAAGAAACCCATATCCCGGCCGAACGCTGGTTGCCGCATGATCGTCGCTTATCCGATCTTGTCCTCGATCATGAGGTCGATGAAATCGTCATAGCCCCAGACGACCGACGTCTGCGTCTGCCGGTCGACGAGATACTTGATTGCAAGATGTCAGGAACGATGGTGCTGGATCTGCTGAGCTTCTTCGAGAAGGAGACCTCTCGGATCAAACTCGATGTGCTGCAGCCGAGCTGGATTTTTTTCTCGGACGGTTTTCACTTGGGTGGCCTTGCGCAGTACTTGAAACGCTTCCAGGACCTGACCGTGGCCAGCATCATTTTCCTGACCACTTGGCCGCTGATGCTGCTGGTGGTGGCGGCGATCCTGATCGAGAGTGGGGGCCGCGGTCCAGTCTTTTTCCATCAGGTGCGGGTTGGACTCAACGGAAAAGAGTTTCGGGTGCACAAGTTTCGCAGTATGCGAACCGACGCGGAGGCCGACGGCGTGGCGCGCTGGGCGACCAAGAATGACACTCGGATTACCCGGGTCGGGGCGATGATCCGTAAGGCGCGCCTCGACGAGCTGCCGCAAGTATTCAACGTGCTGCTCGGTGAAATGAGCCTGGTGGGACCGCGACCCGAGCGGCCGGAGTTCGTCGAGCAATTGGGAAAGGAGATCCCTTTCTACAACGAACGCCATCGTGTCAAACCAGGCTTGACCGGCTGGGCACAGTTATCCTATCCCTACGGCGCGACGATCGAAGATGCGCGTGCCAAACTGGAGTTCGATCTGTACTACGTAAAGAACGCAAGCACCTTTTTAGACTTGATCATCTTGCTCGAGACTGTGGAGGTGGTGCTGTGGGGTAAGGGTGCGCACTAGCCTGCACATGTCACCATGCTGCATCGCGGACCAGCGCACTGGGCCGCCTTCCGGCCGTGCGCCGGCACCCTATCGCGGAGGGCCGTGACAGCATGGTGAGCGAGCTCGCGTTTTACGGCTATGGCGTCGCCGGCCTTGCATTTTTCGTCCTGTTCCTGATCTTGCTGACCGGGTGGCGCGGACGCTTTCAGGGCACGCAGTTGCTGCTGGCAGTCGGCGGCTCCTGCGCCTGGGCGCTTGCCGCTGCGCTGCAGGCCCGCTTTGCTGTCCCCGGGCTCGACCTGGTGTGGGCGGCCGAGGTTGTTCGCAACCTGCTGTGGATCTTCTTTCTGCTGCACGTGCTCAAGCCCTTCGCCGAAGGTAGCGCGCTCTACAGCCGCCTGCTTGGCTATGTGCGGCTGGCCTGTTTGACCCTCGGCCTGGTGATGCTGGCGATGCTAGTGGATGTGCCAGCGGTGATTGGGCAGATGCGGCCGGCCGAATTGCAGCGGGAGTTCTTGCTGATCGGGCAGCTGCTGTTCGCCGTGCTCGGTATGGCCTTAGTGGAACAGCTATTCCGCAATACGCCCACCGAACAACGTTGGGGGATCAAATACCTGTGTTTCGGTCTGGGCGTGATGTTCGCCTTCGACTTCTATCTTTACACCGATGCGCTGTTGTTCCATCGCGTGGATGCCGCGATCTGGTCGGCGCGCGGGTTTGTCGCGGTCATCGCGATACCGATGATTGCCGTCACGGCGGCGCGCAATCCGGACTGGAGTCTGCCGCTATCCCTGTCACGCCGCATGGTGCTGCATTCGACGACCCTGTTCAGCGCCGGGCTTTACATGTTGTTGATGGCCCTCGCCGGTTACTACATCAAGACTCTACGGCGGAGAATGGGGCGGTGTGCTGCAGATCGCCTTCCTGTTCGGTGCGCTTATCGTCTTGGTGACCCTCTTGTTCTCGGGTCAGTTCAGGGCACGCACCAAGGTCTTTTTAAACAAGCATTTCTTCAGTTACCGTTACGATTACCGGGAGGAATGGCTGCGTGTCATCGGACTGTTGGCCGGCAGGCGAGTCGAGATGCCGCTTCACGAGCGGGCCATTTGGGCCTTGGCCGAGATCGTTGAAAGTTCGGGGGGGCTGTTATGGCTGCAAAATGAGAAGGGGGACTACCGATTCAAGGCGCGATTCAACGCCCAGTACGTCGTCGACGCGACGATTGCGGCGACAGAACCCATGGTGCCTTTCATGGAGAATCAGCGCTGGGTCATCAACGTCGACGAACTGCGTACCGCGCCGGATGTCTATGGTGACCTTCCGTTGCCGGCCTGGGTGCTGGACAATGCCGATGCCTGGCTGATCGTGCCGTTGATGCATGAAGAACGGCTGCTTGGTTTCGTGATGCTCTTGCAGCCCCGCGCGCCGCAATCGATCAACTGGGAGAACCTCGACCTGCTGAAGACCGTCGGTATGCAGGCGGCAAGCTACCTGGCGCTCAATCAGGCAGCTGAGGCCCTGGCGGAGGCCAGACAGTTCGAGGGTTTTAACCGGCTATCCGCGTTCGTTATCCACGATCTCAAGAATCTCATTGCCCAGCTGTCGCTGGTAGCTAAGAATGCGGCCCGGCACAAACGCAATCCGGCCTTTATCGACGATGCGGTCGGTACCATCGAGAATGCAGTCAATAAGATGAACCGTCTGATGGCGCAATTGAAAAGCGCCGATGTCACTGGCGCACGCCGGCGCATCAACCTGCTGGCAGAATTGCAGGACGTGGTGCTGGCGAAATCCAACAGTCGACCCGTGCCGGTGCTCAACGCAGAGGTGAGCGATGCCTACGTGCTCGCCGAGCCGGATCGTCTGTCTGCGGTGCTCGGCCATGTGGTACAGAATGCGCAGGACGCCACGCCGCCGGATGGCCGCGTCGAGCTCCTACTGCGCGTATCCGGTGACCAGGCTATAGTGGAGATCTGCGATACCGGGAGCGGGATGGATGCACAGTTCATCAAGACGCGGCTGTTCCGGCCATTCGATTCGACAAAGGGGCTCACCGGCATGGGAATCGGCGCCTATGAATGTCGCGAGGTGATTTCGGCACTCGGCGGTCAGGTGAAGGTGGAGAGCACGCCGGGTCGCGGTACCGTTTTTCGTATCCTGCTGCCCCTGGAAAAGCAGCAGGCTTCCGGCTCGGGTGGGCAGCGAATGGCGATTGAGAAGGATCGATAGACAGTGACTAAAACCAAAGACACGCTCTTGGTCGTCGAAGACGATCCAGGGCTGCAGAGCCAGTTGAAATGGAGCTTTGAAGACTTCGACGTCGAGGTTGCGGAAAACCGCGAGGAAGCCATTGCACACCTGCGCAGATTGGAGCCGGCAGTGGTGACACTGGATCTCGGTCTGCCGCCGGATCCAGGTGGTGTCAGCGAAGGTTTTGCCGTACTCGAGGAAATCCTCACGCTGGTGCCTGATACCAAGGTGATTGTTGTCACCGGCCACAACGATCGAACCAATGCCCTGCGCGCTATTGCGATGGGCGCATACGACTTCTATGAAAAGCCCATCGACCCCGAGCTCCTCAGTTTTACGATCGAGCGCGCCTCGCGTCTGTTTCAGATCGAGCAGGAGAATCGCCGTCTGCAGACCGTACATGGCGCTTCCGCCTTGGAAGGGTTGATCGCGTCAAGCCCGGAGATGCTCAAGGTGTGCCGCACCGTGGAGAAGCTGGCACCGACCGATGTCTCCACACTGATCCTCGGCGAGAGCGGGACAGGCAAGGAGGTGCTGGTCAAAGCACTGCACACGCTGAGCGACCGCCGTGAGAAACGCCTGGTGGCGATCAACTGTGCCGCGATCCCGGAGGCGCTGCTGGAGAGCGAATTATTCGGCTACGAGAAGGGCGCGTTCACCGGCGCGGCAAAGACCACCCAGGGCAAGATAGAGGTGGCCAACGGCGGCATCCTTTTTCTCGACGAGGTCGGTGATCTGCCGCAGCCACTGCAGGCCAAGTTGCTGCGGTTCCTGCAGGAGCGGGTCATCGAGCGCATCGGTGGACGGAGCGAGATACCGGTCGATGTCCGCGTGATCTGCGCGACGCACCGTGACCTGCCCGAGCAGATCCGGGCCGGCGAGTTTCGCGAAGATCTCTATTACCGGATCAACGAAGCGACCATCCGCGTGCCGCCGCTGCGCGAGCGCCAAGGCGACAGCCTGCTGCTGGCCCGCGCGTTTCTCGAAAGATACGCAACGGAACTCAAGCGGCCGATCAAGGGCCTTACGCCGCAGGCCATCGAGGCCATCGAGGCCCACGACTGGCCGGGCAACGTGCGCGAGCTGGAGAATCGCATCAAGCGCGCGGTAATCATGGCTGACAGCACGCAGATCTCGCTCGATGATCTGGAGTTACCGGGGCCGAACGGCGACCGCGATCTGGCCCCGTTCAACTTGCGCGAAGTGCGCGAGAATGCCGAGTCTGAGGCGATCCTGCGTGCATTGGCCCGCAGTGACGGCAACGTCTCGAAGACCTCGGATCTGCTCGGTGTCACGCGACCCACGCTTTATAATCTCATGAAAAAATACGGCATCGCCGACTGAACGGGCGCGCCGCGCTGATCGACGATCATCAGGATGCCTGTCAGACTAAATCAGTTGCCGTTTTGCACCCAAGACGGCCCCGGCTAATCAACAAGGAGTTCGCCAAATGCCTAAATGCACCGGAAGCAAAGCAACCATAGCTGTGATCAGCGTTGCCTTGTTGCTGTTGAGCGCCAGTGTCGCGGCCGCCGCAGGGGCCGATGATTACATCGAGGAGGCACGTCAGTACATTGCTGCCGGCGAGGCCAGGGCCGCGATCATCCAGCTCAAAAACGCCCTGCAGCTTGATCCTGCAAACGTCCAGGCACGTTTGCTTCTTGCCACGCTGCAGTTGCAGAACGCGGATGCTGCGGCAGCGGCCAAGGAGTTCGCGCGGGCGCGCGACCTCGACGCCGGGAAGGAGGAATGGATGCCGGGCTATGCCAGCGCGTTAATGCTGCAGGGCAAATATCGCGAGATGTTGGACGAGGTCGAGGTGGATCAGACCCTGCCGCCTCAGCCGCGCGCCGAACTGCTGGCGCTGCGCGGCCTTGCCAATCTCATGCTGCGTCAAATCGATGCCGCTGCGCTCGAATACGACGCAGCGCTCGCCGTCGATGGCGGCAATCCGATGGCTCGTCTGGGCAAGGCGCAGATTCTGCTGCTGAAAGGTGATGAGCAGCAGGCCCTGGAGCTGTTCGATAATATCCTGATTGATCACCCAGGGCACGTCGAGAGTCGCCTTGCGCGCGGCGATCTGCTGCGGCGGCTGCAGCGCATTGAGGATGCTGCGATCGACTATGCGCGGGTCTTAGAGGAGGGGCCGGGCAATCCGCGCGCCTACATCGGTCTGGCGCTCATCCATCTCTCGCAGCGCGACGCAGCAGCGGCACGCCAGGATCTTGCTGCCCTCAACCGTTTGGCGCCAAACCTGCCTGCTAGCATGTACCTGCAGGCGCTGCTGTCGTTCCAGGAGAAAGACTACGACCGCGCGTCGGACGAGCTTCAGCGTCTGTTGAGCGTCGCGCCGAGCAATCTCCAGGCCCAGTTGCTCTATGGGATCGTCAGCTACGCGCGCGACGAGTTCACCGTTGCCGACGACTATCTCTCACGCGTCGTTGCCAGCCTGCCGCGCAATCTGCAGGTAGTCAAGCTGCTGGGCGCCTCGCGTCTGAAGCTGCGCCAGCCGGATCGGGCGGTCGCCGTCCTGTCGTCGTTGGTCGACGAGAATACCCAGGACGCGCAGCTATTAGCGCTTATGGGCACGGCTTACCTGCAGACCGGGGACAACAGCAAGGGCGCAGAATACATTCAGCGCGCGGTCGAACTGGATCCTGATCAGGCGCTACTGCGTACCCAGCTGGCCGTGGGCAGGATCGTGACCGGCGATACTACGGCGGCTATCAGCGAACTCGAGTCTGCGGTGGCGCTGGGCCAGGACGTGATCCAGGCCGACGTGTTGCTGGTCCTCAGTTATCTCAAAAATGAGAAGTTCGACAAGGCGATCGCGGCCTCACAGGCCTTGCAGAACCGCATGCCTGACAGCCCGATTCCTGACAATCTCATCGGTTTGGCGTATCTATCCGGGCGTAACTTCGATCTTGCTAGGAAAAACTTCAATCTCGCCTTGGAGAAAGATCCAGAGTTTCTGGTCGCGCACATGAATCTCGCACGTCTAGCCCTGGCGGAGCGGCGATCGGGCGAGGCGGTTGCCGCCTACGAGGCAGTGCTGCGACAGGATCCAAAACACCTCGGGGCGATGCTTGGGATGGCCGCCCTGGCCCGGACCCAAAATGATGGTGCAAGTGCCGAGCGCTGGCTGCAGCGTGCGAATCAGACCAACCCCGAGGCCCTGCAGCCGATCCTTATGCTGGCGGAGAATTATCTTCGCCAGAACGAGGGCCTCAAGGCGAACAGCTTGCTCACCGGTCTGAATCGAAAGCAGGCTGAGCAGCCTGCGGTCTTGCATCTGAAGGGCATGGCGCAGCTGCAGAGCGGCGACTTCGCCAATGCCACCTACACGCTGAAGAAGTTGACCGAGTCGCAGCCCGGCGCCATGGAAGGCTGGTTCCAGCTAGCGCGCGCCCAGGCCGCCGCGGGCGACTCCGCGAGTGCGCGGGTGAGCTTTGAGCGGGCAATTGCCTTGGATGTGGAGCACAAAGTCCCAGTGGTCTGGGTTGGGCTGGGCGAGCTGGAGCTGCGGGAAAAACGCTATGACGCCGCTCTCGAAGTGGCGCAGAAAATTCAGGCACATTTTCCCGATCAAGTGTTCGGCTATGACATCGAGGCGGCGGCGTATCGCGGCAAGGGACAGGCCGCACAGGCCCTGGCCGCCAGCGAGGCGGCCTTGCGCATCGATCGCAGCTCGCGGCGCGTCAATGCGTTGGCCAGCGCGCTGGCCGCGTCTGGGCAGCCACAGCAGGGGATCGCGATGTTGCGGAACTGGCTGGAAGAGTATGCCGAAGATGGCGCGGGTTGGGCGAATCTCGGTATGTTGAATCAGCAGTCCGGGCAGACCGATGAGGCGGTGCAGGCCTACGAGCGATCGCTCAATTACACCGATCCCAACCCTATAATCCTAAATAACCTGGCTTGGCTGTATCTGGACAGCGACCCCCAGCGTGCCCTCGAGCTGGCCACCCGGGCCTATGAACTGGCGCCCTCGCGTGCGGAGATCGTCGATACCTACGGCTGGGTGCTTTTTCAGCAAGGGCGCAAGAGCGACGGTCTGGCAGCACTGCAGCAGGCGCTGATCATTGCGCCGCGCAATGCGGACATTGGATTGCATGTCGCCCAGGCGCTGCATGCGATGAACCGTGACAGCGAGGCGCGGCCGATATTGGAACGCATTGCGCGGGAGAATCCCGATAGTGCGGCCGCCGAATCGGCGCGTGATCTGCTCGACAAACTAGGCAGCTGAACCTCGCCGCGGGGACCACTGTGGCGTGGTCTTTATCAGTTGGGTATCGCACCATGCGCGACGGACCTGAACTCCCCGCGGGCAATCAGCGCGGCACCATAGGCAGATTCGCTGTGTCTGGCGGTTAGCACAGGCACGCCGAGTTTGCGTTCGCGAATCGCTTGCCAGGTGGCATTTGCCGCACCGCCGCCCGCCGAGAAGACGCGCTGGGGCAAGGGCGCACCGAGTTCGGCGAGACGCGCATAGCCCGTCGCCTCGATGTCTGCAATGCCCTCCAGCATGGCCTGAAGAAACGCATGGGGCGCCTGCGGCCGCGGCTGCAGGCGCGGCTGTTTGTTCGGATCGCTCTCCGGGAAACGCTCGCCTGCGACGATCAGCGGGTAGTAGTAGAGATCGAGCGGCCGTCCCGGATCGATCTGCCGGCTGAGTTCTTTGAGTTCCGAATCGTTGAAATACTCTCTGAGGACGGCACCACCGGAGTTGGAGGCACCCCCGGTCAGCCAGTGATCCCCGATGCGATGGCTATAGACGCCGTAACGCGCAGCGAAGACTGGGCGGTCGCTGACCAGTTTGACGACCAGAGTGCTACCGAGCGAGGTGACGGCGTCGCCCGGGCGATCGATGCCGGCAGCCAGTGTCGCTGCATTGCTGTCGGTGGTGCCTGCCACTAGACTCACATCATGCGGCCAACCGAGTCGCCTCGCGAGCGATTGCGTGATGGTGCCCAGTGGCGAGCCCACCGGGCGCACCTCGGGAAGTAGCCCGGGCGAAACCCCCAGGTCAGCGATCCAATCCGGCCAGCGCCGGGTGACCGGATCGAAACCCAGTTTGAGCACATTGTTCTCATCGGCAATGCCGAAGATCCCGCTGAGCCGACCATTGATCCAGTCGGCTTGATGTAACGCATGTGCCGCCTCGCGTGGCGCGCTGCGCAGTAGCATCAACAGCTTTGCGAGCGCGGAGGAGACGCCGCGCGCCGGGCTGTCGAGTGGGGCGAGCCGTGCGATCTCATCGGCCTCCGCCAGCGCACGCCGGTCGTCGTACATCAGAGCCGGCGAGCAGGGGGCGCCGTTTTGATCGCAGAGCAGCAGAGTCGACGAGGTGGCGTCCACGCTGAGCGCCCGGACGCGACCCGTCTGCGGCGCGTCGAGGTCGCTGAGCACCTCGATAACCGCCTTCCACCAGTCTTCAGGATGTTGTTCGCTAGCGCCGGGGTAGGGGTGTCGCGAGCGCGGCAGATTGACGCGCGCCTCGGCGGTGATACGACCTGCCGCATCGATGGCGACGGCCCGGCAGCCAGAGGTGCCGAGATCCACGCCAATGTAGCAGTCTGGCGCCGGTCGCGCGGGCTCCACCGTGCGGGCGATTCAGGGTAGCGTGACCGCGGGCGGCGCCGTCCAGCTATCGTCTCGATGTTCGGCGATGACCTTGGTGTAAACGCCACCGCGAACATTGAACTCGGCCGTCAGACGCATGAATCTGGGGTCCGTGGCCTGCACCAGGTCGTCCAGGATACGGTTGGTCACGGCCTCGTGAAATGCTCCTTCGTCACGGTAGGACCAGACGTAGAGCTTTAGCGACTTCAGTTCGACACAGCGATCGGCGGGGACGTACTCCAGATACAGGGTGGCGAAATCGGGCTGGCCGGTCTTCGGGCACAGGCAGGTGAACTCGGGCATGCGGATGCGTATGGTGTAGTCGCGCTCCGGGCACGGGTTCTCGAAGGTCTCGAGCGCTCTACTCGGCTGGGTCATCATGGCGGGTCCTGCTGGCGATGCGTCACACCCGCCGCAGTATACGCGATTGACGCTGCTGCAGGTCGACAAAGCACTTTAAGTAATCAACGGAAAAATTTTCAAAACAATAGGTTACCGACGTATCTTGCAGCGATCTGGTATAGGATGTTTTGTCTTGTGCCGCGTGTCGGCCATCCTGTATCTTTGCGCGCCATGCGTCTGGAAAAAATCAAGCTGGCGGGCTTCAAATCCTTCGTCGATCCGACCACTGTCCTGTTCCCGAGCAACCTGGTCGGCATCGTCGGTCCCAATGGCTGCGGCAAGTCCAATGTGATCGATGCGGTGCGCTGGGTCATGGGGGAGAGCTCGGCCAAGATGCTGCGCGGCGAGTCGATGGCGGATGTCATTTTTAATGGTTCGAGTAGCCGCAAGCCGGTCGGTACGGCGTCTATCGAGCTGATTTTCGACAACGCCGACGGCAGTGCCGGCGGACAATATGCCCAATACGGCCAGATCTCGGTCAAGCGCCAGGTCTCGCGCGATGGCCAGTCGCTGTACCTTCTCAATGGCGTGCGTTGCCGGCGCCGCGACATCACCGATCTGTTTCTCGGCACCGGGCTCGGACCACGCAGCTACTCGATCATCGAGCAGGGGATGATCTCGCGCATCATTGAGGCACGCCCGGAGGACCTGCGCGTCTATCTGGAAGAAGCGGCCGGGATCTCTAAATACAAGGAACGCCGGCGCGAGACTGAGAATCGCATGGGGCACACGCGTGAAAACCTCGAGCGCCTGGACGACCTGCGCGAAGAGGTTCAGAAACAGCTCAGGCACCTCGAACGTCAGTCGGCTACTGCGCAGAAGTACAAGGCCTATCGCGAGGAAGAGCGTCGGGTACGCGCCGAGTTGGTGGTCCTGCGGCTCGAGGCCATGCTGGCGGACGTCGCGCAGCGCGATCGCCTGATCGCAGAACAGGAAAACCGACTTCAGGCGGCCCTCGCCGAGCAGCGCAACCTCGAGGCGCAAGATCGAACAGCAGCGCGCCGCGCACACCGAGGCCAACGACGCGTTCAATGAGATTCAGGGCAGTTTCTATGCGGTGGGCTCGGAGATCGCGCGTCTCGAGGAATCCATCCAGTATGCGCGCGAGGCGCGGCGTCGCGAGGAGGCCGACCTCGTGCAGGCGCGCCACGCGCTGGAGCAGGCTCAGGCACTCAGTGCACAGGACAGCGGCCGACTCGCCGAACTGGCGGGCGAACTGGACCGCGATCGGCCGATGCTCGATGAGGCCAGGTCTAGCGCGGATTCGGCCGTCGAAAAATTGCAGGAGGCGGAGGCCGCCATGCAGGCTTGGCAAACCGGGTGGGACGATTTCAACCAGCGCGCCAACGAACCGGCGCAGCAGGCGCAGGTGGAGCGCACCCGAATCAACCACCTCGAAGAACAGGAGGTGCAGCTCAAGCGTCGTGTTGCACGTAACGCCGAGGAGCGCGAGCAGCTCTCCGACCTTTCGCTGCAGGCCGAGATAACGGATCTGCAGCGTCGCGAGACGGAGGGTGAGGCGGCACTGATGGCGGCGCGCGAGCACGTCGAGGCCCGGGTTCAGGCCATCGCCGAGCTGAGAGAACGTAGCCAGGGATTGCAGGAGGCGTTGGCTTCCGCCCGCACCGAGCTCGAGACCCTCAAAGGGCGCCTGGCCTCGCTGCAGGCGCTGCAGCAGGCCGCGCGCAGTGAAGGCGATGAGGGCATCGAACAATGGCTGAACGCGCAGGGGCTGTCCGCCGCGCCGCGCCTGCTGGAGATCCTGCAGGTGCCCGCTGCCTGGCAGCGGGCGGTCGAGGTCGTGCTGGCCGAGCAGCTTCAGGCCTGCATGGTGGAGCGGCTCGAGGGACCGGGTAGCCGCTTGGCCGCGCTCGAACGCGGTGCGCTCACGCTCTTCGAAAGCGACGGAGCGCAGGCGGAGGCGCGCGACGGGACGCTGGCGGCGCTTGTCGACGGCCCGCCGGCCGTGATCCATGTCCTGAACAGTATCTACACTGCCAGCGATCTGACCGAGGCACTGCGGCGGCGCAGCGAGCTCGGCGCGGGCGAGTGCCTGGTAACCCCGGATGGCCTGTGCGTCGGTCGCGGCTGGATGAGTGCGCAGCGCGGGGCAGATGCAGGTGCCGGTGTGTTGGCACGCGAGCAGGAGATCAGGGCGCTGCTGCAGCGTCAGGCCGACCTGGAGCCGGAGGTGCAGCAGCTGACCGACCAGCTGGCCGACGACCGACTGACCCTGGCCGAGGCAGAACAGGCCCGCGAGGTGCAGCAGCGTGACGTCGAGGCCGCGCAACGCGTCCTCGCCGAGGTGCGCGCACTGATGAGTGGCAAGCAGGCGCGCGCAGAGCAGATCCGGCATCGCCTGGAGGGCCTGGCGGCGGACGCACGGGATCTGCAGCAACAGATCGAACGGGGCGCGGCGGACATGCAGAGCGCCCGCACCCGTCTGCATCAGGCGTTGGCGTCGATCGAGGACCTCGGCAAACGCCGCGAACAGCTGGTGGCGCAGCGCGATCAATTGCGCATTGCGCTCGATGACGTGCGCACGACGGCCGGTGAAGCCCGCAACCGGGTGCACGAGATCGCGTTGCGCGTCGAGGCGATGCGCAGTTCGGAGGATTCGCTGCGTTCGGGTATCGGACGTATGCAACAGCAGTTGACCCAGCTCGGCGAGCGTTGTGCCGATCTCGAGGCCTCGCTGGAGGCCGGCAAGGCGCCGGTCGGCGAGCAGCAGGCCAAGCTGGAACAACAGCTGCAGGTGCGAGCGGCGATCGAGGCCAGCTTGTCGCAGTCACGCAAGGATCTCGAGGGCATTGACCATGCGCTGCGCGAGCTCGAGCGTTCACGGCATTTGACTGAACAGCGCGTCCAGAACGAGCGCGGCGGTTTGGACCAGACGCGCATGGCCCGCCAGGAGTTTCTGGTACGCAGCAAGACGCTCGAGGAACAGCTTGCCGAGACCGGCCTCGAGCGGGCGCAACTGGAGGCGGAGATGCCCGAAGAGGCCGCGCCAGAGGCGTGGCAGGCGCGCGCCGAGGCGCTGGCCAGCAGGATCCAGCGCCTCGGGCCGATCAACCTGGCGGCCATCGAGGAGTTCAAGGAACAGAGCGAGCGCATGGACTATCTCGACAGCCAGCATGAGGACGTCAGCAAGTCACTGGCGACGCTGGAGGAGGCCATCCGCAAGATCGACCGGGAGACTCGGACACGCTTCAAAGAGACCTTCGATCGCGTCGACGCCGGCTTCAAGGAGCTGTTCCCCAAACTATTCGGCGGCGGGCACGCCTATCTCGAGCTGACGGGTGAAGACCTGCTGGATACGGGCGTCACCGTCATGGCGCGGCCGCCCGGAAAGCGTAACAGCAGCATCCATCTGTTGTCGGGCGGCGAAAAGGCCTTGACCGCCGTGGCGCTGGTGTTCGCGATCTTCCGCCTCAATCCCGCGCCATTCTGCATGCTCGACGAAGTCGACGCACCGCTGGATGATGCCAATGTGAGCCGCTACTCGGCGCTGGTCAAGGAAATGTCGGAACATGTGCAGTTCATCTTCATCACACACAACAAGGTGACCATGGAGGTCGCCAATCAGCTGAGCGGCGTCACCATGCACGAACCCGGGGTGTCGCGGCTAGTGTCGGTGGATGTGGAAGAGGCGGCAGCCTTGGCGGCGATCTGATTGAACGATCGACTTACCGGCCGATCGAGGCATAACGGGATGGGCAACGGCGAGCTGCAATGGACCCTGACGTAGTTAGACTGATTCTGGTCCTGCTAGGGATCCTGTTGGTCGCGGGAATCTACCTGTGGGACAGATACAAACGGGCGATGCCGCGTCCGCGGGCGCCGAAACGCGCTGCAAAGGCGATGTCGATGGATGCGCAGTCGGTCCCGGTGGACAGAGCGGCAGCGCGCGCAGAGCCGCATCTGGATGTTATCCCGTCGGCTGACGACCAGGGTGCTTTGCCGGAGTCGGTGGCGCTCGATCCGGAGCCCGGGCGAACCGGCGCGTTGCCCGACCCTGAGCCACCGGCGCCCGGCGAATGGGTGGCCGAGAAGCCCGATAAGGACTCGCAGGCCGCGTTGGATCTGCGCTTCGATGCCCATGGAGACGGCGACTACCTGGCGACGGATCCGGCACTCCATGACGAAATAGAGCGTTTGATCGTCGTGGTGAACCTGGCGGCGCCTGAGGGTGGCTTTTCGGGAGCGGCGATCGAGAAGGCCTGCAGCGTCGCCGGTCTGGTATTTGGCGATATGTCGATCTACCACTTCCACGAACCGGCCAGTGGGCGCGTGATGTTCAGTATGGCGAGCAGCGTCGAGCCGGGCAGTTTCCCGGTCTGACAACATGGCGCGTTTCACGACACCCGGCCTGTCGCTGTTCACCCAGCTACCCGGTGTGCGCGACGGCTGCAGATCTATGATCAGCTGCTGCAGACGGCCGCATCGGCTGGCTGGTCTGTTGCATGCCGAGGTGCAGGATGAGCGCCGCAACAAACTGACACGGCAGATGCAGGAGCACACGCGCGAATCCATCATCGAGCATCGGCGCAAGATCAGGCTGGCGCGGAGCGCGCTATTGAGCCTTGATCAGGCGATCCGCGCGCGAGGCGCAGACAGCTGCGTGAGCAGATAGCGCAGCACAACTACCAGTACTACGTGCTGGATGATCCCCAGATCCCGACAGTGAATACGACCGCCTGTTCCGCGAGCTGCAGGCACTCGAGGCCGCGTATCCAGAACTGGTCACGCCGGACTCACCGACCCAGCGGGTCGGCGGCGCACCCCTGGCGGCCTTCGACGAGGTCGTAGCATCGCGTGCCCGATGCTGTCGCTGGAAAATGCGCTGTCCGCCGAGGCGATGGCGGAGTTCGATCGGCGGGTGCGCGAGCGTCTCGAGCGCGACGGCGAGATGAGCTACGCAGCCGAGCCCGAAGCTCGACGGCCTGGCGATCAGCCTGCGCTACGAGGACGGCAGTCTGGTGCAGGCCGCGACGCGCGGTGACGGCACGCCGGGGCGAGGATGTCACCCAGAATGTGCGCACCATCGCTGCGATACCGCTGCGATCTGCGCGGTGGTGGCTGGCCGCCGCTGCTGGAGGTGCGCGGCGAGATCTTCATGCCGAGGCAGGGCTTCGAGGCGCTCAATCGACGCCAGCGTGAGCAGGGCGACAAGACCTTTGCCAATCCGCGCAACGCGGCCGCCGGCAGCCTGCGCCAGCTGGACCCGAAGGTCACTGCGACGCGCCCGCTGGCGATGTTCTGCTACGGCCTGGGCGAGGTCGAAGGTCACCCGATGAGCGCCACCCACAGTGACAATATGGCGCTGCTCCGAGACTGGGGGCTGCCGATCTCGCCCGAGTTGCAGGTGGTCAGCGGCCTCGATGGCTGCGCTCGACTATTTCGCCGACGATCGGCGCGCGCCGCGATACGCTGCCGTACGACATCGACGGGGTGGTGTTCAAGGTCGAACGGCATCGCCGATCAGCAGGCGCTGGGTTTCGTCTCGCGGGCACCGCGCTGGGCGATTGCGCAGAAGTTTCCGGCGCAGGAGGAGCTGACCGACGTCGAGGCCGTCGAGTTCCAGGTCGGCCGCACCGGCGCCATCACCCCGGTGGCGCGCCTGAAGCCGGTGTTCGTCGGTGGTGTCACGGTCAGCAATGCCACGCTGCACAACATGGATGAGGTGCAACGCAAGGATGTCCGGGTGGGCGACACGGTCTACGTGCGGCGCGCCGGTGATGTGATCCCGGAGGTCGTCCGGGTGCTGCCGGAGCGCCGTCCCGCGGACGCCACGCCGGTGGTAATGCCCGCGCACTGTCCGGTCTGTGGCTCGGACGATCGAACGCATCGAGGGCGAGGCGGTGGCGCGCTGCTCCGGCGGCCTGTATTGCGCCGCGCAGCGCAAGGAGGCGGTCAAGCATTTCGCCTCGCGCCGCGCGATGGATATCGACGGGCTGGGCGACAAGCTCATCGACCAGCTGATCGATCAGGGACTGATCAGTGACCCGGCCGACCTGTTCGGCCTGTCGGTAGACGCACTCGCTGGTCTGGAGCGCATGGGCGCAGAAATCGGCACACAACCTGGTCGCTGCGCTGGACGATGCACGCAGGACCACGCTGGCCCGTTTCCTCTTTGCGCTGGGCATCCGCGAAGTGGGCGAGGCTACGGCACAGGCGCTAGCGCGCCAGTTCGGCGGCCTCGACGCGATCGCTGCGGCGAGCGAAGAGGCGCTGCAGGAGACGCCGGACGTCGGTCCGATCGTCGCTCGCCACGTCCACACCTTTTTCCGCCAGCCGCACAACCGGGAAGTGATCGCCAAGCTGCGCGACGCCGGTGTCGCGTGGCCGGAGACAGAACCGCTCGCGGCGGCCGGCCAGTTGCCGCTGTCCGGCAAGACCTTCGTTCTCACCGGCACGCTGTCGGAGCCGCGCACCCAGGTGAAGGAGCGACTGCAAGCCCTAGGCGCCAAGGTCACCGGCAGTGTCTCGAAGAAAACCGATTACCTCGTGGCGGGTGAGGAGGCCGGCTCCAAACTCAGCAAGGCGGAGTCGCTTGGGCGTCCCGGTACTGGATGAGCAGCGCCTGCGTGAACTGATCGCGGAAGCAACGCATCCCACGGATTGATTCGG
Organism: uncultured Gammaproteobacteria bacterium; assembly: GCA_963736445.1. Classification (GTDB taxonomy): domain Bacteria; phylum Pseudomonadota; class Gammaproteobacteria; order Chromatiales; family Chromatiaceae; genus Thiosocius. The sequence goes on along the minus strand of CAVTOY010000010.1, from coordinate 76,395 downwards.
GACGCTTGGGCGACAATTCTGCACAGCTTTGAGACATGCCTGCGCCCTGCTCACCGGTTTGGTGCGAGCCCTCCGACACCTTAGCTTCGCGTGGCTGCGCCTTGACGCTCGCAGCCCAGGCAGACACACTCCCTCCGCTGCGGTCGTAAAGCCGTTGTGCGCATCGGCCTATTTGGCACAGATGTTGATTGCTGACAGATAAGAATTCGCAAGAACGCGGAGGAGATCCACTAAATGAAATCCAAGTTCCTCGTCGCGCTGGGCGCGACTCTCGTGTTTTCCGGCGCGGCGACGGCCGGGGCCACGCTAGACGCCGTCAAGAGCAAAGGCTTTGTGCAGTGCGGTGTCAGTACCGGCCTGCCGGGTTTCTCGGCGGCTGACGAAAAAGGCCAGTTCACCGGCATCGATGTCGATATGTGCCGTGGCGTCGCCGCAGCGATCTTCGGTGATGCCGGCAAGGTCAAGTACAGTCCGCTGACGGCCAAGGAACGTTTCACCGCGCTGCAGTCGGGCGAGATCGACATGCTGCCGCGCAACACGACCTGGACCTACACCCGCGACACCTCGCTGGGCCTCAACTTCACCGGCGTCAACTATTACGACGGACAGGGTTTTCTGGTCACCAAGAACCTCGGCGTGAAGAGTGCGACGGAGATGGACGGTGCCTCGTTCTGTATCCAGGCCGGCACGACGACCGAACTGAACCTGGCAGACTACTTCCGCGCCAACAAGATGAGCTATACGCCGATCACCTTCGATACCTCGGACCAGACGGTCAAGGCCTTCGAGGCGGGTCGTTGTGATGCGCTGACCTCAGACCAGTCGCAGCTGTATGCGCTGCGGATCAAGCTGAAAGACCCCAGAGTGCGATGGTGCTGCCCGAGGTGATCTCCAAAGAGCCACTCGGGCCGGTCGTTCGTCAGGGCGACGACGAATGGTTCAACATCGTCAAGTGGATGCTGTTTGCGATGGTCAACGGCGAAGAGCTCGGCGTCACCTCGGCGAATGTCGACGACATGAAGGCCAAGTCGACGGACCCGAATGTACGCCGCCTGCTGGGTGTCGAGGGCGTGAAGGGCGAATGGATGGGTCTCCCCGATGACTGGGGCTACAACATCATCAAGCATGTCGGCAACTACGGCGAGGTCTTCGAGCGCAACGTCGGCGAGGGCAGCCCGCTGGGCATCTCACGCGGCCTGAATGCGCTGTGGAGCAAAGGCGGCATCCAGTACGCGCCGCCGGTTCGTTGATCTCGACTGACCCAAGCCGCAGCCGCCCCGGGGTGGTATCGCCCCGGGGCCCTCAGTTTGTCTACGCGGGACACGGGGGCAGCGGTGGCAACGGATAAGCCGAGGACCCAGGCCGTTGCGACCAAGGTGGCGCTCTGGCGGCTCCCGGCCTTTCGCGCGGCGGTCTTTCAGGCCCTGCTAGTGGTTGCCATCGGCGCGTTCGGCTATTATCTGCTGAACAATACGCTGCAGAACATGGAGCAGCGTGGCATCACGACCGGCTTTGGTTTTCTGTCAAACGAGGCCGGGTTCGGCATCCTGCAGAGCCTGATCCCCTACGACGAGACCTACACTTACGGCCGCACATTTTTCGTCGGCCTGTTGAACACCCTGCTGGTCGCCGGCCTGGGTATATTCTTTGCGACCTTCATCGGTTTCTTCGTCGGGCGTTGCGCGCCTGTCGAGGAACTGGCTGGTCGCGCGCCTGGCGACGGTCTACATCGAGACATTCCGCAATATCCCGTTGCTGCTGCAGATCATGTTCTGGTACTTCGCGGTACTGCAGCCGTTGCCGCTGCCGCGCCAGAGCATCAATGTGGGCGATGCGGTGTTCCTGAACAACCGGGGCCTGTTCTTGCCCGGCCGGTGACGGAAGACGGTTTCGGCCTGGTGTGGCTGGCGCTGCTTACCGCGATTGTCGGCGTCGCGTTCATGGCGCGCTGGGCGCACAGGCGCCAGGAAGCCACCGGTCAACCCTTCCCGACTGCTCGGTTGGGACCGCCTGATCCTTGGCCTGCCGCTGCTGGTCTTTTTGATTAGCGGCATGCCGATGCATTTCGATTACCCGGAGCTCAAGGGCTTCAACTTCAAGGGTGGCCTGGAGATGATCCCGGAGCTCGCTGCGCTGGTGCTGGCGCTAAGTATTTATACCGGCGCCTTCATCGCCGAAGCGGTGCGATCGGGCATTCTGTCGGTCACCCATGGGCAGACTGAGGCGGCCTACGCACTCGGCCTGCGCCCGCAGGTTACGCTTAAACTGGTCATCATTCCGCAGGCCATGCGGGTGATCATCCCGCAGTTGACCAGCCAGTACCTTAACCTGACCAAGAACTCCTCGCTGGCCACCGCCATCGGCTACCCGGATTTGGTCAGCGTGTTTGCGGGCACGACTCTCAACCAGACAGGACAGGCGGTCGAGGTCATTGCAATGACCATGGGTGTTTATCTGCCGATCAGTCTGCTTATCTCGATGTTCATGAACTGGTACAACAAGCGCAAACAGTTGGTCGAAAGGTAGCCTGATGACTACGCACATGCCGCACCCGGATATGCCGCCACCGATCACCAGTGTTGGGGTGATCGGCTGGTTGCGCACCAACCTGTTCTCGTCGTGGGGGAATACGGTACTCACCCTTGCCTCGGCCTACGTGTTGTATCTCACGCTGCCGCCGCTGGTCGAGTGGGCGCTGATCAAGGCGCATTGGGTTGGCGATTCGCGCGAGCCCTGCGATCTGGAAAAGGGCGGTGCCTGTTGGGTCTTCGTAAGTGTTCGCCTCAATCAGTTCATGTACGGCCTGTATCCGGAGGCCCAATACTGGCGCATCAATCTGGCGGCCATACTCCTGGTCGTTCTGATGATCCCACTGTTCATCAAGCAGTTTCCCTGGAAGCTGTGGCTCGGGTTTTTCGTGCTGTTCGGTTATCCGGTGATCGCGTTCTACCTGTTCTCGGGCGGCGTACTCGGTCTGGAGCACGTCGAGACCAGCCGCTGGGGCGGTCTGACCCTCACGCTGATCCTGGCCTCCGTGGGTATGGCGGCGTCTTTCCCGCTGGGCGTCCTGCTGGCATTGGGGCGACGTTCCAGTATGCCGATCGTCAAATCGGTCTGCGTTGTGTTTATCGAGTTCTGGCGCGGCGTGCCGTTGATCACCGTACTGTTCATGTCATCGGTGATGCTGCCCCTGTTCCTGCCCGAGGGGACGAACTTCGACAAGCTCCTGCGGGCTATGATCGGCATCTCGCTGTTTCAGTCCGCCTACATGGCCGAGGTGGTGCGCAGTGGTCTGCAGGCCATCCCCAAGGGACAGTACGAGGCGGCGCAGGCAATGGGGCTAAGCTATTGGCAGAGCATGAGTCTGATCATCCTGCCGCAGGCGCTGAAGCTTGTGATCCCCGGCATCGTCAATACCTTCATTGCCCTGTTCAAGGACACTACCCTGGTCCTCATCATCGGCCTGTTCGATATGCTGGCCATGATCGAGGCTGCGTTGGCCGATCCCAAGTGGCTCGGATTCTCCATCGAAGGCCTGACCTTTGCCGCCCTCGTCTACTGGGTATTCTGTTTCAGTATGTCGCGCTACAGCATGGCGCTCGAGCGCAAGCTGCATACCGGTCACAAGCGTTGAAATCTGGAGCGCATCATGTCTGAGTCGCCGACCCCTGGTCCTGGTCCCGTGGTATCCGATGAGTTGACGATCGAGTTGCGCGGCGTGCACAAATGGTACGGCCAGTTCCATGTGCTCAAGGACATCAATCTAGAGGTTAAAAAGGGCGAGCGGATCGTGATCTGCGGGCCGTCCGGCTCAGGAAAATCGACCATGATTCGGTGCATCAACCGCCTCGAGGAGCACCAGCGCGGGCAGATCTTCGTCGACGGCACCGAGCTCACCGACGACATCAAGAACATCGACCAGATCCGCCGCGAAGTGGGCATGGTGTTTCAACACTTCAACCTGTTTCCACACCTCACGGTGCAGGAGAACTGCTGCCTGGCTCCGATCTGGGTGCGCAAGATGCCGCGCAAGGAGGCGGAGGAGATCGCCATGCAGTATCTCGAGAAGGTGAAGATCCCGGAGCAGGCAGGCAAGTACCCGGGCCAGCTGTCCGGGGGTCAACAGCAGCGCGTCGCGATCGCCCGCAGTCTCTGCATGAACCCGAGCATCATGCTGTTCGACGAGCCGACCTCGGCGCTCGATCCGGAGATGATCAAAGAGGTGCTTGATACCATGATCGAGCTGGCCGAGAGCGGCATGACCATGCTGTGCGTGACCCACGAGATGGGTTTCGCCAAGACGGTGGCCAACCGTGTGATCTTCATGGACGGCGGTGAGATTATCGAGCAGAATCGCCCCGATGACTTCTTCGACAATCCCCAATCGGATCGGACCAAGCTGTTCCTCAGCCAGATCCTCGCCCATTGACCAGCAGATCTCGCCAGCATTCCGAGAGCTGGTGAAATTTTCGGTGAAACATCAGTCAGGCGAGGGTGGATCCGGCACGAACCCCTCCGGCACCTTGCCGGCCAGGATGTAGACGAACGCGATCACCTCTGCAATCGCCTTGTACAGGTTGTCCGGAATCTCCTCGCCGAGCGGGACCTGCGACAGGATCATTGCCATTTCCGGATCCGGGTAGAGCGGAACGCCGGCCTCCTCGGCGGCCTCGATGATCCGTTCTGCGAGTTGCTGTTCGCCCTTGGCCGTGATCCGCGGTGCGTTGTGGCCGTCATAGCGCAGTGCCACGGCGATGTCGGTGTGGCCACTGACGGTGCGATTCGGCCGCTTCATCTCAGGCGCGCTCGTCCAACAGGCTGTCCGGTACCGGCACTGTGATCAACGGTTCGGTCGGCTCACCTAATACACCGCCCAGATGCACGACCTCGAGACCCTGCGCCTCGAACGCCTCGTGCAGAACCGGCAGGCGCTGTTCGACGCGTTCGTGGGTAGATGCCCTATCGCTCCAGAATGTCGTTGACACGCGCTCGCCGGCCAGCACGATGCGGCACTGCAGGCCGCCGATACTGTCGAATTGAAAGGCCAGATTGACCGCCCAGCTGGCCGCCGCACCCTGGTCGCCGCCGGCCGCTTCGCGCTCGATGCGCAGCTTGGCCTCGTGCGTCTGGTCTGGCAACTGGATCGGCAGGTCGAGCTGCCACGCCTGGCGCTGGCCCTCCTCATTGGGCAGGCTGGCGGCCTGCTGCAGCTGGATGCGCGCCAGTGACCCCTCGACCAGGCGCATCAAGCGGTTGATCAGCGAGTCGCCGAGGGCTGCCTTTGCCTTGCCGGTCTGGTCATTATTGACCGGTGGCTCGGCAATGCCTTTTTGTTGGGTTTTGCCGCCGCTGCTGAGGCGGATCAGCAGCTGCAGCAGCTGTAACTGTTGCGTCTTGTTGTCGGCCGCATCCGCCGGCATGCCGCTGGCGAGGCGGGTCTCGTGAAACAGTCCGCTCAGGTGAATCGCGCGCTGCAACGTTGCCGGGTTGAGTTGTTCCAGCCTGACACCCGCGCTGCGCAGAATCGTGGAAAACAGCTCAGCCGCCTCGCGTTGGCGGGGCGGTACTGCATGATGGCTCGCCTCGCCGATGGCGCTGCGCAGTGCCGCGCGTACCTCGGCTGTCGGCAGCTGGCGCGCCAGGGCCGAGCGCACCGCCAGCTGCTGGCGGTCCGGTGCCGCGACCTGCGGCAGGATACGCAGCTCGGGTAGCGGCTGGCCTTTGATGACCTCGAGCTGCAGGCGTTTTCCGGGGGGTAGCATCAGCTGGCTGCGTGCGAGCAGTTCCGTCGTCGCAATCTGCAGCCGCAGCAGCCCCGGCTGCACCTGGCTGAGCACCTGGGCTTGCAGCGTCTGTCCCACTTGCAGCTGTTTGAGCAGAGAGGGGATCTCGCGGCGTCCGACGTCGGCGACCAGCGGCAACAGTGTTGCGGGAATTTTCACTATCTGGTGTTGGGGCCCGGGGTGGTGCACAAGTTATCGGCCGCCAAGCCGCTATCTGCAATAGCGATCGACTGGGGGAAATCGGAGAGATATGGGGGCTAGGGGCAGCGGCTTGGATTGGTTCGTGCGTCGCGGTACCAAAGTGCGCGGCCCCTTGAGCAGCGCCAAAGTCCGGCATTTTGTGCTCGACGGCAAACTCGATCTCGATGACGAGGTCAGTGGCGATCGGCGCGCATGGCGCCGCCTGGGTAGCGTGCCGGAGGTAGTGCCGTTGCAGCTGCGCAGCGATGATCAGGAGATGGCCGCGGAGCAGGATGCGCTGAGCCGACAGGATCGGACGCGCGCGATGCGCACCATCGTCGTGGCGACCTTGGTACTTGGCCTGCTGATGCTGGGAGTCTCGCTGGTCGGCCAACGAACCGCCGAAGGCGACCGCGACTGTGCGGCTGTCCCGGCACCCGGCGTCTCACTCGAGGGCTGTCAGCTCAGCGGTGCGCAACTGACCGCGGTATCGCTTGCCGGCGCGCAACTGGCGAATGCCTCGTTGGCCGGCGCCAATCTGACCGAAGCGGATCTGCGCCGCGCCGACCTGCGCTATGCCGACCTGAGCCGCGCCGATCTGTCCTATGCGATGCTCGCCGACGCCAATCTGAAAGGCGCCAACCTACGTTACGCCGATCTGACCAATGCAGACCTTAGTGCGGCCGACCTGAGCTTTGCCGATCTCAGCGGTGCGCGTATTGGCGGCGCTGGTCTGCAGGGGGTAAGGTTGGAGGGCGCGGTCTGGACCGATGGCCGGACCTGCAGCACTATCGACTGCCGCCCCTGACAGATGGCTTGAGCCACGCCCGGCGGCAGGCTACACTTCCCAGCGACACCAGGATCGGTGTCGCATATGGTTCTAAGGAGAGAACACCATGTCTTATCTTACCCGTTCCCGTCACGCCGTTTGGTTCACGCTGCTCATTGGTGCGTCGCTGGCACCAGCGGCAGGCACCGCCGCCAGCCGCTGCAATGCCATGCAACAGGACGCATGTACAGGCGCCGCCGAGTGCGTCTGGGTCGACGGCTACACGCGCAAAGACGGTCGTTCCGTGACCAGTCACTGCAAGACGAAGTCGACGCGCAAGTCGGATCCGCAGGCATCGTTGGGTGCCCTCAAGTTGAGCAAGACCGAGTAGGCAGACCGCCGGATGCAGCCTTGTGCTGCATCCGGGCACCCGCTATTCGGCGGGTGTTTTTTTGTGGCAGCGCTCTTGCTATCGTGCGACATGGACCCGAAACGGGTATGGACATGCAGCACGATCCTATCGTCTTTACGATATTCCTCGTCTTCACCGGTGCTGCGATCTTTGCGACGGTAGCGCTGTTCGCGCGTCAGTCACTGCTGGTGGCCTATATTCTGTTGGGCGCGTTACTGGGGCCATCCGCGCTGGGTCTCGTCTCGGATCCGGAGCTGATCCGCAGCATTTCCGAGTTCGGGATCATGTTTCTGCTGTTTCTGCTTGGCCTGAACCTGCAGCCGCAGGAGCTGATTCGGATGGTGACCAAGACCACCCAAGTTACGCTGCTGAGTTCACTGGTGTTCTTTGCGGTGGGCTTCGGTGTCTCCCTGGTGTTCGGCTTCCGTTGGCAGGAGGCGTTGCTGGTGGGCGGCGCGGCCACCTTCTCCAGCACCATCGTCGGCCTGAAGTTGTTGCCGACAACCATGCTGCATCATCAACGCACCGGCGAAGTTATCATCAGCATACTGCTGTTGCAGGACCTGCTGGCGATCGTGCTGCTGCTGGTCGTGCAGGGCAGCGCACACGGGGGCATGGGGATCGCCGATGTCGCCAAGCTGTTGGTGTCGCTGCCAGCGCTCATCGGTTTCGCCTGGATGGTCGAGCGCCATGTGCTGATCCGCCTGATCCGCAAGTTCGACAAGATCCAGGAATATATCTTCCTGATGGCCATCGGCTGGTGCCTGGGTATGGCGGAGCTGGCCATGCTGTTGGGCCTGTCGGCCGAAATTGGTGCCTTCATCGCCGGCGTGGTGCTCGCCTCCAGCCCGATTTCGATGTTCATCGCCGAGAGTCTCAAGCCCCTGCGTGATTTCTTTCTGGTGCTGTTTTTCTTCTCGCTGGGGGCGGGCTTCGATGTCGGCGTGATCGGCAAGGTGATTTTGCCGGCCGCGATCCTGGCGCTGGCATTGATGCTGTTGAAACCGCCGGTATTCCGCTGGTTGCTGTTGCGCACCGGCGAGTCGGAGAAGCGTTCGCATGAGGTGGGTTACCGGCTGGGTCAGATGAGCGAGTTCTCGCTCTTGCTGGCGGTGCTGGCGGTGGAGAGCCAGGTCATCGGCGCAGAGGCCTCTTACCTGATTCAGCTGTCCACGCTGTTGACCTTTCTGGTCTCGTCCTATCTGGTCGTGCTGCGCTTTCCCACGCCCATTGCGGTCAGCGACGCGCTGCGGCGCGATTAGCCCGTTTGTCTCACCCACTTCCTGCGGCGGGAAGCGCTATGCCCGCTGTCACGGGGTGCGCTCGTCAAAGCCGGTTTGACGTAGTGTCAGCTATGCCGGCACCGCATCCTCCGGTGTCCGGCCGCCGACCACGACAGCCGCTCTGCAGGCGTGTATCCGAGTCGCAACGCGAGCGCCGTGTCATCCGTCCGACCGCGCAACGGCGACGCTTTCCCGGCCAGCGCAGGAAACAGTTTCCGCCGGCGGCATGTCGGTCAGCCCGTGCAGCTCCGCGCTGAAGTTCAGCTCCTCGCGGAATGTCTCGCGCGAGAACGGTGGGCGCGCCAGATAGCCTTGATAGTAGGTACAGTCTGCGTCGCGCAGAAACTGCAGCTGCTCGCGGGTCTCCACCCCCTCGGCGATGACGTTGAGCCCGATATGCTGGGCCATCGACAGTATTGCCCTGACAATCGCCGCATCGTTTGGATCAGTAGCGATATCGCGGATGAAGGTGCGGTCGATCTTCAGGGTATCGATCGGCAGCTGGCGAAGGCTGGAGAGCGACGAGTAACCCGTGCCGAAGTCGTCGATCGCAAAGCGGATACCGAGCTGTTTGAGCGCGCTCATGCAGGCAACGGACTCCTTGATGTCTTTGATCAACATCGTCTCGGTGATCTCGAACTGCAGGCGCCAGGGATCGGCGCCGGTCGCGGTCAGTATCGCGGTGATCCGATCGACGAAGTCGGGCTGGTGGAACTGCTGGTGGCTGATATTGATCGACAGACAGTCTGGCGGCGACAGCGTCGGGTCCTTCTGAATGTCGCCGAGCAGTCGGCAGGATTCGGACAACACCCAGTCGTCGAGCTTCAGCATCAGGGCGCTGTTCTCGATGTAGGGCAGGAACTCCTTGGGCGAGATCAGGCCGTCTCGCGGGTGCTGCCAGCGCAGCAGTACCTCGGCGCCGAGCACCCGGCCGTCCTTGATGGTCAGCACGGGTTGAAAATAGAGTATGAACTCGCCGTCGCGCAGGCCTGTCCGCAGTTCGTTCTCCAGCCGCAAGCGTGAGCTGACGGCCTCGTCCATGCGACGCTCGAACACCCGGGCGGCATCTCGTCCGGCGCCCTTGGCGTAATACATCGCTGTGTCGGCATGTCGCAATAGCGTGTCGACGGTGTCGCCGTCCTGCGGGAAAGTCACGATACCAATGCTCGCCGTGACATACAGCTCGTGGCCGTTTAGCTCGTAGGCGTCGGTGAACACCCCACGCAGTTTTTCCGCGATTTCGCTCGCCTTCGCCACCGCGCCGTCCGCGCGTGGGCCCAGGCCCTCCAGCAGCACGACGAACTCGTCGCCGCCGAGCCGGGCGACGGTGTCTTCCTCGCGCAAGGTGCCGCGCAGGCGACGTGCCAGTTCCTTGAGCAGTTCGTCACCGACCGGGTGTCCCAGGGAGTCGTTGATGCGTTTGAACTTATCCAGATCGATGAACAGCAGGCTACCGAGCTGCCCGGTGCGCCGCGCGCGCGCCAGCGCGCGGTTGACGCGGTCGGTCAACAGGGTTCGATTGGGCAGGCCGGTCAGGGTGTCGTGGTAGGCGAGGTGCTGAATCCGTTGCGCAGCATCTTCGCGCTCGCTGATGTCGCGTGCGACGCACAGCAGCAGGTCTCCGCCATCGACGCATATCCGCGAGGCAGCGACCTCGGCCGGAACGACGCGCCCATCGGCGGCACGATAGTGGATGCGGAAATAGCGGCCCGGCGCGGCGTTCATCACGTCATCGACCAGGCTGCGCAGGAAGGCCTCGTCCTCGTGGTGCAGGTCGGTCAGGTGGAGGCCCTCGAGCCGGCTTGGCGCCATGCCGAGAAACTCGGCCGTCCGTGGGTTGCAGTCGATCAGGCGGCCATCGCGCGGGTCGAAGATCAGCACCGCGTCGTGTGAGTGGCGATAGATCGCCTTGAGGCGTTGCAGCTCCGCCCTGAGACGGTTCGTGTAGCAGACTATGCGTTCCTGCCTTGAGCTCAGCAGGCGATCAAGTCGGTCGGTATCGGAATCGCCACCAGCCGGGCTGTGCGGCGGGCTCGCATCGCGGCGTGCGGTCAGCCCGCGCAGCCTCACCTCGAGCCGCCGCAGGCCATGCCGCAGCGGGCGCTCCATCATGCCGTACCAGAGCAGGGCACTCAGCGCGGAAAGGCCGGCAGCCCAGGCGATATCAACGGGAGTCGGCACGGTCGCCCGCCGTGCGACCAGCAGCAGGCCCAGTTGGCCCACCAGGATGAGGGCAAACATGGCCAGCAGCCTACGCAGGGCCTTTGCCATCAAGAGCGTAGTGTGCCGGGAAATCGGTAAGAGCAAGGCATCGCAGCAGGCGACCAAAGCATGACGTAAACTCCGATTTCTGAAGCTCGCAGCCTGTCGGTCCTGACCGTCTGCGGCGAAAATCACTGGGCGCGAATCAAATCAGATCATCGTCTGAGGAGAATAGCTCTGCAAGTTGACGAAGAGGATGAGCGGAGTTGATCGCCATCCAGGGATTTGCAGCGAAACAGTGTTAGGTCCCACAGGCCGCTAGCGTCCAAGGTCAGGAAGACTTTAATGCCTGGACGAAAAATTCGCTTGCGTGGGACCTCTGGGCGAAACACGGCCGTCATCGCGCGTTGCGCCATGGGGCTTGCGGTCAAGGGCAAAGGGTGGGCGAGGGCGCAGAGACTAAACGCCCGCTGCCACTCCAGGTGAACGCCAAGCGTGGTCGAACCTGTCCCCGCTACATGCAGAATGCATCCGATGCGTCGCCGAGCCAGAATACCAGGGTCTCTTCCGGCTTCACACCGCCGGCCGCCTCTTCCGCAGAGTACAGCAGCTGAGGCTGATAGTCGTCTGCGCCAAGCCGTCGGACAAAGGCGCGGAGATGCGCGCGTGAGCCACACAGCAGGTTGGTGTAGACGCCGACGATCTTGGCGCGGCTGGTGTTTGAGATCGCCTCTACAATGTCCAGCATGTCGCGCTCCTCGATCCAGGCGCCGGCATAGAGTGCCGCCTCGGGGCCGGTCTTGCCGCCACTGCTCGGTTCGCCCAGGATGGTCGCATTGGCATCGCTGTCTGAGACGAGGTTCTCGTACAGGGTGCTCAGCACGCTGTTGTCGAATTCGCCCGGATCCAGGCCTGCTGCGGGGTCTTCGATTGCATACTTGGCGAGCAGTCGCCGCATCGCGTTCATGTGGCGCTGCTCGGATTCGGCGATTTTGGCGAGGACGATCATCTCGGTGCCGCGTTCCTTGAAGTATTGATAGAGCTCGGCGTATACGTCGCGCGCCAGCTTTTCTTCCTCGCGCATGTATCGAAGGTCCTCGATCTCCTGTTCGGAGAGTGTGTTGTCTTGCGCGTACAGTGGCGCGCCGACGGTCATCAATAGCGCCCCCGCCATTGCCATGAGTTTTCTCGCAAACATAACAAATTCCTCTTGATGCAACGCTGCTGGGAACAGCTACGGGTGCTATTTGGGGCGCTTGGGCCGATAGTCCACATTGACAATTCGCAATTCGGGCCCGCTTAGAGATGAAGGCTGGAATCTGCCTCACACTTTCTTGAGCGTCGGGGAATTTTTCGAGCAACGATCAGGGTTGCCACAGGTCAATCCGATCCCCGCGACGCCAGAATCTGGCGCGCGAGCGACCCGGCATAAGGAAAGCCTTTCGCAGTCGCGTCAATGGCCGACTAAATGATTGATCTAGAGCAGCTTTTTAGTGTCCCGTGCTTGGAGAACAACACGGAACTCGATAGTCTGATTCTATGCGATCAACAAGTAGCATCTTAATTGTCTGTGGCGTGTTGATCATGTCAGGCGCTCGCGCCCAAGCCGCCGAGGATCCCTCGCAATTTCTGCCCGAGCGCGGCCCGCTGACCGATCACAGCACCTTCTTCGAGAGACCCTTCCCGGATGGCCCGTCGGTGACGCGTGCCTGCCTCGAATGCCACCCGAAGGCGGCCAGCGACATTATGCAGACCGCGCACTGGAATCTCGCCGGTGATCCGGTCGAGGTCCCGGGGCATGATGAGCCGGTGCGCATCGGCAAGCGCAACTTGATCAACAATTTCTGCATCGGGATCAAGTCCAACTGGCCGGGCTGCACCAGCTGCCACATCGGCTTCGGCTGGGAAGACGACACCTTCGACTTGAGCGACGAGACACTGGTCGACTGTCTGGTATGCCACGAGCAGACCGGCATGTATCACAAGGATGCCGGCGACGCAGGTCTGCCGGCGGCCGACGTCGATCTTCTGGCGGCGGCGCGCAGTGTAGGTCTGCCCACGCGCGCGAACTGCGGCGCCTGCCACTTCATGGCGGGTGGTGGCAACGCGGTCAAGCACGGCGATCTCGACGAGAGCCTGCTGTTTCCCAATCCAGAGATCGATGTGCACATGGGTCGACTGGGATTCCACTGTATAGACTGCCATCAGGCGGAAGACCATCTGCCGCCCGGCCGTCTGCTGACGGTAAGCGTGGACGACAAGAACCGCCTGTTGTGCACGGCCTGCCACAAAGGCGGCGATATCCACGCCGACCGCCGCATCGACGGGCATACTGAGCGCGTCGCCTGTCAGACGTGCCATATACCGTCGATGGCGGTCAAGGAAGGCACCAAGCTGAGCTGGGACTGGTCCGAAGCCGGCCAGGACCTGCCGATCACGAACGAGCATCTGTATCTGAAGATCAAGGGGCGCTTCACCTGGGTGAAGGGCGCGCAACCCGAGTATGCCTGGTACAACGGCCGCGGCAGTCGTTACCTGCTGGGTGACAAGATCGATCCGGATCGGGTGACCCAGATAGCTGCACCACTCGGTGATCGCACCGACGACCAGGCGAAGATCCACCCCTTCAAGATCCATCGCGGCCGGCAGGTCTACGATACCGAGTACCGGCATTTCATCCTACCGCACGTCTACGGCGACGAGGGCTTCTGGACCAAGTTCGACTGGGATACTGCACTGCGCGTCGGCGCGCAGGTGACCGGTCTGCCGTTCAGCGGGCAGTACGACTTCGCCCCGACAGAGATGTACCTTCCGCAGAATCACATGGTGGTGTCAAAAGAGAGGGCGCTTCAGTGCCCCGATTGTCATGCCGAGTCGGGGCGTATGGATTGGCAGCTGCTCGGCTACGAGGCGGACCCCGTCATGCGCTCGATGCTGGAACATGAACCGATCCCGCTGCTCGATGTCGACGGCGAGATGGTGCATGAGTCGGGCCGGCCACTGTCCACGGCGATGACCTGCAGCCAGTGCCACGACATCGAGGAAGACGCCTTCAACGCCACACACGCCTACCACGCCAGCGTGGTGGACGACGAGTTGCAGCCGCAGCGCCGCGTCCTGATGCAGCAGGGTCCGCGCATCGCCGACGATGAAGACAGTCAGATGAACTGCTTCCTCTGCCATCTGGAGAACCCCAACGTCGCCGAGTGGCAGGCCGCGCTAAGGTCGGACCGACCCGATTGGGCGGTGGCCGCGACGCTGATCGGCAGCGGGATACTGCGGCGCACCGGCGCGGGCTACGCGTGGAACCCGGCGGCGCTGGACGAAGACGAGATGGCCACCGTCGCGATGGTGCATCCGCGGCCGGCCCAGTGCGGCGGGTGCCATGGGCGGGTCCACAGTGACGACAGGCCGCTGGCGCTGACACTCGGTACCGCCGACAACTGGGAGACCGAGACCACCGGGCAGGTATTTTCGTCGCAACCGATACGCCTCTCAGCACTCAACCTGCGTGACAAGGATCGGTTGGGTCGCCCCTGGGACGTGCATGCGCAGCGGCTGGTGGAGTGCCGTGACTGCCACTATGCAGAGGCGCCACCGGACCACCTACCCGGCGCCGATTCGGCGTCTGCGCAGGCCCATCCGGGTGACGGGTTGCGGACCTGCACCAGCTGCCACACCGATGGCGCCGGACATGACTGGCTGCCGCAGCAGGAGACGCATTTTTCCGTGCTGTCCTGCGAGGCCTGCCATGTGCCGCAGATCCATATGCCGGCACGCCGGCAGGTCGATGCCAGTGTGCTGACTGCCGATGGCGAATACCTGATCCACTACCGTGGCCTGGAACAGGGCGAACCGGATGACCTCGGCCGCGCCTATGTCAGCGGCTACCAGCCGCTGCTGATGCAGCGGCAGGACGCCGACGGCACCGAACGCTGGGCGCCCATGAACCTGGTTACGCGCTGGTACTGGGTGGATGGCGAGACCGGCGAAGAGGTCGGCAAGGAAACGCTCAGGGCAGCCTTGCTGGACGGCAACGTCTATCGCGGCGCGCTGGTTGATCTATTCGATGCCGATCGCGACACCCGGGTGGACAGCATGGAATTGCGGCTGGACAGCGCGGCGAAGGTCGACCTGGTCCGTTCCCGCCTGGCCGCGCAGGGCGTGGCGCGGCCGGCGCTGAGGGCGGAGCTGCGCGCCCATCACCTGCATCACAACGTCGCCCTGGGCGAGGCGAACCGCGACTGCACGCGTTGTCACGAGCACGATCCCGGCGCACGCTTCGCGCTCGCCGACTATCTGCCGGGCGATACCTTGCCTAGCCGATTTTATGGTGTTCCAGAATCGATCAAGGAGCGCTGGGAACTGGCTGGCGATGGTGGCCTGCAACTGCCGCTGCCGGGTCCGATTTCCACCAGCGAGGCGACACCGAAGGAGAACCCCTGAACATGCCAACGCGACCGAAAGATGAGCGCTACTGGGACCCCTACATCGCCGGCGCACTGCTCGGCGCCCTGCTGGCGCTGACGTTTTTCCTCACCGGCCATGGTCTGGGCTCCTCGGGCGGCGTCAACCGCGTCCTGGTGGCGCTCGAAGACCTGGTCGTGCCGCGGCATGTCGATACCACGCCGTACCTGGCGGCCATGGCCGGCGGCGAACGCAATCCGCTGGACCACTGGATCGTCTGGCAGGTCGCGGGCATCCTGGTCGGCGGTTTTGTCTCCGGCTGGCTGCGTGGCCGCGTGCGCGTCGAGACGCGGCATGGTCCGCAGATCAGCACGCACACCCGATGGGCGATGGCCTTCATCGGCGGCATCTTCATGGGCTATGGGGCGCGCCTGGCACGCGGCTGTACCTCGGGCCAGGCGCTGAGCGGCGGCGCCGTATTGTCGGCGGGCAGCTGGGCCTTCATGCTCGCGGTGTTCGCCGGCGGTTATCTGCTCGCCTGGTTTGTACGCCGACTGTGGCAACGGCCGGCGGGAGACAACTGATGGCGCCGTTCGAACTCAGTGCCGAACTCGGTCAGGCCGCTGCCTGGCTGGTCTATGGACTGATCGGTTTTGCGTTCGGTTTCATCCTCGAGTCCGCGGGCTTTGGTGACTCGCGGCGGCTGGCCGCCCAGTTCTACTGGCGCGATCTGACGGTACTCAAGGTGATTTTAACCGCCATCCTAGTGGCCGCCCTGCTGATCTTCTGGTCGACTGCGCTGGGTTGGCTGGACTATGACGAGGTCTGGGTCAACCCGACCTACCTGTGGCCGGGCATCGTCGGCGGGCTGGTCATGGGCGTGGGGTTCGTGTTGGGCGGCTTCTGCCCCGGCACCTCGCTGGTCGGCGCCTCGACGCTCAAACTGGACGCGATCTGGTTCGTCGCCGGCACGGCGGTCGGGATCGTCGGTTTCGGCGAGACGGTGGCATGGTTCAACGATTTTTGGCACACGAGCGATTTCGGCCGCCTGACGCTGCAGGCGTGGCTTGGGCTGCCGACCGGTGTGGTGATCCTGGGTCTGGTCGGCATCGCCATCGGTATTTTCTGGCTCGGTGAGACCCTGCGCCGACGGATCTACGGACAGGGCGATGCGCGCTAGCCATCTGCACCTGTTAGGTGCGGCGGTGCTGCTGCTGGCCGCGGCAGGGCTCGCCTGGTACGGCCAACCCTTACCGGCCGACAAATGGCGCTTCCTGGCCGCCGAGCTTGAGCCGAGGCTGGCGGAGCGCCAGGTACAGATCGAACCGGCCGAGCTGATGGCGCTGATGCACAACAACTATGTCGACCTTCGGTTGATCGATGTACGCGACGAGCGCGACTGGAATCTTTTTCATCTCTGGGGTGCGCAGCGCGTCGCGATGGATCAGTTGGTCGAGCAGAGGGAACAGTTTGCCAGGCTGCCGGACAACGGGGTGATCGTGTTCATCAGCAACGACGAGGCACGCGCCTCCGAGGCCTGGAAACTGGCTATGGCGATTGCGTCGCGACCGAACGCCTACATCCTCGCTGGTGGGATCAACCGCTGGCTGGCGGAGTTCTCGCCAGCGCATGGCGGCAGCAAGGTCGCCGATGCGGGGGTGCCCGATGGGACGCTGCGGTATCCGTTGCGCTGGGCGTTCGGGTCGCGTCATCCCGCGTCACTGCCGGATCCACATCATGAGGCGCCGAGCAGTTACCGCAAGCGGGTGAGGCTGCAGAAGCGTGTGGTGAAGAAGGGCGGCTGTGGCTGAAGCAGTGATGGCGCGATGCCCTTGCGCTCGCCGCGCCTTGCCCGATCCGGTAATTTTTTTCTTACATTTATTGTGATAATTTGAATCACGATAGCGACACGCAGATCGCCAGTGCTGGTGCCTGGATTTTCATTCTCTGGCAGTTGATGAGGAATACGATAATGCGCGCTTTGAAAGCTCTGATTTTGGGCCTGTCTTTACTGCTGCCTTTGCTGGTGCACGCGGCAGCGACCATCCCCGACGACAAGTCCGTGATCACCTTCGAGACGAAAACGGGCGTCGTCACCTTCAACCATTCGCTGCATGCCACGGTGCGCGGCATCGAGTGTGCGAGTTGTCATCACACGTACACCGAGGGTGAAACCATCAAACCCTGTTCGGAATGTCACAAGAAAAAGGCGTCTCCGGTCGAGGGGTTTTCGGTGCTGGCGCCAAAGAACAAGAAGGCGTTCCACGACAAGTGCAAGGGTTGTCACAAGTACACCGTGGAAGAGCTGGAAAAACCCGCGGGGCCGACCAAGTGCAAGCTTTGCCATATCAAGAACAAGTGAAAGGCAGCGCAATCGGTCAGAAATCGCGCCGGTACCCGGCGCGCAAATAGAGAAATCGGTCATCCAGGTCGCCGCCGAAGTCGTGCTCGGTGCGGCTGAACTCCACGCCGACATCCAGCTCCAGCGAGGTTTGCCTGTTCAGGCGATAGGTGGCGAACAGGCTCGGCAACGCCCGATACTGCTTATTGCCGTCATCGCGGTCCAGCAGATCGAGACGCAGCCGGGGGTTGAGACGCAATTTGTCGTCGACGGGTATCCGCGTGCGCAATTGTACCGAGGTGATGTTGACATTTTCGCCGTCTGTGTAACGCAGTCCGGCGGAGAACAGGTCGCCGGGGCTGAACAGTCCGTTGCCGATCAGCTGCCCGTACAGATACCAGTCGTCGCTGTCTGCGCTGTCTCCGTACAGGTCGGATACCGCATCACTGTCGTCGCGCAGGCTGTAGACCCCGGCGTCGAGCGACAACTGCCAGCGCTCGTCGAGCTGCTGCGTCAGCGACGTGTATAACGAGCGATAGATCAGGCTGCGGTCTTTTGCCAGTTGCTTGATGTCGTTGTTCGACAGCGCTGGGTCGAGTTCGCTGTAGCTGTCCAGGCCAAAGGTGTAAAGCGCGTTGCTCACCGCCAGCCCGGGACTGCGTCGATGATCCAGGGTCAGGCTGGCTACGGTGCCCTCGCGGATTCGCCAGGTGCTGAACAGATAGAAGATGTTCAGCTTGTCGAAGTAGGTGTCATAGTCCAGCAGCGAATACGCAGTGATACGGTCGCCCTGGTAGCGCCCCTCGGCACCAATCGCGCGTCGATCGATCCTGCCGTCGAAACTCTGGTAGAACCCGTAAACACTGAGAAACCAGCGGTCGTCGACGCCGTTGAAGTCGAGCGCCAGGCCATTGAAGTGGCGGTCGGTGTCGACGCCGTCGCGCGTCGAGCGCATCGGTGAGCCGAACACATAGCGTACGGCCTGACTCTCGTTGAAATTGAACTGGTATTGCAGGCCATCGAAATAGCCCAATACCCCGGAGCCGGGCAGTCGCTGGCGGCCGATGCGTCCCTGGTGGCGGCCATCCACGTCGGCCAGGTCGAGGTAGGCGTAACTGACACTGGTTGGGCTGCTGTGATCGCTGAGAAAACTGTATTCGTTGCCGCCCAAGAAACGCCCGCTGACGTCGACGCCGCCGGCACGTCCCTGAAAATTGAGATTGGTCGTGCTCAGCAGGCCGGAGCGGTAGGTCTTGCTGTCGCGTCCGTCCAGCTTGGCGTGGTCGAGCAGATAGAACTGGTCGAAGCTGCCGAATACCTGCCACTCCGGCGCGGTTTCACCGTCGACCCCTGCCGTCTCCTCTCCTTCGCTGGTCTCGCCGCGTTGCAGCAGGGACTCCAGCAGCCGCGTCACCCGTCGGGTCTCCGGGCCCTGCGGATAGTCTTTCAGGTAACGCTCGAACTGTGCCCGGGCCTGGGCGTCCTGGCCGCGTTCGGCACGCACCACGCCGAGTGCGACGATGGCCTCGCGCACATAGGGCTCGATGCCGGACGCGATGATCTTGTCGTAGATCGCGGTGGTCCGCTGATACTGCCCGGCGTTCAGCGCCCGCCGCGCCTGGCGGAACAGGTCGGCCAGTTGTCGCTCGGCGACGCTCTCGCCCTGCGGGATCTGCGGTTCCTCGGCGGGTGGCAGTTCGTCCACTGGCGCGGCATCGGCATCGGCATCGGGCGCCAGCAGGATATCGATCGTGCGCAGGGTGCGCCCGGCGCGCACCTCGAAGCGGCGTGCGCGGTCGAACTGGATGCTCACGGCCGGATCGGCGTCCAGATCGCCCTGCGCCGTTACTGTGCGGATCTGCGGCAGCTGTTCCGGGGTCAGCTGCGGCAGCCCCCCAGCAGTGTTCAGGCCCGGCAGTTGCGCGGCCCGCCCCGGCCTGCGCAGCCGAATCTCCAGGCGCTCACCATAGTCTGCCGGGCTATGCGACAGATACTCCAGCCGCCGGGTGAAATGTATGCTGACCACCAGCCTGCCGTCCCGGGTCTCACTGGAGACCCGCTCGAGGAAGCGGTCGGCGCCGACCGCCTGCTCCATCGAGGCGAGGAAGAGCAACAGCAGCGCCAGCGGCCGGGCGATCGATAGACGGTCGATGCGGTGAACATAGATCATTCGCATAGCCCGGGTCGATCGCGGACCGGCTGGCTGCACCAGTCGCCCGCCGGTGGCGCCACGTGGCACTGGATGCAGTCACGCCCCTGCGGATGATTGTTGGTTGGCCGATCCGCCGCGTGACACACGGAGCACTGTGTCTGCGCCAGCGGTATGGCGTTGTGATCGACCTGGGACGGACTGACCTGCCAGCTGAAGGTGTTATGACAGGCGGCGCAATCGGTCGTGGTCTGGATGTGGCTCGGCGACTGCCCGGTCGCGATCTGGTTATTGTGGCAGCTTACGCAGCTGCCGATCGCCTCGTTGTGGTCCATGCGCAGCAGCGGTACCCAGGCCGCGGTGCGGTGGCAGGCCTCGCACTGATCGCTGGTCGGTGGGTGGCTCGGCGGCTTGCCCGGTGCCAGCACGCCGTTGTGGCAGCTGCTGCAGTTGGTCGAGATACCGGCGTGGTCGAACACGGCCGGCAGCCAGGCGGATGTGGTGTGGCAGTCGTCGCAGGCGTTGGAGCTGGGGATATGATCCGCCGGTTTGCCCGGCGCGGTACTGCCGTTGTGGCAGCTGACGCAGGTGCCGATCACCTCGGCGTGGTCCACGCGGGTGACAGGGGACCAGAAGCGGGTGCTGTGACAGGCCTCGCAGGCGCTGGTGCTCGCGATATGGCCGGCCGGCTTGCCCGGGGCGATGCTGCCGTTGTGGCAGCTGACGCAGCTTCCGGTCAGCTCCGAGTGATCGACGCGGGAAGCCGGCGACCAGGCCGTGGTGCTATGGCAGGCGTCGCAGTTGTTCGAGCTGACGATGTGGTCGGTCGGCTTGCCGGGGGCGACGCTGCCATTGTGACAGCTGAAGCAGCTGCCGATGACCTCGGCGTGATCGATCCGCGAGACCGGCGCCCAGGCCGTCGTGTTGTGGCAGGCGTCGCAGTTGTTCGAGCTGGCGATGTGATCGGCCGTTTTGCCCGGGGCGATGCTGCCATTGTGACAGCTGATACAGCTGCCGATGACCTCGGCGTGGTCGACGCGCGTGGCCGGCGACCAATAGTTAGTGCTGTGGCAGGCCTCGCAGTTGTTCGAGCTGGGGATATGGTCGGCGGGTTTACCCGGGGCGATGGCCCCGTTGTGACAGCTGACACAGGGGGCAGTGATCTCGGTGTGGTCGACACGTGCGGCCGGCGACCAGGCCATGGTGTTGTGGCAGGCCTCGCAGTTGTTCGAGCTCGCGATATGGTCAGCGGGTTTGCCCGGGGCGATACTGCCGTTGTGGCAGCTGATGCAGCTGCCGTTGACCTCGGCGTGATCGACGCGCGTGACCGGCGACCAGTAGTTGGTGCTGTGGCAGGCCTCGCAGTTGTTCGAGCTGGGGATATGGTCGGCGGGTTTACCCGGGGCGATAGTGCCGTTGTGGCAGGTGAAACAGCTACCGTTGACCTCGGCGTGGTCGATGCGTTGGACCGGTGACCAGTAGTTGGTGCTGTGGCAGGCCCCGCAGTCGTTCGAGCTGAGGATATGGTTGGCGGGCTTGCCACGGGCGATAAAGCCGTTGTGGCAGCTGGTGCAGGGGCCGGTGGCCGTGAAGTGGTCGAAGCGCTCGACGCTGAAGGTCCATACGCCGTGGCATTCGCTGCAGTCGAGGTTGGTCGGCGGGTGTTGCAGCGTCTTGCCGGGGGCGAAAATGCCATCGTGGCAGTTCATGCAGCGCGACGGCGTGCCGCGGAATACCTGGTTGCGGTGGCAGTCGGTGCACACCAGGACGCGGTGCGAGCCCTCGAGCGGAAAACCCGTCAGCGCGTGATCGAACTGGGTGGCGCTGGTCGCACCGAGCGGGATGCGGAAGCTGGCGGTGCTGTGGCAGGAGTCGCAATTCTCGGTGACCGACATATGCCCGGTCGGCATGCCCAGCGCGATTTGCCCGTTGTGGCAGCCGTCACACTGGGTGGGGATTTCGTCGTAGTTGTCGTCGATGTGGCAGGCCTCGCACTCGAGGCCGACGTGTGCCCCTTCGGCGGGGATGGTGGTGGTGTCGTGATCATACTCTTCGTCATCATCGGCGCTGGCGGTCTGAATCAGCGCGGCACCGCCGAAGACAGCCAACAGCAGCGCGAGGATGACGAATGGCGCGATGGCAGCTCGGTGACGCTGAGCAAGACCATGCATAGTCAGGCGACGCCTCCGAGGTAAACAACATGATGAATTTTACACAATTTCAATAGGGTTATCCAGACCGGAGGATCATTGCAGGCGACCCGTAGGGGCTCTGTTTGGTGTTGGCGCGTGGCGCGGGCCGAACGCGTTCGACGCTAACCTGTGGTGGCCGCCAGCTTGAGGCGCTCGGCGAGCGCGGCGTGGCCGCGCTTTTCCGCCCAGTCGAGTGCGGTCATTCCCTTGCTATCGGCCCTGCTCAGATCGGCGCCAGCGTTGAGCAGGGCCTCGACCGCCTCGGTGTGGCCGGCCGCAGTCGCGATGATCAGCGGTGTCACGCCGTTGTTGCTGGCCGAATTCACATCCGCGCCGCGCTCGATCAGCAGCGGGACGAGCGGAGCCCAGCCGCGGTTGGCAGCCCAGAACAGTGCGGTATGGCCCTTCTTGTCTGACTGGTCGACTGGTGCGCCCTTATCGAGCAGCAGGGTCACCGCCTCGGGCTGGTTGGTCCAGACCGCGCCCATCAGCGGCGTGAAGCCACGCCGCCCGTCCACCGCGTCGACGCTGGCACCGGCCACCAGCAATCGATCGATCAGGTCGATCCTGCCTGCACCGGCCGCGATCATCAGCGGGGTGATGCCATAGCGGTCCTGTGCATTGGCGTCGGCACCCTGCGCGAGCAGCGCCTCGAGCATCGCGAGGTCACCCTTGCGCACCGCGTGCGCGAGCGGGTACAGGCCGCGGAAGTCGACCACGTTGGGATCGGCCTTATGCTCCAGCAGCAGCGTCGCGACCTCGGTATGCCCGTCGCGCGCAGCCGCGAGCAGCGCGGTATCCCTGTCCCTGGCCACCAGGTTCACCTTGGCGCCCTTGTCGAGCAGCAGCTGTACGCTGTCCAGGTCGCCGCGTGCGCTGACGAGCATCAGGGCGTTGTAGCCGGCGTTCTCGGCGATCGTATCGATGTCGGCGCCATGCTCGACCAGCAGATGCACCAGTGCGCTGTCGCCGCGCCCGGCCGCGATCAGCAGCGGGGTGATGCCGTCATTGTCCAAAGCGTTCACGTTGGCGTTTCTTGCCAGCAACAGGCGGATGGCCTCGATACGCCCGCGCAGCGCTGCCCAGTGAATCGCACTCTTGCCGGTGCTGTCGGCGACTTCCGGCCGGGCGCCGGCCTCGAGCAGCCTGGCCACGATCTCGGTGTGGCCGGCGTTGATCGCCAGGATCAGCGCGGTCTTGCGCTTGGCGTCGCGCGCATCGACCTTGGCCCCGGCCGCGAGCAGGCCCTCCACCATCTCCAGATGGCCAGCCGTGGCCGCCTCCATCAGCGCGCTACGCCTACCGGGTGCGTCCGGGTCGACTGGCACGCCCTGAGCGAGCAGCTCGGCGACCTTGTCGGTATCGCCACGCTTCGCGGCGTCGCGCAGGTCCTGTGGTGCGTCCGCCAGTGCAGGCAGAGCGGCCAGCACGGCGATCAGCAGGCCGGCGGCCAGTAAAGAAACTCGATTCTTGAACATGTTCCGGATGTCCTCTTCGCTACTCAGTGATGCGGTGCGGGGTGAATCCACGCCCGGTTTGGCTCATTGCGCCAATTGCGGTTGCGGCTGCTGACGGGGCGCAGGCGGATAGCCGGGCGGGTTGCCGTACTGGCGGTGGCCCGGATACGGCGACCCGCCCTGTCCGCGATAGCCGGGATACCCATAGCCTTGGCGTCCGGGCGCGAAGCGGCCCGGCCCGGGATTGCCATTGGGGACCGTCATGCCCGGCCCGCGGCTGGGATAGGCTGGATAGCCGCGATAGCCCAGGCCCGGGGGCGGCGCTGGTCCGGGTCCTTGCGGCGTGGCGGTGGGCGCGTCGGCCGGCGCGGCCATGGGTCCCATGCCCGGGCCGCCGACGTTGCGCCGGTAGTCGTGACCCATGCCGGGCCCCTTGCCTCCGGCTGCCGGTGTGCCGCCTCCGGGTGCGCCTTGCATCTGGGCCGCTATCGCGAGTGGGCCGCTCATCGTCAGGACGCCCGCGATCAGCAGCAATGTCTTGGTGTTCATGGTGTCGTACTCCTTTTCTTGCAGGTTATCCCTGGGAGGCCGGCGCTGCATTTTCCGTCGTCTGCACCCGAGTCGCGGCCCGCGGCCCCGGCAGGGGGCGATGTGGGTTCGACAAACCTATCTTGCGGCCACAGGCTGAATTGGGGCTGAACCGCCCCGTTCGCCGTGGCAGCCGGACTCGCTATCAAAAAAGGGAGGAAGCCACGCTTCCTCCCTCACAAGGTCTACAGCTACTCGCCAACTCTGATTAGTAGAGCGGATACACCGTGGTCCGCTTCTTCAGCGTGTCGTTTTCGGGAACTGGATCGGTCAGATCTCCTGACACAGACACGGTGGCTGTCCATCTGACGGAGGTACCCGTATCAGGTGCAGTCCAGCTCCAGCTTCCCAACGCACAGTCTCCCGGAGCAACAGCATTGAAGGGCTGCACGTAGCTGACATCCGGCACACCTGCATCCAGGGCGTCTCCGACCAGTGTGATGGTACCGGCAGCTGTGTCGGTGTTACTCAGAAGGTTACAGGCTTCAGCCGATACCGTGAACACACGCAGCGCCGGATCCTGGCTCGAGACAAACCTCGGTACGTCTATGGCGTCCATCGCCATATCTACCTCGGCAGGCTCGGTCGGAGGCGGCTCACCCTCATACTCGAGGATCAGCTGGGCGTTGTACAAGCTGACCGGCTTGCGGTCGCCTTTAATATACACGGTGAGGTCGAAGTCCTCACTCATCGGTGCGCCGATCGAGGTGATCTGACGCGGCTCGCCATTGTCGTCAACAACGTCATCTTCACCGACGCTAATGAACTCGTTGTACGCCCGCGAGTCGACCCAGCCCCGGCTGGTTGCCAGCGGTGACAGACCGTTTTCTTCCTCGTTCCAATCAAGCAGGTTGATCACGGTCGTGGTCGGTGCGCCGACCTCGTACTTGATCAGCTCCTTGGTGAAAGGTGGTGGCGTGCAGGGCTCGTTCAGCGCCGCGGTGGTCGGAATCTCCAGACCCGGCAGATCCTGGCCGAACTTGTTCGGCTTCAGGCGCCAGCGCGGACCCGAGTACAGCGTTGCATCGGCCGGGATGTTGCAGTCGGCTGCATAGTCCGAATCCTGCGGGCCCGAGCAACCGGTGTAGTCGACGATCGTTTTGTCACCGTCGTCGGTCTCCAGCACATAAGACCACTCGAACGGCTCACGGTCGATCGTGGTGTACCAGGCGTTGGTCAGCGCGTTGACCAGATCACCCGAGAACGGCAGCGGCTCGTCGGCGTCCGAGCCATCGACAGCGAACTGCATGTTCTTGAAGACGGTGCCCACGCCGATCGCGGTTGGATCCGAGGTGCCTTCCTCATTGTCGATCAGGTCGCCGTCACCCTCGTAGCACACTTTGGTCGACTTCCAGACCTCGAAGCCTTTGCCATCTTCTTCGATCGTGTGATCGGGCAGCACGCCAATCGCGGCCTCGTTCTCGAGGTCTTCCGGACGCAGCTGGTCGTTCGGATTGTTGGTGATGGTGTGATTGACCACTAGCCAGGCCTTGGTCACGGTGTAATTGGGCAGCTCGTTCGTAACCGGATCACGCTCCTTCCACTCGGCCGGCAGTTCCAGGCGGGCGTACAGGCGCACGTCGTTCGGCCGCTTGATCAGCGCACCCCAGCGATACAGCGCCTTGCCGTCGTCCTTCAGAGTCACCGAATAGTCGCTCCCGACCGCGATGTCGTCGAGCACGGTGGTGTTGTCGTTCGCGAACATCTGGCAGCCTGACGGATCGTTGGGATCCTTCGACAGGCAGGGGGTGGAGTCGATCAGACGCTCAGTGGCGGCACCGTCAACCAGGACAAACAGCTCGTCATCCAGGCCCTGCTCGGCGCAATCGACATACAGGCTCGGTGGAACGTCGGGCGTCTGCTGGGTGCCCTGGAACCAAATGCCCGAACCCTCGGGAACCTCGTCTGAATAGAAATACGGGATCACCTCGTGGCAGCTCAGCACGTGCTCCATTGTGGTGTAGTGCTCGGTCGAGCATTTCACCGAGTTGCCACCCAGACCCTGGCACCAGGTGCCCAGCGGGGCCTTGACCTTGTAGCGATCGGTGATCGCGTTCGATATCGCGACGCCGGAGCCGTCAATCAGGTTGCCGATCCAGCCCTCGCCGTAGTCGCCATCCCTCACCTTCTCCAGTGCGCCGACGAAGTCGACCACGTAGAAGCCATACTCACTGTCGATTGGGTAAAGTTCTTGCCCGGTTTTCTTGTCTACGATTGGCTGTGCCGCGTCGTCGGGGCATTTCTGCACGTCGCTGCTCGGTTCGCCGCAGATGATCGAACGGTCCTCAGTGGCACCGGTGTTGCCGTAGGTGGTGCCGTCGAAGTCGCCGAGGACGTCGTCGACCGAAAACACGTGCACTGGCGACTCATACGCCTGTGCAGGTGTCGCGACGATCCCCAGGGCGACGCTGATAGCCAGCGCCAGGGTGGTCACTGCGGGTTTGTGGTGTCCGATGGTCATTTTTCCTCCCCACTGGGTATGGCCCAGCGTGTATTCCCTTTCATCGTTGCTCGTGCCGATGTGCGTAGGAGACGTGCTCCGACACCGGCCAAGCTCCTCGTGTTGCGTCCGGGCCGTGGCTGGCCCTGAACCGCGTTCTGTCGATCGGTCAATGTAAATCTGGTTGGCGTACTGCGGCGGCGACCTGATGGCTGCCCTCACCTCCCTTTGGATTCAGGTTGCATGTTGCGTACTCGATTCATGAGTTCGCTTCTCAGGCAGCTGCACGGCGTCTGTGCGAGGCGAGGCCAAGCAGGCCGATGCCCAGAAGGGCCAGCGTGGCGGGTACCGGGACGCCGGGGACAGGCGGTTCTATGCGCACAGATTCTGCGCTGCCCAGCACGTTGACGCGAAGCGTCAGTCCGACCTCGCCCGGAAATTCTCCGTCAGATCCCGCGACCGAGACGGTCGTCTCGAAAGCGTCCTGCACGAGAATCTCGTCCACCGAGTCAATGAACCGCTCGAAGCTGAACAGTGGGGTGTTTGCACCCGTTGCGAAGTCGAATGCGTCCAGGAAGATCTCGACGCTTGCAGAGACCGCCTCGTTGAGGATGTCGTCTAGCGTTGTGACCAGATTCGCTGAGTAAGCGAGAAAGATGTCGACGGACTGCACTTCTAAGCTCGCGTTTTCCAACGTGATCGCCGATGAGGTCGACAGCGAGGCAAACGAGGATGAAGACGGGTCTGCACCGGTTGCATTCGCCTGCCCAAAGACGCGCGCGTTGTGTATGGCCTCATCGTCGGTGAGCACGACCGTACTGGCATTGACGACCGCCTGTGCCTGGGCATTGCCGGTTTCGCTCGTCCCCGCGGTTATCGTGGGAGGGGGTGCGGCAGTGCTCGTCACGCCGACCGGAAGCTCGTCGAAA
This sequence comes from uncultured Gammaproteobacteria bacterium, assembly GCA_963736445.1. GTDB lineage: Bacteria > Pseudomonadota > Gammaproteobacteria > Chromatiales > Chromatiaceae > Thiosocius. Next base: position 49,263 of record CAVTOY010000010.1, on the reverse strand, counting down.
AACAGATCGGCAAAAGCGGCGACGTCATATGTTGCCATCGCCAGCGCGCTGCCCGGAAGGATCGCCCAGGCCAGTACAGCGGCCGCAATCGTCTTGCCGAGCCACTGCGGCGTCCGGTTAAAAGGTTTTGTCATCTCACCCATGGTCATTCTCCTAATATCTCTTGGTACCCGATTGAGGCCGTCTCAGTGAGACGGGAGCGGGCTGCCCGCGTCCTCTCCAAAACGACCGCTGTGCTATCGGGCTCTATACAACCTGCTATCAGACGCCGTGCGCCAGATTGCTGCTCGAGCCGTGGTCTTCCGGTGCTGCAATTTGACGACTCACGCAACATCGGCCTGACGGACACCGCTCGGTCATCGCGTTGTCCGATTAACTACCGGCAAGAACCGGGCCACCGATTTTTAGTTATTGTTTTTTTTGAAGAATAAAGGCGTTCAGAAGACGCTTTGGGTGGCCGTGTAAAGATTTTCGACAGGCCGTTGTGGGTCACTTTTCTGCGGCTGGGATGACGAGAAATTTGTGACATGGTTCACACATTAAGCTTTTGCTTATGCGCGTGTCATCCTGGTTTCGTGATCCAGTTGATCTGCGACAGTCCACTTAACTCAAGTTATCGTAAATAGCCGTTATCAAAAGGAAAAAATATCCTTTCGCGGTCTGGGATCGGTCGCGGCGGCCGCCGGGCCCGACGGTGTCGCGCCGATGGCGTGTAAAAAATCCTGACAATGACGACACGAGGTCGTGGTGCGCTGCGCACGGCGCGCGCATGGAGCGGCGGGCCCGCAGCGGGCGAGGGCGCGTGCGGCCACGCGAGAATGCACCATGCTTGCCTCAACACGGACATCCGCAGCCTACCAACGGGCTTTGACGTCCAGGCGCTGAAGGTATTCAGGGCAGGGGGCGCAGCAGTGAGCGAGGATAAACGCGATATCGTCATCAAACCCGTCGCGCGAGTGCGCTCGCCCTTCCAGGAGCGCTTCGGAATCCCGCGCCAGCCGGGGCTGGTGCCGAGTGCGATCAGTGAAGTCCGGCTGCTCGCGCCCTTTGGCGATGCGGCGATGAACCCCACCAGCGGCCCCTTGACGTCTACGTTGATCTTGAGGAAGTCGTCCTCGTAGTGGAGGTGAAGATATCGATAGCCGGCAGATACGTGGGAGTCGTTATCCCTAACCTTGAATTGGCAACCCAACCCGCCGAAGACCGATCACGTTTCATTGACATCGTCCACCCTGAAGCCACGGTAGTTGTTACCGACACGCAGGCGCCAGTGGTCATTGAAACGCAAGGTAGCTGATACCGAAATCGATGATTCAGGCTTCTGCCTTCAGGGTGAATTTGCGCTTTTCACCGGCTAACCCCCTTCCTTGGTACCCGGGGTCTATTGAAGCTTCCAGGTCATGGTGCCCGGGGTGCCTTGCATGCCCTGGTATTCGAGCACCTGGTCTCTGAGCTCCCCGGACTGCGGCAGCACTGCCAGCACGTCGATGGCCTCGATCGCGATGTTCAGCGCTGCGTCCAGATCGGCACTGTCGCCGTTGGCCCGCTCGGCGAGGCGAACCTGGTGCAGGCGCCAATACAGCCCGTTGGGGTCTGCGGGGTTGTCAAACCATTCCAGCACCGCATCGAACTTCGCGTCGAAATCAGCGCTGCCGTCGACAGCCTGGAAGTACAGGTCCAGATTGGCGGCCACTATCGCCGGCACATGGGGTACCAGATTGTCCACGCTGGGCCGGTTGTTGTTCGTGCCTGTCTCCAATTGGGTCACCCAGAGGGCGTTCCAGGCCGTGGGCCCGGCCTGCGGGGCCAGACGCCCCAGCTCCAGGTCGACATCTTGCAGCCCGGGCATTGGCACCATCAGTTCGTCGCCCAGGCTCAGGTTTCGGTAATAAACGCTGCCGGTGCCTTGGCTCAGGTCCATGCGTAGCTGTAGCCGATACCAATCACCGGGTTGGCGGGTGCCTCTCAGCTCCGCCAAATGGACGGTGCCCAGATCGGCCCCCGACAGCAAGAGGTAGCTCTCGCCGGTCATCGGGTCGCGCGTAAAGCCGAACTGGGGGCCGAGTTCCCCGCCGCTGCGGTCCAGGATACCATTGCCGTTAAGGTCTCGCCCCAAGGCGAGGGCGCTGGTGCCGGCCCCCGTTGCGTCGAACTGCATCACCGCTTCGGTCTCTTCCCCAAAGAAGGGGCTAAAACCGAAAGCCTCGTCGTTGACCCGGGTCAAATAGACGTATTGGCTGAAGGCCGTGGTCGGGAATGGCCGCATCACCAGCGAATCGTTGACCGTGTCCTCGCCGAAGTCAACAATACCGCTGCCGCCGGCCGGGTCGGCGACCCAGTTGTCTTGGCCTTCGATCAGGACGCCGGTCAGGCCTTCGAAGTCATAGGCGGCGCCGGCCGCGAGACCACTGGCCGGCCATAAAAATGCTACCGCTAAAAGGGTCACCCAAGCCCGGCGAGTGCGCGGCACTTGCCAGGGTCCGTAGACTGGGGGCTGGTTAGACATTGCTGGTACCTGCTTGATGCTGTTGATGGATTGCCGGGTGTGCTGCGCTCGTCTCGGTAAGCTGCGTCATGGCGGGTGGCTGCGGGTAGCGCCCCGAAGTATCCGCAAACTACCGGTCCCCGCGCTCGTAGCGCGTATGGAGTTTGCCGAGCTTTCGAAGGAGAGCATGGCTTGCCAAGCCTCCGCTTGGATCCAGGCGTATATGGTTTTCCGCTAATATATTGCCACTTTGGCCGTCGGGCTTCAATGCGATTTGCCTGATGGTGTGGGTAGGAGCCTGTTGATGCGTGATCTCCTCACGCTTCCTGAATCGGCGCCAAATGCGCCACGCTGGAAGCGTCTACTAACGGTTGAAGAGACAGCGGGGGCGACCGCAAAGAGCCTCAGGCAGTTGGGCCAGGCCAGTGAAGTTCTCGCAATCTTTCCACGGGCCTCGTTGATTCAAGTCAGCGAACATGCAATCGCGGATTGACTTCCTAACCTCGCGCTCGAATGAATGAAAATGTAAGAGACGTTTACGTTGCTGAACCGAGGCCGAGATGGAGGGATCCAAGATGCGTTCTTTGGTGTTCCCCGCAGGCTATCCGGCGGCTATCAGCCTGGTGTTTCTGATCGCAGGCAATGCGCTCGCCGCCGGCCCGGAGGTCGCGGGGGATCGGTTTCCCGATTACAGGCCGGCTCACACGGTGATCAAATGTCCCTATCTGCCCGCGGGGCTGAATGACATACCCCTGTGCGGGGGCAAACCCGCGACCTGTGTCGGTACCGACGGCGCGGACCTGATTCTCGGTACCGACGAAAACGATGTGATCGTAGCCGGTGGCGGCAACGACGTGGTGCATGGTGACGCCGAGGACGACATCATCTGCGGCGGCCCCGGGAATGATTCGCTGATGGGGGCCCGCGGCGTTGACCGGCTGTTCGGCGGACCGGGTGACGATTGGCTGTTCGGCGCCCCCGGCGCGGACGAGCTGGACGGTGGAGAGGGCGACTACGACGTACTCTGGGGCGGTCCCGGGGAGGACAATCTCAACGGCGGACCGGGCGCCTATGATGTCTGCCTGCTGCAGCGCGAAATGGGCGACTACGATGCCGAGGGCTGCAACACCGTTTACCCGCCGCCAGGCTATGTACACGATGAGGAACCCGATCCGGGCGTATTGCGAAAGAGCGATCCGTTGAAGTTGAAATAGCAACAGCAGGCTTGCCGCGGGAGGTCAAGCGATGACCCTGGTGAGGGCCGAGGGGCTGCGTAAAGATTACCGAGTCGGCGAGTTGGTCGTGGCCGCGATCCGTGGCGTCGACTTTTCTATTGCCCCCGGTGCCTTCGTCTGTTTCGTCGGGCCCTCGGGCAGCGGCAAGACCACCTTGCTGAACATGATCGGTTGCCTGGACCGGCCCACCGCCGGTCTGCTGCATGTGCTCGACACGCCGGTCGCCGAACTGGACCGGCGCCAGGCCGCGGCCTTCCGGGGTGAGCACCTCGGCTTTGTGTTTCAGGATTTCAACCTGATCCCGGTGCTCACCGCTTACGAAAACGTGGAGTTTCCGCTGATCATGGTGCAGAGGTGGTCCGTCGCCGAGCGTGCACGGCGGGTGCGCAGCCTGTTGGCGGCGGCCGGTATCGAAGAGCAGGCCGACAAGCGACCGGACCAGCTGTCGGGCGGGCAGAAGCAGAGGGTGGCGGTGGCACGGGCGCTGGTCACCAATCCAAAGCTGGTGCTGGCCGACGAGCCCACCGCCAACCTGGACCACGACACCGCGTATCGCATCATCGACCTGATGCGCCGGCTGCGCGACGAGTTCGGTACCAGTTTCCTATTCTCCACGCACGACCCCAAGATCATGGGCGAGGCCGAGCTCACCTTTGAGCTGGAGGACGGCCGGCTGCACCGGCAGGCCGAGGGGGCAGCAGCGTGATCGACATCATGAAGATCGCGGCCCGTAACCTGCTGCGCTATAAGCGCCGCACCCTGCTCACCTCGCTGTTGATCACCGTGGGACTGATGGCGGTGCTGCTGTTCATCGCCGTGGCCGGCTCCTTCAAGTCGATGATGGTGGCCCAGTTCACCGATTCCATGGTGGGACATATGCAGGTGCACAGACGCGGCTATGTCGGTGCCATGGAGAGCCTGCCGGTCGACCGCAATATGCGGCCGCGTATGTTGGTCAAGCTGTACGAGACGCTGGATGCCGCCGAGGGTATCGAGGCCTGGTCACCGCGCGTCAAGCTCATGGCCATGTTCTCCAATTTCGCCAATACGACCAGTATCCGACTGAACGGGGTCGATCCGGTGCGCGAACTCGCCACCGTGCCTTTAGTAGCCAATCGGGTGCTGGAGGGTGGTCAGGTCACCCCGCTGGTCGAGCGCGGCAGGATCCAGGTACCGGAGCTGATCGCCAAGGGCATGAAGGTCAGTGTCGGCGACACCGTGGTACTGGTCGCTACCAACAAGAACGGCTCGGTCAACGGCATGACCTTCCTGGTGCAGGGCATTCTCGAGAGTATCTCGGGACCGGGCGGGCGGGATGGTTATATCCATATCGATGACGCGCGCGAACTGCTGCGGATAGACGACGAAGCGGTAGAGGTTGAGGTGCTGGCCCGCCACGGTTATGTCGCCCTGGCGCCCGAGACGGGGGCGGCGGACGCGCTCAAGCGCCAGGACAGCCTGAAGGACGAGGAGTCGTTGAAGAAGCCGGCGGCGCCGGGTGATCCGGCCGAGGAGGAGATCGACCTGGATGAAATACTGGCCGGCATCGTGCCCGGGCCATCCGAACGCGCCGCTTACCTGGCCGAGACCCGGGCGCTTTATACGGACCGCGGTTGGGGCCAGCCAGCGGAGGTGAGTGAGATCGCCATTCGGCTCAAGGATCCGCGGGCGCAGGAGGGCGTGCTGGCGGGACTGGAGGCACAGCTGGCCGATATCAAGAACCGGCGCGGCCTCAGCATCTTCCAGCTGCACCCCTGGGAGAGATTTGTGCCCTTCTCCAAGATCGCGAACATGATCGACCTGATGACGCTGTTCATCCGGATCATCCTGGTCTCCGTGGTGCTGATCAGCATCATGAATGTGCTGGTGATGGCCGTCTACGAGCGCATGCGCGAGATCGGCACCATGTCCGCGATCGGCACGCAACCCGGCACCGTGCTGGCGCTGTTCCTGAGCGAGGGCCTCCTGCTCGGGTTGTTGGGCACGCTGGTGGGGATCGTGATCAGCCTGGTAGCGGTGTCGGTATTGAACGCCGTGACCCTGACATTCTCTTTCGGTCGTCAGGAGAATCTGATCCTGGTGCCGACGATCGCCGCCGGCGATGTGATCACCACGGCGCTGTTGACCATCCTGGTGGCGGTATTGGCGAGCCTGCAGCCGGCATGGAAGGCGTCGCGCATGGACCCGATTAGCGCCCTGCGGCATGTCTGAGGGCTTGACGGGAAACTGAAACCGGGCCCTGGGACCCGATAGAGATCGAGGAGACTCAACGTGTCCACTATTCGCCACATACTCATCTCACTCCTGCTGCTGTTGCCATTGCTCGGTGTTAGTCAGCAGGCCCTCGCGGCAGACAAGTTCGCGATCGCCGCCGACGGCAGCGAGTTGAGCGCCGGGATCGCCAAGTTGGCGGGCGTCGCCCCGTTCTTTCATATCTACGATGAGAACGGCAAGCTGTTGGAGGTATTACCGAATCCGCATCTGGATATGGAATACGGTATAGGGCCGGCGTGTGCGGCGACGCTGGCCGACATGGGGGTGACGGTGCTGGTCGCGCGCAAGATCCCCGGACCCAAAATGGAGGAGGTGCTGATCACTCGCAAGGTCCGCATCGTGCGTCGACTGGGTACGGTACAGGAAGTGGTAGACGAGCTGAGCCAGTAAGCCATGAGCAAACCTATGCTGATTCTCTGCCTGGTCCTGATCGCCGTGCCCGCGGCGGGCCTCGATGGCAATGCGATCCTGGCGCAGGTGGATCGCAACCTGGCGCCGGATTCGTATGAGATGTACCGCAAGCTGATCAATCAGGAGCCGGATGGGAGCCGCAAGGAGTTCGTGCTGTATACCGCCAAGAAGGGCAGAGAGAGCATGCTTGCCTTGTTCCTGGCCCCGCCCACCGACCTCGGTCGTACGACCCTGCGCCTCGGCGACAATATGTGGCTGTACATCCCGGAGGTGGGCAAGCCGCTGCGGATCACCAGTCTGCAATCCGTGGTCGGCGGCATCTTCAACAATTCCGACCTGATGCGCCTGGAGTTCAGCACCGAGTACGCGGTGCAGGACGCTACCGAGCAGGAAGATGAGTACGTGCTGGATCTCAAGGCCAAGACGGGCGCGGTGGCCTATGATCGGTTGAAGATGCGCGTCGATCGCAAGGCCCTGCTGCCGACCGTGATCGAGGCCTATGCCGCCAGCGGGCTGTTGGTCAAGACCCTGCGTTACCGGAAGATAAAGGACTATGGCGATGGGCTGGTCCGGCCCTCGGTGCTGGAAACCGAGAGCCCCTTGTACAAGGGCTACAAGGCGGTGATGTTGTTCGCCAAGATCCGGCCGCGGGATTTCCCGGACGAGGCATTCAGTCTCAACTACATGCCCCGGATCCAGGAGCTCCGGTAGGGACGCTATCCCGCATGCGCCGATCATGGACTCTATGGTCTCTGCTGTTGATCCTCAGCCCACCGCTGCCGGCGCAGGATGAGGAATTCAGTTTCGATGCGGACGAATTCGAACCCAAGCTCTTCGAGTTCTCCGGCTATTTCGAGGCGGAACCCGAGTACGCAAGGGCGAATCAGGATGGTGCTCTGTATCAGCTGCAGTTCTTCGACCGAGACCCCGAAAAGAATCTCGGCCGCTTTACCGGGACCTTGGAGCTCGAGGCCCATCTGCGAAAGGGTATCGCAAGCCTCAACGTCCAGACGCATTCCGAGGCGGTATGGGACTACCTTGGAGACGACGATGACCATACCCTGTATCAGGGCTACCTGAGCCTGCAGCCCGACCCGGGGTTCGCCTTCGACCTCGGCAAGAAGGCGGTCCGCTGGGGTAAGGGCTATGCCTGGAACCCGGTGGCCTTCGTCGAGCGGGCCAAGGACGCGGGTGACCCGGATCTGTCACGGGAGGGCTTCTGGATCTCCGGCTTCGACTGGATAAAGCGCTTCGACGGACCGCTGCAGACCCTGGCCCTGACGCCGCTGATCCTGCCCGTCGACGATGATATCAATCAGGACTTCGGCGAACCCGATCTATGACGAACGTGGCGGCCAAGCTGTACCTGCTGTATCGCGACATCGACATCGATTTCATGTTCCTCAGCAATGGCAGCCGAAGTTCCCGGTTCGGAATGGACTTCTCGAAGAATCTGGCGCCCAACTTCGAGATCCACGGTGAATTGGCCTATTTCAATGACGCCATCCACCCCACCCTGACCGAGGGTTGCAAAAAGGGCAAGCCGCAGGAGGAAGATGAGATCAGCTATCTGATCGGCACGCGCTATCGCACCAGCAACGACATCACGCTGATCTGGGAGTACTACTACAACGGCCTCGGCAACGACAAGAAGGAGCAGGAGCGGTTCTATCGCTGTGTGCACCAGGCCTGGGATACTGGCGATCAGGAATTGATCGACGGGCTCCCGGTGGGCAAGGACCTGGACAAGGGCCCGTTCAGCAGGCCCAACCCCATGCGCCAGTACATGAACTTCCGCGTCTGGTGGGAAGAGCCGCGTAATCTCCTCTATCTGACGCCGGGCGTGCAGGTCCTCTACAATCTCCAGGACGACAGTTTTTCGGTGTCGCCCGATGTCAGCTACATCGGCTTCGAAAATCTGGAACTGCGCCTGCGTGGCACCATTCCGTTCGGTGATGAACTCACCGAGTGGGGGGAAAAGCCCAACAAGTACAAGATAGAACTGCGCGCCCGGTACTATTTTTAGCCCGGAAATTTCATATAGAACAGGCTGTCATTCACCCGAGGGCATAAGTCTGAACCTAACACCATGTTGCAAAGCCTAATTTCTAGTTAGGGTCGTTCGCCTGGTGAGATTTTCGGGCTAGTGCGACCTTTCTCACCGGCGCCTGCAAAGCTGACTATTGTGGTTGCTGCCGCGGCGTTGAACACCCGAGTCCGAGGCTCCCAAACCTTGCTCATGGACGAATCCGCAGGACACAAGGTCTTCATCGAACCCGTCGCGCGGGTGTGTTCTCCCTTTCAGGAGAAATTCGGCATCCCGCGCCAGCCGGGGCTGGCGCCGAACGCGATCGGCGAGGTCCGGCTGCTCGCGCCCTTTGACGATGCGGCGATGCTCGAAGGGCTGGAGGGCTTTTCACACGTCTGGCTGACCTTCCGATTCGACCGCTGCGTGGCGCAGGGCTGGCGTCCCCGCGTCCGCCCGCCGCGCCTGGGGGGTAACCGAGAGGTCGGCGTGTGGGCCAGCCGGTCGCCATTCCGGCCCAATTTCCTCGGCCTGTCCGCGGTGCGTCTGCTGCAGGTCGTCACGCAGCCGGAGCCGCTGCTGCGCGTATCGGGGCTGGATCTGCTGGACGGCACCCCAGTGTTCGACATCAAGCCCTATCTGCCCTATGCGGATGCGATCGCCGACGCCGAGGGGGGATTCGCGCCCGGTGCGCCGGAGGCGCGTTGGCCGGTGGTCTTCTGCGCCCAGGCCGAGGCGGACCTCCTGCGGGTGGCGCGTGCGTCAGAACTGCGCGCCCTGATCGGCGAGGTCCTCGCGCTGGATCCGCGACCGGCCTATCGCCAGGGCGAGGAGCCCAAGCGGGTCTACGGGATGCGCCTCGGCGGATACGACGTCCGCTGGCGCGTCATGGGTGACCGGATCGAGGTGCAGACCGTGCAGGTCGCCGACCGGGTCTGAAGAGGACTCCGGTCAGTCTGTGATGTCGTCGGGCCCCAGCGCGTTGTAACGCGCCTTCTGTTCGGCGCTGGCCTCTTTCTGATAGCGCGTCTTCCACTCGCTGTGGGGCATGCCGTAGATGATGTCGCGCGCCTCGGGTTCCGTCAGTGCCACGCCCTGGGCCGTGGCGGCATGGGCCATCCAGCGCGACATACAGTTGCGGCAGAATCCGGCCAGGTTCATCAGGTCGATGTTCTGCACGTCGGTGCGTTTCTGCAGATGCCGGACCAGGGTGCGCCAGGCGGCCGACTCGAGGGCCATTTGTTGCTCGGGTGTCATGATCGATCTTCCGTCAGCTCGGGGTTAATGAAGTAGGTTGAACATGCGGGCGCGACAGCGCGTGACCATCGGGTCGTCACCCAGCATGTCGAACAGCTTCAGCAGCGCGAGGCGCGCGGCATCGTCGCCGAAGGCGCGGTCCTTCTGCATGATCAGCAGCAGGTGTTCCAGGGCGCTTTCGATGTCGTTGGCGACCACCTGGTGGGCGGCCAGCTGGTAACGCGCCTCACTGTCATCCGGCGACGCGGCACTGCGCTGTGCGACCGCCTCCGCCGGACCGGCCTGCATCGCCACCTGGTCGAAGAACAGCCGGCCGCGCAGCTGCCTGGCCTCGGGTTTGTCCTGCTCGTCCATCGGCAATGCGTCGAGCGCTTCGGTGGCGCCATCCAGGTCGCCGCCGGCGGCATGGGCCTCGGCCATCGCGACCAGGATCCGCGGATTCTCCGGGTCTTCGACACGGGCCTCTGCGAGCAGGCCAAGCGCGCCCTGGGCATCGCCCGCCAGCAGCCGTTGCTGCGCCTGCGCGACCGTGCCGTCGGACGCCCGTGGCAGGTGTTTGTCGAGGAACAGGCGGATGTCCGTTTCAGGGAGGGCGCCCATGAACTCGTCGACCGGGGCGCCATCGCGGAACAGCTTGACCGTCGGGATGCTGCGGATGCCGAACTGCGCGGCGATCGCCTGCTGCTCCTCGGTGTTGATCTTGCCGAGGATAAACTGACCCCGGTACTCGTCGGCCAGCCTGGCCAGGATGGGCATCAGTACCTGGCAGGGCTGACACCAGCTGGCCCAGAAGTCCAGCAGCACGGGTACATCATAAGACCCCTGCAGGACGATCTTTTCGTAATTGGTCTCGTCGATCTCGAAAATGAAAGGCGAATCTGCCATCAGCCAGGGGCTCCCCAATTCTCTGTAATTTGCGGAAGATGCCGCCGGTGGTGACGAAATACAACCCTTGGCGGCGCACTTGAAGTCCCGGCCGCGCGACCCTATCTACCGATCAGGGTCGGCATGAGCCTGGGAGCAGAAGAGTGAGTCAGTCCACGCACATCGTGTGTCCGCATTGTACGGGCGTGAACCGGGTGCCGGCCGATCGTCTCGGCGGTGGGCCGAAGTGCGGCCGCTGCAAGCGCCCGCTATTCGATGGCAGACCCGCGGCGGTCGGCGGCGCCGAATTTCAGGCCCAGCTCACGCGCAGCGGCGTACCGCTGCTGGTCGATTTCTGGGCGCCATGGTGCGGGCCTTGTCACATGATGGCCCCGGCGTTCGAGCAGGCGGCCGCCCAGCTCGAACCTGCGGTGCGGCTGCTCAAGGTCAATACGGAGGAGCAGCAGGCGATCGCCGCGCAGTTCGGCATCCGCAGTATCCCGACCTTGATGTTGTTCGCCGGGGGTCGCGAGGTCGCCCGGATGTCGGGCGCGATGGATGCCTCGGGCATCGTGGGCTGGACGCAGCAACAGCTGCGCTGAGGTTGCCTCGGCCGGGCGACGCGCGGAACGACAGCCCGGGTCCGGCTGACTGGCCACGGCTTCGGCCGTGGACACAGACGCCGGCGATGCCGTAATATTCTGCACTGCAACAGGGGGCGTTGCGGGTCTACTCTATTCAAGTCAACCAGCCGCGGGAAGAGACAGCCGAGCGCGGATCTCTCCGGGATCTTTGTGCGCGCAAAAATGACCAAGCCGGCAATTCTAGTTCTCGAAGATGGCAGCGTGTTTCGCGGCCAGTCGATTGGGGCCGACGGTCAGGCGGTTGGTGAGGTGGTCTTCAATACCGCGATGACCGGTTACCAGGAGATACTGACCGATCCCTCCTACAGTCGGCAGATCGTGACCCTGACCTATCCGCACATCGGCAACACCGGGGTAAACGACGAGGACGAGGAATCGGCCGCGATCCACGCGGCCGGTCTGGTGATACGCGATCTGCCGCTGCTGGCCAGCAATTTTCGCAGCCAGCGCACGCTCGACGGCTATCTGAAAGCCCACAACGTGGTCGGTATCGCCGAGATCGACACCCGCCGCCTGACCCGCCTGCTGCGTGAAAAGGGCGCGCAAAACGGCTGCATCCTGACCGGCGATGTCGACGATCAACAGGCCCTGGCGGCCGCGCGCGGGTTTCCGGGCCTCAAGGGCATGGATCTGGCCAAGGCGGTGACGACCGCACAGTCCTACACCTGGGACGAAGGCACCTGGCGGCTCGGCGAGGGATATGCCCGGCGCGCTGCCGAGCAGGCACGCTTTCTAGTCGTCGCCTACGACTACGGCGTCAAGCGCAACATCTTGCGTATGCTGGTCGACCGCGGCTGCCGCATCATCGTGGTCCCGGCCCAGACCGAGGCCGCCGAGGTGCTCGGGATGTCGCCCGACGGCGTGTTTCTTTCCAACGGCCCGGGGGACCCGGAGCCCTGTGACTATGCCATCGAGGCGATCCGCGAGATCGTCGATCGCGGATTGCCGACGTTCGGCATCTGTCTCGGCCATCAGCTGCTCGGTCTCGCCTCGGGTGCTGCGACGGTGAAGATGAAATTCGGTCATCACGGTGCCAATCACCCGGTGCAGGATCTGGCCAGCGGCGCGGTGATGATCTCGAGCCAGAATCACGGATTCGCGGTGGACGAGGCCACGCTGCCGTCGAACCTGTACGCGACGCACAGATCGCTGTTCGACGGTTCCCTGCAGGGAATCCACCGCAGCGATCGGCCGGCGTTCAGCTTCCAGGGCCATCCGGAGGCCAGCCCCGGCCCACATGACGTGGCGCCGGTGTTCGATCATTTCATCGACCTGATGGCGCAGCGTTGACCGTGCAAGATACACAGACCGGTGTTTATGGCCCAACGGCGCCCTGCGTCCTGCGCGACTGATCGCTATGCCGAAAAGAACCGATATCCAAAGCATCCTGATCATTGGCGCCGGCCCGATAGTGATCGGCCAGGCGTGCGAATTCGATTACTCCGGCGCCCAGGCCTGCAAGGCCCTGCAGGAGGAAGGCTACCGGGTCATCCTGGTGAACTCCAACCCGGCCACTATCATGACCGACCCGGATATGGCGGATGCGGTCTATATCGAGCCCATCACCTGGCCAACCGTGGCCCGGATAATCGAAAAGGAAAAACCTGACGCGTTGCTGCCCACCATGGGCGGCCAGACCGCGTTGAACTGTGCGCTGGATCTGGTGCGTGAGGGTGTGTTGGCGGCGCATGGTGTGGAGATGGTCGGCGCCAGTCGCGAGGCGATCGACAAGGCGGAGGACCGTGACCTGTTTCGCCAGGCGATGCGCAGGATCGGCCTGGACATGCCGCGCTCGGCGATCGCTCATTCGATAGAAGAGGCACACCAGGTGCAGGCGCAGATCGGTTTTCCGACCATCATCCGGCCGTCCTTCACCATGGGTGGCTCGGGCGGCGGCATCGCCTACAACCGTGAGGAGTTCGAACAGATCTGTGCACGCGGCCTGGATCTGTCGCCGACCTCCGAGCTGTTGATCGAGGAGTCGATCCTCGGCTGGAAGGAATTTGAGATGGAAGTCGTGCGCGATCGCCACGACAACTGCATCATCGTCTGCTCGATCGAGAACTTCGACCCCATGGGCGTTCACACCGGTGATTCGATCACGGTGGCGCCGGCGCAGACCCTGACCGACAAGGAGTACCAGATCATGCGCAACGCCTCGCTGGCGGTGCTGCGCGAGATCGGGGTCGATACCGGGGGATCGAACGTGCAGTTTGCGATCAACCCGGATGACGGGCGCATGATCATCATCGAAATGAACCCGCGGGTCTCGCGCTCCTCGGCGCTGGCATCCAAGGCGACCGGGTTCCCGATCGCCAAGGTCGCCGCCAAACTCGCGGTCGGCTACACGCTGGATGAGCTGCGCAACGACATCACCGGCGGCGTTACACCGGCCTCGTTCGAGCCCTCGATCGACTATGTCGTGACTAAGGTGCCGCGTTTTGCGTTCGAGAAGTTTCCGCAGGCCGATGCGCGCCTGACTACCCAGATGAAGTCGGTCGGCGAGGTGATGGCGATCGGTCGCACCTTCCAGGAGTCGCTGCACAAGGCCCTGCGCGGGTTGGAGATCGGCAAGGCAGGCCTGGACCCTGCGGCGGATCTGGCGGCCGAGGACGCGCGCGACCTCGTGATCTCCGAGATCCGGCAGCCCAGCGCAGAGCGTCTTTGGTTCATTGCCGACGCACTCCGGATGGGCTTGACGCTCGACGAGGTGTTCGAGCACACGCAGATCGACCGCTGGTTCCTGGTGCAGATCGAAGACCTGGTGCGCGAGGAGGCGACGGTCACGGCGGACGGTATCGCTGCGCTGGACGCCGAGCGGCTGCGCGGGCTCAAACGCAAAGGCTTCTCCGATCAGCGCATCGCCGCGTTGCTCGGCGTGCCAGAGGCGCAGATTCGCGCGCACCGCTACGCGCTGGGCGTGCGCCCGGTGTTCAAGCGCGTCGACACCTGTGCGGCCGAGTTTGCATCGAGTACTGCCTACATGTATTCCACCTATGAGGAGGAGTGCGAGGCCGCGCCGACCGACAGGCGGAAGATCATGGTGCTGGGGGGTGGGCCAAACCGGATCGGTCAGGGGATCGAGTTCGACTACTGTTGCGTGCATGCCGCATTCGCGATGCGCGAAGACGGCTACGAGACCATCATGGTCAACTGCAACCCGGAGACGGTATCGACCGACTATGACACCTCCGACCGGCTGTACTTCGAGCCGCTGACGCTCGAGGACGTGTTGGAGATCGTGCACAAGGAAGACCCCGCCGGGATCATCGTGCAATATGGTGGCCAGACACCGTTGAAGCTGGCCGAGGATCTGGCGGCCGCCGGGGCGCCCATCATCGGGACATCGCCGGATTCGATCGACCTGGCGGAAGACCGAGAGCGCTTTCAGCAGCTGGTGGAGCGCGAGGGACTGATGCAGCCGCCGAATCGCACCGCGGTCGAGGCAGAGCAGGCCGTAAAGCTGGCTGCGGAGATCGGCTATCCGCTCGTGGTGCGCCCGTCTTACGTGCTCGGTGGACGGGCCATGGAGATCGTGCACGACGAGGACGATCTGCGCCGCTACATGCGTGAGGCGGTCAAGGTGTCGAACGAGTCGCCTGTGCTGCTGGATCGTTTCCTCGACGATGCCATCGAGGTCGATGTCGATGCGATCTGCGACGGCAAAGAAGTCCTGATCGGCGGCATCATGGAACACATCGAGCAGGCGGGCGTGCATTCGGGCGACTCGGCCTGTTCGCTGCCGCCCTACACCCTGAGCGCCGCGGTCCAGGATCGCATGCGCGAACAGATGCGGCGCCTCGCCCATGCGCTCAAGGTAGTCGGACTCATGAACACCCAGTTCGCGATCAAGGGCGACGACATCTATCTGCTCGAGGTCAATCCGCGCGCCTCGCGCACCGTACCCTTTGTCTCCAAGGCGACCGGACAGCCGCTCGCCAAGATCGCTGCACGCTGTATGGTGGGTCGGTCCCTGCGCGACCAGGGCATCACCGGCGAGATTGTGCCCAAACACTACTATGTTAAAGAGGCCGTGTTTCCGTTCGTGAAATTCCCCGGCGTCGACTCCCTGCTCGGGCCGGAGATGAAATCGACCGGCGAGGTCATGGGCGTTGGCCGTACCTTCGGCGAGGCCTTCGCCAAGTCGATGGAGGGCGGCAGCGTCAGACTGCCGCGCGGCGGACGGGCGCTACTGTCAGTGCGCGAGGCCGATCGGCAGCGTGCGGTGGCCGTCGCCCGTCAACTCGCCGCGCTCGGGTTCGAGATATTCTGCACCCGCGGCACCTGCCGCTCGATTGCGGAGGCAGGCATTGATTGCAGCATCGTGAACAAGGTCAAAGAGGGCCGGCCGCACATCGTCGACATGATCAAGAACGACGACTTCACTTTGATCATCAATACCACCGAGGGCAAGCAGGCGATTGTCGACTCGGCCTCTATCCGAAGTTCCGCGCTGCAGCACAAGGTGAGCTATACGACCACCATCGCGGGTGCAGAGGCGACCGTGCTGGCGTTGCAGCAGCCCGATGAACTGACCGTCAACAGTCTGCGCGAGCTACACGGCTGACCGCCGATACAGGATTCGATCATGCAAAAGCATCCAATGACATCGCAGGGCGCCGAGAGACTGCGCGCCGAACTGAGCGAACTAAAGACCGTGAAGCGTCCGGCGGTGATCGCTGCGATCGCGGAGGCCCGCGCGCACGGCGACCTCAAGGAGAACGCCGAATACCATGCCGCGCGTGAACAGCAGGGCTTCATCGAGGGGCGCATCAAGGACATCGAGTCCAAGCTGTCGCATGCCCAGGTGATCGATGTGAAGACGCTCAACGCCGGCGGCAAGGTCGTGTTCGGTGCGACGGTGGTGCTGCTGGATCTGAACACCAACGAAGAGAAAACCTACCAGATCGTCGGTGTCGACGAGGCCGACCTCAAGCACGGCAAGATATCTGTTACCTCGCCGGTCGCGCGCGCACTAATCGGCAAAATCGAAGGTGACGAGGTCGCGCTCGAGGCCCCTGGCGGCACGCACGAGTTCGAGGTGCTCGAGGTCCGTTACGAATGAATCACGGTCGCCCTTCGCGCGCGGGGGAACCCAGGGGCCGACCGAAACGGTATTGAGCTGGGCACCGGCGCATTCGAGCCGAGGGACGCTGTGAATCCGTCCATGGAAGCTCGACTGCAGCATCCTTGCCGCAGACGCCCTCAACTCGAACACCCCGGAGCCTCCTCAAATTCGGCGCCACATCGGCAAGTAAACGCCATTGGGGCCAAACGGGGCGATCTGAATCTCGCGCTGAGTCAATCAGCCGGCAACGCGATTTTCGGCCTTTCCTGATTGCGCCTGAACAAAACGATCATCTGGCCGATGCGATGAACCGCCTCGGCGCCGGTGTGTGCGCAGATCTGCGCTGCCATATCGCTGCGCGTTTCGCGTTCCGCCGCCAGCTTCACCTTGACCAGTTCGTGGGCATCCAGTGCCTGATCGATCTCCGCCAGCACACTGTCCCGGAGGCCGTGTTGGCCCACCCACACAACGGGCTTCAGGTGATGTCCAAGCGCGCGCAGATGGCTTTTTTGCGGTTTCGACAGCGGCATGGCGACAGGCTCGCAAACGGAAGGGCAACTATAACGGCATGCAGGAGCTGCCGTAAGGTCGAGGCGCCGATCAGGTGGCAGACTCCTACAGATGGCATAATCGGTGGGCAGAACTCACCCGAGAACGAAAACTCATCGTCATGGCCCGTTCCAAGAGCAGTCATCGCTGGATGCAGCGGCACGTCAACGACGAGTTCGTTAAGCGCTCCCGGCGTGAGGGCTATCGTTCGCGTGCAGCCTACAAGTTGTTGGAAATACAAGAAAAAGACCACCCTCTGAAGCCCGGCTTGGTGGTGGTGGACCTGGGGTCGGCCCCTGGCGGTTGGTCGCAGGTCGCCGCGGAGCGGGTCGGCGACAAGGGTGAGGTGGTTGCGTTCGATATCCTGCCCATGGACCCGCTGCCTGGTGTCCGCGTCATCCAGGGCGACTTTCGCGAGGAAGACGCGCTGCGGGCGCTCGAAGACGTCCTGGACGGGCGTCCGGTTGATCTTGTGATTTCGGATATGGCACCCAATATCACTGGAATGGTGGCGGTGGATCATCCGCGCGCGATGCACCTCTGCGAATTGGCGCTGGACTTTTGCCTACAGCACCTGCGGCCGGGCGGCGGATTCGTGTGCAAAGTGTTCCACGGCGAAGGCTTTGATGACTGGATGCGCGCGGTGAAAAAGCGTTTCGGACGCGCAGTGACGAGAAAGCCCAAGGCCTCGCGGGCCAATAGCCGTGAGGTTTATCTGGTAGCCGGGAACTATCATTCGTAGTAGGTTTCGAAAATATCGCAACGAACAGGGCCCCCTCGGGGTGCCGAAGAGCTGGTGTCGGTTGATGGCACAGCGCAGCAACGCCAATCAGGCATGAGGAAACTGCCGTGAACGACATGGCCAAAAATATTGTTCTTTGGGTGATCATCGCCGTGGTGCTGATGACGGTGTTCAACAGCTTCACTGCGCCGAAGACCGGCGCACCGCAAATTTCTTACTCGAAGTTCCTGGAGGAAGTTGACCGGAAGAACGTCGCGAGCGTCACAATTTTCAAAGACGGTCGCATCGACGGCGCCATGACCTCCGGGAGCCGATTCGCGACCGAGTCACCGAACGACCCAGGTCTTGTGGGTGATCTGCTCAAGGCAGGCGTAGAGATCCGCGCCAAGCCGCCGGAGCAGCCGTCGATACTCTGGCAGATACTAATCAACTGGTTCCCGCTGTTCATCCTGATCGGACTGTGGATCTTCTTTATGCGCCAGATGCAGGGCGGCGGTGCAGGGCGTGGCGCCATGTCGTTCGGCAAGAGCAAGGCGCGGATGCTGACTGAAGATCAGGTCAAGGTAACCTTTTCCGACGTGGCCGGTTGCGAAGAGGCCAAAGAAGAGGTCAAAGAGCTGGTCGACTTCTTGAAAGACCCGTCCAAGTTCCAAAAGCTCGGCGGCAAGATCCCGAGCGGTGTTCTGATGGTTGGCCCCCCGGGTACCGGTAAGACCCTGCTGGCGCGCGCGATCGCCGGCGAGGCCAAAGTACCGTTCTTTACCATCTCGGGTTCGGATTTTGTCGAGATGTTCGTGGGCGTCGGCGCGTCGCGGGTTCGCGACATGTTTGAGCAGGCGAAGAAGCACGCGCCTTGCATCATATTCATCGACGAGATCGACGCCGTCGGCAGGCACCGCGGTGCCGGTCTTGGCGGCGGCCACGATGAGCGCGAACAGACGCTTAACCAGCTGCTGGTCGAGATGGACGGCTTCGAGGGCAACGAGGGTGTGATCGTGATTGCCGCGACCAACCGCCCAGACGTCCTCGATCCTGCGCTGTTGCGGCCGGGGCGTTTCGACCGCCAGGTGGTCGTCGGCCTGCCGGATATCCTGGGCCGGGAGCAAATACTCAAAGTCCACATGCGCAAGGTGCCGTTGGACGACAACGTCAAGCCGTCGATAATCGCGCGCGGCACCCCGGGTTTTTCCGGGGCCGACCTCGCCAACCTGGTCAATGAGGCCGCGTTGTTTGCGGCACGGGCCAACAAGCGCCTGGTCGATATGGACGACATGGAAAAGGCCAAGGACAAGATCATGATGGGCGCCGAGCGCAAGTCGATGGTCATGAAGGAGGAAGAAAAGCGCCTGACGGCCTATCACGAGGCGGGGCATGCGATCGTCGGCCTCAAGGTGCCGTCCCACGACCCGGTGTATAAGGTGTCCATTATTCCGCGCGGGCGCGCACTGGGCGTGACCATGTTCCTACCGGAGGAAGATCGTTACAGCCACAGCAAGGAGCACCTGGAGAGTCAGATCTCCAGTCTGTTCGGCGGCCGTATCGCAGAAGAGTTGATCTTTGGCCCGCAGTCCGTGACGACCGGTGCTTCGAACGACATCATGCGCGCGACGGAGATCGCGCGGAACATGGTTACGAAGTGGGGGCTGTCGGACCGCATGGGTCCGCTCGCCTACGGTGAGGACGAGGGCGAGGTGTTCCTCGGACGCTCGGTCACGCAGCACAAGGCGCTATCAGATGACACGGCGCATGCGATCGACGAGGAGGTGCGGGCGTTCATCGACCGTAATTACGAGCGGGCGGCGGGGATCCTGGACGACAACCTCGACAAGCTGCATGCGATGGCGGCGGCTCTGATCAAGTTCGAGACCATCGACAGCGATCAGATCCGCGACATCATGGAGGGTCGCGATCCGCGTCCGCCGGCGGGATGGAACGACGACTCCGAGCCGGGGGAGCGGCCCAGCGGCGGCGCGCCGGCCGATGAAGGCAAGGCCAGCGGCGGTGAAGCGCCGATCGGCGGGCCTGCCGGTCAGCATTAATCACTGTCGTGCGGCGATGACGCAACGAGGCCGGGGGTTGCCCCCGGCCTTTTTAGTTGCAGCGGAGGAGTTGTGGTGCGCCGCCCGCGGGATTAGATTCACGGGCACCGCAACACTCACGATGCAGGGCAGGCTAGCGTGTTCGTATCCGGTCTCCCATTTGATCTCTCCTCCCCACGTGTGATGGGCGTGCTCAACGTCACCCCCGACTCCTTTTCCGACGGCGGTCACTTTCTGCACATCGACGATGCGCTCAGGCAGGCAGAGGAAATGGTTGCGGAGGGCGCCGCCATAATCGATATCGGCGGTGAATCCACCCGTCCCGGCGCAGCGGCCGTCTCGCTGGAG
Organism: uncultured Gammaproteobacteria bacterium; assembly: GCA_963736445.1. GTDB lineage: Bacteria > Pseudomonadota > Gammaproteobacteria > Chromatiales > Chromatiaceae > Thiosocius. Next base: position 29,321 of record CAVTOY010000010.1, on the reverse strand, counting down.
CAGGAGTTGGCCCGGGTGCTGCCGGTTATCGAACGCCTCGCCGCGGCATTCGACGTGCCGATTTCGATCGATACCAGCAAGCCGGAGGTGATGCGCGCGGCCGTCAATGTCGGCGCCCGCGTGATCAACGATGTGATGGCGCTCAGCGCACCGGGGGCGATTGCTGCGGCCGCCGAGTCTGCGGTCCCAGTGTGCCTGATGCACATGCAGGGGAAACCTCGCACAATGCAACGGGCTCCTCAATATGACGACGTGGTGGCCGATATCATGCGTTACTTGAGCGATCGCGTTGCGGCGTGCGAAGCGGGTGGAATCGCCCGTAATCGCCTGCTGCTGGACCCGGGCTTCGGCTTCGGCAAGACAAAGGCGCATAATCTCGCGCTGTTGAAGGGCCTCGCGACGCTTCAACGACTTGGTTTGCCGCTCCTGGTGGGCCTATCGCGCAAATCCATGCTCGGCGCTGTTACCGGTCGGGCGGTAGAAGAGCGTCTCGCAGCCAGCGTGGCGGCGGCCTTGATGGCGGTCGAACGTGGCGCCCGGATTGTACGCGTGCACGATGTGGCCGCGACCGTCGATGCGCTGGCGTTGTGGCAAGCGGTGACCAACATCGAGTCATGAGTTTCGAGCGAGCAGGATTTGAGTCTATGGCGCGGAAATATTTTGGAACCGACGGTATTCGCGGGCGGGTAGGCGAAGGCCCTATCAATCCCGAGTTTGTCCTCAAGCTGGGTTGGGCCGCCGGCCGGGTGCTCGGCAATCACCCGGGTGGCAAGGTCCTTATCGGCAAAGACACCAGGATCTCCGGTTACATGTTCGAGGCCGCGCTCGAGGCCGGGCTGGCCGCCGCGGGGGTAGGTATCCGGATGCTGGGCCCTATGCCGACCCCGGGCATCGCCTATCTAACCAGGACGCTGCATGCGAGCGCTGGGATAGTCATCAGCGCATCGCATAATTCCCACGAAGACAATGGGATCAAGTTCTTTTCCGCCAGCGGCACCAAGCTTGCCGAGGCCGTTGAGGAACAGATCGAGCGAGAGCTGGAAAAACCGATGGTTACCGTCGATTCCAGCCGGCTGGGCAAGGCTGAGCGGCTCGACGACGCGCGCGGCCGTTATATCGAGTTCTGCAAGAGCACCATCCCGTCCAGACTGAATTTTCGTGGCCTGAAAGTGGTCGTGGACTGCGCCCATGGCGCCACGTACTACATTGCCCCTGCGGTGCTCGACGAGATCGGGGCAGAGGTGATCTCCATCGGCACGGAACCCAACGGACTAAACATCAACGACGGCTTCGGTGCGACCCAGCCCCGTGCGCTGGCCAGTTCGGTACGCGTCAATGGTGCGGACCTGGGTATTGCGCTGGACGGCGACGGCGATCGCGTCATTATGGTGGACGAAAACGGCCAGATCGTCGATGGCGATGAGATCCTCTTCATCATTGCCCGTTCGCGCCAGAGGAATGGCGGCATCGATGGCGCCGTTGTCGGCACCCAGATGAGCAACCTCGGGCTCGAGGTCGCGCTGCGCGGCCTCGGTATCGGCTTGGAGCGCGTCGCCGTCGGCGATCGCTACATCCTGGAGCGTCTGATCGAGAAGGATTGGACACTCGGCGGCGAGCCGTCCGGTCACGTTATCTGCCGTGACCGGACCACCACCGGCGACGGTATCGTGTCCGCATTGCAGGTACTCGCAGAGATCAACAAGACGGGCAAGACCCTCGGCGAGCTCCGTGCCGGCATGCGCAAGTACCCGCAGGAACTGATCAATGTGCCGCTCGGTCGCGCGCGTGCTGCGGACATCATGACCTGTCGACCTGTCACGGACGCCGTCCACGCGGTGGAGGCGGCGATGGGTGACGACGGCCGCGTATTGCTGCGTCCTTCCGGCACTGAGCCATTGATCCGGGTGATGGTAGAGGGCCGCGAGGCCGACGCCGTAGTCGCCAGGGCTGTCGCCATCGCCGATGCCGTTCGCTCGCAGCTCATCGCCTGATAGCGTTATCCCAGACCGTTGGCCGCCCTCCGCGGCATTGATCTGAGGCCCTGCGGCCGTTAAGCTACGCCGCCTGATTTGAAGGGGATCGAGCAATGCGTCAGCCACTGGTGGTCGGTAACTGGAAAATGAACGGGACGCGCGCCAGCGTCGCCGAGCTGCTCGGTGGGCTGAAGGCGGGGATCGGCGATGTCCAGACTGCCGAGGTGGCGGTATGTGCGCCCGCGATCTATATCCCGGACACCCAGGCGCAGCTCGATGGTTCGGTCATCAAGTGGGGCGGCCAGGACGTCTCGGTGCATGCCGCCGGCGCCTATACCGGCGAGATTGCCGCAGCGATGCTGACAGACTTCGGCTGTCACTTCGTAATTATCGGTCACTCGGAGCGGCGCGCCTACCATGGTGAAAGCGATGCGCTGGTGGCTGAGAAGTTCGCGGCCGCCCGTGCTGTCGGTGTGGTGCCCATCCTATGCGTCGGCGAGACCCTGGAAGAGCGCGAGCAAGGTGTCACCGAGCAGGTGGTCGCGCGCCAGTTGGACGCGGTGATTGAGCACTGCGGCATCGACACCGTCGGCGAGGGCGTGGTCGCCTATGAGCCGGTCTGGGCAATCGGCACCGGCAAGACCGCGACACCGGAGCAGGCGCAGCAGGTACATGCCTTCATCCGCGGCCGCCTCGCTGCGAACAGCCAGACGGTCGCCGAGGGTCTGCGCATCCTTTATGGAGGCAGCATGAATCCGAAGAATGCCGTCGAGCTTATGGCACAAGCAGATATCGACGGCGGCCTGATCGGCGGCGCCTCATTGAAGGCCGGAGACTTCCTGGCGGTCTGCGCGGCGGCAAATCGTTGAAACGCGGAGTTTTCTGATGGAATCCATCTTGGTCATTGTGCATCTGTTTCTGGCCATCGGTCTGGTTGGACTGATCCTGATCCAACATGGCAAAGGCGCCGACATGGGCGCGGCGTTTGGTTCCGGCGCCTCGGCAAGTGTGTTCGGTTCGCGTGGCGCCTCCAATTTCCTCAGTCGCACGACCGGGATACTCGCTGCGGTGTTCTTCGCCACCAGTCTGACGCTGGCCTACTTCTCTATGCAGTCCAGCGAGCCGGAGACGCTGATGGAGGATCTGCCGCCGGCTGCCGTGGAAGAGCGTGTTGCACCACTGCCACCGAGCGATCTGCCAGCGGTGCCCGAGATGCCCGAGCAGATCGAGGTGCTGGAGGTGCCGGTCCCGGCGCCGGACGATGTGCCGCAGGTCACCGAGTGACGCGTTCTTTTTGAAGTTGCAGCCGAAGTGGTGAAATTGGTAGACACGCTATCTTGAGGGGGTAGTGGCGAAAGCCGTGCCGGTTCGAGTCCGGCCTTCGGCACCACACAGACGGTATTGCGAGCGTGCTGGCGATACCGTTTTTTTATGTCCGGGGAAAACAATATTTGCTTTTAGAAAACAAGGACATACTCAGGCGTCCCTATTTGACACTGGGAGCGGGCGATCGCTATGCTTCGCGTTCGTCCGAGACCGGTGACCATAAGACCGGGCATCAGGACCTCCTTGCGCGAGAAAGACTTCCAATGCTCGAGACTTACCTGCCGGTTCTGATCTTCATTGTCATTGGCAGCGTCGTCGGTGCGGCGATGATAGCGCTCGGGTTCGCGCTGTCGCCCCACCGGCCTGACAGCGAGAAGAACTCACCCTACGAATGCGGATTCGAGGCGTTCGAGGATTCGCGTATGAAGTTTGACGTTCGATACTACCTGGTCGCGATTCTCTTCATCATCTTCGATCTGGAGATCGCCTTTCTGTTTCCATGGGCGGTAGTGCTCGATCAGATTGGGATGGTTGGTTTCTGGGCGATGATGATCTTCCTCGGCATCCTGGTGGTCGGTTTCATTTACGAGTGGAAGAAAGGGGCGCTGGAATGGGAATAGAAGGCGTCCTTGACAAAGGTTTCTTCACCACGTCGCTCGACGGCGTTATCAACTGGGCGCGAACCGGTTCGATGTGGCCGATGACCTTCGGGCTCGCCTGCTGCGCGGTGGAGATGATGCACTCGGCGGCGGCGCGTTACGACATCGATCGGTTCGGTATAGTGTTCAGACCGAGTCCACGTCAGTCGGACGTGATGATCGTCGCAGGTACGCTGGTGAACAAAATGGCGCCGGCGCTGCGCAAGGTCTATGACCAAATGGCCGAACCGCGTTGGGTTGTGTCCATGGGGTCCTGTGCCAACGGCGGCGGTTATTACCATTACTCCTATGCGGTCGTGCGCGGCTGCGACCGCATCGTGCCGGTCGACGTCTACGTGCCCGGTTGCCCTCCTACCGCCGAGGCGCTGCTGTGGGGCATCCTGCAGCTGCAAAACAAGATCCGCCGGACCAACACGATCGCCCGTTAACTCGTCTGGATTAAAGTCGATGACGCCAGAAGACCGCCTGGAAAAACTCGAGAAAGCGCTCGAGGATCACCTCGAGGATTTCGCTGATTGCCACCGCGAGCGCGCGCCCGGTGAACTGACGCTGACGGTGCCGCGCGAGCAGCTTATCCCGGTGATGCGGGTGCTGCGGGAGACGCGTGCCCTCGCGTTCGAACAATGCATCGACGTATGCGGCGTCGATTACGCTGCCTACGGCGACTCCGAGTGGGTCACGACCTCCGCGGCCAACGCCGGTTTCGGCCGTGGCGCGGTGCGCCACACGCCCGAAGCGGATCCACAGAACCGCTTCGCCGCGGTCTACCATCTGTTGTCGATGACTCACAACGTACGCCTGCGGGTCAAGACTTTTCTCGATGCCGACCGGCCGATCGTCGATTCGATAGTCGACATCTGGGCCAGTGCACTCTGGTACGAGCGCGAGGCCTTCGATCTGTTTGGCATCATGTTTCAGGGGCATCCGGATCTGCGTCGGATCCTCACCGACTACGGCTTCATCGGTCATCCCTTCCGCAAAGACTTCCCGCTGATCGGCCATGTTGAGATGCGCTACGATCCCGAGCAGCAGCGGGTGATCTATGAGCCGGTCAGCATAGAGCCACGCACCCTGGTGCCGCGCGTGATACGAGAGGACAGCCGCTACGAAGAGGGCTGGAAGCCGCAGGCCTCGACCGAAGAGACCGAATAAACGCATGGCGGAGATCAAAAACTACACGCTGAACTTCGGCCCGCAGCACCCTGCGGCGCATGGCGTATTGCGCCTGGTGCTGGAGATGGACGGCGAGGTGATCGAGCGCGCCGATCCGCACATCGGTCTGCTACACCGCGGCACCGAAAAACTCGCCGAGAGCAAGCCCTACAACCAGTCGATCGGCTATATGGATCGCCTCGACTACGTCTCGATGATGTGCAATGAGCACGGGTATGTACGTGCGATCGAGAAGCTGCTGGGCGTCGAGGCGCCGCCGCGTGCGCAGTATATCCGTACGATGTTCGACGAAATCACGCGCATCCTGAACCACCTGATGTGGCTGGGCACGCATGCACTCGACGTCGGTGCGATGACCGTGTTCCTGTACTGCTTCCGCGAGCGCGAAGATCTGATGGACTGCTATGAGGCGGTCTCGGGCACGCGCATGCACGCGACCTACTATCGGCCCGGCGGCGTCTATCGTGATCTGCCTGACCAGATGCCGCGCTATGAGCAGAGCCAGTTCGGCAGTTCGGCCGAGGCCCGGCGGCGTAACGCGTCGCGCGAAGGGTCGCTGCTGGATTTCATCGAGGACTTCATCGACCGTTTTCCCGGGCTGGTCGACGAATACGAAACCCTGCTGACCGACAATCGGATCTGGAAGCAGCGCACGGTCGGGATCGGTGTCGTGACGCCCGAGCGTGCCCGGCAGCTAGGTTTCACCGGCCCGATGCTGCGTGGGTCCGGGGTCGCCTGGGATCTGCGCAAGAAACAGACCTACGCAGCCTATGATCAGGTCGAGTTCGACATACCCATAGGAACCAACGGCGACTGCTACGATCGATATCTGGTGCGGGTCGAAGAATTTCGCCAGTCTGCAAGGATCGTCAAGCAATGCGTGCGGTGGCTGCGTGACAATCCGGGACCGGTGATGATCGATGATCACAAGATTGCACCACCGATGCGGGCCGCCATGAAAGACGACATGGAGGCCTTGATCCATCACTTCAAATTATTTACGGAAGGCTATTGTCCGCCGCCCGGCGAGGTCTACGCGGCGGTCGAGGCGCCGAAAGGCGAGTTTGGCTGTTACATCGTCTCTGATGGCGCCAACAAGCCCTACCGGTTAAAGGTCCGGGCGCCGGGTTTCCCGCACCTGGCGGCGATGGACGAGATGGCGCGCGGCCATATGCTGGCGGATGCGGTGGCGATTATCGGCACCATGGACATCGTATTCGGAGAGATTGACCGATGAGCATGCGAAGTGAGCCCATGGTCCGGGTCGAGAAATGCGAACACAAAGAGACGCTATTCACCCCCGAGGTGCGCGCGGAGATTGATGTCTGGGTAGCGAAGTACCCTGAGGGCTGGCAGCAGTCCGCGTGTATGCCAGCATTGACGATCGTGCAGGATATGAACGGTGGTTATCTGACCCGTGAGCTGATGGAGCAGGTGGCAGATTATCTGGATATGCCCCCGATTTCGGTCTATGAGGTGGCGACCTTCTACTCGATGTACGAACACAAGCCGATGGGTCGCCACAAGATCTGCCTGTGCACCAATGTCTCGTGCATGATCAATGGCTCGGACGGCATCCTCGAGCACCTGAGCAACCGTCTGGGTATCGGTTTCGGGCAGGTGACCAATGACGGCAAATTCAGTCTCAAAGAGGTGGAATGCCTCGCCGCCTGCGGCGGTGCGCCAATGATGCAGATTGGCCACAACTACTACGAGAATCTGACCCCGGAACTGGTCGACCAGATCCTGGATGGCCTGGAGTAAAGCGATGGCGAACGAAGTCTGCTTCCGGACCCTGCACAATGACCGCTCCTGGCGGCTGGTGACCTACCAGTCCGAGGGCGGTTATGAGGCACTGAAGAAGATCCTCAGCGAAAAGGTACCGCAGGAAGAGATTATTGAAACGGTGAAGCAGTCGGGGCTTCGTGGCCGCGGCGGCGCCGGATTTCCGACGGGGCTGAAGTGGAGCTTCATCAATCGAACCGCGCCGGGCGACAAGTACGTCGTGGTGAACTCCGACGAAGGCGAGCCGGGCACCTTCAAGGATCGCGACATCCTGCGGTATAACCCGCACGCGCTGATCGAGGGGATGTTGATATGCGGTTACGCGATTGGCGCGGCCGTGGGCTACAACTATATCCGTGGTGAGTTCTGGGAACCCTACGAACGCTTCGAGGAAGCGCTAGCGGAGGCCCGCGAGGCGGGTCTGCTCGGCGACAACATCCTCGGATCCGGCTTCGATTTTGAGATCCACACCCACTTGGGCGCCGGCGCCTACATTTGTGGTGAGGAGACGGCGCTGCTGGAATCTCTCGAGGGTAAGAAGGGCCAGCCGCGTTTCAAGCCGCCCTTTCCGGCGGTGTTCGGGTTGTACGGCCGGCCGACGGTAATCAACAATACCGAGACCCTGGCCTCAGTGCCCGATATTATCCGCCGAGGGGCCGACTGGTTCCGTGAGATCGGCGTGGCAAACAGCGGCGGTCCCAAGTTGTTCTCTGTCTCCGGGAATGTGGCGCGCCCCGGCAATTTTGAAGTGCCTTTGGGCACACCGTTTGCCGAGTTGCTGGAGATGGCGGGCGGTATGCGGGATGGCCGGCCATGCAAGGCGGTGATCCCCGGCGGTTCATCGGCACCGGTATTGCCCGGCGAGGTCATGATGGACTTGACCATGGACTACGACGCGATCGCGCAGGCCGGCTCGATGTTGGGTTCGGGGGCGGTGATCGTGATGGATGACACGGTCTGCATGGTCAAGGTGCTGGACCGCATATCGTACTTCTACTACGAGGAGTCTTGCGGCCAGTGCACTCCCTGTCGCGAAGGCACCGGCTGGATGCACCGCGTGGTCCACCGGATAGAGACCGGCAAAGGGGCCACAGAGGACCTCGATCTGCTCGACGACGTCGCGAAGAAGATTATGGGAAGAACCATCTGTGCGCTCGGCGATGCCGCCGCGATGCCGGTAGCAGGATTCATCAAGCACTTTCGCGATGAGTTTCAGTATCACATCGATCACAAAAAGTGCATGGTGTGACATCGGGCGTCAGTGAAAGGGCGAGGCAGATCGCCCAATGAATGCCAGCGGCACCGAGACGGCCTATCTGATGAACATGGCCTCGGCCCCGGTGAGCACCGTGCCGCTGCAACGCTGAACTGAATAGAGCACATGACAGAAGATCAGACCTTCACGATTGAAGTCGACGGTCAACAGCTCGAGGCCAGACCCGGGCAGATGTTGATCGAGGTGACAGACGCCGCGGGCATCAATGTGCCGCGTTTCTGTTATCACAAGCACTTGTCCGTAGCGGCCAACTGCCGGATGTGTCTGGTCGAGGTCGAGAAGGCACCCAAGCCATTGCCGGCCTGTGCCACGCCAGTGATGAACGGCATGAAGGTCTTTACCCGATCGCCGCTGGCGCGCGAGGCGCAGAAGGGCACCATGGAGTTCCTGCTCATCAATCACCCGCTGGACTGCCCGATCTGTGATCAGGGTGGGGAGTGCGAGCTGCAGGATGTGGCCATGGGTTATGGCGGCGACATCTCGCGCTTTACCGAGCGCAAGCGCGTGGTGCGCGACGAAGACATCGGATCGCTGATCGCCACCGACATGACACGCTGCATCCACTGCACGCGCTGCGTGCGCTTCGGCGGCGAGATCGCCGGATTGCGCGAGCTCGGTGCAACCGGGCGCGGTGAACACATGCGCATCGGCCTGTACATCGAGCATGCTGTGGCATCTGAGCTGTCGGGCAATGTAATCGATCTGTGTCCGGTCGGTGCATTGACCGCCAAGCCGTCGGCCTATCAAGCGCGCTCATGGGAGCTGAGCGAGTATGACGGCGTCGCGCCGCATGACGGGCTGGGCAGCAACCTGCATCTCCATGTGCGGCGCAATCGGTTGATGCGCGTGGCGCCGCGAGAGAACGAGGACGTCAATCAGACCTGGATCTCCGACCGGGATCGCTTTAGCTACCAGGGGCTGTACAGCGACGACCGGCTGCAGCGCCCGATGCTGCGCGAGAATGGCAAGCTGCGCGAGGCGGATTGGCAGGAGGCCCTGATGGCCGCAGCCAGGGCGCTGAAGGATGCTGCGGGCAACCGCATCGGGGCGCTGATTTCGCCGAGCGCGACGCTGGAAGAACACTTTCTGGCCACGCGCCTGCTGCGCGGGCTGGGCAGCAACAACATCGATCACCGGCTGCGCCAGGGCGATTTTCGTGGCGATGTCGCCGATCCGGCACTGCCCTGGCTGGGTCAGAGAATCGCTGATCTGAGCTCCAACAAGGCCACGCTGCTGGTGGGTTCGTGGTTGCGCAAGGATCAGCCGATGCTCAACCATCGCGTCCGCCAGTCGCAGATCGACGGCGCGCAGGTGATGGCCATCAATCCGGTCGCCTACGACTTCAACTACGAGCTCGACGTTGATATCGCGTGTGTTCCGTCGGCGATGACCACGGAATTGGCGGGAGTTGCGGCCGCGCTGGGGGCCGATACCCTGGGTATTCCGGTCGCGCCCGACCAGGCGCATCGCGCGATCGCCGACTCCCTCAAGAATGCCGCGCAGGGCAGTCTGCTGCTGGGCACTGCCGCGGTAATGCACCCCGACTTCTCGCTGCTGCGGGCACTGGCCTCGGGAATCGCCGCGGCTGCGGGTGTCACCCTGGGCTTCGTCGGCAGTGGCAGCAATGACTGCGGCGCCTGGATGGCCGGAGCGGTGCCGCATCGCGATACCGGCGGCAAGGCCATCGCGCCGCCCGGCCTGAACGCGGCTGCGATGCTCGAGCGGCCGCTAGATATCTACCTGACTTTGGGCGTTGAGCCGGAGATGGACGTGGCCGATCCGGCACGCGCAGCGGCAGCGCTCGGCGCGGCAAAGCTGCTGGCGATCGGCAGTCATACGTCGCCCTGGCTGCTCGAACATGCGGATATCCTGCTGCCCGCGGCGGCCTACGCGGAGACCTCCGGTACCTTCGTCAACATCGAGGGTAATGCGCAGAGTTTCCGCGGCGTCGCCGCACCACCCGGAGAGACGCGACCGGGTTGGAAGATTCTTCGCGTGCTGGGCAATCTGGTGGGCCTTGACCGCTTCGACTACGCGGAATCGACCGAAGTGCGGGACGAAGTGCTGGCCGCCTGTGCCGATCTGGCGCCGGATAACCGGATCGGCGATCTGCAGGACCGCAAACCGCAGTCGACGCCGGGCGAATGGGAGCGGGTCGGCGGTGTACCCATCTATGCAGTCGATGCACTGAGCCGACGCGCGCACGCGCTGCAGCTCACCCCGGACGCCTGGGGCAGCGAGCTGCGCCTGAATGCCGCGGCCGCCGCGGCGCTCGACCTGGGCGAGGCTGCGGCCGTGCGGGTCGCGCAAGGCGACGGCGCTGCCGAATTCGAGGTGCGCATCGACGATGCCGTCCCCGATGGCTGCATCTGGTTGCCGACCGCAGTACCGGGGTCCGAGATGCTCGGTGCGGCGTTTGGCCCCGTGGCGGTGGAGAAGGCCGAGCCTGGAAATCCCACCAGCCGGCCAGCGGCTGACTGATAAGTGCTTGAACTTGAGACGGTGTAAGCCCGAATGAAACTATTTCGAACATCGACAATCTGTTTTCGCCGCTGGCCTATCGCGGTGCTGGCGGTTTCTCGCTCGCCCTGGCTTGGGCTTTACTCAAGCGGTAGCTACGGCTACCACTTTCGTTCCAGGCCGTCGCCAGTCCGGCTGCGAAAGATTCGCCTGGAGCGAATCTTCGCGCCAGCCCCGCAGGGGCGAGGCGCAGGGAAGCACCGAGCAAACTCGCCAGTCGCCGCGATGCCGGTGAGATTTCCAGGCTAGGCGATGGATTCCATGATTACACTGTGGACCGAATTGCCGGTGGTGATCCAGATCGTGATGAAGATCGTCGCGATCATGCTCCCGCTGATGCTGCTGGTCGCCTACTACACCTACGCCGAGCGCAAGATCATCGGATACATGCAGGTGCGCATGGGGCCTAACCGGGTGGGTTTCTTCGGCATGCGCCTATGGGGTCTGGGGCAGCCGATTGCCGACGCGGTCAAGCTGATGTTCAAAGAGATCATCATCCCGACCGGGGCGAGCAAGACGCTCTTCTTGATCGCGCCCATGCTGTCCATCGGTCCGGCGCTGGCGGCCTGGGCGGTGTTTCCGTTCGACGCAGGACTGGTGCTGGCAGATGTAAATGCCGGGCTGCTGTATATCCTCGCGATGACATCGTTGGGCGTCTATGGCGTCATAATCGCTGGCTGGGCATCCAACTCTAAATACGCGTTCCTAGGATCGATACGCTCAGCTGCCCAAATCGTATCTTATGAAATCGCGATGGGCTTCGCGCTGGTCGGTGTCTTGGTCGCCGCGGGCAGCCTCAATCTGGGCGACATCGTGAATGCACAGCAGGGCAGTGTGTTGCACTGGTTCTGGCTTCCACTGCTGCCGCTGTTCCTCGTGTACTTCATCTCCGGCGTGGCTGAAACCAATCGCGCGCCGTTCGACGTCGCCGAGGGCGAGTCCGAGATCGTGGCGGGCTTCCATGTCGAGTACTCGGGCATGACCTTCGCGGTGTTCTTCCTTGCCGAATACGCCAACATGATCCTGATATCGGCGTTGAGCGCGCTGATGTTCATGGGCGGCTGGCTCTCGCCTTTGCCACAGAGCTGGGTCGATGGTGTGTTTCTACTCGATGACGGCTTCCAATGGCTGCTGCTGAAAACCTTCGCGTTCATGTTTCTGTTCCTGTGGTTCCGTGCGACGTTTCCACGCTATCGCTACGACCAGATCATGCGCCTTGGTTGGAAGGTGTTTATCCCGATAACGATCGTCTGGATCGTGGTGGTGTCGGTCATGAGGGTGGCCGAGATGCCCTGGTGGTTCAACTGAGGCCCTTGGCGATGAAGACAATCACCAACTACATCCGCAGTCTGTTTCTGTTCGAGCTCTTGAAGGGGCTCAGCATCACCGGCGGCTATTTCTTCTCCCGCAAATTCACTCTTCAGTACCCGGAACAAAAGGCGCCGGTATCGCCGCGTTTTCGTGGCCTGCATGCGCTGCGGCGTTATCCCAACGGCGAGGAGCGCTGTATAGCCTGCAAACTCTGTGAAGCGGTATGTCCGGCGCTGGCGATAACTATCGAGGCCGAACCGCGCGAAGACGGGTCGCGGCGCACCACGCGTTACGACATCGACCTGTTCAAGTGCATCTACTGCGGTTTCTGCGAAGAGTCTTGCCCTGTCGACTCCATCGTCGAGACGCGCATCTACGAGTACCACTTCGAGAATCGCGGCGAACAGATCATGACCAAGCAGATGCTGTTGGAGATCGGTGACAAATATGAACAGCAGCTGGCGGACGACCGTGCCGCGCAGGCGAATGTGCGGTGAGCACGGAGTCGAGGATTGAATCTTGAGTTTCGAAAAATTCCTTTTCTACGTCTTTGCCACGATCCTGATTTTTTCAGCCGTCATGGTCATTACACGCAAGAATCCGGTGCATTCGGCATTGTTTCTGGTTCTGGCCTTTTTCAATAGCGCTGGCCTGTGGATGCTGGCCGAGGCCGAGTTTCTGGCGATCGCGCTGGTGCTCGTCTACGTCGGGGCGGTCATGGTGTTGTTCCTGTTCGTGGTGATGATGCTCGATATCAACATCGCCGAGCTGCGCGCGGGATTTGTCCGCAATGTGCCGGTCGCCATCCTGGTGGCCGTCGCCATGGTGATCGAACTGATGCTCGTGGTCGGGCCACAGCGTTTCGGGCTCGACGCGGTCGCCGCGCCGGCACCCAAGCCGGCCGGCTACAGCAATACCGAGGAACTCGGTCTGGCGCTGTTCACCGAGCATCTGTACGCCTTTGAGATCGCTGCAGTGATCCTGCTGGTCGGTATCGTCGCCGCTATCGGCCTGACCATGCGCAGACGGCCGGAGACCAAATCCCAGGATCCGTCGCGCCAGGTCTTGGTCAAGGCAAAGGATCGCCTGCGGGTGATCAAGATGGATGCCGAGGAGAAGGCCTGATGATTGCGTTGTCTGACTACCTGATGGTCGGCGCCATCCTGTTTTCGCTCAGCGTGGCCGGCATCTTTCTCAATCGTAAGAATGTGATCCTGTTGTTGATGTGCATCGAACTGATGCTGCTGGCGGTGAACATCAATTTCATCGCGTTTTCGTATTTCCTCGGCGACACCGCGGGCCAGGTGTTCGTCTTCTTCATCCTGACCGTGGCCGCGGCAGAGGCGGCGATTGGGCTCGCAATCCTGGTCGTATTGTTCCGCGGCCGACAGACGATCAATGTTGCCGATCTGGACACCTTGAAGGGCTAGCGATGCAAGCGATTCTACTGACCATAGTCCTTGCGCCGCTGGTCGGCGCGCTCATCGCAGGCCTGTTTCGCAATCAGGTGGGCCGCGTCGGCGCGCATTCGGTCACCATCCTCGGTGTGGGCATCTCCTGTGCATTGTCGCTGCATGTGCTCTATCTCTATGCTTTCCAGGACGCCCCCGTCTACAACGAAACCGTCTACACCTGGATGGTCAGCGACGGCCTGCGCATGGAGATCGGTTTTCTGATCGACCGCCTGACCGCGATGATGATGGCCGTGGTCACGTTCGTGTCACTGATGGTGCACATCTACACCATCGGCTATTTGGCGCACGAAGAAGGCTACCAGCGCTTCTTCAGCTACATCGCCCTGTTTACCTTCTCCATGCTGATGCTGGTGATGGCGAACAACTTCCTGCAGCTGTTTTTCGGCTGGGAGGCGGTGGGCCTGGTCTCTTATCTGCTGATCGGTTTCTATTTCAAGCGCGAGACGGCCATTTTCGCCAACCTCAAGGCCTTCCTCGTCAACCGGGTCGGCGATTTCGGTTTCATCCTTGGGATTGCCGCGGTCGCCATGTACTTCGGCAGCCTCGATTACGCTGAGGTGTTCGCACTGGCGCCGCAATTCGCCAATGCCACCATCACGGTCTGGGGTGACACCAGCTGGTCGTTGATGACCGTGGTCTGCATCCTGCTGTTTATAGGCGCCATGGGTAAATCGGCCCAGGTGCCGTTGCACGTCTGGCTTCCCGACTCCATGGAGGGCCCGACCCCGATCTCGGCGCTGATCCATGCCGCTACCATGGTCACCGCCGGTATCTTCATGGTCGCGCGCATGTCGCCGCTGTTCGAGCTGTCAGAGACCGCACTGACCTTCGTGCTGGTGATCGGTGCGACGACAGCGTTCTTCATGGGCCTGATCGGCATCGTGCAGAACGACATCAAGCGCGTGGTGGCCTATTCTACGTTGTCGCAGCTTGGCTACATGGTCGCCGCACTCGGCGCCTCGGCCTACGCCGCTGGGTTGTTTCACCTGATGACGCATGCCTTTTTCAAAGCGCTGCTGTTCCTAGCCGCCGGCTCGGTCATCATCGGCATGCACCACGATCAGGACATCCGCAACATGGGGGGTATCCGCAAGTACATGCCGATCACCCACTGGACGGCTTTCCTCGGCTCGCTGGCATTGATCGGCTTCCCCGGCTTCTCGGGCTTCTTCTCCAAGGACGCAATTATCGAGGCGGTGCATCATTCGCAGATTGCGGGGGCAGGGTACGCGCATGTGCTGCTGGTCGCGGGGGTGTTTGTGACTGCGCTGTACAGCTTCCGCATGTACTTCCTGGTGTTTCATGGTGAGGGCCCGCGTCACTTCGAATCGCATCATGAAGTCCATGACGAGCATGGAGGCGCGGAGGCTCAGGAGCATCACGAAGTTCATGACGAGCCCACGCCACACGAATCACCTTGGGTCGTGACCCTGCCGCTGATCCTGCTGGCGATCCCGTCCGTCTTCATCGGCTATTTCACCGTCGGCCCGATGGTGTTCGGCGATTATTTCGAGGGGACGCTCACGGTGGCAGCCGTGCACGACACCCTGGGACAGATCGATTTCCACGGGCCTTTCGGCTTTCTCACCCATGCCTTTTTTACCCCCCCGCTGTATCTGGCGCTCGGTGGCCTAGCAACGGCCTGGTACGTGTATACACGCCGGCCCGAGATCGCCCGCACTCTGGCGACAAAATTCGACTGGCTGTATTTCATTCTCGACCGCAAGTACGGTTTCGATGAGTTCAATCAGGCCGTTTTCGCGGGCGGCAGCAAGCTGCTGGGCAAAGTCCTTTGGCTCGTCGGCGATCGCGCCCTGATCGATGGGTTGGCGGTCAACGGTTCGGCGCATTCTGTAGGAAAACTGGCGATGGTGATGCGCTTTGTGCAGACCGGGATGCTGTACCAATACGCGATGGTGATGATTATTGGCCTGCTCGGACTGTTGGGCTGGTTCGTACTGCGCGGTTAGCGCAGCGGCCTCAACGGAGCGGCGTCGAGACACAATGCCGGGACGCGAGAACTCGGCTGGCGATAATTTCCGCGGGACAGACGCGGGTTGCCGGCAACAGGAAAAGAGACAGAAAAGACCATGACTGCAGATTGGCCGATACTCAGTGCGACCATTTGGCTACCGATACTTGGCGGCGCGCTCGTCCTGGGCAGTGGCGACAAGGCGCCCAACGTCTCGCGTTGGCTAGCGCTGATATTCGCCGTGCTGACCTTTCTGGTCAGTCTGCCGCTGTGGTTCGGCTTCGACGTCGGAACCGCGCAGATGCAGTTTGTCGAACGGACTTCCTGGATTCCGGCCTTCAATGCCGAGTACTACCTTGGGGTCGACGGCATCTCGATGCCGCTGATCCTGCTGACCACCTTTGTCTCCATCCTGGTGATCATCGCCGGCTGGGAGGTAATCCAGTACAAGCCGTCGCAGTACATGGCCGCATTTCTGATTATGGAGGGCGTCATGGTTGGCGTCTTCGCCGCGCTGGACGCGATGCTGTTCTATGTGTTCTGGGAGGCTATGCTGATCCCGATGTTCCTGATCATCGGTGTCTGGGGCGGGCCCAACCGCGTCTACGCGACCATCAAGTTCTTCCTGTACACCTTCCTCGGCTCGGTGTTCATGCTGGTGGCCCTTATCTACATGTATTTCCAGTCAGGCACCATGGAGATCTTGGCGTTCCATGATCTCAAGCTCAACCTGACCGAGCAGGTGCTGATCTTCGTCGCCTTCCTGCTCGCCTTCGCGGTCAAGGTGCCGATGTGGCCGGTTCACACCTGGTTGCCGGATGCCCACGTCGAGGCGCCGACCGGCGGGTCCGTCATTCTGGCGGCGATCATGTTGAAGATCGGTGGTTATGGCTTCCTGCGCTTCAGCCTGCCCATTACGCCGGACGCCAGCAGCGAGCTCGACTGGTTGATCATCGGCATGTCGTTGATTGCGGTGGTGTACATCGGTTTCGTGGCCCTGGTGCAGCAGGACATGAAGAAGCTGATTGCCTATTCGTCGATCGCGCACATGGGCTTCGTGACGCTCGGCTTTTTTATAGCGTTCACCATCATGGCGCGCAGCGACGTCGACACCGGCGCCGTGCTCGGTCTGCAGGGCGGCATGGTGCAGATGATCTCGCATGGTTTCATTTCAGCGGCCATGTTCCTGTGCGTCGGCGTGCTCTACGATCGCCTGCACAGTCGTCAGATTGACGACTACGGCGGTGTCGTCAACGTGATGCCCTGGTTCGCGGCATTCATGGTGTTCTTTGCGATGGCCAACGCCGGGCTGCCCGGCACCTCGGGCTTCGTCGGCGAGTTCATGGTGATCCTGGCCAGTTTCCGCGCCGATTTCTGGTTTGCGGTGCTCGCTGCGACCACCTTGATCATCGGCGCAGCCTATACGCTATGGATGATCAAACGCGTGGTGTATGGCGAGGTCGGGTCCGACAAGGTGGCCGCGCTGCAGGACATCAACAAGCGCGAGGCCTTCGTGTTGACCTCGCTGGCGGTGGCGGTGCTGATCCTCGGCATCTGGCCGGCACCGTTGATCGAGGTTATGGATGTGTCGATCGAAAATTTGGTTCAGCACATCGCTGTGAAGAAGATCTGAGCCGCCAACCGAAACAGTCAAGCCCGTATGGAATACAACCTCGCCTCGCTGCAACCCGCACTGCCTGAGATCTTTCTGCTCTCGGCGGCCTGTCTGATCCTGGTGATCGACCTGTTCCTGACAGAGCGGACGCGCCTGTTAACTTACGGCTTGTCGTTGGCGGCGCTGGTCGGTGCGGTTGCGCTGACCCTGTACGCGGCTGGACCGGAGCGTGAGATCCTGTTCCACGGCAGTTTCGTCAGGGACCCGATGTCCGACGTGCTCAAGATCGGATTGTTGTTGATCACGCTGTTCGCCTTTGTATACGCCAAGGATTACCTGATCGGACTCGGTATCCTGCGCGGTGAGTACTACGTGCTGGGTATGTTCGGCGTGCTCGGCATGCTGATAATGATCTCGGCCAACAGCTTCCTCACGGTGTATCTGGGCCTCGAGCTGTTGGCCCTGTGTCTGTATGCCCTCGTCGCGTTTCACCGCGATTCCGGCGCCGGTGCCGAGGCGGCAATGAAGTACTTCGTTCTGGGTGCGCTGGCATCGGGCATGCTCCTGTATGGCATTTCGATGGTCTATGGCGCGACTGGCCAGCTGACCTTCCCGGAGGTCGCCAGCGTCATCGCCAGCGGCGACGCCGACCAGACGGTGCTGGTGTTCGGTCTGGTGTTCATCGTCGTTGGCGTCTCCTTCAAGTTCGGCGCGGTGCCGTTCCACATGTGGGTGCCGGACGTGTATCAGGGGGCCCCGACCTCGGTGACGCTGTTTCTCGGCAGTGCGCCCAAGATCGCCGCGTTCGCGCTCACGATGCGTCTGCTGGTAGACGGCATGGGAAGCCTGGTGGAGCAGTGGCAAGACATGCTGATTATTCTGGCGGTGCTGTCCATGGCACTCGGCAATGTGGTCGCGATTGCTCAGAGCAACGTCAAACGCATGTTGGCCTATTCGACCATTTCGCATGTCGGATTCATCTTCCTCGGTCTGCTGGCCGGTACCGACAAGGGCTACACAGCGGCGATGTTCTATGCGATCACCTACGCGCTAACGGCCGCAGGTGGCTTCGGCGTGATCACGATGCTCAGCCGAAAGGGCTTCGATGCGGAAAACCTGCACGATCTGAAAGGCCTGAATGATCGCAGTCCATGGCTGGCCTTCATGATGCTGTTGATTATGTTCTCGATGGCGGGCGTGCCGCCCACCGTGGGCTTTTTCGCCAAGCTGTTCGTGTTGGACGCGGTGATCAGCGTGGACATGGTGTGGCTGGCCCTGGTCGCGGTGTTCTTCTCGATCATCGGCGCCTTCTACTACATCCGGGCGGTGAAGTTGATGTACTTCGATGAGCCGATCGACGCAGCGCCCCTGGCTGCGTCGATGGATACCCAGGTGATGATGTCCATCAACGGCTTGGCTATGCTTGGTTTCGGTCTGTTCCCCGCGGCCCTGCTCGGCGCCTGCCGTTGGGCATTCGGCGGCTGACGGCGGCCCTGTTCGGAAAAGAAGGTGTCGTAAAGGGTTGTGGCCAACCCGGGGCATATGTAGAATTACTAATACCAGATGCGGGGTGGAGCAGTCTGGCAGCTCGTCGGGCTCATAACCCGAAGGTCGTAGGTTCAAATCCTGCCCCCGCTACCAAATTCTTACTTGAACTTTATCGTTTAAGTTGCTGTGCAAGAAAGGGTTCCTGAGATTTCAGGAGCCCTTTTTTTATGCTCTGGTTTTCCTGTTGATTGCCTGTTTGGCACAAATTTGGCACACAGGAGATTCCCGTGGCATCCATCCGAAAGCGTGTTAGTTCGAAGGGAACCACTTACCACGTACAGATCCGACGCAAGGGTCTCAACCCTCTCACCAAATCCTTCTCCAGTCGAACTGTCGCTCAGCAGTGGGCAAGGCAAACCGAGTCAGCTTTGGAACGATCTGAGTACCTAGATCTGACGGAAGCCAAGACCACTTCACTTTCCGAGATCCTCACGAAGTACTCGAATGAGGTCGCGATTAAGCTCAAAGGTCGGTCTCAGGAACAAAGCCGATGTCGTGGGCTGAGTGAGAGACTGGGCGATAGGGTGCTGACCGATGTCACACCGGCGATCTTGGCAGAGTACAGAGAAGCAAGGCTAGGGCAGGTGAGTCCCAAGACGGTCAGGGAGGAGCTGTCACTCGTGCAACGGGTATTCAATGTCTGCCTGAAGGATTGGGGGGATCAGCCTTCCGGGCAATATGAATCCGGCGAACGGCAGGTCAGTAACAGGAACGGACTGTTGTGACGACAATCCCCGCCGCCGCAAACGGCGATGAACAGGAGTTGACGGCGTACTCGGCGACCGTCTGCTGCTCGGTGCCGAAGCTGCCGCTGGAGGTCTGTTCCGACTGCTTCAGCTATGGGTTCGATAGCCGCCGGATACGCCGGACGCCAAGGCCGCGGAAAGTGCCAGAGCCCCGGCAAAGCCGATGGCGCCTTATCAGCGACCCAGGTGGCCGTGATCCTCGCGGAAATCTTTCACCGCATCCGACACCCGGACAAAGATCTCATCTTGGGAGAAGACCGGTTCGATACCGGATTGAAGGGTCAACTCCCGCAAAGGCAGGTGTGCCCTGGCAATCGCCAGCTCGAGCCCCTGTTCCTTGAGTTTCGCGAAAAACGGCCGCAGCTTTTCGCGTGCCGTGTAGTCAACCGACGGGATGGCCCTGGCATCGATCACGACCCGGCGCACAGGCTGTTCCGGATCATCGATAAAGCTCTGCAAGCGCTCGATGAAGTAGTTCACATTGGCAAAGAACAAGGGGCCATAGAAACGGTAGACCACGAGCCCGGGGACGTCCTTGTCTCGATTATCGTCCCCCATGTCGTGCAACTCCTCGGAACCCGGCTTGTGGACAAGCAGCGCGTCGTGCGGCTGCGCCAGATCCGACAACAGGATCGCGATCGAGAAAGCGGTTCCAAGGAGTATGCCCGGCAGCACTCCGATGAACACGACAGCCCCAGTCGTGGCGATCGCTATCCATGCTGTCTGCCGATGCTCCTCCCAGATCCGCGTGACATCGGCGATATCAATCAGCCCGAACCCGGTGTAGGTCAGGATTGCGGCAATGATCACCTTGGGCAACTGGGTCAGCGTCTCACCGGCAAACACCAGGAAAGCCGCCAGAAACACTACGGAGGCCAGATTCGCCATCTGCGTGCGACCACCCACCGCGCTGTTAAGTAGGGTTCGGGTCTGGCTGCCACCGACCGAGAAGCCCTGTATCGCGCTGGTGGCCAGGTTCGCGGCACCCAGTGCCATCAGCTCGCGGTCGGGGTCGATGTCATAACCGTGTTTTTCGGCCGTCGCCCGGCTGAGCAATATACCCTCGGGAAAGATCAGCATCGACAGACCCAGTGCACCCATCGCCAGGGCGGCCACCTCGTTCAGGTTAAGACTGAACAAGCCGAGCTCGGCAACCGCACCCCCGCTCAAACGGATCTGCCCGATCGTCTCGACCCCGATGGTATTGAAATCGAACAGCATCCCGGCAACCAGGCCGACGAAAAACACCGGTACCAGCGGAGGAAGTCGCTTGATCAGGAGTTTGCTGAGCACCAGCAGCACCAGTGTAGCGGCCGCCACAGCCAGGGTCGGGATGTGTGTCTGGGGTACCTTGTCCGCCCATTCGATCACGCGCTGTACCAAACCTTCCTGTTCGAGATCGACACCAAAAAGCTTGCCCCACTGGCTGATCACGATGACCAGCGCAGCGCCATTCAGATAACCCAGCAGCACCGGGGCGGATAGAAAGTTGGCGACCACGCCCAGCTTGAACTTTGCGGCCACGATGAGAATCACGCCGGTAAACAGGGCCAGCCAGGTGCCCGCGACCACCGCCTTGGCCGGATCACCTCCGGTCAGGGGGAGTATGGCCGCACCAACCAGCAGCGCTACGGCGCCGTCGGGTCCGACGTTCATGTGCCGCGAGGATGTGAACAGAAAATAGGCCAGCGTCGCGACGATCGCACTGTATATCCCGGCTACCGGCCCAAACCCCGCCAGTTCCGCGTAGGCTAGGGCAGAGGGAAGCAGAACCAGGCAGATCACCAGGCCCGCGAGCACATCCGGGCCGAGGTCGTTTTTCTGGTAGGTGGTTAACGTCTTTAATCCCGGCATCCAGCGCATCACGCCAGAGACGTTGTCTTTTTCAGGTAAGGATTCGTTGGATTGTTCCGTCATGGTGGTACCGATGCTTGTATCCGAACCGGGCTGTCGCGCCATGTCTTCTGGATGATTGACTGCGCAAAGTTATAACCGAACCAACGGTCGAGGCAAGCGGGAAATAATCCATGGATTTGTCCCCCGTCGTGAAAACCGTAGGTGTTCGTTTATGGTGGGGTCTGTCAGAAACAGATCGGCCCAGCGCCAACGACGCCTAATCATCACCGTATCGCAGATCGAAACACTGATAGTCCTTCTGGCAACCGCTGTGCTGTTTCTGTGGGGACGCTGGCGCCACGACCTGGCCGCCTGTTATCTGAGGCTTAGGGCCTGCTCACACTACAGACACACCAGCGACGGCGGCAATTTTTTGCGGGACAAGGCGCAGTGAGTGGTTTGTACTCGCTTTACATGAGCGAATTGCAGCGCAGGCCTGCGGGAAAATGGCCCCGTCCCCTCGGGTTGCGCTTTTCCCAAACTGTCACCGGCGCATGCATGTGCTCAACTCCACGTTGGCCTGATGGCAAGACGAAAAGTTTAAAACACTTACATTAGCCCGCCCGAGTGCGGGCTTTGTTGTTTATGCATGTCGCTGAATGGCCAGTTTCACCTATTGCTGAGCGGGTCAGGAACTTCCGGTTATGAGTGAAAGCACCAGTTAGCTGACCCTGTGCTGCGGAGCATCCTGACAACGGATTCCCCGGGGTCGGGAATGTCTCTTTCTGGCGTGCGCCGCGCTAAGGCGGCGTTTTCCAGTGGGTGAGAGTCCCACCCGGCAATTTTGCTCCAGCCGGAAGCAATCGGAGCAGTTGTGGAGGTAACGAAGCAGCTGAAGCCTTCGATGTAACGGATCACTTCGGGTGATCCAGCGAGTGTGCAGGCCGTAACGTGAGTGAACGCCGAGCAATCTCCGAAAAAGACGTTGCACAGGCCGACCCGACCGCCATTTCGGGGAAGGCTGATATGGCTGAGGGAGTGAGCGAGGAAGTACCCTCAGTCGCTGTGCCGGGGTAGTAGCGACAGCATGTACACAAGGAAAACGCACGCAACACGGGAAGCCCCATGGCGTGGTGCAGGAATAACCAACCGGACGCCCGTGAGGGACAGGCCGGGCGCCTTGGGGTGGCGGAGAGGTTCGTAGTGTGTGCTGGGCAGCGCCCAGATCAGGTGAGTTGGAGTCCCACTGGCGCTCGGGTAGGGGGCGCCATATCCAAAAGCGGGGGTAACGTCTCGCTGGCCGGGGTACATCGATAAGGAGAAGCCTAAACGGGCACGCAGCCGGAAACGGTGGAGACAGCCAAGGCAGATGCTAAGTCGGGTGTATTGTCGAAAGGCAACCGGAGGGCAGGGTGTCCACCGTGAGGTGGAATCTGAAGGGCTTGAGGAGAAGTACCGGGCCGTAGTCGAGGGGGCGACCCCATGACGAACCGGTCGGCCAAAGACGGGGCAAGGTCGAGCTGGCACTATGGCGGCGAAGGCGTTCTTACCCACCCGTTGTACCAAGGTGTGTGCGGGCGGCACGGTACGGAAGATCTGGATGTGACCCCAGGAGGGCTCGTCGTGTTCTCGGGTGGCACCGAGATAAGCGACCCTATAAGTCGAAAGACGAAGTGGGAAGTGAAGCGCGGCGAGTCGTCGGACAGCCGAATAGTACCGCAAGCCTGGTGAAAGCCAGGTGATCGCGTAAGCGACGGCCGGGTGGGGTCTGTATTTCTGCAAGGCTCATGTGCGCAGACTTTTCAACCGACTTGACCGATGGATCGTGCGGCGCTTGTGGTCGCATCGATTCAGGCGCTGGCGTAATGCGGGCTGGAAACGGCTTCCTGAGCGTCGGTTGTACGGGGATTTCGGGCTGGTGAAATTGATTGTACTGATTCCTTCCTTGAACCTTCGCTAAGACACCTTTGTGAAAGCGGCTTACGGGAAAACTGTACGAGCCGTTTGTGCGGCGGACGGAGGCCAGCCCCGCGGGGCGCCTCCTCCGACCCGACAGTGATGAAGCGGGGTAACGCCCGTGGAGCGAAGGGACCTTACTGTACACATTGACTTCGACACGAGGGGAGGCAGGGGTGAGATGATAAAGGCACCCATTGATCTGCAAGACCTGAGAAGAAGGCTATACGTCAAGGCGAAGGCTGAACCGTCTTGGCGCTTTTGGGGATTGTATGTCCACGTGTGCAAGCACGAGACGCTCCACGAAGCCTACCGGCTAGCAAAAGCCAACAACGGCGCCCCAGGTACTGACGGGGTGACGTTTGACGCAATTGAAGCCGATGGCGTGGGTGCGTTTATCGATCAGCTCCATCAGGAGTTGGTCGAGCGGACGTATCGTCCTGTGCGGCTGCGGAAAGTGGCGATACCCAAGGAAGGGGGAGGCTCGCGAGGGCTCTCGATACCCACGATCCGCGACCGGGTGGTTCAGGGTGCGCTGAAGCTCATCCTGGAGCCGATCTTTGATGCAGATTTTCAAGCGGGGTCGTTTGGTTATCGACCCAAGAAATCAGCGCAAGAAGCGATTCGGCGCGCATCGGAAGCGATACTGACGGGCAAGACTTATGTCATCAATCTCGATCTGCGATCGTACTTTGATACGGTGAGACATCCTATCGTATTGGAAAAGGTGGCAAACCGGGTCAATGATGACAAGGTGTTGCATTTGCTCAAGTTGATTCTGAAAGCGTCGGGTAAACAGGGAGTGCCACAGGGCGGCGTGATCTCGCCATTGCTCAGTAATCTGTACCTCAATGAGGTAGACAAGATGCTGGAGCGGGCGAAGACGGTCACGCAGTATCGGCAGTGGACCGTGGTCGAGTATGCCAGGTTCGCTGACGATAGTGCACCACGAGCACTGACTGCTGCGTAAGCATCGGTCAGTGCGTGTCGCACAAGTGATGAGGGTTTGGCCCCTCGGAGCCGCCTTGCAGGAGGAGGCTTCAAACCGCCACAAGCTGCGATGGTAAAGAGCCATGGTGGTGAGCGTTGTGGAAAAGGCAGGGCTTGACCCTGTCAGGTAGGTACCACGGAGATGAACGTAAGTGAACCTTTGCTGACTTGTCGAAAGCGTAGGGATGTCGTCAAAACCGAGGGGTAGTCGTTAACTCGGGATGAGTCTGGGGGAGACCTGTTTACTGCCCAGATGGCGGCCGGCATGAAGAAGGCATGAACGTGGTACAGGCGCTTGTGTGGAACGTGGGAACCTGTCGCCTTGATGTTAAGGGAGAAGCTCAAGTAGAGATCCTGCGAGAGCCAGAGTACCAATGCAAGGCACAGGGGCGGATGGCCCCGTAGTAGTGTTGAAGGCGCTGTAATGGCGCTGGAGCGAAGGGGGTCAGTTATTCAGTTGGATTTGTAGGTCAACCGCACAGATCGGATCTTGCGCAGAGAGAACGTTGAGCTGCCGACCGGTAAGTGATCGGGAGGAATTTATGGAAACAACAAAACCGTTCAAGGTTTCCAAGCACGCAGTGATGCGCGCCTGGGAATTGGTAAAAGCCAACGATGGCGCTGAAGGTGTCGATGGTGAAACGATAGAGCAATTTGAGTTCAAACTGAAGGGGAACCTTTATAAGCTGTGGAATCGGCTCTCTTCAGGGTCTTACTTTCCGCCACCGACGCGAACGGTAGCGATACCGAAAAAGGACGGTGGAGAAAGAAAGCTGGGTATTCCCTCTGTTTCCGACAGGGTGGCCCAGACGGTGGCCAAATTGTCGTTTGAGCCCTTGGTGGAGCCGTATTTTCTCGGCGACTCCTATGGCTACAGGCCGGGTAAGTCAGCCCATCAGGCGTTGGCAGTCACGCGAGAGCGTTGCTGGCGCTATGACTGGGTTCTGGAGTTTGACATCCGCGGACTGTTCGACAACATTGATCATCACCTGTTGATGAAGGCGGTTAAACGGCACACGGATAATCCCTGGCTTCTACTCTATATTGAGCGCTGGATTACAGCACCGGTACAGCAGTCAGATGGCAGTGTGGTTGCACGTGTAAGAGGAGTACCCCAAGGCGGTGTGATCAGTCCAGTGCTGTCAAATCTGTTCATGCACTATGCCTTCGATGCGTGGATGGATCGGGAATATCCCGATTCGCCGTGGTGTCGATATGCTGATGATGGGCTTGCCCATTGTCGAACGCTGGCACAAGCGGAACAGCTGAGAGCGGCATTGGAGAAGCGGCTGCAGGATTGCGGCCTGGAGATGCACCCGGTAAAGACGAAGATTGTGTACTGCAAGGATGCAGATAGGAGAGGGACTTATCCTGTGACGGGCTTTGACTTTCTGGGCTATACGTTTCGTGCCCGGCGATCAAAGAACAGGTGGGGAAAGTACTTCATCAACTTCAGCCCGGCGATGAGCAACAGTGCGGGAAAGGCAATTCGGCAGGAAGTGAGAAGCTGGCAAATGCCCAAACGCAGTGACAAGTCCATCGAGGACCTGTCACTGATGTTCAGAGCCAAGATACAGGGTTGGATCAACTATTATGGTCGTTTCTATCGTTCCCAGATGTACATGACACTCAGGCACATCAACTCCAAACTGGTGTGGTGGGCAATGCGGAAGTTCAAGAAGCTGAACCGTCATCGGCGACGTGCTGAGCACTGGTTGGGACGAGTGGCGAAGAACTTTCCGTCAATGTTCCCACACTGGCGGATGGGTTTGTTGCCGACGGTTGGGTAATGGGAGCGCAGTGAGTCGAGAGGTTCATGCTGCGTTCTGCGAGAGGCCGAGGGTGAGATTCCCTCGGCCTACTCTCCTGGTTGTTCTGGTAAGTGCTCACCCGAAACAGCGCTGGTTACAAGGGGCAGTGGAGAAGCGGCTGCGCGAGGAACTCGGCAAGCTCGACGTGGAGGTGAATGAGGACAAAACCTATCGGGCAGAGCTGTCGCGAGGCGAGAGCTTCGGTTTTCTCGGCTTTGAGTTCAGGCGTGTGCGCAGCCGTTCGGGACGCTGGATGCCATTACGTCGGCCCCAGACGAAGAAACGAACGGCATTGCTGCGCCGGCTCAAGGTCATTTTCCGGAGCTCTCGCTCCCAACCGGTCACGCAGGTTATCGAAAAGATTAATCTGGTGTTACGCGGTTGGGTCAATTACTTCGCGATGGGTCATGCCAGTCAGTGTTTCTCGTTCATTCGAAACTGGGTTGAGCAGAAGATACGGCGTCACCTGGCGATCAGTCGCCAGCGCCAAGGCTTTGGCTGGAAACGGTGGAGTAGACGGTGGCTTTATGAGGCCCTGGGGTTATTTGATGACTACCGGGTGCGGCCACGGTCGAAAGTCGTTCCAGCATGATAGGTCCCATAACCCTTGAGGTGAAATGTGCAGGGGCGCGTAGTGCGGGAAATCCGCATGCTGCGTGCGATGTGGAGGGAGTTGGAAACGGGGCTACGGAACGACCTATACGGGCACGAAGGGGGAAACCCTGGATACTGACAAGGTCAGTCCTAGTGAGCTACCGCGCCAACTCTCGACCCTACCGGCAACGCCGTGCAGTTTGTCCTGACGATCAATGCCGCCATATTGATCGAGCTGCTTATCCTGGCGATTCCAGGTTATTTTGTGCTGCGCGATATGCAGCGGGCCGCGAAGCGTTTCGGGTTGGACGTGAGCCCCAGCGAACTGACCGGCCAGAAGGAGGAGCAGTACTTGGCTGCCGCGCGGCGGGTTTTCGAGGAGGATCCGAAGGTCGCGGTGTTCGTCTATGGCCACATGCACGCCCCGTCGATCCGGTATGTCGACGGAAAAGCCGTGGTCAACACCGGCACCTGGATCAAGCAGTTCGAGCGGGTGAATGCACGCTGGAGCCTGTTGCCGCAGGTCTACGTGCCGAAGTACTGCGTCAACTACTTCCGCATCCGCGAGGTCGATGGCGTCGCACGCATCGATTACGTGAAGATCGACAAGAGGCGCACGGACGAACTGACCTTCGTCCAGCGTCTTGTGGCCTCCCGTAAACGCAAGGCGCCTCCGCCCCCAAACCCGATTGCACCGTCCTTTAATCTGATGCTTCGTTCAGTCTGGCATTTATTGCGGGGGCTATACGGGCGAACGGTCCTGCAACTTGTGTAGGATGCATCAGGCGCATGCCGTCATGCGCCGGATTGGGGCGCACGCGCTGCGACACGCTGCGCAATTCCACCCTGCCGTCACTGTCGAGGCAGGCGATGCAATGCTCCCTTGAATTTGGGCACCGCTCTGGAGGGTCTGTCAGCGTTGTGCCAGCCAGCCAGCCAGCCAGCCAGCCAGCCAGCCAGCCAGCCAGCCAGCCAGAGCGCCGATACGGGTGCGGCTGCGGCCAGTCCTACGCCAAACCAAGACAAATCCTACAAACGCGGATAAAATCGCGCCAAACAACATCAATCATGGCTTTCCACCCAAGCAGCGCCCTGAGACCGAGCCGGCATCGACAGGTCGCGGGGGCCGGTGCCGAACGGAATCTTCTCACCAATCGTGACAGCGTTGTCGATTGCCCCCCGGCTTTCTGCGCCGCCGCGGCCATCAACATCGACAGCCAAGAGGCGATTTGCAGCTCATGCGACAAACGGTATCGATAAAGACTTCCCGGATCATTGCTATGGTTGCGATGTCCGCGTTCTCGCTGGTCGCCTGCGACTCTGGCACGAAGCAGGCGGTCGAGGCGCCACCCCCCGGGGTGCTGGTCGCGAAGGCCGCGAGGCAGCAGATATCAGAGACCGTCGAGTATGTCGGCCAGACCGTCGCGGTCAACGACGTCTCGCTGCGCGCCCAGGTCTCGGGCTACCTGCTGGAGCGGAGGTTCGAGGAGGGCGGGGATGTGGAGCAGGGCGCCGAGCTGTTCATCATCGACCCCGCGCTTTATGAGGCGGGCGTGGCCGCGGCCGAGGGGGCGGTCGCCGAGGCGAGCGCGGCGGTCGCGCGTGCGGACAAGGATGTGAGGCGTTACCGATCCCTGGCCAAGAAACAGTCGGTGAGCCAGCAGCAGCTCGATGAGGCAGAGAGCGAGTTGCTGCAGGCATCGGCCAATCTGAAAACCGCCGAGGCGCAGCTCCTGAAGGCACAGATCGATCTGTCTCACACAGTGATCAAGGCGCCCGTCAGCGGCCGCGTCGGGCGGGCCGCAGCCAGTGTGGGCGATCTGGTGAGCCCGCAGACCGGGGAACTGGCCCGACTGGTGGAGCTCAATCCCATCTACGCCAACTTCAGCGTCAGCGAGCGGGACGTGATCGCGGCCAAGCGCCGCTACCAGGCCGGGGATGACGAGCTTGATCTGGACAAGATCGAGGTCACGTTGCGCCTCCCCGACGGCAGCCTTTACGAGCATCTGGGACGGCTGGACTTTATCGACAACGTGGTTGACCGCAAGACCGGCACCATCGTAATGCGGGCCCGCTTCGACAACCCGCAGAAGCTGCTGGTGCCGGGTCTGTATGTGAGCACCATGCTGGGCCGGGAGGAGGCCACGGACAAGCTGGTCATCCGCAGTCCGCGGTGCAGGAAAACCAGGCGGGGGTTTTCGTGATGGTGGTGGCACCGGACAGCAACGTCGAGCCCGACGCAGCGCGACCGGCCAGGCCTATGCCGGTGAACTGGTGGTCAATTCGGGACTGGAGCCTGGCGAGCAGGTCATCGTAGAGGGTATCCAGAAGGTGCGGCCGGGCTTGGTGGTGGATGCCAACATTGCCCCCAGACCGTCGATGCAGCAGGTTGGTGAGGAGCGCGCGGGCGAAGCGGCTGCAGCGCCGCCGCCAGGAACCGGCGACGGAAGCCAAGGAGCGCTAGACGATGTTCAGTGCCTTCTTTATCGAAAGACCCAAGTTTGCCTTCGTCATCTCCATCGTCATCACGATCGCCGGTCTGGTAGCCATGGGTGCGCTGCCCATCGCCCTGTATCCGGAGCTCGCCCCGCCCCAGGTGCAGGTGAGTGCCGTCTATCCGGGTGCCGATTCCGAGACCATCTCGGATACGGTGGCCGGCCCGCTGGAGTCCAAATTGACGGCGTGGAAAACATGATCTACATGTCTTCCAACAGCGCCAACTACGAGGACTTTGACTGTGAGCTTCAAGGTGGGT
>CAVTOY010000009.1:0-332762 GCA_963736445.1 uncultured Gammaproteobacteria bacterium | reverse complement strand
GGTGTTATGTAACGCTTAACCATCGTATTGTTCATGCACACCGGCGATCCCCATGGCGCAGCAGACAACGGCGGCCACACCCAGTACCGCCAGAACACCCTTATCGCCTGTCAGGCCGATCGCTACCATGAGTAGGGCCGCGAGGATTAGCGTGGATAGGGTGAGTCCGCTGATGGGATTGTTGCTGCTCCCGATGACTCCTACGAGGTAACCTGCTACGGCTGCGAACAGTATCCCGGCAACAACCATCACAAGAGCTGCCAGAATCGAACCGCCGAAGCTACGGCTGAAGTAGTAGTACAGAACGGTGATGGGAACGAGCAGGCCGAGGATACCCCATACGATCCACTTGTAGGAGATGTCGATCTGGATGCGAGTCGGTGCTTCCACCTCTTTCACACTCTTCAGATCAGAGAAGACCCTTCCAAACCCGGTGAGCAGGCTCTTGCGCATACTCCACAGCGTCCATACCGCTCCGACCACCATGGTGCCCACCGCAAGCGGACGAACCTGCTGCTGCCATACGACGTTGAGCGCAACGTTCGCCCACCCTTGCGTTTCCGCCAGCGCCACCAGATCACGGTTAACGAAGAGCATAACCGGCGCAATGCACCACCAACCGAGCACACCGCCCGCAAAGACCACCGCGGCCAATTTCGGCCCAATGATGTAGCCCACCCCCAGGAGGGCCGGTGAAGCGGAGGAGTGTTCATAAAAATGCCACCCGAGTAGGTCTCGCCGATCGCGTTGAGTCGCGCGGCACCCCATGACCAGAAACCTGAGATGTAGGCGCTAAAAGTCCGAAGCCCAAATTCGTTCTTCAGAAACTCCAGCAGGGCCGCCAGCAAGCCGGCTCGAAGGAGGTACTTGCCTCCGGTGGCCCCCTTTTGACCCGCTTTGTGGATTTCGGCGGCGGCGACCGATTCGGGAAAGGGAAGCCCGGCATCTTCGACCAACGTGCGGCGCAGTATGATGACGAAAAGCACGCCGAGCACACCGCCGACGAGCATGATAAACGTGGAAATCCATATGTTCACGCCCTCCCACACCCCGGCTATGACGAAGGCGGGGATCGTGAAAATCGCCCCCGCTACCAACGCTTCGCCGACTGAAGCGGTGGTACGAGCGATGTTCTCCTCCAAGATGGTGCCACCCGCCGGGCGGAGCGCCGCCAGCGCCACGACCGCCGCCGGAAATGTGGCCGCGATAGTAAGCCCGGCCACCATGCCGATGTAGGCATTGGCCGCACCCAGGATGACAGCCATGACGACACCCAGCAGAACCGCCCGTAGCGTGAACTCTTTGATGCTCGTTTCCGCTGGGACATAGGGCTCGAAGGGTTTTTGATCAGCCATTGAGGGCCTCCTCAAGGTCTCGAGACATTGGACATGTCGATGGTGCGGGCATGCAGTTGCCGCCGTCCACCGGGAGCACCGATGTGAATCCGTCTGGTTATTAGATGAACCGTGCGAATGCACTTCATATTGAGTAACGAGCACCAAAAAAAGAAAAAGCCGCCCCTTCTTATCCCGGAGCTCCCTCTTCTGTCAAGCCCGTGCAAAGCGGAGTGGCACGGTTTAGAATCTTAGTTATGAAGCTGTCTCACAAGCTCATCGTGGGGGGGTGCCGCGGCACTCCTCGTCTTCACCTTGGCCTGGGAGTGGTACCTATCGCCACAGGCCCGAATCGAGCGGTTTTTCGGTCGGGTCGCTGCGGCGGCGGAAGTAAAGGATACGGAGACCTTGCTGTCCGCTTTCTCCCGGGAATACTCGGACTTTCGCGGGCAAAACTTGGAGAGTCTCGCCGACAGCATCGATCAGGGATTCTCGAAGCTCGACCGCCTCAACATCACATTGGAGGGTCTGCGCGCCGAGGTGGACGGAAACGAGGCGAGAGCCACCTTCGATCTCATCGTGGTCGCCATCCGAGGTGAAGAACGTTCTTGACCACGATGCGTTATGTGCCTGTATTCGTTTCGTCGTGCTGTTCGCTCGACCGCCCGGCCGCCCGCGCAGAGCTGCGGCCCGGCGACGAAATCCTGGCGATCAACGGGCGGGCCACGCCGACATGGTCGCTCGCCATGCAGGAGCTGGCGACTGCGTCGCTCTCCGAGCCAGTGCTGAATATACGCGTTCGCGATGCCGCCGGCAGCGAGCGCGTCCGGGTGATGCCCTCTGCCGAGGTCGGGGATCTCGGTGAAACCAAGGATCTGTTAGGTCACCTGGGCCTGGCACCGGAGCGTCCAGAGGCTCCGCCGGTATTCGGGGAGATACTGCGCGGCGAGCCGGCGGCAGACGCTGACCTGCGCGAGGGTGACCGCATCCTCTCCGCAGACGGCAATGCCATTTCGAACTGGGGGCAATGGGTCAAGTACGTACAGGCGCGTCCTGGTGTACCCATCGATCTGCGCTTCGAACGCAGCGGCAACGAGCAGCGTGTCAGTCTGACGCCGGCACCGCACGCGAGGGAAGACGCTGTGATCGGACGGATCGGTGCGGCAAATCAACCTGTCCCGGGTCTGATGGAGCGCTATGAAGTTACCTATCGGATGGGTTGGGGAGAGGCGTTGCCGGCAGCGGTCTCACGGACGGTGGAATATTCGGTGCTCACCCTGAAAGTCATCTGGCGGGTCCTGACCGGGCAGGCGTCCATTCACAACCTCAGTGGACCCATAACCATCGCAGATACCGCTGGTAAGACCGCCAGCATCGGCTTTGTCTACTTTCTGAAGTTTCTGGCGATCGTCAGCATCAGCCTGGGCGTGCTCAATCTGTTGCCCGTCCCCGTTCTGGACGGGGGGCACCTGCTGTATTTCGCCATCGAGGCGATCAAGGGTAGCCCAGTCTCCGAGGCGGCAATGATGCAGGGACAGAAGGTGGGCCTGATTCTGCTGCTCGGCCTGATGACTCTGGCGTTTTACGTCGATCTTTTGCGCGTATTCAGTTAATCGGCGGACTCTTGCCAGCTCGTGATTCACAACACGCGCGCGAGCCTACTTTTGCTTAGGCCAATACCTTATAATCCTGACTCGAAAAATGTCGGCCGGGTCCCCGATTTGCGCTGGCCTCGCCAAAGAGACGAGGATTTCGAAGAGCGTGTACGTCCGGGCCAGACTCTGGTGTGTTCTCCTGCTGCTGGGCTTTGCCACCCATGCAATCGCAGAAGGATTTCGGATCAGTGATATTCGTATCGAGGGCCTGCAGCGTATAACCGCCGGCACGGTGTTCAACTATCTGCCGGTGAAACCCGGCGACTACCTCGAATTCGACCGCACATCGGGAATCATCAGCGCCCTCTACCAAACCGGGTTCTTCAAGGATATACAGCTGGAGAAGCGCGGCGATGTACTGGTTGTGGTCGTGACCGAACGACCAGCAATCGCAGAAATCAGCTTCTCGGGAAACAAATCCATCGAGACCGAGGCTTTGAAAGAGGGGCTGAAAGACATCGGCTTGGCCGAAGGTCGGGCCTTCGAGCGTTCTGTGCTCGACCGCATCGAGCAGGAACTCGAGCGTCAATACTTCAACCTGGGCAAGTATGCCGTCGATCTAACCGCAACCGTCACCCCACTCGAGCGTAATCGCGTGTCGATAGACATCGACATCATCGAAGGGGACACGGCATTGATCAAAAAGATAAACATCATCGGCAATCGTGCCTTCACAGAGGGCGATTTGCTCGACGAGTTCGAGCTGTCGACCGGTGGATGGTTGTCGAAATTGACTAAGGACAACCAGTATTCGCGCCCGAAATTGGCTGGCGACCTCGAGACCCTGCGTTCGTATTATTTAGATCGCGGCTATGTGAATTTCAAGATCGATTCCACGCAGGTAACCATAACGCCAGACAGAAAGGACATCTACATCACCATCAATATCGACGAAGGTTCTATTTACACTATCAACGATATTCGCCTGGCCGGCGACGTCATCGGTAAACCTGAGGAGTATTTTCCGCTGATCAGGTTGCGGCGCGGCGAACCCTTTGCGCGCAAGTCCATCGTTGAGAGCAGTGAGCGCATATCAGCAAAGCTGTCCGATCTGGGATATGCCTTCGCCAATGTCAACAGCATTCCGGAGATTGACGAAGAGAACAAGACCGTCGCGGTCACCTTCTTTGCCGACCCTGGCAAGCGTGCCTATGTGCGGCGTATCAACATCAGGGGCAATGCACGAACCCGCGATGAAGTAATTCGTCGCGAGTTTCGCCAGATGGAGTCTGCCTGGTTCTCCGGCGAAAAACTCAAGCTGTCGCGTGAGCGCACGCAGCGAACCGGTTACTTCAGCGACGTCAGCGTCGAAACGCCATCAGTACCTGGATCGGGAGACGAGGTCGATATCAATGTCGCGGTCACCGAAAAACCTTCGGGCAGCCTGTTGGCCGGCATCGGATATTCGCAATCGGACGGAATCGTCCTCAATGCCTCCGTCAATCAGGACAATTTTGCCGGTACCGGGAAAAGGGTTTCTTTAGCGTTCCAGACAAGCAGCGCCAATACACTCTATGAGGTTTCGTACACCAACCCCTTCTACACCATCAACGGTATCAGCCGCGGCTTCAACCTAAGCTACAGCGAGACCGACTTCGATGATCTCGATACCGCCGCCTACACGACCGACGATGCAATTGCTGGGGTGAATTTCGGAATCCCGCTCACTGAATTCAACCGTTTCAACCTCGGCGCGGCGGTGCACCACATTGACTTCAAGACGGGGAATGACGCATCTGACCAGGTTCAGGACTTCGAAGACCAAGAGGGAAACAAGTTCCTTGACTTTGAGATAACGGCAAGATGGCGCCAAGACTCCCGCGATCGCGCTATTTTTCCCAATACGGGTGTCCTGCAATCGCTCAACGGAGAGGCTACTGTCCCCGGCAGCGACCTGGAATACTACAAGATATCTTATGAATACCGGCATTACTGGGATCTCGTGAAAAGCCTTGTTCTCTCGACCAAAGGAGAGGTCGGTTACGGCGACGCTTACGGCAAAACGAGTGAACTGCCGTTCTTCGAGAATTTCTTTGGTGGGGGACCGGGCAGCGTGCGCGGGTATCGGGCACGCTCCATCGGTCCACGGGATTCGAACGGCGATCCTTTGGGCGGGAACGGCTATTATGCAGCGAGTGCCGAGCTATTGTTTCCCCCGCCCTTCGGGAAAAAGAGTGGTGAAAGCATCCGCCTGGCAACGTTTTTCGACGCAGCAAGTGTGGTCGATACCAATGACGGCTTTATTCAGAGCGATGAACTGTTTTACTCGGCAGGGGTTGGTTTTTCATGGCTGTCGCCGGTCGGCGCATTGACGATTAGCTATGCGATTCCATTGAAAACGAATGGAGATACCGACAGGGAAGAGTTTCAGTTCTCCTTCGGTCAAACCTTCTAAAAGGCATAGTGATGATGAGACGACGGATTGCTGTGACGCTCGTAGCGCTGTGGTCTTTTTCGAATGGCTCAATTGCCGGTGACGTGGATGTCGTTGTTGTCGACGTCGTTCGCCTGCAGACCGAGTCGCCTCAAGTGACTGAGGTGCGCAAGAAAATCAAGCTTGAGTTTGCGGCTCGTGAGGCCAAGGTCATGGCGCAGCAGGAGCAAATTAATCTGCTGGAGCTGAAACTGGTGCGCGATCAGGCGAATATGGGCGGTGCGGAGGCGAAGAGTCTGCAGCGAGATATCCGCTCACGCACATTGCGCTTGGAAAACGCTAAAGAGGAGCTGGAAAGCGATCGCCGCTTGCGGCTCAGCGAGGAAATGGACCGCTTGCGCCGCATGCTGTCGGAGGTGATTGCTGAGGTCGCCAAAGCGGAGGACCTTGATATCGTGCTCGAGGGCGGCGTCACTTGGGCCTCTGAGCGCGCGAACATTACCGACAAGGTGCTGGCACGCATGCGTGAGCTAAATGCCGCGACAAAGTGATCGGGTGCGCGTCGCCGGATTGAGTCTCGCGGCGCTGTCCGAGATTGCCGACGCAGAATTGCGGGGAGATCCCGCGAGAGTGATCACAGGTGTAGAAACGCTACAGGATGCCGGTGAGGGCGAAATCAGCTTTCTCGCCAATCCACGTTATAAATCCCAGCTTCTGTCCACCAAGGCCTCGGCGGTAATCCTGGCCGCGGAAGACGCGCCGGCTTGCCCGGTAGATTGCCTGGTGTCCGACAACCCTTATCTTGCGCATGCCAGGGTGATGAATGCGTTGTATCCGATCCAGCAGGGTGCAGGCCGTGTGCATCCCAGTGCATGTATCGAGGATTCCGCATCCGTGGCGCCCAGCGCAGAGATCGGGGCCAACTGCTACCTCGGTGCAGGTGCAGTCGTGGAAGAAGGGGCGTTTATCGGACCGGGCTGCATACTGCTGGACAACGTGGTCGTTGGCGCATACTCACGATTGGTCGCGGCGGTAACCCTGTGCGCCGATACACGCCTCGGCAAGAGTTGTTTGATCCATCCCGGTGCAGTTATCGGCAGCGACGGCTTCGGCCTGGCCAACAATAAGGGCGCCTGGGTGAAAGTGCCGCAGATCGGTCGCGCCGTACTCGGTGACGAGGTCGAGGTTGGCTCCTGTTCGTCTATCGATTGCGGTGCTATCGGCGATACTGTGATCGCCAGCGGCGTAAAGATCGACAGTCAGGTACATATTGGGCATAACGTGCAAATTGGTGAGCACACGGCGATTGCGGGTTGCGCCGGCATTGCCGGTTCGGCGCAGATCGGTGCCTACTGCACAATAGCCGGCGGTGTCGGGGTCAATGGCCACGTCGTGCTTGGCGATCATGTGGAAGTGTTGGCGATGTCGGCGGTATCACGCGCCCTCAAACAGCCCGGTACCTACGCAGGAACCGTACCCGCGATGGAGCATGCGCGGTGGCGCAAGAACTTTGCGCGCTTACGCCAGCTCGATGATATGGTGCGGCGGGTACAGGCGCTGGAGAAAGAGTTGGCCGCACTGCGCCATCCGGAACGCGTACACGGCTGAAAAAGTTTCAAGCCTCGGTGATGCACCCGAGTCCGACCGGCGGCAACGAAATTGGAGGTTGCGCGATACGCTATGGATATCCAGAAGATCAAGAGTCTGCTGCCGCATCGATACCCGTTTCTGTTGGTTGACCGGGTGATCGAAGTTGAACGGGGCAAACGTCTGGTCGCACTCAAGAATGTTACCGTCAACGAGCCCTTTTTTCAGGGGCATTTCCCGACCAAGCCGGTTATGCCAGGGGTCTTGCTGATCGAGGCAATGGCACAAGCGACCGGTTTACTGGCGATGGAGAGCGCCGCTGTGCCGGAGGAATGCATCTATTACCTGGTCGGTGTCGACAAGGCGCGCTTCAAGCGGCCGGTCATTCCGGGTGATCAGTTGCGCTTCGAAGTCGAGGTGCTGAAGAATCGCCGCGAAATCTGGGTGTTTTCCGCCGAAGCCACGGTGGACGGCAGCCTGGTGGCCTCTGCTGAAATCATGTGCACAGCGCGGCCCCTCTGACCGTGATCGATCGCCGCGCCGTAATTGATCCTGCGGCTGAGCTGGACGAGGGCGTCGTCGTTGGGCCCTTCGCGGTAATTGGTCCCCGTGTACAGATAGGCAAGGGTAGCGAGGTTGGCCCACATACGGTGATTCGTGGCCCTTGCGTGATCGGGCGGGAGAACCAGATCTTTCAGTTTGCCTCTATCGGCGAAGACCCTCAGGACCAAAAATACGGCGGCGAAACCACCTATTTGGAGATTGGTGACCGCAACACGATTCGCGAGTTCACTACGATCCATCGTGGGACCGTCCAGGATAAATCCGTAACGAAGATCGGCAGCGACAATCTGTTGATGGCCTATACCCACGTCGCTCATGATTGTCATATCGGCAATCATGTGGTCATGGCCAATGCCGCCTCGCTCGGGGGGCACGTGCATGTCCACGATTGGGCTATCCTTGGCGGTTTCAGTGTCATCCACCAGTATTGCCGGGTCGGAAAGCATTGCTTCGCCGCGATGGGTAGTGTCGTCAGCAAGGATGTGCCGCCCTTTGTCACAGTGGGCGGGCATCCGGCCAAACCGCACGGTATCAACGCCGAAGGTCTGCGCCGTCGCCAGTTCAGTCCAGAGCAACTGGCGACGATCAAGCGCGCCTACAAGATCCTCTATACAGCCGGCCTACCGTTGGCGGCAGCGCGGGAGGAGATCGCCGCAGCCGCATCAGATAACGAGGAACTGCGCGTGCTCGCCGATTTTCTCGATGTCAGTGAACGCAGCATCATACGCTGAGAGGAACTGGCGTGACGCCGCTGCGCATAGGAATCGTGGCTGCTGAACCGTCTGGTGATCTGCTGGCGGCAGGACTGATGGATGCGCTGCGCGAACGGCTGCCGGAGGTGCAGTTCGAGGGCGTAGCCGGCCCGTTAATGCGTGCCAGCGGCATGGATGCCTGGGAGCCCATGGACAGCCTTTCGGTGATGGGTTTGTTCGAGGTGCTGCAGCATCTGCCACGGCTGTTTCGCTTGCGTTCGCGCCTGCGCGAACGCTGGCGCGATACACCGCCGGCGGCCTTTATCGGGGTCGATGCGCCGGATTTCAATCTTGACTTGGAATGCAGCCTGCGCGATGCCGGCGTGCCCACAGTGCACTACGTCAGCCCGACCGTGTGGGCATGGCGCACCGGACGGGTGAGGCAGATACGTCGGGCAGCGGATCTCTTGTTGACTATCTTTCCGTTCGAGACGGGGTTTCTCGCTCGCCATGGGATACCGGCACACTATGTCGGTCATCCCCTGGCCCTTGAGATGCCGATGCGACCGGATCGCGCAGTGGCGCGGGAGACACTGGGTCTGCGGCCCGACCGGCCGGTGCTCGCGCTGTTACCCGGTAGTCGCTGCAGCGAGGTTGGCAGATTGGCGCGCCCCTTCCTGCAGGCGGCCGCTGCCCTGCGCCAGCGCCTCCCGGAACTGCAGGTCGTGGTACCGCTGGTTACCGAACCGACTGGGGCACTATTTGCGGAGAGGATGCGTCAGATGACACCGTCGCTGGACGCGGTGCTTGCCCAGAATGCGAGTCGGCTGGCGCTTGCTGCGGCTGATGTGGTCTTGACTGCGTCGGGCACCGCCACGTTGGAGGCCTTGCTCAGCAAGCGTCCGATGGTGGTCGGTTACAAAGTGCAGGGCGCGACCTATGCGGTTGCGCGCGTGTTTAATTTGGTCAAGACGCCTCATATCGCCATGGCTAACCTGTTGGCGGGCGAGCGCCTTGCCCCGGAACTGATACAAGGCCAATGCGAACCAGCGCATCTCCTGCCGCCGCTGCTGGAGTTCTTTCAAGACGAGCGGCTGCGTGAACGAATCGCCGAACGCTACGCAGAGATCCACCGCGAGCTGCGCACCGATACCAACCAGGAGGCGGCACGCGCGGTGGTCGAACTGCTCCGGGGGCGCGGTCTTGTCTAGACTGCAGGCTAGACACCTGGTATGTGGCGTCGATGAAGCGGGGCGCGGGCCGCTGGCGGGTCCGGTGGTAGCGGCAGCGGTGATCCTCAAGCCGGACTGCCGCATCGAGGGATTGGATGATTCCAAGAAGGTGCCGGTGGGGCGCCGTGAGCGATTGTTCGAACAGATATGCGCCGACGCGCTGGCGTGGTCACTGGGGCGTGCGGAAGTCGCCGAGATCGACCGTCTGAACATTCTACAAGCCAGTCTGCTCGCGATGCAGCGCGCGGTCGCCGGACTTGCGATTGCGCCAGACCGGGCACTCATCGATGGCAATCGCTTGCCGCAGCTGGGTTGTACAGCGCGCGCCATCATCGGTGGAGATGCCAGCGAACCCTGCATCTCGGCGGCGTCGATCATCGCCAAGGTGGCGCGCGACCGGGAGATGGTGGCACTGGATGCGCAGTATCCCGGGTATGGTTTGGCGCGGCACAAGGGATACCCCACCAAGGCGCATCTCGAGGCGCTTGCAGCGCTTGGCGTAAGCGCGATACATCGCCGCACATTCGCCCCAGTTAGTCGCATGATCGAGTAATTTAAGCCCATAAGGTAACGGCTATTGGGCTGCGCGAGTTGCGTTCGAGCGGCGCCCCCCGGTCGGCGGCGAACGCGCGTGACGCCCCCGGCTTGAGCGCGCTATCCTCTGACCACTCACCGCTTTTCAGTCAGCCTGACCAAGGTTATGCCAGCCGAATTCGTCCACCTTCATGTGCACTCCGAGTATTCGCTCGTGGACGGCGTGGCACGGATCAGACCACTGGTGCAGCGGGTGGCGGAATTGGGTATGCCGGCCGTCGCGCTGACCGACCAGTCGAACATGTTTGCCCTGGTGCGTTTCTACAAAGCCGCCATGGCAGTCGGAATAAAACCGATCGGCGGCGTCGATGCCTGGGTGCGCAACGCCGACGACGCCAACAAACCGGATCGCCTGGTCTTGCTGGTGCAAGACGCTCGGGGTTATCGCAATCTCACCGAACTGGTCTCGCGCAGCTACCGCGAAGGTCAGCGTCTCGAGCGGGCAATGATGGAACTCGATTGGTTTACGCCCGAGACGACCGCCGGTCTGATCGCGCTTTCCGGCGCGCGGGAGGGCGACGTGGGGCGGGCGCTGCTGTCCGGCCACCGCACGTTGGCCGAAGAGCGCCTGGACTTCTGGCGGAAGCTGTTCGGCGATCGGTACTATCTGCAGCTGGTGCGGACAGGACGCAGCGACGAAGAAGACTGCCTGCATGCCAGCGTCGAACTGGCAGCCGCCCATGCGGTGCCCGTGGTCGCCACCAATGGGGTGTGTTTTTTGCGACCGCAAGAGTTTGCGGCGCATGAGGTCAGGGTATGTATCCATGAAGGTCGGACGCTGGACGATCCGCGTCGCTTGAAGTCATATTCAGACCAGCAGTATCTGCGTTCACCGGCCGAGATGGCCGAACTGTTCAGCGACGTCCCCGAGGCATTGGCCAACAGCGTAGAGATTGCCAAGCGCTGCAATCTGGAGATCACGCTGGGCAAGAGCTATCTGCCGGACTTTCCGATCCCGGCCGCGATGACCATCGACGATTTCTTCCGTGCCGAGTCGCGCAAGGGGCTGGAGTCTCGCCTGCAGCGAATTCTCGATCCCACGGTCGAGGATTATGCCGAATGCCGAAAACGCTATGCGGAACGGCTGGAGACTGAGCTCGATGTCATTATTGGTATGGGTTTTCCGGGCTACTTTCTGATCGTCGCCGACTTCATTCAATGGGCCAAGGACAACGATGTCCCGGTCGGCCCAGGCCGCGGTTCAGGGGCCGGTTCGCTGGTTGCCTATGCATTGAAGATCACCGATCTCGATCCGCTCGAGCACGATCTGCTGTTTGAGCGGTTTCTCAATCCCGAGCGTGTATCCATGCCAGATTTCGATATCGATTTCTGTATGGACAGGCGTGACCACGTGATCGATTACGTCGCACGTAAGTATGGTCGTGATTCCGTCTCGCAGATCATCACCTTCGGCTCGATGGCGGCCAAAGCGGTGGTGCGCGACGTGGGCCGCGTGCTCGGTCATGCCTATGGTTTTACCGACCGCGTGGCGAAGATGGTGCCATTCGAGATCGGCATGACGCTCGAAAAGGCGCTGGCGGAGAGCGAAGACCTCAAACAGGCCTATACGCAGGACGAAGAGGTCACGCAGCTGATCGATATGGCCAGGCAGCTGGAGGGACTGGCGCGCAACGCCGGCAAGCATGCCGGTGGCGTGGTCATCGCACCCGGTAATTTGACCGACTTCAGCCCCCTTTATTGCGAACCGGACGGAAGCAACCTGGTGACGCAGTTCGATAAGGACGACGTCGAGGCGGCCGGCCTGGTCAAGTTCGACTTTCTCGGTCTGCGCACGCTGACCATCATCGACTGGGCATTGAAGACGGTAAATGCGCAACGGCGCCGGTCGGGCCAGCCACCGATCGATATCACCACGATAGCGGTCGATGATCCCCAGGCCTTCACCTTACTGAAGAGCGCGGAGACGACCGCGGTGTTCCAGCTGGAATCAGCGGGGATGAAGAAGCTGATCAGCAAGCTGCAGCCTGACAGCTTCGATGACATTACCGCGCTGGTGGCGCTATTCCGCCCCGGGCCGCTGCAGTCCGGCATGGTCGACGACTTTATCGCGCGCAAGCACGGTATCCAGGCGGTGGCCTATCCGCATGCGGATCTGGAGCCGATCCTGGCCTCGACCTATGGCGTCATCCTCTACCAGGAGCAAGTAATGCAGATCGCCCAGGTACTGGCCGGCTATACGCTAGGCGGTGCTGATCTGCTGCGCCGGGCGATGGGCAAGAAGAAGCCCGAAGAGATGGCCAAGCAGGGTGAGATCTTCCGCCGGGGCGCGGTTGCGCGCGGCGTCGACGAGGATACTGCGACCTACATCTTCGATCTGATGGAGAAGTTTGCCGGCTATGGTTTCAACAAGTCGCATTCGGCGGCCTATGCGCTGGTTTCCTATCAGACCCTATGGCTCAAGGCCCACTACCCAGCGGCATTCATGGCGGCTGTACTGTCCGCGGACATGGACAATACCGACAAGGTCGTGACCCTGATTGAAGAGTGCCGGTCGATGAAGCTCCAAGTCGAGCCGCCGGACGTCAATCGTTCCGCCTATATGTTCACCGTCGATGGCGATGAAACCGTGGTCTATGGTCTGGGTGCCATCAAGGGGGTCGGCGAGGGCGCCATCGAAGGCATCGTTGGCTCGCGCGAACGCGACGGGCCCTTTGCAGACCTCTTCGACTTCTGTCGACGCATCGATCTCAAGAAGGCCAATCGCCGGGTACTCGAGTCCCTGATCCGCTCCGGTTCCATGGATCGCCTGGGCGCCAATCGTGCGACGCTGATGATTCAGCTGCCAATGGCACTGAAGATGGCCGAGCAGCATGCGGCCATGCAGGCCGCGGGTCAGGATGACCTGTTCGGCATAGCGGCGCCGCAACCGACCGCACTACCTGCGGCAGGCGTTGTGCCGGAGGCGGTCGAGGAGTGGGAGGACGAGCAGCGACTGGCGGGTGAAAAGGACACCCTGGGCCTGTTCCTTACCGGCCACCCGATGGATTTTTACGAGGCGGATCTGCAGGCGCTGGTGAGCTGCCGGATCGCCCGGCTGACTCTCGACGACGTCCGTGAGTCGCGTGGTCGGCGCGGCCACGGAAAAAAGGTAACCGTGGCCGGCATGGTCGTAGCCGTGAACCGTCGCAATACCCAGCGGGGGACCATGGCCTCGGTGCTGCTGGATGACAAGACGGGACGCATCGAGGCCGCATTGTTCGCCGAGACGTACGAGCGCTATCGCAATGAGATCGCCAATGATCGCGTGTTGATCGTCGAGGGTACCCTTGTAAACGATGACTACCGCGGTGGCCTGAGTATTCGGGTAGACCGCATCGGCGGCCTTGAAGAGGCGCGCCTGGCCAGGGCCGCCGGTGTCGAGCTGAGGCTCCGCGAGACCTGGCTACAGCAGAGCGGAATGACCGCGATCGACGCCGTCGGTGGGCTGAAGACGCTGCTGGAGCCGACACGAGGCGGCCACTGCGAAGTGCGACTGCGTTATCAGCGCCTGGACGCCGAGGCACTGTTGCGCCTGGGTGTCGACTGGAAGATCAGGCCAACCGATAGTTTTCTGCGCCAGGCCCAGCGTCTGCTGGGGGCCGGCGCACTGAGTTTTCGTTTTCGACCGACTGCCGAGGGGGCGGCAGGACAGGGCACATAACGCCGGCGACCAATGGGTTATCATTAAAGGTTGGCAAGGTAGCGATCGCAACGACAACGATGAATCTTGATTTTCTTGAGTTTGAACAGCCGATCGCTGAACTGCGGGCAAAAATCGAAGAATTGCGGCTCGTTGGCAGCGACAACGAGATCAACATCCAAGAAGAGATCGAGCGGCTGGAAGGCAAGAGTCGCTCCCTTACTGAATCGATCTTCTCGAACCTGAGCCCCTGGCAGATATCTCAACTCGCGCGACACCCACTGCGGCCCTATACGCTGGACTATGTGTCGCGCATGGTCGAGGGCTTCGAAGAACTGCATGGTGACCGCGCCTTTGCCGACGACAGTGCGATTGTCGGAGGGCTCGGCCGAATCGACGGACGTCCGGTGATGCTGATCGGCCACCAGAAGGGAAGGGATACCAAAGAGAAGCTCAGCCGCAATTTCGGCATGCCGCGCCCCGAGGGATATCGCAAGGCGCTGCGCCTGATGAAAATGGCCGAGCGTTTCAGGCTTCCTGTGCTCACCTTTATCGATACCCCCGGGGCATACCCAGGCGTGGGCGCCGAGGAGCGCGGGCAAAGCGAGGCGATCGCGCGCAATCTGTTCGAAATGGCCGGGCTGAGCACCCCGGTGATCGCGACCGTGATCGGCGAAGGCGGCTCCGGCGGTGCGCTCGCCATCGGCGTCGCGGATCGCCTGCTGATGCTGGAGTTCAGCACCTACTCGGTGATCTCACCGGAAGGCTGCGCCTCGATCCTGTGGAAGGACGCCGAGAAGGCGCCGCTGGCGGCTGAGGCGATGGCCATTACCTCGACGCACCTGAAGGATTTTGAGCTGATCGACGACATCGTGCCGGAGCCATTGGGGGGAGCGCACCGCGATCCCGATGCGATGGCGCGCAATCTGAAGAAGGTCCTGATCGAGGCGCTGGATGCGATCCGCGAGCTGCCGATCGACCGCCTGCTCGAGATGCGCTACGAACGCCTGATGTCCTACGGTGTCGTCTCTCCCTGAGCATGTCGGCAATCCGCTTGAGCCCGACGCGCTGCTTGCGTTGCTCAACGACCGCCTGCCGTTACCGCAGGGTTATTGGATCGCCTTCAGTGGGGGGCTCGATTCGACGGTCCTGCTGAACCTGCTCGGACCGCTGCGCGATAATCTCCGGGCCCCGCTGTTTGCCATCCATATCGATCATGGTCTGCAATCGGGTTCGGCGGCCTGGGCCACGCACTGTGCACAACAATGTGCACGTCTCAAGATCCCATTGCAGACCCTGAGAGTGGACGTCGTGGCCGCGCGCGGGGAAAGCCCGGAGGCCGCTGCGCGCCAGGCACGCTACGCAGCGATTGCCGAGGCGTGCGGGCCGGGCGCGATGCTGCTGACGGCGCATCATCAGGATGATCAGGCGGAGACGCTGCTGCTTGCGCTGCTGCGCGGTGCCGGTGTCGAGGGGCTGGCGGCGATGCCCTTGGTCCGTGCCTGGAACGGGGGTTGGCATGCGAGGCCGCTGCTCGGCATCGGTCGCGCTCAGATTCGTCGCTGGGCGATCGGCCGCGGCCTGCGCTGGATCGAGGACCCGAGCAATATATCGTTGACGCCGGACCGCAACTATCTGCGCCATCAGGTCATGCCGGCGTTGTCGGCACGCTGGCCAGCAGCGGCCGCGAGCCTCGCGCAGAGTGCGGCGCATTGTGCGGCCGCGGCCGTG
Source organism: uncultured Gammaproteobacteria bacterium (assembly GCA_963736445.1). Taxonomy (GTDB): domain Bacteria; phylum Pseudomonadota; class Gammaproteobacteria; order Chromatiales; family Chromatiaceae; genus Thiosocius. The sequence goes on along the minus strand of CAVTOY010000009.1, from coordinate 317,359 downwards.
CTGCTGACCGAGGAGGCCGACCGCATGCTCGATAGTCTGCAGACCGGTCATCCGCAGCGGCTGCCGATCGATCGCTTGCGCGAACTGACGGAGTCACAGGCATGCAACGTGGTTCGTTTGTGGCTTCGCCGACAGCAACTGCCGCCCCTGCCGCGACGGCGCCTGATGGAGGCACTGCACCAGATCGATCACGCTCGCCCGGATGCCGACTTGCGGATCGCCTGGAACGGCATGGAGCTGCGGCGCTTTCGTGACGAACTCTGGCTTTTGCGCAAGCCGCCGGGCGTCGCCCCGCAGGCGCCGTCGGATTGGGACGGCGAGGAGCGCTGGCTCGGCCCGGGTCTTGGGCGGGTGCGGCGTCGACTCGGTCCGGGCGGCATCGATCTGCGGTTTTGGACTGAGGGCAGGGTGCAGATCGGCTATCGTCGCACGGGGCTGCGCTGCCGGCCGGCCGGGCGAGTAGGGCGGCGATCGTTCAAGAAGCTTGCCCAGGAATGCGATATTCCACCTTGGCTACGCGCGATTACGCCGATCGTGCTGATCGGCCAGCGCCCCGCCGCGATCGCGAACTGCTGTGTCTGTGAACCCTTTGCGGCGCCTGTCGGCGAGGACGGCTGGGTCGTCTCATGGCAGCCCGACTGAGCCAGCCGCCGCGATGCCGGTGAGATCTCCAGGCCCGCCTTTTCGGGAAGCAATTTCCTGTTTTTTTGAAACGTATTCAGCAAGTTAAAGCTTTTTTTATCGACGTCGATAAGGGTCTCGAGCGAGGCAGGTCTCTCCGCTGGGTGAAGGCCCCTACTGCACGCATCGTAATTTAGACAATCAGGAGTCTTAGGATGAAAAAACAAGCTGGCTTCACCCTCGTCGAGTTGGTGGTGGTGATCATAATTCTCGGTATTCTGGCGGCGACCGCACTGCCCCGGTTCATGAACGTTCAGGACCAGGCGCACGCGGCGGCCGTTGACGGTGCGGCCGGCGGATTCGGTGCCGGTGTCGCCATGTTCCGTGCCCAATGGGTCGCCAACGGGCTGACCGCGGCCGCCGACGATGTTGTGGGCTTTGGCGACGATACCATGGATTCCAATGCTGACGGCTGGCCGACCGACTCGGGCGGTACCAATGACATCGCGGATGCTGCCGACTGCGTCGAGATCTGGCAGGGGCTGATGCAGAATCCGCCGACAGTGGCCACCGGCGCGACTGAAGACTATCAGGCGGTTGCGGATGGTACAGCAAACACCTGTACCTATAATTATCGCTTGGATACCGGCACGGCACGCTCCATCACCTACGACGCCGATACGGGCGCGGTTGCGGTCCTGCCGTAAGCGACCCCCAAAAGGGCGTGGGCCCGTGGTAAGTATCGTGAAACATCCAGTGACGCGGCCTCAGGGCCGCGTTACTGCTGGTGACGGTCGCACATCCGGCTTCACCCTCGTGGAGCTGGTCGTGGTCATGCTGCTCCTGGGTATCCTTGCCGCGACTGCGATGCCGCGCTTCATCGATGCGAGTCGCTTCGAGGCGATGGGTTTTGCGGATGCATCCGCGGCGGCGGCACGATTTGCACAGAAGCTTGCGCTGAGTTCCGGTTGCGACACCTATTTTTCGGTTGGTCCGAGCGGTTATGCCCTGTCTCAGCGGGCGACCAGCTGCGACGTCGGCGACTTTACCCGGGCGGTCAATCGACCCGGTGGCGAGGCCTGGGAACAGGCCGCCCCGGCGGGCGCAGCCGTCGGCACGCTCACGATCTACTTCGACGGGCAGGGCCGCCCGGTCGATGCGACGACCGACAGCCTGCTGAACACCGCGGCCAGCTACACCATTGGAACCCGCACGGTCACCATCGAGGCAGAGACCGGTGTGGTGCACGCCTCATGAGCCGCCTCTTCCGACAGCGCGGGGCGACGCTGATCGAGATGGTGATCTCCATTGTGATCATCGCGGTGACGGTCACCGCGGTGATGATGGTCATCACCCAGGTGAGTCGCAGCAGCGCCGACCCGATGGTCCGGACCCAGGCGACCGCGATTGCCCAGGCCTATCTGGACGAAATTTTGGTGCAGGCGCTGGACGATCCCGACGGCGCGGAGAGTGGCGGCCCCGAGGGTGGCGAGACCCGGGCCAACTTCGACGATGTATCCGATTATCACGGCCTGGACGACAACGCCGGCGCGCGCGACCAGACTGGCGCGCTGATTGCCGGCCTCGACGGCTACAACGTGAACGTCAGTGTGACGACGGCGACACTCGGCGGCTACCCCGCCAAGCGCATCCTGGTAGAGGTGGGTTTCGACGGCGACACCGCGCTGTCGGTGCCGCTGGTCGCCTATCGGATGAATTGAGATGGCTAGCCTGCATATCTCACCGATTTCCTGCTGCGGCCCCCGATACTCTCGCCATGACGGGGCGTACTCGTTGCAGGTGATTCGACGTAGTGTCGACTACGCCTTCACCGCCTTCTACTGCGTGCACCCCGCCATAGCGGCGTCTCGGCGCTCTCGTTACGAAAAACGGTGAGATATGCAGACTAGACGGACTGATGCCGGTTTTACCCTGATCGAGTTGATCATCGTGATCATCATCAGTGGTGTGCTGTCGATCGTGGTGATGCAGTTCATTACCGCGCCGATCGATGTCTACGTGGATCAATCGCGGCGCGCGCGGCTGGTGGATCAGGCGCAGGCCCTGACCCAGCGCCTGGCGCAAGACGTGCGACTGGCGGTGCCCAACAGCATCCGCGTCGGTTGTGGCGGCAGCTGCGTCGAGCTGATGCGCGCGGTAACCGGCGGCCGCTACCGTCAGCTGCCGCCCGGCGATCCCTTGAGTTTCATCCCCGGAGATGCCGATAGCACCTTCGAAGTGCTGGGAAGTCTCAACCACACCGCGACCGTCGGTACCTCTGCCGATCCGACCGCCTGTGCGGGCGGCACCGCGTCTTGCGTCGTCGTCTACAACACCGGGTTCAGCGGGACCGACCTGTGGCGCGGCGACAATCGCGCGACCCTGGTCTCGGTCAACCCGGGGCCTCCGGTGACGCTGGAGTTCGATAACAGTCAGTTCGCCAGCGGCCAGACGGCCTTTCCGGCGGAGTCACCGGGGCAGCGCTTTTACCTGACCGATACGGCCGTCAGCTATGTCTGCGATCCGGTGCAGGGCACGGTGCGGCGGTACTGGGGATACTCGCCCCGACAGGACCAGACTGACGCGGATACGCACGCCGAACTCCTGGCACTGCCCAACCCGGCCGAGCACGCGCTGGCTTCCAACAATGTCGCGGGCTGTCAGTTTCAATACGCGCCGGGCACACCGACACGCAATGCGGTGCTAAGCATGCGCCTATCGATCGCCGAGGCCGGCGAGTCAGTGACCCTGATGGAGCAGGTCAGTGTGAGTAATCTGCCATGAAGCGACGGGCCGATAGGGCAAAGGGTTTCACGTTGATCACGACGCTGTTCCTGCTGGTGGTCGTATCGGGGCTCGCGGCCTATCTAGTGAATCTTTCGGTTGCCCAGCAGACCTCGAGCGCGATGGCGGTGAACGCATTGCGCGGGCGGCATGCGGCGCTGAGCGGCCTGGAATGGGTCGCCTATCGGATCCGCAATGTCTCGGATACCTGCCCACCGCTGCCGAGCACCTCGGTGATCGAGGGGTTCACCGTCGAGGTGACGGCCTGCGCCGCAACCGACGTGACCGAGGGCCTGGACAACTATCGCCTGTTCGATGTCACCGTGAGGGCCGAGCGCGGCAGCTTCGGCGATATCGACTACGTAAACCTGGTCTTGCGGGCCACGTTGAGGAGCTGATGGGGCAAGTGCACAAGCGGATTCGACAACTGGTCTTTGTGCTCGCCGTGTTGATCGCCGGCGACGCGTTGGCGATCGCCTGCGATGCGGTGTTCAGCAATGCCGTCGGCACGACCGCTGGCAAACTCAAACTGAAGAAAGACGCGGTCTTGCAGAATACCGGCGACAGGGTCCTCGCAACGGGGGAACTCGAGGAGGACAACAACGGCAACTATTGCGACGGACAGCTCTGTATTCAGAGCGGATCCAATGCGCCCACGCTGAATCTGCTGGCCAACAACAGCAACACGGATCTCAAAGACCAGTCATTGACCCTCGCACCCGGCGACTATTATTTCGACAAGTTCGAGTTGAATGATAACCACACCATCACGCTGACAGGATCGGGCCAGGTACGTATCCATGTGGCCGATGACCTCAAGATCACTGACAACGCCCGGGTGAACGTTGCCGGTGACCCACTGAACCTGATTTTTCTGGTCGGCGACAAGGTCGAGATCAAGGATGACAGCCAGGTCAAGGCGATCATCTACGCAGTCGATGGGATCAAGGTCGAAGACAACGCGGAACTCGAGGGCGCCATCGTTGGCGACGACGCAGAAATCAAGGACGACGCCAGCGTGATCTACACCCCAACCACGGGCCTCGAGATCACCGGTGTCTGCGATGCGGGATCCATTGTTCCCCCCGGCGATGAGCGGTTGAACTTCAAGGTGGAAGTGGCCGAGTTGACGATCATCGACACGTATCAGAAACCGGATTTCACCCGGGTCAACTTTACCCAGGATTTCTCGGAGCCGCCGCTGGTGTTCACGCTGCCCACCACCCAGGGCACCCACAGCGCGGCGCATCGGATCCGCAATGTTACGGCCGACGGTTTCGATATCATGACCCTCGAGCCCGTCAGCGAGGACGGGCCGCATATCGCGATGTCGCTGAATTTCCTCGCGGTCGAGCGCGGTGTCCATGACCTGCCGGGTGGCAGAAAGCTCATTGCAGACACTATCGATACCAAGCGCGTCCAGGCCTATGCCGACGCCGGCGGCGGGATCGGCTGGGAGACGGTCAATTTCGGCGGCATGTTCTCGAGTGCGCCGGCGGTGCTCGGTCAGATCCAGACCATGGTCAATGAGGAGGAGCCGAATATCCCCTCGCGGCCGTCGAAACCCTGGCTGACCACGGCGATCACGGGCGTCAGCGCGACTGGGATGCAGATCGCGCTGGAGCGCTCAGAGTCGGTCACCGGCGGCGTGGATAGCAACGAGACCGTCGCCTACCTCGCCGTTGAGCCCGTCGACCGGCTTCGCTTCCTCGACGGCGCGGACCAGGTCGTCGAGATGGAGGTGATCCGCACCGCTGAGCTGCTGCAGGGCTGGGGTACCTGCAACGCCAATCCGGTGAACTTTTCCAGTGCCTGGAGCGAGGTGCCGGTGGTCTTGGCGACCAAGAACACCCGTGACGGCGATGCCGGTATCGGGGACGGCGATGGCGGTTGGCTGCGTCGGTGCAGTACCTCGACGACCGACACGCGACTGCAGGTCGACGAGGTGCGCAAGGGCAACGTCGGGGACGGCAATCGCAACCACAACGTGCGTGAACGGGCGGGCGTGGTGGTGTTCTCTGGCAACTTCGTCACCCAGGCCCGCGACTTGGATCACTTCCGCTTGCTGCACGACGGCTTCGGCATCATTGGCGTCCCCGAGACGGTCAGGGTGCAGGCGTGCAGGAACGCCGATTGTTCGCAGCTGTACACCGGCAGCGTCACCGTCACCTTCCAGCCCGTCAACGCCAACACCTCGTGGTCGGGACCGGGTGTCCTGGGGAACCAGGTGACCTTCACGGGCGGAGAGCGGGATGTCACGCTGAACCGCAGCGCCCCCGGCACCTTCGACATCGACCTGACCTCGACCCCGTCGCCGCAGAATCCGAATCGCTGTTTCATCGCTGGCTCCGAGAGTTGCAGCATCACCTTTGCGGCGACCGATCTGATTGTGTCGGTGCCGGACCAGGTTTCGGGCGGCCAGTCGCTCGGCAGCGTCTCGCTACCGACCTGCTTCGTCGATTTTCAGTCGGTCTCCATGCCGATCGATGTCGTGGTGCAGTATGTGTCACCGGCCACGCCGGGGCCGTCGGTGGAGGTCAACGGCAGCGCTCTACCGAACGACGGCAGTGCGACCACGCTGAACCTGGAGTTCGATGCGAACTGCGTGGCGCCGCTACAGGTCGCGTATGTCGACGCGGGCCAGATCGCCCTTGAGCTGACTTTCAACGGCACCGGGACGCTGGCCGGTGTGACGCTGTCCGGTGCGGATACCGCGGCGTTCTATCCGGCCGCCTTGATCGTCACTGCCGCCAAGCCGGCAGGTGCCGATCTCAATGCCGCGTCGCCGACTGCTGGTCCCATCCACGCGGCCGGCGAGGCATTCACCCTTCAGGTGAGGGCGCTTAACACGCACGGCGCGCCGACACCGCGCTATCAGCCGCAGGACGACGACCGGCTCCTGGGCTATGTGCAACGTACCGGGCCGACGAGCGGCGGGTCAGAGGGCAGCCTGTCGATTGCAATCGCCGGTGGCAGTGTCACCAGCAGCCTCGGCGCGCCGTCCGGGCCGGGCGACTATACGGCAGCGGGCATAAGGCCAACTGACTTCGAACCCGGGGAGTTCAAAAACGAGGCGGCAGAGTATTCCGAGGTCGGCCTGGTGACCCTCTACCTGCTCGATTCCGACTATTTCGGACATACGATCAGCGCCGCCCCGCTGGCGATCGGCCGCTTCGTGCCGGCCGGTTTCAGCGCCACGCCGGGCACGGTCGACGACCGCTTCGACCTTGCCGGGTGCGGGGATCCCTTCACTTACATGGACGAACCGCTGAGGGTGAATGTCACGCTGACGGCGTTAAACGCCGACGGGTTCACGACGCGCAACTACGTGGGTGACTTCGTGAAGTTGCCCTCTCTTTTCTATGGCGGCAGCCCAGGATTCACGCTGGGTGCCCGATCGGACCCGACTGGTTTAAACCTGAGTAGCCGCATTACCGGCCCGTCGGCAAGCGTAGGTGGTTGGACAGCAGGTGTCGGGCAGATGGTAATAGACCTGAGGCTTGCGTCTGTGTCTGTGCCAGACGGTCCCTACCCGGCGACTGAAATCGGGTTGACCGTGATTGATTCAGAGGGCGTAGGGATGCTGGTCCTGGATCTCGACGTCGATAACGATTCGACAGACGATTTTGCGAACATCGGGGAGACCGAGTTCCGCCGGGGGCGTCTCTCGCTAGGCAATGCCCATGGATCGGAGCTGCGCGATCTGGCGGTGCCGGTCGCGATGCAGTTCTTCGATGCTCCGAATGGAGGCTTTCGGGTCAATCCCGACGATAACTGCACGCCGATCACCAGTGTGGATCTGAGCGATGCGGATGCCGCCGACGGCCTGGCCGTCGCCGACACCTGCATCGTCGACGCGGCGGCGGCCAGCGGGACCTTTGCCTGTGCGTCGGGGACCCCTGGCGACCAGTACACCGCCGTGGCTGCGGCGGGCAGATATGTGACCAGCCTGAGGGCACCGGGCGCTGCTAAGACGGGTGCACTGCGCATCAGGGCGGTTGCGCCGGCATACGCCAAGTTCAACTGGTTCAGCGCCGGCGATACCGACCCCATCGGTCTGGGCACTTTCGGCATCTACAATCGCGATACCGAGGTCATCTATCAGCGCGAGGTACGCTGAGCGTCTTTGATAAGCTAGAGTCAGCTAACCGCGCCGAGACCCGATGGGACTGACCAACAGCTACGCCTTTCGCCATCCGCTGCGCGGCATCGTCGTCAACCTGTTGCTGCTGGCGGCGCTGGCCCTGCTGTTCTACGGACTGCAGGCGCCCATCCTCACGCTGGAGAAGTTCTATTTCTTCAGCAACTCGGTGAGCCTGCTGTCGGCGCTGCAGCAGCTTGCGCAAGAGGCGGAGTGGGGTCTCTTCGTGCTGGTCGGCACCTTCAGTGTGGTCTTTCCGGTCCTGAAGAATCTGAGCCTGCTGCTGATCTGGAATCTCGACCCGTCAAATGGTGCAGCGCACCGACAGCACCTGCACTGGCTCGCGGTGTACAGCAAATGGTCGATGCTCGACGTATTCGTGGTCGCACTGCTGATGGTGTCGGTCAAACTGGGTTCGCTGGCGCAGGCGCATGTTGAACTGGGGATCTATGCGTTCGCCGCCAGTGTCATTCTGACCATGCTGCTGGCGGCCTGGATCGGCAGATACACCGCCGAGTCGGGTCATCAGACGCCTAATTCAGACCCTTCTGGGAGATAAAACCGTGCATGTCACTCTGGTCCACGTCCATATCAAACCCGAATCCCTCGACGCCTTCATCGCGGCATGCCGCCTGAATCACGAAGGCTCCACCGCCGAGGCCGGCAATCGGCGCTTCGACATCCTGCAGGATGCCGAGGATCCCACACATTTCGTCCTGTACGAGGCCTACGCCAGTGCGGCGGATGCCGGGGCGCATAAGGAGACCGCCCACTACCATGCCTGGCGCGAGACAGTGGCCGACATGATGGCCAGGCCGCGCGAGGGTCTGCCCTTTGTGGGGCTGTTTCCGGCTGCCTGAAGAGGGCAGGTCGCGGTTGGGGGAGCTCCCCGTCTGCGTTACAATAAGGGGCTTAGATTTAGGGACTCAGGATGCAGGATATCAATCCCATCACCGCGAAAATCAATGATCTGAGGGGGCGCCTGGAGTCTCTCAGGGGGTATCTTTGACTACGAGGGCAAGAAAGAGCGCCTGACCGAGGTATTGCGCGAACTCGAGGATCCCGATATCTGGAATGACCAGGAGCGGGCGCAGGCCCTTGGCAAAGAGCGCGCATCGCTCGAGGCCGTAGTCCTTTCGATCGACGAGCTCATGGCTGGTCTGACCGACGGCGCCGACTTGTTGGCGATGGCGGTCGACGAACAGGACGCGGAGACCGTAGATTCCATCGCCGCGGACGTGCAGGCGTGCGACGAACGGGTCGCTGATCTCGAGTTCCGGCGGATGTTCTCCGGCGAACTCGATGCGAATAACGCCTTTCTCGATATCCAGGCGGGCTCGGGCGGGACCGAAGCACAGGACTGGGCGGAGATGCTGCTGCGTATGTACCTGCGCTGGGGCGAGCAGCATGGCTTCAAGACCGAATTGATGGAGGTCTCACCGGGGGAGGTGGCAGGTATTAAGTCGGCGACCATTCGCTTCGAAGGTGAACATGCCTTTGGCTGGCTGCGCACCGAGACGGGTGTGCACCGCCTGGTGCGAAAATCGCCGTTCGATTCGGGTAATCGCCGGCATACCTCGTTCAGCTCGGTATTCGTATCGCCGGAGATCGATGACTCCTTCGAAATCGACATCAATCCAGCCGATCTGCGTATCGACGTTTATCGGGCCTCGGGTGCGGGCGGTCAGCATGTCAACCGGACCGAGTCGGCTGTGCGGATAACGCACAATCCGACGGGAACTGTCACCCAGTGCCAGAATGATCGCTCACAGCACAAGAACAAAGACCAGGCGATGAAGCAGCTAAAGGCCAAGTTGTATGAACTGGAAATGCAGAAGCGCAGCGAGAGCCGGCAGGCGGTCGAGGACAGCAAGTCCGACATCGGTTGGGGCAGCCAGATCCGCTCCTATGTGCTCGACCAATCACGCATCAAGGATCTGCGCACCGGTGTGGAGACGGGAAACACACAGGCAGTGCTGGATGGTGGCCTGGATGCCTTCATTGAGGCCAGCCTGAAGAGCGGCCTGTAGATTTTCCGGAGACAATCCTGCACATGACCGATCAGCCGCATGATGAAAACAAACTGATCGCGCAGCGCCGCGCAAAACTGGCGGCCATCCGAGAGAATGGCATTGCGTTTCCGAATCATTTTCGCCGCGACGTACTGGCTGCCGAACTGCAGGATCGTCTGGGCGACAAGACCAAGGAAGAACTCGAGCGGTTGTGCCAGCGCGCCTGTGTCGCCGGTCGAATCATGGCGAGGCGGGGCCCGTTCATTGTTATTCAGGATATGTCGGGACGGATCCAGTTCTATGTTGACAAGAAAAACCTCCCCGAGGCACTGACTGTGCAAATCAAGGGCTGGGACATCGGCGACATCGTCGGCGGAGAAGGTCCGGTCCACAAATCGGGCAAAGGCGACCTGTACGTCTATCTAGACGATGCCCACCTGCTCACCAAGTCACTGCGCCCGTTGCCGGAGAAGTGGCATGGGCTGGCAGATCAGGAGCAGCGCTATCGCCAGCGCTACGTCGATCTGATCGTGAATCAGGAGGTTCGTCAGACGTTCATCATGCGCTCCCGGATTGTCGACTATATCCGTCGCTATTTCGTCGACCAGGGTTTCCTGGAGGTCGAGACGCCCATGATGCAAATGATCCCGGGCGGCGCTATGGCGCGACCCTTTGTAACCCATCACAACGCACTCGACATGGCGCTGTATCTGCGGATCGCACCGGAACTCTATCTCAAGCGGCTCGTGGTGGGAGGGTTCGAGAAGGTCTTCGAGATCAACCGCAATTTCCGCAACGAGGGGCTATCGACGCGGCACAATCCCGAGTTCACGATGGTTGAGTTCTATGAGGCATTCGTCGATTACCATCGGTGCATGGATCGAACCGAGGAGATGATGCGCGGCATCGCGCGCGATTTGTTGGGCAGCGAGGTGCTGCAATACCAGGGCGAGACCTATGACTTCGGCCATCGCTTCGCCCGTATGACGGTCAAAGAGTCCATTCTGCGGTTCAACCCCGAGATCGGCGACGCGGATCTGGACGATCTCGACCGGGCTAGTGCGCATGCGCGACGTCTGGGTATCGATGTGAAGACCAGCTACGGTCTGGGCAAGGTGCAGATCGAGATCTTCGAAAAGACCGTGGAGCATCAGCTAAAAGACCCCACGTTTATTACCGCGTATCCGACCGAAGTCTCACCGCTCGCCCGCTGCAACGACGCGGATCCGTTCGTGACTGACCGCTTTGAGTTTTTTGTCGGCGGTCGCGAAATCGCCAATGGCTTCTCCGAGCTCAACGATCCCGAGGACCAGGCCGAGCGATTCCGCCGCCAGGTCGAGGAGAAGGAGGCGGGCGACGACGAGGCGATGCATTTCGATGCGGATTACCTGCGGGCGCTCGAACATGGGATGCCACCGACCGCCGGCGAGGGCATCGGTATCGATCGCCTCGTGATGTTGTTCACCAACGCAGCGTCGATCCGCGATGTCCTGCTGTTTCCGCACATGCGGCCAGAGGACTGACGGTCGTATTTTCTTGTCCTGTGCACTGCACAATGCGGCATTTCGTCATGCCAATGACACGCGAAGCGTGTTAAAAATTGACACTTCGACAGCAACCGAGGGGCGCTCGTATGGAAACCAGTGCAGCGAATAGTGAAACGGCCGAACAGAATTGGGTTTACGCCTTCCCGGAGGGCGACGGTAAAGACAAGAAACTGCTCGGAGGGAAGGGGGCAAATCTCTGTGAAATGACCCAAATCGGCCTTAATGTGCCGCCGGGGTTTGTGATTACTACCGAGGCCTGTCTGCAGTTTCTAGCATCGGGCAGCAAGTCCGTACCCGAAGACATGATGCGCCAGGTGCGCTCGCATATGGCTCGGGTGGAGCAGGCGACCGGCAAGGGTTTTGGTGATCCCGGCAATCCGCTGCTGGTCTCGGTGCGCAGCGGCTCGGCGATGTCGATGCCGGGAATGATGGACACTATCCTCAATCTCGGTCTCAATGCCGAGACCCTGCAGGGCGAGATCCGCCAGACCGGCGATCCGCGTTTCGGCTATGACGCCTATCGTCGTTTCATCCAGCTGTTCGGCAAAGTGGCCATGGGCGTGCCGGATGAGGTCTTCGATGCTGAGTTCGAGGCGGTCAAACAGGCCGCCCATGTGACGACTGACATTGGATTGTCGGCGGATGACCTGCGCGAGATCAGCGACCGGTTCCTGCGGGTGTTCCAGGAACATACCGGCCGGCCGTTTCCGGAAGACCCCTTCGAACAACTCGAGATCGCAATAAAGGCGGTGTTCGGTTCCTGGATGGGCAAGCGCGCCGTGGATTACCGGCGCGAGTTCAAGATAACGCCAGAGATGGCCAATGGCACAGCGGTCAACGTCTGCACCATGGTGTTCGGCAATCGCGGCAACGACTCGGCCACCGGGGTTGCCTTCACCCGGAACCCGGGGACCGGCGAGGACAAGCTGTTCGGTGAGTACCTGGTCAATGCCCAGGGCGAGGACGTGGTTGCCGGTATTCGGACACCGAAACCGATTCACCAGCTTGCGGTCGAGATGCCGGAGATGGCACGCCAGCTGGACGAACTGCGCGACCGGCTCGAGAGTCACTACAAAGAAGTTCAGGACTTCGAGTTCACCATCGAACGCGGCACGCTATATTGCCTGCAGACGCGCAACGGCAAGATGAACGCGATTGCCATGGTGAGAACCTCGGTGGAGATGGTGAACGCCGGGCTGCTCAGCAAGGAACAGGCGCTGCTGCGTATCGATCCGATGCATCTGGAGCAGATGCTGTATCCGCGTCTAAGTCCCAAGTTCAAGGGCGAGCCGATGGCTCAGGGTCTGCCCGCGTCGCCCGGCGCGGCCTCCGGCTATGCGGTGTTCGACGCCGACCGTGCGGAGATCCAGGGCAAGGACCTCGGGCGGCCCGTGATTCTGGTGCGCGAGGAGACCAAGCCGGAAGACATCCACGGGTTTTTTGCATCACAGGGTATCTTGACCAGTCGCGGCGGCAAGACGTCGCACGCCGCCGTGGTCGCGCGCGGCATGGGCAAACCCTGCGTGGCAGGCGCCGAGGGTATCCAGGTGGATGTGCAGCGGCGCGAGGCGCATGTCGGGACACACGTGATTCGCGAAGGCGAGATGATCACCATCGACGGCTCGAGCGGCAATGTCTATCTCGGCCAGGTGCCGATGGTAGAGCCCGATTTCTCAGGCGAACTCAAGCAGTTGCTGCAGTGGGCCGACGAGGTCGCGCGCCTGCATGTGATGGCGAATGCCGATACCCCGCCCGATGCGGCGCGTGCGCTCAAATTCGGGGCGCGTGGTATCGGGCTGTGCCGCACCGAACGCATGTTCAATGCTGTGGACCGCCTGCCGGTAGTGATCGAGATGATCGTGGCCGAGGATGCGGCCCAGCGTCAGGCGGCACTCGACAAACTGCTTCCGATGCAGCGTGCAGATTTCCGTGGCCTGTTCGAGACCATGGCACCCTACCCGGTGACCATCCGCCTGCTCGATCCCCCGATTCACGAGTTCCTGCCCAGCGAGCGTCAGCTGCAAAACGACATCGAGCAGCTGGAACACTTGCGCGACTCGGCGCGCGGCATGGACGTCCTGGCGGGTTCGCTGATGCTGCTCGACGGGGGTATCAGTGCGGCAGGCGAGCCGGCCGCGAAGCAGATCGTCAGCGCGGATCTGGTCGAGGCGGCGATCAGCAAGAAGGAGCAGATGCTGCGCAAGGTGCGCGCATTGACCGAGGTCAATCCGATGCTCGGTCACCGTGGGGTGCGCCTGGGAATAACCTATCCCGAGATCTACCGCATGCAGATCCGCGCGATCCTCGAGGCCGAGGCGGAGTGCGCGGCCAGGGGGCTCGAGGTGCGTCCGCAGATGATGGTACCGCAGGTCTGCACTGCGGCAGAGCTGCGCTGGATCAAGCAATATGTCGACGAGATTCGTGCAGACATCGAGGCCAAGACCGGGCAGACACTCAACTGCCGCTTCGGCACCATGATCGAGGTGGTACGCGCCTGTATGCGTGCCCAGGGGCTGGCGCAAGAGGCGGATTTCTTCTCCTTCGGCACCAATGATTTAACCCAGGCGACCTTTTCGTTCTCGCGCGAGGATGCCGAGAACAAATTTCTGCCGCTATACAATCAGAGCAACATCCTGCATGACAACCCGTTCGAGGTGCTGGATATCAAGGGTGTCGGCAAACTGATGGAACTGGCGGTGCATTGGGGCCGAGAGGTCAAGCCGGACCTGTCGGTCGGCATCTGCGGTGAACACGGCGGCCACCCGTCGTCGATCGCATTCTGTCACGACGCGGGGCTGAACTATGTCTCCTGCTCGGCGCCGCGGGTGCCGGTGGCACGGCTGGCGGCGGCGCATGCGGCGTTGAAGGATTGACCGCGGAGAGACCTGCGCGAATCGCATTTTCGGCGCCGCCGCGGTTCCCGCCACTCCGGGTGCAGCCGACCGGCCTTCGCGCGGCAGATCAGCTTGCGGCGAGGTGCCGCTCGCTCAAGGCGAACATCAGCAGCGCCCACATGGTGGTGCTGTTGTCGCGGCGTCCGCTGGCGTGCTGCTGTTGCAGCGTTCGGAGATAGCTGCCGTCGAACAGGCCGCTGTCGGTCATGGCCTCGCTCAGCACCTCGCGTCGGTATTTCTCTGCCAGCGGGCCGCGGAACCACTCCGCGAGCGGGATCGAGAAGCCTTGTTTGGGACGGTACATGATGTCGTCCGGCAGATAGGGCTTTAGTGCACGTTTGAACAAGTGCTTGCCGTCGCCACCGACGAGCTTCCACTCTGGTTTCAGGCCGGACATCCACTCCACCAGCTTGTGATCTAGCAGAGGTACACGCACCTCAAGGGAGTGCGCCATACTGGCGCGGTCGACCTTGTGCAGGACGCCAACCAGGAACGTCTTTAGGTCGAGGTACTGGACCAGCGACAGGGGGTGTTCGGTTGGCGCAGACGCCGCGTGTTCACGCAGCACCTCCACGGCGTTGTAGCCGGCCAGGTCACGCCGCAACGATGCGCTGAATAGCTTGTCTCGCTGCGCATCATCGATGCGCGAGACGCTGTGGAACCAGGCCGCTACGCTGTCTCGGGCCAAGGCCTGCAAGGTGGTCTTGGCACGCAGGTAGCGCGGCGCCCAATCGGCCTTTGGGTAGACGGCGCCGAGTGCGCCGAACACCGCCTTGCGTAGTCCTAGCGGGAGCCGGCTGCGCAAACGTTCCTCGGCCAGGTGCATGCGATAGCGGCGATAGCCGGCAAGGTTTTCATCGCCGCCGTCGCCGGACAGCGCGACCGTTACCCGTCGCCTGGCGGCCTCGCACACCCGGTATGTCGGCATCGCGGAGCTGTCGGCGAAGGGCTCGTCATACAACCATCCCAGCTTGTCGATCAGTGCAAAGTCGTCGGCCGCCACGGTGTCGGTGTGGTGGTCGGTTCGATAACGCTCGGCGACCTGACGGGCGTAGCGGGTTTCATCGTAGCCAGCGACATCAAAGCCGATCGCACAGGTCTTCACAGGTTGGTCCATCAGACCGGCCATCATTGCAACGACTGCGCTGGAATCGACGCCGCCGGAGAGGAACGCGCCCAACGGAACCTCGGCGACCAGACGAATATCGACCGCCTCGCGCAGGTGCTCAATGAGTTCGCTTTCGGCAGCATCTTGCGAGACGAGTCCATTGTCAACAAACGGGATATCCCAGTAGCGACGGGGCTGAGGGACACTAGGTCGCCCCTTTTCGATCAGCAGCGTATGGCCTGGCGGGAGCTTGTATACGCCGGAGAAGATCGTTTTCGGTTCCGGGATGTAGCCGTAGGCGAAATAATCCTCGATGGCCCGCGGGTCACGCTGACGCGGCAGCTGTGGGTGCGGCAACAGTGCCTTCAGCTCGGAGCCGAATACAAAATGCCCGTTTGGCAACAGCGCGTAATACAAAGGCTTGATACCCAAGCGATCGCGGGCGAGGAACAGCTGCCGACGCGTCTCATCCAAGATGGCGAAAGCAAACATACCGCGCAAGCGATCGACGCAGGCCGAGCTCCAGGCCTCCCAGGCATGCAGAATGACCTCGGTGTCCGACCGGGTTTGGAAGCGAAAGCCGAGCTCCTGCAGTTCCTCGCGTAGCTCGGCAAAGTTGTAGACCTCGCCGTTGTAGACGATGGCGATGCTGCGATCGGAACTAAACAGGGGCTGCTGCCCGCTGGCGATGTCGATGATCGACAGGCGGCGGTGACCGAGCGCGATGCCCGGACCGAGATGATATCCCGCCTCGTCAGGACCGCGATGGGCGATCGCATCGGTCATGCGTCGGATCAGCGCCTCGTCCGGTTTAGTGTCGCTCAGGGTGTCGAAGATGCCTGCTATGCCACACATGCCCGATCAGTGCGCGAGGCCGCGCTCCTCCAAGAGTTCGTCGTATGCGTCCGCATAGGCGCGCAACATGTGGGCCAGGCTGAAACACTCCGCGACCCGCTGGCGACCCGCCTCACCGTGCTTCCGTCGCAGGCCCTGTTGCGCGGCATAGGTGGCCATCTGCGTGCCAAGGCTGGCTGGGTCATTTGCCGGCACCAGCGCGCCGGTTGCGCCGGCAGCAACGAGCTCGCCGTTCCCGCCCACATCTGTCGCAATGACCGGCAGGCCGGTAGCCATGGCCTCCAATATGGTATTGGAGATTCCCTCGGCCTGGGATGGCAGCACGAAGACATCGAAGCCACGCATAACCGCGGGGATATCGTCTCGCTTGCCTGGCAGCCAGGATTGTTCGCTGCGTCCCGCCGCGGTCAGCCGCTCTATGCATGCCTGCCGCAACGGGCCGTCACCGATTATCACCAGCCGCATCCGCCCGGCCAGCTGCGGGTGCTCAGCGCACAAATGGATAAAGGCCTGGCACAGGTTGGTCTGATCCTTGACGCCGTGCATGCGGCCGACCGTGCCGAATACGACGCAATGATCGTCTCGAAATCTGTCGGGCAGCGCGTCGCTGGGGCCGGGATGGAAAGTCTGGTCGTCCACCCCGTTATAGATGCGTCGCAGTTTCCGTTTCCGGATGCCAACGTGCTGTGACAGGTAATGCTCGAGTTCAAGCGACAGCGCAATGAAACGATGCACCAATGGATTGAGCAGGCGGCGCAGCCAGCGGTAATTGCGGTTGCTACCATCTGGATCATTGACGTCCCAGCCGTGCTCACCATGCACCCGGCAGGGTACGCGTGCAAGCCAGGCCGGGATCTGCGCCTCCAGGCAGCCTATGTTACGGGTGTGCACCAGCGAGGGTCTGATCCTGCGGAACAGCCAGAACAGGCGCCGCCAGCAGCCGAGGTCCTGTCCCGGTCGCTTGTGCATCTCGTATACAACGACGTCGTCACGCCGGATGCGTGCACGGAAGTCGGTCGCTTCGCTGAGACAGACGATGGCGTGACGATAGCTCGCTGCGGGCAGCCGGTTGACCAGATTGACGACGCCGTTCTCGAGACCGCCCACCTGCAGCCGGAAAACGACATGGACAATCAGCGGACGGTGGTCGTCGCTGTCGGCGGCAGACGGCAAGGCTGCATTCCTGGTGATCTGGGCTGTGGCCGGGTGGCCCGATTATCGCAGGGGCGACTGCCGGGCGAAAGGGTCGCGACAGCGATCGCTAGCGCCGTCAATGGGGGTGCTGCAGATAGATCAGGCCTCGGTCGGTGGAAATACATACGGCAGGTCGAGCAACGCAATGGTCGGGCCAGCCGCATCGCCTGAACGCAGCTCTTCCGCCTCCGCGCTGCTGATCTGCAGCACGGCGAGAGCCTCGAATCCACCGTCCGGAGAAGGTGCGGCATCGACGATACGCCCGACGGCCGTGTCGGCATCGCCGTTGGCTGCAAAGACCTCGCTGCCCGGAGCCGGCCGTTCGGTGGTTTCGATGCGCGCCCGATACATCCGTCGTTTCAGCTTGCCGAGGTATTGCATCCGTGCGACCACCTCCTGGCCGGTATAACAACCCTTTGAAAAGCTGACGCCGTCGATCAGCTGCAGATTTGCCATCTGCGGTACGAACACCTCGACGGTTTCCTCCAGCACGTTCGGCATCCCGGCGCGGATGTCCAGCAGGGACCAAAAGTCGGCATTGGTCGGCACGGCCTGCGCCGCGGCGTGGTCCCAGATCGGCGTCAGCAGGTCCTCTGGTCCAACGACCTCGAACCGCACGCGGTCACCCGGCAGGCGGATGATCGTGATCTCATCGCGCGTGATACTGGCCTTGTCCTCGGCCGGCGCTACCGGCAGCAGCGCGGCAGCGCATTCGCCTGCGATGCCAAAACGCGCCAGGGCATCGCTAGCATCCTCGATGAGCACCTGGGCGCGTAGGACAAACATGCGCAGGCGCTTGAGCACGGCATCGAGCCGCTCCTTCGGTAACTGCAGGAAGAGGTCGTCGCCGCGCTGAAAAATCCAAAAGCTGCCCAGCATGCGGCCTTTAGGGCTGCAATAGCTGCTGATCTGTGCATGCTCTGTGGTCACGCCGTGGATATCGTTGGTCAGCTGGCCCTGGAGAAAGGTCCGCGCATCGGCGCCACTGACGCGGATTAGGCCGAAGTGCGAAAGGTCCGAAATCGCACATGCCGGGAAGTCGGTCGTCTGGGGCGTGCTCTCGGTGACGTGTTTTTGCCAGGTGCTCATGCTGTTTCGCCTGTGGATTGTGGAATTGCTGCCTGACCGGGTGGCCGTAAGCGGTATCATAAACAAATCGCCCGACCGATTAATCTGCTTTACTCAGGGATTTCCTGTGCCGTCTGACTCTTTAAGCCCTGGCAGCCTGGTGCTGTATAAGATCCACCCGGCGATCGTCGGCAGCGTCGGCGAGAAAATCGAGATCCAGCTGGCGGGCGGTAAATCGAAGCGGGTACGCGATAAGGACGTGACTCTGCTGCATCCGGGGCCTTTAGCGAGCCTGGGCGCGCTCGAACCTGGTGAGCCCGCGATTGAGGAGGCCTGGGAGCTGTTGGAGGGCGAAGAAATCAGTCTCTCAGACCTCGCGGAGTTCCTATACGGCGAATATTCCCCGGCAACGGCGTGGGGGGCCTGGGAGGTCTTGCAGGACGGCCTGTATTTCGAGGGCAACTCCCAGCAGATTCGCCGGCGCAGCGAGCAGGCAGTCGCCGACGAGCGTGGTGCGCGTGCGACGAAACAACGGGCCGAGCAAGATTGGGCGGATTTTCTGCAGCGGGTCGAGCAGACCGAACTCGAAGACCAGGACCGCAAGCGCCTGGCCGAGGTCGAGCGGGTAGCGCTGGGTTCTGCTGAGCACAGTCGCATCCTGACCAGCTTCGAACTGCCGGAGACGCCGGAGGCGGCACATCGTTTCCTGCTGCGCTGTGGCTACTGGAACGCCGCTGAGAACCCCTGGCCACGTCGCGCCGGGGCTCGCCTCGAGCCGGTGGACATCGGCCTCCCGGACTTGCCGGATGAGCCACGGCGTGACTTGACTCACCTCGAGGCCTGGGCGATCGATGATGTCGGAAACCAGGATCCAGACGATGCAATCAGCATCGATGGTGACCGACTCTGGGTGCATATCGCCGATGTCGCGGCGCTGGTCCGCCCCGGCGGGCATCTCGACCAGGCGGCGCGCGAGCGCAGCGCCAACCTGTATCTTCCTGAGAACGTCTATCCCATGCTGCCTATGGCAGTTACCCACCGGCTCGGCCTCGGCCTGGCCGAACAGTCGCCGGCGTTGTCATTTGGCATGCGGTTCGACGGTGAGCAGATCTTCGATATCGAGGTCGTGTCGTCTTGGGTGCGGGTCCAACGCGCGAGCTATGATGAAATTGATACGCGCATGAATGAGCCGTTGTTCGCCGCCATCCGTCAGACAACTGATGCCTATCGCGCGCGACGCCTGGCGCGGGGCGCGGCGCGTATCGACCTGCCGGAGGTCTCGGTGCGCTTGATCGACGCGGAGGTGGTCATCAGACCGCTGCCGAAGTTGGCAAGCCGTGACATGGTCACAGATGCAATGTTGATGGCCGGTGAGGCGGCGGCCCGGTTTGCGGACGCAAATGGGGTCAGAATCCCCTATGTGGCCCAACCCAGCCCGGAGGAGATTCGCCAGCCTCAGGGCATGGCTGAGATGTATGCTTATCGTCGTCTGTTCAGGCCCAGCCGGGTATCGCTGGAACCCGACACGCACTTCGGTCTGGGACTCGAGATCTACGCGCGCGCGACCAGCCCCCTGCGCCGCTATGCCGATCTCGTTGTCCACCAGCAGCTGCGTGCCTTCGTCACCGATAGGCCGCCGTTGTCTGTGGACGAGGTGCTGCAGCGTACAGCTGCGCTGGACAGCGCGGGGGCGACCATCCGGCGCGCGGAACGGCTGTCAAATCTGCACTGGAAACTGGTGCATCTCTTGCGCAATCCCAGCTGGGAGGGCGAGGCCGTAGTGGTCGCGTTGGAGGAGCGTAAGGCCGTCGTGATGATTCCCGAGCTGGCGCTGGATACCCGTATTCGCCTGTCGAGCGATTTCTCCCTCGGTCAGACGTTGCGCCTCGGCGTACGCGAGGTCGATCTGCCCGCACAGACCGCCTATTTTCGCGTGTTATCGTGAGCGGGTCGATCCGCTAGAGAAATCGCGCGATGCCTTTATACTTCTGGTGTCTGAACAACATGCGCCCGCGAGGAGGACGCCATGGCAGCGAGCGGCACACTGGGATCCAAGAGGTCATCAGGAGCAAAAACGCCCTCAGAGGAATTTTCTGCCTTTTGCGAGACGGAGTTCGAACGCCGACTCAACTCCGGGCAGGAATTTGACGAGGGGCTCTATAGCAAGGCCAAGGACATGGTCATCGATCGGCTGATTCGGCTCGAGCGAGAAGAACGCTAATGATCATCGTGAGTATTCGTGCGAGGAATGTACTCAGGTATGCGGAGTTGTCGATCGATCTCGCCGAACGTGGCCTGATTGCGATCAGTGGCCAAAACGAGTCCGGCAAGAGCAGCATTGGAGAGACCCTGTGCTTTGCGCTGTTCGGGCGCACATTCTCGGTCCCACCGGAAGATCTGCACAGGGTGGTGCGCTGGGGCGAAGACGACTGCAGCGTAACCATCGAGTTCGCTGTTGAGGATACGCATTATCTCTTGTCGCGATTCCTTGACCGCGATGGCAATCACAGTGCCAAGCTTGCACTGGTCGATGATCCGGAGAACCCGATAGCGCGCGGCGTGACGGTCGTGGGTGATGTCTTGTTCAAGATCGTCGGTTACGCGTACGACGAATTCGTCGAGTCCTTTTACCTCGCGCAGCGTGAGATCACCACGCCCCATCCACACAGCCATGCAATCAAGATCATGGCCGGGATCGCTCCGTTGGAGGACGTGATGCATGGTCTCGGCAGCGAGATTACCGAGCGCGAGGAAGTGCTGGGCGAGATCCAGGCGGAATGGTATGCGGTCGAGGGGGATATTCAGGCCCTTGGAATCGAAGAAGGCCTGATGGCAGGACTGGAGGATGAGCGCCATGAAGCAGCAAAACAGCTTGACCAGATCACTACGCTGACGGCAGAGATCCAGCATGGTCTGGATACCTGGGAGACCAATACCAGGAGTATTCACCGTGCCCGGGGGGCGAAGGGACGCGCGAGCTTTCTGCGCGTCGTCGTATCGCTGCTGGCGCTGGCGGCGGCGGCGTTATGGGCCCTGCTGACCTTCGCAAGTGATTCGCCACTGGCCGCCACCGCACACGACGTGCTGGTGAAATACCTGCCGCAATGGGATGTATCTAAGCGGGTATGGATCGGTTATCTGGCAGCGGGGCTGGTTGCGCTGTCTCTGTTGCTTTGGGTTCGGGCGGCGAGTCTGCAACGTCGCATCGCGCGGCTGCGTGCAGAGGCTGGTCAGATAGGTGATGTGCTGGCGCGTACCCGCGAGATTGGCATTGAGCCTATCGTCGACGGCGACGAGGATGACCTAGCACAAGCACCGCCGAGACCAGAGGATGCCGAGTACGAGGCGCTGCGCCAACGGCTCGATCAGGGTGAGCCGGCGGCGCGCATGGCCCACGACTACAGCGAGCGCGAGCTGGCCTGGTTGGGCCATGTCGGGACAGGGCTGTCATTGCAGATCGAAACACTCGATGAACAGATCGAGAATGAGCGGGTTCGTCTGCAGGAGGCCATGAATCTGTCCGACGTATTGGTAGGTCTTCGCGACAGACGCGAGGACATCCAGGAACGTATCGCCGACCGCCGGCGAGGTATCGAGCTTCTGGAGGCGGCAATCGCCCATCTGGCAAACCAATTTAACCGCGACATCAAGGATCTGGTCGCGCGCATGCTGCCGTTGTTCACCGACGGCCGCTATCAGCATCTGCAGATCGACAGTGAACTCAGGGTAAGGATGTTCTCCAGCGAGAAACTCGATTTCATAGACCTCGACGAGGTCTCCAGTGGTACGCAGCGTCAGGTTATGCTGGCCCTGCGCCTCGCGCTTTCGAAAAAGCTTCTGAGTCGGACGGTAAAGGGCAGACAGTTCGCCTTTCTGGACGAGCCCTTTGCATTCTTCGACGAAGAGCGGACCTGCCGGGCCCTGAAGGCGCTGGCCGATTTGGGCGACGACATCAGTCAGGTATGGATTGTCGCTCAGGACTTTCCGAAATCCTGCGATGTAGCGTTCGATACCAAGGTTGATTGCAAGCGCGCCAGCGATGTCCTGACGGTCCTAAGTTGAGGTAATATTCAGCGCTTGCGGTGAAGCAGGCGGATAGCCCAGGTTTTGTCACGGCGGTCAGAGATAGTGTGCTGATGATTCACACGGATCTGTGGCCGGACTCGGCATTTCGCGTTGAACACAGCAGAAAAGTCAGGAGAGGTGGCTGAGTGGTTGAAAGCGCACGACTCGAAATCGTGTTTAGGTTAACGCCTAACGAGGGTTCGAATCCCTCCCTCTCCGCCAATTTCTATAATAAAAACAAATATTTACGGTTACTTTTCTCGCAGTCGCCAAACCCTCGGTACGGTCTGTGATCCGACCTGTTTCAAACAATTGCCCGCATGATCGATGCAAGTAGGCGGTTCGATCTTCGATGGAGATAGCCACGATGCAGACATGATTTGCGAGGCGTTCGTGAAACTCCCAAAGAAGTGAGCGGTAACCCGCCAGATACCACTAATTGAGACCGTTTAGGCTAAGCGCCCAAGATCATTTCAACCCCGCCAGGTACGCCGCGACGTCTGCAATTTCGGTGTCGTTCAGCAGCATGGACATCGGCTTCATCGCAGCTGCGTTTGTGCTGTTGCGACGACCTTCTTTGTATGCCTTTATTGCCATACTTAGATATTGTTGCTTCTGGCCAGCAAGATTCGGATAGATCGGCACAGCACTGATTCCGTTGGCACCGTGACAGCCAACACAACCTTTGGATTCGTAGACGGCTTTTCCTGCATCGATGTTCCCAGCATTAGCCAAGCCCGCGGTTCCAACAAGCACCAAAGAAGCAAAGCTTAGAGCGATTTTCTTCATGTTACGTAGACTCCTCAGATAAATGTCTGTCGGTCCGGGCCGCCTTCCGATCTTTTTCGACCCTATCTCATAGCGTGTCGAAAGGATGGGACGGTCTTTTCGTTCGGCGGAAATCCTTCCTTGCGTCCGCAGCGCGTAAGGTCGACCGCCGATTTGACCCGACTTGACTATCGTTGATTGATGTCCTTTGAGACTTGATTTTGATCAAGTCCTGCGTCCATCACTGGGTCTAATCTTTCCTTACCTGCCATGCGGACGGACTGCTGTCCGGCGAACACAATGGCAGCGGTCAATGCCGCACAAAGAGCTTTCTGCCGCGGAAGAGCAGTTAGAGGTAGCGCATTTGGTCGTCACCAGGTTCCTGGGCGGCGGCCAAGGTAATGACCGCTCTGGATCGGTACCGGGCTTCACCTGTTACTGCGCAGCGATGTTTCTGGCCAGGAGCATCACTCTTTCGGATAGACGACGGCTCGCTGGATGGAAGATCGTCGCCTCATAGCAGGGGGGTGGTCAACCTCCCTGCTGCTTGCTTCTGTGATTAAGATAGTCGGATGAGCGATACGAAAGAGATCGGTAGGCGACCGAAGACGCCTCGCAAAGTACCGGGGCCCCGTATTGCACGCGAGCGAGCGACGATTTCGGCCATGATGCGTCTCTATTGTCGCGACCACCACGCACCGGATGAGGGCCTGTGCGATGACTGCGATAATCTGCTCGCCTATGCTCTGCAGCGTCTCGGAAACTGCCCGTTTGAAGAGGCGAAGCCGGTCTGTAACCTTTGCGAGGTTCATTGCTACAGCAAGAAGCAACGAGACCATGTCAGGACGGTGATGCGATACGCGGGCCCACGTATGCTCCTGCGTCACCCTCTGCTGAGCTTTTTCCACGTGCTCGATAAGAGACGCCCGAGTACAAAATTGCCCGAACACAGGAAACGATGAGCACGAAAGTGCGCAGCGAGCATCAAAAGTCCCTAAGTGGCTAGCTTGCAATCTTGGCATAGTACCTCACCGTTCGGATGCGTTGGCGACGCAAGAAACAATGGGCCGATGGCTATCTACAATAAACGAGCCGACGCAAGCTCTAGCTTGAACACTGGTTCATAGCGGATCGGGGTCTGCCGCCATCTCCAGTTGTTCTCGGTCAAAGATGGTGACCTGGTTACCCTGAATTCCGATCATGCCGTTGTCGCTTAGGTTCTTGATGATCCGTGAAAATGTTTCCGGCTTGACCGAAAGGCGCGAGGCGATCACTTGCTTGGGAGCCGGCAGGCCAAAAGTAGTGCCGTCGCCTGGACCATGTTCGAGAAAGTAGGCGGCAACACGACTCGTCCCGCTGTGCAGGCTTAATTCGTCAATTTCGCGCAACAAGGAGCGCAGACGTTGACTCAGGCTACCCAACAAAACAAAACAGCTATCGACCGACTCCTTGAGCATGCGGGAAAAATCTACTGCATCGATGCTGATAACTTCGCTGGTCTGCAAAGCCTGTGCCCCTACTGGGTAATAGGGCTGCTCGAAAAACATCAAGGCCTCGGCAAACGTGTGCCCAGGAGTGACGATGTCGACGACCTTCTCATTGCCTGCGGGAGACAACCGGAACAATTTGATTTGTCCGTTGCGGACAAGATAGAAGCGTGTCGCAGGGTCTCCTTGCTCGAACAGGGCTTCGCCATGTTTCAATTTTACAAGCGCGGAATGTCGAGCGACGCGATTAAGCTCTGCTTCGCCCAGGCCGCTGAAGAAATGATTCTGACTCAGGCCTTCGATCATTCTTGTCTTATGCGGAAATTCCATACCACCTTCTGACTGGGTTGGAAGCGAAGCCTAGGATATTATCGGCTTACGGAAAAACCTGCCAACAACAAGCGAGACCAGCCATTTGCGAATGAAAAAGCTGTCGTTGAGTTGGCCGAATTACCAGTCGTAGGAAAAAGATTCTGAGCACAAGTCTTTCTTTTGGTCGCGATTGCCGCAAGCGCGAGAAACGTGCTGCAAAGTAGGAGCAGCATACCGGCCAAGCGGATAAGCGGTGCTTGGATTGCGCTACCGGCCAGACCCCATGTCGCATGCGTGTTCGCCCAGAAGGTTTGTTGGGGTAAGACGATCCAGTCCGGCAGCGACTGGGTGTAGGTCGCCTCGGCGTAGGTGTAGCTGGAGGCTCCGAGCACGGCGACGAAGATCTGCGCGGCGCGCACCTCGCCGGTAGCACGGTCGATGATCTCGACCGTCTGGCCGGCGTAATCGACAAATAGCTTCTCGCCGGCGCGGTGCGTCTGGCGCATCACCAGGTCGAGCTTGCCGGCCCATACACGGTAGTGCTCGCAGAACCAGCTGTAGGCGAAGCCTTGCGGGTGGGCGGCGCGATACTCCTGCCACGGCAGCATCAGGGTCACGCCGGGCCGGCGCAGCTCCTCGTGCAGCACGGACCAATTCGGTATTGGACGCGCGTCAGCCGGCACCGGGGGTGGCGGCGGAAACAGGCGCCGCTCCAACGCGGTGTCGCTGAGCCCCTCGGGCAGGGGCCAGCTCAGGCCCGCGGCGGCGAGGCGCCGCTCGTACTCGCCCACACTGCTACGCGCAATCTGCACGCTGGCGGCGATCTGCCGGGCGGACAGCCCGACCTCATACCGCAGGCGCAGTACCTCTCGAATCTTACGCATGGACAAACGCTCCATCTCGACCCCTTTCGCTCCGGCAAAAGGGGCCGATCCTAGTGAATCGTGTCCTGCGTCGCCCCCTGCCCAAGGGGGTGGCCGAATGGCCGTGGAATCAGTGGCCGAATGCCCGTGGAACGGGTGGCCGAATGGGCGTGGAATACACAGGGCGCAACCCATCGAATCGGATTGGAGCGGTGGACGATACGTGGGAGCCTGGGCCATTGTTCCAGAATGGCGCACCTCGTCGACGGTCAAAAGGTGCCTAGATACCGCAGAAGCGCCTGCATATCCTTTTCGGACAACTGCCATCGCGGCATGTACCAGTTCATGGGGCGTCCGGTGATATCGAGGCCTTTGGTGATCGCACGACGCAGGGTTGCTGCGTCATAACCGCGTTCGACCAGGGCGCTCCTCGTAACCGGTGGTGCGGCACCGGTGACCTTTCCGACCTTGACTGAGCGCCCTCTACCCATGGGCCCGTGGCAGGTTTCGCAGCCGCGCCTGGCCTGGGCGAGCCAGTCAGGGCCTTGCTGGTATTCGAGGTAACCTTCAGCGCCCTGGCCGTACTGATAAATGCGCTTGCCAAGAGTGATGGAGTCGAATTCGCACGACGCGACTAAGAATAACAGGCCCACTGTCAGCGAGGTTGCTTTGGTCGACGTTCGTCCGATGACGGTTTCTCGCATCGCAGGATCACTCATGTATTCGTTTGGCTGATGTCGCGTTGCTGATACACGACGCGGCTGTCTTGGGCCTTGCGGGTCGTGTTTTTCGTTTAGGCCGCCTTGACCTTGGTTAAGCTAGCAGGCCGATTTTCTCGTCGTTTGAGCTAGGTCAAGAGGGCGATACCCACATCTTGGGTTTTATGAAGCTATGAACTACAAGATATTGTGTTCTAGCCGCCAAAATAACGAGGATGCCCATGTCTCTTCCTGCCACCGAGGTGGCCAGCCTGCCGACGCATATTCGCCGGCGGGACGGGGTCCGGTCCCCCTTCGATGCCCAGCGGATCCAGTCCGCGATCCGCCGCGCCGGCGCGGCGACCGGCGAGTTCGCGGAGGAGGAGGCCCGCCTGCTCTGCGCCCAGGTGATCAAGGTACTGAGCCACGGCCGTTTTCCCGATGGCGTGCCGGACATCGAGCGGGTGCAGGACATCGTCGAGCAGACCCTGATCGCCGCCAATCATCTCACGACCGCGCGTGCCTACATCAGCTATCGCGATCGACACAAGCGCTTACGCGACGACCGTCGCACCTTGGTTGATGTGGCCAGCTCCGTGAACGAATACCTCGATCGTGCTGACTGGCGGGTCAGTGCGAACGCCAACCAGGGCTATTCGCTTGGCGGCCTGATTCTCAACACCTCCGGCAAGGTGATCGCAAACTACTGGTTGAGCCACGTGTATGCACCCGAGGCGGGCGTTGCCCATCGCGAGGGCGACATCCATATCCATGATCTGGATATGCTGGCCGGCTACTGCGCCGGCTGGTCGCTGCGCACACTGTTGCACGAGGGTTTGAATGGTGTGCCGGGTAAGGTAGAGGCCGGGCCGCCCAGGCACATGTCCTCGGCTGTCGGGCAGATCGTCAATTTTCTGGGCACACTGCAAAATGAATGGGCCGGGGCGCAGGCCTTCAGCTCGTTCGATACCTACATGGCGCCCTTCATCCGTAATGACCGTCTCGGCTATGAACAGGTCAAGCAGTACATCCAGGAGCTGATTTACAACCTGAACGTGCCGTCGCGCTGGGGCACGCAGACGCCGTTCACCAATTTGACCTTCGACTGGGTTTGCCCGGAGGATCTGCGTAACCAGATTCCGGTCATCGGTGGCGAGGAGATGCCGTTCAGCTACGGTGAATTGCAGGCCGAGATGGACATGATCAACCGCGCGTACATCGAGGTCATGACCGCCGGTGATGCCAAGGGCCGCGTGTTCACCTTCCCGATCCCGACCTACAACATCACTCCGGACTTCCCCTGGGAGAGCGAGAACGCCGAACGCCTGTTTGCGATGACCGCGAAGTATGGTCTGCCGTACTTCCAGAACTTCCTCAACTCCGAACTCAAACCGAACATGATCCGCAGCATGTGCTGCCGGCTGCAGCTCGACCTGCGCGAGCTGCTCAAGCGTGGCAACGGCTTGTTCGGCTCGGCCGAACAGACCGGTTCGCTGGGCGTGGTCACGGTCAACTGCGGGCGGCTAGGTCATGTCTACCGGGGCGACGAGCAGGGCTTGTTCAGCCGTCTGGACGAACTGCTGTTCATCGCCCGCGACAGTCTCGAGGTCAAACGCAAGGTCATCCAGCGACTGATGGACGCCGGTCTGTTTCCCTACACCAAGCGGTACCTGGGCACGCTGCGCAACCATTTTTCAACCTTCGGTGTGAACGGCATCAACGAGATGGTGCGCAATTTCAGCGGTGACCGCGATGACATCACGACGCCTGACGGCTACGCGCTGGCCGAGCGGATGCTCGATCATGTCCGTGCGCGGATGGTCGAGTTCCAGGAGGAGACCGGCCACCTATACAACCTCGAGGCGACGCCGGCCGAAGGCACCACATATCGCTTCGCGAAGGAAGACCGCAAGCGTTTCCCTGGGATACTGCAGGCCGGCACACCCGAGGCGCCGTACTACACCAACAGCTCTCAGCTACCCGTTGGCTTTACCGACGATCCCTTCGAGGCCCTCGAACGCCAGGACGCGTTGCAGCGTAAGTACACCGGCGGCACGGTGTTGCATCTCTACCTGCCAGAGCAGGTATCGAGTAGCGACGCCTGCAAGCGCCTGGTACAGCGTGCGCTAGGCAATTTTCGCTTGCCGTACATCACGATTACGCCGACTTTCTCGATCTGCCCAACCCATGGGTACCTGGCCGGCGAGCATGAATTCTGTCCCAAGTGTGATCAGGAACTGATCGCCCGCAAACAACGAGAGGAGATGGCCGATCATGCCGAATGCAGTCATTGAACTGAAAGACGAAGAACGCACGCGTTGTGAGGTCTGGACCCGGGTCATGGGCTACCATCGTCCCGTATCCGCCTGGAATCCGGGCAAGCGCTCGGAACAGGCGGAAAGGACCTATTTTATCGAGCCTGAGCGGCGCGGCACGTCTTAGCGGTTCGCATCGCGGCCCTCCGCCAGCGATACACAGTCGGGCTCCAGATAGAGAATGTTGGCGATATGAATGAACTTCAGGTCGGTGGAATAACACCGCTGACGACGATCGACTTCCCCGGTGAACTGGCGGCGGTGGTCTTCTGTCAGGGTTGCCCCTGGAAGTGCCGCTATTGCCAAAACACCCATCTGCTGCCCCGCAGTCTGCATGGTGCGATCCCCTGGCAGGACGTGCTGGATCTGCTAGACCGCCGCAGCGGCTTGCTCGACGCCGTTGTGTTCTCGGGAGGAGAACCGACCTTGCAGCGTGGGCTGCCAGTCGCGGTTGCTGAGGCCCGTTCAATGGGTTTCAAAATCGGATTGCATACAGCCGGCTGCTATCCGGAGCGCCTCGACGAGCTGTTGCCGGCAGTCGATTGGGTGGGGCTGGACATCAAGGCCTTACCCGAAGACTATTCGGCGCTTACCGGAGTGACTGGCAGTGGGGAACGTGCACTCGATAGCCTCGATTTCCTGGTCGAATCCGGTGTCGAGCACGAGGTGCGCGTGACAGTGCATGACGCTTTGCTACCGAACGACAGGCTGCGACAGTTGCTCAATCTGCTGGCAGACCATGGCGCCCGCAACGTGATGTTGCAGCGCTGTCGGACCGATCATCTGCTTGACCCGTCGCTGGGCGACAATGAGCAGGCTTGGGCGTACCCGGCCAGATATCCTGCTGCCGAATGGACTTGCGCCGTCGACAGTGCTGGTGAAGCCTGAGTTGGCCCAGGATGTCGGACAAGGCACACTGGGAAAAGGTGTACGCGGATAGGGCCAGTGATGCTCAGAGCTGGTTCCAGCAATACCCGGCCCGTTCGCTGGAGCTGATCGCGTCGTGTGGCGCGGACCGCGACACGGTCATCATCGATGTTGGCGGCGGCGCCTCCGGCCTCACGGCCGAGTTGTTGCGCCTTGGTTATTCCGAACTCTGGGTAATGGATATCTCCGCGGCCGCTCTGACTGCGGCCAGCCGCAATATCGGCGAAGGTGCCAATCGTGTCCACTGGGTAGAAGCGGACGTGACCTGTGCGCAATTGCCCTCAGGACACTTTGACATCTGGCATGATCGCGCCGTATTTCACTTCCTCGTTACGCCATCGGACCGGCAGGCCTACGTCTCTACCGCACTACGGGCCGTCAAGCCAGGGGGGCATCTGGTCATGGCGACTTTCGCCGAGGATGGCCCAGAGCGTTGCAGTGGCCTACCGGTAGCGCGCTACGATGCCGTATCGCTGGCCGCACAGTTCGGCCCTGCCTGCGAGCTGTTGCGGACCGAGAAAGAGATGCATCGCACACCAGCGGGACAGATCCAGTCGTTTCGGTATACCTTTTGGCGGCGAAAACTCGATTGATCAATAGATTGCCTGGTCGGTGATCACGGATCTGTTCCAATGCAGGACTTCCGTGCACTGCGTCGATTGGACAGTTCCAGCAGACCGCGACCTGCCGAACTGAGCTTCCTATTCAGTGTTCGCCCTTGGTCCTCAAGAGGCCGGCGAGTCGGTTGCCCTGTTTCTGCGGCCCGCCGCGCGGGAACAAACGGTGCAGGTAGCGGCTGCTGCCACGCTCGGAGTCCCAGGCCTTGCGGAAATGCTTGATCATGTCGCGCACGGAGGCCTGTGTTCCATGAAGAGAATAGTGGTCGCGCAGGTAGCGGATCACCTCCCAGTGCTCGGTGCCGAGAATCAGGTCCTCGGCTGCGGCTGCAGCGCGGACGAACGCTTCGGTCCACTGCGCCGGGTTGATCAGATAGCCCTCGCCGTCGGTAAGAGACCTCGTGCCCATCGATCCACAGGCTACGCGTCGTCATTCCGGGGTAGGCGTTGCTGCCATCAGGAAACTCGCCCGGTGCACCCTCGGAACTATCGCTGGCCTGGGTCATTGACCAAAGACCGATCAGGATCTCGCCGGCTAACTGGCCATGGTAACGCTCGATGCCGGAGACCAGCACCTTGCCGCTGCCACCATCGATTTCGAACCGCGCGAACCCGTCGCGATCCGTCAACACCGTAGGAATCAGCGTGTCGTCGGTATCGCGCTGCACCGCGACCGGCGTGCGCTTCAGCGGCTCGCCGGTGACATGCATGAAGACCTTGACCGTAACCATGTGAATTTCCTCCAAGGCGCCGCGTATACGTCGCGCCCGCTATTTCTGTACCGTATTATAAATAACCGATGAATTCAGTCGGATACTTGATAGAAGTCAAGCGGTATGTAGGGCACGACGCTGGAACCGTGGGAGAGAGGGATTACTTTCCAGGATGATTGCAGGGTGCGGTGCGTTTCGGTCGCCGGTCCCCCCTGTCTGATCAAGTACACCGCGCCGTCACTGCTCGCTAGGGGCAACAACTGATGGAGATCTGCGCGGCGAGCGGTCCGGCTGCGATGTCATTGCGTGACCAGCGCCCAAGTTGATTTGCGTCAAATCGCTGCGACCAAATTTTACCGCTTGACATTCATCAAGGCCGCCCACGCTCCGCCATTTAGCATTGGTCCTGCCGTGACACCCACATCTTAGTCGACGCTTTACGCGGAGAAGGAGAGGCTTCTGATGAAAAGTAGACATATCGTTGGCCGCGTATTTGCGCTGTCAGCCCTGGTATCAGCAATGGGTATAGCGAACGCCGAGACCAGTGGGCACCCCGGTACCCCGACCGCAGACATGAAATACCAGGGCGCCCCTATCGCGATGGATCCATCCCTTACCAAAGACATGATCGGTGGCGATGGACCGCCAATGACGAGAAACGAGTTCGCCCGTGCGAAGCAGATCTTTTTTGAGCGCTGCGCCGGTTGCCACGGTGTGTTGCGCAAAGGGGCCACTGGCAAACCGTTGACGACTGACATCACGCGCCAGCGTGGCACCGAGTATCTCAAAGTGTTCATTACCTATGGTTCGCCATTGGGCATGCCGAACTGGGGCGCCTCGGGTGAACTCAATGAGGCCGAAGTCGAAATGATGGCGCGTTACCTGCAACACGAACCGCCGCAGCCGCCCGAGTACGGAATCAAAGAGATGAAGGCGACCTGGCGGGTCGTTGTGCCACCCGAACAGCGGCCCACAAAACAGATGAACGATCATCAACCTCGAGAACCTGTTCTCGGTGACGCTGCGTGATAGCGGCGAGATCGCGATCGATCGACGGCGATACCAAAGAGATCGTCAACATCGTGAAGACCGGCTACGCGGTACATATCTCGCGCCTGTCGGCTTCCGGTCGTTACCTGTTCGTGATCGGTCGTGATGCGAAGATCAACATGATCGACCTATGGATGGAAAACCGGAACGGTCGCCGAGATCAAGGTCGGCATGGAGGCACGCTCGGTCGAGACGTCGAAGTACAAGGGCTGGGAAGACAAGTACGCGATTGCCGGCACCTACTGGCCGCCGCAGTACGTGATCATGGACGGCGAAACACTTGAACCGAAGAAGATCGTCGGCACCCGTGGCATGACCGTCGATACTCAGGAGTTCCACCCGGAGCCTCGCGTGGCGGCGATCGTCGCCTCGCATGAGCACCCGGAGTTCATCGTCAATGTCAAGGAGACCGGCAAGATCCTGATGGTCAACTACGAGGATCTCGAAAACCTCAAGGTGACCACCATCGGGGCCGCGCGCTTCCTGCACGACGGCGGCTGGGATGCGAGCAAGCGGTACTTCCTGACGGCCGCAAACAAGTCCAACAAGATCGCCGTGGTCGATTCAAGGAAGGCAAGCTCGCGGCGCTGATCGATGTCGGGCAGATTCCACACCCGGGACGCGGCGCAAACTTCGATCATCCCAAGTTCGGTCCGGTGTGGGCGACCAGTCACCTGGGTGACCAGACGATCGCGATGATCGGTACCGACCCGGAGGGTCATCCGCAGCAAGCCTGGAAATTGGTGCAGTCGGTTGATGGCCAGGGCGGCGGGTCGTTGTTCATCAAGACGCACCCCAAGTCGAAGAACCTGTATGTCGACACCGCGTTGAATCCGGCAGAGCCGATCAGCCAGTCGGTCGCGGTGTTCGACATCGACAACCTCGACAAGGGCTTTGATGTGTTGCCGATCGCCGAGTGGGCGGATCTGGGCGAGGGGCCGAAGCGTGTCGTTCAGCCGGAGTACAACAAGGCCGGCGACGAAGTCTGGTTCTCGGTCTGGAACGGCAAGGAGCAGACATCCGCGATCGTTGTGTTGACGACAAGACGCGCAAGGTCAAGAAGGTGATCAAGGACAAGCGCCTGGTCACTCCGACCGGCAAGTTCAACGTCTACAACACGATGCATGACGTCTACTGAGCGATTGGGCGGTGCGGGTTGATCCCGCACCGTACCGCATCGCACAAGTACAAGCCAGGACGAGACGATGAACGACAAAGCTAAGGTCTATCTGGTCGGCGCCGGTCCGGGTGATCCGGATCTCCTGACGATCAAGGCGCTACGCCTTATTCAATCTGCCAACGTGGTGGTCTACGACCGCCTGGTGTCCCAGCCGTTCTGGATCTGATTCCAAGCGGGGTATCACGTATCAACGTTGGAAAGGCGGCCGGCAATCACAGCATGCCGCAAGGCGAAATAAACGAACTGTTGGCAAG
The DNA here is from genome assembly GCA_963736445.1 of uncultured Gammaproteobacteria bacterium. Taxonomy (GTDB): domain Bacteria; phylum Pseudomonadota; class Gammaproteobacteria; order Chromatiales; family Chromatiaceae; genus Thiosocius. The sequence goes on along the minus strand of CAVTOY010000009.1, from coordinate 283,886 downwards.
CCTGGCTCAGCGGCGCCGGACTGTCGTGCGACTCAAGGGAGGCGACCCCTTCATCTTCGGTCGCGGGAGCGAAGAGGCGATTCATTTAAGGAGCAAAGGTATCGATTTCGAGGTCGTACCCGGTATCACCGCAGCGGCAGCATGCAGTGCCTATGCCGGAGTGCCGTTGACCCATCGTGGTGCCAGTCGTGGCGTTCGCCTGGTCACCGGGCATTTCAAGAACGATGAACCGATCGATCTGGACTGGCGGTCGTTGGCCGACCCGGACTGTACGTTGGTCATTTATATGGGGAAATCAAATCTCCAACGTATCTGCAAGAGGCTGGTTGCCGAGGGCCTTGATCCGGCCACTCCGGCGGTAGCGGTACAGGATGGGACGACAGGTCAGCAACGGCGGGTGTTCGGTGATCTCCTGACGCTCGGCAACCGTGTGCGTAGCGTCAAGCTGCAATCGCCAATGCTGATCATCATCGGTCGCACCGTGGCGATGGCCGGACAGCTGGATTGGTTCAAACCGGCGATGGAGACAGGTAATGCGGGTTTGGTTGGTAATGTTGGGGCTTAGTCTCTGCACGCCGTCACTGGCGTCGGCAGAGCAGGGAACCGAACCGGGACCTGCCAGGCAGCAGGAACTCAGGCACTTGCTGCACCAGGACTGCGGCTCCTGCCATGGTCTGACACTGAAGGGGGGGCTAGGCCCACCGTTGGTTCAGGACAGCCTGGCCGGCAAACCCGCCGCTTTCCTCAGGCAGACCATTCTTGACGGGCGCCCGGGGACCGCAATGCCACCCTGGCGGCCGTTACTCAGTGAAGCGGATGTCACTTGGCTGGTGGACCGCCTGCTCGATGGGGAGGGCTTGAAATGATGCATGGGTTTCAGCGCCGGGTTTCGGCATGGCGGACCGACGAGTCGCTCTACAGTGAGCTGCGCACTGTCCTGTTTACGCTGCTGTTGCTCGTTGGTCTGCTGAGTTCGCTTGTCGCACATGCCGCTGACAATGGGTTGCGGGGCACGGGTGACCTGGCGATCGTCGTCGAGCGGGCCAACGGCAGCTTGCAGATAGTCGACACGAGCAGCAACACCTCGATCGGTGTCGTTGATGGCCTGGGCGATCTGTCGCATGCGTCTGCCGTCTACTCGCGTGATGGCCGGTACGCCTACGTGTTTGGGCGCGACGGTGGGCTCAGCAAGGTCGATCTGCTGACCGCGACGCTGGTCGCGCGCACAGTGCAGGCCGGTAACAGCATTGGTGGTGCAATCTCTCAGGACGGCCGACTGGTGGCCGTCTCGAACTACGAACCGGGAGGCGTGAAAATCTTCGACGCCGGGACGCTTGAGCTCTTCGCCGAGATCCCGGCCGAATACGCACCCGGGCTGCGTTCGAAGGTCATCGGCCTGGTCGACGCGCCCGGCCAGCGGTTCGTATTCAGCTTGTGGGAGAGTGGCGAGATCTGGCTAGTCGATGCACACGACCCTCGGGCGCCGCAGATCCAGAAGTATCCCGACGTCGGTCGCAATCCCTACGATGCCCTGATCACACCTGATGGCCGCTACTACATCGCCGGGCTGTTCGGTGAGGACGGGATGGCGCTGCTCGACCTGTGGTACCCAGAGCGTGGCGTGCAGCGCGTCCTCGCCGATTATGGCAAGGGCAACGCGAAGTTACCTGTCTACAAGATGCCGCATCTGGAGGGTTGGGCGGTCGCCGGTACACGGGCGTTCGTACCGGCCGTGGGCCGGCACGAGGTGCTGGTGATCGACATGCAGAGCTGGCAGCAGGTCGGGCGCATCCCGGTGCATGGTCAGCCGGTATTCGTGATGGCACGCCCTGACGGTCGCCAGGTCTGGGTCAATTTCGCGATGCCGGACAACGATACGGTTCAGGTGATCGATGTGCCGACGGGTGAGGTCGTCAAGACGCTGACGCCCGGCCCAGGCGTACTGCACATGGAGTTCGAGCCGCGTGGCGAAGAGGTCTGGGTCTCGGTCCGCGACGCCGACCAACTGCATGTCTACGCCACCGACACCTTCGAGCGACAGGCGACGCTGCCGGCTGCCAAGCCGAGCGGCATCTTCATGACGGCACGTGCCGCCCGGATCGGGTTGTGAGGAGCGCGGAGAGTCTGCCATGAACAACGTCCGGCCGCTGCTGAGTGAACTCGACCGCCGTCTGCTGGATGAATTCCAGCGTGACTTCCCGCTCGAGCCCCGGCCGTTTGCGCGTATCGCCGAGGAGCTCGGGACTACGGAGTCAAAGGTACTTGACCGTCTCGGCTATCTGAAACGTTACGGTGCACTGAGCCGAGTGGGCGCGGTCCTGCGTCCCAACCAGGTCGGTGCCAGCACCCTGGCGGCCCTGGCTGTGCCACCCGAAGAACTCGAGTCGGTCGCGGCGCTGGTGAGTGCCTACCCGCAGGTCAATCACAACTATGAGCGTGAACACCTGTACAACCTCTGGTTCGTGCTAACCGCCAGTGATCGGGCGGGCATCGACCGGGTACTTGAAGCGATCGCCGAGCGCACCGGCCTCCAGCCGCTGGATCTGCCGATGCTTGACGACTTTCACATCGATTTGGGGTTTGCTTTGCAATGGGCCTGACAAACACACAGACTCACCGTGCTGCCGATGCAACCGACCTCGCGTTGCTTCAGACGATCGAAGATGGTCTGCCCCTGGTGGAAGACCCCTATGGGGAGATTGGGAGGCGCCTGGGCCTGTCTGAGGGCGAGGTGCTGGCCCGGCTTTGGCTGTTGCAGTCAAGCGGCATCATCAAACGCTTTGGCGTCGTGGTGCGTCATCACGAACTGGGTTACCGCGCCAATGCGATGGTCGTGTGGGATATCCCTGATGAGGATGTTGCCGAGGCCGGTGTGCGTCTTGGCAGCCAGGATTGCGTCACACTCTGTTATCGCCGGCCGCGCCGTCTGCCGCAGTGGCGCTACAACCTGTTCACGATGATCCATGGGCGCGACCGTGATGCGGTTCTGCGTCATGTCGACGAGCTGATCGAGCAGCTCGACCTTTACGATGTGCCGCGCGAGGTGCTGTTCAGCCGTCGGCGGTTCAAACAGCGTGGTGCGCGTTACGGCACTGAAAAGGCGATTGCGGTAATTACCGGTGCCGGCGGAGGGTCGTGATGGAGTCGCTGACGCCATTAGCTCGTGCCTTCATCAACCAGTTTCAGGGCGGTTTCCCAATTGTCGAGAGACCTTTTCATAGTGTCGCGGCAAAGCTCGGCGCGCAGGAGGCCGTCCTGATCCATAGCGTCCGGCAGCTGCTCGATGCCGGAATATTGAGCCGTTTCGGTCCGTTGTATGATGCTACCCGCCTCGGTGGCGCCGTGACGTTGGCGGCGTTGAGCGCGCCTGAAGCCCGTTTTGATCGGGTTGTGGAACAGGTTAACCGGCGGCCGGCGGTGGCACACAACTATCGACGGGACCACAAGCTCAATATGTGGTTCGTCGTTGCCAGCGAACGCCCGCAGGGGGTGGCCGAATGCCTCGCCGATATTGCGTCTGTCACTGGGCTGCCGGTCTACGATTTCCCGAAGCTGCGTGAGTTCTACCTCGGGCTTTGGCTGGATTTGGATGAGGCCGGCCGAGTCATCACGGTGCCTGTAAGGCAGCCACAAGCAAAGGGTGACCAGTCTGCGGTGCCGCCGGTGTACCAGCGCATCGTCGCTGCGACCCAGGGTGGATTGCCGGTGGTCGCTGAACCCTTTGCGCAGCTCGGTGGTGAGCTGGGGTTGGAGCCTGCAACGCTCATCGAGGCGCTAGGTGAAATGCTGCGGGACGGCGTCATACGCCGTATCGGGGCGGTGCCGAATCACTACCGGCTCGGTCTCCGCGGCAACGGCATGACCGTCTGGGATGTTCCCGACGAGCGAGTCGTGGAACTCGGTGAACGGATTGGCAGGATGGACTTTGTCAGTCACTGCTATCAGCGGCCGCGCCATCCCGAAATCTGGCGATATAACCTATTCGCGATGGTACATGGCCGGGACCGCGAGGAGGTGCTGGACAAGACGGCACGGCTACGTGCGGCGCTCGGTGACGATGTGCGTGCCCAAGATGTCCTATTCAGCAGCGCTGTCTTGAAGAAGACGGGCCTGCGGCTGGCGGCATGAGGAATCCAACATGTTTCGACTGACGCGTTACCTTCAGGCACTCGCCAACCCGGAACTCGCACAGCGTCGCCCCCAAGTCGCTGCACCGACCGGACCGGTGGTGATCTGGAACCTGATCCGGCGCTGCAACCTTACCTGCAAGCACTGTTATGCAACCTCGGTGGACAAGGACTTCCCCGGCGAGCTGTCGACCGCGCAGGTGTTCGACGTCATGGACGATCTCAAGGATTACGGTGTGCCCGTGCTGATACTCTCCGGCGGCGAGCCGCTGATGCGGCCTGACATCTTTGAGATCTCGCGGCGTGCCAAGGCAATGGGATTCTACGTTGGGCTGTCGAGTAACGGCACGTTGATCAGCGAAGACAATATCGAACAGATCCGCGAGGTTGGTTACGACTATGTCGGTGTCAGCCTCGACGGTATGCGTGAGGTTCACGACCGTTTCCGGCGGCGGGTCGGTGCCTTCGATGAGTCGCTCAGGGGGATCCGTCTGTGCCGAGATGCCGGCATCAAGGTCGGCCTGCGTTTCACGCTGACCCAGGACAATGCAAGCGACCTACCGGACCTGCTGCGCTTACTCGATGACGAGGGCCTCGACAAGTTTTATCTGTCACACCTGAATTATGCCGGTCGCGGCAACAAGAACCGTGGCGACGATGCGCATCATCGTATGACGCGTGTGGCGATGGACCTGCTGTTCGAGACCTGCTGGAACCAGCTCATCAGCGGGAACGCCAAGGAGTTCGTGACCGGTAACAACGACGCCGATGGTGTCTACCTGCTGCAATGGGTGGAACGCCACCGGCCCGAGCAGCGGGGAAGGCTGCAAACGATGTTGGAGCGCTGGGGAGGCAATTCGTCCGGGGTTAACATCGCCAATATTGACAACCTCGGAAGGGTCCATCCCGACACCATGTGGTGGGATTACGACCTAGGCTCGGTCAAGGAACGCCCGTTCTCGGCCATCTGGGAGGACACATCCGATCCACTGATGGCCGGTCTGAAACGAGCCGACCGCCCGGTTGAGGGCCGTTGTGCGCAATGCCGCCACCTGTCGATATGCGGTGGCAACAGCCGTACCCGGGCCTGGCAGTTGACCGGCAACCCCTGGGCCGAGGACCCGGGCTGTTATCTGAGTAATGAAGAGATCGGCGTTATCCCATCCGGTGGGCGAATCGAGCTGCGTCCTTATGACGGGCGCAGGCGTGCAGTGGCACAAGGCGCCTCGTGATGCGGCGTCTCTGTTGTCCATTGACTGTTTTGCTGGCGCTGATCATCGCTGCGTTGATCTACGTCTTTGTGATCCGAGGGCAGGTGCTGCCGGCAAGCGACGGCCGTACCGCAATTCTGCTTGCGCCCGGCGAGCGCGATCTGGTGCTAACCGAGATGCGCGACTTCCTGGTGGCATTGCAGCAGATCAGTCAATCGATTGCCGACGGCGATGCAACCAAGGCCGTGCAGGCAGCACGCCGGGTTGGCGCGGCGTCCCAACATCAGGTACCCCCCGGCTTGGTGGGCAAGCTGCCGCTGGCATTCAAACGGCTCGGGTTTGACACCCATGCACGCTTCGATGAGTTGGCGTTGAATATCGAGCAATTCGGCGACACCGCTCAGGCGCTGCCTGAGCTCGCCGTCCTGATGAATAACTGCACCGCTTGCCACGCAGCCTACCGAATCGATCTGGAACCTCAGTGAAACACAGCACGCCCAAAAAGCTGATCTTGCTTGCCGCATTGTGCTTGTTGGCGTCGCGCGGCTTCGCCAACGCGACTGACGCGCCCTCACTGTACGCTCAGCATTGCGCGCAGTGCCATGGTGTTGAGCGCTTGGGCCTGATGGGTCCGGCGTTACTACCTGAGAATCTCAAACGCTTGAAGCGACCTGCCGCAATCGATGCGGTGGCCAACGGCCGGCCGGCCTCCCAGATGCCAGCATTTGGCCATGTTCTCGACGAGCCGCAGATCACCGCATTGGTCGACTATGTGTATACCCCGCTGGCCGAGCCGCCGGTCTGGGAAATGGGCCAGATCGAAGCTAGCAGAAAGATCCATGTAGTAGCTGAGAGTCTCCCGGCGCGACCGCTGCACGATGCCGACCCGATGAACATGTTTGTCGTCGTCGAACTCGGTGATCATCACGCCACGATACTCGACGGCGACAGCTTCGAGCCGATCCACCGCTTCAAGACGCACTTTGCACTGCACGGTGGCCCAAAATATTCGCCCGACGGTCGCTTCGTCTACTTCGCGTCGCGCGACGGCTGGATCAGCAAATTCGACATGTGGAGCCTGCAGACCGTCGCTGAGGTACGCGCCGGCATCAATACGCGCAATCTCGCGATATCGGCCGATGGGCGGTACGCGATGGTCGCCAACTATCTGCCGCACAGCCTGGTACTGCTCGACACGACGGATCTGCGCCCGATCAAGGTCATCCCGGTCAAGGATGACAAAGGTGCAAGCTCGCGTGTCAGCGCGGTCTACGATGCCGGCCCGCGACGCAGCTTTGTTGCCGCGCTCAAGGACATCCCGGAGGTATGGGAGATCCACTATGCGGACGAGGGGCTGCCTGTGTACAACGGCCCAATGCATGACTACCGTATGGACGAGGGTGTAGCGCGGGCCGGTGGCCGATTCCCGGTGCGCCGGATCCGTCTCGACGATTATCTCGATGACTTCTTCTTTGATCAGTCGTATAGGCTGGTTATCGGTGCCGCACGCAATGCGAAGAACGGTCAGGTTGTGCATCTGGACGTCGGGCGAAAGATTGCCGACCTCGAACTCGACGGCATGCCGCACCTCGGTTCCGGCATAACTTGGGAGTATCAGGGGCGCACCATACTCGCAACGCCGCATCTGAAGAAGAGCGAGGTCAGCATCATTGACATGCAGACCTGGAGGACGATCAAGCGGATACCGACCGAGGGACCGGGCTTCTTCATGCGCAGCCACGAGAACACGCCGTATGCCTGGGTGGATGTGTTTTTTGGGCCCAACCGAGACAAGGTGCACATCATCGACAAGCGAACGCTCGAGATCGTCGAGACCTTGCAGCCGGCGCCCGGCAAGACCGCAGCGCACGTCGAGTTCGACAAGGATGGTAGGCATGCGCTGCTCAGCGTCTGGGATCCCGATGGCGCGGTGATTGTCTATGATGGCGCAACGCTCGAGGAGCGCAAACGCCTCCCCATGGTCAAGCCGTCAGGAAAATACAACGTGCACAATAAGATTACGCGTTCGGCGGGCACCAGCCATTAGCCCGAATATAGAGCCCGACGCCGGCTGGCTCGACGGTTAGGTCATGTGAGTGGGGTTGGGCAGCGGTGTCGTCCTTCACGGACAGATATTGGCGATCTGCGAAGAGCTTCTTGGTGCTTGCTACCCACTTCGGCTGATACTCACAGGGTCGAATGCAAAACAAGCTCGCCCTTCATTCCTTTTTCCGCGCACCGCCGTGCCGCATTTCTTTTTGTATAACCCGCCCAATTTCGAGACCCCTCTTTGACCTGACGCAATGTCACGTCTCCAGCTTGACCAAAGTCAAGGCTGAACAATCACTTTGGTTTTGCAATGGCGCTGTCCCATCAACTCCACGGAGGTCCCGACCATGTCAACGGCTTTTACAAAGGCCATGGCACGCAACATCTTCTACGGTGGAAGCGTGTTTTTCTTTCTGCTCTTCCTTGCGCTCACCTTCGATACGCATAACGCGTGGGAAAAGCGCGACAATCGAGCGGCGCTGAATGCCTCCGTCTCGGCGGGCAAAGCGCTGTGGGAGGAGAACAACTGCGTCGGTTGCCACAGCCTGTTGGGTGAGGGTGCGTACTTTGCGCCCGAACTCGGTAACGCCTTCCAGCGCCTCGGTGGCAAGGAGGGGATCAAGGCCTTCATCATGAGCCGGCCGAAAGACGGTATCCCGGGGCGCCGCAGCATGCCGCAGTTCAATTTCACGCCCGAAGAGCTTGAAGCGATCGCCGATTTTCTCGAGTACGTCTCCGGCATCAATACTGCCAACTGGCCACCGAACATCCAGGGCTGAGGAGCACAATCATGCAATACAAATCACAGGCGGTTGCAAAACCGTATTTTATTGCCGCGATCGGGCTGTTTGTCGGCCAGATCTTGTTTGGCCTGATCATTGGGCTGCAGTACGTAGTCGGCGATTTTCTGTTTCCCGAGATACCGTTCAACGTCGCCCGTATGGTGCACACCAACCTGTTGATCGTCTGGCTGCTGTTCGGATTCATGGGTGCCTCGTACTACCTCGTGCCAGAAGAGGCCGAACGCGAGCTGCATAGCCCGATGTTGGCACTGATCATGTTCTGGATCTTTCTGATCGCGGGTGCCTTGACGGTCCTTGGATATCTGCTGGTGCCGTACGCAACACTGGCCGAGTTGACCAGAAACGAGCTGCTGCCGACCATGGGGCGCGAGTTCCTCGAACAACCGACCATTACCAAGATCGGTATCGTGATCGTGGCGTTGGCATTCCTGTACAACATCGGTGTGACGATTCTCAAGGGACGCAAGACCGTGGTCAGCCTGGTGCTATTGATCGGTCTGGTAGGTCTGGCGGTGTTCTTCCTGTTCTCGTTCTATAACCCGGACAACCTGGTCAAGGACAAGTACTATTGGTGGTGGGTGGTGCATCTATGGGTGGAAGGCGTCTGGGAGCTGATCCTGGGCTCGATCCTGGCCTTCGTACTGATCAAAGTCACGGGTGTCGACCGCGAGGTGATCGAGAAGTGGTTGTACGTGATCATCGCGATGACCCTGATCACCGGCATCATCGGTACCGGGCATCACTTCTACTGGATCGGTGCACCCGAGTACTGGCAATGGTGGGGTTCGATCTTCTCTGCACTGGAGCCGATCCCATTCTTCATGATGACGGTGTTCGCATTCAACATGGTCAACCGCCGGCGGCGTAACCACCCGAACAAGGCTGCCGTGCTGTGGGCCTTGGGTACTGCAGTAATGGCCTTCCTGGGTGCCGGCGTCTGGGGTTTCCTCCATACGCTTGTCACCGGTCAATTACTATACGCACGGTTCGCAGATTACGGCGGCGCACGGCCATATGGCATTCTATGGTGCCTATGTGCTGATCGTACTAACCATGATCTCGTACGCGATGCCGATGCTGCGCGGACGTGAGGCAGCGGCGAGCAACCGCTCGCAGGTGCTGGAGATGTGGTCGTTCTGGCTGATGACCGTGTCGATGGTGTTCATCACGCTATTCCTGACCGGCGCCGGCATCCTGCAGACCTACCTGCAGCGCTACAGCAGCGATCCGCTGCCCTTCATGGTCGTTCAGGACAAGATCGAGCTGTTCTACTGGATGCGCGAGGTGGCGGGCGTGGTGTTCCTGATCGGTCTGATCGTCTACATCGTGAGTCACTTCGTCGGAAACCGTGAGCCGGAGGCTAAACTGATCAGCGCCCGCGGAGTCGTCCTGCGGCGTGATGCGAGTGAGCGGGCGCGCGCACACGCAGGTGTGCGCGCGTCACCGGATCTCTGAACGGGCGGTCCTCTCCGCTCCCAGATGATGCCAGCCGCGCGATCGTCTGCAAGGCTGGCGTTTTTTTTCGGTGAGTGATGGGTATGTCGTCGATGGATGCAAATGGTACCGATCGGGTGATGCTCGCGATCACCGAGGCCGGCGAGGCCCCGGTACGTGCCGATTATCCGCCGGGTGACCTTGCGCTGTGGATCTTCATTCTTGCCGAGCTGCTGGTGTTCGCGATCTTCTTTGCCTCGTATGCCTTTACTCGCATGAGCCATGTCGAATTGTTCAACCAGTACCAGGCCACGCTCGACCGCGATGCGGCCCTGGTCAATACGCTGGCGTTGCTCACGTCGAGCTATTTCGTTATGCGCGGCGTGGTCGCTGCACGCGAGGGTGCCAACGATATCTGTGCACGCTGGTTATTGGCGGCGCTGGGCATGGGCGGCATTTTCTTACGTCGTCAAGTCCGCTCGAGTATGCACACCATCTGGGTGCCGGCGTGACGCTGAGCAGCAACACCTTCTACATGTTCTACCTGTCGCTGACGTTTCTTTCACTTTCTGCACGTGATCCTGGGCATGGTGATCCTGGCGGCCGTGGCACTGAAGGCGCGGCGTGGCGGGTACAGCCGCGAGGACCATGTCGGTGTCGAGAGCGGTGCCAGCTACTGGCACATGGTCGACCTGGTATGGCTGATCCTGTTTCCACTCGTGTACGTGATGCGATGAACGCTCCGGACCTCGTCGCGCCGGCTGATCCGGCCCTGCACCTGGGTCTTCCTGGCCCTGGTACTGCTCACGCTGGTCACCTGGGCGGTTGGCACGCTGGGGTTGAGTGGCCTGTGGTTGTCGCTGTTCGTGTTGTCGCTGGCGCTGCTCAAGGGCGGGCTGGTCGGCGACTGGTTCATGGGGCTGCGCGAGGTGCGCGGACCCTGGCGCTGGGTGGTGATTATCTGGCTGGTATTGCCGGGCTCGTTGATCGCGACCGCATTCATTTGAGTTATCGAGGCTAAGCTGATGCATATGCCCTACGAAAAACCTACTGCCGTCGACCTGGACCTGCCCTTCTATCGGCCGCAGGGCAACGAGATCGCCCTGTTCGAGAACGCCTGGCGCAACCGCCTGCCGGTACTGATCAAGGGGCCGACCGGCTGTGGCAAGACGCGCTTCGTGCAGTACATGGCGGCGAAGCTCGGGCGGCCGCTGTACACGGTTGCCTGTCACGACGACCTGACCGCGGCCGATCTGGTCGGGCGCCATCTGATCGGTGACGGCGGCACGTTCTGGAGTGACGGCCCGCTGACCCGCGCCGTGCGCGAAGGGGCGATCTGCTATCTCGACGAGATCGTCGAGGCGCGCAAGGATACGACCGTCGTCCTGCACCCGCTGACCGACGACCGCCGCATCCTGCCGCTCGAACGTACCGGCGAGACGCTGCAGGCACCGCCCGGTTTCATGCTGGTGGTGTCGTACAACCCCGGCTACCAGAACCTGCTCAAGGGGATGAAACCGTCGACCCGGCAACGTTTCCTGGCGATGAGTTTCGACTTTCCCTCGCCGCAGCTCGAGCTCGAGGTACTGCAGGGCGAGACCGGTATCGACCGTGAGCTCGGTGAGCGCCTGATCAGTCTCGCCAATGCGTTGCGCGCGCTCAAGGACCACGACCTGGAAGAGGCCGCATCGACCCGCTTACTGGTGTACGCCGCGACCCTGATCAAGGATGGCTTTGACCTGCGTGATGCCTGCCGCGCCGCGCTGGTCGAACCGCTCAGCGACGACCCGGAGACCCTGGCCGCATTGTCGGAAGTGATCGATGCCAGCCTCGGATGAGTTCGGTGAGGGTTATGCGACTGCGGTCGCAGCGGAGAGCCTGTACCTGGCCAATCTGCTGATCCTGCCCGGGCTCGGCTTTGTGCTGCTACTGTTCCTGTGGTGGCGCAACAGGGACCAGGCGCCACCGCTGGCCGCTGCGCACCTGTCGCAGACCGTCGCGGCCAGCCTGTGGGCCGGCGTGCTGCTGGTGGTCGCCAACGGCCTGATCCTGTTTTTCGGTGGCTACGACGGGCCCAATGTCTGGGTGGTCGTGATCACCTATTTCACCTTTGCGCACTCGCTGCTGGTGGTGCTTGGCGCGCTCGGCCTGGCCAAGGCCATGGCCGGGCAGTGCTGGCGTTACCCGCTGGTCGGACGACCGTTGCCGGCGGGCTGTAGCACGGCGGCAGCACCATGACCGCGGACACCCTGCAGCGCCGGCGACGCGTATTTCAGATCGGCTTCTTCGGCCTGTTCGTGCTCGCGCCGCCGCTGGACCTGTTGCGTTTCGACCTGACGCGAGGGCACGCCGTGCTGCTCGGCATGGACTGGACTCTTGGCATCGATGCGCTGATCACGGGCGAGGGCAGTGCCGCTGGGGCGGTATTCAACCTGTTCTGGCGCGGCTTCGTTCCGCTGTTCGGCACCGCCGCACTGCTGTTGTGGATCGCATGGCGTTTCGGCCGGCTGTATTGCGGTTGGCTGTGCCCTCACTTCTCGGTGGTCGAGACCATCAACGGCCTGATGCGCCGCGCCAGTGGCCGTCCCAGCATCTGGGAACGCAGACCGCTGCCGCAGCGCCAGGCCGATGGCTCGCTGCAGCGTCCCAACCGCTGGTACTGGCTGCCCACGCTGCTCGCGGTGTTCTTTTTCGCCGCGCTCTGGGCGGTCGCGCTGTTGACCTACTTGCTGCCGCCGGCGGAGGTCTACGGCAACCTGGTGAGCGGTCAGCTGACCCTGCGCCAAGGCCTGTTCATCGGTGTGGCGACCGCGGCCTTCAGCATCGAGTTCCTGCTCGCGCGTCACCTGTTCTGCCGCTTCGGCTGTGCCGTCGGCCTGTTTCAGAGTCTGAGCTGGATGGGCAATGACCGGGCCATGGTGGTTGGCTTCGACCGTGCCCGGGCAGGCAGCTGTCACGCCTGCAACAATGCCTGCGACAACGTCTGCCCGATGCGCCTCAAGCCCCGCACCATCAAGCGCAAGATGTTCACCTGTACCGAGTGTGCACAATGCATCTCGGCCTGCACCACGGTGCAGGGTGGCGATCCGGCGCACAGTCTGCTGCGTTGGGTCGACGGTGCTGATGCCCTGCCGACGGTCAGCGGGCGGCCACGACAGGTCCGCGCCGATGACCAACGGTGTCCGCTGGCCATGTCGGATTCGACATTGGCGGGGGGCGGCTGACATGGAAGAGCACGTCGGCGCGCTGTGGCACCGCCTGATCACGCGCTTGGCGGACAACAACTTTCCGCAGGCCGCGGTGAACCTGGCCGAGGTCGAAAAGACGGTCGCGGTGTTCTTCCGCGCGCTCGGCGGTGACGGCGGGCTGCAGATCAGCAATGCCGAGCAGATCGAGAATCGCGCCCGGCGATCGTGGCTGCAGCGTGTTGCGGGCAGCCAGGAAAAGACCGCGCTGGCCTGGCGCGACGACGACTTTCTGCGCCTGCCGGCGCGCATCGACTGCCTGCCGGATGCACAACTCAACCGTGACCTGTACCTGTGGCTGGCAGCACTCGCGGTGCCGCCAGTGCCGCCACACGCTGACTGGTTCGTGCTCAACCAGCGACGCACAAAAGCCACGCTGCAACGCTGGCCCGGGCTGACGGCGCGCTACCGTCGGCTGGTCGCAGCCCACCTGGCCATTCGACCGGCGCCGGCCGCGTTGCGCAAAGACGAGGCCGCCGCCGAACAGGCGATCCGCGCTGCCTTGCAGGTGCCAGGCAGCGTCGACCAGTCTACCGGCGGCACGCCGACTGCCGGCACCGGTGCCGTTGTGGCTGCACCCGCGACCGCCGCTACAAGGCTCGGGCGCGGCCGCGCCCGAACCGGAGACCGCAGAACGCGATGCCGACGGGCAGCAGCGCGAACTGGAGCGCCTGCGACGCCAGGCGGAACGGGTCAAGAAGCCCGACAGTGACCGTGGCCTGGTCACGGTGCGCATGGAGAACATCTTCACGTGGGGCGAGTTCGTCAATGTCGATCGTGGTGCCGAGGACGAGGACGACCTCGACCGCGCCGAAGCGATCGCCCGCGATCTGGACCGCCTCGCCGTGAGTCGCGACGCTAAGCGCGCCGCGGCGACCCTGAAGTTTGATCTGGACCTGCCGGCCGAGGCCGAGGACGACCTGGTGATCGGCGAAGGTATCCGCCTGCCGGAGTGGGACTGGAAGAAACGCCTGCTGCTGCCCGACCTTTGCCGCGTCGTGCCGATGCTCAGCGCCGACGCGCCGCCGATCCCGCTGCCGGCCCGTCTCGCGCGCACCGCGCGGCGCCTGCGGAACCAGTTCCAGTCGCTGGCACCGGCGCGGGTGTGGCATCGCGGCCAGGTCGACGGGCAGGAGGTCGATATCGACGCCTACCTGCGCTTTGCTGCCGAACGCGCCGCCGGCGCCGCGGTGGCGGGCGAGGCCTTGTACCGTGACCTGCGTAGCGGGGCACGCGATCTCGCCTGTCAGTTGATGGCCGACCTGTCGCTGTCCACCGATACCTGGGTCGACGACCATCATCGCGTGATCGACGTGATTCGCGACAGCCTGTGGCTGTTTGCCGAGGCCCTGGATGCGACCGGCGACCGTTTCGCCATGCATGGATTCTCGTCACGCCGACGTGACCCGGTACGTGTGCACAAGCTAAAGTCGTTCGACGAACGCTACGGCGGCCTCGTGCGCGGTCGCATCGCGGCGATCAAACCGGGCTATTACACGCGCATGGGTGCGGCGCTGCGTCATGGCAGCAACATGCTTAGCGCACAACCGGCTAGCCGGCGGCTGCTGTTGCTGCTCACCGATGGCAAGCCGAATGATCTCGACCAGTACGAAGGTCGTTACGGTATCGAGGATACCCGCCAGGCCGTGCTGGAGGCGCGCCGGCTGGGCTTGCAGCCATTCTGCGTAACGATCGACCGCAAGGGCAACGACTACCTGCCGCACCTGTTCGGCAACAAGGGCTACGTCGTAATCAAGAATCCCGCCGAGCTACCCAAGCGCCTGCCTATGCTCTACGCGCAGTTGACCGCCTGAACCACGCGCGCTGGCCGAGTTCGTATCCGGTCCGACGGTACTGGAACGATCAAGATGCGGGCAGCGGCCCAATCACTTCCGCTCGATCTCGCCATCGCCGGACAGGATGCCTGCGAGCCGGGCCCTGCCGATCACGTGCAGGACGACGCCGCAGCCGATGAAGAAGACGACCGAGGCCATAAGCGACGCGCGGACGGGATCGTGCGGGACCTCGGCACGGTAAAACACGGCACCGAGTGCGCTGGCTGCACCGAGGGTATAGCACAGCATGGCGATGACATTGGCGATCTTCTGACCGATGGGTCGATGCATGGCAGCTCCGTGAAAAGGTTGTGACGCCTGGCAGGGCATAGGGTTCGATTCGGTTCATCGACTCCAACCAGGTGCGGCGGTGCGTGACCGGTCTGTTGGGTTGCGCCCAGGATGTCCGCCGACACCAATCTACTGATAGTGTCTGCGGTGCCCCATGCTCCTCTGGCGCACGATAGTCCGGTGAGCGGTGATGAGACTTGATTTTAATCAAGGCCCGTCGGTAGCCGCCGGGCCGTATTCTCAGCCGGCATCGCTATCTCGATCCTTCAGAGAATCGGTTGCCGTGCTTGTCGGTACAAACTCTTCGCGTGACCGTTCAGTAAACGCAATGCCTGCCAGCCTGCGTTGATCACGGTAGGTAAATCGCGCTTACCAAGTTGGCCCCGACATGTGCTATAGCGCCGTGCGCGCTTCGGTGTTGTTCTGTGCCCCGGCTTTGTCGCTGGAAAACAGATTACTAAGGCCCTGGGAGCAGCTGATCAGCAGGTCGGCGAGACAGGGTTTGCAGCGGACAATGGTTCAACTCATAGGATCGCTCACGTCCGGTCGGTATCGGTGGTGCGGTGGCAGTTGCGCCCCGCGGGCCGGTCCCGCTTGACCATTGTCAAAGTGTCAACGGCCTAGTGGTCGCATGCTCGAGCGCATGCACATTCTAATTCAGCAAAACACACATTCGCCCATCGGAGTCTCGCGGGTGCTTTTGGCACTCGGCTTTCGCCCCTTCTTTCTGTTCGCAGCGATTGCCGCGGTCATGTTGCTGCTTGTTTGGTTGATGACTTGGCACGGGGCACTGGCTCTGAATGACTATTACGACCCAGTGGCCTGGCATGCCCACGAGATGTTTTTCGGTTACGCGGTGGCAGTGATCGCTGGTTTCCTGCTAACCGCAGTGCCCAACTGGACCGGTATTGCCACCTGGAAAGGCAGAAAACTCGGCCTTTTGGTTGCGGTATGGTTGGCAGGACGCTTAGCATCGTGGCTACCAGGTATGTCGCCGCTATTGATCACGGGCGTCGATCTGGTGTTTCTGCCGTTGCTTGCGGTCAGCCTGGTCAAGCCACTTTGGCTGGGCCAGAACCGGGTCAACCGGGTGTTTGTAGCGCTGATTCTCGTCATGGCGCTCACCAATTTGATGTCGCATCTGCAACTGCAAGGCCTGCTTGGCGATGTCGGAGATGCGCGGCGCGTCATGCTCGACCTGGTGGTGTTGCTGCTTGTGTTGGTCGGCGGAAGGGTGTTGCCATTCTTCACCCGCAGTGTGCTGCCTGGATTTCAGCCGCGTACGCGCCAATGGGTGGAACGGGCGTCGTTCGCGATTCTGCTTGCACTGATCGTCGTCGAGGCAGCATCGTCTGGTCCGGGGGCTGTGGCGGCCACGTTATGGCTGGCATTTGCGGTCGTACAGGCAGTGCGTTTCGCTGGCTGGACTGAACGGAGGGTATGGCGCTTGCCAGTGCTCTGGGTACTGCACGCCGGGTACGCCTGGCTGATTCTTGGGGCGTTGCTTCAGGCCTTGGCCCAGATCGGTGAATTCCCACCTACGGCGGCTTTGCATGCACTGGGTATTGGGGCTATCGGCGTTTTCACGCTCGGCATGATGGCGCGCGTCACCCGGGGTCACACGGGCCGGCCGATCAACGTTGGTAAACCCATGGCCCTAGGGTTTGTCTTGCTGAATGTAGCGGCCCTGCTGCGCGTGTTCGGGCCGGCATGGCTGCCAGGTGCGCACAATCTTTGGGTGGATCTCTCGGGTGGCCTGTGGATGCTTGCCTTCGGTCTGTTTGCGGCGCGCTATGGGCCGAGGTTGCTACGGCCTCGGGTCGACGGAAAACCCGGATAGAGGGGTAGGGTGCATGCCACTGTTACGTCATTTGCCGGGAAGCTGACTTTTCTGCCGACGCGGCAAATCAGCTTGAGCGGTGTGTCCCTGAATCATGAAGTTTCCCGCTTTGCCCTCAAGTGATCGCGAAGCCATCCTGCGCCGGGCAATCATTCGCGCCATACCGGCATATTACGCCTGGCCTGAGACGGAACAGGAGCGGTATCGATTGAGTGTCCCTAAGGAGCAGGATTTTCTCGTCCGCCAGGCGCTGCTGAGCTCCCTTTTTGGTATTGAGGTCGATACCGAAGAGGGTTTGAACGAGGTCCTAAAGGGGTTCGACGATGAACAGTATCTGTTGCTGAACAGCACGCTCCTACCTTTTCAGGGCATCGGCGAAAACGACTTCTTTCTGAACGAGTGGCTTGCTAACGGCGTTACGCTGCTCGATTTTGAGACGCTGGGTGATTATGCCCGGGATGACCATGAATTCCAGCAGCAGGCCAGAAAAGAAGAAGACCCAGGGTACGATATCCGGTCTTATCAAGGCGATCTCCACCCGTGCTGGGCGCGGCTGAATATCGATGGCGAATTTCACTATGCCACGCTCGTCTCTCTGGCCAGACACCTGTCAGATACGCTCGACGAGACAGGCTCGGCGCAGATCGAGACGCTTATCCCGCATCGGTACGTGGAGGGAAAAAACCACGGTAAGCGGGAGCAAGGCGGAACGGTTTGGGATTTCCAGGTGGATGCCGGCGGCATGGAGCCGCACTTGGAGGAACTGCGGCATCGATATTATGAATACGTACGAGCACGCTATGCCTGCCTGCTCGAGCGCGTTGACGAAGAAGCAACGAAACACGTCTACATACAGCGCACAACGCGGGGTCTTGAACCTTATATCGAATTCGTTTTCTCCGACAAGGGCGCACTCGACACTGTTCGATTCCGACACTTCTTCAGCGACTGCGAGCGTATTGCCGGCGACTTCGCCGAACTTGCCGCGGTAACCGAACAGGAGCAACAGGCGGCAGCGGGGTTTCTGCAAGAGCAATATCAGGATATCCAGCAGAACTTCGATCCTTCCGTGGTGCCGCTTCGCAAGAAAAGAAAGATTGTTCTGACCGACGGCGCTTTGGAGGATCTATCCTAATCAGCTGATATTGCTTTCTAAATGATCATACAAGGACGGTGCTTTTCCCGGCATCAGCGCTGAGGTACTCAGCTTGAAATCTTCATGTTGCCGTAGCAGAGGTGTTGAACCACAATCGGCTACGCGGCATTCCGGCTTGCTTTTGGGGCACTGGTTGTAAGTGCAGAGGCGCCCCAGGTAACGATCACTGCCGGGTTCCATGATGAAAACGTCGACCTGGTGATGGGCTACACCGATTCGATGTTCTTGCCACAGGCTGTTCAGTGCCTTGGAACGGGCCTTCTGCAGGGCTCGAAGACAGTCAGAATCGCTCAACCAGACCGCCAAGTCTATATCCTTGCACTCATGTAACATGGGTAGGCCAGAACGTCGGTATTTGCGATAGCGTGGTTTCTCTTCCCTGAGGGGGCAGGCAACGGAACCGAATAACACCACTTTTTCCACCCCTGCTATCTGCCCGAATGCCTGAGCCACATATTGGGCGGCAAGGCGGAAGCCCTCCTGCCTTTTTGTGCTCGTTGATTCTCGCGCCGGATCTCCCGGTACAGGGGGGACTCAGACAATCTCAGTGGTTCATTATCGTCCCACTGCCCATCTTGCTTCGAATCGGGTTGTTTCGTTTTGGGCACTGTTACCTTTCGCAAAGTACTGACTGTCAGAAATTTTTCGACGATTCCAGGAGCGAGGCAGCTTGCGAAAGGAGGCGCTCGCTTTGTGCGAGTAGTGCAGCTCCCTGGGATTCATCCCATTGGGATTGGTTTTCTCGCAGACGCGTGACCAGGGATAAGGTTTCAACAGGAACAAGGCTTGTCTTTACCAACACTGAGTCAATCAGCTCCGGTTCAGGCGGCGTCTCACTGTTGTGACCTTGCCAGACGACAAGTGCTTGCACGGAGGCCTCCACGGCGTCACGCATCGGCGTGATGGCTTCCGCCGAAAAGCCGCCGTCGATGAGCACTTTCGCCATGCGCCGTTTATGTTCACCCCGGTTCAGATGTTCGCGGGCCTTGGCCAGCCGCTTTTTTTGTGGTTCGTGGTCCATTGGTTTGTCTGTGGATCGATACAGCGTCCTGGCTCTCTCCTGATTGGCGCTCAAGATGCCGGCGTCGATCAGCTGCTGGATGGTTGCGAAGGCGTCCCGATCCAGTAGCTTCAGTTGCGGTGTCTGTGTGGGAAACAGTGCTTTCAGTTGACCGGTAAGCGCGCTCTGTAGCGCGTCGTTGATCGGGTCCGCCACGACCAGCAGGGTTTGCGGCTCGCCTTCGCCGTGCAGCGCCATCAGTTCCAGTTGATGAATCCACTGGGAAAGGACAGCGTCACGTAAACGATCAAATGGATCGGTGGGCGCTGTTGATGGTTCTTTTGCCTCACCGGTCATCAGGGAATCGAGCCGCTCCAGAAACGCGGCCCGACCGGAAGGGAGGTCCATCTCTTTTTTACCCTTGCCATCCACCACGCCTTCGGCCAGGGAGCGTTTCTGTTCCAGCAAAGAGAGCATACGGTGCTCGATGGAGTGTTCGGAGACCAGGTTGATCACCTGCACCGGACGCTTCTGGTGTTTGCGCCAGGCACGGGCGATGCGCTGCTCCAGTTTGGCTGGATTCCAGGGCATATCCAGATTGATCACCACATCTGCCACCTGCAGGTTGAGTCCCACGGCGCCGGAATCGGTGGAGAGGAACAGCCGGCAGTCCGGCTCCTTCTTGAAGCGGCGGATCTCCTCACGGCGTTTTGGTTGTGGCACTTCGCCGGTATGCCAGGCATAGCCCAGTCCCATCTCATCGGCCTGCTCCCGAACCAGTTCCAGCATCCGCTGCCACTCGGAAAAGACGATGATTTTGTGACCGCCATCCTCCATGAGTTCCTGGAGGATATTGCCGAGTTCCTTCAACTTGGGAGAAATGCGGCAATCCTGGTCGAGAATATAGGGCGTATCGCAGAGCATGCGCATGCAGGCGAGATAGCGTTGGAGTTGTTCCATCTCCTCTTTTTTCAGAGGCCTCTTTTTGGCCGTGGCGGCAAGACGCGCTGCTCTCATTTCGTATTCCCCGTAGCGCAGTACCTGCTCTTCATGCATGGGGACGAAATAGTTGTTCAGCGTTCGTCCCGGCAGTTGCCCCTCCACCTCCTCTTTGCGCCGGCGCAGCATGACGGGCCGCAGCCGTTCATGGAGCCGGTCGAGGTTCTTGTAGCCGATGGCACGTCCTTTCTCGTCGAGTTGGTAGAAGTCGCGGTTGAAGCGGAACAGGGGGCCGAAAAGTTGGGGGTCGAGGAACTGGGCGATGGAGTAGATCTCGTCGATTCGGTTCTCCACCGGCGTACCGGTGAGCACGAAGGCGTAGGGGCTCTTCAGGCGCTTGATCGAGATGGCCGTCTTGGTCTGCCAGTTCTTGATGCGTTGCGCCTCGTCGAGGATGATGATGTTCGGCGCCAAGGTGCTGTTGATTTCCTCCACATCCGGCCGGATCTGCTCGTAATTGGAGAGAGAGAAGAATGCCGGCGACTCGTATTGGCTGAGCCGCTTGGCGCGGGGACCCTGAACGATGCGCGAGGGGAGGTCGGTGAACTTGGCGATCTGCTCTTCCCATTCGCCCTTGAGGGAAGCGGGGGAGATCACCAATACCCGCTGGATTCCCAAAGTGCGGCGCAGTAGTTCGCAGGCGGCGATCGCCTGCACCGTCTTGCCCAGCCCCATCTCATCCGCCAGCAGGGCACGGCCGGTGAATGCCAGGTGCAGCATCCCCTCCTGTTGGTAGGGGTAGAGGGGGTGTTTGACCAGGTCGAGGCTCGCCTTTCCCGCCGCCACTTCGGTCTCGAAGTGTTGGCGGTTTCGGTGTTGCTGTTCCCGCCGGTCCAGGCTTTCCAGCCAGGGACTCAACTCTCCCGAAACCCGGATCCTTTTCCTGACGTCAGTTCCAGCCGTGTCGATTGCCCGTTGCATGGCCGGAAGTTTGTCGAGGGGTTTGCCTGACAAGGTGTTGGCGCTGGAAAAGAAAGGACCAAGGAGGTCGCGTGCCTTGGAGCGGTCACGGCTGCCCTTTGGCCAGCTTATCCGGACCTGGTGATCCCGCCGGTCCAGCAAGATCTCGATGTATGGGCTACCCTGAATCGCTGCCTTCCGGAAGAGGCGCTTGCGCCGATACTGGAGCCGATGCAGCACCGCCTCAATATGCTTGCAGGTGCCCAGGCCGTTGATGCGGTGGTCGGGACAGTTGCAGCTGTTGACTGGCTCTGAAAGCGAGCGAATCTCGACACGATAGGTTTGTCCGCCGTCGGAGCCGACTTGATAGAAGCCGAAAAAATCATCACTTTGCGCCAGGGATTCAATCCGGAACGCCTCCGTGGCGCCACGCACACGGCGGCGTTCGATCTCGTCGGCGTCAGTGGTGAGCCATCCCGTTGGGCCGGGTTGTCTGTTTGGAATCTTTTTGTGTTTCCTGGTGCTTGGCATAATTAAAAAGAATAGAGTCAGAAGGATTTCAACGGCAGAAACAGGCGGTTGCCCTCGGAGGCGAGATGGACAAACCCATACTGCATATAAAAGCACTCAGCCTCTTCATTGATGGCGTCTACCACTATTGCGTAGATTGCAATATCGTCGCTAACGGCCAAGGTTCGCTCAATTGCGTTGGACAGGAGCATTTTGCCAATTCCCTTGCCCTGCGCAGAAATGTCCACGGCCAGTCGACCAATGAGCGCAGCCGGTATCGGGTGTTTGGGCAATTTCTTTGCGAGTTTTTCAGGTAAGACTGACAGATCAATGGAGAGGGTACTGAGCGTGTAATAGCCCAGCACCCTCGTTTTGTCCTGGCGACTGCGGACAACGAACAAACGGCTGACCCGGCGTTTTATATCCTGGTTGGCCTGGCGTTTCAGATAGCGGTCCAGGGACTCAATACCACAGTTGAAAGCGGTCCTGTTGTGGTTTCGGTTTAGTGGCTCAATAACGAGTTCGTTTCCCGAACTCATTTGGAATCTACGCGGCGACCATGCTCAACCAAGGCTTCGGTCAGCTTTTTATTGAACTTGACTGGTTTGGCCAGTGCATCGAAAAAACGCTGAGCATCTTGTTCGTTGAGTTGGATGGACTCGTGCTCGTGAATGGTCTTTTCGGCGCTCGCCAGAGCGCTGGACAAAATGAAGCTGCTGACAGTCTTACCCTCGAAGGTTGCCGCGCGCTCAATAAGATTTTTGGCGCTTTGTTTCAGGCGCAGGTTGATACGCTCGTTTTTGGTAGCCGAGACAGTCATGTTGCACTCCTGAATTGAGACCAGTAACGATGTCGTACTTGTACGTCAAAAAGGTGCCATCGTCAATCACTGTTGTTTGTACTGGCTTCAGGAATTGCTGAGGACAGTGGCAATTGATTGCAGCACGCAATCTAGCCAGTGGTAGACACGATCTGGACACGATGCCTGTATAAAGCATTGAAATGATTCAAAGTATCGGGGGTTTGAATCCCTCCCTCTCCGCCATACATTCCGCACAATCCCTTTAGCGACAATGGTTTGTGGTAGCGTGCCCAAACCCTGACCTACAACTCAACCCACAAGATGCCAGATCGGATGCTCAGAATAGCGCAGGTCATTGAGCTGACTGGCCTGTCGCGTTCGACGATCTACGCCATGATCAAAAGTGGCGACTTCCCTGAAAACCACCCGATTGCTTCGCGAGCCGTCGCTTGCCGTGAGGCCGAGGTTTTGCAGTGGCTGCGTGATCGGGGAGTACCGGTCGACCACGAGTCGCGAGAACAGCAAGTGCCGGATTCGGATGAGCACGCCGCAAGTGCAGTTCGACGTGCCCCTGCGGGGCTTGCGCGACAAATCGCTCCCGGCGATTGTTCGCTCCAGAGCAGCGTCCAACCGCACCTGGCCGTCGCGATCATCCCGATACTGGTGCAATTTGCAGGCTAGCGTCCCAGGGTTTTCGGCGTCTCCCGGCGTGTACTCGCAGGTCAGCCGAATCACCGAAATCAAAGACGTTGTCTACGCGGCTGAGCGCACAGGTCGGCCCGACTGAACCTGCCGCAAGGAACCGCATTTTTCTCGCTCGGCAGGAAAGTAGCTGTAGCCTTCCTTATGCTCCAGATAGTTCAACAAATCGACCAGATGGTTCTGGGCTTCCGCCAGGCGCTCCCTACCGCCAATATCTTCAGCACGCTTTGCCGTGCGCAGTGTTTCCAGAGTCTGTGCGACGGCCGAACTCTCCGGCATGCGATAAGGCGATTGAATGACGTCCCTGAATTCGTAGTAGGACATCGTATCCATCTCGTGGCCGTACTCCCCTTCCATGCTGTGCATGATCATCTTGCCAAGTGCCTTCTGCTCGGCGGGAAAGAAGTTGAAAGGTCCAACCGTACGGTCTCCATTAGAGGTCGCAAACGACCTCCGTATCGCCGCTGAGTACTTTATCATCACAGCATCCTGGGTATATGGACCGTAGCGGCTGACGGCGGCCAGCCAGCCGAAAAACCGTACTATAAGATAAAGTGTCTCTTCGGCGTATGCCCCGTCCGGATAGCGCTCCCGCAGCCTGGGCAGGCCTTCGAGCTCGATAATCTTGTATATTCTGCTCTGCAGATCCTCGCATGCCGAGAGAAAGGGATTTACGTAAAGCGCTGTAATCCTGGCACGCTCCCTCTCCCGTTCAAGCGATTGTTCGTGTGCCCATGTCCATACAGCCCAAGCAGCTGTTGCCGCCGGAACCAACCAAGTAGTAGGAAACGTGATCATAACAAAACTCTCCGGCATTCAGCTCGTGATAAAAATTCTGGAACCAGAATTACAGAGGGTTTAACGTCGTTAAACGCCTTCTGCGAACAATGATTCTCACCGGTAACCGATCTCTTTAGTTCGAGTTTAATATAATAAAATATAAAACTATTTCAATCTGAATCATTAAATTTCAAAGCGTAAGTTGCTCCTTCGATCTCTATCTCCAATTCCATTGGAATATTCATTTTCAAGAGCGATTTAAACGTCTCTACTGGACGCTTTTTCATCAAATGTTCTAATTCTTCTATATGCTCCAGAGCATTTTTCAAGCTAAGTTGCTCTTCTTTTGTCAGCATCTCCCTTCCAGCCATAACCTAATCCTCCTGTCTCTGTTGGCATATAGAAAGTATAAGTCGTCTTTTCGTACGGCGGCAGTTCCTCCTCGTGCCCATCGGCACCTGCGGTAGGCGGTCGCTGAGACTCGCGGAAATGCCTTTGAGCGGCATCCCGGCGCCCGAATCCGCCCAACTGCCCGTCCACCGGCCCACTCGTCCCCGCTGCGCCGACTGTCGGGCCGGCCGTCACCGCAGCGGCGCCACTATTGGCGAGATGTCGGCGCTCTAAATTTCGCGGCCGACTGCCTGGTTCTGGCCGAAGGCGCCAGTTAGCCGAATGCATCAGGGGGTCTTTCGGTCAGTGCGGTGCTTTGCTGCTAGAGGCTATCCGAGGCATTTCTTCAATGGAATGAGCGAGTTTTATGATTGGGCTCAAATCATTCCACTATCGAAGCCTGTCCAGCGCACTACGCAGGGAGTATGTTGGTAAGTGGGGTGACCTCGGCCGGGCCGGAGGACAGGCCGTGGTTCGCATAAGAGGCATCAAGTATCTGCGAATATGCTTAATCAATACACACGGAGGGAAACGAACATGAGCACACACAAGAATAAGATCATCGCCATAAGTGCCATTTTGATGGCTGGTTTCATGGGCGGAACTGTGGCAGAGGATATCGGCAAGCGAGAGTATGACAACAACTGTGCGGTATGCCACGGTGCAATGGGTAAAGGGGACGGTCCATACGCGGGAATTATCGATACGCGCGTCCCGGATATCACTACTCTGCAGAAGGCCAATAACGGAGTGTTTCCATTCGACCGCGTCTACCAGACGATCGACGGACGGACTGAGATTAAAGCCCACGGTTCTCGCGATATGCCGATTTGGGGAAATGAGTACAACGCGAAAGCAGCAGAGTATTACGCCGATTACCTCCAACCCTACAGCGCTGAAGGATTCGTGCGCGGGAGGGTTCTTGCGCTCGTCAACCACATCTACGTGCTGCAGCAGAAATAGCAGCTGCTTCTCGAGTCGGCGACGGACACTAGCCCAGCTGGTGCCCGTTGCCATACGAGCGTAACCCCGGACCGCCTACGGATTCGATCCGCCGTGCCCGTTCTCCCGGCGATAGCATTCGCTGAACCTTAAACACGGATCATACGAGCAGGTTCAGAATGGTTCTTCTTCACGCGGCGTTAGCTTGGGTTTCGCTCACTCTCTTATCGTTTTTGGCGGCGGCAGTTGGCGCTAACTCCACGAAGCTGCCGACAGCTCATAATTGTGCAAACACTTCAATTATCAGCGTCCTCGCTGAATCAAGAATTGACTATGGCGAGATCTGCGCGGGTGCGGAGGATGCTGTAGCGTTCTTTGGCCGACTCCCGTTGAAGCCGATCGATTCAGTTCTCGTCGAGATCGTGCAAGCTCTTCCAGATGAAGCTGGTGAAACTGCAGTGGGTTGTTACCTTGAAGACGACCAAAGAATTCTGGTGCTCGATTTCGCCGAGTTTGCGAAACACAAAACATGGTTCAATGTACCGATAGACCGATCCATGTACCGTAGTTTGGTGACCCACGAAGTCGCACACGCAGTCGCGGCGTGCAATATGGCAATGCCAGAGCCCCCAATCCAGGCTAAAGAGTATCTTGCGTATGTGGCGATGTTCGTGATGATGGATCAGAGATTGCGTGGGCAAATCATGGACGCAAACCCCTGCAGGGCATTTGACCGTGAGTCGAAAATCAACGCGACCATCTATCTCTGCGATCCTATGCGCTTCGCCGTCAGGGCCTATCGCCATTTTCTTGACGAGAAGAACGGCGACCAATTTCTGCTCAAAGTCATGTCGGGCGAGGCCTTGGCTAACTAGCTTCAGCGATTACTGCCAGGGCCACGAATCAGATCGTCAGGGATTCAGTGTAACAAGGCCGCAAGCAGTCCTTAGCCGAAACATCAGAATAGATCGGTTTGCGGAGTGATTGGTACGGCATTCGTTATGGGCACTCTCGGTCAAAGCGGTCCAAAGTACCATTGATAGATCCGCTTCGTTGATGCACAAGACAGACTGTGTCTACTTGAATGTCTGCGACCAACGGTTCGATAATCGGGGCGCCGGGGCTCGACTTGCTGCCAGTCGCCCTGGAGGGAATCGGAGTTGAAGCTGGGATCATCTGTGCTAATTGTTATCAGGACAGCGACTGCCTCTCGGGGATTTCAACGCCGCTGCGTGCGCGGGATGCCGGTTTTCAGGACTCGGTTCCGTGTCGACCGACGAGAACACAAGGGAGCTTTATCCATGCAAATGACCCTCAAAGAATTCCGCCACCTGGCCCAAAGCACGCAGTCGATCATCATGTCGGCTGCAGTCGTCGCAGCCGTGGCGTTGGCCTGGCAAGCGCTCAAGATCTACCGCGACGCGCAGCAGGCGCCTGCGGAGACCGGTTTTGAGGACTGACGCGTAGCGAGAGTTCCATGCCTCGGCGCCTGCGGACCTGGACGGTCAGCAAACGCGTCGGTAAAGCCACGCAGCGGGTGAATCGCCCCGGCTTTTCCTGAGACTCCAAACTTTGAGAGACTGGAGTCATGAGTACATCAAAGCGATTCAGATGTCTGTTTCGCTTTTGTCGCGGCGTTCAGGCGGGCACCGCGCCCGATCTGTAGGGCCTTACAGGGGAAGCGACATCGATAAAGCTTGAGGCCTCAAGCGTGATTCTCGCATCCGGTGAATCCCAAATTTACCAAGGAGATCCGTCTTCTGCTGGCCGGTGCGGTAGCGATCACTCCATAAATCAAAGCCCGCGCGTATCCGCTTGGTCGAGCAGCACCTCGCGCTTCTCTTGCTGCGCGGCCATCCGCTGGGTGTGCGACAAGTCTCTCCAGGCCTCTGCCTCTTTGGTACCCGGCAGCCACGTCAAGGTCATGGATATGCGCCACATCATCTTGCCATCTCGGCGCCCATCGGTGAGTAGCATTCGCAATTGATACGGCTGTTTATACAGGTTCACTTCGACCACGTTCATGTTGGCATCCAGTACGTCGCGACCAAGCTTCCATTCTGGATACTTGGCGCGCAGCAGCTTGAAGTATTCCCGGCCGAACTCGCGCGCCTTGGCTTCGGTGTCGAACCAGCTTAGCGCGTTGATATAGCCAATGGTCAGTGTCCCGGCAGTGGTTGTGAGCGTTACGTCATCGACGTTGGCCGGCTTGACTGGGTTCTCGGCCGTAATTTTCAGGTTGCCGGTAAATGTTATGTGCGTCCGAGTATTCGCGCTGCGCTGATAATTGCTGCCCAGCTGGTAACCCATAAACTGGCCATCCGCGGCATCGGCTATGACTATGCTGGGCATGGTGATAACAAGCATCAGGAAAATTCGCGGAGCCATGGTAGTGGTTTTTCCGTATGTCGCGTGAAGCACTCGGTCAATGGTGCCACATTTATTTTCGTACAGGGCCACTGGAGCCCGAGAATTTCCGCAGCTGGCCGAGTGCTGTGATTCGTCACCGCAGAGCTGCCGGAGTTGAGCATCATCTGTGTTTAATGACGGTAAACCCCCATAATTGGCCCACCGCTGACCTGTGCCTTCCGGTTTGAACCTCGATGATCGGGTAACCTGCTGGCCTTCACATCGCACCCAAGCTCGTCGGAATCAGCGATTATTTTCATCGTGATCCTTATTTTGAATGTTCTCGGAGCAAACTATGTCGACTTTGTTTTGGATTTTGGTAGGTATGTTCATCGGTTGGAATCTGCCGCAGCCGACCTGGGCTAGAGATCTGCAGGCGAAGGCCGTTGCTGCGATCAAGACGCTTGGAAGCAAAGGGGGTGGCTGAGTCGTCAACCATGCAACGACCGGAGGTCTTTGTCGAGCATTAGAAACATGTAACCCCAGCCTTCACCAACCTTGATCGATTCTCCCGGGCGAAATCTTCGCAGTGCTCGACGATGCAGTTCGCTCGGCTCATTTCATCCGAAGAGCAAAAGCAGACTCTTTTTCGGGTCAAAGCAGCGCAGACTATCCTGTATAGCGTAGAAGGGCAGAAGAACTATCTGAGATATGGCGCGCGTGATGTGCGTGGGGATTGCCACGCTGGATATCATCAACCGGGTCGAAGAATACCCGGCCGAAGACACCGAGGTGCGCGTGCTAGCACAGTCACAGCGTATGGGAGGCAATGCCGCGAATACCGCAATCGTGCTCGCGCAGTTGGGCGTGCAGGCCTTTTGGGTAGGCAACCTGGCACAGCCGGCCGAAATCGCGCAGCGTGGCTTCGCCCGCAACGGCGTGGATGCCTCGCTGGCGGTGTGTATCCCGGGAGCGGCAATGCCGACCTCGTACATCCTGCTCAGCGAGGCGACTGGCTCGCGCAGCATCGTTCATTACCGCAACCTTCCCGAATATCGCGCCGAGGAATTTTTCGAGCTGGACCTGCGTGGTTTCGATTGGGTACATTTCGAGGGCCGCGCGATCGATCAACTGGTGCCGATGCTGCAGCGTGCGCGTGACGTATGCGCACTGCCGGTGTCGCTGGAGGTGGAGAAGCCGAGGAGGGGGATTGAGGAAATCTTCGAACAGGCCGACCTTTTGCTGTTTTCACGCGATTACGCGTTGGCACGAGGTTCTTCAGATGCAACGGGACTTCTGGGCAGCCTGCCGCCGGGCGTCCGTGCCACCTGCACCTGGGGCGCACAGGGGGCCTGGGCGATTGATCACGACGGCCGGCTTTTCTATTCGGCAGCGCCGCAATTGGAATCGGTGGTCGACACATTGGGTGCCGGCGACGTGTTCAATGCGGCGATGATCTATGCGCTGAGCTGTGGCCGGCCGATGGAGCTGGCTTTACACGAGGCGGTGGGCCTGGCTGCGTCGAAATGTACCCACGAAGGGTTGGTTTAGGCAATCCTTGAACGAAGCGGGGTGTCCGGTATCCCGATGCCCACAAACCTTTTTATTGCATTCACTGGTGATGAAGCAGGGGCGGAAAACTAAAGTACGCGATTTTCATTTCGGATAGACTGAGGCGTATAAACCACCGCCTCAACGAGCGCGTTGCGCTTAGGGAGATAATTGATGACCCCCTTCGCTATTGCCGGCATACAGATGCATATTTCGGCCTCGCAAGAGAACATTACCGCGATGGCGCGCCGATTGGATATCCTGATGGCGCGGTTTCCCTGGGTGCAGATGGTCGTGTTCAGTGAGCTGGCCGCATTTGGTCCGCTCCCTGGGCATGCAACGAGTTTACCCGGGCCATCCGAAGATGCGTTCAGGGAGATGGCGGCAAGACATCGTATCTGGCTGCTTCCGGGGTCCATGTTCGAAGCGGCGGGTGATCTGATTTACAACACCGCATCGGTAATCGATCCGACCGGTCACGTCGTGGGCCGTTATCGGAAGATGTTCCCGTTCCAGCCCTACGAGAACCATGTGGAGCCCGGCTCTGAATTCCTCGTCTTTGATGTGCCGGACGTAGGACGCTTTGGGGTCTCCATCTGTTACGACATGTGGTTTCCCGAGACCTCGCGGACGCTGGCATCCATGGGCGCCGAGGTAATTCTCCACCCGACCATGACCGATACTATCGACCGCGATGTGGAGCTCTCGATCGCCAGGGCTACGGCCGTTACCAATCAATGCTATTTCTTCGACATCAACGGCGTCGGTGAAGGCGGCGTGGGCTCCTCCATCGTAGTAGGACCTGCAGGCTACATCATCCATCAGGCGGGTGGTGGCGAGGAGATGATCCCGGTGGAGATCAACCTCGGTCGGGTGCGTCGTGAGCGTGAGGTGGGTATCCGCAGCCTCGGCCAGCCGCTCAAGAGTTTCCGCGACCGGCCGGTGGATTTTCCCGTGTATTACCGAACACCGGAGTCCGAGGCCTATCTGCAGAGCCTGGGTCCGCTGATCAAGCCACATCGTGGGTCTCGTGCTGGCATCAATGACCAGGGAGTGGACAACGCTGCGGCGCCGGCCGTCTTGCCGAACACCGTGGACCTTGCCGGGAATTGATTCGAAGAATCCTGGCTAGTGCAGCAGTTCCAACGAACCCGGCACAAAGGGATATTTCACTCTGATCATGGCATCAACGAATGCGTGCATGGAAAACCGCCAGCTTTCGTGTGACCAGAGATACTCCACGTCCAGCGAAATTGGCTGGTATACGGCGGTGTAAAGCGTTCCGAATCCACGTCGGTAGGCCGTGGAGTACAGGGGCGGACGCAGAAACGCGCGAATCAGGCGGTAGGAATCGTCCGCATATTTTTCGAGGTATCTTTCGAGTGCGCGCTCCCGCTCCAGGGTTTTGCTTGCCCCGGCATGCTGATCCCATTCGACACCCTGTTGATGGTTCGTGGTCACCGCGCGTCGCGTGACCTGGGGTGCGCGATCGGGTGCGATGAATACCGTCTTGAAGTCACCCTGGCTGTCCAGGATAGTTACGTTGTAGGACATGTGGCTAGGGATGCGACACAGGACCTCGACCGACTCAGCGGTCGTGGAGCAGAATTCGAGAATGTACCGCAACAGTAGCGGCACGCCAAAGCCGTCTCCCACCACCTTGCGCCCCCCAAAACTCAGGGAAGCGACCAGCCCGTCCTCGTTCATGCCGTCAACCAGTCCCCAGAGGCAGTCGCTGGTGCCGACCACCTTGCGACCGTTCCAAGCCGTATGCAGAATCGCGCCTTCGAATAGTTGTGGGCTGTAATCGTAGTTGCGTACCAGGATCGGGGGGGAGCCGGTCCAGACGGCCTGAGAGCAGCCACGCACGTAAGCGGGCGGGCGGTAGAGCGTCAGAAAGCGCGCGGCGATGTCGCCGCCCCCGGCGAGTTCCGTGAGATGTTCATAAGTAGGCATCAACTCGGGCATATGCCGCCGCAGTGCCCGGCGTGCACTCAGATAGAGAGGGCGCGCTTCCGCGCCCTCACCGAGAAACCAACGCCGATAAGCCGGCCAATGGTAACGAAACAGCGACTGCCACTTCTCGCCCGGCAAGGCCTCGGAGAATGCAGTGATGGTGCGTTCCATAGTCACTTGTTGAGGTTTCCGGCGTGGTTCCAGGGCAGCGCGTAGCAGGCCGGCCGGCTACATGATCTTGAATGCTCCCGCCTCCGGCGCCGCTTCCGGGGCGGAAAGAGGTTTGCCACGGTAGTTGGAAACGATCCCTTTGATCCACGCGCGTGCCCGGTCGTTCAGGATGAAATCACCGGACATTGAGCGCCCTCGCAGGATCAGTATCCCGAGATCGGCACCCTCGTAGCGGTAGTCGTCCGGGCCTGTGATACGCAGGAAAAAGGCCTCCCGCTCGTTGCTCACGGCGCGCCGGTGGTAGTCGAACCGGCTGTATTCGACCGTGCCGCTATCGTTCATTTTCCAGATGCCTGTCGGGGGTGCATCCGTTACGATATCGACGTCATCGCGGGTGTGTTTGATCACCAACTGACACCAGCTGTCGATGTATTCCGGATCGGACCACCGGGCGTTCAAGTCTTCGACGTCGAACTCGAATTCCATGCCCGAGAATTCCAAGAGATGGAACAGGAAAAGTGGCGCATCGGCATGCGCAAAGGCCGCGTGATTGGTCATAGAACTCGCGCCGGTGACTCTTGGATTCAATTCACCCAGATAGATCTCACCGCTGTCCGTATCAATCAGATAATCCAGGTCGAAGTAGCCACGATACCCTTCTTTACGCAATTGCTCACCGAACTGAAACGTGTAGTCACGCGCCTTGTCGCGAATTTCCTGCGAGAAGGCGCCGGGAAAGATTTCGTTGCCGCACCAGCCGCCGCGATAGGGTGTCAGCTCCTTGGCGCCGACAACCTCGGTCAACAACGGGCCTACGATGGTGCCCTGACTGGTAGTGCAGGCCTCGAGGGTGGAGCCGCGGCAGTTCAGACGCTTCATGATCTTCACCTCCGGATCCGGGGTGATCTCATCCGCGTGCTTATTCCAGTCATCTTCGTTAGAGATGAAGAAGGTGGTGTGGCCCGAATCGCCGAAGGCCGTCTGAATCACCACATCGTTGCTCAGCCCGTGTTCTTCGCAGATCTGCAGCCAAGTGCTGATAGCTATCGACCTTGGACAGGGCGTTCGGCGCACTGGGTACGCCGGCCTTGTTGCCGATGCGAACCGTCTCCATTTTGTTGTCACAACGCGACCGCAGACTCGCCGGCGGGAACCATATCTCGATACCCAGCTCGCGGCAGAGTTCCTCTGTGCGCTCATTGAACATCAGGAAAACCGCCACCGGATCGGGGCCGAAGCTCTTGATGTAGTCTATGACTTCCTTATGCTCCAGCAGATAATTGTTGATGTCTTCGATGCTCTCGAACTCGGGATGCGCGATCTCTGTAGGGACGAACACGTTCGGATGCGCGCCGTCATAGCAATCGACATAGGAGATGTAGTGGAACTTCTTGACCCACTCGTCGATGCCGAGCAGGTTGAAGTTGGTGGCGCTGATGAAAAAGATCGGGCGCTCGTTGCGATGGAAAAAGCGTCGAATATCGGAGATGCCTGTCAGTTTTCTCTTCATGGGAACGTGCTCCTCGGTCTGGTGATCGCGCATTGGGCTGTTGTTCATGACTACCGGTCCAAGCCGGAGCCCAAGTGTTGTAAGGAATCTTGTTAGCAGCTGTCGGATCTTCGGCATTTTCAAGGGTGCTTTCCTTCTCCAGCGCTTCAGTCTTCTCAGCTGCAATACTTCTACCCGAACGCAGGCCGATGTGCCCCAGGTGCGCTGTGCCCTTGTGGCGCTGATGCGCACGCAAGGTCGTATGCCGGGCTAGGCGGATGGCATTTTTAGTTTCGGCTTGGTCTTCTTCTTTGTCACGGCAGCGGGTGATGCTTTCTTTTTCGCTGCCGGTGTTTTCGCTGTTGCTTTCGCAGGCGCAACGCCCTGGTGCTGTTCTACCTCGACGATCTCGGTGATCTCACTGACCGATTCGGCATTCTTGACTTCACGCAAGGCCTCCTCGGTGAACACCGAAAGCCCGAGTGACGGCCGATAACCGTGGATCTCTTTGACATCCAGGGCCAGCATGAAATCCAGGATGTCCTTGTTGATCACTTGGCCAGGGACCAGGATCGGGAAGCCGGGTGGATAGGGGATCACAAAAGTCGTGGATACGACGATGCGACCTGTGTTCATATTTTTCTGCATTTCACCGTTATCGATCCGCAGGTGCTCGCAGAGACTATCGTTTTGCCCCATGAAATATGCCGTGCGAATGTCACCTTCTGGTGTGTCGCCGGAAACAGAACGATGGAATGACGGAT
Organism: uncultured Gammaproteobacteria bacterium; assembly: GCA_963736445.1. Taxonomy (GTDB): domain Bacteria; phylum Pseudomonadota; class Gammaproteobacteria; order Chromatiales; family Chromatiaceae; genus Thiosocius. Next base: position 250,590 of record CAVTOY010000009.1, on the reverse strand, counting down.
GAAATTCACTGAAGTCCGGCAGCGGCGGTAGATCATTGGTCAGCGACTTGATCTGGCGATTCAGAATCCGGTTCTCGGCTGCGCTATTTTCCTCGCGCTGCCACTCAAGCTCTCGGGCGATACTCATGAGGCCTTCGATGAGATAGGCGATGGAGCTTCGCGAGGTGCCGATATTGGTCATGAACAGCACGGTATTGCGCGATGTCTTATTGATCTGGATACCGTATTTGTCCATCAGGTACTCGTTCTTGAACGTGTCGCCATCGATGCCGGTGCGGCCAAGGAAGAGCGTCACTCGCGACGGATCGATGACGAATTCGTCGCGTTCATAGATCCAGGCGTCCTCCATACGGCACCAGCCGAGCTTGGGGTCGTAATAGGTCTCGATACCCGATGGACGGAATTCCGCGGGGATCAGTTCCTTGCTCGTCAGAATGCTGAAGTGCTTTTTCAACAGCGGCTGATTCTTGATCTGCTCACGTAGCGTCAGTGCGAGTTCCACCTGCTTGTTGACCATCTCATAGCCTTCGAGCTCCACCTGGCGCCGACCGATATCCAGAGAGGCCAGGATCTGATAGTTCGGCGATGTGGAGGTGTGGGTCATATACGCCTCGTGGAACGGGGCCTCTACCTTCTGACGGAAATCCTGGTCGTAGATATGGATCATGGATCCCTGGCGCAGCGAGGTGAGCGTCTTGTGGGTAGATTGGGTTGCGTAGACACGCACTCGGGCAACGTCCGGATCCGGCAGTAGCCGGATCCCGACCCATGCCTCTAGGTCGTTCGGATCGAGATGTTCGGTCTCTTTGCGGAAGGCCTGGTATTGCTCGCGGTAGGCTTCGGTGCGGTATCTGTCGCGCAGCTTTCTTGCCGAATACATCGCGGTCCTGCTGCGGTAAACGGGGTTGAAGGCGGCAAAGGCAAACCAGGCCTCGTCCCACAGAAAAACCAGGTCGGGCTTAATGGCCAGGCACTCCTCCATGACGCGCTGCACATCGTAGACGATGCCGTCGAAGGTGCAGTTTGTGAGCAACAGCATCTTTACTTTGTGGAGGCGGCCATCTTTCTTGTACCTCAACAGCAGACGCTTCATTTCACGGAGCGGAACGCCGCCGTACATGGAGTAGTCATGCAGAGGATAGGCGTCCAGATAGGCGACCTCGGCACCGGACAGCACCATCCCGTAGTGATGTGACTTATGGCAATCGCGATCGACTAGAACGATGTCGCCTGGGTTGACCAATGCCTGTACTACGATCTTGTTGGCGGTCGACGTGCCGTTGGTGACGAAGAACGTGGTGCGCGCACCGAACGCGCGCGCCGCCAGTTGCTGGGATTTCTTCAGCGCACCTGAGGGCTGCAGCAGGGAATCCAACCCCCCAGAGGTGGCCGAAGTCTCAGCCATGAATATGTTGAGGCCGTAAAACTCCAGCATGTCCCGGATCCAGTGGGAGCATATCAATGACTTGGCGCGCGAGATCGGCATCGCATGGAAGACGCCCATGGGCTGGCGGCTGTATTTTCGGAGTGCGGAAAAGAATGGGGTCTCGAAGCGCTGCGAGATCCCTCTTATGATGTTCAGATGACGTTCGACATAATCAGTCTCGCGATAGAAAATGCGTTTGAAAGCGCCCGTATCGCGCGCTGCGTAGGCCTCGACCGCCATATTGGACACGAGGTAGAGATCCAGCTCCGGGCGTAAGCCGTTGATGATGTTGCCCAGGATCATGCTCAGATCGGTGGAGGTCATGTTCTCGAGATCAATCGAGTGCATACCCGCGATGTAACGATCAAACAGCTTGAGGTTGCGCTTTGAGTGATAACGAAATCCGGATCTCAGGATGCAGGCCTGTATGTTCGGATTGATCAATACGGCGGCGACCGCATCTTCAAAGCTCGGTACCACGATGACATCGTAAACAAACTGATCTTCCGGCCGCTGCACGCTGCGGAAGGAGCTGCGGATGACCGCTTCTTCCTTCGGTGTCAGCTCATCGACCACCATCAATTCAAAGTAGGGCGGTGTCTGACTCATCGTGGTGTCGAGATGGAGTTCTAGTCCCTCTTGCTCTTGCTCTTTCTCTTCGCCCTCGATCTGACCGCGCGACAGATTGATTGGGCGGTTACGATATACGTCGCTCGAGAGAGCCCGCGAGACTCGGCTGACTGCACGGTTGAGCAGAATGTATTCCTTTTCGTCGAGGAGTCGCCATAACAGGCGAAAGTCGTCTTTCGAGGGAAATGCCGTGTAGTCTTCGATTTCTTCCAGGGTGTGCATCGCCGATCTGGCATCTTCCGCCAGCGCGGTCGTATCACCGCTCACCGCCTGTCGTTCACTCAATCGAGTGGTTATGCGATGCAGCCGCGTCCAGGTGTCGGAACGCAGATACGAGATCTTGTGGTAGAACGCGAGGGCGGCGTACTCGACGTCGCTGGTGACTGCAATTGCTGGGTCGGACATGGCGCTATTCCTCGCTGGTGACACATTTTTGTCGATTGTTTAAATCATCGCTTCGGTGCTGCAGGCATCTTTGGTTTCGCGACGCCCATGGGCTGCGAAGTAACGGCGACCAGCCGGCGTTGCAGATGTTTTTTTGGGGGGCACCTGTCCCAACGTCACCTGATTTCGGGCAGTCGCGCTGTGCTGCTTCCATGGGCGACCCGCCAGCGCCCCGTCAAAACGTCGGCGGCGTACATACGCTGACGATTTCGCAATCCACATCGCCCAGATTACGGAAGCGATGGGGAATGTTGCTGTCAAAATAATAGCCGTCGCCGGCACCGAGTACGGCCACCTCGTCGCCCACGGTTATCTCGATCTCCCCGACAAGTATGATCCCGCCTTCTTCACCGTCATGACTCAGCATCGTCTTACCGGTATCGCCGTTGGGAAGATAGCGTTCGCGAAGGATCTGCAGCTGTCGCCCGGGGATGCTGGCACCGACCTGCCGAAACAAAACCTCGCCTGATCCGAACTCGGGAAGCTCTGTGGCCCGGAAAAAGCGTTGTTGCTTCGCCAACCCTTGGTCATCAAAAAACTCACCTAGCGACATGGGGATGGTGTCCAGCAGCCGTTTCAGAATTGCCACAGAGGGGCTTACCTTGTTCTGTTCGATCAGTGAGATGGTCCCGTTATTGACACCCGAAACGCGCGCCAACATCCGCTGGGATAACCCCTGCTTCTTTCGCGCTGCCCTCAATCGTGACCCGAGTTCCAACTAGTTCTCCTTCCCGATCGGTCAACGCATACGCGGTCAAAATTCCCATATGGTTGCAGTGTAGTGTTTAAAATATTAAAAGCCAAAGTCAAGTCGACACACGCCATCGGCGTACGTGGCGGAATGCAAATCGATCGAAATTTAGCAATTGTTTATATTTTAACTCGATCAAATTATGTCAGGAACGCATCGAAGACGCGTGGGATGCCTTGGTCGTGATGGGCGGTCCGAAGATTCATCTTGTTTAAGATATTAAGCGCTGCTAGTCTTTCGTGAGGCGCTGCTTAGCGCGTGCCGGGTCGGTATCTACGAATGCTGCTCGGAACTATCGTCGAATCTATGCCCCGCGCCGTCTGGGGTGCTTACTTCACAAATGAGGAGTCGAAGGACCGTGCAGAATCTTGCCGACCAGCATCTATTTCGCCAGCATTGCTACGTCAATGGTGAATGGGTTGGAGCGGACGATGGAGGCACTGCGCCCGTAAGCAACCCAGCCAATGGCGAGGTGATAGGGCAAGTTCCAAACTGCGGTGAGACTGAAACGCGCAGGGCACTGCAGGCCGCGCAGGCGGCCTTGTCCGGCTGGCGGGCGCAAACGGCAAAGGAGCGCGCTGCAAAGCTGCGCGCCTGGTTCGAGCTCATCATGGCCAATCAGCACGACCTTGCCACGATCATGACCACTGAGCAGGGCAAATCCTTACCCGAGGCCAAAGGCGAGATCACCTATGCGGCCTCGTTTATTGAATGGTTCTCTGAAGAAAGCAGGCGCGTCTACGGCGACGTGATTCCGCAACATCAGGCGGACAAAAGGATCGTCGTGATCAAGCAGCCGATCGGCGTCTGTGTGGCCATCACGCCCTGGAATTTCCCCGCAGCGATGATCACGCGCAAGGCAGGTGCCGCGCTGGCGGCCGGCTGCACCATGGTTGTCAAGCCCGCGCTGGAGACGCCCTATTCGGCATTGGCTTTGTGCGAGCTGGCCGGACGTGCGGGAATTCCGCCCGGCGTGCTGAACGTCGTGACCGGCGATGCGAAGGCCATTGGCGGTGAGATGACCTCCAGCCCGATCGTACGCAAGCTCAGCTTCACTGGCTCCACGGCCGTCGGCAAGTTGTTGATGCAGCAGTGCGCCGGCACGGTGAAGAAGGTTTCTCTCGAATTGGGCGGCAACGCGCCGTTCATTGTCTTCGACGACGCCGATCTGGATGCGGCAGTCGAGGGGGCGATGGCATCAAAGTATCGCAACAGCGGTCAGACCTGCGTGTGCGCCAACCGTTTTCTGGTTCAGGACGGGATCTACGATGCGTTTGCCCGCAAATTTGCTGCGGCAATGCAGGACCAACTCAAAGTGGGTAACGGATTGGAGGAAGGTGTCACCCAGGGCCCGTTGATCAACGAGGCCGCGGTGCAGAAAGTCGAATCGCATATCAGCGATGCCGTCAGTAAAGGTGCCAAAGTTGCGATCGGTGGCGGCCGGCACGAGCTTGGCGGGACATTCTTCCAACCAACGATGTTGACCGATGTGAGTCCGGCCATGGCCGTCGCCAATGAAGAAACCTTTGGGCCTTTGGCACCCTTGTTCCGATTCAAGACCGAAGACGAGGCCGTGCGTATGGCAAACGATACCGAATTCGGCTTGGCCTCGTATTTCTACAGCCGCGATCTGGCGCGGGTCTGGCGTGTCTCGGAGGCACTCGAATACGGCATGGTCGGCGCCAATGCCGGCATCATCTCAACGGAGATCGCGCCTTTCGGCGGGGTGAAGTCATCGGGTATCGGTCGCGAAGGGTCCAAGTACGGCGTCGATGAATATCTCGAGATCAAGTATCTCTGCATTGGCGGCATCCATTCTTGATAGAGAGAACATCTGAAGTGAAGAGCAAACAGGCGTTAGAGCACGAAAAGGGTTTCGGGGGAGGCACGAGTACGAATTCGGATCTCCTTGCACGGCGCAACGGATGCCGTCGCCCGCGGCGTGGCCAATATGCACAACATTTATGCTGAGCGTGCCGAGAATGCCGAGGTATGGGACGTCGACGGCAAGCGATACATCGACTTCGCCGGCGGCATCGGTGTGCTCAATACGGGGCACCGGCATCCCAAGGTAATGGCGGCCGTGCAGGAACAGATGGCGCGCTATACGCATACCTGTTTTCAGGTCCTGCCCTACGAGCCCTATATAGAACTGGCCGAGCGACTGAATCGACTCGCCCCCGGCAGTGGCCCCAACAAGACCCTGTTCCTGACCACCGGCGCAGAGGCCGTGGAGAATGCGGTAAAGATTGCACGCGCCTACACGGGGCGATCGGCCCTCATTGCGTTCAACGGTGGTTACCACGGCCGTACCATGATGACGTTGGGGCTGACTGGAAAGGTACTGCCCTACAAGGCGGGCTTCGGTCCCTTTCCCGCCGAGATATTCCATGCGCCGTTTCCGATGGATGTCCACGGGATAAGTCCGGATCAGTCACTGGCGGCACTGGAGAATATCTTCAAATGCGACGTCGAACCCTCACGGGTTGCAGCCATCATCATCGAACCGGTACAGGGCGAGGGTGGCTTTTATGTCGCTCCCTTCGATTTTCTGCACAAGCTGCGGGCCCTGTGTGACGAGCACGGCATTCTTCTGATTTCCGACGAGGTCCAGGCCGGCGCGGGGCGGACCGGAAAGTTCTTTGCGATAGAGCACAGCGGCGTCTGTCCGGATCTGATCACCCTGGCCAAGAGTATCGCCGGCGGCATCCCGATCTCGGCGGTGGTCGGCCGCGCCGATGTGATGGACAGTGTGGGGCCCGGTGGTCTCGGTGGAACCTACGCCGGTAGCCCGCTGGGTTGTGCCGCGGCGCTGGCGGTCTTGGACGTGTTCGAGGAGGAGGGGATCCTCGCGCGCAGCCTTCAGCTCGGTGAGCACTTGCGGAAGCGCCTGGCTGCCATGGCGGATCGCTGGCGCTGCATCGGTGACGTGCGGGGTCTGGGCTCCATGGTGGCGATGGAGCTCTTCAAAGACGGAGAGCGAGCGCGTCCCGAATCCGGACTTGGCCAAGCAGCCTGGTTGCGGCAGCGGCGCAACGCGGCCTGATTCTTCTATCCTGCGGCGTCTACGGCAACACCATTCGGGTGCTGGTGCCGCTGACAGCCTCGGATCAAATCATCGATGAAGGGCTGGATATTATCGAATCCTGCCTCGGCGAACTGAGTGCGATTTGATGTTCGTTTCGCATCGGGTTGAAGAGTAGGTACGTCGGCAGGTTTGGACTGCCGTGCTGATGGGTTACCGAGCAGGTGATGCCGCGGCAGACATTACAATGCCTTGGCCGTTGCGAACAGGGCGCCAGAATCAAGCGCTAGCTGGTGCGCGGTCCGCAACGGCTATGAAAATCAAATATAGGAGGAGAAAAGACAAATGAAAAATCGAATAATCCTGGCTGCGGCGACTTTGCTGCTGACGAGTTTGACGGGTACGGCATCCGCTACCGACAAGTTTGTCACCATCGGGACCGGCGGGCAGACGGGCGTCTACTATGTCGTCGGTCAGTCCATCTGCAAACTGGTCAATCGCGACAGCGCCAAAACCGGGCTCAAGTGTACGGCGCCCTCGACCGGTGGCTCTGTGGCCAACCTCAATTCCATCCGGTCCGGAAATCAGAACATGGGCGTGGCCCAGTCCGATCAACAGTTCAATGCCATGGACGGGTTGGGCGCGTTCGCGGACCAGGGCCCGTGGGAGGACCTGCGAGCGGTATTCGGCGTTCACCCTGAGCTGTTCACCGTCATTGCGCGAAAGGACGCAGGCATCAAGTCTTTCGACGATCTGAAGGGCAAGCGGGTCAACATCGGAAACCCGGGCTCCGGGCAGCGTGCCACCATCGACGTGATCATGGAGGCCAAGGGCTGGACCAACAGTGACTTTCAACTGGCCTCCGAGCTGAAGTCTTCGGAGCAGGCACAGGCACTGTGCGACAACAAGATCGATGCCATGGTGTTCGTGGTCGGGCACCCGAGCGGCTCCATCCAGGAGGCCACCAGTTCGTGCGAAGCGGTGGTCGTACCGGTGACCGGCCCTGAGATCGCCAAGCTGGTCGAGAGCAAGCCTTACTATGCAATGGGAAAGGTGCCGGGCGGCATGTATACCGGCACGGATGCCGACGTCGAGACATTCGGCGTGGTCGCCACCTTCGTCTCTTCCACCGCCTCGGACGAGGACACCATCTACGCAGTGGTCAAGGCGGTATTCGACAATTTTGACCGCTTCAAGGCCTTGCACCCGGCCTTCGCCAATCTGCAAAAGGAGCATATGGTTACAGACGGGCTGTCGGCACCGCTCCACGAAGGCGCGCTTAAGTACTTCAAGGAAACCGGCCTGCTGAAATAAAGCCGGGTGTGCGGGCCGCGGTCACACAAGGCCCGCACGTTCCGAACTGTGTACAGGTCAAGAAGACAGAGTACACATAAAAACAAGGAGGACGGGTCATGAAGATGGCACGCTTGGTCTTATCCGGGGTTCTGCTGTTCGGCTGTGCGCTGTCCGCTTGGGGCGCCGCCGATGTAACGATCGGTACCGGCAGTTCGGCAGGAATCTATTATCAGGCAGGTCGCGCCATATGCCGTCTCGTGAATACCGAGACGGATGGTCACGGAATCATCTGCGCGCCGAAGATCTCGAACGGTTCCGTCAGCAACCTCGAGCAGATTCGCGACGGGACGCTGCAGCTCGGCCTGGCCCAGTCGGACGCCCAATACCATGCCTATAAAGGCACCGGGGCGTTCAGCGCGGCAGGCCCCGACAGCGATCTGCGCTCGCTGTTCTCAATGCACAACGAGCCGTTCACGGTCGTGGCCCGTGCCGATTCCGGCATCAAGACCTTCGAGGATCTGCGCGGAAAACGCGTCAACCTCGGTAATCCGGGCTCCGGCCAACATGCCACCATGGAGGTCGTCATGACCGCCAAGGGCTGGGACAAGAGTGTGTTCTCTCTCGCCAATGAACTACCCGCATCACAGCAGGCAATGGCCCTGTGTCAGAATCGTATCCAGGCCTTGGTCTATGTCGTGGGCCACCCGAATCCCTCGGTCGCGCACGCCGCTTCCGCGTGCAATTCCCGAATCGTCGACGTCAAGGGAACGGAGATCGACCGGCTGGTCAATGACAATCCGTTTTATGCCTACGCGGAGGTGCCCGGGGGCATGTACGCCGGCAACCCGGACCCAGTGTCCACTTTTGGCGTAAAGGCCACACTGGTCGCATCCAGCACGCTGGACCCGGACACGGTCTATTACATCGTCAAGGCGGTTTTCGAGAACCTAGAGAGGTTGGGTGAAATGCACCCGGCCTTTGCCCATCTGGATCCGGCAAAGATGATAGGCGAGGGTCTGACGGCACCCCTGCACGAGGGTGCACGCCGCTATTACATCGAGCGTGGCTGGATTACCCCGTAGCCCGGTAGAGACGAAGTGCTGACTCTGCTGTCAGTTCATCGGCTGTCCGAACGAGAACATCAAATTCAGGAGGAAGCGCCATGACTAACGGTGTTTCGCAAGACAAGTCCGCGGGCGACGAGATGCATAAGGATGATGAGCTGCAGGATCTGGTGGCGCAGTCCGACACCGGTGCACGCACGCCGCCGGGTATCGCCGGCAAGATCATATTGACCACCGCGGCCGTGTGGTCGCTGTTTCAGCTATGGATCGCATCGCCACTGCCGTTCATACTGGAGATCGGCGTATTCAACGATACCGAGACGCGATCGATTCATCTCGCGTTTGCGATATTCCTGGCCTACCTGGCCTATCCGCCGCGCAAGAATTCGCCGCATGACTACATACCGATCCAGGACTGGGTGATGGCGCTGGTCGGCGCCTTCTGCGCCGGCTACATATTTCTCTTCTACCAGCAGCTGGCCGCACGACCGGCGGCGCCGACGAGCTATGATATCGCCGTCGCCTGTGTCGGGATGCTGCTGTTGTTGGAGGCCACCCGCCGTGCACTGGGGCCGCCGTTGATGGTGGTCGCAGCGGTGTTTCTGATCTACACGTTTGCCGGCCCCTACATGCCTGCGATGCTGGCCCATAAAGGCGAAACCCTCGCCTCCGTGGCCAATCACCAGTGGATCTCGACGGAGGGTGTGTTCGGCATCGCCCTCGGCGTCTCTACCAGTTTCGTATTCCTGTTCGTGCTGTTCGGGGCCATGCTCGACAAGGCCGGTGCCGGCAATTATTTCATCAAGGTGGCCTTCTCGTTGATGGGCCATCTACGGGGTGGGCCCGCGAAGGCGGCAGTGGTCTCCTCCGCGATGACAGGACTAATCTCGGGTTCCAGTATCGCCAACGTGGTGACCACGGGGACCTTCACGATACCCCTGATGAAACGGGTCGGCTTTCCGGCCGAGAAGGCAGGCGCCGTTGAGGTGGCGTCGAGCGTGAACGGGCAGATCATGCCACCCGTAATGGGGGCAGCGGCGTTCCTGATGGTGGAGTATGTCGGCATCTCCTATTTCGAGGTGATCAAGCATGCCTTCTTGCCAGCGTTGATCTCTTACATCGCCCTCGTCTATATCGTGCACCTCGAGGCGATGAAAGCAAACATGCAGGGGCTGCCCCGGGCGGTTGAACCCAAGCCGTGGGTACAGCGTGTGATCGGTATCCTGACCGGCTTTCTGCTCGTGGCCGGCCTGGCCTTGATCGTCTACTACGGCGTCGGCTGGATGAAGCCCGCGTTCGGTGATGCGGCGAGCTGGATAATCGCCGGCCTGCTGGCGGTGGTCTACGGGGCGCTGATCGTCTTTGGTGCGCGTTTCCCTGAGCTGAAATTGGACGACCCGAACCAGCCGGTCACAAAACTTCCGGAACCTGCCCCGACGGTGAAATCCGGTCTGCACTTCCTGCTGCCGGTGGTGGTGCTCGTCTGGTGCCTGATGGTGGAACGCCTGTCTCCCGGCCTGTCGGCGTTTTGGGCGGCGATGCTTCTGATCTTCATTCTGGTAACCCAGCGCCCGCTCAAGGCATTGGTGCGACGGCAGGGGGGTCTGGGTGCCGAGTTCATGAACGGCCTGGTCGACTTGAGGCAGGGTCTGATCGACGGCGCCCGGAACATGATCGGTATAGGCATTGCGACCGCAACCGCCGGCGTAATCGTCGGCGCTGTATCGCAAACCGGTGTTGGTGCCGTGCTCGCGGACCTGGTCGAGGTGCTCTCATTCGGCCACATTCTGCTGATGTTGATACTTACCGCGGTACTGAGCCTGATTCTCGGCATGGGCCTGCCGACAACGGCCAACTACATCGTGGTGTCCTCACTGTTGGCGCCGGTGATCGTGACCCTGGGTACGGAAAGCGGACTGATCGTGCCGCTGATCGCGGTGCACATGTTCGTCTTCTATTTCGGCATCATGGCGGACGTGACGCCCCCGGTCGGCCTGGCATCTTTCGCAGCGGCTGCCATATCCGGTGGCGACCCGATCCGTACCGGCTTCGTGGCCTTTTTCTACAGCCTGCGCACGGCGATTCTGCCGTTCCTGTTTATCTTCAACACGGACCTTCTGTTGATTAATGTGGACTGGGCGCATGGGATCTTCATCTTTATCATGGCCACGATCGCGATACTGATATTCTCGGCAGCGACCCAGGGCTTTTTCATCGCCAGGAGCCGCTTTTACGAATCGCTGGTGCTGTTGCTCGTTGCCTTTACCCTCTTCAGGCCCGGATTCTGGATGGATATGTTGGTGCCGCCGTATGACGACGCAGAGCCAACCGAGCTGGCCCAGGTGGCCGGGATGCTTCCGCCAGGTGAACAGCTGCGTCTGCGGGTGGCCGGCGTAGACGAGGTCGGGGCGCCACGAGAGTTTGTCGCCGTGCTGACTCTGCCCGCCGGTGCAACGGGTCCAGAGCGCCTGGAGGCGGCGGGTCTCCAGGTGGTCGAGAAGGAGGGTGCGCTGATCGTTGACAATGTGACGTTCGGCTCGTCCGCACAGAAGGCCGGTTTGGATTGGGATCAGAAGATACTGAAGGTGCGTGCACCCGCATCCCAGCCCTGGAAGGAACTCATGTACCTGCCCGCTCTGATTCTGCTCGGGCTGATCATCGTGCTGCAGCGCAGGCGCAGGGATGCCACTAAACCCCTTGGCGCCGAGGCATAGCGGAGAGAAATCATGTTCAAGGAAATCTTACTACCCATCAGTATCAGTGACCCGGTGACTTGGGAGAAACCTCTGGAGGCCGCCGTCTATCTGGCGCAGAACTGCGGGGCCAGACTGCATGTGATGAGCGTTGTGCCGAGTTTTGACTATCCGTCGGTAGAGAGTTTCTTCCCCGTAGACTTCGAGAAAAAGGCGCATGCGCAGGTAAGCAAGGAGCTTAAGGCCTTCGTCGCGAAACACATACCCGAGGGTATCGCCGCACAAACTATCGTAGCTGTGGGGTCGGTCTATGAGCAGATACTGAAGACCGTCGAAGAGATCCCGTGCGACTTGATCGTCATGACGCGAAAGGGTGGTCCGCGTCGCCATTTCCTACTGGGCGGCAACACGGAAAAGGTCGTTCATCATTCGGGGACTGCGGTACTGGTGTTGGAATAATCATTCGTGGATGCATGACCTTGTTTCTAGCGGTACGCCGCCGATTGCCTGGCCCGGGCGATCAGTTGAAATGGTTTCAGTGACCAAGGATTCGGGGCGCTCGCTTGCTTCAATACAGAATCAAGGCGGACCGGCAAGAGCTTGACGACAATCTGACGGCAACACCCTGGCGTCCCCCATGGTGTATTCAGGCGACGACGCAGCGGTGTTTTCCTCCATCACCAAGGCCCAACTGGAACGCCTTCCCCGTTACCAGTAGTTGTGGGGCCGACGGGACTCATCGCAGGGATCGATGATCGTTTCTGCGCCACTTAATAATAGGTAAGCAAAGTAGATCAGCGCCAAGAGGGTAGGCGCGGGTCAACGTGCTGGAGGTGCAAAGCCCGTGTTGAAGAAAATACTTCTTCCGACCATGCTGCTGATACTAGCCTACGGCTTTTGGGTAAGCCCGAACTTCAAGGCGATTGCCGCAGGCGTGGCGATTTTTCTATTCGGCATGCTGTCTCTGGAGGAAGGCTTCAAGGCCTTTACCGGCGGCGCTCTGGACAGGCTGCTGAAGCGCGCCACATCGTCCACCGCGCGCAGCGTGCTGTTCGGCGTTATCAGCACATCGGTGATGCAATCCAGCTCGCTGGTCTCGGTAATTACCATCTCGTTTCTCAGCGCGGGGCTGCTCACGCTGGCAGCCGGCATTGGCATTATCTTCGGCGCGAATCTGGGCACTACCACTGGCGCATGGTTGATCGCGGGATTTGGCCTCAAGGTCAATATCGCGGCTTACGCGATGCCGCTCCTGGTGTTTGGTGTGATCCTGGTTTTCCAGTCGTCCAAATCGCTGAAGGGTATTGGTTATATCTTCGCCGGGCTGGGTTTCCTGTTTCTCGGCATCCACTACATGAAGGAGGGCTTTGAGACATTCAAGGAGACTATCGATCTGGCCAAGTATGCGGTGTCCGGTTACCCGGGCGTGCTCCTGTTCACCGCGATTGGGATCTTCGCTACCGTGGTGATGCAATCCAGTCACGCCACGCTGGTGTTGATCATCACCGCGCTGGCGGCCGGCCAGATCACCTATGAGAACGCGCTGGCGCTTGCCATTGGCGCCAACGTTGGCACCACGATCACCGCGATTCTGGGGTCCTTGAGTGCCAATGAGGCGGGTAAGCGGCTGGCCGTGGCCCACCTGGTGTTCAATGTCGTGACCGGTGCCATTGCCATTGCGTTCATCTACCAACTTGTCGACCTCGTGAACCATGTTTCAGCGATAGTGGGGATTGCAGACGACGACTACACACTGAAGTTGGCTGTCTTCCATTCGATTTTCAACCTGTTGGGCATTGTCGTTATGTTGCCGCTAGTGAACATGCTTGTCGTTTGGTTGGAAAAACTCCTCCCGGAGAAGAAGCCCGAAGTCGACCAGCCGATGTACCTGCTGGAGTCATCTGAAGAGTTTCCGGCAACAGCCGTTCAGGCGGTCCGTCGTGAGACCGAGCGCGTGTTCCAGGCGGCAACCCGTATCGTAATCGACGGCCTCGGCATGAAAAAGGAGCAGGTATTTTCGGAGGCGGACCTGGACCAGGCTGCGGCAGCTCATACGCGGATTCACAAATTTGACATCGACGCCATGTATAAGCGGCATATCAAGGGAATCTACAGTGGAATCTTGGGATTCATCAGTCGAACCCAGTTCTCTCGCAGCGATGAGTCGTCGACCGACCTGCAACAGCTCAGAGAAGCCAATACTCAGTTGGTGGAGGCAGTCAAGGATATCGAGGAGATGCAGGAGAATTTGGCGCGCTATGTCGGCTCCGAGAACAAGGTGATGCGTGAAGCCTACAATCGCCTGCGGGTGCAGATCGCACTGGTCGTCCGTGACCTCGAAGAGATACGCGCCTCCGGCGACGGCGTATCGAGTATGTCGTCACTGGATGCGCTCAGGCTGGTCGCAGACGAAGATAGAAACAATAACCAGGAAGCCCTGGGTCAACTGATTGGTCAGAGTGTTGTCACCCCGGAGATGGGCTCGTCGCTGATCAATGACAGCGTGTTCGCGCATCATATCTCGGAGAATCTTATCCGGGCCGCCTCCACCCTTTTCGCGACTGGCGACAGTGAGATTTCCGAAGCGGTCCAGGATGTGGCGCTCGAGGATAGCGATCTCACGCAGATGGCCAAACGCACCGGCTCCTGAGGACCCGGCCAACTATTCCTCGCTAAGGAGAGAATAAGATGAAGAGAACAAAACTTCTTGCGGCCCTTGGTGACTTTCTCGATGGAAAGAAGCGCAAGAAGCAGAAGCACCTTGACGAGCTCAGGACGCTACTGGCGAAACTGCAGGTAAAGAAAGCGGCGCTTGCAGAAAAGATCACGGTCGAGAAAAATAAGCACAAGCATGATCGGCTGAGCAAGGAACTAGACGTACTCGATGCGCAGCTCGCTAAAGGAGTGAAGGCATTGCAACAACTGGAGGGGGGCTGACGCCGCTGTGCGCCATTGCGTCGGTCGGGGCCGGCTTCGGTAGCGACGGCCGTCCGCGAGCGGGCATCGCTGACCCTGGTGAGCCGAAAGATACAAGGGTTGGGAGGTGATGAGCTGTTTGCTATCGTTCGCTAACGATGATTAGAAAACCGTTGCGGTGCGCGAGGATGGTAGCCAAAATCCGCGGCGCAGGTGCTGGATGCACCCGCGCCATCGTATGTGAATTGATGACCTCGCGGATTGTTTCGGCCGACAAAATCAGGCAAGTCGGAAGTCCCTGGGCGCAGCGTCAACCCAGATAAGGGCTGTCACGCCGATCTATTTTGGTGTTATTTTAATGCTGTTGATAGCCGACACGCCCTCTTCATCGGATTCATATTGAATTCTAATCCTGTCGCCGGCTTTCAAGCCGGCGGGCAGCGAGGATTTCAAGTTCTCCAGCGACCAGGTGGTCCTGTCCGTCAAGACAATAACGTTTGCCTTACGATCGAAAACGAGCACAGTTCCATCGGTGATGTCTGGAGCCCCTGGAGCTGAAGCTTTGACCGGCAAAAGGCGAATATCATTGATGGCACTGACACCGTCTTCATCGGACTCGTATTTTATTTCGATGCGGTCGCCGGCTTTCAAGTCGGCGGGTAGCGAAGACTTCAAGTTCTCCAGCGACCAAGTCGTTCGGTCAGTCAATATGAGGACCTTGGCTTCGCGATCCAAGGCGAGGATGGTCCCATCAGTAATATCTTGAGCGCCGACTTGCGGGGCCACCAACAACAGCGCAGAACAAAGGATAATCGGTAGTTCAGGTTTCATAACATTTCTCTGTGTGGATAGGTATTCGAGATCCCTGTGCTGATCTCATGTTTCATTGGTCCTCGGCCACCTCACACCTCCTGGCGTTCAGCTGGCCGCTACTGCGCCACCGTACGTCCCCGAAACGGGGCCCCTTGTGTTGGGTCTTCTCTGTGTTTCCGCGTCAGCGGCCAAACCGGCGAGGACGATGTCCGTCCATAACCGGTGAACACGTTGGCACCGACAACCCGAAAGGTGCCAGTGAAGAGGCCGCTGACTTGGGATTCTGCTTATTCGTCGCTGATCTCGAGTTTCCCAAACTCCGTCATGTCAAGCTGGCCGTCGTCATTGTCGTCGCCGTCGGCGAACGCGTCAGGGAGTTCACTGTGCGCCTCGGCCTCTTCGATGGATATAAAGCCGTTGCCATCCACGTCGAGCTGCTTGAACGTCTCTACATTCGCATCCGCGAAGACTGGCTGCGCCATAAGGGCGCCAAGCACTGCCACCACCGCGACGATACTCATCGTGATTTTCATCTCTGTGATTCCTTAAAAAAGTGAATAGGGTACGCCTAACCGTACCGCAGGGTCGTTCTCATCAAGGCCGGCAAAGGGGTGACCGATTGGCCAAGTCTGGAGGGAGCTACCAGCGCCGTGTATGCGCGCACCTTTTAGTGTATGCCGCGCGCGCAGCTTTGCAATAGAGCGGAAAAAATATTTTTCCCGCGCTCAGATTGCGAGCGAAACCCACGCCGAATCGTGGTCACTGCCGTCTTCGCCATGCCGGGCGTGTCGGTCGATATGTGCCGACGGCAGCGCGTCTAGGGAACTCGACGTACTCGATACGCAGCTCGCTAAAGGAGTGAAGGCATTGCAACAACTGGAGGGGGTTGACGCCGCTGAGCACACTGGCGCCGGTGGCTTCGGTAGGCTAGGGTAAGGTCGCGGCCTGCGCGATGCGCGTGGCCCCAGTTCCTGTAAGGAGGTTTACACAATGTCTGCGGTTGCCAAAAGGTTTTCGCACACGCGCTTAGGCGCCACGCTGCTCGCCTGTCTCATGTTGATCTCAGCCTCCTGGGCGGGTGGTCAGGAGGTTATGTCAGGTTCAGTAGCAGCGGCTATCCGGGAGGCCGGTCATCCATGCGCCCACGTGATACAAATGGACCGCTCGACGGAAGGGGCAGCCGAGGGTTACACGGTTTGGAATGTGAGCTGCAACTCCGGTCGGTTCAAGGTTACATTCAAGGGCGATACGGGGTCGGAGGTCGTTCCCCTCGACTGAAACACTGCGAGCATTGATCGGAGTATCAAGGGATCGGC
This sequence comes from uncultured Gammaproteobacteria bacterium, assembly GCA_963736445.1. GTDB lineage: Bacteria > Pseudomonadota > Gammaproteobacteria > Chromatiales > Chromatiaceae > Thiosocius. The sequence goes on along the minus strand of CAVTOY010000009.1, from coordinate 234,216 downwards.
CAAGCTGCAGGAACGCCGGGGCAGCTATGCGCCGGTTGGCGAGGCTCGGCCGTCGCAACCCGCGCTGCATTTCGACCGAGATCTACGTGATGCTTCAGCGCCTGGCGATAGTCATCGCCGAAAACGGCCTGCAGATCGGGATAACGCGCAAGGTATTGAAACGAGTGCACGTGCGAATGCGCGCGTTGCCTCGGCGCTATTCCGTTCCTGAGCCAGTGATTGGTCGCAGTGGCCTGCGTTGTGAAGCCTGCTGCGCAGAGATCGGGGTAGTTGTGAATGTAATAACGCCAGTCAAACACATAGGGACCCGTTAGTGTAGTAAGTCGCTCAGTCCACTAAGGTAACCCCGAGCACTACCTCACCAGAAGTGGTGCCGCTTTGATCACTCGCGACGGCGGTATATGAACCCGCCTCGAGTTTTGCCAGCATGGCCGCCTCATGCTCACCCAGCGGGCGGCCGACCGTGAGGCTGGCGATCTCGTCGGCATTCGCGCTGTCCCCCCAGTCATTGTTCTCCCCCAACACAAGTGGGCTTTGGCCAGGTCTCAATTCGTACAACAAAAGCCGGGTGTCGCTTAAAGCAGTGCCGAGTCCCGTTGTAGGGCCGCGTGCAGTGATGAGCACCTCGACCTCGCCTTCAACGACTATCCCACCATGGATAGGTGTCTGCGGCGTAACCGAACCGCGCATGGAAAGATTCTTCTCGACGCCCGTCGTGTTGTCATCGTCGACCAGGGTAAAGCCCAGCACCACCTCGCCGGATTCAATGTCGAAGTAATCGCGCACTCTGCCGGTGTATGAACCCTCCGCCAGGTTGACCAGCAGTGCGGCCTCGTACTCGTTCAGGGGGCGGTTGCTGGTGAGATTGGCGATCTCCTCTGCGTTGTTGTTGGTTAACCAGTCATCGTTGTATAGAAAGCTTACGGGTGGTTGATCGGGACTCAGTTTCGCGAGCTCGAGCGTGGTATCCGTCAATGCGTCAGCCAGCCCGGTTGTGGGTCCGCGTGCGGTGATCAAGACTTTGACGTCGCCCTTTGTGACAATGCCGCCATGCATCGGCGTCCCGGGTTCAACGAGGCCGCGTCCCGACAGATTTCTTGCGCGATCTTCGACCGCTGGGGGGGAGGTTTGCGCGGGCTCTGTCATTAGCCAGGCAGCGAAACTGCCTGCCACATAGGCATCGGCGAAACTCGCGTACAAGGCGGAACCAAGCGGATTTCCGCAGTCGACGTCACCCGCGCTCAGAGTGCCCAACAAGTAATTGCCGTCTGAAAAAATTCCTGACCCGCTGCTGCCGCCCTCGACAACGCCACTGGTCCAGTTGACCTCAAAAAAATGACCCAGCGGATCCTGTGCGCAATCAAGGAAGTCGCCAAAGTCGTAGCAATCGACTCGAGGTCCTGTATCAGCGAAGGATATTTTCTGCCAATCACCCATCGGATGATGAACCCCATAGAGGGATTCACCGAAAACGGGCTGACGGGTATCCCAACCGGCAGCGGAGACCCCGGCTGGCGGCGGGCGATTCAACCGCAGCAGCGTCGTATCGTAGTTGCCATACAGGGTGCTGAGCAGAATTGCGCCGCCGGTTTGGAGGGTGTAGCCGGGATCACGGATGGCAGAATCGCAGGCGCTCGAGCGAAACAGCCAATGAAACTCAATCGATGATGCGGCGAGTTGATCGTTGACACAGTGGTTTGCCGTAATGAAATGATGCCCCTGCGTGGGGTCACGGTCGTTTACGAGACTACCGCTACAGATGAAGGACGTCACACCGTCTTGAAAGATGATTTTTGCAGTTGAAGTAGCAAAGTCTCGACGATCGGCCGTGGCGCACATAATGTCATTGTTGCAGTCGCCGGCCAATCCAAGGTCTAGCTTTGACATCTGACTATCGCGGGTGCCGAACAAGGCATAGAGGTGCGAAAGCTCAGCCAACTCGATGCCTACCTCGGCGGGTTCGGCACCCTTCGGTAGCTCTAGCTCGACGCGGATAGAGTCGCTTTCAATCAGCGGCGACCAATAGAGGCTTGCTGCAGGATCATCTGGCGAGGCGGCATAATTGAGACCCAGAGTCCGCAGGATTTCGCCTGCGGGTACCGTTATCGGTGCTGGAGCGTCGACGCCAGCGGCGCCGAATCGCAAAATGGCATATGCCGGCACGCGATCGACCCGCAGGCCGACGCGCAGCGCAAGCGCGCGCGGGGATTCAATAGCGAGGGTAAGCACTGATCGGCCATCGGCCATTCTGTGCCAATGCTCGTTGTCGCCGTCAAGTTGCCGCAACTCGGTCTGGGGTAATTTTCTTGCTATGCCGATCTGTCGAGGCCCTTCATTCCCCAGTTCGACCGGAACCTTGGCGAAATCGAGCGGCGGAAGGCGCAGCGTCGCAAACACATCGCCTTTGATCGAGAATGGGGCGCCTACACTTTTCTGGGCCAGTGAATCGGCATCGGCGACCTTCCCTGGCGGCAAGGTGTCGGCTCGCGCGAGCGCCGCAGTGAAAAGCAGGATCGCGATGAGCGGGATAGGGTGGATCAGATTCACTTGCTAGCCCGTTGCTGCCCTTTTGATCGAGAGTAACCAGTTGATTCGCCGGCAACAACTGTCGAAATTTGGCGGCGCAAATCGCAAGGCTCATTTCACCCTATGAAAGTAAGAAGATGCGTTCCCGTTAGATTGAGTATTGACTGTGTCTGGCCGATCACCCAATTTCCCGCACTTAGGCCAGAGTCTGGCCTGGATTGCACTGACGTGGCATATGTGCGGTGGGCATCGGTCAGCGCGCAAAAGCAACAGCGTTCATCGGCACCTGTCCGGCGCGATCGCTAGGCCTCTTGCGATGACTCATCCACCGCGACGACGCCGCGGCGCTCGAAGCGGATCGGCCGGTACTCGGGAGTCCACATTGCCTTGGCGACCCGATCCTCCAAATTGTCGAGCAGACGGTCGTCAGTCTGGCCCTCCGCTACCGCGCGCCGGATGACGGCACAGGCAACGGCTTGCGAGCACTCCCGGATTCGCGTGAGGCTCGGATAGACGGCCGTCTCGGCGAGATCCTCGTCCGATACCTTGTGCGCCAGCGCCTTGGCGGCATCGAGGAACATCCCGTCGGTGATGGTTCGTGCCGAGGCCAACCAGGCACCCAGACCGACACCGGGGAAGATGAAGGCGTTGTTGCCCTGGCCGATGCGATGGCGAGTGCCCGCATAGTCGACCGGATCGAACGGGCTGCCAGTGGCGACGATCGCACGGCCATCGGACCAGATAATGGCCTGTTCGGCGGTGCACTCGGCCCTGCTCGTTGGATTCGAGAGGGGAAATATGATCGGCCGTTCGTTGTTTTCAGCCATCGTGCGTACCACCGCCTCGGTGAACATCCCCGCGGTGCCTGAGGTGCCGATAAGGATCGTCGGTCGAACGTTTATGACGGCTTCTTCGAGGGTGATATGTGCAAGGTCCTTGCACTTGTAGCCGGCGACCTCCTTGGGCTCGCGAGCATACACGGCCTTGAAGCCCTCGAGGCCGGGCCGGTTTTTGATTACCAGTCCCTTGCTGTCAACCTTCCAGATGCGTCGCACGGCGTCTCCGACGGATATCCCAGCCTCGGTCATTGCCGATACCAAAAGATCCGAGATGCCCTGGGCCGAGGCCCCGGAACCGGCGAAGAGAATACGTTGCTCCTCGATCGGCTGGCCGGTAATCCGCAGGGCGCTGTAGATACCGGCGAGGGCCACGCTGGCAGTGCCCTGAATATCGTCGTTGAAGCTGCAGAGGCGATTCCGGAATCGCTTGAGCTGCTTCATGGCGTTCTCTTTGAGGAAGTCCTCCCACTGCAGCAGCGCACCGGGGTAAAGCTTCCTGACCGTTTCAACAAATTCGTCGACGAAAGCCTGATACTCCTGGCCGCGCACCCGCCTGTGGCTTTCCCCAAGATATAACGGATCGGCGAGGCGCTCCTCGTTGTCAGTGCCGACATCCAGCATGATCGGCAGCGTCAGGTGGGGCGGCACGCCGGCGCAGAGGGTGTAGAGGCAGAGCTTGCCGATCGGGATGCCCATGCCGCCGGCCCCCTGGTCGCCGAGGCCGAGGATCCGCTCGCCGTCGGTGACGACGATGACGGCCGGCTCTCGCGGGACGTTCTTGAGGATCTGTTCCATGTGGTCACGCTGCGCGTAGGAGATGTAGAGTCCGCGGCCGCGCCGGTAAATGTGGGAGAACTTCTGGCATGCCTCGCCGACCACTGGGGTATAGATGATCGGCATCATCTCGTCGATGTGTTCGGACAGCAGGCGAAAGAACAGGGTCTCGTTGCGATCCTGCAGGGCGGCCAGAAAGATGAAGCGCTCCAGGTTTGTGTTCTTGGCCTGGAAGTTCTCGTAGGTGCGTACCAGCTGCTGCTCCATCGTGCAGTACGCCGGCGGCAGCAGGCCGTGGAGGTTCAGGGTGTCGCGTTCCTCCATTGTGAAGGCCGTGCCCTTGTTGGTGAATGGGTTGAGCAACACCGGTCTCCCCCGACCGTCCACGACCACTTGCTCGGCACCCGTGTCAGGGTCTTTTCGCAAATGCCATCTCATGATTTTTCCTTGCTCCGCTTTCGGTTCGTGTGTCTGGGTAATGGCTTGCGTAAGCGGACCTATGTTTTTGCCATCCCCAGCTCAAAGCATAGAAGAGATGGGGACGGAGCAGGCCAATCGATAGGGCAGGCGGATATGAGTGTCGCAGACCGATCCAGCCGCCGGCGATCGCGCAGACAATCGCAGACCCTATGACGGTCGGCAGCTTAGTAAGGGGATCCCTAACATGGGAACCCGTTTTCGCCGAGTGTCCTTCAGCTTAAGCCGATGGTATGGCTTAACGGATCTCTGTCTTGTAGCTGAACTTGTCTGCGCGGCCCTTCGAGGTGCGGACCTCGATGATCTGGTTGTCGCGGGTATAGGTGGTGCGGCTGAGAACCAGTACCGGGGTCCCCGGGCTGATGGCCAGATGCTCCGCGGTCTGTCGGTCGGCCGCGCCGGCGGTCAGGGTCTCCTCGGCGCGCACCACGGGGATCTGAAACGTATCGACGATCAGCGCATACAGCAGGTCGGGGATATGCAGCGCCTCGTCCTCCAGGCCGGGGACAAGATCGGCACGCCAGTGCGAGTACTCGACCATCACCGGTTCCTCGTCGACGAAGCCGACCCGCTCGATGTACAAAACCTCGGTACCCAGAGGCACCTGGAGCTTGTCGCGCACCGTCGGCGATGCCTGCTCGATGTGCCGCGTAGTGGTCTCCTTGTGGATACGCGTGGGTTTACCCTCGGCGTCGCCGTAGGTGGTGAAGCGAAAAAGGCTGTTGTTGAAATCGATGTTGGAAACGTAGGTGCCCTTGCCTTGGTGCCGGTACAGACGACGCTCCCAGACCAGGTTGTCGATCGCCTTCTTGACGGTGCCCTGGCTCACTTCGAGTTGCTTGGCTAGCTGCGGTTCCGAGGGGATCAGATCGCCCGGCACCAGGGTGCCGTCATCGATGATGCCGCGGATGTGGTCCTCCACTATCTGATACAGCGGCTTTGCGCTGCGGCCCTTGATCGTCGGCGAGTTCATATCCCCGTTTGTCCTCACGAATGTTTCCCGCGCCGTCGGGCCGGGCGAATGCTGCAATGCAATAGTATAGGTCATGTATCTGAGATAGTAAGTTGTGGCTTGACAACCCCGCGTCAGGGGTCTAAACCTCTGTGCTACAGATAAGTCATCTACATGACATATATAAGCAAACGGCGATGCCCATCGCACGCTTGCAGGCAGAGGAAGAGGAGGCGGTGTGGAATTCATCCACTACTTCGGCGAAGTCTTCACGCCGATCAATTTTCTGATCTTGGTCGGCGGTACCGTCGGCGGCCTGCTGCTGGGGGCGACGCCCGGACTCAGCCCCACGATGGCCGTGGCCCTGCTGATTCCGTTCACCTTTCAGATGGAACCGGCCGCCTCGCTGATTATGCTGGGTGCGGTCTATACGGCCACCGTGGCCGGTGGCGCGGTCAGCGGCATCCTGGTCAATATCCCCGGTGCGCCCGCCAATATCGCGACCATCATGGACGGCCACCCGATGGCCAAGCAGGGCAGGGCGACCGAGGCGCTGCACTATTGTTTCATCAGCTCGCTGATCGGTGGCCTGATCGGTGTCTTCTTGTTGATCTTCTTCACCCCGCCGCTGGCCGAACTGGCGCTAAAGTTCGGGCCGGCGGAGCTGTTCTGGATCTCTATCTTCGGCGTGACGATCATTGCATCGATCGGCGGCGGCTCGGTCGTCAAGGGGCTGATCGCCGGTGCCATTGGTCTGTGGCTGTCGACCATCGGGTACAACCCGGTGCTCGGCGAGGAGCGTTTCGTCTTCAGCGAACATCTGGCTGGCGGCATCCATGTCATCGCGGCGTTGATCGGGCTGTTCGCAATCCCCGAGGTATTGTCGCTGGTCGGCAGCGCGGGCACCTCGCGCGCAAAGGTTGAGTACGCGGAACTCTCGACGCACAGCGTATGGCGTTCGATTGCCTACAACATCCGGCGGGTCAAGGCGCTCGCCATCGGCTCCGTGGTCGGCAGCATTATCGGTGTCATACCCGGCGCTGGAGGACAGATCGCCGGCCTGGTCGCCTACGACCAAACGAAGAAGATGAGCAGGGACCCGTCCGCCTTTGGCAAGGGCGAACCCGACGGCGTCATCGCGGCTGAGAGTGCCAATAACGCGATGGTCGGCCCCTCCCTGGTGCCGCTGCTGACCCTGGGGATACCGGGCAGCCCGACTGCGGCGGTGTTGCTGGGGGGGCTGCTGATCAATGGGCTCTTTCCGGGACCGGATCTGTTCAGCGTGCATGCTAAGGTCACCTGGACCTTCATCGATTCGCTGTTGGTCGGCCAGGTACTGATGATGATCTTCGGTCTGATGATCGCGCGCTACAGCGTGTTCGTTACGCGCATCCCGAAGCACATGATGGCCGCTGCGGTTATCGTGCTCGCGGTATTCGGCACCTTCAGCGTCCAGAACAGTGTCTCCGACGTGGTTGTGATGCTGGTGCTCGGCGTCATGATGTATTTCGCCTCGCGCATCGGGTTCAGTGCGGCACCGCTGGTGCTTGGCCTGATCCTGGGCCAGTTGACCGAGACAAACTTCCTGCAGGGCAGGATGATCGCGGGCGACGACGCCTGGACGTACTTTTTCGACGGTCCGATCAATCAGATCGTGATCGCGCTGTGCCTGCTTTCGATCTTCTATAGCGTCTACAACGAGCGAAAGGAGATACGCAGGCGTCGCGAGGAGGCGGTGGCATGAGGGTAGTCTTCGGCCGTCGTCTCGTGGTCGCCCTGGGCGTTGCGTTCGTCGCCGCCTTTCTGTTCAAGGTGAGCTACTTACAGGAAAACAGCGAGGCCTACCTGTTTCCCGCGGTGGTCGCTGCCGTCATGCTCTGCCTGAGCCTGGTCTCGCTGGCGCGTGAGGCCTTCGACTTGTGTGTCGATGACTTCCAGCCGTTTCCTTTCGAGCGTCAATGGCCGGTCATTGTGGTGATGGGTGCGGGTGTGGCGCTGATCGAGCTATTGGGCATGTATTCGACCGCATTTCTGATCCTGTTGTTCGTGACCTACTGGTATTCGCCCCAAGAGAGTCTACGCAGCAGACTGATGCAGAGTGTGACGATGGCAGGAGGGTTCAGCCTGGCCATGTATGTTCTGTTTTCTGTGTTGCTGAACGTCCAGGTGCCAAGAGGTTGGCTGATATGAGACGTGCAGTAAGTTCGGCTGATATGGCAGCGGCCGGTCGGCCATCACTTCATTCCCGCGTGTTGTCGGGACACAACGATAAAACCGTTTAGGAGGAATTTTCGATGATCTCTATATCCAGGATGCTGACTCAATCCGTCATCGCAGGGGCGCTGGGCCTGTCGCTCTCGGCCGGGGCCGCGATAGCGGATGAATATCCCGACCGCCCGATAAGTCTGATCGTATCCTACGGTGCCGGTGGCGCGACCGACTTTCAGGCGCGCATCGTCACGATGATGGCCGCCACGGAGGACAAGGACGGCAAACCGGTCTACCTGAATGGCCAACCCATGGTGATCATCAATCGCCCGGGTGCCGGTGGCCAGGTCGGCTGGAACAAGTTCGTGCAGCAGGCTAAGCCGGATGGTTACGAGTTGGCCGCCTACAATGTGCCGCACTTCATCGCGCAGTCGATCGTCTTTCCGAAGAGGGTCAAATACAACATCGACAACCTCGAGCCGATCGCCAACTGGGGGGCCGACCCGGCCGTGCTGATCGTCAATCAGGACAGCCCGTTCAACTCCCTGCAGGACTTCCTGGACTACGCCAAGGCCAATCCCGACAAACTTACTCTGTCCGGGGCGGGTCTGTATGTCGGTCACCATATCGCTAGCCTGCAGCTCGACAAGGCCGCCGGAATCACGACCAAGTACGTCCCCGCCGGCGGCGGTGTGAAGGCCATGCAGTTCGTGCTCGGCGGTCAGACCATGGGCGGTTTCAACAACCTCTCGGATGCCTACCGCAACCGTGATCGCCTGAAGATCCTGGCGATCGCGGATCTGGAGCGCAACGAATTCCTACCGGATGTGCCGACCTTCAAAGAGCTTGGTATCGATGTCGACGACAGCAGCGTCAACTTCCGCGGCATCATGGCGCCGAAGGGCACGCCCGAAGGAGCGATCACGCTGCTGGCGGAGAATATGCCGGCGATGTTCAACGACAAGAAGGTCATCGCAAAGATGCAGGAAGGTGGCTCGCCGATGCGGGTGATGACCCGCGAACAGGTACAGGGGATGTGGAAAGAGCGCCAGGCCTATCTTGCCGAGCTGCTGAAAGACCTGCGCAAGGAATGACCGCGGCATGCCCCGGTGCACCGATGCCGGTGCGCCGGGGTAAGCAGAGCCATTGATTCGAACGCTCCGCCTTGGGGGCAGTGAGAGAGAGCCATGCAAACCAATGCCACAACGACAACAGTGGATTCGGGTCAGGAGCGCGCGGTCGCTGTGATCTCGGGCCTGATGGCAAAGGCCAGGGCCGCCCAATCGATCTACGCCGGATTGGACCAGGAGCGCGTCGATGAGGTCGTCACCGCCGTTGCCTGGACGCTGCTGGATCCCGCGACCAATCGACGGCTCTCCGAGCAGGCTGTGGCCGATACCGGGCTAGGCCGGGTCGATGACAAGATGACCAAGAACCACCGCAAGACTCTGGGGCTGCTGCGCGACCTCAAGGGCGCGCGCAGTGTCGGGGTGATCGCCGAGTATCCGGAGAAGGGTCTGGTCGAGATCGCGCGCCCGGTCGGGGTGGTCGGTGCCGTGGTGCCGTCGACCAACCCGGTCGCCACGCCGTACAACAAGACATTGAACGCGCTCAAGGGTGGCAATGCCATCATCCTGGCGCCGTCGCCCAAGGGCGAGGCGGTATGCGAAGAGGTGGTCGCGCTGATGCGCGGTGCGTTGCGCAGGGTCGGGGCACCCGAGGATCTGGTACAGAAGCTGCCGCCGCCGATCAGTAAGGCCATGACGCATGAGATGATGCGCCAAGTCGACCTGGTGGTCGTGACCGGTTCGCAGAACAACGTGCGCGCGGCCTACACTTGCGGGACACCGGCCATCGGCGTGGGGGCCGGTAACGTACCCACGATCGTCGATGAGACGGCCGACCTGGCCGCTGCGGCCGACAAGATTATTGCATCCAAGACATTCGACAATGCGACCAGCTGTTCGTCGGAGAACAGTCTTATTGTCGTCCGGGATGTCTACGCTTCGATGCTGGAGGCGATGCAGTCACGCGGCGCACGCCTGCTCGACGCTGATGAAAAGGAGCGACTGCGTTCGGCCATGTGGGTCGACGGCAGACTCAGCGGTCTGGTGACGGCCAAGTCCGCCGACGAGATCCTCGATCTCGCGGCTATCGATCGTGGCGGTCCTCCGGCGAGCGTCATCCTGGTCGAGGAGGATGCGCCCGACCCCGATAGCAGGTTTTCCGACGAGAAACTGAGTCCGGTGTTGACGGTGTTCCGTGCCGCGGATTTCGAACATGCCGTTGATCTTGCGCGCAGCGTGTTGGACATCAAGGGCAAGGGTCATTCGGTCGGCGTGCATTCGAGGGATGACGATCGGGTTCTGCACCTCGGTCTGACGCTCCCGGTCTGTCGCGTGATCGTCAACCAGGCGCACTGCTTCGCCACCGGCGGTTCGTTCGACAACGGCCTGCCGTTCTCGCTGTCGATGGGCTGCGGCACCTGGGGCGGTAACAACATCTCGGACAACCTGAACTATCGCCACTATCTCAACACGACGCGCATTGCGCGCACCATCACGCCGGACGAGCCGTCTTTGGACGAGATCTTCGGCGGCTACTGGCGCAAGTACGGCATCGAGCCCGCGCAAGGTCTGGATTGAGGAGATGCGCATGCACACGGTGATGCACTTGATCGATCGCCATGCGGCCGACCGGCCCGAGAAGCCGTTTCTATTGGCGCCGGAGACCGACGCGGTCATGACCTACGCGCGCCTGCGGGAACACGCACTCGATATTGCGGCGCACCTCGATGCCCTGGCGGTAGGGCAGGGTGACAAGGTCGCCTTCCTGATGCCGAATGGCTACTGGACTACCGCGTTATTCCTGGGCGTGATGTACAGCGGCCGAGTGATCGTGCCGCTGAACGCGGTGTCTGGCGGGTCGGCACTGTCGTACGTGATCGAGCATTCAGATTGCCGCCTGCTGTTTGTTGACGATGTCCTTGGCGAAAGATTCGCCGCGGTCCTTGGGAACCTGCCCCCCGGGGTACGGACGATTACCACTAGTGTCGACCATGGCCCGGCGTGGCCGGACGCGGACGCCGCAGAGGTCGAGCCGCCGCCGGTCGATGAGGCCTCGGATGCGCTGCTGATCTACACCTCGGGCACGACCGGGCGGCCGAAGGGGGTGCTCTTGACCCATGGCAACGTGATCGCCGGTGGCGGCAACACCGTACTGGCTCACCAATTGACCGGGGACGACCGCGCAATGTGCGTATTGCCCCTGTATCACATAAACGCCGAGATGGTCAGCGTAATGGCGCCCCTGGTCAGCGGCGGCAGCGTGGTGATGCCGCAACGCTTCAGTACCTCGAATTTCTGGGAGATCATTGCCCGGTATGCATGCACCTGGTTTAGCGTCGTGCCGACGATGATTGCTTACCTGCTAGAGCACGCCGAGCGTGAGGGCTTCGACCGGGTGGCATTGGGCGGGCTGTTGCAGCTGCGATTTGGACGCTCCGCATCGGCGCCGTTAGCGCCTGAGATACATCGGGCCTTCGAGCAGCGTTTCAGCGTGCCGATCATCGAGACCATGGGGCTGACCGAGACCGCCGCGCAGATCCTGTCCAATCCGATGCCGCCGGCGGCGGCCAAATACGGCTCACCCGGCGTGGCGGTCGGCAACGAGGCGAAGGTGATCGATGAACATGGCAACGCCTGTCTGGCCGGCGTAGCGGGCGAGCTGATGATACGTGGCGCCAATGTCATGCACGGCTATTACAAGAACCTGGAGGCCACCGCGGCAGCCCTGGACTCGGATGGCTGGCTGCATACGGGTGATGTTGCACTGCAGGACGAAGACGGCTTCTTCTTCATCACCGGGCGCATCAAGGAACTCATTATCAAGGGTGGTGAGAACATCGCGCCGCGCGAGATCGACGAGGCCCTCTACGAGCATCCGGCGGTACTCGAGGCAGCCGGCTTCGGCATGCCGGACAGACGCTATGGTCAAGAGGTGATGGCCTGCGTGGCTCTGAAACCCGGCGCCTGCTGCAGCGTCGAGGAGTTGACCCGTCTTGCAGAGAACCGTCTGGGTGTCTTCAAATCGCCCAAGCGCATTTTCATCATGGAGGAATTGCCCAAAGGGCCATCCGGCAAGATCCAGCGTCTTAAGCTGCAGGAGATCGTGGCGGATCGATTGGTAGAAATCTGATGAGGGGCAGTGATTCGGCGGGGCCTCGACGAGCGACTTGGCGACGGCCAACTGATGGAGATGGAAATGTTTGACAAGGTTCTGGTGGCGTTGGACGGCTCCGATCATGCGCAGCACGCGCTGCAGATGGCGACGAAGTTGGCGCAGCGCTGTAATGCCGGTCTGATCCTTTTTCATTCCGTCGAGATCAACGTCTTCCGCAGTGACTACGACCGCCGCGTCGTCGAGTCGGCGCGCGAGGTCTACCGGCGTATCGGCAGGGAGCAGGCGGATGCTATTCTGCAGGAGGCGGAGGACGTGGCGCGTGCCGCCGGATTGAATGATTTAGCGCGGGCGGTCGGCGAGGGTGATCCGGTCAAGGCGATGCTGAAGATCACGAGCGAGACGCCGGTCGACCTGCTGGTGGTCGGCACGCGCGGCCTGACGGGGCTGCGCGAGATCGCGATGGGTAGCGTGGCCCACAAGATGAGCGTGGCGGCGCCCTGTCCGGTCTTGATCGTGAAGTGATCCAGGCGCGCTGACGACGGCTGCGCGTCAGGTCACGAGCTGCCCGGCGTCATCGCAGGCAAACAGCCACTGCTCGACGCCGGCCGCCTGCGCGGTCTGGCGCAGCAGTTCATCGAATACCCGCCTTTGCCACCAGTCGCCGTCGTCTAGCAATTGCTGAATGAGCCGGCGTTGCGCGGCATCGCCGAACGCCGGCGCAGGCCCCGGCAGCGCGCGCAGCGCCTTGGACCGTGCGCGATAGGCGTGCTCAGCCGCCGCCGCGTAGGCGCGATAGTCTTCGCCCTGCGCGGTGTGCCCGAGCTCCTGCAGGGCCAGTAGGTGGCCGCGACTGAGGTTGAACAGCGGCAGCATCGGGCACAGGAAGAACAGCAGTCGGCTGGCGGCCGGCTGGCTGTGCAGCGAGCCGAAGCACTGCTGCGCCATGTCGGCCACCCAGCGGCTGGCCAGCTCGGCCTGCTGGGCCACATTCAGGCCTACCAGCCCATCCCATACCGGTGCGATCCGGTCGCGGATGAAATTGTCCAGCGCCGCAGCAATCTGTTCCGGCCGGCAGGTTCGCAGGGTGGTCAGGTGCTGCACGTGCCAGAGGATGTCGATATAGGTCTTGTCGATCAGGCGCCGGCCCGCATTCAGCCATTCATGCCGAGCGGCTTGCACCAGACCGCCATACATCAGCACCAGCAAGGCATTGTCACAGCTGCGTGGATCCCGGCCCGAGGTGAAGCCTGGCCATGGCGCCTGCCAACGCCGCAATGCGGCCGCGCACGCCTGGTCTAACGTCGATCTGTCAGCCATAGTTGAAAAAAATCGATATAAAACGTCTCAATTATTGTCTATTATAGTCCTCACGTCCAATGCGATGGCCATTTCGGCGAGTACGGGCAAATACCCGCCAGGTGTCCCCGGCCGGCGATGATCAGAGGGGTGATCGACCGATGACTGAGATTTCACAGATCAAACCGGACCGCCTGGTCGCGGTGCGCGAGCTGTTCGGTATCGACAGTGATCTGCAGGTGCCGGCGTTCAGCGAACGCGACGACCATGTGCCCGAGGTCGATGCGGCCTACCGCTTCAATGCCGATGTCACGCTGGCGATCCTGGCCGGTTTCATGCGCGACCGGCGGGTAATGCTGCAGGGGCTGCACGGCACCGGCAAGTCGACGCATATCGAGCAGGTCGCGGCGCGGCTGAACTGGCCCTGCGTGCGAGTCAACCTGGACGGCCACATCTCCCGCCTCGATCTGGTAGGCCGCGACACCATCGTGATTCGCGACGGCAAACAGGTCACCGAATTTCAGGAGGGCATCGTACCCTGGTCGCTGCAGCGCCCGGTCGCGCTGATCTTCGACGAATACGATGCCGGCCGGCCCGACGTGATGTTTGTGATCCAGCGCATCCTCGAGCGTGACGGCAAGTTCACGTTGCTCGACCAGAACCGGGTGATCCGACCGAATCCCTACTTCCGTCTGTTCGCCACCGCAAACACCGTCGGTCTGGGCAACCTCAACGGCCTCTATCATGGCGCCCAGGTGTTGAACCATGCGCAGATCGACCGCTGGAACATCGTCGCCACCCTGAACTACCTGCCGCGTGACGAAGAGATCGCGATCATCCAGGCGCGCGTGCCGGGGATCAGCGATCGGCGCCTGCTGGAGTCCATGGTCGCGCTGGCTGAGCTGACGCGCAACGGCTTCGCCGCCGGGGACCTGTCGACCCTGATGTCGCCCAGAACCCTGATCACATGGGCCGAGAACTGCGAGATCTTTGATGATCCGCTACAGGCGTTCCAGCTTTCTTATCTCAACAAGTGCGACGAGGCCGAGCACGCAATCATCGCCGAGTACTTTCAGCGCTGCTTTGATCGCGAGCTGGACGGCTCCGGCCCGCGGACGCCGCAGGCCGTGAACCTCTGACATCTCCCGCGGCAACGGCGATGGGGACGGCACAACAGCAGGCGCGTGAGCAACAACGGGTCGAGGAGTTATGTGGTGCCGCGGTCCGCGCGCTGACCGGTGATCGCGAACTGCACATGCGCGCGCGCGGTCTGTATCGCGGGCGTCATCGTCTGGCCCTGCATGCGCCGCATCTGCGCACCGATCCCGAGCGCGACAACCTCACTGATCATCGCGGTGCCGCCGATGGCATGGCATTGCGCCTGCTGCATTCTGACGCGGCGCTGCATCGCTCCCTGTGTCCGGACGATCCAGTGCAGCGTCTGATCTTCGATCTGTTGGAACAATTGCGCGTCGAATCGCTGGTGCCGGCTGGCAGGCCCGGCATGGCGAGCAACCTGGTCCGTCGCTTCGAATCCTGGTCGCACCAGTACCATCATGCGGGCCTGACGGACAGCGCGCTGGGGATCCTGCTGTATACCCTGGCGCAGATCTGCTGGGCGCGGCTCAATGCCCGCCGCGTGGTGGTCGAGACCGAAGAGCTGATCGAGGCGACGCGCGCCGGTATCGTCCCGCTGATCGGGCACGATCTGACTGCAATGAAAAGGCACCGCGAGGACCAGGGCACCTTTGCAGCTGCCGCCCTGTCGATTGCCCGGCAGGTGCACGCGATGATCGAGGATGCGCAGACCGGGCAGCTGCGCGATGCCGACGACGATGAACAAGACTCAGACGGCGCGGCACTCCGATTCCTGCTGGACTTCGACGAGGATGACGACGGTGCGATGGCGGTGGCGGCGACCGGTCGCAGCGAGGTGTTCGCAGAGGCCGATGTCGGCTACCGCGTGTTCAGCACGCAATACGATCGGGAGGTCGCCGCTGGCAGCCTGGTGCGCCCGGAACTCCTGCGTGAGTTGCGCGAGCGCCTCGACCGGCGCGTGAATGATCAGGGGATCAACATCCCGCGCCTCGCACGTCGATTGGCGTCCCTGTTCGCTCACCCCGAGCGCGACGGTTGGGCCTTCGGTGAGGAGGAGGGCACTATCGACGGCCGGCGGCTGGCACAGCTGATCAGCTCACCGACGCAGCGGCAGGTATTCTACAAGGACCGCTACCAGCCGATCCCGCATACGCTGTTCAGTATCCTGATCGATTGTTCCGGCTCGATGAAGGCGCATATCGAGGCGGTGGCGCTGCTGGTCGACGTGTTGGCGCGCGCGCTGCAGCAGGCCGACGTCAGCAGTGAGATCCTGGGTTTTACCACCGGCGCCTGGAACGGCGGTCGCGTACAGCGTGACTGGATGGCAAGGGGGCGGCCGCAGCATCCGGGGCGTCTGAACGAGCTGACCTACATGGTCTACAAGGACGCCGATTTCAGCTGGCGCCGGGCGCGGCCGGCGATCGCCGCTTTGCTAAAGCCCGACCTGTTTCGCGAGGGGGTCGACGGCGAGGCCATCGACTGGGCCTGTTCGCGCATGCTCGGCCGCCGTGAGACGCGACGTGTGCTTCTGGTGATCTCCGATGGCTGCCCCATGGATGCTGCGACCAATCTGGCCAACGACCCGTTCTATCTCGACAATCATTTGAAGAACGTGGTCGTCCGGCATACGCAACAGGGCGAGGTGGAGATCTATGGTCTTGGCGTCGGGCTGGACCTGAGCCCCTATTACAGTCGCTGCCTGGCACTCGATTTCTCGCAGGGCCTCGACAACGACATGGTCGGCGAGATCGTGCGCCTGCTGCAAGGCGGTCATCGGCGCTAGCCTGCATATCCAACCGATTTTCTGCTGCGGCCCCCGATACCCTCGCCCTGACGGGGCGTACTCGTTGCAGGCGCTTCGACGTAGTGTCGACTACGCCTTCACCGCCTTCCACTGCGCGCACCCCGCCATAGCGGTGTCTCGGCGCCCTCGTTACGAAAAACGGTGAGATATGCAGGCGAGTCTGCGCCGCCGGTCGGATTCAGAGGTGTTGAATCTCCCCCGTCTGGAACAAGCGTCTTAGCGACCGTTCTTCGAGCGCCTCGGGGGGGGCGACGTCGACGTCCTGCGCCTCGCCGATGAAATCCAGGGTGACGCCGTCGTCGTCACGTCGGGCGTGGTAATGCTCGGACCAGGGTAGATGTTGCATCGCCTTGCGCTGCCGCTGCGCGGCATCCGCTCCGGTGAGGATCGCGATCAGGTAGGGCCTGCCGCAGCTGGTGAAGTGCACCAGCCGATAGCGCGGCTCGAACACATCCGCGATCTCCGACAGATTATTGAACGCGGTATTGCGTTCGCCCCAGGGGCAGAAGGTGACATGGAATTCGTTTGGCAGATCGCTGCCCTCGCGTTGCGCCCGGGCCAGCGCCGACTCGATGAAGCCGTCGATGGACGTGATCCCCCATGGCGGTGGCGATCCCTCCAATCTTATCCTACCAATAGTATGCATTGCCTTTGACCTCCTGTTCTGTCGCGTGGGCCGCAAAGCCGCTGCATGCGCCCCGATAGCCTAGGGGGGCGACAAATTGTAACCTGGTGATGCGGGAATCCTCCTCTAATATTTAAACAAGGGTCCGGGGAACACGAAAACGCCTGTTGCTCGGAAGGGTTGGACCGGCATTGGATCTCTTAACGCCCATGCAAACCGTCAGTGGCACCAGTTTGATCGACCGATTTGGCATGGAGTATTTCCAGGGGGCCTCGGTGTTTGGTGCGGTCTCTCCGGCCGCGATCGAGTATCTGCTCAGCCGCGGTCGTGTGCTGGAACTGGAAAGGGGTGAGGTCGTCTACAAGCCCGGTGACAAGGGCGACAAGTTCTATGTGGTTCTGCGGGGATCGCTGTCCTTCTACCAATTCTATCGGGACGAGTTCGCCTACATCCGCGACCACCTCTTCGGGGAGGAGATGGGATTCGTCGCGATGATCGCGTTGCACGACCGCATCGGTAAAGCGGTCGCTGCCGAAGACGCTTGCTTGTTGGAGATATCGTGCAGTCTGTTTTATGAACTGCGGAAGGAATTCCCCGTCGACTTTGGATTGTTCCTGCTCAACCTGTCGCGCGAGATGGCGCGAACCATCCGCGAGGTGAGCAACATCATTGTGGAAAACGAGATCGCAAAACGCGGGGACCTCAAAAACCTGTGAAGCCTGTCTGCTTTGTCAGTGCACGACAGCGATTCTTCAGATCTTGCTGAAGATCAGTGACAGACCCAACAGGCAAAGCAGCGCGAAAGCGAGTCGACGCATCGCCAGATCCGGTAGCGGCGGCGGAAAGCATCGGGCAAAGATAGTGGCTACGACGGATATCGGCACACTGTACAGGCTGATTTTGAGTACCTCATCGGTGATGTTGCCGTTGAAAGCCTCAAGGATGATACGGATCACCGGCATGACACCGAGGATCGCCAGCAACGTTGTGCGAATCACCGGAAATGCCAACGGCTGTCGATAAAGATGGATGACCAGCGGCGGGCCGCCGGTTCCAAACATGCCGCTGAGCAGGCCAGCGAATCCGCCAGCCACTAGATGGGCATAGTTGTGCGAGACCTGCTTGAGTGGGTGTGGGCGGAACATCAGCATGGCGCCGCTGGCGAGGATGACGACACCGAGCAGGATCTCCAGCAAGGCTATGGAAGAGCTGCTCAAGTGATTGAGCAGCATCAGACCGATGCCGCTGAATATCAACACGCCGACTGAGGCGTAGACGAGTATCTTCAGGTCTATGTGACTGTGTCTGCTGTGGACCGCGACCGCGGTGTTGGCGAGCGCCACGAAGCTGATCACATTGGCGGTGAAGGCGACAGACGCCAGACCGAATGCAGTGGCGCCGCCGGCGATGATCAGCGCAATGGCGAAACCGGATACCGTCTGGATATAGCTGCCGAGTGCGACCAGGCCGAGGAACGCCAGAAGCGGGTAGGTCTCCATGGTGAACTGTTGACGGCGGTTCGATGAGCGGGGGGGCTACGACCGAGGTCGCGCCTCGTCGTCACCCGCGTTGCAGTAGCTTGTCGCCATCGCCGCCGCAGCCTGGCGAAGCGAGGGTATGTATTGGCGCAGCGCTTCCAGCGGTTTGCGCGCGGTCGGCGCATGGGCCGCAATGGTGAAACAGATTTCGTTTGCGGCATTGAAGACTGGCACAGCGATGGCGACCATGCCGTTCATGAACTCCTCGTTATCGACCCCGATCCCATCAGCCTTGATGCGTTTGAGTTCATCCATCAGCAGTTCGGTATCGGTGATGGTGCGATCGGTGAAGCGTTTGAGGGGCGCCGCATGGATCAACCGCTGGTTAAGTCGAGGTTTCATGTAGGCGAGAAACAGCTTGCCACTCGCGGTGCAATGCAGGGGGAGCTGCGAACCTATCGGCAGCTGTATCCGGAAGGGCCAGTTGGCCTCCACGCGGTCGAAATAGACCGTGTGGTCGCCATCCAGCATAGTGCAGTTGCAGGTCTCGCCGATCTCTTCGGAAAGCACCCGCAGGATTGCATGGCGAGGGGCGCCGATCGCCCTGTTGGACATGATGTCGAACGCCATCTCGCGCGAGCGTGGCCCCGGCATATAGCGGCGGTTGACCGGGTCGCGCTGCAGCAGCCCTTCCTGTTCCAGCTGCTGAAGGATGCGGTTGAGCGTCGGCTTCGGCAGGTCGAGTTCCTCGAGCAGTTCGGTCGCCGATATCGGACGCCTCGACTGCACAACCTTTTCCAGCACGATCAGACCGCGCAGGATGGTGGGGTGGCTGTGTCTGTCGGTCGTCATCGGGTCAGTCAGTATCAACAAATCAGCCGGTGCCGCCGTACTGCACCAGGAAGGTCGACAATGGCGGCACGAAAGCGACCACCAGCCATACCACCAGCAATGAGTACAGATAGGGCAGCACGTGGCGTACGATCGAGAAATAAGGTATCCCGGTCATGCCGCTGGCAACGTAAAGGTTGAGTCCATAGGGCGGCGTTATGAAACCGATGGCATCACCCACTAGGAATATCACTGCGAAGTGGATAGGATCGACCCCGGCACTGTACGCGATGGGCGCCAGAATGGGCGCCAGGATGATGGTGTTCGGCAGGCTCTCCAGGACCGTGCCGGCAGCCAGCACGAGGAACATGCAGGCCAGCAGTACGAAGGTTGGATTGCCGAGCTGCGCCATCCAGCCGTTCACCACCTCTCCTGCGCCGAGCAGCGATAGAATCTGCTGCATGACGACCGAAACCGCGATCAGCGGGGCCAACATGCCGTTGATCTGACCGGAGCGCAACAGGATCTCGGGGAGCTTGCTGATCTTTATCTCGCGGGTAATCAGTACGCCGGCGATCAGACAGAAGCCCACGGTCACGCCGGCGGCCTCGGTCGGTGAAAAGGTACCCGAGTAGATGCCATAGATGACAATGGCGATGGCGATGAAACCGAGATAGGCGCGCAATCCCGCCACGGCGATCTTCTTCGGCTCGAACCGAATCAGGTGACCCCATTTGTTCTTGTTGCTGACATAAAAGCAGGCGCCCTGCATGGCGATGACCATCAGGATGCCGGGTAGCATGCCGCCGATGAACAGGTCGCTGATCGGCAGATCGAGCAGGAAGCCGTAGACGATGAAGATAATACTCGGCGGGATGATGATGCCGACCGTGCCCCCCGCCGCGGCCGTAGCGGCGGCGAAGCGCGGGTCGTAGCCGTTCCTGGCCATCTCCGGCTGCATGATGGAGCCGATGGTCGCCGTGGTGCCGGCGTTTGAGCCTGATATCGCGGCGAACATGCCGCTGGCACCGATGGTCGCCATACCCAGGCCGCCGCGGACCCAACCCAAGACCGAGTAAGCGAAGTCAGACATCCGCTTCGCGATGCCGGCCGCGTTGATCAGATCGCCGGTCATGATGAACAGTGGCAAGGCTAGCAGTCCGAAGAAGCTCAGGCCCTCGAAAAGCGTGACGCCGATATTGGCGAGCGTGAAATCGATAACGAGACTGCAGCCGACCACCCAGAAGCCGATGACCAGAAAGATCGGCACACCCAGGATGAACAGCAGCGTGACCCCAATCGAGATCAGTGCGATCAATGTTCCGTTGTCCATAGTGGTCTCTCCTAGTCCAGCAACGATGCTTGCAGTACGAACGCTTCACGACGGCGGTAACGCTCGATGTCCTGCGCCAGGTTCTGCAAAACGCGGATGATGATCAGGCTCCAGGCCAGTGGTGTGGCCAGGTAGAACCACCATTCCATGACGTTGTCTGTGCCACCGACGATGGCGAAGTTGTCGTAGGCCAGGTAGGTCTGGTCGTAGGTGAACCAGATGACGATGCCTGCAAACACGATCCATAGCACTGCATCCAGAATGAAACAGGCGAACTGCAGGGGGTAGGGTAGGCGCGCGCGTACCTCGGTCAGTGCCAGATGTGTGCGCTGGCGGATGTTGTAGGAGGCGCCGAACCAGGTCACCCATAGAAACAGCAGCACCGGGATCGTTGTGCTCCAGGCGACCTGCTCGTTGAACAAGAATCGGCGGACCACCTCGACAAAGATGATGCCGGCCATACCCGTATAGGTAATCAAAATGATGACCTTCTCGGTGTTGTTGTCGAGCCATCGCAGAATTGCTTTCAAGAATGACATGTCATTCTCCCTCTTCGGTGCATTGGGGATTCGTTGACAGACGGCAGATACGACTTAGCGGTCGTCAGCAGCGGATTGCGAACAACCCAGGCGGAGTAGTGTCCGCAGGGCGCAATTGCATCTCATCCACGCCCTGCGGGACGGAAGGGTGATTATCCTTTCCACCAGCGGCGCGGGGGCACGTTGACCGCCGGCAGGTTGACGGGGACCTCACGCGCGATGTCGAAAATCTCTTTATAAGTATCGTGGCCGCCTGACCACTTGTTCAGGCGCTCGCGCCATTCCTCCCAGGGCTCGGGAACGAACTCGGGGGAACACATCTGTTCGGCCTTGCGTATTTCGGCGTCCGAAAGGGTGGCGACCCTCACGTTGTTTTCGGCAAAGATGGTGCCGGGCTTCTGCGGGTTGGTCGCGCCAACGATTTCGTACAGGGCCGCCTCGTTCATCCCCTGGGTGAAGATTTGTCCGGCATAGGCCGATTCCATGACATCATCCTGCAGATCGGAGCCCAGCTTGTTGAATACATCCAGGTTCATCGAGGTGTGTTCGGTACCGCAGAAGAACTTGAGGTCCACACATTGCGAGACGACCGGCGCCATGCCCGCATAGGCGACCGCGCCCATCCAGGTCTCCGCACCATCGATCAGGCCCTGCTTGAGGCCGTCGAGGGTCTCTTCCCAGGCGATCGGTACTGGATTCAAGTTCATCAGTTGCATCGCGATGCGGCCGAGCTGGGTGCCGGTGACGCGGTTCTTGGTGCCGGCCAGCTGCTCGACCGAGGTGACTGTCGGCTTGTCCTCCCACTTCAGGCCCAGCTGGATGCCGCGTAGTTCGCAGTGGGTGAACAGAAATTGCAGGTTGTGGCGCTTGCGCAGCGGCTCACGCAGCAGTGCCTCGCTCTTGGGGCTGTAGAAGAAATGGAACTGGGACGCACGCGACGGGAACATGTACGCATAGTCGAGCACGTTCAGATATGGGGCACCGCCGGCCGAGTTCTGCGTCGAGGCGGAATAGATATCGATGATGCCCTGTTGAGTCTTCTTGACGCAGTTCGTCTGGCCGCAGATCTGGTTGCTGCCGATGAACTCGACACGAATCGCACCGTCGGTCCGCTCTTCAAGATCCTTGGCGAAGAACAGCTGCCCGGACTTCTGGATATCGAGGTTTTTCTCGTTGAACCCGGAGGCGCCGAACTTGAGCTTGAATTTCGGTTCAACTGCATAGCGCTTTTTCTCGGTAGTCTCCGCTGCTTGGGCCAGTTGCGAGAGCGTTGCACCCGCACCCAGGGTTCCGGCTGCCAATAGTGTCGATGTCATGCCGTAACGGGCAGACACCTTCATGAAGTCACGGCGGGAAATCTTGTTTGACGGGTCCGTCATTGCGTTCGCTCCTCTGATTTTGGTGGGGCATCAGGCCTATTCCCTTTTGCTGCGGGGCACTCGAAATCCGGTGCCGGTAGGGACTTGGTCCGCTGCCTGTTCAATGGGTCACCGTGTTACGAGCTGCCCCGCCGGCCTTCGACCCTTACCACAAACCGCAAGGATCACCACGTTCGGCTAATACAGAGGCCACAGGAAATGACGCCATGGTGATCATTTATAGTTCAAGAATTCCAACTCAACAACCATTGACGATAAAAAATGAGCCAACTAGTATCATAGCGAGATAATTCAAGGGCTTTATTCTCTGGCGTATCGAGCGGCAGGTTCGCTCGGGACAAAAGAGAAAGCGTTGATTTCAACCGCACCAGTCGTTCCGCTGATTTCTGCGCGGCGCCGGGGAGACCTGAATGGGAAAATCCGATCAGAGTTACGATTACGTCGTCGTCGGTGCAGGTTCGGCCGGCTGCGTGCTGGCAAACCGGTTGTCGGCAGACCCCAACAACCGGGTACTGTTGCTGGAGGCCGGTGGTCGGGACATCAATCCCTGGATCCACATCCCGGTCGGTTATTTCAAGACCATGCACCATCCGGCGACCGACTGGTGTTATCTGACCGAGCCGGACGTTGGGATCGCTGGTCGCAGCCTGCAGTGGCCGCGCGGCAAGGTGCTGGGCGGATCCAGTTCCTTGAATGGGTTGTTGTACGTGCGCGGCCAGCCGCAGGACTATGACCGCTGGACCGAGCTGGGCAACCAGGGTTGGTCATTCAAAGAGGTCCTGCCGTATTTCAAGAAATCCGAAGATCAGGAACGCGGCGCAGACGAATACCATGGTGTCGGGGGGCCGCTGAAGGTCTCCGATCTGCGCCTGCGTCGCCCGATCGCGGATTTCTTTATCGAGGCGGCGACCCAGACCGGCATCCCGTACAACGAGGACTACAACGGCGCGCGCCAGGAAGGCGTGGGTTATTTTCAGCAGACCGCCCACAAGGGTTTCCGCTGGAGCACGGCGAAGGGGTTCCTGCGCCCGGCGCGCAGGCGTCCAAACCTGACTGTGCTGACCAAGGCACAGACCACGCGCCTCGTGTTCGAAGGCAGCCGCGCCGTCGGCGTCGAATATCTGCGGGGTGGCCATCTGCACCAGGCCAACGCCGAACGTGAGGTGATCTTGTCGGCGGGCGCGATCGGCTCGCCGCAGATCCTGCAGTTATCCGGTGTCGGCCCCAAGGCCTTGCTCGAAAAAGTCGGCGTGCCGCTGGTCAGGGATCTGCCGGGCGTCGGTCAGAACCTGCAGGATCACCTGCAGATTAGGCTGGTGTTCAAGACCAGCCAGCGTACCCTGAACGACGAGGTCAACAATATCTTCAAGCGGGCTCGTGTAGGGCTTCAGTACCTGTTGACCCGCACCGGGCCGCTGACCCTGGCGGCCAGCCAGGTGGCGATCTTCACGCGCTCGAATCCCGACGTCGAGCGCCCCGACATCCAGTTTCACATGCAGCCGCTGAGCGCCGATAAGCCGGGTGAGGGCGCACACAAGTTCTCCGCCTTCACCTCATCGGTGTGCCAACTGCGGCCGCACAGTCGTGGCTATCTGGCGATCAAGTCGCGGGACCCGCTGGAGCATCCCGCGATCCATCCCAATTATCTGTCGGATGAACGCGACCACCGCGTGGCGATCGACAGCATCAAAGTCGCGCGGCGCATTTCACAGGCGCCGGCGCTGGCGCCGCATATCATCGATGAGTTCGTGCCGGGTCGACAGTACCAGAGCGACGAGGAGTTGCTCGAGGCGGCGCGTAAGTACAGCCAGACCATCTACCACCCGACCAGCACCTGCAAGATGGGGCATGACGCCATGGCGGTGGTCGATGCCCGCCTGCGCGTCCACGGCGTGAGCGGACTGCGCGTCGTGGACGCGTCCATCATGCCGGAGATCGTCTCGGGCAATACCAACGCCCCGACCATCATGATCGCGGAGAAGGCGGCCGACATGATCCTCGAGGACGCTGCCGCGTGAACTGCCCGACAGAAAAGGCGTTCGGCGAGGTATCTCAGGCGGCGGCGTCCCCGCGGTCGCCGCATTCCAGGGCCGCCATGCGGGCCGCGGCATGCCGTAGGGTGGGAAGGTACTGGCGCAGCTCATCGAGCGATTTTCGCGCCGAGGGCGCATGAATGGCGATTGCGAAACACATCTGGCCGTCTTCGCCGATCACCGGTACTGCGATCGCAATCATGCCCTCGAGGTACTCGCCGGTGTCGTAGCCGACGCCCTCCTCGACGATCCTGGCGAGCTTCCGTTCGAGCTGCGCGGCGTCGGTGATGGTCAGGTCGGTATGCCGCTTGAGTGTCAGGCTGCCGAGGAGGCGACGTCGCGCCGCAGGCTTCATGTGGGCGAGGAACAACTTGCCGGTGGCGGTGCAGTGCAGCGGCAGATGCGAGCCCACCGGGAGATGAATCCGGTAAGGCCAGTTGGTCTCGACGCGGTCGAGGTACACGATCGCATTGTCGTCCAGCACCGTGAGATTGCAGGTCTCGCCGGCTTCGTCCGACAGGGCCTGCAGGATGGCGCGTCGCGGGGCCCCGATCACCGCATTGGACAGGGTCGCCATCGCCAGTGCGCGCAGCCGCTTGCCGCCGGTAAAGCGTTTGCCGCCCGGTTCGCGCTGCAGCAGGCCCTCCTCCTCGAGTTGCTGGGCGATACGGTGGACGGTCGCCTTGGGCAGGTCGAGCGCCTCGGCCAGGTAGGCGCTGGACAGCGGTCGGTCGGCCTGGACGATTTTTTCCGCAATCAGGAACCCCCGGATCAGGGTGGACTGAGTGGTGCCGTCTTTGGTCACTGTTTGGATTCCTGCTCTACGTTGCTCTGCCACCCCCGATCTAAGCATATTAGATACAAAATGTCTTGAATTTGCTGCTACTGCACGATCCGAGCCCTACTGGCAGGCAAAAATTGAGATAGACGGGCAGGGATTTGGGCTCATTCGGCGGGCAGGGGCACCACAAGCACCGGGATCCGTGAGTTGCTCATCACGCGTTTCGACACGCTGCCGAGGAAGGTGTGGGCTACGCCCTTGCGGTGGGTGCCCATTACGATCAGGTCGCAGTCGAGTTTCTTCGACTGGTGCAGTATCTCGTCGACCGGATGCGCCTCGAGCACGTTGATCGCCTTGATGTGGTCTGTGGCGGGTCTTTCGTCTTCGGGCAGCGCGGCGATGTAGTCCTGCAGCCGCTGGGTCAGCTGTTCCTTGGTCTCGCGCAGGCGTTGCTTGATGAACGCCTCACGCCCGCTGAAATCCTTGATATAGGTCTCCAGGGTGATCAGCGCGTCTGGCGACGGCATCTCGGCGACGTGCAGCACATAGATTTCGGCCCCGGTCTGTCGCGCCAGGTAGATGGCATAGCGGCAGGCGTACTCGGCGCTCGCGGACAGGTCGGTGCAATAGAGTATTTTCTTAAAGGCAGGCAGCATGGGCGTTCTCCCTATTGCTCAATATCCCAAGAGTGACGGCAGCCAGAGCGAGATCTCCGGTACATAGGCGATGACAAAGATCGCAATGATCGACATCATCGCGAACGGGAGCGCCTTGACGGAGATGTCCTCGATGCTGGCGCCGCCGATGCCCGAGGCCACGAACAGGTTCTCACCCAGCGGCGGCGTCTGGAAACCGACCGCGAGGGTGGCCACCATGACCACGCCGAAGTGCACCGGGTCGACGCCGAGGTTGTACATGATCGGCAACAGAACCGGCGTGAGGATCATGATGGTCGCCAGGGTCTCCATGAACATCCCGACGAACAGCAGGAAGGCGATGATCAGACCCCAGATCAGGTACATGTTGTTGGTCATGTCCAGCAGCGCCCCGGCGACGATAGGCGGGATGTCGTTTTCTACCAGCAGCCTGCCGAACACGGTCGCGGTAAACAGGATCAGCAGCACCCGACCGCTGATCCAGGTGGTGGTCTCCAGCGAGTGCGAGATGTCCTTCAGGCGCAATTCCTTGTGCACGAAGATGCCGATCGCCAGGGTATAGAAGATCGCGACGATCGCCGACTCGGTCGGCGTGAAGAAACCCGTGTAGATGCCGCCCAGGATGATCAGCGGCGCCAGCGCCGACCAGAATCCCTCCTTCAGGGCCTTGCCGGTATCGGCGGCCGACCAGCTGTCGGTCAGGCCCATGTAACCGCGCTGCTTGCAGCGGTAGTAGTTCATGATGATCACCGCAGTGGCGATCAGGAACGCCGGCAAAAATCCCGCTATGAACAGCTTGGAGATCGACAGGCTCTGGAACTCACCGAACTTCTCGACGGCCTCCGGTGGCGGGCGCATGCCCATACCGGATATGCCGAAGATAACCATCGGGATCGACGGCGGGATGATCACGCCAAGGCCGCCGGACGAGGCGGTGATTGCCGAGGCATAGCCGCGGTCGTAGCCCCGATTGACCATGGCCGGGATCATCAGCATGCCGACCGCGGCGGTGGTGGCCGGCCCGGAGCCGGATATGGCGCCGAAGAATATACAGGCGATCACGGTGGCCATGCCCAGGCCGCCGGTGATTGGACCGGCCATCGCCTCGGCGATCTTGACCAGGCGGCGCGACACACCCGCGGCCTCCATCAGTGCCCCGGCGAGAATGAACGCCGGCAATGCCATCAGCGGGAATGAGCCGACCGAGGTGAACGCGATCTGCACCAGCTTGATCGGGTTTTCTTCGAGGTAGAGGAAAGCGATCAGTGCCGACACGCCGAGCGATACCGTGATCGGTGCGCCGATCAGCAGTAGGCCGATAAAGCCGCCAAAGAGTATCCAGACGATGGTTGTTTCCATGCAGTTGATCCCGTCGAATCAGGGGCGATCTTTTTTGTTGGGATCGCGCATAAGGTCTTCGATGTTCTCGAGCTCCTGGCTGTCGGGGTCGCTGATAGCGACACCCTTGACCAGCTTCAGATAGTTAACCTGGATGATCCGGATCGACATCAGGGCGAATGCGATGGGCAGCACGAGATAGATGTACTTCATCGGTATACCGGTGGTCTGCGACTTCCAGAAGGCGTTCATCCGGTTGAATATGAAGTCGTAGCTCAGATAGACGAAATACAGGTTGAAGGCCAGCCAGATCATATCCGCGATGAACTCGCTACCCTTGGCCACCACGGCCGGCATGATCTTGAACTGGAAGGTGACCCGGTTGTGTGCCGACATCTTGGCCGCGTGGGCGGCGCCGAAAAACGCAAACCAGACGAACAGATAGGTGGCGACCTCTTCACCCCAGGGGATGGAATAGCCCATGGTCTCGCGCGATACGATCTGAACGAACAGCAGGGTCACAAAGGCGGCGAGCAGAAAGCGGCACACATAGCTTTCTATGTTGTTGAGGAGGCCGTTGACGACTCTGCCAAACATGGTCCTGACCCTCGTAGCGGTGGCCGGCGTTGTCGCCGATCGTTGGATGATGTGGTGTAGTCCCCCGGGGGGCGCCCGCTGGTCGATGGCGTAGCGGCGGAGCCCAGCGCCGCCGCTACGCCCCCGCAGCCGGTGACCGGATCAGCGGCCGAGCAGCTTCAGCACCTGGTCGAGCTTGTCCTTGCCGCCAATGCTGTCGTAGTACTGTGGCCAGACCGCCGTGGTCGCTTTCTCTATCCATTCCTTTTCGTCATTGGCCGGATCGGAGATCTCCATCCCCTTCGCCGCCAGGTCCTGTTTGATGCTGGCCTCGGTGGCCTTGATGTAGGCCTCGCTGTGCAGCGTCGCCTCTTGGCCGGCCTCGAGGATGGCCTTCTGGACCTCAGGCTTCTGGTCCTGGAACACGGCCTCGCTGATGATCAAGGGTTCGAGCGAGAAGATATATCGAATGTTGGTGATGTACTTCTGGACCTCGTAGAACTTCATCGCGTGGTTGGTGATGTAGGGGTTGTCCTGGCCGTCTACCACGCCCTGCTGCAATGCCGCGAATGTCTCCGCCCAGGCCATCGGGGTCGGGTTTACGCCCCATGCCTGATAGGTGGCGATCATGATCTCGTTCTTCGGCACCCGGATAATCATCCCCTGCAGATCGTCCAGGGTCTTCACCGGCCGCTTCGAATTGGTGAGTACGCGGAAGCCCGAATAGGCCCAGCCGACGATGCGCACGCCGGCATCGCGGATGGTGTTCTCGACCAACTCCTTGCCGACCTCACCGCGGGTTAGTTTGACCGCGTCGTCCAGACTCTGGATGACATAGGGCAGGGTGAGGACACCGACCGATGGTGAGAACGGCGTGATGTTGTTGATCGCCAGTACCGAGAAGTCCAGCGTGCCGATCGCCGCATCGTTTACGGTGTCCTGCTCGCTCCCCAGCTGCCCGTTGGCGTACAGGCGAATCTTGTGCTTGCCGGCGGTCTTGGCCTCGAACAGCTCGGCGAATTTGGTCCCCAGCTCCCACTGGGTGCCGCCCTGTGCGTCTCCCAGCGCCATACGGAACGTCTTGGCCTGAACGGTGGTCATGGCCAGCAGCAGGGCCAATGCAAGTAAACCGGACTTCATTCTCAAGGTCATTGTTCTCTCCTTTGTCCTTACAGCCCGGTGGGGGGCCGCCGGTGGCTGGTGTACCGAGGTCGTCTGCCGTAAGACTCGGGAAACGGCCCCGGGCTATACTGATCCCCGAGCGTGCGGCGGCTGTCCGTACACTCAAGGATAGTACGAAACCTATACGCCGACCCCGGACAGGGTTAGAGCCAGTGTGGGGTTGCGAATGAGACCAGTGGCCGGGTGGCAGCCTTTCGACCTGGCCTCATATCGGGAAGGTCATCGCACCAGGCCGGGAAATGACGCTGCAATCTGAACAACCGATGTGGCGACAGCTGTTTCAGCTCTCCACCGATTCCGAAGTCAGTCTGCAGCGTCAGCTGCGCCGGGCGCTGGTGGATGCGATCCTAGATGGCCACATCCCGTTAGATCGGCCGCTGCCGTCTTCGCGGGAACTGGCAAAGCAGCTCGGCATTGCGCGCAATACCGTCGTGCTGTCGTATCAGCATCTGGTCGACGACGGCTACCTGAGTGCCCACGCGCGCAGCGGCTATTTTGTCAATCCGGACATCCTCAAAGGCCGCCTTGCGGCAAAACAGGCCAGCGGTGCGGCGGCCTCCGTCGACTGGGAACGCCGCTTCAAGCTGCATCCCTCGCATCAGCGAAACATCCACAAGCCGATAGACTGGAGACAGTACAAGTATCCCTTCATCTACGGGCAACCCGATCCGGAACTTTTTCCCACCACAGACTGGCGCGAGTGCTGCCGCGAGCTGCAGAGCGTCGCCGAGGTGAGATCCTGCGCACAGGATCGGTTCGATGCGGATGATCCCCTGCTGGTCGAACAGATACAGAACCGCGTGCTGCCGCGTCGTGGAGTCTGGGCCGACAGCGACGAGATCCTCATTACCCTTGGTGCCCAGCATGCGCTGTACCTGATCGCCGAGCTGTTGCTCGACCGCAACAGCCGCGTCGGTATCGAGGATCCCGGCTATCCGGATATGCGCAACATCTTCCAACTCAGCGGCGCAAGACTGGTGCCCCTTGCAGTGGATGAGGCGGGGGTGATCCCGGGGGGCGCGATGGGCGGCTGCGACATCGCCTATGTGACACCGAGTCATCATGTGCCGACCACCGTTACCCTGCCCGAGCTCCGCCGCCGCGAGCTGCTCGAACGCGCGGCGCAGGACGACTTTCTGCTGATCGAAGACGACTACGAGAGTGAAACCAACTTCGTCGGCGAACCGACCCCGGCGTTGAAGAGCCTGGATCAGGAAGACCGCGTGATCTATGTCGGGGGACTCTCCAAGACGTTGGCACCGGGCCTGCGTGTCGGTTTCATGGTCGGACCACGCGATCTGATCCGTGAGGCCAGGGCACTGCGCCGGTTGATGGTGCGCCATCCGCCGAGCAACAATCAGCGCATGGTGGCGCTGTTTCTGTCGATGGGTTACCACGATGCGCACATCCACCGTCTGAACAAGGTGCTCCAGGAACGCTGGCAGCTGATGAACGAGGCGCTGGACGCCCATTTACCGAACTCCTTTCATACCCCCACGTTCGGCGGCACGTCCTACTGGATCCGCGGCGATGCCGCATTGGACACAGACCGACTGGCTGAACAGGCGCGTGCGCACGGCTTGTTGCTCGAGCCGGGTGGCGTGTATTTTCTTGACCCTAACGGCCCGCGTAACTTCTTCCGCCTGGGCTACTCGTCGATCAAGGGGCCGCGCATCGAGCCCGGTATCGCGACGCTCGCCGCCTTGATCCGGCAACAGCTCGATAGCGCTCCAGACGCCCGCCCGCTGCACAGGGCCTGAACGCCCGCAGCGGGCTCCCCTGGCCCAAGCGAATGTCCTCGTCTGGTCCTACTCTTGCCAGCGGCGCGCTACTAGAGTCGTTCTCACCGGGCCCGCGCCGGCCATCGTCAGGCGCTGCGCCGTCCGCTGGACGGATGTGTCTTCAACAGCGCCGCACTTGAATCAATACGGCGGCTACCACAGGAGAGTGCCAATGTCCGATGCCAGGGTTTTGCAGGACCTTTTCGATGCCTTCAATCGTCACGATATCGCGGGCGTGCTGGCCTGCATGACCGATGACTGTGTCTTCGAGGCCGCCGCCGGCCCCGAGGCCTACGGGGCGCGTTTTGTTGGCCACGATGCCGTCGGCGCCGCCTTCGCGAAGGTATGGGAGACCTTCCCCGATGTACGCTGGGCCAACGACGCGCATTTCGCCGCCGACGGGCTCGGCGTGTCGCAATGGACGTTGGTCGGTACGCGCGCAGACGGCATCCGAATCGAGGCGGACGGGGTCGACCTGTTCACGTTTCGTGACGGTAAGGTGGCGACCAAGAAGGCGTTTCGCAAGGACCGCCCGCTGATCGAACCAGTCTGAACGGCCGGTCTCTATCGTTATCCTTGTAACTGGACCACCAACATGGCAACCGCATCCAAGCAGGTGTTGAACGACGCCTTCAGCGCCTATAACCCCGCCTACGACCCGCTGGTCGAGGCCACCCCCGGCCAGGGGCAGCAATACGCGCCGACCTACTGGATCGGCACCGCCGGTACGCCGCCGCCTGACGACGGCCCGGTCGGCGGCGATCTGGATGCGGATGTGGTAATCATCGGCTCCGGCTTCACCGGGCTGGCCTGTGCCATCTTTCTGGCCCGCGAGCACGGCATAAAGGCGACGGTATTGGAGGCCAATCGTGCGAGTTGGGGTTGCAGCACGCGTAATGGCGGACAGGCGCAATGCGCCTCCGGGCGCCTCAAGCGCTCGCAGTGGATTAAGCGCTGGGGCCGCGACGTAGCATTGCGACTGCACCACGAGGTCTGTGATGCCATGGAGACCTTCAAGGGCCTTATTTCTGAGATCGACTGCGATCCGCAGCCGGGCGGGCATCTTTATATCGCGCACAAGCCCAGCGTGATGGCCCGCCTGCAGAAGGAGGCCGAGGTCTGCAACGCGGTATTCGATTACAAGGTACGCATACTCGATGCGGAGACGGTCAAGCGCGACTATGTCGGCGACCAGGAGGCGGCGGGTGCGATGCACGAACCCGAGGGCATCGGCATCCATGCCGGTAAACTGGCCTTCGGCTACCTGCGCCTGGCACGCTCGCTGGGCGTCAAGGTGCATACCGCCAGTCCGGTACAGGGCTGGGAGACCCGCGACGGCGCACATTTTCTTCGCACACCCGGTGGTGTGGTGAAGGCCCGCGCAGTCGGTGTTGCGACCGGCGGCTATACCTCGCAGGGCCTGCACAGGAAACTCAAGAACCGGCTGATGCCGATCCTGTCGAACTCCATCGTGACCCGTCCGTTGACCCGGGAGGAGCGCGAGGCGACCAACTTTCGCACCCATCAGGTGCTGACCGATACGCGCGTCTTGCGCCACTACTACCGCCTGTTGCCCGATGGCCGCGTGCAGATCGGCAGCCGCAGTGCGATCACTGGCAGCGATGCGCCGCAACAGAAGTACGAGGCGCTGTTGCGCGGTAACCTGGCGCGCAAGTTCCCCGCGCTGGCCGGGATCGAAATCGACTACTCCTGGTGGGGTTGGGTCGACGTGTCGCACGACATGATGCCGCGCATAGGCCAGCCCGATCCGCAGCAAAGCATCTTCTACGCCCTAGGCTATGGCGGCAACGGGGTGATGTATTCGGCCCAGGCCGGCCGTCGCATGGCGGAGCGCATCGCCGGCAGACCGGCGCCCGAGGAACTGCCGATATTCGATTCGCCGTTGCCGTTTCCGAATGTGCTGACCCCGGCGATCGAGTCGCAGCTGTTCGCGCCTTTTCGCCGCGTCGGCCAGCGCTTTCTTTATCGTTGGTACTACTTCACCGACGAGCGGCCGTGACCGGACGCCGGCGCCCCGGGGACGTCTCTGTCGGCCAGCCGGCAATCAAGCGACGAGAGGAACAAAATATCCTGGAAAGTGATCCCACATCGTTCAGGAAATGACTTGACATAAAAATCGAGATGTATAATCTCAATTTACGATAAAATAAGCGATGCCTTCAGAGCGTCGCTGCCTACAGATGAGGAGAATGGTTTATGGCCCGCATGACCCCGAGTGAAGCGTTTGTGGAGACCATGGTCGCCAACAATGTGACCGACATGTTTGGCATCATGGGTTCGGCCTTCATGGACGCCATGGATATCTTCGCGCCGGCGGGTATCCGACTGATCCCCGTCGTCCACGAACAGGGCGCTACGCATATGGCCGACGGTTATGCGCGGGTCAGCGGCCGTCACGGCGTGACCATTGGTCAGAACGGTCCCGGTATCAGCAATTGCGTGACTGCGGTCGCGGCCGCTTACTGGGCGCACAGTCCGGTGGTGGTGGTGACGCCGGAGGCCGGCACCATGGGCATTGGTCTGGGCGGTTTCCAGGAGGCCAACCAGCTGCCGATGTTCCAGGAGTTCACCAAGTACCAGGGTCATGTCTGCAATCCGGCGCGCATGGCCGAATTCACCGCACGCTGCTTCGATCGTGCGATGTCTGAGATGGGCCCGACCCAGCTCAACATCCCGCGCGATTATTTCTACGGCGACATCGATGTCGAGATCCCCCAACCGCAGCGCCTGGAGCGTGGCCCGGGCGGTGAGAACAGCCTCAACCATGCCGCGGACCTGCTGGCCGAGGCCGCGTTCCCGGTGATCATCTCCGGCGGCGGCGTGGTCATGGCGGATGCGGTGGAGGAGTGCAGGGAACTCGCCGAGCGCCTGGGTGCGCCGGTGGTCAACAGTTATCTGCACAACGATTCATTCCCGGCCAGCCACCCGCTGTGGTGCGGCCCGCTCGGTTATCAGGGTTCCAAGGCCGCGATGAAGCTGATCGCCAAGGCCGATGTGGTGCTGGCTCTGGGCTCGCGCCTGGGCCCGTTCGGTACACTGCCACAACACGGTATGGACTATTGGCCGAAAAACGCCAAGATCATCCAGGTCGACGCCGATCACAAGATGCTGGGGCTGGTGAAGAAGATCTCGGTCGGTATCTGCGGCGACGCCGGTGCGGCCGCCAAGGCGCTGACCGCGCGGCTGCGTGACCGCAATCTGGCGTGTGACGCGACCCGCGATGCACGGGGTGCCGAGGTGCAACAGGAGAAACAGGCCTGGGAAAAGGAGCTGGACGAGTGGACCCATGAGAAGGACGCGTTTAGCCTCGACATGATCGCCGAGCAGGATGGCGAGCCCGGCAACTACCTGCACCCGCGTCAGGTGCTGCGTGAACTCGAGAAGGCCATGCCGGCCGATGTGATGGTGTCGACCGACATCGGCAACATCAACTCGGTGGCTAACAGCTATCTGCGCTTCGAGCGGCCGCGCAGCTTCTTCGCCGCGATGAGCTGGGGCAACTGCGGCTACGCCTTCCCGACCATCATCGGTGCCAAGGTGGCCGCACCCGACCGCCCGGCGATCGCCTACGCAGGTGACGGTGCCTGGGGTATGAGTATGCAGGAGACGCTGACCTGCGTGCGCCACAATATCCCGGTCACGGCGGTGGTGTTCCACAATCGCCAGTGGGGCGCGGAGAAGAAGAACCAGGTCGACTTCTATAATCGTCGCTTTGTCGCCGCCGAACTCGAGAATGAGAGCTGGGCGAAGATCGCCCAGGCCATGGGTGCCGAGGGTATCCGGGTCGACAGCCTTGAAGAGGTCGGCGCTGCGCTCGACAGGGCGGTGGATCTGCAGATGAACCGGGGCAAGACCTGTGTCCTGGAGATCATGTGCACGCGTGAACTGGGCGACCCCTTCCGCCGTGACGCGCTGAGCAAGCCGGTGCGTTATCTGGAAAAGTACAAAGACTATGTCTGAACCTAGCACCTCCTGACCATCTGCTGGATGCGTCTTGCGGGAACCCCGCCCGGGGTTCCCGCGTTTTTTATTGGGTGAAGCCGGTCGGCAAGGAGGGGAGGGTGACTGACGGTCTATTGGTCCTCAACGCGGGGTCATCCAGTCTGAAGTTTGCGGTCTTCGGCATCGCGCCTGACGCCGGCGATCTCGCCGTGACCCTGCGTGGTCAGATCTCGAACATCGGCGCGGCGCCGTTGGTCAGCGCCTGGCGTCGGACCAATGGGCCAGATGGCGAGGTGCAGCGCTCCGAGCTGGACGATGTCGACAGCCATCAGCAGGCCATCGCGTTCGCGCTCGACTGGATCGAGCAACACAGTGCCGGCATGTCTCTGCGCGGTGTCGGTCATAGGGTGGTGCACGGCGGCAGCGAGCGTAGCGCCCCGGCCCTGGTGACCCCGGCCCTGCTGTACGAGCTGGATAAGCTGTCGCCGTTGGCACCGCACCATCAGCCGCATAATCTGGCGGCCATCCGCGTGGTCGCCGACGCAGCACCGCAGCTACCGCAGGTCGCGTGTTTCGACACGGCGTTCCACGCCGTCCAACCGGCCGTGGCGCGGCGTCTGCCTTTGCCGGAGCGCTACCGCGCTAAAGGCCTGCAGCGCTACGGCTTCCACGGTCTCTCCTACGAATACATAACCGCTGCGGTTGCTCGCCGCCATGCCGGGCAGTTGCCGGAGCGGCTGATCGTTGCCCACCTTGGCAATGGCGCCAGCCTGTGTGCCATCAGAGACGGTAAGAGCATCGCCTCGTCGATGGGCTTTTCGACCCTCGACGGCCTCCTGATGGGCAGCCGCTGCGGGACGCTCGATCCGGGCGTGCTGCTGCATCTGCTGCGCGAGGAGCAGATGGACGAGCGCGCGTTGTCCGATCTGCTGTACAACCACAGTGGACTGCTCGGCGTGTCGGGTATCAGTTCCGATATGCAGGTGTTGTTGAACAGCGACGCGCCCGCGGCGGCCGAGGCGGTAGACCTGTTCTGTTACACGCTGGTACGCGCGATCGGTTCGATGACCGCAGCGCTGGGTGGCGTCGACGCCCTGGTCTTCACCGGCGGCATCGGGGAGCATGCCGCGGCAATTCGCGCGCGGGTCTGCGGCGAGTTGGCCTGGCTTGGTCTGGACTTCGATGCTCAGTCCAACGAGCGCGGTGTGGATCTGCTCACGCGGCCCGACAGCAGCGTGAAGGTATGGGTGATCCCGACCAACGAAGAACTGGTGATCGCACGGCATACCCAAAGGCTTGTCGGTGACGGGCAGCACGGTGCGTTGCGCCCCACTTGACGGATCACCCTACGCCAGGTGTCCGTTTTAGATCCGACACGGCGCATAGGGTGGGATAGCGCCAGCGTATACCACCGAGAGGTCCGGTTTCTACTATCTGATGTCGTGGTGTGCTCGTCTCCAACGACATCAGGATCGGCATTTCGACACGTACCAGAAAGGCACTACACTGCGGGCTAAACATCACGACCTGCGGAGATCCGACGATGACCGACCGCCCACCATTGCCACCGTTCACGATGGAGACAGCGACCCAGAAGGTCCGCTTGGCGGAGAATGCCTGGAATTCGCGCGATCCCGAGAAAGTCTCGCTCGCCTACACGGAAGACAGCCGATGGCGTAACCGTGCCGAGTTCCTTGAGGGGCGCGAAGAGATCGTGGTGTTCCTCAAGCGCAAATGGGCGCGCGAACTCGACTACCGCCTGATCAAGGAACTCTGGGGCTTTCGCGAAAATCGTATGGCGGTGAGGTTCAAGTACGAATGGCATGATGATTCCGGGAACTGGTACCGCTCACATGGCAACGAGCTATGGGAGTTCGACGAGCACGGCCTGATGCGTCGCCGCGAGGCCAGTATCAACGACACACCGATACTGGAATCCGAGCGCATGTTTCGGTGGGGTCAAGGCCCCCGGCCAGCGGATCATCCTGGTCTGACAGAACTCGGACTCTAGGGCGCAAGCGCTAACCCGCATATTGCACGAGGGCGGACATCTTGCTTAGGTCTTACCTCATGAATCACGGGTTCTGGGATCCATCGGCGCCATGGTCTTCGACGGTACGTTTCGTCCTGATCGGTTTTCTGAAGAATCTGGCGTTGCATCTCACTCGATCCCCCTCGAGCCATAGCTACGGCTATGCCTCTTCGGCCGATCGAGCAAGCTGCTTAGCCAGATTTCCCAGAAATTCCGATCCCCTCGGTAGAGTCGACGACTGGCGCGGTAACCACAGGTCCCGGGGAGTAGCCGTTGCTGGCGGCTTTCGCCACGTGCCGGTGCCTCAGTCCAGACCATAGTCCCGTTTCCAGTCGCCGCTCATCGCACCGGACGTGCGGATTTCCCGCATCCGGCGCTCGGACGAGGTCTCATGCCTTCGCCCACGGAAGGTTCGCGCGTACGCACCGACAGCCGCTGCAACCCCAAATCCTCATAGAGGTGCTCGTCAGGAAATCGTGCCGTCCCCTGACCCGGCTGTTTGTGCTTCTTGCATAACCACCGGCGCAGCCGCTCGGTCGCGTGGCGGTCCACCGCCCTGTAGGCTTTGCTGACCGGCCCCAGGCAAAAGTAGTTAGCCCAACCGACAAGGACGTCGGTTCAGGGCGACTACTTGCTCCTCGGGTTCGTTCAGCAGCCATCGGCGTCTGGTCGCCTCGCTGATCGTGCGGCAGACCTTCCGGATGCTCTTCGTCGACGGGCGCGTGCCAATATAGGCCCGCCCCGTCTGCGTCGAGTAGCACCGCCCGAAGGTATAACCCAGAAAATCGAAGTGCTCCTGCGGTAGCCGGCAGCGCCCAGTCTTCGTTTCGTTGACCGTCAGCTTGAGCCGCTCCATCATCATCCGCATGGCCGCCATGGCCGACTCACCCGTCCCTCGGCAGCAAATGACAAAGTCATCGGCAAAATTGACGATCCGGGCCTGAAGACGATCCTCCAGTCCCAACGTTTTCCACCCCAGCAGGAAACGGCGCATGTACAGGTTGCTGAGCAGCGGCGAGATCGGTGCCCCTTGCGGGATACCGCGCTTGCTGTCCTTCGCCCGTGTGGTGCGTTTCCTTCGACCACGCCCGTCATCCTCTTCGACCGCCACCACCAGCCACTGCTTGATCAAAGCCAGGACGTGGCGATCACTGATCCGCCGCGCCACGCTCTGCATCAGCTCAGCGTGTGGGATCGCGTCAAAGTAGCCTGACAGATCCGCATCAATGACGTCCGTGTACCCCGTGTTGAGCAACTTGTGGACATGGCGCACCGCATGATGGGCGTTGCGTCCTTCCCGATAGGCATACTGCTCCGGTTGCAGGTCGGCCTCGAAGATCGGTGACAGTACTAACACCGCCGCCGTCTGGACCACCCGATCACGGATCGTGGGTATGCCTAACGGCCGCTGCTTGCCGTTCGGTTTGGGGATATAGACCCGGCGCACCGGACTCGCCCGGTAGCGCTTCTCCTTCAAGGCTTGCGCCCGTTCACCCAACCACCGCTCGACCCCGTACGCCTCGATCTGCGCGAAGTCCTCACCGTCTACCCCCGGCTTGCCCCCATTGCTGCGGGCCAGCCGATAGGCGTGGGCGAGGATGTCTTCCCGGTAGATCTTGTCGTACAGGGCATAGAAACGAAAATCGGGCGACTCCTTCGCTTTCGCATGAAGTGCCTGCTGAAGTTTCTGTAGCTTTGTCCGGAGCTTGTAGGCCCATGCCAGTCTCCTCTACCTCACCTCTTTCAACACTGCCCTCGAACTGAGGCCCCTTCCCTCCACCGGCATTACCCGGCCTCAACGGTACTACGGGCCTCCCGCCACCCCAATCGGCCCGGCCTGGCCCTCGCGGGTTGCCGGTTGGCGCACACGCCACGCCTCCGTCTGGGGCTTCCCGTGTTGCGTCGTTCTCCCTTGTACATGCATGCCGTCGCCACTACCCCGGCGGAACCGCTGGGTGCGTTCATCGCTCGCTTCCCCAGCAACAGCGGCCTTCCCCGAATTACAGGCGGGTCGGCTTCCGCATTGCCCTTTTCGAGGCCTGCTCAGCGTTCACTACTCGTTCGGCCTGCATGCTCGCCAAGTCACTAAATGACCTTCTACACCGGAGGCTTCGACTGCTTCGTTACCTCCACAGCCGCTCCGATTGCTACCGGCTGGAGCGATAGTTGCCGGGTGGGAATCCCACCCACTGAGAGAACGCGCCTTTTCACGGCGCACTGCAATATGCGGGCTAACGCGCCGGATGCTGTCCGATTTGGCGCGATAGGCTACGCTATCGCACCCTCACCGATCCCCGAATATCTCTTCGATGCGGGTCAGTTCTGCAGACGCAGGCATGATCGAATCGGGAGGCCAGCCGCAAGCAAGGAGGACGCGATGTCTATGCAGCAGGGCGTGGTCCTAATCGCCGCCATTGGCGGAATTGCGGTCGGCCTCCAGGCGCAGTTCGTCGGTCTGATCGACAAGTGGATAGGCACTTTCGAGAGTGTCTTTCTCACCTATGTGACCGGCGGCCTGCTGATTGCTTAGATGCTGCCGCTGCAGCGTGACCACAATCTTTCGGCGCTGACTCAACTGCCTTGGTATGCGTGGACGGGCGGCGCATTGGGGCTTGTGATGGTCGGCACCATTGGCTACAGCGCGCCGCGTCTGGGGCTGGTCGCGGCGCTTTCCGTCGTCGTCGGTGCCCAGTTCATCACTGGTGCGTTGATAGATCATTTCGGTCTCTTTGGCGCGGATCTGCGGCCGCTGGACCTGGCTCGTTGCGCTGGCCTGGGCTTGATCGTCGTGGGTATCTGGCTGACCCTGAAGTGAGCTTGAGCTGCCATAGGGAGGGGCCGCGGGGTGATGTCGTCGCTCGCTTCCAGCGAAGGATGCATTCGGTCGCGGCGGCACTAGCGCATGTCCTGGGTATCAAAGCTGGTCCAGAAGCTCTGCGCCGCATTGCCCAGTTGGTGATTCAACGACTCCCAAGAGAAACCGGCTGCGTGAACCATTAACCCGATCAGCGCCACTGGCTCCTGCATTGCCTGGATGGTTGGCTGCAGGCCTGTCAGGTCGATACCGAGGCGGGTGATGTCGACAAGCTGGTATCTGTGTTTTCCGGAGTGGTCTTTGGTATGCGCAGACATCTGGTCGCGGACGGTGAAGAATTGGGCAAGCGCGGACCCGCTCGAAAGCGCGTCCCAGCTGGTCAACAGCCGCGCGAAGTGCCGATCGAACTCGTCGCCACGCGCTGTCCGTTCTCTTTTTGCTATGTCGGCGAGTAAGCGGATGATGTCAGGATCCGACTCGGTGCGCGCCGGCTCGTCACCCCAGGCGCAGTAACGGCGCCTGAGTTCATCGCGCAGCGGCTGGTTGCGGATCTGCGCGATCAGCCGAGGGATGCTCGGGGCGTGTTCATCGCTATCCAGGCACAGCCGGCTGATGTCCTGCACGCAGGCCAGCATCAGGGATCGGCGCAGGATCAGGAAGCCGTTGCGTTGCCCGAATGAACCTCGGCTCGAGATGGTCTCGCGGTGGAACAGCATTGGATCGAGCAAGGCATAGGTCTCTCTCAGGCCGATGAAGCCGTCGAGAAGCTGACTGGCCTGTGCCTCGAGTTCTTCAAGCATTGCAGACATCATCTTCGACTGCTGCGATAGAGCTTGCGCGCAGAGCTCGCAGGCCGCCACTGCGCGGGGGCGGATGGCCTGCCATTGCCTGACGTCTGCGCCGGCACGATTTGCGGAGTCGAGCTGTCCGCTGCGGCATCGGGTCGCAGACCAGGTTCAACCGACCCGGCCGTAATAGCGCGGGAATGTCGGGAGGCACGTCGAAGAAGATCGCGTTTCTTCGGGCCTCGCGAAACAACCGGAAAGCTGTGGCGGATTCTTCATTCCCGTCCGTCGCGGGGGACCGGTGCGTTGACCCGGGCCATGGTTGACGATATCGAGCGGCATAGCCATCACTGCTCCTCCTATCGATTGCGCTTGGCGGGCCGCCTCTAGCCCGCTCATCTCGCCGCCCTCGCAACGAAACCCGGTGAGATAAGCGGACTTGTGGCTGCCTCCAGCCGATTTCCAGCAATTTGCGCGCCGAATCTTGCATAATTTTTTAATTACAACGCCTTAGGAGATTAGCCCCGTCGGACGCCGCGTCAGTTTCCGTAATTGTGGAAAAAATCCTGACACCTATCTGCCGTCATTCAAACAGCCAGCCGCGCCGGGCAGCGACAGATAGGAATTAAGTGCATGTCCTAGCCTGCAAAGCTCACCGATCTCCTGCTGCGGGCGGCGATACACTCGCCCTGACGGGGCGTACTCGCTACAGCCGCTTCGACGTAGCGTCGACTACGCCTTCACCGTCTTTCACTGCGTGCGCCCCGCCATGCCGGCGTCTCGACGCCCTCGCGACGAAAAACGGTGAGATTTGCAGGCTAGATGCGACCGGACTGAATGCGGCGTCTGGCCGATCACGGATCGCTCTCAATCCTCCGTCACGTCGATCTCTACGCCATAGTCCAGTGTGCTGGTCGCACCGGCCCCCTGGAACGCGCCGCTCACCGGCATGGTGTCCCGCGCGTCCGCTGCGGCGGCAATGGTCACATGCGTGTTCGCTATGGCCTGTCCGTGGGTGGGGTCGAAGCCGCGCCATCCGGCGCCTGGGAGATATACCTCCGGCCAAGCGTGCAGGTGGCGTCGTTCAAGCTGGAGGTCGCCGCGCTGGTAGCCGCTGGCGAAGCGTGCGGGAATGCCCTCTGCCCGACAGCAGTCGACGAACAAGACCGTCAGATCCCGACAGGCACCGTTGCGACTGTGCAGCGTAAACGCCGGGCTCTGCGGCGCCCCGGTATCACGATAGATATGGCTGAACTCGGCGAACAGCCGGTGATTAAGTCCATCGAGGAAACGCAGCGTGTCGTGTTGAGCCGCCGAGCTGAGTTCGGCGGCAAATGTGTCGACGGTATCGTCAACCGTGGCGCGCTCGAGATAGGCCCGCGCAGGGACACGATCAGACGTTGCGGCCATCGGTAGCGTCACTGCCTCCGGGGCCATGATGAAATCAAATGCATTCTGTCGCAAGGTCTCGACCCGCATGTTGACGTCGATATCGAGATGATCCGTTTCTTGTGTGAACCAGACCTCGGTTACTCGATTGTTCTCGAGATCGATGTGCTCATTAAAACCCAGCGGCTGCGGACGGATGGTGAGGTGATGCTCGAGCACCCTTTGCGCGCCATCGTCGCGCGGGTGGAAGCGCAGTTGCTGGGGACCGAGCCGCACCGGCTGTGAATAGCGATAGCGGGTGTGATGTCGAATGGTGAAGTGCATGTCCAGAAGCTCCGCTCGAGACCTGTGTCAGCTTGTCTGCATGCGGTCGACGCGTACAGTCTGTGTCGTCGGATAGACTGCGGGGCCGAACTGATTGTAGACGGCCACATCGGCGGCATCGCGGCCGTAACCGACGGCCACGTAGCCGCCTGTGGGTGTCTGCTGTGTCGGGTCGAAGGTATACCAGCGGCCGCCGACATAGGCCTCGAACCAGGCGTGCAGGTCCATGGGTTGCAATCCATAGAGGTAGCCCACGACCATCCGGGCAGGAATGCTCAGGCTGCGACACAGCGCGATGCCGAGGTGCGACAGGTCCCGGCAGACTCCCACTTGACGGGCATTGACCTCTACCGCGGAGAGCGGAACGTCACTACTGCCCGGGCGATAGCTGATGATCTTGCGCAGCCAGTCGACGATAGCCGCTACCTGGTTGTAGCCTGGACTCTGGCCCAGCGTGATTTCAGTCGCCATCTGATGAAAGCGGTCCGATTCGCAGTAACGACTTGGCAACAGGTA
This sequence comes from uncultured Gammaproteobacteria bacterium, assembly GCA_963736445.1. Classification (GTDB taxonomy): domain Bacteria; phylum Pseudomonadota; class Gammaproteobacteria; order Chromatiales; family Chromatiaceae; genus Thiosocius. Next base: position 191,704 of record CAVTOY010000009.1, on the reverse strand, counting down.
ACTGAGTACCGCATCCGGCAGATTCTGAACTTCGACGAACGGCGCCCCAAAAGCCTGGTCGATGCTGTCGGCAATCATCACCTCGGCACTGGTGCGCACCTGAAAGGTCCCGGCGGGGGCGATCAGCCGTTGGCAGAGGTTGCCGTAGTCATCGGTAAACTCGAAAACAGGTACGCTTGGCGCCAGTCGATATTCCTCGCGCGCGACCCACTGCTGCGCGCCGCTGCGTGGCCTCAGCATCAATACAAAGGGTACCGGCAACGTGATGTCGAATAAGAAATCGCAGCTTGTACGGAGCCACATGGGAAAGCTTGTCCATTGGTAGCGGAGAGGAAGCATAAACCTAGCAGCCTGTCGGACTTAACGCTGTTTGGCTGCAAATACGTAGATAGCGATCAGCTGCGCTTATCCTCTTCGTCAAATAGCCGGGCTATTCTCCTCAGACGATCATCTGATTTCATGTACTCCCAGCAAATTTTCGCCGCAAACGGTCAAGTCCGGCAGGCTGCCTGTATTTTGCGAGAGTCCACCCGGCAACCGGCCGCGCGATCGAACGCGGATATCGGTCTGCCTCAATGCCATAGACTGCGCTTCGTGCATCTGAGAAACAAGTCTTCAACGGGGCACTCACGCAGTGTGGACGGATGTGCGGCACTCCCCCAGCATGCGACCCGAGAGAAAGCAGAGTCACCGTCGCCCTATCGAATTCTGCGGTGTGGCCCATGATCGACTGGTGCAGAATCGTGGCTATAACTGAGACAGATTTAGGTAAACTCTTCGGACCTGGCGCGCATCGCGACACACAATCCCGGAGTGACCATGACCGAGCATCATCCCCCAGCCGCACTGGAAAACCCCCGGAGCCGTCTTCATGTTCGCAACGCTGGGTTGGACGATATCCCTGCGATAGCGGACCTTACCCAACGCGTCTACAGCGCCAGCGGCATGCACGGTTATTCGAAGGGATCCCTACGGGGCCAGATCAACAATTTTCCGGATGGCCAGTTCGTCGCAGTCGTCGATGAGCAGGTAGTCGGATATTGCGCCACCTTTCAGGTCACCGAGGCGGTTGGGCTGAAGTCACACACCTGGGTCGAGATCACCGGCAACGGCTACGCCTCTCGTCACAATCCGCAAGGTGGCTGGCTGTACGGTATGGAGGTCTGTGTCGACCCGGAATACCGCGGCTATCGGATTGGTCAACGGCTGTACAACGAACGCAAGCGGCTGTGTGAGACCTTGGGGCTGAAGGGCATTGTGTTTGCCGGCCGACTGCCGACGCTGCGGCGGCGGCTCAAGAAGGGCGACAGCGTCGAAGACTATGTCGAACAGGTGGTCGAGAAGAAGCTGAAGGACCCGGTGCTGTCGTTCCAGTTACGCAATGGCTTCGAGGTGATCGGCATTATTCCCCACTATATGGCCTCCGACCGCGACTCGCTCGGCTATGCGGTGCACCTGGTCTGGCACAATCCCAAGGTAGATCACGAACTGCTGGCCGGTCGCAAGAAGCGCTATGGAAGCCGCCCGCCGGACTCCATTCGCGTCGGGGCGGTACAGTACAAACAGCGCCGCGTGAAATCGTTCGAGGAGTTCCTATCACTGATCGAGTACTTTGTGGACGTGGTGGCAGACTACAAGGGCGATTTCGTGGTGTTTCCAGAGATGTTCGTACTGCAGGTGCTGTCGATTGAGGACCAGCAGCTGACCCCTGCCCAGTCGATCGAGGCCCTGAGCGAGCACACGCCGCAGTTCAAGGAGGCGCTGCGCGACATGGCTATCCGCTACAACATCAACATCATCGGCGGTTCACACCCAACGCATATGCCCAACGGTCGGGTCGAGAATATCGCCTATATCTTCCTGCGCGACGGCGCCGTGCACGAGCAGCCCAAGATCCACCCAACGCCGAACGAGGTGTATTGGTGGAACATCGAAGGCGGCCGTTCGCTGCATGCGATCGACACCGACTGCGGTCCGATCGGCGTCTTGATCTGCTATGACTCGGAGTTCCCTGAGCTGACGCGCCACTTGGTGGACCAGGGCGCGCAGATCCTGTTTGTGCCGTTCTGCACCGACGAGCGCCAGTCCTACATGCGGGTTCGCTATTGCTGTCAGGCGCGTGCGGTAGAGAATCAGATCTACGTCGTTATGGCCGGCAATGTGGGCAACCTGCCGGGGGTGTCGAACATGGACATTCAGTATGCGCAGAGCTGCATCCTGACACCATGCGACTTCCCGTTCGCGCGCGACGGCGTTGCCGCAGATACCACGCCGAATGTGGAGATGGTGGCGTTCGCCGACTTGCGGCCGGAAACCCTTCAGATGGCACGCAACAGCGGTACGGTGCAGAATCTACGGGACCGCCGCCACGATCTGTATAGCGTCGAATGGCGGGGCGATTGACGCCGGTAGTGCCGTCACGAGGACGTGAAAACACGGCGGCAGGCTAGCCAATCAAACCCGTTGACCGACCGCGTGTTGGAAATGATGAGAGAGCCGGCGCTGCGGCGCGAGGACCGCAGTCGCGGGGATGACGACGCAGACCGTCCCTGGCCTGCGCTGTCGGTGGTATGGATCAGCCGGCTTTCATCACCCAGGCGGTACACCAGCCGTTGGTGTTGACGGCCTTGCCCGGGAATATCTGGCAGGCACGCCATTCCCCGTCACCCTGAGCGAACAGCTGGCAGTTGCCGCAATTTTGCGTGTCCGCCGGCGCACCGGGCTTGTCGACCCTTGGCGCCTGGGCCGCGTCATTCTTGTATTTCAGGCCGACGGCTATCGGATCGTCTTCGGTCACATGCGGCAGGTCAGAGGCCGCAGCGGTTCCGGACGTCATAAGCCCGGCTAACGGAATGGCCACGACGCCGCCCGCAATGAGTTTGATTGCCTGCCGGCGATTACGATCGATGGGTGTATTGCTCATGTTGCACCTCGTTGATGGGGAAGCATAACGAGTCGTCGATGATCGACTCGTGGTTTGAGTTGATTCGGCCGGCCAGCGCTCACGGCGGGCTGCGTCATCGATGCCGTAAATATCGCCGGCGGCCGGGTAGAATCAATAGTCCGAGACGTAGTATGCCACTGAGAGGCGCGGCAACGCCATGACCAAGCTGGGGAAAATCTCGCGTTCGGCCAGATTTCCGGGGCCGAAGCACGTCGGGCGGAAGATTGCCGCCTCAGCGGTAGGGCTGGGGCGGGGGCGGGCGGCCCCGATGTGCGGCTCACCGGACGCTGTTTCGCCATAATTCTGCGCCGCAGAGGCTATCTCAGCGGCACTCCGGGGGGCGCGGTATGCGACTCTCTTTGCCCGCTCGATGCCGTTAGACTGGTTATGTTCAGGTCAGCCAGGACGCGCAAACAATGGGCCCGAGGAACGTCGTCAGGCGTCGCCGATGGCATGCCTGGCCGCCGCGAAGCCGCGGCGGATCACAAGAGTTCCAATTGCCGAATGAGGGTGCGGAGCTTCTCGTCCTCTTCGAGCGCGCCTTCCCAAAACACGTAGCGGGCCTCTTCACCCGGTTCGCCGACTGTCAATTGCGCCTCGAAGGCGGTCACGCCTTCGGGCAGTGGGTGTGCGCGAGGCAGGCCCAGTGCCTTGATCGCCCCGATCAGGCCCTGTTCCTGCGCCTCGCCCAGCTGCCCCTTGCGCGGCGGCTCGCTGGTATAGGTGCCGCTATCGACCACATACTCGCCGCGGCTGTCGATGCTGATGGTGAGCGCGTAGTCTTCTTCTCCAACAACACGATATTCGATCGGTACCATGGGCGTATGTCCTCGTTGATGCGACGAGCTGCCAGCTCAATCGACTGTCAGCGGCTTTTTTGACGTTACCTGCTCTTCTTCCTGCCAGGTGATGCGCAGCGTAATGCGATTACGCATGTCTTCCTGGCTCGCCGTCACTTTCAGGTTCAGCAGCCCGTTTGGCTGCATGACGATCTCGCCGTCTTCGTCGCAAAATGACAGCCTGCCCTTGGCGATGCCTTTGGTGACTGCCTTCAAGATATCCTGAATCGTCTTGGCATCCTGCAGGGATTCGTGTCTAAAGCTGTTCTTACTCTGTCGCATGGGATTGCCGTGCCGGTGATTGAATCAGGGCCTCGGGCTGGAAGACCTTAATATAAGGATAGTCGGTGCTGATCCCGAGTACCTGGCCTGCCGGATCGACAATGGTTACCCCTGCGCCGTAGCGGTCCAGGCCCTCTTTCGCGCGCGAGTTTCGGTCCATGGTGGTGTCACTCTCGATATGTATCAGGCCGTGACGCAGCATAATGCGCTGTCCGCAGATGCGGTTGCGGTGACCATGTGCAATCGCGTGCACGCCCTGGCGGCAGATGCGCTCCACGCCGCGTCGTGTCAGCGGCATATCGACGTCGCGATACTTGGTGCGCAGGGTATTGCCCAGCGGTCCATAGTAGAATTCAAACAGGTCCTGCTGGATCTGTTCGCGAAACAAGTAGTTCAGATAGTCAATGCCGCGTTCCTCGATCAGCGAGGCGATTCGATCGTCGAGCCCTGCATGGATGAAGAGGAAGGAACCGCCACGGTAGGTAAGCTGCATGTCGTCGAAGAACCAGGCGAATTCACCCCCGGGATGCAGGAAGAGCTCCCGGCATCTGCAGGCGACGGCATACACATCCCGGAGTGACAGACCGGCGTCGGCGCAGGCGTCTTCGAAGCCGTCGATCTTCTTACGCATGCGGATCAGTTCACGATCGATGGTCTGTTGCGGCATCAGCCGCCCCGCCACTTGTGGAAACGTGTCGAACCAGTGCGCCGAAGGGTAGAGGCGACGCCGGCACTCCCGGGTGTCGGGCATGCCGCGCAGTGCGTCTGTGCCCTTCAGGTACTCGCGGTATACCTCTTTCAGCAGCGGCACGACCTTCGGGCCCATGCGGACGAACAGATGTTCGGTCTTCGGGTCGCGCTGCAGATCGAAGGACCGCAATCCCAAAAGCAGACGCATATCGTGATTGCCGGCCAGCAGTTTCACGCTGGCACCGCGATCCTTGAGCGCGCGAATCGCACGCAGCAGGCTTAGGTTGTTCGGACCCTTATCGACACAGTCCCCGCCGATCACAAAAACCGCTCTCCGCCCGGCTGCGGTAAGGCAGATATCCCGGGCCCTGGGGCCGGTCTTGCGCACGCCACCTGAGGCAACCAGTGAGGCGGCGAAGGCCTCGGCGTCTGCGTGGGGATCGGCGAAAAAATAGATGGTCCGATCCGGCCATTGCCAGCGGCTGTGCGATACCGCGGTCTGCAGGATCTCGGCGAGTGCATGATGATTGCTGCGGTCCGAGCCGAGCGATGACCGGCTGTCGAGCCGCCAGGGCTCGACGCCAGTCGGCAGGCGCCGATGAATCCATTCGGCGCCGCGGTACGCCGGTAGCTCGCTAGCGGGGTCTGGAGAAGGCATATCCATAATTCGGCGCTGAGACAGAGCTCTCCTTTTATTGCATCCATGTTTCCGTTCGATGAAAAGCAATCGGTTAGTCCGCAAATTCTGTGTTGCCGTCGCGTACCTTCCACGCGCCGCTCAGATGTCGCCAGCTGTCCCCCAGATACTCGAAATAGAGGGGGCGGGCATGATGCATGCTGAGTTGGGCGATCTGCGTATATTCCAGTATCCCGAGGTGAAAGGCGGCATGGCGAAACGCGGCGCCATGGCCGACGAAGAGCTTGAGGTTGTCGGATCCGCCGAGGTCGGCGAGGGCGTTCATGCGTGCCGTCATGTGCGCGGCGACACGTTTACCCGCGTCGAGCAGCGACTCGGCGCCCTGCAGCGGCAGTCGGAAACGGCTCTCGGCCTTCCAGCCATCGGGTAGTGCCGGAAACCGTGGGTCGGCACGGACGACCGCCTCGATCTGGGTCGTCGAGAGGTTGTTTGCGCTCCCGAGGCCGCGCTCGGCGAGGTCATCGAAGCTATTTAGTTCGAGCGTTCGGGACAACGAGTTTGACAGCTCATCACGCAGGATCTGCGCGGTCTGCCAGGCACGCAGCAGGTTCGAACAATCGATAGAAGAGATCAGCCGCCAGCCATTTTCCTGCAACATCTCGCGGATCGCAGCGCCGGCCTCACGGGCCTGTGCCTCGCCTTTGTCGGTCAGCGGGAAGGGTTGATGGGCACTTGGCGTGTCGCACAGCTGCTGATAGTCGCCGTGACGAACAATCGCGGCGATCAACCGGCGCATCAGCTGACCGTGCCCAGGCGTTGTGCAAGCGTTTCCACCAGCGGTCGGAGCTTTTTCTGTTTCAGCAGCTTGGAGGCCGTTTCGGCCGATGCCCAGTGCCGTCCACGCTCGGGCTCCTCCCATTCTGCCACGGGGATCTCTCGATTCACGGCCATGGGATAGACCGCGACGCTGCAGGAAGCCCCCCACTTGGGATAGCGATAGCTGCCCAGTGGTTCATTGTCCACTTCGCCCTCGATCCCGGCCTCCTCCCAGGCCTCCTTGAGCGCGGATTCCTGCGCGCTGTGGCCTGGGTCGACGATGCCCTTGGGAACCACCCAGTGCTTATCCCCGCTGGAGCGAACCAGCAGGATCTCTAGACGGCCGTCCCGAATGCGATAGGGGATGACTGCCGACTGGATGTAGTAATACGCCGGGCGATCCCGCCGCTCGCTGCCATCCGGACCCGGAAATGGGAAGCGCTTGGGCAGTTTGGCGGCATGCTGCAGGCGCAGCAGCGATGACGCGCCCTTGGAGAGGTCTCGCCAGTCGTCGGGCATCGCCAGGCGGGCCAGCGCGGCGCTGGGCAGCAGCCGGCCTTTCTTGGGCAAGTCTTTCGTCTTGGCGCAGAGATAACTCAGCAACTGCTCCAGGCCGGGGTTGTGCCCGACGAGCATGACGCGCTGGGCCTCCGGCGGGCAGGCGGCGAGTTGTGCCTTGAGGACAGACAGGCTCGCCAGATAGAGCGGCTTCTTGCGCTGAATCTGCTGTGCATCCAGACCCATGACCTTGCAGCACTTCTGCGCAGTGCCCAGTGCGCGCAGCGCCGGTGAGGCGATAACCAGGTCGGGCAGCAGGGCCTGCTGTGCCAGCCAGACGCCGATTCGCTGGGCGGCACGCTTGCCGCGGTCATCCAGGGGTCGATGGTAGTCATCGACATCCCGATTCTTCTCTGACTTGCCGTGGCGGAGGATCAGGAGTTCGCGCGTCATGCTGTGTTACCTCATGAGATCGTGCAGTCGCAGTACCAGGGCGTCGAAGTCCACCGCGCCGCTGGCCTCATACGCCGGGATCCCATCCAGTACGGCGAGATAGGCGGCCTCGTCGAGCAACGCGTCATCAGAAAGGAACCGGCCGTCCGGGAACTGCAGGAAGGGGCCGGGCGACTTCATGATCGCGCCCAGCAGATCCGGGCGGTCGACGAGATCCACCTCGGCCAGCGCAGTGTCCTGATCGCTGTCGCGTCGCCAGTTGAGGACCAGGAACCCGGTCAATGCCGCCTGCTGAGTGATGCGATCGGGTCCATAGAGCCGATCGATCATGACGTCGTACTTGTGCTCGAGTTGCCACAGGTCGAATTGCGGTAGTTTCAGCAGCGCCTTGCGCTCAGAGGCCGGAATCAGCGGATGCAGGCGAGGGTTGTGCACAATGGTGCCGGGATTGATCCGCGGCAGCTTGGGGATGCCGGCCGCGCGTATACCGCCGGCCTCTCGCTTGATGAACAGCCGGTCGTTGGTCAGATAATTGAAGGCCTTATCCTCGAGCAGCCGCAACATCAGCGTGGACTTGCCGCCGCCGGAGAACGCCGCGATGCCCCAGGCTCGGCCATTGTGGACTGTGCCGGCGGCATGACAGATCAGCCAGCCGCGTTGCTGCAGCCAGTTCATGTACTGCGCATTGACGAAATTGATCACCTGACTGTCGTACCGCAGACAGGGACCAGCAGCGATCCGCTGCGTCGCACTCTGCAGGAACACCATGCCGGTGCGCACCTTGCTGATCACGCGGCCGCCGGGGATGTCATGGTAGCGGTCCTTGCGACCGGTCTTGCCCGGCTCGCGCCGCCAGTCGATGAAGTCGACATCGAGCTGTGGCGGCTCGCGCTCAATCGCAACGACCTCGATGTCCGCTGTGGCGGCCGGTCCGACCACGTGCGCGAAATACCCCTCGAGCCGCTCGATCAGTGTTGCTGAGTTGGAACGGACGCGCAGGCGCAAGCCACCCAGCGCCAGATCGAGTCTCTGTTCACTCAGCTGCGCACCATCGATCAGGCGCGCGGCACAGGCCTCGCAATCGCTGCAGTCGATCATCTGCGCTTGACGCTGTCGATGGCATATTCGGCGTAACGGGCAGCCGCATCGATACCGGCACCCTCCAGGGCGCCGCGGAATCCGCCGAAGGCCGACACCTCGAATACGATCGGGCCATCCACTGATTCGGCGACGTCGACCGTAGTGAAGTCCATCGCGAACGGTGCCTGGGCACGATAGGCCAGATCGATGATCTCGTCCGTGGGCGAACAGGCGGCATAACGTCCGCCACTGTGGATGGTCGTGTTCCATGCGTCCCCGCGCGACACGCGTGCATAGCTGCCGAGGTATTCGCCGCCCAGAAACACCAGGCCCAGATCACGCCCCGGCAGATCGATCTTGCGTTGGATGTACATCATCGGATTATCGCGGCGGAATGCCTCGATGGCGGCACGGTTCTCGTCCTCTGGCGTATCCGTGCCAAGAATGCACATGCCGCGTGCTTTGGTAGAGTACAGCGGCTTGAACACCGCGCTGCCGAAATTCCGGATGGCGGCGATGGCGGCATCACTGTCCTCGGTGACAAGGGTCTCCGGCATGGCGATACCGGTCCGGCGGAGCGTAACGGTACAGCTCAGGCGGTCGACCAGGCGAAGCATATTCTCGGCGCCACTGAAGACCCGAACTCCGGCATGTTCGGCGATGCGCAGCAACTCGAGGCGGTCGAGCGTGTTCGGGCTGTACTCGGCGCTGATCTTCTTGACTATAAGGCCGTCCAAGGCACAGAGGTCGTCGCTACCGTACATCAGCCGGTTCTGCGTAAGGTCGAGCTGTACCCGCCCCATATCGATAACCAGGCGATGACCGGTGCGTTGTTCGAGCGCATCGGCCAGGGTCTCCGTGGACCATCGGCCAGGTAGACCGACAACACCGATCCTAGCCAACGAATATCTCCTGTAGCGGGAGGTGGTAGCTGCCGGCCCGATCGGGAGAGACAGCGAGCACCTGTTCGATCAAGTAACGCGCGCGCAGAAACATACTGCGTGCCAGCGACTTGTCGAGTATGAAGCGCGTCGAAGTGGCAAAGGATCTTGCCAGGCCCAATGCGAGCCGCAGATCGAATGTTTCGTCACCGCGCTGGTCTGCGTAGCCTCGCGCGATCCAGTAGAAATCCTGGGCCAGCCGCATGATGCGCCGGCGCAGCGGTACGTCGAGAATCTGCAGGCGATAATTGGAGACCATGAAGACGGAGACATCCTGCACATAGTCCATATAGCGCGAGCGGTGAAGATCGATGAAGTTGATGCGTTTTTCCAGTGGGTCGTAAATGATGTTGTCCACATTGAAATCACCGTGAATGTAGACCGCAAAGGGCGCTGGATGGGCCGCCTCGCATTCGGCGGCCTGTTCGACCAGGGCATCGAAACAGGGGATATCGAGCCCGCCGATCCGGCTTTTCGGTTGCTGAAATTCCGGATGAATCCGGTATACGTCGCCGAGGCGCTGTTGCAGCTGTTGCATGAACTGCGCCGCTACCGTCTTGTCGGTATGTGTCTCTCGCCAGACAGACTTCAGTGTCTTGCCCAGTTGCTCGAGCGTTTCTCGCAGGCGCTCCACCGGCTCATGCAGCAGGACCTGCTCAAAGGTCAGCCCGGGCAGATGCTCGATCAATAACGCAGCCGACTGACCACGTTTTTTATATGAAAGTATCTTTGGTGCGAGTCCCGGGTAGATTTCATGCCAGCTCTCCACGCCCTGGCGTTCTTCTTTGAGCTTGCGCTTCTCTCCATCCTTGTAGATCGCGATATAGGCATCGTCGTTGCCGTCGGTAAAGGTAATACCGGAAACGGAGCTGCCGGAGCGGGTCTGTGCAATGGGTTCGATCTGCAGGTCGGAGATGGCCTCCTCGCCGTCCAATTGTTCGACTGAGGCTTGCAGCGAATAATAGCGCTCGAGATCGACAGGCTGTCCAAGATTGACCGACAGCAGTGCCTCGCCGATATCCAGCAGTGCGCTGCCCATCTGCTCGATGTCATGAGCGACGAACAGCGCGTGTGTCAGGTCCTCGGTGTTGTCCCTGAGCTTCAGGGCGGCGATATAGTCCTTCATCAGCCTGTCGTAATCGCGGCTGAGCTTGCCTGCGAGCTGGGTGATCTTGAGGGCCAGCTGGCTGTCGTGTTTTTCGATGGCCGGTTCGACAAGTCGGATGCCGCGCCGCACGCGATCCAACAACGGCTGGTAGGCCGGAGGGTTGACGCAGTCCAGATCTTCCAGTTGATTCAGTTGCCTAATGCTGTCGCGACACAGCTCGGCGATCTTATCCAGTTCCGTCGCGATGAACTCGATGCTGCGCAAGGCGAGGGTATCGGCGTCCCCGCGTGGAGTATTCGCCGCCAGGCGGTCTACACAGCTGCTGTGAATGCGCAGCTTGAGGTTGTAGGCATAGCCGCCACGATCCAGGATTCGCCTGGATACGGCGCCGGATGGGCTCTCAAGGTAGGTCTGAAGGTGTCCGACCTGGGCGTCCACTTCGACACACAGAAATTGCAGATTATCTCTAATGGGCCTGGGGAACAGCATCGTCTTCAAATGCGCCGAGATAGGCGTCGTGAAAATCGGTCGAGTCGCGCAGCGGCATGATGTAGGAAGACAGGTATTGCGGGAACAGCGCGAGCCGGCCGACCTCGCTGGTCGGAACCCAGATCACCTCAACCTGATGCTTGTCGGGGTGATGACCATTGTGCGGTGCATAATCGTCGGGTACACCGCAGCGAAACAGGAACTCGACCAGGTGGCGACGGGTCGGCGGTTCGGTATCGCGGCGCTTGAAAAAGTCGGCGACATGAACCAGTTCGCCGACATCGACCGCCGTGCCGATCTCTTCGATGCATTCGCGCGACAGCGCCTGCTGCAGCGTCTCGCCGGCATCCTGTGCGCCGCCGGGCAGCGCCAGCCATTCGCCTCGCTTGGCGCTAACCTTGCGCAGCACCAGCAGTTTTGCATCGCGAACGATGACACCGCGGGCCGCGTTGCGAATCTCGGGTAGCATCTCGATCATGGGCGCAGCTGTCGTGTGGCCAGTAGTGCTTCGACATTTTGACGCCAAACGGCCGGAAAGTCTGCAGCCGTTTCCTCTGCCAGTGCTTTGCAAGGACAGTGCCGGCCGTTTCTGGCATAAAAAGTTTTGTCTTCAGGCCGTCGAGTGCCAGCTTGCCGTAAGGCCCATGGCTACTCTATGGTTCGTTTTTCCCACACAGAGTGCCCGCATATGACGTTTAGTGTTGATCCGCATGGTAGTGAGAGGCTGGTCGGTCTACTGGTCGACCCCGACCGCGCCGAGGAACTCAAGCAGACCTCCGGGGGCTTTCCTTCGCTGACGCTGTCTCAGCGACAGATGTGTGATCTGGAGCTGCTGCTCAACGGTGCCTTTACCCCGCTGACGGGCTTCATGGGGCAGGCGGCTTATCTGTCCGTGCTGGACACCTTGAGTCTCCCGGACGGGGATCTCTGGCCTGTCCCCATTGTGCTGGATGTCACCGAACCGTTTGCGGACAAGCTGGCGACCGGCATGCAGATAGCATTGCGCGACAACGAGGGGTTTATGCCGGCGGTGATGACTGTGGAGCAGATCTGGCGGCCGGAGCGGGAGCACGAGGCGCAACAAGTTTACGGCACCCAGGATACCGCGCACCCCGGCGTCCGCTATCTGATGAACAGTGTCAATCCGGTGTACCTGGGGGGTCGCATCGAGGGGGTGCAGGCCCCCTTGCATCATGACTTCGAGAATCTTTGGGATAGCCCGGAGGAGATGCGCGGGCTGTTTCACAAGCTGGGCTGGCGCCAGGTCGTGGCCTTCCAGACCAGTAAGCCGATACATCGGCTGCAGCGTGAGATCACTCTCAAGGTCGCCAAAGAACTGCAGGCCCATATCCTGCTTCATCCTACGGTGGGCGTAACCAAGCCCGGCGATCTGCAATACTACGCGCGCGTGCATTGCTACCAGGCCATACGCCGCTACTTCCCCCATAATCTCGCCATGCTGTCTCTGCTGCCGCTGGCGATGCGCATGGCGGGGCCGCGCGAGGCGCTTTGGCATGCAATCGTGCATCAGAACTACGGCTGTTCACACATGATCGTGGGCCCGAAGCATGCCGGGCCGCCGACGATGGAGAATGAGGACGTCCCGCTCTATGATGCCGCGGCGTCACGCACGCTGATCGAGCAGCATGAGTCACGCCTGAAGATTCAGGTGGTGCACGTAGAGGCGCACCGCTATGTACCCGCCCGGCAACGTTTTATGGGCGTATCGGAGATCGAGCAGCGGGGCCTCCAGGGTGTCGAGTACACGGATGCGCAATTGAAGCGCGATCTCGCGCTCGATGAAGAACCCCCGGAGTGGTTCAGTTACCCAGAGGTGGTCGCGGAGTTGCGCAACGCCTATCCGCCGCGCAACCGGCAGGGCTTCACGCTGTTCTTCACCGGTCTGTCTGGATCGGGCAAGTCGACGCTGGCCAAGATCGTATACGGCAAACTCGTCGAGGGGGGGCGTCGTCCGGCCACGCTGCTGGATGGCGATATCGTGCGCCAAAACCTGTCGAGCGAACTCGGCTTCTCAAAACAGCATCGGGACCTGAATATCCGGCGTATCGGCTATGTGGCGAGCGAAATCACAAAAAACGGCGGTATTGCGATCTGCGCGCCCATCGCACCCTACACTGAGACCCGACGGGCGGTGCGCGAGCAGATCGAGGAGCGCGGCGCCTTTATCGAGATCCATGTCGCAACTGCGCTGGCGGTGTGCGAGGCGCGTGACCGCAAGGGGCTGTACGCCAAGGCGAGAAAGGGGTTGATCCCGGAGTTCACCGGCATCAGTGATCCCTATGAGATGCCGGAGCGGGCCGAGTTGACGATCGATACCGCGGACGTCACGCCAATGGAGGCGGCCCAGGAGATCTATCTCTATCTGCTCAAAGAGGGCTTTATCGACGCCTGAAACGGCGGTCCCTCGTTACCTAGCCACAAGGGTCTCGAGGTGCTCTCGGGCAAAAAAGCCGGCGCCGAAGCGCCGGTTGCAGAGATCAAGCTTTGCGCGTCGATCAATGCCGTCACACGAAGTGCGTTGCACTGACCGGAAGCGTTACCCAGCCTAGGTTTCGTCCACGTTATCCGTTTCGACGGTACCGATATCGGACCCGCGGACTTTGAGTGTTCCGCCGTCACCCTCGCTTTCGACTTTGAGATCGCTGTCGTCATTGCCCGTCGCGACAGAGCCACTGACCATTACGGCGAGTTCTCCGACATCTCCCTGGGTGACCTCGATGCCGCTGTCCTCATTGTCGAGGGCGTCTACAGCCCGAAGATCGGCGTGCACGTCGCCCACACCGGTCTCTTCGATCTGGATGCCGTCATCGCCGTTCTCGATTGCTGTGACCGAGCGCAGATCGGCGGTGACGTCACCGTCGTCTTCCTCAGAGGCCTTGACGGCCTCGTCGCCATTACGCGCACCGTGAACGTTTGCGAGATCGAGCTCGATGTCGCCCGCGCCGACCTCGTCGAAATCGAGGCCCTCGTCGAGGTTGTCGTCGACCGAGGCACTCTTTATCGAGACCCAGATCGAACCGATGCCGGCCTCGTCGATGTCGAAGCCATCGTCGAGGTCCAGCACCAGGTCTCCATCGTCGTCTTCCACGCACATGGGATCCGCATAGGGGGGCTTTTCTGGATCGATGACATTCGGGTCGCAGTATCCACCATTCATGTCGAAGTGACTGTTGCGCACCTTGACGATGACGTCGCCGTCGCCGTCTTCATCCAGCTCTACGCCATCGGCCCCGACACCGACGAACTCGGCGTTGGCGATCTTCAAGACGATATCGCCGTCATCGCGCTCGTCGATGCGCAGGCCGTCTCCGTCAAAGACCCCATAGCCGACGTTTTCAATCACCACGTTCTTCAAGTCCGCATGCACCGACGCAGGTGAGCCGTTACCGCCGCTTTCGCCGCCTGAGCCGCAGGAGTCGCCGCCGTCGCAGTCGGACACATGCACGCCGTGATAGCCGACGTCTCTTACGGAGACATTGGTCAGCACCAGTCGGACAGTACCTGTGCGATCCTTTGGTACGTCGACAAAGACGCCTTTGCCTCTGCCCTCGCTCTGATTTTCGACGTCGAAGCCCCCGATACCCTGGAAATGCAGATTTTTGATAGTCAGGTTGGCGCCCTGCATGACCTCCAGTAGCGTGAAGTCGCCGGTGCCCTGGATCGTGGTGCCGCCGCCAATGATGGTGAGTGGCGCCTCAGCGTCGTATACGAGAGTTTCGTCGATTTCGATCTGCTTTCCCTTCGATTGAATGATGATCTTGTCTTTCTTGGCTGTCAGAGCTGCGCGTAATTGGTCTACGTTTTTGACAACGGCGCTGGCTGCCAGGGTGGCCGACGAGGCGAAGACAAGCGTCGGGACCAGCGCAGCGATCCGTACCGCCATGAGTTGTTTCTTGAACATTTTTTTCGGCACCTCGGTCTGGGTTGTTCTCGTTAATGAAACCACGGGTGTGCAGTGTCACAGTGCCGCGTGAAATTTTTATGACAGAAGTACCTCGCCGCTTTGGGGTCATCCGAGCACGCGGCATGCGGTGAATGTCGGCTATCTGGGGTAACGTCTGCCGTCTGGCGTTGCTGTAAACCGATGGACACGGCGCACTGCGCTGCGCAAGTGCACGCTACAGGAAGCATTCTTGGGGGGGCATTGAGTGCAATTCGGCGTCAACCTCCCGCAGCCCAACGCCAGGTTTCGTTAACAGGGGCTGACAGGCAGGCGCAACTCACGCCTCGTTACTGGGAATTGGCTGTCGGGTTACAATGATAGATTAACAGGCGCTTTTTCAGCGAGGGCGGGGCAATGAACGACGAGGCGAACATTCCGGGGACGATTTCTTACAAGGGCAAGGAGATGCGCGTTGAGGAAGTGCGGCAGAAGCTCGAGAATCAGCGCCTGGAGATCATCACGCTGCAGAAGAAGCGCAATAAGGCGATGCGTCGTTGCCGGCGCGAGGAGGATCTAAAGCCCTATCAGGCGGAGTTGATCCGGCTGCAACAGTATCTCGAGAAGTCCCGCCGCCGGATGATCATCCTATTCGAGGGGCGTGATGCGGCCGGAAAGGGCGGCACCATTCGACGCGTGACGCGCTACATGAACGAAAAGCACTATCGCGTCGTCGCGCTCGGCAGACCGACCGAAGAACAGAAGACCCAGTGGTTCTTTCAGAAATACGTGCGCGAATTCCCTCGCGGAGGCGAGATCGTCCTGTTCGACCGCAGCTGGTACAACCGCGCGGTCGTGGAGCGGGTGTTCGGATTCTGCAGCGACGAGGACTATGAGAATTTCATGACCGGGTGCCCGGGGTTCGAAAAAGACCTCGTGCGGCAGGGCACGATTCTGGTGAAACTGTATTTTTCTGTGACCAAAGAAGAGCAGGCGCGGCGTTTCGAACGTCGCAAGAGCGATAACCTGCGCCAATGGAAATTGTCGGAGATCGACGTCCAGGCGCAGGACCGCTGGGATGAGTTCACCACGCAGAAGTACGAGATGTTGAAGAATACCAACACGACCCATTCGCCCTGGACCATCATTCGCTCCAACAACAAGCACCAGGCGCGATTGAATGCGATGAAGGTGATCCTGAATGCGGCGCCCTACGAGCGTCTGGACCCCAAACTGAATTTCGTGCCCGATCACGACATCGTCGTCTCCGGTTCCAGGGAACTCGAATTGATGGAGGCACAGCGCCTCAAGAAGGGTCGATTCGTCGGATAGCCGTGTGCGTCGACAGCCGGTACTGTTCAGGGATAGCTGTACTCTTCGAAGCAAATAGCTGCGCCTTTCTGGCAGTAGCAGCGGGCTAAGAGTAGATCCGCGGCTCCAGGTCTGCACCCACCGGGGGCGCGGCGGTGACTCTGGCGGTTCGGCGCACGAGGCTCGATCCCGCCATCACGGAGGCGTTCCAAGCATGAATTCAGATGATCCCCGCTATCTCAGTCAACTGACCCGCCACACCTTGGCCTTGGTGCTCGCCGGAGGGCGCGGCTCGCGCCTCCACGAGCTGACCGAAACGCGGGCCAAACCCGCGGTCTTTTTCGGGGGAAAGTATCGCATCATCGATTTCCCGCTTTCCAACTGCATCAATTCCGGAATTCGCCGCATCGGTGTATTGACCCAGTACAAGGCACACTCGCTGATTCGACATCTGGTCGAAGGGTGGAGTTTTTTCCAGCGCGACCTTGGGGAGTTCATCGAGATACTGCCCGCTTCTCAGCGCACCACGGGCGACTGGTACAAGGGGACTGCCGATGCGATCTTCCAGAATCTGGATATCGTCCGAGCGCTGCTCCCAAAGTATGTGCTGGTGCTGTCCGGCGACCACATCTACAAAATGGATTACGGTCCGCTGCTGGCCTACCACGAGGAGAAAGGGGCGGAGATGACCGTTGCCTGCGTCGGCGTGTCCCTGAAGGACGCCCGCGACTTCGGCGTAATGAGCGTAGCGGAGGATTTCCAGGTTCTGAGCTTCGATGAGAAGCCGGCCGAGCCGCGGCCGATGCCGGGTGTGACCGACATCGCCCTGGCCTCGATGGGAAACTATGTGTTCAACACCGATTTTCTGTTTCGAAAACTCGAAGAGGATGCGGCAGACACGGTCTCCAGTCATGATTTTGGGCACGATATCATCCCCTCGATCATCGGCGACCACCCGGTCTTCGCGTATCCGTTCCTGGATGGCGAGACTAGGCGCCAACCCTACTGGCGGGATGTGGGCACGCTGGATGCGTTCTGGGAGGCGAATATGGAGCTGGTGGCGGTGGATCCCGAGCTCAATCTGTACGACCGAGATTGGCCGATCCGCACCTATCACCTGCAGCTGCCCTCGGCGAAGTTCGTGTTTCGGGACAGCGGCCGGACAGGCAAGGCGCTGGATTCCGTGGTGTCCGCCGGGTGTGTGATCTCGGGTTCGGCGGTCGTCGATTCGCTGCTGTTTTCCAACGTCAGGGTGCACTCCTACAGCGAGGTCAATGCCTCGGTTCTGCTCCCAGAAGTGGAAGTGGGGCGCAACTGCCGCATCAATCGTGCGGTGATCGACCGCGGCTGTCAGATACCGCCCGGCACGATTATCGGCGAGGACCCGGATGCAGATGCCAGGCGCTTCCGTGTGACAGACAGAGCTATCGTCCTGGTGACCGCGGCAATGCTCGGTCAGGCGGCAAAGGTCAGCCTCGACTGACAGCCGGATGATTTCTTTCCTCGCCCCGAACTCCGGCTTGATATGGGTCAGTATTTCAGCCGAGTCTTCCTACTGTGCTGTCAGCAGGCTTTACAAGTCTGCGGGAAGCCCATTCGACCCAAGGGTAAGTCGTTGATTTCAATGGGTAGTGAATGAACGGCGCGTTACTTGCTGACACCTTGTGTAGGTATGTAGCGAAGCAGTATCGAAACCAGCTTGAATAATAAACGGAATTACTACCGCATCCTCCACGTACAGCCGGACGCGCCTGTCGAGGTCATTCGTGCGAGTTACCGCACCCTGATGCAGCGGCTAAAGCAGCATCCAGACCTGGGCGGCGAGCACTGGAATGCCAGCCTTATCAACGAAGCCCACAATGCATTGGTGGATGAGGACAGGCGACGCGTCTATGACCGCATGCTGTTCGGCGCAACAGACATCGACGCCCTGAGTAAGCAGCGTCCCCAGCAACGGCAAGGCAGCACAGCTCGAGCCCCGCAGGCGCACGGCTGGCGCCCGTTCGAGCCGATAGTGGTCGATTGATACAGAACACCCGCCGGGTTCTTGGGGCCACATTCAAGCGGTCAGTGGACCTTATCAACCTCGTCGAAGGGGTCGGTCTCGGGTTCCTTAGACTCGGCACGATGGTCATGCGGACGAAAAGCACCGTGACAGCGGCCCGCTTCACCACCTTGAATCGTCAACATCGCCCAAACCGCGGAGATACCCCACAAGGCGAGGCCGAGGCCGACGGTATGCCAGCTGACGCCGGGTTCTCCCATCGGTCCACCGAGGAAGCCGTACACCACGCTGACAACACCGAACAGCCAGAACACCGTTACCGGCGCCGCGCAGTTGCTGCCGCAACCGTACTGACACGCCCCGATCGGCGGTAACAGTAGCGATATCGTGTGACGTCTGATTCCCACGCCGGATGAACCCTCCATAGCCGAAACTTATATTAAGGATTGATTCTCAACAAGGGTAGTGGTGTCCGGTGATAGCAATACGCTAACGTTCACGCACGCAGCGTCTCGGGCAAATACGGGCGAATGGTCGCGACGAGTTCGCGGTGCAAGCGGATATTGCCGGTAATGACGTTGCCGGTTTCGAAGTGCCGGCTGCCGCCAGCTATATCGCTGACGACGCCGCCGGCCTCCTGGACCAGCAGCGCGCCGGCGGCGAAATCCCAAATCGACAGGCCCAGCTCCCAGAAGCCGTCGAGCCGGCCTGCCGCCACATAGGCAAAATCCAGCGCGGCCGAACCCGGTCGACGGATGCCGGCGGTCTCCCGTGTCAGTGCTTTGAGCATCTCGAGATAGGCATCCATATAGCGTTGGTCGCGAAACGGAATCCCGGTGCCGAGCAGGGCGCCCTTAAGCCCCTTCTGGTCCGCGACGCGCAGCCGCCGGTCGTTCAGCAGCGCGCCGCCGCCGCGATCCGCGGTGAACATCTCATCGCGCAGGGGATCGTAGACGACGCCGCTCTCCAGGCGGCCGCGGTGCATCAGCGCGATCGATATCGCGAACTGTGGGAAACCGTGCAGGTAATTAGTCGTGCCGTCGAGCGGATCAACGACCCATTGAAAGTCGTCTTTGCCGTGCTCGCCACTTTCCTCCGCGAGGATGGCGTGTGCGGGGTAAGCCCTGCGTATCGTTTCGATGATCGCCTGTTCGGCGTTTCGATCTACCTCGCTGACGTAATCGTTCGTTTGCTTTTCCGACACGGTAAGGCTGTCGAGGCGGCTGAAGGAGCGCATGATCACGTTGCCGGCCTGGCGTGCCGCGCGTATGGCGATGTTGGTGGTGGGGTTCATGCGGCGCGAGGATACGGGAAATGCAGGCCACCGGAAAGATAGACCCCGCGCAGAGCGGTTTTGTTAAGCTCGCCGCATGGAGCAGAATCTGCGTATTGTAATGGTTCACACCTCACACCCGGGAAATATCGGCGCTGCGGCCCGGGCGATGAAGAACATGTGTCTGTCGGAACTTTTTCTGGTGCAACCGCATGACTTTCCCAGCGCGGGGGCCAGCGCGCGCGCGGCAGGCGCTGACGATGTGTTGCATTCGGCCAAGGTCGTCACCACCCTGGCTGATGCGGTCGCCGAATGTCGAATCGTAATCGGCGTCAGCGCACGCCTGCGTTCGGTACAATGGCCGCAGCTGACGCCGCGCGAGGCGGCCGCCTTGGCGAACGCGGAATCATCGCAGTCCCCGGTGGCGTTGGTATTTGGGCGCGAGAGCTCAGGCCTGAGTAATCAGGAACTCGACCTTTGTACCCATCTGGTGCACATCCCAAGCAATCCGGCATTCAGCTCGCTGAACGTCGCGATGGCTGTGCAGATAATCAGCTATGAGCTGATGCTCTTCCGGAAATCGGACGCGCCGGCCAGCGATTCGGGTACTGGCGAGGGGCTGGCGAGTAATGCGGAGATGGAGGGCCTTTTTGCGCACCTCGAGCAGGCGCTGGATGAGATCGGGTTCATTGACGCTCGCCGCTCCGAGAAGCTGATGCGGCGTCTGCGCCGCCTCTTTCATCGTGCGACCCCCGATCGCGATGAAGTCAATATCCTGCGCGGTATCCTCAGCGCCGCGCAGGGCCGCAAATCGATGCGAAGAAACGCACGTGATTGAGGTGCTCCACCGCGCCGCCCGACAGGCCTTGGAGCACTGGTTCGACGATGCGTTCTTCAGTTAGAGTGTCCGATCGGCCAACATCGGCAAATTCGCTAATGTTCGAACAAATTCGGGAAGATGTCCGCGTTGTCTTTGACCGCGACCCGGCAGCGCGCAATACATTGGAGATACTCACTGCGTATCCGGGGCTGCATGCGGTAATGTTCCACCGTGCGTCGCACTGGTTGTGGCAGGTCGGGGCAAAGTGGCTGGCTCGCTTGCTGTCCCACATCGCGCGTTGGCTGACCGGTATCGAGATCCACCCCGGCGCGGTGATAGGGAGGCGTTTTTTCATTGATCACGGCATGGGTGTCGTGATCGGCGAGACCGCCATTATCGGCGACGACTGTACCCTGTATCACGGAGTCACCTTGGGCGGCACCAGTTGGCAGAAGGGCAAGCGCCACCCGACGCTGGCAGACGATGTCGTGGTGGGCGCAGGTGCCAAGGTCTTGGGGCCAATCGAAATCGGCGAGGGTACGCGTATCGGTTCGAATGCAGTGGTCCTGCGCGATGTGCCCGCCAATAGCACTGTCGTCGGGGTGCCTGGACGTCTGATAGAGCGCAAGCAGCCACCGCTGGATGTCGAGCATCGCGAGAAAATGGCCTCGAAGATGGGCTTCGATGCCTACGGTGCCACGGCCGATGCCCCAGACCCGGTGGCCCATGCGATCAACTGCATGCTCGATCATGTGCACGTCATCGATACCAAGATGGAGCGGATGTGCGAGGTCCTGCGCGAGATGGGGTATGAACCGGGCGATGACGAACTGCCCGAGCTGGCGTCCTGTGAGATCATCTCGACCGCCGAGGAATCGCACAAAATGCAGCCGGAAGAGACCGAGAAGACGGAGTGATCCCCTGGTGCAGCGCAGGCCCCGAATTCTTGACTAATTTAGTCGGCAATGTATAGTCCGCGAGAGTTTTCAGCGCGGAGCAGATACCGGTGAGATTGACGACCAAAGGCCGTTATGCGGTTACCGCTATGCTCGATCTGGCTCTCCATCATGGCGAGGGCCCGATCACTCTGGCCGATATCGCGCAGCGACAGGGCATTTCGCTTTCCTATCTCGAGCAGCTGTTTGCTCGACTGCGTAAACGCAGCCTCGTGTCCAGCGTTCGCGGGCCGGGGGGCGGCTACACGCTCGGCCGTGACGCCGGCAAAATCTTTGTGGCCCAAGTGATTTCCGCCGTCGACGAAAACGTCGACACCACCCGCTGCGGCGGTGCCCACAACTGCCAGGACAATCAGCAGTGCCTGACGCACGATCTGTGGCAGGACCTGAGCAATCGCATTTATGACTATCTCAACCAAATCAGCCTGCTGGATCTGATGAACCGGCGGGGTGTGCAAGAGGTTGCGGAACGCCAGGAGATCGCTGATGGCAAGGCATCGGTCGCCCTGGATCAGTTGAAAGTCGAATCTGCAGGCGCCTGATTCGTACCCGTCGGCGCGTCCCACAGCGAGCCCGGAGCCGTACATGCAGCTACCCATCTACCTCGACTACTCAGCGACGACGCCAGTGGATCCGCGCGTCGCCGAAAAGATGTGCGCCTGTCTGACGCCGGACGGTGCCTTCGGCAATCCGGCGTCACGTTCGCATGCGTTCGGCTGGGCCGCGGAGGCGTTGGTTGACGAGGCACGCGCCAATGTGGCGGCGTTGGTCGGCGCGGACTCCAAGGAGATAATCTGGACCTCTGGAGCGACCGAATCCGACAATCTGGCAATCAAGGGTGCGGCGCACTTTTATAGGAAACAGGGCCAGCATATCGTCACGCTCAAGACCGAGCACAAGGCGGTCCTCGACAGCTGCCGTCAGCTCGAGCGCGAGGGTTTCGAGGTTACCTATCTGGACGTGCAGCCCAATGGCCTGGTTGATCTTGGGGCGTTTGAGGCGGCCATTCGGCCGGATACGGTCTTGGCCTCGGTGATGCAAGTCAACAACGAGATCGGCGTAATCCAGGACATTGCCGCACTGGGCGCGATCTGTCGCACGCGCAAAGTGATCTTTCATAGCGATGCGGCGCAGAGCACGGGCAAGGTTCCGATTGATCTGTCGCAGCTCCCCGTCGATCTGATGAGCTTCAGCGCTCACAAGACCTACGGTCCCAAGGGCGTCGGCGCGCTCTATGTGCAGCGAAAACCACGCGTCCGACTCGAGGCGCAGATGCATGGCGGCGGCCATGAGCGTGGTTTGCGCTCAGGTACGCTGGCCACCCATCAGATCGTCGGCATGGGTGAGGCCTTCCGAATCGCGCGCGAGGAGATGGCGACCGAAAACACGCGCATCCTGGCGTTACGCAACAGACTGTTCGACGGCCTCAAGGGGATGGAAGAGGTGTACGTCAACGGTGACCTCGAACAGCGCATCGCCGGCAACCTGAACATAAGCTTCAATTATGTCGAAGGGGAAAGCCTAATGATGGCGCTCAAGGATATGGCCGTGTCATCGGGCTCCGCGTGCACCTCGGCGAGCCTCGAGCCAAGCTATGTGCTGCGGGCCCTCGGTCGGCCCGACGAACTGGCGCACAGTTCGCTGCGCTTCACCTTGGGGCGGTTTACGACCGAGGAAGAGATAGGCCGTGTTTTGTCTGAGGTGCGCGGACAGGTCGAACGCCTGCGCGAACTCAGCCCGTTATGGGATATGTACAAAGAGGGTGTGGATCTGAGCAGCGTCGAGTGGGCTGCGCACTGAGTGCACGAATCGACCGACGTAATGTGAAAGGCGCATGACAACTGGGTGCCGCGGGCTTTGTTAAATCGGCGGGTTGGGTGTAGCCTCCGCCCTGCGGACGCAATAATCGTCTGCCTCGAGAGAATTTGTGCGGGTTTTCCCGCTGGTCCACCGTCGGTTAGTGGCTTGGCAGTCGGGGGACGTTTTGTCTACGGGCCACACGCTTGAGAGCATTCCGCGATGAATATATATGTAGGAAATCTGGCATACACTGTCACTGAGGACGAGCTGCGCGAGGCGTTTGCCGCGTTCGGTGAGGTCTCGCGAGCAAACGTAATCATGGATCGCGACACTGGGCGTTCCAAGGGATTTGGTTTCGTAGAAATGCCAGATGATTCGCAGGCCGAAGCTGCGATTGCTGGCCTCAATGAGCAGTCGCTCGGCGGTCGAGCGATCCGGGTGAACGAAGCGAGGCCGCGTGATGATCGACCGCGCCGTCCGCGCAACTGATTAGAGCGGCGGGCCGCCGCGCCACCCGGTCGGGCTCGGCCGGGTGGCCGCAGACAGAGGGAGGAAGACCATGGCTTACAGTGACAAGGTCATCGACCACTATGAGCATCCGCGTAATGTCGGTGTTTTGGATAAGGGCGCAGCCAACGTCGGCACGGGAATGGTGGGTGCGCCTGCTTGCGGCGACGTCATGCGTCTGCAGATCCAGGTCAACGATCAGGGCGTCATCGAGGACGCAAAGTTCAAGACCTATGGTTGTGGCTCTGCGATCGCCTCAAGCTCACTGCTCACCGAATGGGTGAAGGGCAAGACACTGCACGAGGCCCGCGAGATCAAGAACTCGGAGATTGCAGAAGAACTGGCGCTGCCGCCGGTGAAGATTCACTGCTCGGTTCTGGCGGAAGACGCCATCAAAGCTGCGATCGCCGACTACCAGTCCAAGCAGGACGCTTGACCCGACGCGGTGCGCGGCAGCTATGGCGATAACTCTAACGGCGGCTGCGGCAGATCGGGTGCATAGCTTCTTGCAAAGTCGTGGCAGCGGTCTGGGTTTGCGGCTTGGGGTAAAGACCTCCGGGTGCTCGAGTCTGGCTTATGTTTTGGAGTTCGTCGATGTGCTGGACGAAGACGACCAGGTCTTCGAAGACCGCGGCGTGAAGGTGATCGTCGACGAAAAGAGCCTGGTGTATCTCGACGGAACCCAGCTCGACTACGGCAAGGAAGGCCTCAACGAGGGCTTCAGATTTAACAACCCCAATGTCAAGGATGAATGCGGTTGCGGCGAGAGCTTTCAAGTCTAGCCCGCATCAGTCACCGGCCGGAAAGCAGCTGTGGCGCGCCAGACTGAAATGTCTCTGCAACTGGATGAATCTGCGCGTGATCCGAGATTGACACCTTGTTTCCGCTGCTTCCCTATCCCGGTTCTGGTGGTTTCTCGCTCGCTCCGGTTTGGTCTTCGCTCAAGTGGTAAGCTACGGCTACCACTTTCGCTCCAGCCTCGCGCCCGAGCGGCTGCGAAATCCACCAGCATCCGTGATGCCGGTGACAAATGCGGGCTAGGTGCACCTCTCTCGGGTGGCTGAGGCACTTGCGCCGACTGCCTGCTGGCGTGCTTGACTGATTGTCTCATGTTGGATTTTTCCAAGAATTACTTTGAATTATTCGGGATGTCGGCCGGTTTCCTGGTGGACGTCCCCGAACTGGCGCGACGTTATCGCGAATTGCAGAAGGTTGTGCACCCGGACCGATTTGCCGCGGCTGGCCGGGCAAGTCAACGCCTATCGCTACAGAGCGCGACGTTGGTGAACGAGGCCTACGATACCCTCAAGGATCCACTCAAGCGCGCGCAGTATCTTCTGCGACTGCAGGGCGTCGAGCTCGATGCCCAGCTCCATACTCTTGATGATGCCGCTTTTCTGATGCAGCAGATGGCACTGCGTGAGGCACTCGCCGACGTGCGCGGTGCTACCGATGCACGTGCCCGGCTGGACGCCCTGATGCAAGACATCGGCAACATGATAGAGACGCAGGTCGCACGTCTGGCCGTTCAGCTGGAGGAGTCGGGTGCCGAACAAATTGAGGCGGCCGTGCAGAGCGTGCAAAAGATGCAGTTTCTCAATAAGTTGCATGCGGAGGCCGAAGCTATCGAGGCTGACCTGGAAGAGGCCTGCTGATGGCCTTGTTGCAGATTGCAGAACCCGGACAATCCGCGGCGCCGCATCAGCATCGGCTGGCGGCCGGTATTGATTTGGGCACGACCAATTCGCTAGTGGCCACGGTGCGCAGCGGGCTGGCGGAGACCCTGCCAGATGAACAAGGCAAGCATATCCTTCCCTCGGTGGTGCGTTACTGCGCCACTGGCATAGAGGTTGGCGAGGCGGCACGCAGCGCGGCAGCTGCAGATCCGCTGAACACGATCTCCTCGGCCAAACGTTTGATCGGCCGCGGCATCGCGGATGTGAAGTCGCTTGGACGCGAGCTGCCTTACGAGTTCGTAATGATCGACAGCCCGGTGCCGCGCATTCGCACGATTGCCGGAGACGTCACACCGATCGAGGTGTCGGCGGAGATACTCAAGGTGCTTGCGCAGCGGGCACAGGAAACTCTGGGCGGTGAACTCAGCGGCGTGGTGATTACGGTGCCCGCATACTTCGATGACGCCCAGCGCCAGGCGACCAGGGATGCGGCACGACTTGCCGGACTGCATGTCTTTCGTCTGCTCAACGAGCCGACGGCTGCGGCGGTCGCCTATGGGCTCGATCACACCACAGACGGCGTGCATGCGATCTACGACCTCGGCGGCGGCACCTTTGATATCTCCGTTCTGCGGCTGCACGAGGGCGTCTTCGAAGTCATGGCGACAGGCGGAGATTCGGCCCTGGGTGGCGATGATTTCGACGCCGCTGTCGCCGGCTGGCTGCTGGCCGAGGCAGACCTCGGCAGCGATGCGGATCGCGGCACGCTGCGCCATGTGCTGGATCAGGCGCGCGCGGCCAAGGAGGGCCTGGCGCAGCAGGAGAGGGTGGCGCTTGAGATCGACCGTCCGGACGCCGGGCTATGGCGCGGTACCCTGACGCGCAAGCAACTCGCCGACCTGCTGGATCCGCTGATCCGCAAGACCATCAATACCTGTCGGCGCGTGCTGCGCGACGCCGGGGTCGCCATCGACGAGATCGAGGATATCGTTATGGTAGGTGGCTCGACGCGAACCCTGAGGGTGCGCGAAAAGGTGAGCGAATTCTTCGGGCAGGCGCCGCTGGTCGACATCGATCCGGACCGGGTCGTGGCCATCGGTGCGGCGATTCAGGCGGATGTGCTGGCCGGCAATAAACCCGATAATGAGATGCTGTTGCTCGACGTCAATCCCCTGTCGCTCGGGATAGAGACCATGGGCGGCCTGACCGAAAGGATCCTACCGCGCAATACCTCGCTGCCGGCTGCTCGTGCTCAGGAGTTTACGACCTTCAAGGATGGACAAACGGCGATGAGTATCCATGTGGTTCAGGGTGAGCGCGAACTGGTTGCGGATTGCCGTTCGCTGGCGCGCTTTACGTTGCGAGACATACCGCCAATGGTTGCCGGCGCTGCCCGCATCCGGGTGACGTTTTCGGTCGATGCCGACGGCCTGCTGCGAGTCGAGGCCAGCGAGCTGAGCTCCGGCGCGCTTGCAAGGGTCGAGGTGAAACCCTCCTATGGGCTCACTGACGATGAAATCACAGGGATGCTCAAGTCCTCGATCGAGCATGCCAGAGACGATATCGACGCGCGCCGCCTGGTCGAACAACAGGTCGAAGCCCAGCGCGTGATTCAGTCTCTGAACGCGGCCTTGGCACGTGATGCCGACGAACTGCTGTCGGCAGAGGAGCGGGGCGTCATCGATCAAGCTTTGCAGGCGCTGAACGCCGCCGTCGATTCGTCTCAGGATGCCGCTGAGGTGGAAGCGGCGGTCAAGCGACTGGAGAGCGAATGCGAGTTCTATGTCGAACGACGCATGAACAGCGGCATCCGCAAGGCAATGGCCGGTCAGCGCGTTGATGAGATTGCGCAGCGACACGGGCAGGAGGCCGACTAGCGTCCATGCCCCAGATCATCTTCCTGCCGAATGAAGAGATTTGCCCGGACGGCGCGTTGATTGAAGCTGCGCCGGGGCAGACGATCTGTGATGCCGCACTCGCGCATGATATAGAGATCGAGCACGCCTGTGAGAAATCCTGCGCCTGCACGACCTGCCATGTGATTGTCCGCGAGGGCTTCGATTCGTTGAGTGAATCGAGCGAGGATGAAGAGGATCTGCTCGACAAGGCTTGGGGACTCGAGCCGGATTCCCGTCTGAGCTGCCAGGCGGTCGTCGGTGAACTGGATCTCGTCGTAGAGATCCCGAAATACACCGTCAATCACGCCAAAGAGCATCACTGATGGCTGTGCGGATAAGATGATGCGCCTGAAGTGGACCGATGTGCTCGAAATCGCCATCGAACTGGACGAGGCGCACCCAGCTGTGGATCCGCTCACAGTCAATTTTGTCGATTTGATGAACTGGGTGGTGGCGTTGCCGAATTTTGACGATGCCCGCGAACACTGCGGCGAGAAGATACTCGAGGCCATACAGGCCGCGTGGATCGAAGAGCGGGACTGATCCCTGTTTTCCGGCGCGTGTCCTCCGGGTCGGTTCCGCGCTCAACCATCGATATGTCCTAAGGAGGATTCATGTCCCTGATCAAACCCTTCCGCGGTCTGCGGCCGGCTGCCGGGCGTGCGGGTGAGGTGGCTGCACCCCCGTACGATGTGGTCGACCGCAGCGAGGCCAAGGCGCTGGCGCACGATCGCCCGTGGAGCTTTCTGCATATTTCGCGGCCGGAGATCGATCTGTCCGACGACGTCGATGCCTATGCCCCGGCCGTGTATGCGCAAGGCCGGCAAAACCTGGATCGCATGATCGCCGAAGGAATCCTGGTGCGCGACGAGGGGCCCTGCTATTACGCCTATCGTTTGAGCATGGGCGAACATCTCCAGACCGGGCTGGTGGCAGGCGCCTCCGTCGAGGCCTATGACCGGAACCGCATCAGAAAGCATGAGTTCACCCGCCCGGCGAAAGAGGACGATCGGGTGCGCCAGATCGATACCCTGAATGCCCAGACAGGGCCGGTGTTCCTGGTGTATCCCGCCAACCCGGTGGTCGACGATATTCTAAGGAGGGTATCGACTGCGCCAAGCGACATCGATATCACGGCAGCGCGCGACGGAGTAAGACACGAGATCTGGAAGATAGATGATCCGCAAATCATTTCGGAGTTGACCGCGGCCTTTGAAGCGATGCCGGCGATCTATGTGGCCGATGGACATCATCGATCTGCGGCAGGTTCACGGGTCGGTAGGGCAAGACGTGAGGCGAATCCACAGCATACCGGTGAAGAAAGCTTTAACTATTTCCTCAGCGTCATCTTTCCGCATGACCAGATGCAGATCCTCGATTACAACCGGGTAGTGCGTGATCTGAACGGCAACAGCAAGGAGGAATTTCTCGCACGGGTGGGTGAGGCATTCGATCTTGAATTGCGTGGCGATTCCTTCAAGCCGGCGCAGGCCGGCGAGTTCGGGATGTTTCTGGATGGCCAGTGGTATCGTCTGCAGATTCATGATGATCGTATCCCGCCAGGCGATCCGGTAGGCCGCCTCGATGTTAGTCTGCTGCAGGCCAACCTGGTCGATCCGATTCTCGGCATCACCGATCCGCGGCGCGATGACCGGATTGATTTTGTGGGAGGGATTCGCGGTCTGGACGAACTGGAACGGCGAATCGCCGGTGGGGAATGGGCGGTGGCCTTCGCCGTGTATCCCACGACCATGCAGGCGCTGATGGAGGTCGCCGATGCAGGCGAGGTGATGCCGCCAAAGTCTACCTGGTTTGAGCCGAAGCTCGCCGACGGCTTGATAAGCCACGTCCTCGACTGAGTGTCTGTGCGGGACGCATCCGTGCACGACAACGGCCGCGGCTGAACCAACCGGAACAGCGTCTTATCGATGGTCTCACTCGTTACGAAATTGCCGAAGCAGGGCACGGCCAGCGATCAGCAGGTCGAGAGCTGGTTGGGCGAGTTGGCCAAGCAGCGTCCGGCGCGGGATGTCGAGCTGCTGCGCGACGCCATCCGGATCGCACGCGCCGCGCATCAGGGAGAACCGGCACTGGACGGTTTCGACCTCTTTCTGTCCTTGTTGCATACCGTCGATACGCTCAATGCGCTGAAGCTCGATATCGAGCCGCTGCTGGCCGCGACGCTTTCTGAATTGCCCGGCCATGCCGCCTATGATGCTGCCGATATCGAGCAGCGCTTCGGGCCAGCCGTGGGGGCAATGCTGCTGCAGGTCTCACGGATTCGCGAACTGTCGGCGTCGGGCACAGCGCAGGTGGACGAACGCGGCGTCGAGAAGCTGCGTCGAATGTTGTTGGGTATCGCGAACGACGTACGCGCGATTCTCGTCTTGTTGTCCAAGCGTCTGCAACTAATGCGGCGGCTCAAACGCCTGCCGCCGGAGCTGCAGCAGCGGATCGCCCGGGAGACCCAGCTGGTGCATGCACCGCTGGCCAACCGGCTCGGCGTCTGGCAGTTGAAATGGGAGCTCGAGGATCTGTGTCTGCGCCATCTCGAGCCGGATCAGTATGTCAGCCTGGCCCGACAACTCGACGGCAAACGCCGCGAGCGGGAGGATTTTGTTGCCGATGTGAAACGACGTCTGGGCGCCGGATGCGCATCGGCCGGAATACCGGTGGATCTCTCTGGCCGGCCAAAACACATCTTCAGCATCTGGAAGAAAATGAAGCGCAAACGCGTGGATTTCGGGCAGGTGTTGGATGTGCGAGCGGTGCGTGCGCTGGTCGATACCGTGCCGCAGTGCTACGAGGTCTTGGGCATTGCGCACAGCCTTTGGCGCCCGATACCGGGCGAATTCGACGATTACATCGCGCATCCCAAGCCCAATGGCTATCGTTCTCTGCACACGGCGGTGGTGGGAGACGACGGAAAGCCGCTGGAGATCCAGGTGCGCACGCGTGAGATGCACGAAAATGCTGAACGCGGCGTAGCGGCACACTGGCGCTACAAGGAGAGCGCCGAGCAGGACAAGGAACTAGAGCGTCGGATTGAATGGATGCGCCGGTGGCTCGAGCAGCAGGCCGACGAGACGGCCGCGCCCGATGGTGTCGAGGAGGATGCTGAGTTCGAGGCGCGTCGTATCTATGTGCTTTCGCCGCAGGGCAAGGTGGTCGAGCTGCCCAGCGGTGCCACCGCGATCGACTTCGCCTATGCGATCCACACCTCGGTTGGGCACCGTTGCCGCGGGGCAAAAGTGGACGGGCAGATACAGCCATTGGCGCAGCCGTTGGTGAGCGGTCAGAAGGTCGAGATCCTCACCGCAAAGGAAGGTGGGCCCAGCCGCGACTGGTTGAATCCTCATTCGGGTTATCTGACTACCGGACGCGCCCGAAACCGGGTGCGGCAATGGTTTAAGCACCAGGATTACGACCAGCACCTGTCGATCGGCCGCGCAAGCCTGGATCGCGAAGTCGCGCGCCTGAGCGTGCCCAGACCGGATCTCGACAAACTGGCGCTACGCTTCAATTTCAAGACAAGTGACGACCTGCTGGCTGCGATCGGAAGCGGCGAGTTGTCGGCGATCCAGGTCGCCAATGCGCAGCTCGAACGTGTGCAACGCGACCCCGACGAGCAGGCCGATCGCGAAATCCCGGAGAAGCTCAGACAGCGCACGCCGTCGCGGGCTGCGGGCGGTGCGGGGCAGGTGGTCGTGGAAGGCATCGGTGATCTGTTGACCCAGATGGCCAAATGCTGCAAACCGGTGCCCTACGATGATATCGTCGGGTACATCACCCGGGGGCGCGGGGTAACCGTGCACCGGAGGGATTGTGCGGTCGTCCGGAAAATGGATTCGCTCAACCGCGCGCGCCTGGTGGGCGTCGCCTGGGCGGATACCCAGCGGGATTCGCGCTTTCTGGTCGATATCCATGTGCATGCCGGCGATCGCAAGGGCCTGCTGCGTGATATCTCCTCGGTGTTCGCCAATGCCGAGATCGATGTGCTCGGCGTCAACACCCAGTCTGACCGGCGTAATGATCGCGCCAGCATGCGCTTCACCGCCGAGGTAGCGGACATGGCGCAGCTCAGCCGGGTGATCGACCGTCTGGCGCAGATCCCGGATGTGATCGACGTTCGGCGGCAACTCTCTTGATCGATAAACTTGGCATTCCTGGCATGCTTTAGTTACACTAAGCTTTGGATTTAAAAGAGAAAAAACTCTAGCTCTTCAACCAGTTTCGAGTTGTTGCGTCTTTACAACAATCGGTGCCCGGCTGACGCGCGATCGAGACAGCCGCGCGGGGTTGCCTCCGGGTACTCCGGATGCACAGGAATTTTCGTTTTATTGTTTGATCTTATCGGAGTTTTTTATGGCCGTGGAACGCACTATCTCCATCATCAAACCCGATGCTGTGGCAAAAAATGTCATCGGTGATATCTACAACCGCTTCGAAAAGGCGGGTCTTCGGATCGTTGCTGCGCGCATGTTGCAGCTTACGCGCGAACAGGCGGGTGAGTTCTATGCGGTGCATCAAGGCGCGCCCGTTTTACAACGATCTGATCGCCTTCATGACCTCCGGCCCGGTCATGGTGCAGGTCCTGGAAGGGGAGAATGCCATCGCCAAGAACCGAGAGCTGATGGGCGCAACCAACCCACAGGAGGCTGCTGCGGGCACCATTCGTGCCGATCACGCCGAGACGGTAGACGAAAACGCTGTGCACGGCTCGGACGGCCCGGACACCGCGGCGGTCGAGATCGCCTTTTTCTTCCCCGAGGGCGTTTGCGAGCGCACCCGCTGAGCCGAGACGCATGAGCGACGCACCCAAGATCAATCTGCTGGGACTCACCAGACAGGAGATGGAGTCCTTTTTCGTCGACCTGGGCGCGAAGGCGTTTCACGGTCGCAATGTGCTGAAGTGGATCCACAAGCACGGCGTATCCGATTTCGACGCCATGACCGATGTACCGCAGCGGCTGCGGGATCTGCTGCGCAATACGGCGCGGGTCGCGCCGCCGCGGGTCGTGCTGACCCAGCCGGCCAGCGATGGCACCACAAAGTGGGTGCTGGAACTTGAAGACGGCCAACACATCGAGACCGTCTACATCCCCGAAGACAACCGCAGCACCATCTGCGTCTCGTCACAGGTCGGCTGTGCGCTCGATTGTTCGTTCTGCTCTACCGCGCAACAGGGATTCAATCGCAACCTCGCGGCCGCCGAGATCATCGGTCAGGTGTGGCTGGCGAGCCGCCTACTGGGCCACCCGCCAACCAATGTGGTGATGATGGGCATGGGTGAGCCCTTGGCCAATTTCGACAACGTCGTGCCGGCGATGGAGCTGATGCAGGAAGATCTCGCCTATATGATCTCGAAGACGCGGGTAACCATCAGTACGTCAGGGATTGTGCCGGCACTCAGGCGCCTGCGCGAGGTCAGTGATGTCAGTCTGGCAGTCTCACTGCATGCGCCCGACAATGCGCTGCGAGATCA
This sequence comes from uncultured Gammaproteobacteria bacterium, assembly GCA_963736445.1. Taxonomy (GTDB): domain Bacteria; phylum Pseudomonadota; class Gammaproteobacteria; order Chromatiales; family Chromatiaceae; genus Thiosocius. Next base: position 159,295 of record CAVTOY010000009.1, on the reverse strand, counting down.
GCTGGTGCCGATTAACCGCAAGTATCCGCTTGAGCAGCTGATTCCAGCCTGCAAGGAATTCGTCCAACACGACCGGCGGCGCAAGGTCACTTGGGAGTATGTCATGCTTGACGGCGTGAACGATTCCCCAGCGCAAGCCAAGGCACTGATTCGCCTGTTGCAGGGTGTGCCCTCCAAGGTGAACCTGATCCCTTTCAATCCCTTTCCAGGGACCGACTACCAGACCTCCCCGGCCGATCGCGTCGAGACCTTCCGGCAACGCCTCAAACGAGCCGGCATTATCGCCACCACGCGGAAGACCCGCGGTGACGACATCGATGCGGCCTGCGGTCAACTGGTCGGCAAGGTGCACGATCGGAGCCGCCGGCGGCTGCAGCAGATCCCGGTAGTGCAGGAGTCCTACCGATGATCGGATCTGGGCTGCGCTGGATCGTCATTGTTGTGATGGTCATGCTGTCCTCAGCCTGTCAGAACCCGGCGCTGCGCGATGGTGGCCTGAGTAGCGATGCGACGGGTCAGCTGGGTTCGCCCAAGTCTCAGCAGAGCCCGGCGGATATTTACATCGATCTGTCGGGCGCCTACCTGCGCGAAGGCCAGTTGACCAATGCACTGCTTAACGCTAACAAGGCAGTGCTCGCGGATTCCGATTCGAGCAATGCCCACTACATGCTGGCCTTGGTGCGGCAGCGTCTCGGCGAGCTGGGTCCGGCCGAGGAGGCCTTCCGCGAATCGGTGGCGCTCGATCGCCAAAATCCGCTTGCATTGAACGCCTACGGCTCTTTTCTATGCGAACTGAAACGATTCAAAGAGGCCGATGAATATTTCCGTCGTGCGTTGGGCAACCCTCTTTATGCCACGCCCTGGATTGCCTCGCACAATGCGGGCTGGTGCAACGAGATGGCCGGGGACATGACGGCTGCCGAGATTGACTTTCGCGCTGCGCTGCGGACCAATCCGCGTTTCGCCCCGAGTCTGCTCGGCATGGCGAAAATCAGTTACAGCGAAGGCAACTATCTCTCGGCCCGCGCCTATTTGCAGCGTTATGCTGAAGTTGCGCCGCACAATGCCGAAAGCCTATGGCTAGGCGTGCGAACCGAAAACCAACTCGGCGACCAGGATCAGATGGCCACCTACAGCCTCAAGCTGCGGGCCAATTTCCCGGATTCCGAAGAAGCCATGTACCTGAAAACAGTAGAGTAAGCCATGAGTGCGATAATGACAGATCCGTCGAAAAACAACGTGGCGGAATTGTTCGCCCCGGGCCCCGGTGAGCGACTTCGGGCCGCGCGGCTGTCGATGAACTACGACCTGGCCAAGATCGCCAGCGAGCTGCATCTCACGACTGCGGTAGTGCAGGCACTCGAGGCAGATGACTATGACGGCGTCGGCGTACGCGTGTTCGTGCGCGGCTACCTGAGAAACTATGCGCGCATTGTCGGCATGCCGGTGGAGTCGGTTCTGCGCCAGTTCGATGAGAAATGGCCGGATGAAGGCGCGCGCCACTCGATGCTGAAGGCGTCGCCGCGGCTGCCGGCCGATGGCGGCCCGAGCCGCGGCCTGGCCGGGGCGATGACCTGGCTGCTGCTGCTGGGCGTGGTCGTGCTGTTTTTGATGTGGTGGCGAGGCTATCTGGATGAACTCGTACCTGCGCAGATCGCCAGTGAGACCGTGGTCGAAGAGGAAGTGACCGCCGAGCCGGTGCTGGATGGATCGGCGGCCGAACCTCTTCTGCTGGATCGAGACCTCGGGCTTGCTGATGGCAGCCTGCGTCTGCCGTCGCCGGCGGCCTCTTTCGAAGGCGAGAATGGCGCCGAACCGCCGCGGTCTGCTGCCAGTGCAGTCGCCGGCATGCCTGTGGCGTCGTCAGCGTTGGGTTTGGATCCGGCGTCTTCGCCGGAATCGACTGACGTCGCCGGGGCGGCTGATATCGAACCGCTGAACGATACATGGGCCCGGCCGCTCGACTCCCTCGTCACTTCGACAGTGGAATCCACCGCGCCGGCGGCTGTCGCAACTCCGGCAATTGAAATACCCGCGGGCGCTGCGGCCATGGATGGCAGCCAGCGGATTTTGATGACCTTCAGCGCACCCTGCTGGGTCGACGTGCGTGATAGTACGCGCGAGTTCAAACTCTTCGGCGAGATGCCGAGTGGGGCGACCAAAGTGCTTGGCGGGCAACCACCCTACAAAATGGTGATTGGAAACTCGCGCGCAGTAACTATCACGATAGACGGCGAGCCCTTCGATCTGATGCCCTACGCCAAGGGTAACGTGGCGCGCTTCACCCTTGATCCTTGATGTCGGGCGGCAACGCCTGACGCGCTCGCCCCGCAGTGCGGGGTTCTGATTCTCGCGAAGACGTTCTAATGGCAAAAGGCATCCAGGCAATCCGCGGTATGCACGATGTGCTGCCCGAGCGCAGTCCGCTGTGGCAGTTTCTCGAGCGCCACGTGGCGGCCGTGCTGGCGACCTATGGCTATCGTGAGATTCGGATGCCGGTCCTCGAAATGACCGAGCTGTTTAAGCGCTCGATCGGCGAAGTTACCGACATCGTCGAAAAAGAGATGTACACCTTCGACGATCGTAATGGCGACAGTCTGACACTGCGTCCCGAAGGCACCGCCGGTTGCGTACGTGCGGCTATGGAACATGGTCTGCTGCACAATCAAGTGCAGCGCCTTTGGTATCAGGGGCCGATGTTTCGGCATGAGCGTCCGCAGAAGGGACGCTATCGGCAGTTCCATCAGATCGGTGTCGAGACCTTCGGCATGGCGGGCCCTGACATCGACGCCGAGTTGATCCTGATGACGGCCCGCATCTGGCAGGCACTGGGCCTGCCGGGCTTGGAGTTGCAGCTCAACAGCCTGGGGACGCCGCAAGAGCGGGCCGCCTATCGCGACGAACTTGTGGCCTATCTCGAGGCGCATCACGATCAGTTGGACGAAGATAGCAGGCGCCGCCTAAGCAGCAATCCGCTGCGCATACTAGACAGCAAGAATCCGCAGATGCGCGATTTGCTGCAGGCCGCGCCAAGCCTTATGAGCCGCCTCGGCGACGGGTCGAAGGGCCACCTCGATCGCGTTCGCGCCATCCTGGACAAGGCCGGTGTGGTGTATGTCATGAATCCTCGCCTAGTGCGTGGCCTGGATTACTATTCGCTGACCGTATTCGAATGGGTTAGCGATCGTCTCGGCGCACAGGGGACGGTCTGCGCTGGGGGTCGCTATGATGGTTTGGTTGAACAACTTGGCGGACGTCCCATACCCGCGGTGGGATTTGCGATGGGGCTCGAGCGTTTGGTGGCACTGCTCCAGGAGAGCAATCCAGAGGCCGGCGCCGCCGCGGTCGACGTCTACCTAGTCCTGCTCGGGGATGCGGCGGCCCAGGAGGGTCTGATACTGGCGGAGCAGTTGCGCACGGCCCGTCCCGACCTGCGGATAATGAGCAACTGCGGCGGCGGCGGAACCAAGGCTCAGTTCAAGCGTGCGGACCGGAGCGGCGCCCGTTATGCGCTGGTGATGGGTGACAACGAGTTGGCAAACGGCACAGTGGCGCTGAAGGCCCTGCGTTCCGACGAGGCACAGCTGGAGGTTGGGCGCGATCAGCTCGGCGAGCTGCTGCAATCGCGGTTGGCCGGTTGATGGTGACATGAGATTACTGCGGAGAGCAAAGCGATGAGTACCTACCAGACCGAAGAAGAGCAAGTCGAGGCGATCAAGAGCTGGTGGAAAGAAAATGGCAAGTCCGTGATCGGCGGTATCGTGCTCGGTTTTGCCATCATCGGCGGTTGGCAGGGATGGCAGGGGTATCAGCGCAACCAGGGGGAGGCTGCGTCGGCCTATTTCGACGCTATGCGCCAAGCCGCACGAAGCGACCAGCAGGGCAAGGCAATCGAGGATGGTAAACGGCTCATCGGCGAGTACGGTGGCACTGCCTACGCCAGTTTTGCTGCGCTGGAACTGGCCCGCCTGTCCTACCTGGGCGGTGAGAAGGCCGCCGCCAGGGAGCACTTGCAATGGGTGACTGAATCCGCGTTGGATCCGGCGATCCGCGAAGTGGCACGCCTGCGCCTGGCGCAGCTGCTGCTCGACATCAACGAAGTGTCTGCGCTGCAGGCCTTGCTGGCCGAGCCAGCGCTTCCGGCCTTCGCCGGTGAGTTCGCCATCCTGCGCGGAGACCTTGCCCGTCAGCAAGGCGATCAGGAGGCTGCGCGCCAGGCCTATCGAGAAGCCCTGGCAAATGGGGTTGGAGACGAGCAACTACTGCGCATGAAACTGGTTGATGTCGGCGGCCAGCCCTCCGCTTCCTGAGGATTCGACGATGCGCCGGTTTTTCTTTCTGCTGTCCGCCGCGGCCCTGGCCGGTTGTGGGACCTTCGCGGATCCCACCGAGTGGTTAAGCTCGACCGAGGTGGTGGAACCTTCACCGCTGGTCGACCTGCAAAACCAGATCCAGCCGCAGACGCTCTGGTCGCGCGACATCGGTTCAGGCACCGATAACCAGAGGCTTGGCCTGGTGCCCCATGTGGTGGGTGACACGGTCTACACTGCCGATGCCGAGGGAAGGGTTGAGGCCATTGCAATCGCCGACGGCAGCCGTCGCTGGCGGGTCGAACTCGATGCCCCAGTCGCTGGCGGCCCGGGTGTCGGTGAAGGATTAGTCCTACTCGGCACCAGCGATGCCGAGGTCATTGCGCTGGATGTCGAGAGCGGCGGAGAGCGTTGGCGCAGCCAGGTCTCGAGCGAAGTGCTTTCGGTGCCGGCGGCGGCCGGTGGCGTCGTGGTAGTGCACACGGTCGATGGCAAGCTGTTTGGACTCGAGGCTGCCGTTGGTACTGAGCGCTGGCGCTACGAGCGAGAGGTGCCGACGCTGACGCTGCGCGGCAGCGGCTCACCAGTGATCTCCGGGGGGGCCGTGTATGTCGGCATGGCCGGGGGAAAGCTGATTGCACTGCGCATAGACAACGGCGAATTGTTATGGGATCTCAGCATAACCGTCCCCAGTGGGCGGTCCGAGCTTGAGCGTCTGGCCGATGTCGATAGTGATCCAATCGTGATTGGTGGTGGTGTTTTCGTGGCAACGTACCAGGGCGAGGTGGCCGCTATTGATCAACGCAGTGGCCGCCCGGTATGGCAGCGCAAGCTCTCAAGCTACAGCGGTATGGCTGCGGATCTCGATGGGCTGTATGTAAGCGATACCGAGGACGTCGTCTGGGGTATCGACATCCGCAGTGGTTCGGCCCGTTGGAGCCAGGACGCCCTGAAGCACCGCAGCTTGTCCAGCGTTGCGTTGCTCGGAGACTTGGTGATCGTCGGCGATTTCGAAGGCTATCTGCATTGGCTGGACAAGTCAGATGGCAGCATGGTTGCGCGCACTCGTGTCGGTAGTGACCCGATAACGACCGGGATGCAGGTAGTGAATGGTATCTTGTATGTGCAGGGTGACGGCGGCGAACTTGCCGCTGTGCGACTGCCCGCGCCCTGACCGTGTCGGCAATGCTACCGGTCATTGCACTGGTCGGCCGTCCCAACGTCGGAAAGTCTACGCTGTTCAATCGGTTGACTCGAACGCGCGACGCGCTGGTTGCTGATCGCCCGGGACTGACCCGCGACCGCCAGTACGGCGTCGGCAGGCTTGGCTCGCAGCCGTATGTGGTGGTCGATACCGGTGGAATCAGCGGTGATCAGCTTGGGGTCGCAGCCTTGATGCAGCGCCAGGTCCAGTGCGCGATCGACGAGGCGGATCACTTGTTCCTGATTTTGGATGCACGCGACGGCCTGACGGCCGCTGACGAAGAAATCGGCAGCCTGCTGCGGCGCACCGGTAAGCCGATCACCGTGGTGGTCAACAAGACGGAGAGTCTCGATTACGATAGCCTCAGCGGCGATTTTTTTGCCCTGGGGCTGGGTAAACCGGTGCCCATCGCCGCGGCGCACGGCCGCGGTGTACGTACTTTGATCGAACAGGTGCTGGCGGCGCTGCCCGAGAGAGAGCCTGCGGCAGCGGATGATGTGACCGCTGAGGTCGGCATCCAGATCGCCGTCGTGGGGCGGCCGAACGTCGGCAAGTCGACCCTGGTGAATCGGTTGCTGGGCGAGGATCGCGTGATCACTTTTGACCAGCCCGGGACGACACGTGACAGCATCTTCATCCCATTCGAGAGCGCGGGAAGGCGCTACACCCTGATTGACACCGCTGGTGTACGGCGTCGCGCGCGGATCAGTGAGACCATCGAAAAGTTCAGTGTGATAAAGACCCTGCAGGCCATGGAACAGGCCAACGTGGTGCTGCTGGTGCTGGATGCGCAACAGGGTATATCCGACCAGGACGCCGGTCTCGCCGGCCATGTCGTCGATAGCGGCCGCGCGCTGATTGCGGTGATCAATAAGTGGGATGGAATGACGAAAGATGCGCGGGAGCGCATCAAGAGCGAGATGCAGCGCCGCCTGCCGTTCCTCGATTTTGCAGAGTGGCGATTCGTCTCGGCATTACACGGCAGCGGTGTCGGCCATCTGCTGAGTGCGGTCGATGCGGCCTTCGCGGCAGCCACGCGTGACCTGAAGACGCCCCAATTGACACGAATCCTAGAGGATGCCGTCGCCGAACATCAGCCGCCGCTCGTTAGAGGTCGCCGAATCAAGCTGCGCTATGCCCATCAGGGCGGTAGGAATCCACCGATCATCGTCGTGCACGGCAATCAGACCGCAGATGTTCCAGCGGGTTATCAGCGTTATCTCGTTAATCGTTTTCGGAGCGCCCTGAGCCTGCGCGGTACGCCGCTGCGGATTGAGTTCAAGACCGGCGAAAATCCTTATGCTGGCCGTCGCAACATACTCACCGAGCGACAGCGCAAAAAACGCAGTCGCATGATGAACCACGTGCGTAAACGGACATAGTCGGTCGGTTGGGCTAGGGATCGGGCGTTTCAGAGGCCGTGTTTTCGGCGGTCGGGCTGTCTGGCGCAATGCGATCCACCCGCAATGCCAGTCGGCCGTCGACCAGCAGTGCCTCCAGCTGTTCGCCGACAGCCACCTGCGTTGTCTGCGTCACGACCGAATGCCGCTCGGGCCGACGCAGGATCGCATAGCCACGCTGCATGGTCGCCAGCGGGCTTACCGCGTGCAGCTGGCGAGCCGCAGCACTGAGCTGCTCGGCGGAACGGCGTGCCGTATGATGCCATGCCTGATCGAGGCGCTCCGGCAGTGGCGCCAGGCGTTGTGCGAGCAGTTGGAGGCGAGATAACGGGCTTTGGCCAAGCAGTCGGCGTGACACGACGGCGACGTCCTGGCCCTGGCTGCGCAGCCGCTCTCTCATGCTGCGCAGTAAACGCAGGTCCAGGCTGTCCAGGCGCTGTTGATGCTGGCGCAGCCGGCCGGCGGGCGCAGCGCGGTGCAGACGGCCCTGCAATCGCTCGAGCTGTCGTCGATCCTGCACAGTACGCCGTCGCAGTGCGCCGAGCAGTCGCTGCAGATATGCCGCGATCGTCCGGTTCAGTGCCTCGCCATCCGGGCTGATCAATTCCGCCGCCGCCGATGGGGTCGGGGCCCGGCGATCGGCGACGAAATCGGCAATGGTGAAATCGATCTCATGGCCGACTGCGCTGACGATGGGGATCTGCGCGGAGCTGATGCTGCGCGCAAGCGATTCATCGTTGAATGCAGCGAGATCCTCGATCGAGCCGCCACCGCGGGTCAGCAACAGGACGTCGCAATCGGCACGCTGCAGCGCAATCGCCAGGGCCTCGCGGAGTTCCGCTGCCGCTTCGGCGCCCTGGACCTGGGAAGGGTAAATGGTCACCGCGAGGTGTGGGGCCCGCCTGCGCAGCACCTGCAACACGTCGCGGACGGCCGCGCCGGACGGTGAGGTGATGACACCCAGGCGACGCGGGAAGGCAGGCAATGGGCGTTTGCGTGCCGCATCGAATAGACCTTCCGCTTGCAGTTTGTTCTTCAAGGCCTCGAAGGCGCGCTGTGCGGATCCGGCACCGGCGGGTTCGAGGTGCTCGATGATCAGCTGGAAATCGCCCCGTGGCTCGTAAAAGCTAATGCGCGCGCGCGCGAGCACTTGATCGCCGTTGTCGGGCGCAAAGCGCAGTAGCTGCCGCTTGGCACGGAACAGGGCACATCGCACCTGGGCGTGGGCGTCTTTGAGGCTGAAATAGAGATGCCCTGAACGAGGGGCGGCCAGATTGGATATCTCACCCTCGACCCAGAGCAGCGGGAAGCTGCCCTCTAAGACCGCGCGTGCCTCGGCATTCAGCCGACTTATTGAATAGACATCGCGGTTGTTCGCCGCAGATGCCGACATGCTACCGCTGCGCAGCGAAGGCCGGGCGGTGCCCGGCCTTCGCGGACAACGATCGCATCACTCGGTCAGTACAGATAGCGCGGGTTTCCGACGTTCTTCTGGCTCTGGGCTTGTTCGTAGCCGGCCTTGTACTGGAAGGTAGCCTTGTCGGCCAGTGCCTTTGCCTCGGCGTAATCGCCCGCTTTAGCGGCCTCTTCTGCCTTTTTTATCAATTTTCCAGTATCGCGCCATTCTCCGCCGACGGAGGCCGCTTTCTTTTGTGCTGCGTTGGCATCGGCCATCGCCATCTCGAAGGCGGCCGCCGGATCGCTGGGAGCCGCGGCGGCACTCGATTTGGTCTCCTGCTGGGCGCATCCGCTGAGCACCAGGCCGAGCGTAATCAGGGCGGCTAGCCATACAATCTTCGTCATCGGGCGGGATCTCCTTTAGGTTCTGCTTTGTTCTTTCGGCGAACGCCCGGGTCCCTGCGTTTTTGTTGTCATCCAGGCTCGGCCTGAGTGATCTGCTGCGTGGGGCGTGCTCGGGTGCCGGATTTGGTCTCGTCTGAATACCAGTCACGACAATTCCCGGAGCCTAACCAGTTTACCGAGTTTTCGTCAAATCCTATAATGCCTGGCTATTCGCAACCATGAGCTGGACTCACCTATGCGCCTCGCCCAAGACCAAGAAGCCCTCACTTTCGACGACGTGCTCCTGGTGCCGGCACGTTCGGAGGTGCTGCCGAAGGACGTCAGCCTTGCGACCAGACTCAGCCGCGGCATCGACCTCAATATCCCGCTGGTGTCGGCGGCCATGGATACGGTGACGGAGTCGCGCCTGGCGATCGCAATGGCCTTGGCCGGTGGCATCGGCATGGTGCACAAGAACATGTCGGCGGTGGATCAGGCGGCGCATGTGCGAATTGTCAAGCGCTACGAAAGCGGCGTGATACACGATCCGATCACGGTGTCGCCTAATCTCAGCATCGGCGAGGTGCTGGAGCTCACACGGTCCAATCATATCTCTGGGGTCCCCGTGGTCGACGGCAGTGAGTTGGTGGGCATCGTGACCGGTCGTGATCTTCGCTTCGAGACGCGTCTGGACGAAAAGGTGAGCTCGATCATGACGCCCAAGGACCGCCTGGTGACCGTCCGCGAGGGCGCTGGCCGTGATGAGGTAGTCGCGAAGCTCCATCAACATCGTATCGAGAAGGTGTTGGTCGTCAATGACGACTTCGAGCTGCGTGGACTGATCACCGTGAAGGACATTCAGAAGGCGACCGATTTTCCGAATGCCTGCCGTGATTCAGAGGAGCGTCTGCGCGTGGGTGCGGCGGTCGGCGTCGGCGAGGGCACTGAGGAACGGGTCGAATTGTTGGTGGAAGCGGGCGTTGACGTTATCACCGTCGATACTGCACACGGTCACTCGATTGGTGTCCTAAAACGCGTCACCTGGATCAAGCGGCACTTCCCCGACCTCCAGGTCATCGGCGGGAATATCGCGACTGCCGAGGCTGGCCTGGCGTTGGCCGAGGCTGGTGCGGATGCCGTCAAGGTGGGCATTGGTCCGGGCTCGATCTGCACCACCCGCATCGTGGCCGGCGTCGGTGTGCCACAGGTGACTGCAGTCGACAATGTCGCGACCGCTCTGCTCGGCACGGGGGTCCCGGTAATCGCCGACGGCGGGCTGCGCTACTCTGGGGACATCGCCAAAGTGATCGTTGCCGGCGCGCATTCCGTCATGATAGGCGGCCTGTTTGCCGGTACCGACGAATCTCCAGGTGAGGTCGAGATCTACCAAGGGCGCTCCTACAAGTCGTATCGCGGCATGGGCTCGCTTGGGGCCATGGGAGGGCAGCAGGGGTCCAGCGATCGCTATTTCCAGGAAAGCACTAAGAAAGAGAAGCTGGTGCCGGAGGGGATCGAGGGCCGTGTGCCCTACAAGGGGCCGCTGGTCAATGTGATCACGCAGCTGCTTGGCGGGATTCGCTCCAGTATGGGATATACCGGTTGCGCCTCATTGGACGAAATGCGCACTAAGCCGCAGTTCGTCCGGGTGACCAACGCGGGTGTGCGTGAGTCGCATGTGCATGACGTACAGATCACCAAGGAAGCACCCAACTATCGCCGCGATTGACCCGACCCTCGCTTGAATCAGGGCCGACGCGCCGGCTTGCGCAGGGACCATCCTGGCTGATCAAATGTCGTTCTGTTATCACCGGCCTGGCATCGCCCGGCGCTGCATAAGGGCGATCACCGAGACTGATGGCGCACGCCGCATGCGGTCTCATCGGAAAGTATCGTAATGACCATTGACATTCATGCGCATCGGGTCCTGATCATTGACTTCGGATCGCAATACACTCAGTTGATTGCGCGGCGTGTGCGTGAGGCGGGCGTATATTGCGAGATCTGGCCCTATGACCACTGCCAAGCGGCGCTGCAGGCCAGTAAACCGAACGGCATCATCCTGTCGGGCGGTCCGGAAACGGTTATCGGGGAAGATACGCCGCGCGCGCCGCAACAGATCTTCGACATGGGGATTCCGGTGCTCGGTATCTGTTATGGCATGCAGACCATGGCCGCGCAGCTGGGCGGTCGGGTGGAGCCTTCGGACAAGCATGAGTATGGCTATGCACAGGTCCGCGCGAGAGGCCACTCGCGGCTGTTGCGCGATATTGAGGACCACACCAGCACGGAAGGCTGGGGTTTGCTGGATGTCTGGATGAGCCACGGTGATCGGGTCGAGGAGCTGCCGCCGAACTTTGCAGCGATCTGCACCACCGACAATGCCCCGCTCGCCGGTATGGCCGATGAGTCCCGCAGCTTTTACGGACTGCAGTTTCACCCCGAGGTGACCCATACCCGCCAGGGCGGCCGTATCCTGGAGCGTTTTCTGTTCGACATCTGCGGCTGCGAGGCGTTGTGGAATCCCAGCAGCATCATAGAAGAAGGGATCCGCAGTATGCGTGAGCAGATAGGCGACGGCCGCGTTGTGCTTGGCTTGTCCGGTGGCGTGGATTCATCGGTGGTTGCGGCAATGCTACATCGTGCGGTGGGTGACCGTCTGGTCTGCCTGTTCGTCGACAACGGCCTGCTGCGCCTGCACGAGGGTGATCAGGTCATGGCGACCTTTGCTGAGCACATGGGGGTGAACGTCATCCGCGTCAACGCCGAAGATCGTTTCCTCAAGGGGTTGAAGGGGATCATTGACCCGGAGCAGAAGCGCAAGGTCATCGGCAACCTGTTCATCGACATCTTCGAGGAAGAGGCGGCCAAACTTGATGACTTTGCATATCTCGCGCAAGGCACGATCTACCCGGATGTCATCGAATCTGCCGGTGCGGCCTCCGGTAAGGCGCATGTCATCAAGTCGCATCACAATGTCGGCGGTCTGCCGGACTTCATGAAGCTGAAATTGGTCGAGCCGCTGCGTGAGCTGTTCAAGGACGAGGTGCGACGCGTCGGTGTCGAGCTCGGTCTGCCGTTCGAGATGATTTACCGCCACCCGTTCCCGGGACCGGGCCTGGGGGTGCGCATTCTCGGCGAGGTGAAAAGGGAGTATGCCGCTGTACTCCGACGCGCCGATGCCATTTATATCGATGAACTGCGCGAGGCCGGCCTGTACGACGATGTCAGTCAGGCATTCGCAGTGTTCCTGCCGGTCAAATCGGTCGGGGTAGTCGGCGATGCACGGCGCTACGAGTATGTGATCAGCCTCAGGGCCGTCAAGACCGTGGACTTCATGACGGCGAATTTCGCGCATCTGCCGTTCGAGTTCCTGGAACGAGCGTCCCGCCGCATCATCAATGAAGTCAACGGTGTGTCGCGCGTTGTCTACGATATCTCCAGCAAGCCGCCTGCCACTATCGAGTGGGAGTGACGGGATTTTGTAACCTATTGAAATATAATAATTAAATAGATCCTGTTGATAATATAATCTGCATCATCAATGGTATTTTTCATCGCATTCTCCGTGCGCTGTAGTACGAGAATCAGCAATACCATGAGAGGCAAATTGATGCTGACATGGTATTGGAACGCATGAACTACACCTGCACACTGGAGCAATCCGAAACCAGCAATTCCAGCACAGTGTTTCAGAAAAACAGTACTGTTTTTCTGAAATTGCTGACAGGGTGGTGACAGCATAACTCACTGAAAAATCACTTTTTTGCGAAATTCTCCTCGTGAAGAGGGCTGGACCTCTCCACGCCTGTTATTTACAGAAAGTAACCAGGTGCGTTACAGTATCCCACAAAGAGGGAGATTGCTATTGATTCAGAATTTTCGGGACCGCTGGCTAAAGGATTTTTATCTGGAAGATAAAACCAGCAAGAAGATACCAGCTGAGGTCGAAGACCGACTGTTCCGAAAGCTGCAGTTAATCGATGACGCGACCTGTGATCTCGACCTACGATCGCCTCCGAGCAATCATTTTGAAAAGTTGAGAGGGAACTTGGCCGGGAAGCATTCGATTCGCGTTAACAAGCAATGGCGATTGGTGTTTACCTGGGCAGGCGAACGTGGTGAGGCCCAGGATATCTATCTGGATAACCACGACTATCGGCGAGGCAGGCTATGAATATCACAAAACGGCAACCCGTCAGTGTCGGTGAGATGATTACCGAGGAATTCCTCGTGCCCATGGCGCTGACTCAGGGACAGCTGGCCGAAGCGATGGGTGTCAGTCGAAAAACCGTCAATGAGTTATGTACCAACCGGCGTGCAATCACTGCGGACACTGCGCTGATGCTGGCGACTGTATTTGGGAATTCAGCTGATTTTTGGTTGAATCTTCAGCAACGCAACGATGTGTGGAAAGCGCTCAACACACCAAAGCGACGGGCACGAATCGAGAAGGCCAAACCGATTGCTGCCTGAGTTTTGGGATAATGTCTCGTAGCGTGCATAAGTGGGCCTTTCCCGCACGATTCAGGGCTGGCGCTTATAGCTGGAAGGCGTCAAGGCTGGCATGTCAGCGTCTTCGCGAAGCTGTCTCCGAGATCAAGAAAGTTGCAAAGAAAGATCCGCTAATTGGCGCAGAGGGTGCTGTCCGTCTGATGGAAAAGATCTGGCCTGCGCTGGAACACGTGGATAGCTCAAGTGGTGCGCTGGAGAAATCTTTGCCTACCTGTACTGCCGCGACCAGGACGCGTTTCTCGAAATCCAGGAGGAGCTCCTGCTGCGTATCGGCGACATCGTGGAGTCGTGCGGGACCGCCTTCGCGTTCCCCTCGCAGACGACGTATCTGGAGATCAGCGAGACACATAAGGAAAGCCGTTGCAGAACGTCATGAACAGCATTCGACTTAGGGGGCGCCGGCTTGACCTTTGCAGGCCCGGTCTAGCCTGCATGATTTTCCTCGACGGGGAGGATGTAGGGCGCCCCGACGGCACGCTGCGTTTTCGGTGGGTGTCACATCGCCAACGAGTGGGGAGCTCAGCCGGCCGGCGGTCTCGGATAAGCGGCCGTCGCTCACCCCAAATCGCAACGCCAGTTGTGAAGTGAAGGGATACCAAAGTGAAACCGCGGGATTCTGCCTGAGATTCGGCGTAGACCGCATGGCTATGGGCGTTTGAATCGTGGACCGAGGGTCTCAGTTGCATGCCCCAGTCGTGCTTTCAGAACAGACCCCGGCGGTAATCCCGCGGCGTCATGCCCGTTAGCCGCTTGAAGGCCCTGTAGAAATGCGGCGGGTTGACGTAGCCGGCAGCAAACGCGATGTCGGTGATGTCCAGGTCGGGATCAGCCATGAGGTCGGATGCGATCGAGAAACGCGCCTCCTGGACAATTTGGGAATAGCTCGATCCGCTTTGCGCCAGCCTGCGCTGCAAGGTCCGCGCGCTCATGCCGGCGATCTCGGCCACCAGCAACAGGTGCGGATGACCCTGCGCGAGATAGGGTCGGATAATTGCACGCAGGGCGGTCACGAAGTCCCACGCCTCTCCCAGGCCGGATGGGGTTCTCGAGCCGACCATGGGGCCACTGGGATCGAGCTTGCGGTCGACGCAGGTCTGCGCCAGGGCGGTAGCGGCAAGCAGTACGGAGGTCTGCGGCTGGCCAGTCAGGATGCGGGCGTTGCCGTAGGCCTCCAGTGCGGCGCCCGAGGGTCGCCCGCGCGAGGCGAACGTGATCTCTGCCGGGCACCAGTCAGGTCCGGCGGCACTGCGAATAATAGAGATGATCCCCTCAATGTTCAGCCACTCGGCGAACCCGACGAAAGGTGTGCTCTGAAAGCCTCTTATCTCGAAGATGACCCGCACGTTCCCGCCTTCACGGCTCATGTCCATCTGCTGGGCGCTATTTTCCCGATGCATGTGGTTGGACATGGCCGCGACGCGGGCAAAACCGGTGGGAGCCCCGATCACCGCTCGCTGTACGTCGGGATGGAGCGTGCTTAATGAAACAGCGCGGCCTGCGATGAAGCCGAGTTCGCTGATCGTAAACTCACGGCTCGATCGCCAAACCCAGTCGAGGGCACGTGGAAGGCTGACGTAGTCGCCAGGCGTTTGTTCAATCAGAACGGGGAGTCGTGAGCGCGCCAGTTCCCGCTCGACGGGGACGCCGGCCTCTCTTAGGACTCGTATATAGTGGATCAGATGCTGCGCCCGCACCAGGGGTATGCCCACGTAGATGCCTCCGGGGTCAGCTTTGACCGGCACGGTCCCACGCAGATTGGCGTGAAATGGTAGGGCCGAGTCTACAGGATCTGGTAGGTCGAGGGTCCGCAAAAAGTGTCACGGAAGCGATTCGAAAAACCATCTTTCACTGTTGGTCGTCGTTGCGCGATCGGGGATTCGCGAAAACCACGAGCGCCTTCCGACTGGCGCCAAACACGCCACCAACAGCACCCAACTCCAACCCTGGACCGGGGACACAATGATCAACAGACGCGACCTACTTACCGCCTTCCCCGCCCGCTCGGGCTGGCTCGCTCTTGCCCTGACGGTCGGTCTTGTGGCGCCCGGCGCTCAGGCCGCAGACCTGCCGGCGCAGACGCTGACACCCGAGGAGGCCAAGGCGATCGCCATGGATGCCTACATCTACGGCTACTCGCTGATCACCACCGATGTCACCCGGGTGCAGATGAGCAACGTGCCCAAGGTGGAGGGCTTGCACGCGCCCGCGGGGCAGTTCATCAACGTCCCGCGCTATCCGCCGGCGGACTATCGCGGCGTCTCGGCACCGAATGCGGACACCCTCTATTCGCTGGCGTGGCTCGATCTGGGCAAGGAGCCGATGGTCTTTTCGCATCCCGACATGGGCAAGCGCTACTTCCTGTTCCCGATGTATAGCCTGTGGATGCCGGTGATCGAATCTGCGGGCAGCCGCACGACTGGCGAGAAGGCGCAGACCTTCCTGATCAGCGGACCGGGCTGGAGCGGCGAGGTGCCCGAGGGCATGATGCATATCAAGGTCCCAACACGCTACATGGTGATTCTCGGCCGCACCTATGCGGACGGGACCGAGGAAGACTACAAGGCGGTCAACGCATTGCAGGCGCAGTACGACCTGAGGCCGCTGTCCGCGGTGGGCAAGGCGGATTATGTCTTCGAGGCACCGCCGGTCGACCCGAACCCGGGCTTCTCGATGACCGACAAGCCGCAGCAGGTGATCCTCGCCATGGGGACCAAAGGCTACTTCGACAGGATGACGAATCTCATGTGCAAGGATGCGCCGCCGGCGCCCGAGGATGCCCCGATGCTGGCGCGAATCGCCAAGATCGGCATCGAGCCCTGTAGGCCATTCGACATGGAGGCACTCGATGCGTCGGTGCAGGACGCACTCAAGGACCTGCCGCAGGCCGCACTGAAACAGATCGAGGCCGACAAGCCCAGACTCGGAGAGGTCGTCAACGGCTGGATTATCTCCAAGGGACTCGGCGACTACGGCACCGACTATGTGAAGCGCGCGGTGGTGGCCGCCTTCGGCTGGCCCGCCAACCTTGAGAAGGATGCCGTCTACCCCTACACCGAGGTCGACAGTACCGGCGCGACACTCTCTGGCGCCAACAACTACACCCTGACCTTCCCCAAGGGCCAAACGCCCCCGGTAGACGGGTTCTGGTCGATCACCATGTACGAGATCGACAACGGCTGGTGGTTCGTGCCGAATGCACTGAACAAGTTTACGGTCAGCCCACGAGACGACCTGACCTACAACGCCGACGGCTCGCTGACGCTGCACTTCCAGAACGCATCGCCGGGCAAGGACAAGGAGGCCAACTGGCTGCCGGCGCCCAAGGGCGACTTCCTCCCGATGCTGCGCATGTACTGGCCGAAGGAGCAGAGCCCGTCGATCATCGACGGCACCTGGACGCCGCCCAAGGTCGAAAAGGTGCAGTGACAGTCGCACGTCCAGCTTGAGATGCGGACCGTTGTCTCGCTGACGCGACGGTCCGCCTTCCCACGGGCCAAGGACCGCCTCGGGCAACTAGCCTGCATGTTGCACCAGTATCCAGGATGATCGCGCCGGCCAGGTGCGCTTGGACGCCGGGCTGGAGCGAAAGTGGTAGCCATAGCTACCACTTGAGTGAAGACCAAGTTCAAGCGTGAATGGACAAGCGGGGGCCTGGATAGATCGGGGACGGGGAATAAAATGTTCCTTTGAGAAAGCGCCGCGAATATGACTTTCGCCGCATCTCTGCCGATTCATTCGCGCCCGTCCCCGATCGACTGGTGCAACATGCAGGCTAGCGTAGCCGCTGTGTAGCGTAGTAGTTGCCGAGCGCTGTGATCTCGTCGTCAGTAAGTGTTTTGGCAATGTCACGCATGACGGCATAGACATCATTCGTCCGGTTGCCAGTCCGGTATTCTTTCAAGGCAATCTGCAGATAGATAGACTTTTGACCGACCAGAACGGGCATTCCGTAATACCCGGGTTGCCCGGCACCCTGATACCCGTGACAGCCCTCGCAGGAAGGTACCATGCGGCTTCCGTGACCTCTGGTAATCAGGTCCATGGCAAGCGCAGTATCGCCACCTGACGGTTCTGGCGCGGGCGCGGGCTGTGTCGCATAGTACGCTGCGATATCCGCCATGTCCTCATCGGACATGCTGGTCGCGATCGCGTTCATCAGCGGATTGATGCGGGTCTTGTCCTTGTAGTCACTTAGTTGCTTAAACAGGTAGCGAGGATCCTGGCCGGTGATGTGTGGGAAAGCCGGCGAGGCACTCATGCCACTTTCTCCGTGGCAGGCAACGCACCCGTAGGCCAGTAGCTCGCCTTTGGTGGCACTGGCTGCCTTCAGCAGACGTATCGTTTCGACGGACCAGACTACATAGGACGATGGCGCTGCCAGCACCTGTGCGCCAATCAGAAAAACCGACGCCGCGCCCAAAATTGCCAAGGTTCGCATTGTGTCAATCCTCCAGTGACCGCATTAGCGAATAGGTGAGCCTTCGCCCAGCAATTGACCGTCCGGCTTTTTCAACTTGCCGTAGTAGTCGTATTTGCTGTCGTGAAACTCTTTCGTCGTCTCGGCGAGGTTCCCTGTGAAGCGCGGGTCCTGGGGGCGTTCCTGTGCATTCATGTACGCGGCCACGTCCCAGGCTTCCTGATCAGTCAACCAGGCTCTGTCTTCCGCGGCACTGGCAAGACCAGCGGCATATTGAGCTTGATATAGTTCGCCGCTGTATTGACTTTGTGCATACCTGCACCCCAGTTGTAGGAATGTTCGCCCCACAATGGCGGGAATACCACCTCACCCAGCGCAAACTGCCCTTCGCCATCTTCGCCGTGACACACCGCGCATTTGCCGCTATACACCTGCTTGCCGCGACCGGGATCGAATCCCTCTTTAGTTTCCTCTAGCTTCTTGTAGCCCCGGCCTGGCATATTCTGATCGCCTGTCGGTGCTCCCGTGGCAAGCCAGTACATATAGCTCATCAGCGCTACGATGGTGTCGCTTTCGGCATCGGGTGGATGGCCGACCTGCGATGCTTGGGCATTCATTGAATACGTGAAACAACCCTGGACACGTTCGATCTGGGTATTCACCGCCTTGGTCTTCTTGCGGTAAGCAGGATACGCCACCCAGGATGCCCACATTGGCGCAGAGTTGGCGAGACGCCCGGCGTCCAGATGACACCCCTGGCACACCTGTTTGTTGCCAACGTACTTGCCAGAGGTGGGGTGGGTGTTGGTAGCCTCGAAAATGTCTTCACCCAGTTTGACTTTTTCGCCAAAGGGTCCGTCCGGGTAGGTGCTGCGTGCGGGTGACTTGAAATAGCCGGCGTGATCGGGTTCACGTCCAGGCTCGATTTCACCATGATGTGGCAGGGGGTTGCCGCTAATAGCCGCGTTATCGGTCGTTACCATCTCACCGATGTCCGCAGTGTTGCTGGCGTTGTTGTCCCGCACCGGTTGCGCTGCGTAGTAGGCTGCAACCGAGCTTAGCTCTTCGTCCCTCAGCAGGCCGGCGACATGGGCCATTAGCCCCAACGGATCTCCGCTACGTATTCCGGACTGCCAGGCCTTTACTTGCTGGACGATGTATTGATGAGGTTGCCCTGCCAACGGCGGGAATGCTGCACCGACGCCCAGCCCGCCGGGGCCGTGACACTGTACACAGGCCGGAAGGCCGCGCGCCGACATATCACCGTACAGCGCCAGGCTAGCACCCGGTTCCATCGCGACGTCGGGCGGGGCCTCTGCGTGACTGACAGGTGGTAGGCCGGCGTAGTATTCGGCTACTGCTTTGACTTCCTGGTCGGTGAGTGAGCTTGCCATACTGGACATCACCGGATTCTTGGCACTGCCGGCCTGGTAGGCCCGCAGTCGTCGTGCGAGATATGTTGCGTTGAGGCCTGCCAGCCGGGGAAAGCCCGATTCCTCGTTACCGCCACCGTTGGCCCCATGGCAGGCTGCGCACGCCAGCGCGCCGGGATGCGACGCCCCGTGGCGGGCAATGTTCGCGCCTTGGTCTTCGGAATGCAGCGTCGCTGATGCGAAGAACAACATAACCATCGGTGCCAGCAAACCCGGACGCAAGACCTTCATCCTTTGCACCTCATCTCCACGGCAGTGCGCCATGTGTTTCCATCAGGAAGAACTGAAAAATTGGGTAGCCGAAGTTGGTCACCATGAATACCATCAGCAGCGTGTTCCAGACGGCAAAGCCGTTAAGCGGCCGCGGTAAGTGCAGGACAGCGTGCACTGGTTTGGCATACCGGATTTCACGTTCCGGCGCCGACGTACGGTTACGACGGGTCAACAGCAGATTCACAACTAACAGGACTGCCGAGATGACGAGCGGGATACCCGCGACGGCCATGACATACATCCAGGGTTGCCACGGGGACACAAACTCCGGCGCTTCCGGGAGAAAAGCGGTGCGTCGCGGCATCCACAGGAGGCCAAGGTAATGCCACGGTGTCGTCAGCAAAGACATGCCGCCGAACCACAGCCATAGCTGCACTCGTGCCATTGCGGTGGAATAGAGTGCACGGCCGGTTAGTCGTGGCCATAGATAGTAGGCAATGGCGAAGTACATGATGACGACAGTGCCGCCGAATATCAGATGGAAGTGTGCCGTTACCCACATGGTGTTGTGAATCATGCTGTTCATGCCATAGCTGGCATTCACGAGGCCACCGAATCCGCCCAGCATCAACATCAGCAGGGCCAGGCCCATGGCCAGTACGACCGGTTCCTTCCACGGTAGGGCGGCGATCCAGCCGAACAGGCCCCGGCCACCGCGTAGGCGCCCGGCAATCTCCAGGGAGGCGATTACCGTAAATCCGGTAATGAGTGTCGGGATTGCGACGACAAAGGTTCCGAAAGCATGCAGCAGCTTCCAGCCGTCGGCCTGGAAGGGATCTGCATACAGATGGTGCATCCCGATCGGCAACCCGAAGACCAGGATCATGACGAAGACGACGCGTGCCATTTCATCGCTGGCCAGGCGGCCACCAGCCACTCTGGGGACGATGGTGTACATGGCGATGTACGCAGGAATCAGCCAGAAGTAGACAATCGGATGCAGTGTCCAGGCAAAAAGTGTCCGGCCGAGGCCAGAACGCGTGACGTGGGTCGAGGAGGTCCATTGAGGGGGTTGGGAGTTGAAGAGAAAGGGTCGCAGGCGATAACCGTTGGCATTCGCATAGACCTCCGACCCCTGCTTGGTGCGCGGTCGTCAACGTCGGCGCTCGCGATGAGAAACGCATCAAGCGCAAAGGAATGAAGGCCATCCTCGAAGCGCGGACGAAGTTGTGAAAGACTACAAAAAATCAACAGGATGAATGAGAAATGGAACCGAATTCGTTCGAAGGCATCGGCAATGCCGTGAAAAAAGCGGGTGAGGCGGTGGCTTCTGGCGTCGCCGGTGCAGGGGCAACCCTGCTGCACACGGCTTCAGGTACGGCGCAATCCGGCGGCCATTTTGTGTCCCGTGCGTTGCACTCGGCCGTCAAGGATTCGGAGGGGGAGTTCAAGACCGCCAAAAACGAGATCCAGCGCGTGGTTGGTTCCGACGAAGAGGCAATCCTCAAGTCATTGGCCGGGAAACGAGTCCGGGAGTATGCGGACATCATCCGATTACTGGTGAAGGCGTGGCCGCAGGTTGCTTTGCGTCTTGGCGATGAAGTTGAAGTGTTGCGTCACGCGGCCTCGCAGAAGCGCATGGACCCGAAGGCGGCCGCGGCGATGAAGCGCATCGCAAGCTCCCCGGAGCTGAGCAAAGCGCTCGGCAAGGCGGCGGACCGCTCGATGGTTTCCTTTGGCGTGGAATTCGGCGGCAGTGTCGCGGCGGTTGCAAGCGTGGATGGGGCACTCGGGTTTGTCACGGAACTCCGGAACTTCACCAACGCGAAGCACTACGGCTCGGTGGGTTTGTCGCTGGGGGCCTCGGCCGGGGGATCCGGCGATGTGGCGCTGGGCCTGTGTACCTCATCTTTGCAGAATTTCGCCGGGCCGTTTGTTGCCGTCACCGTGGAAGGCGCTGTAGGCATCGGCGGGGGCGTCGTGGTCAGCTTCGACGTTCCAGATCTGAGCTTCGGGGGCTTTGCCATCCCGGTTTCAGTCGGCGATAAGGTGAATGTTTCGGTCGGCGGAGGCTACACATTCATGCTTGCCTGACTGCAGCGTAAGTATCGTTGCTTGGCTACTTTATGATTCGAGACCGGATCAGGGTGGCGTCGAACCTCAGTTCTTCACTGGACGTCGTGTACCGCAAGTACGTCATGCAGATACTTAATCTGCGATATGCATCACATGTTTTGTTTTAACCCGATTTGAAGACAACTGTAAAACATAAACAATCAGCGCGATTGCCATAGTAGAAACAGTTAAAAAATACTGGGGTTTTACAAAATAAAATTCATCAATAACGATATCTGAACACTCCATGTGCGATCTACCAAACAGGCAATAGAGCTCCCGGCATTCTGGACTTTGCTCACTATCAGTCACGCCGATTCATGAGCTACGGCAGCGGCAGTTCAAGGCAAAGTCAGTGAGCGCACCGTGGCAAGACTTGATGCGCTGATCTACAGGGCGGGCGAATACACAGTGAAAGCAGTCGCACAGTCGTTTCGTGTCAATTTCGCAACTGTCAATTTTGTCGTAAAGAGATCTGAATAAAATGATCGATTACAAGACCGGACGCCGATTTGCGTTGCAGGGCCGTATGGGTTTTAGCCGCCAACCAACTGATTGGCGAGGGCGCTATCCGGTACTGTGGTCGCGAGCGCACGCAAACATCGGCCCGCATAGCTGGCGCTAGGGTCCAGCGCGAACGCCAGCCTTGATTCAGGTCAGGCAAGGGATGAAAATCCCTTGCTTATCTTTACTATGTCAGTTAAACGGATCAAAGGAGAATCACATATCCTGCTTGTCTCGTACCACGAACGACGGGGAAGGCCATGAAGATCACCTACTATCGGATTACCGAGGACGCTCACCTGGCAGCGACTCCTGCCGAAGCCTTTCTTGACTCGTGGAAGCGGGGCAAAGGCCAGTACTGGATCGACATCTCCGCGTACCAACCCGAGGAGCTCAAGGGGTGGCTCAGCAAGCTGAAGCTGTCCGAGCTGGCGATAAAGTGCTGTGTGGAGCCGACATTCACCAGCCGGGTCGTCCCGCTCGATGACGCTGTGTTTTTCGAGTTCCCGGTGTATGCGGCGCCATCGGTGAGGAATCCAAAAGCGCAGTACATCTCCTTTCTGTGCCTGCGGAATCTTGTAATCACTACCTGCGCCGACCCGTGCACAAAAGGCCCCCTTCCTGACGAGGTATTGAAGGTAGAGATGACACTCGCGAAGGCCACCACGTCCGCGTTGGTTGGCGTTCTGTTGGCTGGCGAGTCGGCGGGGGTTGCCCAATTGGTCGATGGTTTGAAGGCCGCGGTGTTTGAACGGGATGAGCGCATGGATCGCGATCCCGACAGTGTCGACGCAGACGATATCCGCGAACAAAAACGCAGGCTGCGCGTGTACGACATGATAGTTAGCGGGCAGGTTGAATCCTTAGAGATACTTCACACGGTCGAGGCCCCATTCCTGAATCTTGGTGATAGCGAAACCCATTTCCAATTCGCTGCCGCCAATGCCTCGGCCGCTTCTCAGGCAGCGGCAAGACTGGACAAGGCTGTCGCCGATTTGAGCCAACGCTTTGACGCGCGCCAACAGGCGAAAACCGATCACCGTTTGGCGGTCTTGACGACTCTGTCCGCGATCTTTACGCCCCTCACCTTTCTCGCGGGTGTTTATGGTATGAATTTCAAGAACATGCCTGAGCTGCGGTCCCGCTGGGGCTACCCGCTTCTACTCGGTTCCATGCTGCTCATCGGCGGGGGCATCTTCCGCTACTTCAAAACCCATGGATGGCTCGACTCGGACGCAGGTACCTGAGCGAGTCCAAGGCCAGGCTCCAAGCCCGATTGCAGGCGACCGGTTCGCGCCACAAACGGACGTAATCGACGTTAAGGAAGCGTTTTTTCGCAAACCACGAGATGGGTAGGGTCATGCTAAAGCAGATTTCAAAAAGCCCTTGGGGGCCATTTGACACAAACCGTGAAGACGAATGCGATCGCAGGCGCGGCAGCTGGTGTAGCCCTGGGCGTCATTCACGGTATCATCTCGATGCGCCCCGGCCAGCTGCGAGACCGTTACGATTTCGCGGCGGAGGGGTTGACCCATGTCGGTACGGGTGCGATTCTCGGTTTACTGTGCAGCGACGACCACAGCCTTGGCAGGCGTCGCGGTCGCCGGGCGTGGCATCCTTGCAATCGCGGTGCCGCTGTTCGCGAGTAACCTGGCCACCAGCATTGCGCACAAGCCCGCCAAACGCTTGGCCCGCGCCTGGAGTGAAGACGTCGTAAAGGGCCGCAATCGTCCTTCGCAGCCTAAGGCAGATTCGGATGTAGGGGCTGCGGCGGGAAACAAGTAGCCCGTGAATGCGTGGAATTTTTGCTCAGATTCCAGGTTTGGCAAAGGGCGCGTACCATCTGCGGGATAAAAGGGCACCCAGTATCTAACGAGCATGGACAATAGGTAGCACAGCCAGCCTATTCGTCCGGCGGCAGTCCGTCGGCGCTAACGGTCGGTCGTCGATCTGACCCGAGAAGCGGCCCGGAACGGCGTTTCTGGGCTTGAATCTCCCCAACCACGGCTCCGCTGCCACGCGTTTGACCGTGAATCTCGCCTGTTTCGTTTGCGTAGAATGGAGCTGCGATGGATCTGCTCATGAGTGTCGCCGTCCTGGTAGGGCTTGCGGCACTGTTTAGTCTGATAAACGAACGATTCCTGCGACTTCAGCCGACGATCGGGCTGATGCTGCTGGCCCTGGTGATGACCGTCCTGCTTTTGCTGCTCAAGCTCGTCGGCGGGCTCGACTACCTGGGCTGGGAGCAGACCCTCATCGACCGGCTAGACTTGGGGAGTACCCTGCTCAACGGTGTCTTGTGCTTCATGCTGTTTGCGGGCAGTGCCGGCGTGCGGATCGAGCTCCTCCAGGAATCCAAATGGCCGATTGCTGTTTTTGCGATCGGTTCTACACTGATCGCGGGCTTGTTGATCGCTGCGATGCTGAGCGGAGTTCTGCTTCTGTTTGGTGTCACGGTCGGATTCGCGTATCTGTTTGTCTTCGGGGCCTTGATTTCGCCCACCGACCCGATTGCCGCCCTGGCGATCCTGAAGCAAGTCGGTCTGCCTAAACGGCTCGATGCGATCATCAGCGGAGAGTCGCTTTTCAATGACGGCGTTGGGGTCGTTCTGTTTACTATCGGCCTGGCCGTGGTCGCAGGCGTCCAGGAGCCGACAGCCTCGGGTGCCTTCTTTCTCTTCGCGCGGGAAGTTCTGGGCGGAATCGGGCTGGGGCTCGTGGTCGGCCTGTTGATGCACCACATGCTCCTGCGCACGCGGGACTATCCTATCCAGCTTTTGATTACGCTCTCGTCTGTTGCCCTGGGCTACGCCGTGGCCGAGGACGTCGAGGTGTCGGGTCCGATTGCGATGGTGGTCGCCGGGCTCCTGTTCGGCAACTTAACCAAACCGCGGTTTTCTGAAGCCGAGACGAGATCCCTCACGATATTCTGGCACGGGATCGAAGAAATCCTGACTGCTCTGTTGTTCGTCATGATCGGTCTCTCGGTCGTCGTCGTACATTCAGTCTCTTGGTCTCATTTCGCCATCATCGCCACGGCTGCGATCATAGTGTGCCTGGTAGCCCGTGCGGTGAGTGTCTATGTGGCGATCGCACCACTGAATCGGGCCGGGATCATGAACGCTAATTGGTGGGGCCTCACGCGGCTCCTCACCTGGGGCGGGCTGCGCGGTGGCCTCGCTCTGGCTTTGGCACTCTCGCTCCCGGATTCACCCGAGAAGGCGACAATCGTCAACATGACCTACGCGGTCGTGATCTTTTCGATTCTCGTACAGGGGGCGACGATCGGTCGTCTATTTCCGCTGAAGTTCCTCGAGCGCATCATGGGGTCGACCTAAGAGACTATGCACGAACTTTACCCGTCGCAGATTAGGCAAGCAGAACAACAGGTTGGAGCTGAGCTTGTCACGAAAGCTGCCGACCGGTGCACACCTGTGCGATTTAGAAACACGCGGTTGCGCGTTAGCCTGTTTGGCTAATGCTGATAGTTGAAGGAAATTCTTGGTCGCTTTGCTTTAGGGAACCTCTAACAATTCACGATCAGCCATCTTGGCGCCAAAAAGACTCGGCTCTGCGTTGCGAATCTTCGCAATAGCCAGCTATTACGCGCGATTCGTGCCTTGATCCGAGCCTTTTTGATCACCAATCTGATCTGCCCGGAATTATTAGAGGTCCCCTTTAAAGACGTATTGGGCGGCTGCTATATTGAGCACGTTGCAAACTCAACGGTCAGCGACCCTAACGGGAAAAGGCAGGATCTTCTTATGACGAATCGTATCGTTTCACCGCTTATCGCAATGTCAGTCCTGTTGGCTGGTTGCGCCTCAAGCCCACCTTTCATCGACGGTATGCAGCCAACGGCAGTCGATATGGCCGTGCGACGGGGGGCTTTTGAATTGAACTGCCCCTCGGCCACGGGCGAGTTGTTATCCAGTCAGACAATAGAACCTCTGTCAATCCGATGGGGCTACGAACGTGCGGAATATACCGTTGGCGTCACTGGCTGCGGCAAACGCAATACTTACGTCGTTATTTGTCCAGACAACGGTACAAGGTCCTGCTTCGCTGGCGCATCGCGTACGGATTAACTGGCCGAGTGTTGTGGCCTGACTTGCCCTGACACTTCCTCGAGCGCGAATGGCTGACCAGAAACGTATACCCGAAAGAAGAGCCGGCAGTGGCCGATGTGCGAGCGTATATCGCCTATTACAACTCATGCAGCCTGCTAGGCGTCCGCTATCGCCTCGATCCCGTCTGGTCGCTGTCAGCCGGCGTTGCCTAAGACAGCTGGCCGGCGACTAACTCCGACCGCAGTATCGCCCTGCCGCTGGACCGGCAGTACGGTGTGTCGACAGGTCAGTCAGGTGGCACCGGTAGGGATCCGTCAATCGGGGGAGGGGTTATGACTGGGGCAACTCCCCGCCATCGGGTGGTTTGGGCGGCACCCTGGCATCAGGGTCGATTTGCAGCGGCCCGCGGAAATGGACATCGCGCTGCGGAAAGGGAATCTCGATACCCAGTTTGTTGAACGCGGCATTGATGGCGCGATTTATGTCGCTGGTCACGTACCGACGCCGGTTGATATCGTGGATGATGACGCGTAGCTCGAAGTCGAGCGAACTGTCACCGAAATCCAAAAACAGCACGTAAGGATCCGGCAGCTGGGGATTGCCTTTGATGACATCCGCGTTGTTGTCGGCTATCTCAAGCAGGGTCTTGATGACGGTCTCGACATCACTGCCGTAACCGACACCAATCGGTATCTTGATCCGTCCCCACGTATTGCCCAGTGTCCAGTTGGTCACCTGGCCGGATATCAAGTCTGAATTGGGCACGATGATGTCGGCCCGGTCAAAGGTTCGTATGGTCGTTGTGCGGATGCTGATCCGCTGAACGTAGCCCTCGGTGTTCCCGACGACGATCCAGTCGCCCTTTCTCACCGGTCGCTCGACCAGCATGATAATGCCGGATACGAAGTTATTGACGATGTTCTGCAGGCCGAAACCGATGCCGACCGACAGCGCGCCGGCAATGATGGCAAGACTGGCAAAGTTGATTCCGGCGAACGATAGCGCGACCATGACCGCAATGGCCGCGCCGACATAACCGAAGGTCGTGACCAGCGCGTCCCGCGCGCTGGGTTCCATGCGCGTCTTGACTAGCCATTTCGTGTTCAGTCTGCCCTTGAGCCAGCCAGTCAAAGCCAGCAATACGGCGAAGACCAGGATGGCCCAAAGCAGTTGAGTGGGGACGATCGTCACGCCACCGACCTGGAAGCCCTCCGTGAAATAAAGCAGGATATCGGCGGTGATCTGCTCATTAGGGTCCCAAACGCGCAGCACCAGCAGGGCGGCGGCGATCCAAAGCGCAAGGTTGACGACCAGCCGCAGCCAGCCCAGGCCGGGTACGTAGTCCCCGTCTTTGAGACCGATGGACCGACGCACTGCTTTTTGCCAGCGATAGCGCCCCTCATCAAGGCCATCGAACAGGTCGGAGAAAAACTGACTCACCACCGGTGCGAGACCGAGCAATATCAGTGTGTAGGCGATGCCCGTCAGGATAACTTCGCAAGGATGCGATCATGTCGCCTTCGCCGGCAGGCAGGGAAGTCAGTTCGGGTGGCAGCGCGCCGCCGTGTGTGCGCCACCGCCCGGAGCGCACCCTCCTTTATCAGATCGTTGAGGAAAACCACCCTCCCTCCAAGGCGCACCTGGCCGCACAGGGCACGGATCTCCCCGGGTATGTCGAATAAGAGTTCGAAGACTATCTCAAGTGCGGGCGTCTCGAGCACGGTTTTCTGCGCGTGCGCTGCGATACCTGCCATGCCGAGCACCTGATTGCTTTCAGCTGTCGTCCCCAGTGGGAGACTATCAAGAGTCTCTGAGTGCGAGTTCGTTATTTGTCGTCTCCCCCCAAGGATTCACTCCAGATAGTTTCCGACCAGACAGCCAGGCGATGAGCTGGTCTTCGACGGGAAACGTACCTCGACGAAGGACCGGCGGTAGGGCCTTTTCGATGGTGTTGAGTTTTTCCGTCGGATCGGCCCTGAGGTAGATTTCGGTCGATTTCAGGCTGGAGTGTCCCAGCCACATGGCAACCTTTCGAATATCTCCTGTTGCTTGCAGGCTGATCATCGCGCAGGTGTGGCGAAGCACATGCGGAGCGATATTCTTTTTCGACAGGTTCGGACACTGCTGGGCGGCCACGCGGGCATGCTTCTTCACGATGTAGGTGAACCCTGAGGTCGTCAGGGCTTCTCCTCGCGCATTCAAGAAGACTTCGGGTGTAGGGACGGCACCCCGGACGGCCAGCCAAGCGCGCAGTGCGCGCGTGGCCTCCTTCCACAGCGGAAGTCGACGTTGGCTTCGGGCCTTTCCCCGGACCAGAATACTTGGGTACGGGCCATCGAGTTCGATGTCGTCGAGACGCAGACCGACCAGCTCCGAGGCACGCAATCCGGCGGCGAAGCCGAGATAGAGCATGGCCTGATCCCGGATGCCGCTTCGCGTACTGGGATTGGGTGCATCGAGGACGGCCTTCATTTCCTCCCGGGTCAGGTGGTTGATCAGCCGCTCTTCGGTCCGCTTGTTCGAGATCGCCATGACTTGGCGCGTCTGCTCGAGCGCGGAAGGCACCGCGTATTCCACGTACTTCATAAACGAGCGGATAGCCGTCAAGCGCAGGTTTCTCGTCCGCGGGGTGTTGCGGCAGTCGGATTCCAGATGCGCCAGATGATCGCGAATCATGTGCGCATCGAGATCCTCGGGGGCAAGTGCCGACGGAGCCTTGCCGAGTCGATTGCTGACATATCGGCACAGGAACTTGAACGCATAGCTGTAGCTCGCGATCGTGTGCTGGCTGGCGCCTTTCTCAACCGCGAGATGATGCCGAAAAAAGCGCGTGACGAGGGGTGCGAGTGGTGTCATGGGTTGCCTCCGTCCACGAAGGCCTCGCAACGCTCGGCGATCCTGGAAAACAGTGCGGGTGTGGCCTCGAGGTACCAGTAGCTATTGCGCGCATCGCGGTGCCCGAGATAGGTCGTGAGCGCCACCATGTGGTGAGAGATGCCCTGGTGGTCTGCCGGTGAGTGCGTGAGGGCCTGGTTAGCGAAGTAGAACCGCAAGTCATGAATACGTGGGCGCCGCGTGCTATGCGCGATGCCCAGGGTGTCCACGAGTCGACGAAAGACGTGACGGACGGTGTTGGCGTGCAGCTGGGCACCCTTGCCGGAGATAAAGACAAAGGGACAGGTGCTTGCCTCCTGCGACCGATGCTCGAGGTAGTGCTCGAGCCGGCTCTTCGCGCTCGGGTGTAGCGGCAGCAGTCGGCTCTTGGCAAACTTGCCGTTTCGAACGATGAAACCATCTGACGTCACGTCTTCGATCCGCAGGTTGAGTGCTTCGGAGATCCGCAGCCCTGTGCAGGCGATGAGGCCAAACAGCGTGCTGTAGAGGTGTGGTCGCAAAGCGCCTTGTGGCTCCAGTGCCCGTGCGGCACGCACGAGCGCCGCCACCTCGGCGGGCGTGAAGAGAAAGGGCGGCCGTCTTTGTGGCCGATGGCGACCGAAAGCGTTTTCTGGCGGTACCTCATGGCGTTGGTCTTCTGCCTGGAGGTAGCGTGCGAAGCGCACGACGGTCCGTAACCGGACACAGCTTCTCAGCGGGCTGCTGTTCGCCGTCCGAATCCATTCGAGCACTGTCTGCGTGACAACGTGGCTGTCCTGCTTGGCGTCGGCAAACGCCGCAAAGTCACGGAGGATCACCTCGGTGTCTCTGAGCCGATAACCGAGGGCCCGACGCATGGCGAGGTAAGAATCGACGGCCGTGGTCAGCATGGCGTCACCTCCGGCCAGGGTTGGACAACCTGCGCGAGCCCTTGCAGGTCCACCTTGGCGTACAGGGCAGTCGTCTCGATCGATCGATGGCGCAGCACGGCCGCAATCTCTTCGAGCCCGACACCCTGACGCAGCATCTGACACGCGGCGGTATGCCGGAAGACGTGGGCACCGCGAATTGGCGGTTGAACACCGGCACGCTTCAAGGCAGCTCTGGCGACATGGGTGATCGCATGCCCGGCCTGAGCACCCGTGAATGGCTTGAACGGTGCCACAGAGCGCAGGAAGACCTGCGCGCTTGGCACCCGTGGCCGCGCGGTATCGAAATACTCCAATAGGGCGTCGCCCACGTCCTGCGGGAGCGGTAACCGGACCTCGCGGCCGCCTTTCCCGGCAACCTGGATCGTGCCGGCCTCAAAATCAAGATCGGAAAAGCGAAGCGCCGCGACATCCCCGGCGCGCAAACCAAGACGGATCAACAAAAGGAGGATCGCTCGGTCGCGGATACCTCTCGGCGTCGAGGGGCACGCCGCCAGGATGCGCTCGACTTGCTCAGGGGACAGACCCCGCGGCAGGGAATGTTGTGACCAGCTCGCTGGCGATACGAGGGCCTGCTCGAGCCCTGGACGGCACCGACCTTCCATAGCCAGGTAGCGCAGGAACATCCGCACCGCGGCCAAGACCATCCGGATCGAATGGCGTCCGTAGTGACGATAACGCTGCGCGACGAAGTCCCGCAGATCGCGGGACGTGTACGTCTGCGGATCGCCCCCAAGGCTGTCGACGAGCGCGGTCCCGTAACATCGATACGCGGTAAGCGTCGTGTCGACGACGCTCCGCTGCGCGCTCATCCAATCGAGAAACCCGCAAACTAATCGGTGGGGATCGGGTGGCGCATGGGCTGCAACCAAGCGCCGTTCGCGCAGAAAAGCCAGTAACCCGCGAATATAACAGATGACATGTCGGCCGTTATCGCGCGATGCACCCGGGCACCGGCAGCTCAGTCGGTGCCGATCGAACGCCGCGACACTTCGATCATCCATCGCCTCGAGCGCAACGCCTTCGAGCTCGAGCCAGATACCAAAGTGCGCGACCGAGCGAAGATGTAGACGCACCACCTGGCCGTTATACCCGGCCTCAACAAGCTCCTGCTCGTAGCCTCGGAAAAGCCCAATGAACGTTGCCGACTGGATAGCTGACAACCCAGGAATCGGCTTGGAATAGGTTTGCATGACGGTTTCTCCCCGGAGCGTTTCGTTGCCCCTGCTGGAGAAACTATCTCAAGTAGTGTGGCCTTATCGGTCACCCAAGACCTTCATCCACTTCGATTTTCATTGCTTGCTAGCGAAAACTGCAGATAGTCTCCTTCTGCGGACAACAGCTGAAAGCGATGAGGTGCTCAGCATGACAGGTGTCGCAGCTAACCCGCAGAAAACCGTGCTCGAGACACCCGCACTTGAGGTAGTCCTCGAACTCCTCCTCGACATACCCCGGCAAGTACGTGCCCTGCGCCGCCAGGTGCGCCAGCGTGTGATCACGCCAGACAACGGTGCCGACTCACAACTGCCCTTCAAGGTACAGGCGATGTTCCCCAACCAGGCAAAACTCAAGAATCGTATGCTCTAGTCTGTGAAATGAAGAGCGAGGTTTACAGCCTGCAAACTCCCTTCAAGTTTGCTTGTTTAAAAAGAAAGGGGTGCAACCCTTGTACTTATCGGTTTCGACCTCTTCGATTATTTGAGTTCTCGAGCCTGTTTTCTAAATGGCCGCAGGCTGGTTACTTACTCTCGACACCCGATCTATATTCTTTATACTCTATCCCAGAACCAGGCTCGTCAGGCACAGGCTGACTAGCTGCCATACATGAAGTTTTTTGCTCTGGCTTAATTCGTCATTCACCTTTTCGAGCGCTGCGCATGGTCCAGGGAGAGACGCGAATGACTGAATCCCTACTCCCTCAAACCTCAAGACTCTTCCAGCTATGAGTACGAACCCCGAAGGAGTCCAGGTCAGTGAAAGTGGAATGTTTGGCTTGGCGAAACTGGCCGTGTTGTCGCTTCTCACCGGTGCCGCAATCGGCTTCGTCATCGGGTGCTTTCGGGTTGCACTGCAACACACGAACACTGCTCGCACTGACACGATCACCTGGGCCCACCAGTGGCCGATGTTGGGGTTCGTTCTGGTTTGTGCCACGGTTGCAGCAACCACCGCTTTTGCTGCCTGGCTGGTGCAGCGTTCAGGGCAACCTGCCGCTGGCAGCGGTATTCCCCACGTCGAGGCGGTCATTGAGGGGAAGTTGCCCGCAGCCCCGCTGCTACTGCTGCCCATCAAATTTATCGGTGGCCTGTTCGCCATAGGGGGCGGTTTGGCGCTCGGACGGGAAGGTCCCAGCGTGCAAATGGGCGCCAACCTGGCCCAATTCTGGGGAAGTATTTTTCGGCTTCCAACCACTGATCGTATTGCCCTTTTCGCATCAGGTGCCGGTGCCGGGCTGGCCGTGGCCTTCAACGCCCCCATAGCCGGAGCGGTATTCGTGCTGGAGGAACTGGTCCGTCGATTTGATATTCGGATTGCCATCGCCGCACTGGGCACCTCCTGTTCGGCCATCGCGGTGGCATCACTATTGCTCGGGAGGCAACCTGATTTCAATGTGGCAGAACTCCCCAATCCCAGCTCCTGGACCGGCCCCATCTTTGCCTTATTGGGTATCCTGGCTGGGTTGGCAGGGGTTGCATACAACCGGTTAATTATAAAAACCTGTGCACTGTTTGACGGTTTGACCCGTTGGCGACCGGAGGTTCGGGCACTCTTTATCGGTGCACTGGTGGGTGCGCTAGCATGGTTTGCCCCGCACATGGTTGGCGGCGGCGATACGATTTCCCAGCAGGCTCTCGTCGGTGGAATCGGGCTGACAGCACTACCCATAATTTTCGCCGTTCGGTTTCTACTCGGCCCAATGTCCTATGCCGCGGGCACGCCTGGTGGCCTGTTCGCGCCCATCCTTGCGTTGGGTGCCTGCCTTGGCTTGGGATTCGGTCTGCTATGCCCACAGTTCGTGGCAGATTCCGGTGCCACCCCAGTCACCTTTGCTATCGCCGGTATGGCGGCTTTTTTAACCGCAACGGTTCGAGCGCCAGTTACCGGCATGATCCTGATCTTCGAAATGACCGG
Source organism: uncultured Gammaproteobacteria bacterium (assembly GCA_963736445.1). Lineage (GTDB taxonomy): Bacteria > Pseudomonadota > Gammaproteobacteria > Chromatiales > Chromatiaceae > Thiosocius. The sequence goes on along the minus strand of CAVTOY010000009.1, from coordinate 126,400 downwards.
TGCCTTCAATCAGGCATTACCAATGCTCTGGGCTTCTTTCGCGGCGATGGCCGTTCCGACATTGATGGGCAATTTGCCAATCTACGATTCCATGAAGGCTCGCACCATCGGCGTAGCAAAGACAATGTAATGGCTGATCGCCTTAAAGCACTGTCATTCAAGGGCCTCCCATGCTTCTCATTTTCTTATGCTGCTCACAAAAATTAGAAGGTACCGACAAGAACCCCCAGGGGCGATTGCCCGGACGACTACACCCGCTGCTATGGGATTGATGTCGGCCCTGAAGGAGGCTACACGAGTGAACATCAAGCCATTGGAAACACTTTCCGGAAACCGAGATGTGCGTCAAAACACGTCAGATAGTCAAAAGATAGACAAGCATCTTATTCCTTCCCGTAGAAGGATTGGCGGGATCTATGCCTTTGCACTGCTGCTGGCGCTTGTGCTGTTCTATTTTCATGTGTTCGTGATCTTCGATGTGATCAGCGAGATTGTCCGTTACAAGCCATGGCTGCTGGAGCATCTGGGATCTCGACATACAGGCAAGGTCTTCCTCCTTTGGTCCTTCCTGGCGCTGATGTTGGCGCACCTGGCGCAGGCCGCGGTATGGGGCCTGTTCTTGCGCGGGACGCGGCTGTTACCAAGCATTACGGAAGGCATCTACTTCACCGCCGCGTCGATCACGACGCTGGGCTACGGCGACATCCTGCTGAAGTATCCTTGGCGACATCTCGGGACGCTGATCGCGATCACGGGGGTGCTGATGTTTGGCTGTTCGACGGCGTTCTTGTTCGTGATCCTGCAGGACGCCTGGATGCACCTTTAGAGTCCCCGATAGGGGATCTGCAAACCCCTCGCCTTTAGGCGACGGACAGTTCCGGTGAGATAAGCTGGGCGAATGGAATCGTACAAGCGGGGAAGTCATGCGGTCTGGGACTGCAGGTGTCGTAGGGCCGGCTGTGACGGCCGATCATCCGTCAGGCGCAGCCTGACCTACGACCGGGGCCGGCATCGCTGGGCACGGGGATATTCGGTAGAGAGCAGAGGGTGTGTGACCGATGAGGTCTGGCAGGAATACATCACGAACTGGAAGCCGATGGAACCGAACGATGATTTTCATGTTGTGTAGGGACAGCAATCGGCCATCCGGTCGATCGACCCGCAATTTGGAGCGTTGCGGCGAATATTGCCACTGTCTAGCCTGGCAATGTCACCGTCCCTTCGGGTTGCGCCCCAAAATGGGCCATGCAGTGTTGCTCGTCGTTCTTTCAGCGTCGCCAAACGTCTCTCCTCGCGCATCGCCTGACCCATTTTGGGGCGGCGACGCTGCCTGAATTGGCCCGACGAAGGCAAGATATTTCTGTTCGAGACATTCTAATCAGCAGCCAGTCCGTGGCCAGTTCTGCCGATCGGACCGCGGCTTGGCCCACTAGACCGACCGGCTGTTGCGGGCATTGGCCCAGAGCAGGGCGGATGCGGTCTCCAAGTATCGTCGCGTTCAGGGGAGAGGGGCGGTGTTCAGGGGCGTTCATGAAACAGTAAACCTAACTTCCTCTATTCCGTGAGTAAGGTTAATTATACTGTCCCCTGAACCTATCCCAAACGCGCACTGCGGTTGCCTCACTTGGCCGAGCATAAGTCTTTGGTCTAACGACGGTTGACGGTATCCTCAGAAGCATGAAACCAATCCCATACAGTCCAGCACGGCGGGGCCGCAATGTCGAGCCGACCTGCACCCTCCAGCGCTGGCGCAACACGATATTCTGCTCAGGCCCGGTGAGCCCGATGCGGATCGCTGCACTCCTCGTTCTCTTGTTCATTTCCGCCGCGCTGCCGGCCCAAGATCGCGGCGAGCCCTACCGGGTGCTCGTGTTGCATTCGCACAGAAGCAGCCTGCCAGCGAACACGGACTGGTATAACGGGATCGTGCGGGGATTTGCCTCGGCGCCTGACCTGCGAATCCAAATCGATGTCGAAGCGCCTGATCTGACGCGCGTTGACGATGCAGACTACGTCGCTGAGTTGCGCCGCAGTTATGCCCTTAAGTATCGCGACTACCAGCCTGATCTGGTCATCACGACCTTCACGCCGGCATTCCTGTTTCTGTTGAAATACGGAGTGGAGCTGTTTTCTGATGTGCCGATCGTTTTCTGCGACGCGGATGGCCGCATCGTGGACGCACACAAACTGCCGGCGACCATGACCGGCGTCACTTTCAATCCCGACATCGCCGGCACGCTGGAATTGGCATTGGCGCTGCATCCCGACACCGAGCGGGTGGCCGTGATCGTCGGGGCCGGTGTGTATGGCCAAAGGTACGAGCGCCTTGCCAAACAGGCATTTCAATCACTGAAGACCCGCCCTGACTTTGTCTGGTTTAAGGGTCTGCCATCGATCGAACTTTTGGAGGCGGTCAGTCGGCTACCGCCCCGAACGGTGATCCTCTACCTGATCCAATATCAGGACCGAGCCGGCGATGCCTACACTCCGCAGAGCATCCTACGCGATGTCGTCGATGTGGCCACCGTGCCAACCTATGGCCTCTGGGATACCCTGATCGGTACCGGTATCGTCGGCGGTCGCCTGGTTGCTGTGGAGGAAGACGGGCTTCGCGCGGCACAGATGGGCGTGCGCATCCTCCGGGGCGAAGCGCCGCAAGCGATACCTGTCGTTAACCGGCTGCACAACCCGGCGATCTTCGACGCCCCGGTGCTTGCGCGTTGGCGGATCGACGACCACCGATTGCCCGCGGGCAGCCGCATCCGCAACCGCCAACCCTCGCTGCTGCAGGAACATACGCGCACGATCGCCACCGGGGCCCTCGTCATCGCCTTGCAGGGGGTGCTGATCGCGGCCTTGTTCGTGAACCGGAGACGCTTGCAGCGGACCGAGCTCGCACTGCGCGACGAGAACGCCCGGGGCAAAAAGACCATGAGCGACATGATCGCACTGCGCGCAACACTCGCCAAATACGGCAAGCAGCGCAGCGTCGGCGCCATGGCCACGGCCATTGCCCACGAGATCAATCAGCCGCTGATCGCTATCCAGAACTACGCCCAGGCCGCGAAACGGCGCCTGCTGAGTGGCGACGATCAAACGTCCAAGCTGCAAGCCTTGTTCGAGAAGATCGAGGGCCAAGCGAGTCGGGCGGGTGAGATTACCCACAAGGTGCGCGCATTCATCAATACCAAGCAGGCCGCCTTGGAGCCGCTGCCGCTGAGCGCGACATTGCAAGAGGCGGTCGGGATGATTGAGCTGGAGACCGAGAGGCGTGGCTGCCTCATCGACTGCACGTCCGCCGGCGATCTCCCCGCCGTCCTTGCCGACGGCCTCCAGGTCCAATTGGTGCTGGTCAACCTGCTACAGAACGCGATTCAGTCGGTCTGTGGTGACGAAGCGAGTGATCGCTGCGTGCGCGTCCATGCCGAAAAGATCAACGGCGAGGTTCAGGTCTGCGTCTCGGACCGGGGACCCGGGGTACCGTCGGAGCAGGTCGACACCATCTTCGAACAGCTGTATACCACTAAAAGCAGCGGCATGGGCATAGGCCTGTCGATTTGCCGGGACATCATTGACGCCCACGGCGGACGACTCTGGTATGCGCCGAACCCCGCTGGCGGTGCGATGTTTTGCTTTACGCTGCACGTGGCGAGCCATGACAAAAACACATAAGCAAACGGTGTTCATCGTCGATGACGACGATGCGGTGCGCGACTCGATACAGGAGTTGCTCGAGTCCGTCGGTCTTCCCGCCGAGGGCCATGCCTCCGGTCAGGCGTTCCTGGACGCATTCGAGCCGGGACGCCCCGGATGCGTGGTACTCGACGTGCGGATGGCGGGCATCAGCGGTCTGGTGGTGCAAGAACGACTCAACGCCCTGGGTGCGACCCTGCCGATCATCATGCTCACCGCCCATGGCGACGTCTCCATGGCGGTCAAGGCCATACAGGCCGGGGCCGTCGATTTCCTGCAGAAGCCCTGCCGGGACCAGGCCTTGTTGGACAGCATCAATCGGGCGTTGGCGTTGGACCTTGGTGCGCGGAAAATAGGCGCGGGGGACGGCGATCTCGATCAGCTTCTCAGCTTGCTGACGCAGCGCGAACGCGAGGTGTTCGACAAATTGCTCAAGGGCGGCACCAGCAAACAGATCGCCCGAGAACTGGATGTCAGCCACCGCACCATCGAGGCCCATCGCCAGAATATGCTGCGAAAGCTGGGCCTGGGTTCCGTCAAGGAGCTTCTTGCATTGGCGCTGACGTCGGAGCGGGAAAGCTAGCCGGGCCGCGAGCGCATCCCTGGTTTCGTGCCCTAAACCGTTCCGCACGGGTGCGCTCAACGCGTTGCCTGTGGCTGTTTCTCCCGGTTACTACGTACGTAGGGTGCGTAGTTGATCGTATATCCCGCCTGCCTACGCTCCTATATTGTCGACCCAAACAACATTCCTGAGCGCGGTTCTGGCAGCGCGGTAAGACCGGCCTGCCAGCCGGGCAATGAAGTCCAGTGGGCTATTGACTACTTCGGGCGCGACGCCGCCTGAACTGGCCCAGGAAACCAAGACATTTCTGTTGATCCAGCTAGTGGAGGCTCCTTTCTGTGAGACGTCGAATCCCAAATATTTCCCACGCATTGAGTTTGTTGGTGGCGGTATCGGTCCTATCCGCTCCTGCCATTGCCGCCGACAAACCCAATATTCTTTTCATCATGGGCGATGACATCGGCATCATGAACGTGGGTGCTTACCATCAAGGCCTCATGGTTGGGGAGACGCCCAACATCGACCGCCTCGCGAATGAAGGTGCGAGGTTTATGACCTACTATGCCGAGCAGAGCTGCACGGCAGGCCGCACCGCGTTCTCCACCGGCATGCATCCCTTGCGGGCGGGCATGGTCATGCCGCAGCTGCCGGGGGCCACCAGTTCGCTGTTGCCGGGCACGCCCGCGCTGGCAAAATTCCTGCTGGATCTCGGCTACAACACCGGCGAGTTCGGCAAGAACCATTTAGGCGATAAATCGGCGTCGCTGCCAACGGCACACGGTTTCCAGGAGTTCTGGGGCTACCTGTATCACCTCGACGCCATGCAGGGGGTGAGCTTCCCCGACATCAACAAGACGCCGACCGATCAGAGCGTTGTTCCGCCCTGTAAGAATACCCCGGTCAAGGGTCTCAAAGAGGTCCCCGGCGCGGTCGACCCTAGAAAGGCACTCTGTATGACCCCGCCACGGCCGGTCCTCGCGTGTACTTCTTCGGACGGCACCGAGAAAAATCAGAGCTGCAAAGACGAAGGGCCACTGACGCTCGAACGTTCCAAGACCGTGGACGAGGAAATCTCCGCCCAGGTCATCGACTACCTCGACCGCAACGACCCCGAGAAAACCGGCAAGCCGTTTTTCGTCTGGTATAACCCGGCGCGCATGCACGTCACCACCATGCTCTCGGACAAGTACCTGGACATGCTGGGCGAGAAAGGCGGCAAGGACTGGGGTATCAACGAAGCCGGCATGAAGCAGATGGACGACAACATCGGCTACGTGTTCAAAAAGCTCGAGGATATGGGCGAGCTCGACAACACCATCATCGTCTTTACCACCGACAACGGCGCTGAAGCGATCACCTATCCTGATGGCGGCATCACGCCTTTCAGGGGCGGCAAGCTCACCACCTGGGAAGGCGGTATGCGGGCGCCGATGCTCATTCGCTGGCCCGGGCACGTCAAGGCTGGCACGAATCCGGACCAGATATTTTCCTCTCTGGATTGGGTTCCAACGCTGGTCAATATCGCCGGCGGGCCCAAGGGTGATGGCCTGAAGAAGCAGATCGAGGCCGGCAAGTACCCCGGCATCGTCAAGACGACGCTGGACGGTTTCGACCAGCGGGACTATCTTGAGGGCAAGGCAGATTCGGCGCGCGACACGTTCTTCTACTACACCGGCGCACAGCCTTCGGCGGTGCGGTACAAGAACTGGAAGTTCTACTACACGATGGTGTCTTCCAATGCGCTGGACGCGTTCAATGACGCAAGCACCTATCACTGGACCCAGGTCAACAACCTCAGGCGTGATCCCTTCGAGCGGTCGGTTGCGTCGGCTGAAGGTACCCTGCTGGGCTACGGCGGCGCCCTGGCCGCCCCGAGCACCGCGTTCATCTATGACTGGAACCTGCTGCCCATCGGGCAGCTGCTGTGGCTGAAGGAACTCGAGACGTATCGGGACTTCCCATCGCTGCAGACTCCGGCGAGCTACAACCTGGATAACATTATCAAGGCGATGCAGGATTCGTCACACATCAGTCACTCGGGTCACTAACCGAGCACCCTGGAGCCGGATTATGTAGTGTGAAGTAATACAGCGGGCGGCCTGAAAAGGTCGCCCGTTTTTTTACAATATGAGGACCTGGAGTATGGTCGCCCACCTTTTTTCGATATCCGGAGTTGCATAATGGAAGGCATCAGTTCAGTCACCAATATCACCCATAGTTTTGCGCTGTGCGCCCGGTATGCGCTGGCGCTAATGATTGCGCTGGGCACAACGGGCTTCGTGGCGCCGGCTGCGGCCGCCGATAAACCCAACATCCTGGTGATCTTCGGCGATGATGTCGGCATGTGGAATGTGGGTGCCTACACGCACGGCATGATGGGCCACACGCCCAACATAGACCGGATCGCCAAGGAGGGCATGCTCTTTACCGATCACTACGCGCAACCGAGCTGCACCGCCGGGCGAGCGGCGTTCATTACCGGGCAGTATCCGATTCGGACCGGCATGACCACTATCGGCATTCCCGGTTCGGATCTGGGTTTGCAGAAGGAAGATCCAACGCTGGCCGAGGTACTGAAACCGCTAGGCTACACTGCCGGACAGTTCGGCAAGAATCACCTCGGCGATCGCAACGAGTTCCTGCCGACGGTGCACGGGTTCGACGAATTCTTCGGCAATTTGTATCACCTCAATGCCGAAGAAGAGCCTGAGCAACTCGACTATCCCGGCTTGAAGGATCCGGCATTCATGGAGAAGTTCGGCCCACGCGGTATTTTGTATTGCTGGGCGACGGATAAGGATGACCCCACCGATGATCCGAAGTTTGGCCGGATGGGCAAGCAACGTTGTGAGGATAAGGGCCCGCTGACCCGCAAGCGAATGGAGACGGTGGATGACGAGTTTCTCGAAGCGGCCGAGAAGTTTCATCGACCGCAGTGTCGAAGAAGAAAAGCCGTTCTTCGTCTGGTTCAATGCCACGCGGATGCACATCTGGACACACGTACCGAAAGAGTACGCTCAAAAGGCCGTGGATGAGGGCCGTCCGGAAATCGATCTCTACCGGGCCGGCATGATTCAGCATGACGACCAGGTCGGCCAGCTGCTGAAAAAGCTCGACGACCTCGGCATCGCCGACAACACCATCGTGGTCTACTCAACCGACAACGGCTACGAACTGATGCTGTGGCCCGACGGCGGTTATTCGCCTTTCCGCGGTGAGAAGGGCACGACCTGGGAAGGTGGCGTGCGAGTACCCATTATGGTGCGCTGGCCCGGCAAAATTCCGGCGGGAAGTAGCTCCAACGGCATCCAGAGCCACGAGGACCTTTATGTGACGCTTGCCGCGGCCGCTGGTGAGACGAACATTAAACAAGAATTGCTTAAGGGCAAGAAGCTTGGCGACATGGAATATAAAGTCCATCTCGACGGCCACAACAATCTGGATCTTTGGACGGGCAAGACGGATAAGTCGGCACGCAACGAGTTTTTCTACTATGACGAGTCGGACCTGACAGGTTTGCGGGTCGGGGATTGGAAGATGTCCTTTGCGGTCAAGATGGAAGGAAGTTGGTGGAACCCGCTGGTCTATCCACGTGTGCCGTATCTCTTCAACCTGCGCATGGATCCTATGGAGATCATGGATCAGGAGTCGCACGAGTTCGGCTATATCGGTCGCAAGCTATTCGCGCAGAAGATGTGGACGCTGATACCAGCCCAGGGAATCCTGGGTCAGCATATCGAATCTCTGAAACAGTGGCCGCCGCGCCAGCGCGCGGAGTCACTGAGTTTAGAAAAGAAGATGGACACCCTGATGCAGAGCTTGAGTACGGATTCGGCGGGGATGCAGTAGCGCTGCTCCGGCTCCCGTACAACACGACGGACGTCACTACCCCGCGATTTCTTGTCCGCGGCGAACGCCGCCCGGTAGCTCTTTCTCGCTATCTTCCAGAATCGCCGGCAAGCACTTGGCAATGTGTCCATCCCCTGTGACAGCTGCATTGGCGATGGCCAGTTCTTCACTCGTGCGCCTTGGCCAGGAACGTTTCTGATCACGCTGAAACGATGCGAACTTCTGACTCAGGAAACTAGAAACAAGACTTTCACGCCCGTATTATCCCGGCGGTCGTAAAATGAGCGTCTTGAGCTCGGAGGTATGTTCATTTGCTTCATATCACAACGATAAATGATACCAGTGAGTCTGTACAACGACAGTCCGCCCCTAAAACGACCGGACTGTAGGCTATCTGTGATCTGCCACGAGCTTATTGTTTCCACCGTTCGCGCTCGAAACGTCGTTCTTGTCATGGCCACATTGGGCTTGTGCGCTTGCGCCACAATCGGTCCGCAGTCCATTACGGCGGGTCGGGGGGCCTATGCCGAAGTGATCAACAATACGGAGGACGAGCAGATCCTGAATGTGCTCGTGCGACAACGTTACGACGAGACCTTCGGCATGATGTCCGTGGCCAGCATCACCGCCAATCTTATTAAGTGCACCACAAGTAAAGCCTCATGCAGTATACTGTTAGCATGAAATGCAAGAAGACTGTTGATGCGCGAAAGTATTCGCACAAAGCGCTTGAGCGTCTACGCACGGATGCAGTGAAACGTGTAGAAGCCGGGGAGAGTCCGGAAGCTGTAGCACAAGGTTTGGCAATCAATCGACGTACCATTTATCGCTGGCTTGCGGCCTATCACTATGGCGGCGAGGAGGCATTGAAAGCGAAACCCATTCCCGGTGCGCCGCCCAAACTTGACGCAAAGCAGATGGCCAAGCTATCGCGAATCGTTCACACGAAAAACCCTCTGCAACTGAAATTCGACTACGCCTTGTGGACATTGGCGATGATTCGCGAGCTGATTCGATGGGAGTTCGACGTCAAGCTCAGCGAAGTCTCAGTGGGCCGGCTGATGAAACGGCTCGGTTTCACGCCGCAGCGCCCGTTGTATCGCGCTTGGCAGCAGGACGAAGCGCGCATAGCGCAGTGGCGCGAAACCGAATATCCGAAAATCGCTGCGCGCGCCAAGCGTGAGAATGCCTTGATATTCTTCGCTGATGAAGCCGGCATGCGGTCTGATTATCACGCTGGCACGACGTGGTCGCCAAAGGGTAAGACGCCCGTCGTGAAGGCGACCGGTGCACGGTTCTCATTCAACATGATCTCTGCCGTCAATGCGCGCGGTCATTTTCGCTTCATGACCGTCGAAGGAGCGGTAACCGCGAAGGTTTTCCGTGATTTCCTGAAGCGGTTAATCAATGGTGTGGAGCGGAAGGTCATACTGATCGTCGATGGGCATCCAACGCACAAGGCGAAGCTCGTCAAGCGGTTCGTAGAGGACAACGCCGATCGTATCGAGTTGATCGTGTTGCCACCTTATTCGCCCGAGCTGAACCCCGACGAGCTTGTTTGGGCGCATGTGAAGAAGAAAGTGGCAAAGGCAACCATCTCGACCAAAGACGAAATGAAGTGTGCAGTGATTAGCGCCATGCGAAGCCTGCTCAAGACACCGACGATAGTCGCAGGATTCTTCCGAACACCCACCTGCCTCTATGCCAGTATATGAGGCTTTACTTACGACGGTATTAATAAGTTCAGTACGCTGGCGACGGCAAACATCGGCATCGGCGACAGCGACAATTACTCCGGCAACCTGGTTCCGCTCTCGGCCGGGGTCAGCTACGAAGAGAACCCCACCATCTCCTACGTGCCGCTCAGTGGTGACGACTTCATGCGGAGGATGCTCACGCCCGTCTCGGTGAACGAATGGTTCCTGGCTGGACAAAATGCCGAACACCCGGGCCAGGTGTTTGCCCTGGCAGCCAAGCGGGTGAACGGATTGAGCAACTCGCTTGTCACGGCGGAGCCACCCTCACCGGCATTCAACGACTTTGTAGAACTGTACGACCGATTGCGACGAGCCGGCGTACTGGACATCGTGCAAGTTGCCGAGGGCGGAAGCGAGCGCGCCTACTTCTGGGACATCCACGATTACGAGGAGGCGTACGGCAACAGCGTGCAGAAACTCCTCGACCTGATCGGCATCAAGCTGAAGCTCGACGGATCCGCAATCCTCCTGCCGATTCGCGAGGCGATTAGCCGATCCGATTCTGCGGTTCACGTGCAAACACGGTCCGCCTACGATGTCCTGCGCGTGTTCGGGACCGGCATCGAGGTTCCGCCAGCTCATATCGAGGCCGGCATCGTCGAGCCACTCAGGCGAGCGGTGCCGATCCAGGACCGGTTCATTACCATCCGTTCCTCCGAGACAAGGCCAGATAACGCGACCGTCCGGATTCGCTTTCGCGATCATTGGTTCTACATTGACGCCACCGACACGCAGAGCAAGCGAGCCTTCCGATTCCTCCGAACCTTTATCGGCATGCGCCTGGCAGACCCTGGAGCAGCCGAAAAGGCACCGGTTATCACCGTGCCGGTGAACTGATCGAAAAACCGGGAGGATAATCCCGCAAAAACGATGGAGTTCTTGACCTGGTAGATCATCGCGTTGGCCGTCCCAGTTTCCGAGTAGTGGGACGAGCCTTGTTTAAGACCTTGCCTGTCAGCAGGCTGTTGAATTTCTCCGCCTGATTGGGAAGATGGCGCTTACCAGCCGGGGACGAAAGCAAACGCGATGCGCGGACCCGATATATCGAAGCCCACCCCTCTGGTCCAGCGTTGGGACCACTCGAAACGGGCGTTCAGGTAATAATTGTGATCAGTTGGCACCGATAGACACCGATTCGTAGCTCACGGCCAGGCTATATGCATCACACTTTGACGGCTCACCACAAGGCGGACAGCCGTTAACCGGGCGGAGTGAGATTCAATCTCCGAATGTATTGCCTTGCGGTCCTGGATTGCGCTGCGCTCCGCTCCGCCCAGGCTAACGCTTGCTGGTTCCAGGACAGGCTATGATTGGGGCAACTCCCCGCCATCGGGTGGTTTGGGCGGCACCCTGGCATCAGGGTCGATTTGCAGCGGCCCGCGGAAATGGACATCGCGCTGCGGAAAGGGAATCTCGATACCCAGTTTGTTGAACGCGGCATTGATGGCGCGATTTATGTCGCTGGTCACGTACCGACGCCGGTTGATATCGTGGATGATGACGCGTAGCTCGAAGTCGAGCGAACTGTCACCGAAATCCAAAAACAGCACGTAAGGATCCGGCAGCTGGGGATTGCCTTTGATGACATCCGCGTTGTTGTCGGCTATCTCAAGCAGGGTCTTGATGACGGTCTCGACATCACTGCCGTAACCGACACCAATCGGTATCTTGATCCGTCCCCACGTATTGCCCAGTGTCCAGTTGGTCACCTGGCCGGATATCAAGTCTGAATTGGGCACGATGATGTCGGCCCGGTCAAAGGTTCGTATGGTCGTTGTGCGGATGCTGATCCGCTGAACGTAGCCCTCGGTGTTCCCGACGACGATCCAGTCGCCCTTTCTCACCGGTCGCTCGACCAGCATGATAATGCCGGATACGAAGTTATTGACGATGTTCTGCAGGCCGAAACCGATGCCGACCGACAGCGCGCCGGCAATGATGGCAAGACTGGCAAAGTTGATTCCGGCGAACGATAGCGCGACCATGACCGCAATGGCCGCGCCGACATAACCGAAGGTCGTGACCAGCGCGTCCCGCGCGCTGGGTTCCATGCGCGTCTTGACTAGCCATTTCGTGTTCAGTCTGCCCTTGAGCCAGCCAGTCAAAGCCAGCAATACGGCGAAGACCAGGATGGCCCAAAGCAGTTGAGTGGGGACGATCGTCACGCCACCGACCTGGAAGCCCTCCGTGAAATAAAGCAGGATATCGGCGGTGATCTGCTCATTAGGGTCCCAAACGCGCAGCACCAGCAGGGCGGCGGCGATCCAAAGCGCAAGGTTGACGACCAGCCGCAGCCAGCCCAGGCCGGGTACGTAGTCCCCGTCTTTGAGACCGATGGACCGACGCACTGCTTTTTGCCAGCGATAGCGCCCCTCATCAAGGCCATCGAACAGGTCGGAGAAAAACTGACTCACCACCGGTGCGAGACCGAGCAAAATGAGGGTGTAGGCGATGCCTGTTATCACCAGAACGCCGAGGTTGATATAGCCGACCGCGCCAGCGACTAGGCCGCCGAACAGCGACAGGCTGATCAGCAGCAGGAGCGCCCACTTATCCCGCCAGCCCTCGAGCCGGCGCAGCAGCCAGACGACCCAGATAACATTCAGGACAAAGACCCAGCCGATAATCTGTCGGGTCAGTGCGAACATGGTTTCATCGAGCAAGCCGTCCGCGTGGAGTGACTGCACGAGCCACCTGAACAGCACGATCAGGGCGAGTACGTGGCTGCGCCGGCCGAGCGGAATTGCGACGGTTTCCGGAAGCGGTAGATAATGGGTCGCGGGCGGGCAGGGGTTGAGCAGGATCCTGATACTGGCTGCGATGACCAAGAATGCCAGCAGGCCGTACATTAGGGTGAGGACAAACGGCAGATTACCGCCCGCGTGCGGGATGAGCGCCACATAAGCGGTGCCCCCCCCAAGGGCAAGCAGGATGGGCGCATAGTGGACACCACAGGCCATGATCGCCTGTACAAGGCCGGCGGCGACTTCCTTTTCGCCGACCTTCATTTGGGCCGCCCGGGCCCGAAGTCGGCGCGGCACGATGCGGCCGAGTATAAAACCCAGCAGACCAACGGCCGCGGCACCGGCCAGATGAATCGGGTGGATCGCATCCCAACCGGTGGATGTCACGGCCAGCTGCTTTGCAAAGCCCAACCAGCGTGCCCGCTCATCCAGATTTGCCTGCAACACACTGATCAGGGTCGGGCCACGGGTCAGCAGTTGGCGGGTCTCCAGGCTGCTCAGGTAACCGTCTACACCTGATTCCAGATCGTTACTTCTCAGCAGCATCAGTTTGCAGATGGCCATACGTCCTTCGAGGCTATCTTTCCTGTTCTGCAGATCCTGCAGCTGCCGCGCGACGGCGGGAGAAGACGGTGCCTGCAGCTGTGCTTCGGGTTGGGTCTCTTGTGCTGATTTAGCCTGCGTGCCTTTGGCTTTTTCGGGCTGGAAGATCGCGATTTCGCTGTCCAGTGTTTCGATCTTTGGCTCCACCCCTTGTACGCAGTCCTGCGCAGTGGAACGAACCGAGATGATTTCGTTCTTGAGCGTCTTCAGTTCCTGCGCTGTCGCTGTTTGGGCGGTAGCAAACTGTTGTTCGAGCCGTTCGAGTCTGGCCTGCGCCTGTGACAGTGCGTCAGGTTTCAGTGTCTCCGCCGCCTGCGCCGGGATCAGCAACCCCATCAACAGCCAGGGCCAGAACTTGCGGCACGCAAAGCGGGTGTGAAAAAGGATACTCGCCGTGCAGATCATCATGTTTCAGTCCTAGAGTCGGAGAACTAGCAAATCTGCCAGGAATCTTTACTGACCTTCGTCGCGTTATATCGAAATGAATCCACTCGTTAACGTTTTTGGACTTGCACTAGTGCGTATTGGCGATTCCATGTTGGACAAGCGGCTTGAGTGATTGCATAAAATTTAGTCGCTAGAAATGAAAACTCCACAAACTAAAAAACCGCTCAACAAGCGCTTGACCGGCACCGCCGCACAGTATATCCGGTACGGCCCCACGCAGGTTGGCGTGAAATGGTAAGACCGAGCCGAGTAAACCTGACATGCTACTTCCGAATGATCGTCGGCATTCGTCGAATGCCTCGATTACGAGATCGACACGACAGAACCGGGCACTTCAGCCCAAGACCACCGACACGACGCTGCGCCTGAAGTTGGGCTATGAGTACGAATGTGCATCAGGATCCATTAACGCGGTCTCTCTGCCAGGCTGGCCGCTTGACCCGAGGACGCGTTTATCCGCTCTGTCCGTTTCTACCGGGTCCGTTCCCGCGAGAGCCTGAATCCCCCCGCTTTGACTCATCAGGAAATAACCATGAATAGGAAGCTCCACCTCCACGCCATTTTGCCTGCCTTGCTCTTGACCGGAATCGCCAGTGCTGATTATCCGATCTTGAACATGGTTGCCGACAACGTGATCGATAAATATCAAAATGCAAGCTGTGAGACGCTTTGGGAAGACAAGGGTAAACCCAAATCGGATCGGGCGAAGGAAGCCATACAGCTCCTGAAAGACAATCCGCAGATGCGCACGGAGTTTATTGACAAGGTCGCAGCGCCTGTCGTGAACAAGATGTTCGAATGCGGGATGATTCCGTGAATGCCTCTGAACGGGGGCGCGACGACAAACATCCACAGTCGGCTGAAATGAGCCGCTGCATGTGCTCCGGTTGCGGGTTATTGCTCTTGCTGGGCGTGTTCGTGACCTCCGGGTCACAGGCCCAGCAGCCGGTGTCGCCGCAAGGCAGTTCTGCGGCGCAGCCGGTCGAGCAGAGGCTGGAGCCGCGGGCGGTCGATCTGCTGAAGGCGACAAGCCGCCGCCTGGCCGCCGCCCGCTCAATGCGCTTTACGGCGGTGACGTCCTACGAGAACCCGAGCCGCCCCGGTCCACCACTCGTCTACACGACGAAGTCCGATGTGCTTCTGCAACGGCCCGACAGGCTTCGGGTGATCACGTCGGGCGACGGCCCAGCTTCCGAGTACTACTATGACGGCAAGATCTTCGCGGCCGTTTCCCCAGCCGAAAATCTCGTCGCCATTGCCGAGGCCCCGTCCACGATCGACGCCACGCTGCAGGAGGCCTACCGCTCTGCCGCGATCTATCTCCCGTTCACTGACATGATCGTCGCAGATCCTTTCAAGGATATTGCCGATGGTCTTACGCTCGCTTTCTATATCGGACAATCCAATGTGGTCGGCGAAGCGACGACGGATATGGTGGCATATGAATCAGACGGCGCATTTATCCAGCTCTGGATCGGCGCTGATGACAAGCTGCCGCGCATGGCCCGCGCAGTGTTTCTCGACGACCCCGCGCAACTGCGTCACCAGGTGGCGTTTTCCGATTGGCAGCTCGACGTGGCTATTCCGCCGGATGCCTTTGCTTCGCAGAAGCTTGCCAGTGCCGCGCGTATCCCGTTTGCCCGTCCGGATGCGGGGATTCCTGAGCCGGACGTCAGCCCGCCCGCGCAGGGCGAGTCATACAAACCCGGTAAGGAGGATCGGCAACCATGAATAGAAACCTTGTCGGCTGTGTGAGTCTCCTGATCGCGGTGCCTTTGTCCGGACCGGCAGCAGCCTGGGGTCATTCGAACCGCTGGGGCGGCAGTGTGTCACATTCCTACGGCTCCACCACCCGGACGACGGGCTGGGGCGGCAGCATGACCCACTCCTACGGACAGGGCACGAGTGTCTCGGGTCGCTACGGAGGCTCGGCGAGTCACGAACGGGGCTCGGGCTCCACGAGCTTTGACAATGCCTACGGCGGGAGTGCGACTCACACCTATGGTGAAGGCACGACTGCCACAAATCGCTACGGTGACACGGCCACTCACAAAGAGGATACTGACTACACGACCTTTTCCAATCCTTACGGCGGGAGCGTGACTCACACCTATGGAGAAGGTACGACCGCCACCAACCGCTATGGCGCGACCGTTTACCACAAACCCTATTACGGCGCAGCCTATCCCGCATATCATCCACCCACCACGGTGAACTACTATGGGTCCGACTGCCACGACTGCGGGGGCTGGTCCACTGCGGGGGCTGCCGCCGCCGGTGCCGTGGTCGGTCTGGCCGCTGGTGCGGCTATGGCTTCGGCCAACAAGAGTGCAGCCACAACCAGTTCCGCTAGTACTGGTATCGCCGCCGGTACCACGTATACAACCCCCGCTGGAGCAGCCACGCCGAATCAATCGACGTTTGCGATGGGATCGATCCATGCCGTGCTGCCTACCGGCTCCATGGCCGTCAACAAGGGTGGAACCACGTACTATTTGAATGGTGACACCTGGTTTCAGCCTGCTCATGGCGCAAACGGCGTCTACTACCGTGTTGTGCCGACGCCCTGAGGTGGGTTGCGCCTTCACGCAGGCACGTCGCCAGCGGGTCGGCGAATCGCGAAGAGTCAATGACCAAACATCTGAAATCAAGGATTTTGATAATGAAGCCGCTTAACCGTATCGTATTGCATCTGTTCGCCCTGCTGTTCGTTGCCGGGTGCGCCTCGACCACAATTACCAGCCGTGACCAAGCCGTGACCGGGGACATCCCGCGGCCCAATACCATCTGGGTCTATGACTTCGCCGCCACCCCGGAAGATGTCCCGGCCGAGTCTGCACTGAACGGACAGTATTCCGAACACGGCACCCCGCAGACCGCCGAGCAGATCGCGACCGGCCGCAAGGTGGGCGCGGAAATTGCCACACAACTGGTCGAAGAGATCAACGCCATGGGCATGACCGCGGCGCATGCGGGACCGGGAACACGGCCGCAGATCAATGACATCGTGATCCGCGGTTATCTGCTCTCCGTCGTCCAGGGTGATGCCGAGGAGCGCGTGTTGATTGG
Source organism: uncultured Gammaproteobacteria bacterium (assembly GCA_963736445.1). Classification (GTDB taxonomy): domain Bacteria; phylum Pseudomonadota; class Gammaproteobacteria; order Chromatiales; family Chromatiaceae; genus Thiosocius. The sequence continues at coordinate 109,676 of CAVTOY010000009.1, read as the reverse complement.
ATTCAGCGCCGGCGAATCCAAATTACAAGTCGTGGCCGAAGGCTTCGAGATGACGGCAGATGGTTTACGCAAACTTGGGTCCGGCTCGACAGATGCGACCGGAAGCAAGACGCCCGGGGCGCTCTTGGGAGCTTTGACCCTGGCTGCCACGCACAACCCGTTGGGACTCATCGTCAGCACCGGGGTGAGGGCGTACGATGAAAAGACCGGCAGCAGTACGATTCAGGGCCGGGCCAAGCAGACCGCCAAGGAAATTGCCGATGTGCTCAAGAAGCGATTTCAAGAGCAGGGCTGGATTGAGTGACGGGACGCATATCGCTTCGGTGGCGTCCGGTCCTGCGACCGCGTGAGGTTATGGTCGGGTGGCCTTTTCTAGTAGGACTTTGTTATTCTGAATCAAATGACAATCAACAGACCGGAAGCTGCAGGTCTGGTGCATGATGGCCAGTCGCGAGGACGAGTAGCGGGAAGCCGGGTGCTGGGCTTGGGGCTGCTTGCATTTGCAGTCCTGCTGAGCGGTTGCACGCAATTCGGGCCGAGCTTGGTGAAGGTCGGGCGCAACGACTACAACGTGGCCATCGCGCAAACCGATGACGAGCAGACAGTGCTCAATCTGGTGCGAATTCGCTACGCGGACAATCCGCTGTATCTAGAGGTCGGCAGCGTGACCACCCAGTTCAACTTCCAGCAGGGCGCAGATGCCGACCTGACGAGAAGCGGAGAGGTACAGCGCTACAGCTGGCGAATCGGCGCAGATGTGCGCTATTCCGAGACGCCGACCATCAGCTATACCCCGGTGACCGGGCAGCAGTTCGTAAAGAACGTTCTCACGCCCATGGGCTACGAGACGTTCATGCTGCTAGCGAACACGGGTATCAGCATCGATCGTCTGCTGCGGCTGACAGCGAGCCGCATGAACGGGCTGCAGAATGCGCCAGAAGCCGAGGGACCGACGCCCGCCGAAGCGCCCGATTATGTGGAATTCGCTCGCGCGGCCGCGCTGCTGCGGGAGCTGCAGAAAAAGGATGCGCTCAGGTTCCGGTACCGGGACCCGGGGAAGGATACAAAGCCCGCGATGTTCATCAGGCCCGATGCGCTGGATTGGGCGGAGACGCGTGAGCTGCGCACCCTCCTCGGACTGGAGGTGACAAAGCGGTTCTACGACCTGCATATCATCGCCGACAAACCCAATCGTGACTCCATCGGCATCGAGCTGCGCTCGCTCAATCGCATGGTGCACTTTCTCTCCACGGCCGTCGAGGTGCCGGCGCGGGACGAAAAAGCGGGTCGGGTGATGGTCACCAAGGATCAAAACGGCCAGCGCTTCGACTGGTCGCAGGCCATGGGCGGCCTGTTCCGGGTCCGCTCGCAGGCCGAACAGCCGACTGACGCCGCGGTCGCGGTCCGCTACCGCGGCGCGTGGTTTTACATCGACGATCGCGATATGGACTCGAAATACACCTTCCGGCTCATGGAACAGGTCGGCTCCATCCAGGCCGGAGAAATCGAGAAGGGCCCGGCGCCGGTCCTCACTCTGCCAGTGGGAGGGGGGTAAGACGCGTTGGCGATTGTATCGCTGCCGGGTCAGTGAGCTATAGGAAGATAGGCAAGACAAATGGCCTGTTTTAGCCGCCAGCAAAGTCGCGAAACCTTGCAGCGTTGGCAATTCCACGGGTCATCGGTTGCGGCCTAGGCGGAGGCGGCAGGGTCGTCGTCGGCCTGAGGGCCAGGAACTTGCCCGAAAGTCGCGTCGGCTCGCGATGTTCCTGCGGTTGGGGCGGGGAATTCTGACCAATATCGTGCTGTTGGACGGGCCGAATGCTGTCCAGATACCGGCGGATGCTCAATGAATTCAGGGGAAAAGAGAGTCTGTTCGAACTATACTTCACGCTTCATCCCTCAGACTAAATCGGCAGGGGCGGATCTCCAGTCAAAATGGCGGCCCGCGCCCAAGGGCGACTTAATCCCGATGTTGCGTATGTACTGGCCGCAGGAGACCGATCCTTCGATCATCGACGGAAACTGGACTCCGCCCGCGGTAAGGCCCTTGCAGACTCATCCCCATTGCGTCTCAGTTTTCCGAATCATCGAACCAGCGCTTGGAGAAACGTGTGCCGGCAGGTCAGCGGCGTCGGGAAAGAAATTGAGCAAGGATCGATCAAGTCGAATAAAGACAGAGGGGCGCGATATCGACGAAAGCAATCTCAAGGTGTTCGCGGCGTTGGCAAGTGCTTTTAGCCGCGGCACCGGGCTGATCGGTTGCCTGTTGAGAACATCGCTGGAATGGGCCAGTACCCATTGGTTTTCGGTCCTCGCATTCGCGGCCATCGGCGTGGGGCGGCCGGCACCTGCTGTGCCGCGTGTATGGCGCGACAGCTTGTGCCGGCGGGGGCCGGCAACGGCATACCGGATGTCGAGGCACTTCGCATGCACGCGGTGAGGGTGGCCATGGTGGTCGGCTTCATCGCCGTCGTCGGACTTGGCGGTCAGGTCGGCGCGGTGGAGGAGATCGGCGCGGCGGGGGAGGAGAGGTCGGTCACGATCGCAACCGGTCGGGTCGGCGGCCTCTACCACCCCGTCGGCGGGGCCATTTGCAAGCTCGTCGACAAGAATGCTCGCGGCATCAGCTGCACCGTCGAAATGTCCGGTGGATCCATCCCGAACATCAAGAAACTGCGAGAGGGGGACGTTGATCTTGCGCTGGCCCAGTCCGACGTGCTGCATAATGCCTATTACGGGAACGGACCGTTCAGGGGAGAGGGATCATTCGCGTACAGGGATCTGCGCTTGGTGTTCGGACTCTACATCGAGCACTTCACGGTCGTCGCCCGTGGCGGACGGGACATGGATACGTTCGAAGACCTGAAGGGCAAGCGGGTCTATGTGGGTGAAGAGGGTTCGAGCCGACGCGATGCCATGGATGTGTTGATGGATGCTTACGGTTGGACTGGCGAGGAAGTGACCGATATCTCCACGTTCAAGGCTTCCAATCTGGCCGAGGCTCTGTGCGACGACGAGTTCGACGCGTTCGTCTACACGATTGGACATCCCAACCCGACGGTCAGAGAGGCCGCGACCCTGTGCGACATAAACCTTGTGGACATTCCGCGTTCAATCACCGTGCAGCTCGCCCGGCAAAACCCCTTCTACGTAAGCTCGGTGATAGAGGGCGACACTTACAGAGGCAATCCTCGGGCGACTTGGACTCTGGGTGTGCCGTCGATGTTGGCGACGTCAGCCAAGGTTGACCAGGACGTGATCTATCAGGTCACCAAGGCATACTTCGAAAGCCTGGATCTCCTTCAGGCCCTATCGCCGTTGTTCCTGTCACTGACCAAAGGCCAGATGGCCGAGACGGATCTGGACGTGCCCTTCCATGAAGGCGCGTTGAAGTATTTTTCCGAAGTAGGCCTCGATTGATGCGAGGAAATCTACCTCGCCGAGGCTTACACGGAAATCATACGGCCACTTGCCGGGACAGACTTCAATGGGCGAAGAGGACTTCGGTATCCATAGACGGGGTTGCGATCAGGAGGGAACGGCAGAGCATGATCGGGATTGCCCTTAGGCAAGCCCTCTGCGTATTGGCCCTTGTCTTGACGCTCCCCGCGTCTCAATTAGCTGCGCAAACCAGCGATCTTGGGGCGATCCTTGGCGCAATCGAGGATCCGTATCCGTTGCGGTCGGCCGACACGTCAAGTCCACGCGATACCTTCCGAACCTATCTTCGCGATATCAATACGGCCGTAGAAGCATGGCAGAGCGACAGGCCAAGTGCCGAGGTAAAAAGGCTGCTGTTGCGAGCTGCCGATACGTTCGACTTCAGCGAGATTACTGGAGTCGATCGATCCACGACCATTACCATCAAGCTGATTTTGCTCAAGGAGATCCTCGACCGAGTGTCCCTACCGGAGTTCGCAGACATTCCGGACGATGAACAGGTTCGGCAAGATGGGATCTTGCGCTGGACCGTTCCCAATACGAAGATCGAGATCGCCAAGATCGCCGAGGGACCCGATGCCGGCGAGTTTCTCTTTACGAAAGAGACGGTCGCAAATCTCAATGACTATTACGCCTTGGCGAAGGATCTCCCCTACAAAGCGGGCGCAAAGGTCGGGCTATACCACGACTACATCTCCACTCCTGGGCCGTGGCTTTCAAGAGGTTTCCCAGCCAAATTGCCTGGCTGGGCGCAGCTCGTCGTGCTTGGACAAGGGGTCTGGCAGTGGATTGCGGGATTTTTGCTGCTCGTCATTTCAGGATTTGTAATCTGGTTCGCGTATCGGCTAGGTGCCCGATGGGATGAAAGACATAGGATAGACCGTCCGAGCGTCAGATTCGGCGTGCCTCTGGCGCTGCTCTCGGCCGTTTGGATTGCTCATTTTGTCAAGAGTGTTTCCATCAATGCCATCGGACTGTACGAAGTCTCGCTGGCGACCGTATCGTACATTGCACTGGCCGTGCAGGTGGGCGGCCTCGCCTGGCTGGCCTTGGTGGTTGCCTCGCGCCTCGCTGACGGATTCGCGTTCAATCAAGAAGGTTCAACCGATAAGCGCCGGTTCGACGCTGCCCTGTTGCGGATCGTTTTCCGTTTGGTCAGCATTGTCATTCTCGTCTACCTCGGTATCTACGCGGCGGGCGCCGTCGGCATCCCGATCGCCCCGCTGGTGGCTGGTCTCGGCGTTGGCGGTCTCGCCATCGCCCTGGCGATTCGGCCGACCCTGGAGAACATCATCGGTGGTCTGACCCTGTTCGCGGACCGGCCGGTGCGGGTCGGCGACTTATGCCGCTACGGCGACCAGATCGGCACCGTCGAGCAGATCGGCTTGCGGTCGACACGGGTTCGCTCGCTGGAGCGGACGATCGTCACCATTCCCAACGCCGAATTCTCGCAGATGCAACTGGACAACTTCGCGGCACGCGATCAGCGGTTGCTCAAGACCGTGCTGGGCCTCCGCTACGAAACCACCCCGGAGCAACTCCGCCATGTGCTGGCGGAGCTGCGCCAGCTGCTCGTTGATCACCCTCGGGTAGCGCCGGTGCCGGCGCGGGTGCGGTTCGTCGGCTACGGCGCCTATTCCCTCGACGTAGAAATCTTCGCCTACCTGTACTGCCGCGACCAGGACACCTTTCTCGAAATCCAGGAGGAACTCCTGCTGCGTATCGGCGACATCGTTGAGTCGTCCGGGACCGCCTTCGCGTTCCCCTCGCAGACGACGTATCTGGAGATGAGCGAGACACAAAGGAAAGCCGTTGCAGAACGTCATGAACAGCATTCGACTTAGGGGGCTAGAGGAACTTGCATGATTTTCCTCGACGGGGTGGATGTAGGGCGCCCCGACGGCACGCCGCGCTTTCGGTGGGTGACGGCGCCGTCGAGCGGGGAGCTCGGCCGGCCGGCGGTCTCGGATAAGCGGCTGTCGCTCATCCCGAATGGCAACGCCAGTTGAGAAGTGAAGGGATACCAAAGGGAAACCGCGGGATTCTGCGTAAGCTTCGGGCCAGATCGTATCGCTATGAGCAATCGTGGACCGAGGGTCTCAGTCTCATGCCCCAGTCGTGTCTTCAGAACAGGCCCCGGCGGTAATCCCGCGGCGTCATGCCCGTCAGCCGCTTGAACGCCCTGGAAAAATGCGGCGCGTTCTCGTAGCCGGCGGCAAACGCGATGTCGGCGATGTTCAGGTCGGAATCAGCCATGAGGTCGGATGCGATCGAGAAACGCGCCTCCTGGACAATGTCGGAATACCTCAAGCCGCTTTGCGCCAGCCTGCGCTGCAAGGTCCGCGCGCTCATGCCGGCGATCTCGGCCACCAGCAACAGGTGCGGATGACCCTGCGCGAGATAGGGTCGGATAATTGCACGCAGGGCGGTCACGAAGTCCCACGCCTCACCCAGGCCGGATGGGGTTCGCGGGGGAATCGTCGGATCGTTGACGTGATCGGGTTTTGACCGGCGGTCGATGCAGGTCTGCGCCATATCGGCCGCCGCGACGAGTACCGAACTGCACGGCTGACCGGTCCGGATGCGGGTGTTGCCGTAGGCCTCCAGCGCGGCGTCTGAGGGTTGCCCGCGCGAGGCGAGCGTGATCTCGGCCGGGCACCAGTCAGGTCCGGAGGCACTGCGCACAATGTCGATGATCGCCGCGATCACCTTCCACTCGGCTAACCCGACGAAAGGACTGGTCTGAAAGCCCCGTGCTTGGTGAACCACGCGCAGGTCGATGCCTTCACGGCGGATCTCGATCTCTACGGCGCTGTTTTCCCGGTGCACATGATTGGACAGGGCCTCGATCCGGGAAAGTCCGGTGGGTGCCCCGATCACTGCGCGTTGCAAATCGGGATGCAGCGTACTGAGCGAAGCCGCGCGGCCCGCCAGGAAGCCGAGTTCGCTGATCGTAAAGTCACGGCTCGATCGCCAAACCCAGTCGAGGGCGTGCGGCAAGCTGACGTACGCGTCTGGCGTTTGTTCAATCAGAACGGGGAGCCGCGAGCGCTCCAGCGCTCGCTCGACCGGCATGCCAGCGTCTCGGAGGACTCCGATATAGTGGATCAGATGCTGCGCCCGCACCAGGGGGATGCTCACGTCGCTGCCTCCGAGGTCAGATTTGACCGGCACGGTCCCGTGCAGATTGGCGTGAAATGGTAAGGCCGAGTCTACAGGATCTGGTAGCGTACCGGTCCGTAAAAAGGGTCACGGCAGCGATTCGAAAAACCACCTACCACCGGTGAACGTCGTTGCGCGATCGGGGATTCGCGAGAATCACGAGCGCCTTCCGACTGGCGCCGAACACGCCACCAACAGCACCCAACTCCAACCCTGGACCGGGGACACAATGATCAACAGACGCGACCTACTTACCGCCTTCCCCGCCCGCTCGGGCTGGCTCGCTCTTGCCCTGACGGTCGGTCTTGTGGCGCCCGGCGCTCAGGCCGCAGACCTGCCGGCGCAGACGCTGACACCCGAGGAGGCCAAGGCGATCGCCATGGATGCCTACATCTACGGCTACTCGCTGATCACCACCGATGTCACCCGGGTGCAGATGAGCAACGTGCCCAAGGTGGAGGGCTTGCACGCGCCCGCGGGGCAGTTCATCAACGTCCCGCGCTATCCGCCGGCGGACTATCGCGGCGTCTCGGCACCGAATGCGGACACCCTCTATTCGCTGGCGTGGCTCGATCTGGGCAAGGAGCCGATGGTCTTTTCGCATCCCGACATGGGCAAGCGCTACTTCCTGTTCCCGATGTATAGCCTGTGGATGCCGGTGATCGAATCTGCGGGCAGCCGCACGACTGGCGAGAAGGCGCAGACCTTCCTGATCAGCGGACCGGGCTGGAGCGGCGAGGTGCCCGAGGGCATGATGCATATCAAGGTCCCAACACGCTACATGGTGATTCTCGGCCGCACCTATGCGGACGGGACCGAGGAAGACTACAAGGCGGTCAACGCATTGCAGGCGCAGTACGACCTGAGGCCGCTGTCCGCGGTGGGCAAGGCGGATTATGTCTTCGAGGCACCGCCGGTCGACCCGAACCCGGGCTTCTCGATGACCGACAAGCCGCAGCAGGTGATCCTCGCCATGGGGACCAAAGGCTACTTCGACAGGATGACGAATCTCATGTGCAAGGATGCGCCGCCGGCGCCCGAGGATGCCCCGATGCTGGCGCGAATCGCCAAGATCGGCATCGAGCCCTGTAGGCCATTCGACATGGAGGCACTCGATGCGTCGGTGCAGGACGCACTCAAGGACCTGCCGCAGGCCGCACTGAAACAGATCGAGGCCGACAAGCCCAGACTCGGAGAGGTCGTCAACGGCTGGATTATCTCCAAGGGACTCGGCGACTACGGCACCGACTATGTGAAGCGCGCGGTGGTGGCCGCCTTCGGCTGGCCCGCCAACCTTGAGAAGGATGCCGTCTACCCCTACACCGAGGTCGACAGTACCGGCGCGACACTCTCTGGCGCCAACAACTACACCCTGACCTTCCCCAAGGGCCAAACGCCCCCGGTAGACGGGTTCTGGTCGATCACCATGTACGAGATCGACAACGGCTGGTGGTTCGTGCCGAATGCACTGAACAAGTTTACGGTCAGCCCACGAGACGACCTGACCTACAACGCCGACGGCTCGCTGACGCTGCACTTCCAGAACGCATCGCCGGGCAAGGACAAGGAGGCCAACTGGCTGCCGGCGCCCAAGGGCGACTTCCTCCCGATGCTGCGCATGTACTGGCCGAAGGAGCAGAGCCCGTCGATCATCGACGGCACCTGGACGCCGCCCAAGGTCGAAAAGGTGCAGTGACAGTCGCACGTCCAGCTTGAGATGCGGACCGTTGTCTCGCTGACGCGACGGTCCGCCTTCCCACGGGCCAAGGACCGCCTCGGGCAACTAGCCTGCATGTTGCACCAGTATCCAGGATGATCGCGCCGGCCAGGTGCGCTTGGACGCCGGGCTGGAGCGAAAGTGGTAGCCATAGCTACCACTTGAGTGAAGACCAAGTTCAAGCGTGAATGGACAAGCGGGGGCCTGGATAGATCGGGGACGGGGAATAAAATGTTCCTTTGAGAAAGCGCCGCGAATATGACTTTCGCCGCATCTCTGCCGATTCATTCGCGCCCGTCCCCGATCGACTGGTGCAACATGCAGGCTAGCGTAGCCGCTGTGTAGCGTAGTAGTTGCCGAGCGCTGTGATCTCGTCGTCAGTAAGTGTTTTGGCAATGTCACGCATGACGGCATAGACATCATTCGTCCGGTTGCCAGTCCGGTATTCTTTCAAGGCAATCTGCAGATAGATAGACTTTTGACCGACCAGAACGGGCATTCCGTAATACCCGGGTTGCCCGGCACCCTGATACCCGTGACAGCCCTCGCAGGAAGGTACCATGCGGCTTCCGTGACCTCTGGTAATCAGGTCCATGGCAAGCGCAGTATCGCCACCTGACGGTTCTGGCGCGGGCGCGGGCTGTGTCGCATAGTACGCTGCGATATCCGCCATGTCCTCATCGGACATGCTGGTCGCGATCGCGTTCATCAGCGGATTGATGCGGGTCTTGTCCTTGTAGTCACTTAGTTGCTTAAACAGGTAGCGAGGATCCTGGCCGGTGATGTGTGGGAAAGCCGGCGAGGCACTCATGCCACTTTCTCCGTGGCAGGCAACGCACCCGTAGGCCAGTAGCTCGCCTTTGGTGGCACTGGCTGCCTTCAGCAGACGTATCGTTTCGACGGACCAGACTACATAGGACGATGGCGCTGCCAGCACCTGTGCGCCAATCAGAAAAACCGACGCCGCGCCCAAAATTGCCAAGGTTCGCATTGTGTCAATCCTCCAGTGACCGCATTAGCGAATAGGTGAGCCTTCGCCCAGCAATTGACCGTCCGGCTTTTTCAACTTGCCGTAGTAGTCGTATTTGCTGTCGTGAAACTCTTTCGTCGTCTCGGCGAGGTTCCCTGTGAAGCGCGGGTCCTGGGGGCGTTCCTGTGCATTCATGTACGCGGCCACGTCCCAGGCTTCCTGATCAGTCAACCAGGCTCTGTCTTCCGCGGCACTGGCAAGACCAGCGGCATATTGAGCTTGATATAGTTCGCCGCTGTATTGACTTTGTGCATACCTGCACCCCAGTTGTAGGAATGTTCGCCCCACAATGGCGGGAATACCACCTCACCCAGCGCAAACTGCCCTTCGCCATCTTCGCCGTGACACACCGCGCATTTGCCGCTATACACCTGCTTGCCGCGACCGGGATCGAATCCCTCTTTAGTTTCCTCTAGCTTCTTGTAGCCCCGGCCTGGCATATTCTGATCGCCTGTCGGTGCTCCCGTGGCAAGCCAGTACATATAGCTCATCAGCGCTACGATGGTGTCGCTTTCGGCATCGGGTGGATGGCCGACCTGCGATGCTTGGGCATTCATTGAATACGTGAAACAACCCTGGACACGTTCGATCTGGGTATTCACCGCCTTGGTCTTCTTGCGGTAAGCAGGATACGCCACCCAGGATGCCCACATTGGCGCAGAGTTGGCGAGACGCCCGGCGTCCAGATGACACCCCTGGCACACCTGTTTGTTGCCAACGTACTTGCCAGAGGTGGGGTGGGTGTTGGTAGCCTCGAAAATGTCTTCACCCAGTTTGACTTTTTCGCCAAAGGGTCCGTCCGGGTAGGTGCTGCGTGCGGGTGACTTGAAATAGCCGGCGTGATCGGGTTCACGTCCAGGCTCGATTTCACCATGATGTGGCAGGGGGTTGCCGCTAATAGCCGCGTTATCGGTCGTTACCATCTCACCGATGTCCGCAGTGTTGCTGGCGTTGTTGTCCCGCACCGGTTGCGCTGCGTAGTAGGCTGCAACCGAGCTTAGCTCTTCGTCCCTCAGCAGGCCGGCGACATGGGCCATTAGCCCCAACGGATCTCCGCTACGTATTCCGGACTGCCAGGCCTTTACTTGCTGGACGATGTATTGATGAGGTTGCCCTGCCAACGGCGGGAATGCTGCACCGACGCCCAGCCCGCCGGGGCCGTGACACTGTACACAGGCCGGAAGGCCGCGCGCCGACATATCACCGTACAGCGCCAGGCTAGCACCCGGTTCCATCGCGACGTCGGGCGGGGCCTCTGCGTGACTGACAGGTGGTAGGCCGGCGTAGTATTCGGCTACTGCTTTGACTTCCTGGTCGGTGAGTGAGCTTGCCATACTGGACATCACCGGATTCTTGGCACTGCCGGCCTGGTAGGCCCGCAGTCGTCGTGCGAGATATGTTGCGTTGAGGCCTGCCAGCCGGGGAAAGCCCGATTCCTCGTTACCGCCACCGTTGGCCCCATGGCAGGCTGCGCACGCCAGCGCGCCGGGATGCGACGCCCCGTGGCGGGCAATGTTCGCGCCTTGGTCTTCGGAATGCAGCGTCGCTGATGCGAAGAACAACATAACCATCGGTGCCAGCAAACCCGGACGCAAGACCTTCATCCTTTGCACCTCATCTCCACGGCAGTGCGCCATGTGTTTCCATCAGGAAGAACTGAAAAATTGGGTAGCCGAAGTTGGTCACCATGAATACCATCAGCAGCGTGTTCCAGACGGCAAAGCCGTTAAGCGGCCGCGGTAAGTGCAGGACAGCGTGCACTGGTTTGGCATACCGGATTTCACGTTCCGGCGCCGACGTACGGTTACGACGGGTCAACAGCAGATTCACAACTAACAGGACTGCCGAGATGACGAGCGGGATACCCGCGACGGCCATGACATACATCCAGGGTTGCCACGGGGACACAAACTCCGGCGCTTCCGGGAGAAAAGCGGTGCGTCGCGGCATCCACAGGAGGCCAAGGTAATGCCACGGTGTCGTCAGCAAAGACATGCCGCCGAACCACAGCCATAGCTGCACTCGTGCCATTGCGGTGGAATAGAGTGCACGGCCGGTTAGTCGTGGCCATAGATAGTAGGCAATGGCGAAGTACATGATGACGACAGTGCCGCCGAATATCAGATGGAAGTGTGCCGTTACCCACATGGTGTTGTGAATCATGCTGTTCATGCCATAGCTGGCATTCACGAGGCCACCGAATCCGCCCAGCATCAACATCAGCAGGGCCAGGCCCATGGCCAGTACGACCGGTTCCTTCCACGGTAGGGCGGCGATCCAGCCGAACAGGCCCCGGCCACCGCGTAGGCGCCCGGCAATCTCCAGGGAGGCGATTACCGTAAATCCGGTAATGAGTGTCGGGATTGCGACGACAAAGGTTCCGAAAGCATGCAGCAGCTTCCAGCCGTCGGCCTGGAAGGGATCTGCATACAGATGGTGCATCCCGATCGGCAACCCGAAGACCAGGATCATGACGAAGACGACGCGTGCCATTTCATCGCTGGCCAGGCGGCCACCAGCCACTCTGGGGACGATGGTGTACATGGCGATGTACGCAGGAATCAGCCAGAAGTAGACAATCGGATGCAGTGTCCAGGCAAAAAGTGTCCGGCCGAGGCCAGAACGCGTGACGTGGGTCGAGGAGGTCCATTGAGGGGGTTGGGAGTTGAAGAGAAAGGGTCGCAGGCGATAACCGTTGGCATTCGCATAGACCTCCGACCCCTGCTTGGTGCGCGGTCGTCAACGTCGGCGCTCGCGATGAGAAACGCATCAAGCGCAAAGGAATGAAGGCCATCCTCGAAGCGCGGACGAAGTTGTGAAAGACTACAAAAAATCAACAGGATGAATGAGAAATGGAACCGAATTCGTTCGAAGGCATCGGCAATGCCGTGAAAAAAGCGGGTGAGGCGGTGGCTTCTGGCGTCGCCGGTGCAGGGGCAACCCTGCTGCACACGGCTTCAGGTACGGCGCAATCCGGCGGCCATTTTGTGTCCCGTGCGTTGCACTCGGCCGTCAAGGATTCGGAGGGGGAGTTCAAGACCGCCAAAAACGAGATCCAGCGCGTGGTTGGTTCCGACGAAGAGGCAATCCTCAAGTCATTGGCCGGGAAACGAGTCCGGGAGTATGCGGACATCATCCGATTACTGGTGAAGGCGTGGCCGCAGGTTGCTTTGCGTCTTGGCGATGAAGTTGAAGTGTTGCGTCACGCGGCCTCGCAGAAGCGCATGGACCCGAAGGCGGCCGCGGCGATGAAGCGCATCGCAAGCTCCCCGGAGCTGAGCAAAGCGCTCGGCAAGGCGGCGGACCGCTCGATGGTTTCCTTTGGCGTGGAATTCGGCGGCAGTGTCGCGGCGGTTGCAAGCGTGGATGGGGCACTCGGGTTTGTCACGGAACTCCGGAACTTCACCAACGCGAAGCACTACGGCTCGGTGGGTTTGTCGCTGGGGGCCTCGGCCGGGGGATCCGGCGATGTGGCGCTGGGCCTGTGTACCTCATCTTTGCAGAATTTCGCCGGGCCGTTTGTTGCCGTCACCGTGGAAGGCGCTGTAGGCATCGGCGGGGGCGTCGTGGTCAGCTTCGACGTTCCAGATCTGAGCTTCGGGGGCTTTGCCATCCCGGTTTCAGTCGGCGATAAGGTGAATGTTTCGGTCGGCGGAGGCTACACATTCATGCTTGCCTGACTGCAGCGTAAGTATCGTTGCTTGGCTACTTTATGATTCGAGACCGGGTCAGGGTGGCGCCGAACCTCAGTTCTTTACTGGACGTCGTGTACCGCAAGTACGTCATGCAGATACTTAATCTGCGATATTCATCACATGTTTTATGGGCACCTCGATTAATTGGTTCTGACGCCAGCGGTGGTTTTGGGTGAGCTTGCGGCTGCCCGATTCGATGACGCGATATTGTCATTTCGTTGAAGCTACCCCGATTTCGCCCCTGATCCGCCGCTTGTCGGCGCTTCCATCCCGCTCAGCCCGAGCACCAGGCGGATTGCGGCCTGAGCAAGAATTCCAGTCGTCGCATGTTGTAGGTTAGATTCATCAGCCCGATCTTTACCGCCGCCCTGACCTTACCCTTGGTCCGTACCAGAATACTGCCCTGGCGGGTACGCTGATCACCGAAGACATGCTCAACACGAGCACGCACCTTGGAGCGCCGATGGTTGGTCGCCTGCTCGCGCTTGTTCAATGCGCGCTGCTTGGTGCCTTTGCGATGAATTCGGCTTTTGTAACCTTGGTCTCGAAGCTGTTTCTCACGTGCCTCTGACCGGTACGCCGAGTCGGCCCAGACAGAGCGGTCGCTATTTTCTTCATCGAGCAAATCATCGATACCTGGCTATCGTGCACGCTGGCGTCGGTGACCGCATAGCGCCGGATCAGCTTGTGTTCCTTGTCGACGTTGATGTGATTCTTGTAGCCGTAGTAGCTCTTGCCATGCTTCTTGGTCCAGCGCGCATCCTCGTCCTTCTGCCGCTTCATGTTCGGCTTGTCGTCCCAGCCTTCCGGCGTCTCGCCTTCCTTGATCTGTTTGTTCTCGTCCCGCGTGTTGCGGTTCTTCGGGACATTGACCAGGCTGGCATCGATGATCTGGCCGCCCCGCGGCATCAGCCCGGAATGCCAGAGTTGCTCGTCAAAACGCTCAAACAACTTCTCGATCAGCCCGTGGCGCGCCAACTGCTCGCGGAACAGCCACAGCGTTTTCGCGTCCGGCACCGTGTCTTCCGGCGACAACCCCAGGAAACGCTGGAACGACAGCCGGTCACGGACCTGGAACTCCGCCTGATCGTCGGACAGGTTGTACAAAGCCTGCAGCACCAGCATCTTGAACATCAGCGTCACGTCATGCGGCTTACGCCCGGCGTTGCTCTTGCGTTGCTTCTGATGGATCGCTTTCAACAGCGGGCGGAATATCTGCCAGTCCACAATGCCGTCCAGCCGGGGGAGTGGATCACCCAACTTCTCCAGCTTGGCCAGCCGATCTTCCTGGTCAAAAAAGCCTGGCTGCATCTGATCTGCTCCGTGTCTGCTTACTCGCTGCTATTGTGCCGGAAATGAGTTATTTTTCGAGGTGCCCGCCAGTCTTTGATCCAGGATGGCGTTATTGTAGGCTATAATAACGCCAAATATTAATTTAATATGGCGTGAATAGGTGCTAGAATCACGCCATGAGATGGATATGGCAACAATCCGATTGGCCCGATTTCCGCTACGACAAGCATGCGCTCGAACACCGGGAGCTTGAGTTTCGCCTGAACTCAGAGCGCCTGGCCGGCAGCTTTGATGCGCTACCGATGACGTCCCAAGAGGATGCCACGATTGACTTGATGCTTTCCGAGGCCATCAAAACCAGCGCCATTGAGGGCGAGGAGCTGGACAGAGAGTCGGTCAGGTCGTCTCTGCTCTCGTTGATTACATCGGATACGCTACCGGACAACCCAGATCAGAAAGCTGCTGGGGCAGCTTTGCTGCTAGTGGATGTTCGCAAGAACTGGAAAGCTTCCCTAACGCATGACCTGCTGGGTAAGTGGCAGTCCATGGCCATCCCGGAACAGCGCTACACTCCTATTCTGCGTGGTGCCTACCGCAACGATCCTTCACCAATGCAAATAGTGAGCGGGCCTTACGGGCGCGAAAAGGTTCACTATGAGGCCCCGCCAGCGGCTCGGGTGCCTGATGAAATGGTGAAGCTTATCGAATGGTACAACCAAACCAGTCCCTTGAGCGGGAATAAGACAATCCCCGGGATTGCCCGAGCAGGTATTGCTCATCTCTGGTTCGAAGTGATTCACCCCTTCGATGATGGTAATGGGCGAGTTGGCAGGGCGATCGCTGACCATGCGCTTTCGCAGTCTCTCGGCTATCCGACCACGGCTTGTCATGCCACGGCAATAGAGGCGGATAAGAAAACCTATTACCTGCAGCTGGAGAAAGCCAGCCGCGGAAGCATGGATGTTAACGTTTGGCTGGATTATTTCGCTGATACAATCATCAAGGCACAGGAAATTGCCAGGGAAGAAGTGGATTTTGTACTGGCTAAGACACGTTTCTACGAAGCTTATGGCGATCAGCTGAATGAACGGCAGGCCAGGATGGTATCTCGGGTGTTCGTAGAAGGACGAAGGGGCTTTGAAGGCGGAATAACGACGAGAAAATATGAAGCCATCACCAAATGCCCCAATCGAACAGCCAGCCGTGATCTTTCTGACCTGGTTGCCAAAGGTATAATCATTCCGTTACCAGGTGGTGGTAGAACAACGCGATATGAGTTGACGATTGTTAAACCGGCTCGGCCTGGTCCGATGGAAAAATAATTTACCGTGTGGGTCGGTGATTTTTGTGTCGATTAGCAGGATTTTCTGAGCATGGTACTTATCATGGTATTACGATTTGGCAGGAATATAAGCCATTGTATATAAAAGATAAAAAAGGCTTTTTTACAATAGAGTGGGAGTGATCGGTACTGGCAGGCAATGTCTGGCACTGGCTGGCAACGGCAGGCTCCATGCATGACTGATAGATGGGGTTACAGGGTATCTCGCTCGACGTGCTAACCTGAGCCTGTGGATAACTTCGCAAGGAAGCGAACATGTTGCCGTTACCGGTTGGCAGGGAAGCCAGCCCGGGTGTCGCCGCACCGCCGTATGTGCGCCATCGCCCGGAGCGCACTCTCCTTTATCAACTCGTAGACGAATACTACCCGTCGTTCAAGGCGCACCTGGCGGCGCAGGGTGAGGCCCTGCCCGGGTACGTCGACCAGGAGTTCGAGGCGTACCTGAAGTGCGGGCGCCTGGTGCATGGCTTCCTGCGGGTACGCTGTGATAGCTGCCACGCGGAGCACTTGGTCGCGTTCAGCTGTAAGAAACGGGGTTTCTGCCCCAGCTGCGGGGCCCGACGCATGGCGGAGAGCGCGGCGCTGCTGGTGGACGAGGTGTTTCCCGAGCAACCGGTGCGCCAGTGGGTATTGAGCGTACCGTATCTGCTGCGTTTCCTGTTCGCGAGTCGTCCCGAGGTCATGGGGCGGGTGCTTGGCATTGTCTACCGCTGCATCGCGACCCACCTGATTAAGAAAGCGGGGTTTACTCGAAAGACGGCTCAGACCGGTGCGGTTACCCTTATCCAGAGATTCGGCAGTGCGCTGAACCTCAATATTCACTTCCACATGCTGTTTCTCGATGGCGTGTATGTCGAGCGACCTGATGGGTTACTGCGGTTTCGCTGGGTAAAGGCGCCGACGAATGCTGAGGTGACCGGGCTGACCCACACCCTTGCGCACCGCATCGGCCGTTTCCTGGAGCGGCAGGGATTGCTGGAACGCGATAGCGAGACCCACTATCTGGCCGGGGATGCGGTGAATGAGGACTCGATGGCTCAGCTGCTGGGGCATTCCATTACCTACCGCATTGCCGTGGGCCCGCAGCAAGGGCGTAAGGTGTTTACCCTGCAAACGTTGCCGGCTTGTGATGAGCCGTTCGATGACCCGGTGGGCAAGGCAGCCGGGTTCTCGCTCCATGCCGGGGTGGCGGCCAAGGCCGATGAACGCAAGAAGCTGGAACGGTTGTGTCGGTATATTGCCAGGCCGGCGGTGTCGGAAAAGCGGCTTTCACTGACGCCGAATGGCAACGTCCGTTACGACGTGAATGGATTCACAAGTGTCGCGCGCGCATGGATGCGCAGGAGCGACCCAGCTCAAGACGCCGTACCGCGACGGCACCACCCACGTCATCTTCGAGCCATTGGACTTCATTGCCCGGCTGGCAGCCCTAGTGCCGAAACCGCGGGTCAACCTCACCCGCCTATGCGGAGATCTGCATAGACGCGTCTATGCCCACATCGGGACTATGCGGAGAAAGCGAATCGATCACGAAAAATCTGCGGATGATTGAGGGGCTTGCGAGCGGTGGCGGCTGCCGTATCTGCGCATAGTCTGGGTGCTCTGGCTGAGTGTTCAGCTGTACAAGGAGCATCCCATGGTCGACCACGATTTACGGACACTCGACGCGATCGTCGAGGCATACAAGCAGGACCAGCGACGAATCCGGGGCTTGCGAGAGACGACTCTGCAGTCGTACGAGCAGGTCATTCGCCCATTCCTGCGCACCACGCTCGGTGAAGACCCACTCGATCTGACGCGGTTAATGCCGCCTGATGTGGTGAAGTTCGTCACGTCATTGCAGGATCGATATGCGGCGAGTTCGATCACGCAGACCAGTACGGCGCTGCGTTCGCTATTTCGCTTCCTGCGCATGAAAGGATACTGCGACGAGAAGCTGGAGCTGTCGGTTCCCACTGTCGCGCGCTGGGGGCTGGCCAGCTTGCCCCGCTGCCTCGACGAGCAACAGCTCAAGCGGGTGCTGGAGGGCTTCGATCGGAGTAGCCCATGCGGGCAGCGGGATCTGGCCATGGTGTTGTGCCTGTCGACGCTGGGGCTACGCCCCCGCGAGCTCGCAGAGTTACGCCTTGAGGACATCGATTGGCGTGTAGGCACGCTGCGGCTGTCCACGCGCAAGACCCGGCGAGGCGCCGTACTGCCTCTGCCGCGCGAGGCGGGTGAGGCTTTGGTCTCCTACTTGCAGAAAGGGCGACCCGAGACGACCGAGCGCCGTGTATTTGTGCAGCATGGCAACCGCCGCCCTGGCACAGCGATTTCGGCTCCCGTCATCACAGCGGCAGTGGTTCGCGCCATTCGACGTGCGGGAGTGGATTCACCGCTCGGGGGTGCCTATGTCTTCCGTCACACGGTCGCTGGCCGGCTGGTGAAGCGTGGCGCGCCTCTCAAGGAGGTGGCCGACTTTCTTGGCCATCAAAGCCTCGACACGACCACGATCTACGCCAAGCTGGACCTGCCGGCACTGCAGGACGTTGCGCTGCCCTGGCCGGAGGTATCGCCATGACGGACTCAAGCCTGTTGGCCGATGTCGAAGAGTATCTGGCGTACCGTCGCGGGCTCGGTTATGGCCTTGCCACGGCAGCCTGTCATCTACGGAGCTTTGCTCAGCACGCCGAGCAAAACGGGCATCGTGGCCCCATCACGGTGGATCTGGCGGTGCGGTGGGCGCTGTGTTCACGCTCACAAAAGCCGGCGCAAGCCGCCCGGCGCCTTGCGTTCATTCGCCAGTTCGCCCGCCACCGAGCACTGATCGATCCGGCGACCGAGATTCCACCGGCAGACCTGCTCGGGCGCGTGCCGCACCGCCGGCAGGCGCATATCTACAGTGATGTCGAGATCAGCGCGCTGTTGCAACAGGCCGGCCGGATGCGACCGCACGGTGGACTTTGCCCCAAGACCTACGTCGCATTCTTCAGCCTGCTCCTGTCCACGGGCCTGCGTCTGTCAGAGGCGTGCCGTCTGACCTGCGACGACGTGGATGTACGGGAGGGCCTGTTGACGATAAGGCAGACCAAGTTTCGCAAAACCCGATGTGTTCCTCTGCATCCGAGTACGACACAGGCACTCAAGCAATACGCCGCTGATCGCGATGCGTTCGTGCACAGCGATCCCGCGAGTTTCTTCTTTCGTACACAGCGCGCTCCGAGGCTGATGCCCGACACCGTGCAGTCGGCGTTTGGCTGCATCAGGCGCCGCTTGGGATGGACGGCTCAGGGTCGCGCCCGGCGGCCACGCATTCATGACGCGCGCCACACCTTCGCCGTGCGCAGACTCCTGCGCTGGTATGAAGAAGGCGCTGACATCGGACAGAAGATGCTGGCCCTGTCGACCTATCTCGGCCACGCCAGAATCAGCGACACCTATTGGTATCTGACAGGCGTCCCAGAGCTGATGGCGATTGCCTCGAAGCGCTTTGGGCCGAACAAGACACAGGGGCGCCAGCCATGAGCAGGGCCGACATCACTTTCCCGACGCTCCTACAGGACTTCTTCCAGCGTCGCCTGGTCGGCGAGCGTGGCGTCAGTGCACACACGATCGCCAGTTACCGGGACTCGTTCGGGCTGCTACTGCGCTACGCCGAGAGTCGGACGGGGCGAGCGGCCTCGACACTCACCGTGCAGGATCTCGATGCGCCCATGATTCTGTCGTTTCTGGATCATCTTGAGTCCGAGCGAAAGTGCGGTGCCCGCACGCGCAATCTGCGCCTGACCGCCATTCGCTCATTCATGCGCTATGTCTCCATTCGGGATCCGGCATCTTTGCCGGTCGCCCAGCGCGTACTTGCCATTGCCGGCAAGCGCTTCGACAGGCCCGTTCTGGAGTTTTTGTCGCGAGACGAGATACAAGCGCTGTTGGATGCCCCCGATCGGGACACCTGGAGTGGCCACAGGGATGCTGCCTTATTTGCCGTTTTGTATAACACCGGCGCGCGCGTCTCCGAGATCATCCGCCTGCAGACCTGCGATGTCCTGCTGGATCGTGCCTATGCACTGCACCTGCACGGAAAAGGCAGGAAAGAACGCGTCATCCCGCTGTGGAAGAGCACAGCAACTCAATTGCGCTCTTGGCTTCAATGTATCGACCACCAGCCCAAAGCACCCGTATTCCCGAATCGCGCTGGCAGCGCCTTGTCACGTTCCGGTGTCGAGCACCGCCTGCGCGTCACGATCGGTAAAGCATCGCTCAACTGTCCATCCCTTCAAGGTCGGACGATCTCGCCCCATACACTTCGCCACACAACTGCCCTGCACTTGCTGCAGTCCGGTGTCGACATGACGGTCATCGCGATGTGGCTCGGCCATGAAGACATAGCCACCACGCACCAGTACATCGAAGCGGACCTCGAGATGAAGGAAGCCGTCCTCAAGCGCATGGATGCCCCATCGTCAAAACCCGTTCGCTTCAAAGCCAAAGATCGGCTGCTGGACTTCCTGGAAGGGCTCTGACTATGCGCAGTTGGAACTCCGCTGGCTCTGCTCAGGAAAGGGGGCCGCCGAAAATACTCCGCATAGTCCCGATGTGGGCATAGACGCGCTTCCACGGTGTGTTTGCCCCTAACAGCCAACACCGTGCGTTGGTGACCCCGGCCAGGCGGGGGAGGGGGAACAAACCGAAAGCCACCCAGGCGGGCGAAGAGCAAACCCTTGCGGAGCGACGGGCATCGATGAGCTGGGCGCAACGTCTTAAGCGGGTGTTCAATATCGATATCGAGACCTGCCGGGAATGCGGCGGGGCGGTGAAGATCATCGCCTGCATAGAAGACGCGGCGGTCATTGAAAAGATTCTCACCCACCTTGATGAGAAAGATGCCGCGGCGGAAGCTTCCCGGCAGCCGCGGTGCCGGGCGCCGCCTCAGGCGGGTCTGTTCGACTGAGCCAGAATACCCGGTGAATACCAGCTGCACAACCGAGCGGCGCGGCATCGGTGGTGGTCGGCCTGAGGGCTGGCGTCAGTCGGAAAAGAGTGCCGGCGAGCAAGCATCGCTCGGATCGGGAAGCTGGAGTTCAGGTCAAGGCCACGTAAAGGGGCCACCCATCGACAATTGCTAGGCGACCCAGATGGACGCGCGATGCGCGTTTGATCGGAGGAAAAGCACGGTTATGCGGCCTATACACTTCAGTTCATTGACGCTAAAAAATCAGTTTCAGTGTTTAGACAAGTCAATTTATTGAGAAAACCCAATTACGTAAAGTCTCACTTTCTCATATGTGAAGTTAAAAAAAATGATAGAAAGTTGATGGCCTGGATAAGAATGGCGCTTCGGTAGATTGTTTTGTTTAAACTGATACTCTGGGTGGGCCACTCACGTTCGGCATTCAACTCTATGTGGGTAAATGACACGCGGATAGTGTGTCCTGAGCCAAAGATGGTGAATAGAAGATTGTGAACCTGAGTTTGACCTTTAAAGAATCATTCAAGACAGCCCTGGCCATGACCATTGCCATCGGCATCGCCCTTGCTATGAACTGGGAAAAGCCCTATTGGGCAGGCTTGGCTGTTGCCATGTGCTCCCTGGCCACTCTCGGGCAGTCCCTGGAAAAAGCTTCCCTGCGCATGGCCGGCACTGTCGTAGCAGCAGCAGTGGCGCTGGTGGTCATTGCGCTTTTTGGTCAGCAGCGTTGGGCATTTATCCTGTTCCTCTCGCTGTACGGTGCGGTCTGCTGCTACATGATGAGCGGCAGTGCGAATCCATATTTCTGGCATGTGTGCTGGTTTGTCGCAGTGATCATCTGCGTCGGAGGAGGGGCGAATTCTGTCAACGCATTCGAGACTTCGATGCTCAGGCTGCAGGAAACGGGGCTCGGCATACTGGTTTACAGCCTGGTCGCCCTTTTTGTCTGGCCCCAGCATACAGGTCCCCAACTCACAAAGGCGGCGGTCGAGCTGGTCGCTCTGCAGCGCCAGCTTCTGGGGGCCTGCCTGGCGACGATAGCGGGCCGCGACACGTCCCCTGGACCCTCCCAACTGGCCGCCCAGGAGCACAAGAGCAGGGCGGGCTTCGATCAGTTGTTGCAGGCAGCCAGGGTCGACAGCAGCGAGGTACGGGAACTGCGAACGCAGTGGCGCGGCTTCCAGCAACAACTTGCCCAGTTCAGCCTCAGCATTACTCGGTGGCGAGAGGCCTTCACCGATTTGAAGAATCTGGAGATACAGGCGTTGTTGCCTGACCTGGCGGCATTTGGCGCTGAGGTCGATGCCAGGCAGGAGCAGATCGGCCTTATGCTGGTCGGCACCAGGCCGCAGCGGCAGCCACAGTCCGTGACTCTGACTGTCAACGAGGCAGCGCTGGACGCCTTGTCGCCGCTGCACCGGGCCGCACTCGCGGTGAGTCGTTCCCATCTGCTCGATATCGAGCGGCTGACGCGTGCGCAGTTCGATACCCTCAGCGATATCAGGGGATTCAGCCCTGCACCGGCACCCCTCCTCCCGCAAGTCCGCGGCGGTTCTTCGGGGTTCTTTGTGCCCGACCCCGATCGCCTGGCTGGCGTCCTGCGACTGGTGTTGATGATATGGCTGAGCTTTCTCGCCGCAATTTATATCAGTGACCTGCCCGGCGGCTATCAGCTAATGATCATGACCGCCTCGATCGGCATAGTCCCGGCGACCACGCCGCAGCTGAGGATCTCGGTCATCTACGTGCCGGTTCTGAGCAGCGTTGCCTTCGCCTCGGTCCTGTATCTTTTTGTCATGCCCGCATTGTCGAGCTACCTCAGTCTGGGCGCCATGATCTTTGCGTACACCTTTGCGATATGCTATCTGCTCGACGCGACGCCGCCGGCGCTGGGCAGACTCGCGGGACTGGCCATGTTCCTGGTCCTGTGCGGGTTCTCCAACCACCCGTCTTACAATGTACTGAGTGTCACATCCACTTCGCTGGTACTGCTCGGCTTATTCCTGATCAATAACCTGGCTTGGTATTTCCCTTTCTACCTGTTGCCCGAGCGGGTTTTTCTGCGCCAATTGCGCCGCTTCTTTCGCAGCGCTGATTATCTGATAACGACGCTACAGAGCGATCAACCCATTGACGGCCGTATAGCGCGCTGGCGGCAGGCTTTTCACTGCCAGGAGATCGCGTTGCTTCCCGCCAAGCTGGCCGGGTGGGCTCCGCTGATCGACCCCAAAGTGATCGCTGGCGCGTCCCCCGACAAGATTGATGCGCTGGTTGCCACTGTCCAGTCGCTGAGTATGCAGCTACAGCAAATTATGGCGCAGCGGGCCTCCCCGGACCCGGCAATGTCCGAGCAGGGGCTGCCTCGGGAATTTGACCTCTGGCAACGCAGTGTGAGGGCGGGGCTGGGGCGCCTGGCCCATGAGGAGGATATAGCCACTGCCAGTCGAGAAGTGCAGGTGGAGCTTGAAGATGCCGGGAAGGAACTGACCGCGGAAGTCGGGTCTGCTTTTGCGCAACACCGGCAACAGTTCGACCAGGGGCAGCTCGAATTCTATTACCGTATGCTGGACGCCTGCAGGGGAACATCGTTGGCGCTTCTGGATTGCTCTCGTATTATGGCGGACATTGACTGGGCGGCGTGGCAAAGGGAGAGGTTTGCATGAATGGATACTCACAGCCGTGATGACACCTGTGCCCCATGAATTCGCGATCGGCGGTGTTTATATGCCGCCCCTGCTGGTGGCCAGCGCTCTGGGTGTGCTCGCTGCGCTGATGACCACTCGCCTTCTGACCCGCTACAGGTTGGCCCATCATTTTTTTTATCCACCGCTGGTTTTACTGGCGCTGATCGTCATCTACTCGGTTTTGATAGGCACTTTTATCATTGGGGCATAACGAGTGAACATACCGCGAAAATACCTTACAATCGGCACCGTCGTCCTGATTGCGGTACTGGCCGTTGCGCTCAAGTACTGGGACTACCTGCTCAATCCGTGGACCCGTGATGGTCAGGTGCGAGCCGAGGTCGTGCAGATTGCGCCGCGGGTGTCCGGCCCAGTCGTTGAGCTCAATGTGGTGGATAACCAGTATGTCAGCAAGGGAGATGTGCTCTTCGTGATCGACCCGCGCACCTTCGAGGCCAGCCTTGACCAGGCCAGGGCCCGCTACGACCTGACCGTCGACGGCTATACCGCCAAGCAAAAGCAGGTGCAGGCCGCCGAGGCCCAAATCGGGGTGGCCCAAGCCTCTGTGGATCAGGCGCAAAGCGCTATTGCCGCGTCTGACGCGGCTGTCGAGAACGCAAGCTCAGAGTACCAGCGCCAACAGGAGTTGATAAAGGATCGGGCGACCTCGCAGAAATCGGTGGAGGGTGCCAAGGCCAGCTACGAGGTCGCAGTCCAGAAACGCCTGGGGGCAATAGGAAGCCTGGCCCAGGCACATGCTTCACTGGCCCAGGCTGAGGCTAATCTCGCCCAGATGCATGCCACCCTTGGGGCCGCCGGCGACGCCAATGCCAGTATTCGCTTGATGGTGTGTATGTAGATCAGCCCAATGGAGCCGCCCGGTTCCGTTGGGTGAAGTCGCTGAGCAGCGCTGAAATCACCCGGCTGACGCACACCATCGCCCATCGGGTTGGTCGCTTTCTGGAGCGCCAGGGCCTGCTGGAACGGGATGCCGAGAACAGCTACCTGGCTTCAGACGCAGTGGACGACGACCCGATGACGCCACTGCTGGGGCATTCGATCACCTACCGCATAGCGGTCGGCCCGCAGGCAGGTCGCAAGGTGTTCACCCTGCAATCCCTGCCAGCGAGTGACGAGCTGTTTGATGACGGGGCAGGAGTGATCGAAATTGTTAACACATTGATTGAAAACGATAAAATCAATCCAATTGATAATGTAATCTGCATCGTCAGTGGTATTTTTCATGGTATTTCCGAGTGCTGTAAGGTAGAAAGCAGCAGTACCACGAGTGGCAGTTTGGCGGAACCATGGTATCAGCGGTCGGCACTCAGATATCGCGTTCTGAACGAGCGTGGCGTGATTTAGGGCTTTAAGCGCGCCAAATATTCCTATAATGTGGCGTGAATAAGTGCTAGAATCACGCCATGAAGTGGATATGGCAACAGCCCGACTGGCCAGATTTTCGCTATGACAATCGCGCGCTCAATGATCGGGAACTTGAATTTCGCCTGAACTCAGAGCGGCTGGCGGGCAGCTTCGATGCGCTACCAATGGCGTCCCAAGAGGATGCCACGATCGACTTGATGCTTTCCGAGGCCATCAAAACCAGCGCCATTGAGGGCGAGGATCTGGACAGAGAGTCGGTCAGGTCATCGCTGCTCTCATTAATTACATCGGATACGTTACCGGACAACTCAGAGCAGAAAGCTGCTGGGGCTGCATCGCTGCTGGTGGACGTCCGCAAGAACTGGCAAACATCGCTGACGCATGACCTGCTGGGCAAGTGGCAGTCCATGGCCGTCCCAGAGCAGCGCTACACGTCTATTTTGCGTGGCGCATACCGTAACGATCCTTCACCTATGCAAATAGTGAGCGGGCCTTATGGGCGGGAAAAGGTTCACTATGAGGCCCCGCCAGCGACTCAGGTGCCGGATGAAATGGCGAGGCTTACCGACTGGTACAACCAAACCAGTCCTGTGAGCGGGGATGAGACAATACCCGGGATCGCAAGAGCAGGTATTGCTCATCTCTGGTTCGAGGTGATTCACCCCTTCGATGATGGTAATGGTCGAGTCGGCAGGGCAATCGCTGACCATGCGCTTTCCCAGTTTCTTGGTTATCCAACCACGGCCTGTCTTGCCACGGCGATAGAAGGGGATAAAAAAACCTATTACCTGCAACTGGAGAAAGCGAGTCGTGGAAGCCTGGGTGTTAACGTTTGGCTGGATTATTTCGCAGACACAATAATCAAGGCACAGGAAATTGCCAGGGAAGAGGTGAACTTTGTACTGGCCAAGACACGATTCTACGACGCTTATGGCGACCAGCTGAATGACCGGCAGGCCAGGATGGTATCTCGAGTGTTCGCAGAAGGCCGAAAGGGATTTGAAGGCGGAATAACGACCAAGAAATATGAATCGATCACCAAGTGTCCCAATCGAACGGCCAGCCGTGATCTTTCTGACTTAGTTGCCAAGGGTATCATCATCCCGCTACCGGGTGGTGGCAGAACAACCCGATATGAGTTGACGATTGTTGAACCGGCTCAGTCTGGTCTGATGAGGAAATGATTCTCTTCGCTCTGGAGCGAGCGATTTTATCTGCACAAGCCTGGACGATTTAATGAATTCCCATTTTGTCCTATGAACGTCGATACACTCAAAGAAAAACTGGCTGATATCGATGCAGATACCTTGCGGAATTTTATATTCGACCTTTACCTCCGCTATCCGGAGTTGAGCGACAAGATCGAAGCATTGACATTGGCAAATGATCCGGTCGCCCTGTCCAAGGTGCTGCGCAAGCGTATTGCATCGCTGAAACGAGGGCGGAGGTTTATCCATTATCGGGCGAGTTTTGATTTTGCACGCGAACTGGAAGTGGCCCTCGCCGACATTGAAAGCGGACTGCTGGAGCGCTCACCGGAACATGCGTTTGATTTGGTCGACCGGTTTTTGGCGACGGCAGAATCGGTGCTCAACCGTGTCGATGATTCTGGCGGAGCAGTGGGCGAGGTATATCGCCAAGCCGCACTGTTGTGGTTGACGGCGGCTAAAGGCTGGCGGGAGTCTAATGTAGACTGGCTCGAGCGGATGTATCAGCTGTATCAGCAAAATGATTATGGTGTGCTTGATCCGCTATTGCCAAATGCCAACCTGCTGTTGACGCCGGATCAGCTGAAGCAACTTGCCTGGCGGTACGAAAACGCGTTGCGCAAGGCGTTAAAATCTCCCGAACAAGAAGACAAGCTCAATCTCGCGGCCTTGCGTAGCGGCGTGGCATTAGGACAGATCGCCGATGCCTTGCGTGATCCTGCTTTATACGAGCGATCGGTATTGATACATTCGCCACAGCCAAACAATCTGCAAATGAAATCGATTTGTGAAAAATATTTGCAGTATGAGCAGCCCGAGACGGCAATGCGTTATCTGAACCAGGCATGGGAGGACCGTTTTGAGCGTGATCGTCTGGAATTGCTGGATAAGGTCTGTGTGAAAACGGGTGACCGGAAACAGCTTAAAGTGATTCGTTCTCGGCTGTTTCAGAGCGAGCAGAGCTACCCCAATTTCACGCGATATCTAGAGGCCTTGGACGAGGATGAGAAAGAGAAAGCGTGTAGCTCAGCAATCAAGCAAGCCGAACAGAGTGGCAATATCGTACTCAGCGCAGATCTGTTATTAAACCTGAGCCAGACGGAGAGAGCTCAGGCCTTAGTCTTAGCTCGGCATCAGGAGTTGGCGGAGTGTTTTTATGACAGTCTGCTGAGGCTGGCCAAGGCGTTTGAAAAAGCGGATTGCAATCTGGCGGCTACGGCGTGCTACCGCGCCTTGTTGCTGGATATCCTGGCACAGGCGCGCAGTAAGGCTTACGGCCATGGTGCACGGTACTATGAAAAGCTGGAAGCGCTGGCGAAGCGGATCAAGGAATTCAAACCACTGCTAACACATCACGCCTTCGTGCAGCAATTGCACTCGGCGCATGGGCGAAAGAAAAGTTTTTGGGCGCGACTGGAATCATGATGTGCCGAAGCCTGCAGCACAGCATGGGGTGGCTTCTCGACATTTCTGGTGAGTATTAGCAGCAATTTCTGAACATGGTATTGTTCATGGTATTACCAATTAGATGGAAAATAAGCCATTGAATATAAAAGATAACAATGGCTCGTTTACAATAGAGTGGGAATAGACGGGCCGCGCGCCGTGACGTCGGAGCCCGGTGATCTGGGGTTTATGCGCCGCGCTTTGACCCTCGCGCGGCGCGCAGAGGCCCAAGGCGAGGTGCCGGTGGGCGCCGTACTGGTGGCGGCTGGCGAGATCATCGGCGAGGGCTGGAATCAGCCCGTGACCAAGCATGACCCGACCGCGCATGCGGAGATCGTTGCGCTGCGCGCAGCGGCTGTGGCGTTCGGCAATTATCGGCTACCGGGCACGACGCTGTACGTCACCCTCGAGCCCTGCCCGATGTGCGCCGGTGCGATTGTGCATGCCCGGGTTGCGCAGGTGCTGTTCGCCGCCCGAGATCCGCGTTCGGGCGCTGCCGGCAGCGTGTTTGACCTACTGCCCTCGGATGCACGCTTCAATCACACGACGCGTTGCGAGGGGGGACTGATGGCCGAGGCGAGCGCCGCACTGCTGCGAGCCTTTTTTCGCGCGCGTCGTTGAGGGCTTTTTTGTCGAATCTGGCGCACAGTCGCGTCAACGTGACGGTCGACCGGCCGCTATCGATGGAGTTGAACGAAACCATGAGATCTCTGATTTGCGGCATCGCCCTGATGATTGCCAGCCCGTTGTGGGCATCGTCAAAGTATCCGCCGATCAGCGTCGAACTGCCTGTCGAGCAGGTCTCGGCGCACACCTATTACGTCCGCGGGACGCCGGGTATGGCGACTGACAACGAGGGCTTTGTTTCCAATGCCGGATTTGTGTTGACCGACGAGGGTGTGGTGGTCTTCGACAGCCTGGGCACGCCTTCGCTTGCCTGGGCACTGCGTCAAAAGATCCGTGAATTGACCGATCAGCCGGTGGTCAAGGTGGTGGTAAGCCACTATCACGCCGATCACGTCTATGGCCTTCAGGTATTTGAAGATGAAGGGGCCGAGATCCTCGCGCCGCGCGGCGCCTATGACTATCTAGACTCAGCGGCCGCGGCCGAGCGTCTCGACGAGCGACGATTCTCGCTCGATCCCTGGGTGAATGACGACACCCGCCTGGTCGGTCCGGACCGGCTGATCGAACAGGAGTACCTCTTCTCGCTGGGCGGTATCGATTTTCGGGTCAATTACCTTGGCAGCGCGCACTCCGATGGAGATATGACGCTGTACGTGGTGCAGGATCGGGTGTTGTTCTCGGGCGACATCATTTTCGAAGGCAGGATTCCCTTCGTCGGCGATGCCGATACCAAACGCTGGCTGGAGACGCTCGCGACCCTCGAGACCAATGGGCTGGCCGCCCTGGTCCCCGGTCACGGGCCGGCCGCCGACAGGCCGGTGGAGGCGGTGGCCGGCACGCGCGCGTACCTCGCCTATCTGCGCGACATGATGGGGGCGGCGGTCGAGGAGCTGCAGGATTTCGACAGCGCCTATGCGGCGGCTGACTGGGGGCCCTTTGAGAGCCTGCCGGCGTTCGAGGCGGCCAACCGGCGCAATGCCTACCAGGTATACTTGTCGATGGAGGCCGAATCCCTGGCCGGCGACTGACAAAGGTCGGGTCGGCGATCATCCGGTCTCGGCGGCGAGCAGCCGAGCGCGGGTCTCGCGGTCGCTGGTCGTCGTGAACCACACCAGCAGATCGTAATAGTTGCGGATATGGTCAACATAATCGACCGGTTCCTGGCCGCGCGCGAAGCCGTGGCGCAGCGTCTTGTAGTACTTTTTCTGCGCCAACAGCGGCAGGCGCCGTTTGACTTCCAACCAGAGGTCCGGATTAGCGCCGTCGCGCTCGGTCAGGATACGGGCGTCCTCCAGGTGGCCGAAGCCGACGTTGTAGCCCGCCAGCGTCAGCCACAGGCGATTGGGCTCCTGGATGCGCGCCGGCATCCGTTCCTCGATGGTGCGCAGGTACTTCGCCCCACCGATGATGCTCTGTTCGGGATCGCGGCGATCGGTGATGCCCATTTGCTCGGCGGTTGCCTGCGTCAACATCATCACGCCGCGCACGCCGGTGGGTGAGACTGCATCTGCCTGCCAATGGGACTCCTGGTACCCGATAGCGGCGAGCAGACGCCAATCGATTCCAGTCTGCTCGGCCGCGCCTTCGAAATAGGGGCGTAGTGTCGGCAGACGGTCACGTACGCCGCGCCAGAACTCGCGGGTATCGACGAAATTGAGGCGGCCGGTGTGGCCATAGAAACGCGCCTTGAGGCGTTGCAGCGTCCCGTCCTCCTGCACCTGCAGCAGAAAGTTGTTGGCTGCCTGGCGCAGACTGTCGTCAGCGGTCTTTCGGAATGCCCAGGCGATCGGCCTGGGCTCGCCCAGTTCGAAGGCCACCGCGGCGTGCTTGAACATCCGTCGGCTCAGCTGTAACTCGTTGGAATCGGCGATGGTCAGGCGGATCTGTTCGCGGTCGATCGCGGCGAACAGTTCGTCGCTGCTGACGCGCGCGTGGCTTTGCCACGACAGTGTCGGCAGTTCGGTCTTGCGGAGCGCGCGCAGCGTCTCCTCATGGCTGGATCTCGCAATGACGTGCAAGTCTCCTGGTGCGATCTCGGTCAGCGAACGGGGCCGTCGGTTGCCACGGCGATACACGATCTGTTCGGTGATTTGCTCATAGGGGATCGAAAAACGCACCTGTTGCTCGCGTGCCGGCGTGATCGCCAGACCGGCAGCGGCCATGTGCACCGTGCCGCGTGCGGTGACGTCGAACAGTGCATCCAGATTCGGTGGAAATACGAACCGCAACCCGACGCCGAGATGTTCCGCGAACAGCTGCGCCAGCACGTAATCGAATCCATCGGGTCCGTCCGCGCCCTGAAAATAGACCGTGGGTGAGTATCGTGAGCCGACCACCAACACACCCTGCTGTTGTATGCGTTGCAACAGTGGTCGGGGCGGTTGCTGCATTAACCACAGGATGCCGAAAACCCCGGCCAGCAGCAGGGAGCCTGCGATACTGATGGCGGCACGCCGCCTGATGATGGCAGACACGGCTAGCTTGGAACCCCGGTTACGTCGCGCTGCGCTATCCGGCTATAGTCTGCGGTCACGTTGGGCCCTGAAATAAGCGCGGGTGTGCCGCCCGCAGCCAGAGGAAGATAGTCATTGGCGCGAGAAAAAGCCAGCCAGCTTGCGTTACCTGATTTGCCGATCGTCGGCTGCATGGGGGAACTGCGCACTGCATTGGCGCGGGGACATGCAGTCCTGAGCGCGGAACCGGGTTCGGGCAAGACCACACTGGTCCCGCTGTTGCTGCTCGACGAGCCCTGGTTGACCGGGGGTAAGATCCTCATCCTCGAGCCGCGCCGCCCGGCGGCGCGCATGGCCGCAAGGCGGATGGCAGCTCTGTTCGGTGAAGAGGTCGGCGCCACGATCGGTTATCAGGTCCGGTTCGAGCGCAAGGTCTCTGCGGTCACCCGTATCGAGGTCCTTACCGAGGGACTGTTGTTGCGTCGCCTGCAGGCCGACCCCGAGTTAAGCGGCGTCGGCCTACTGATCTTCGACGAGTTCCATGAGCGAAACCTGCAGACGGATCTATCGCTGGCGCTCGCGCTGGATGTGGCTGCGGGGTTGCGCACCGACCTGCGTCTACTGGTGATGTCTGCAACCCTGGATGCGGATCCCCTGTGCCGCATGCTGCCGGCTACCGAGGTCAGTGTGGCAGGCAGGGCTCACCCGGTGCAGGTCTGCTATGCCGAGCGCGACCCCGATCCGCGTGACCCGGCAAGTGCCTGCCTCCGAACGCTTGGGCCGGTCCTGGAACAGGCGCGGCGTGACATCCTGGTCTTTCTTCCGGGGCGACGCGAGATCGAGCGACTCCGGCATGAGGTGACGGCCCGGTGGGGCGATCAGCTCGATGCGACGGCGCTGTATGGCGATCTGCCGGCCGCCGAGCAGGACAGGGTGCTGCAGGGTGCAGGTGAGCGCCGTCGAGTGATTATCGCCACCGATATCGCCGAGACCAGCCTTACCATCGAGGGCGTCGACGCCGTGGTCGACAGCGGCCTGGCGCGCAAGCCGGTCTTCGATCCGAATACGGGCCTCACCCGGTTGGAAACCCAATGGATCAGCAAGGCGGCGGCGCTGCAGCGTGCCGGTCGCGCAGGGCGCCTGGGGCCGGGCCTTTGCCACCGTGCATGGACCGAACAGCGGCACGCGCGGCTGCCGGATTGGACGCCGCCGGAGATCCTCGGCGCGGACCTTGCCGGCCTGGTGTTGGAGCTTGCCAACTGGGGAGTGAGTGAGGCGCAGGCGCTCCATTGGCTGGATGCGCCACCGCAGCCGCATTGGCAACAGGCCGCTACCCTGCTCAGACAGCTGGGGGCATTAGTCGCTAACGGGCGTATCACTGCGATCGGCAGACACATGGCACGTTTCCCGGCGCACCCGCGCCTGGCGCATGTATTGGCGAAGGCCGTGCAGCCTGCAGACCAGCGCCTGGCGGCCGATGTCGCTGCGCTGCTGAGCGAACGTGATCCGCTGCGCCGTGTGGCGGACGGCGGATGCAGCGCGGATATCGGTCTGCGCCTCGATGCGCTGGCGGCGCAGCGCGACAACGCCCCCCTGCCTGCTGGGTTCGATCCTGCGGGGATGCGGCGTATCGCGCAGACGTCATCCCAGTTTCTGCGTCTGTGCACGGATGCCCAAGATGACGAGGCAGACCCCATCGACGTCGCAGATTGCATCACGCTGGCGTATCCGGACCGGGTCGCCCAATGCACCTCGACGGACGGTCGGCGCTACCGACTACGCAGCGGTCGTGCCGCATTGCTGGACCAGAACGATCCGTTGCGCGGCAGTCCGTTCCTGGCGGTAGCCGGGGTGGATGCCGGCCGACGGGAGGGTGCCATACGGCTGGCCGCGCCGCTGACGCGCGATACCGTCGAAGCGCTGTCCGCGGCGCAGATCCGCAACGACCGTGAGCTGCACTGGGATCAGGGGCGGCGAGACATAGCGGCCCGCCGTCTGCGTCGGCTGGATGCGCTGGTGCTGGAAGAGGCGGCGGTTGGGCTGAGTGCCGATGATCCTGTCATCGACCTGCTGCTCGATCAGATACGCCGGGATGGCTTGGCTGCGTTCTTCTCCGACCCGTTGACACTGCGCGCGCGGGTGGAGACTGCGCGCGCGCTCGAGCCGGCGGGCGACTGGCCGGATTTTTCAGAGCCGGCGTTGCTCGCCGATCTCGAGTCCTGGCTGTCGCCCTGGATGCACAGCGGTGAGGGCGCGGGGCAGCTGCGCCGGCTGCGCCTGCAGGAGGTGCTGCTCGGCGTCCTGGGTCGGGAACGTGGGCGACGCCTGGAAGAGCAGCTGCCGACACACTTCGAGACCCCGGCCGGCACTCGGCGCCAGATCCAGTATGCGCTTGACGGCCTGCCTGTGTTGGCCGTGCCTTTGCAGGAGGTGCTCGGTGTGCGCGAGACACCGCGGCTGGTCGGCGGGCGCTTGCCCCTGGTGCTGCATCTGCTATCGCCCGCGGGCCGCCCGCTGCAGGTGACCAGTGATCTGTCCGCGTTCTGGGCCGGCGCCTATACCGAGGTCAAGAAGGAGATGCGCGGCCGTTATCCCAAACATGTCTGGCCCGACGATCCGGCTACCGCGGCGGCCACGCGTTTCAGCAAGCGTCGGCGCTAGCAGCCTGTCGAGGACTTCGTGTGCGAGCCTTAGGTTCACGGACCTCGGGCGGTATTTCTGGCAAACTTAGACGAGTGGCGAATAACGCCTGATGGTAAGCGAGTCGGCGTGGCTGAAGAACAACAGAAATTGTCCTTCCTACAGGTCCTGGGCAGCGTGATGTCGTCCTTTCTCGGGGTGCAAAAGAACGCGACCCGGGAACGGGATTTCAAACGCGGCAGGGCGCGGGATTTCATCCTGGTCGGCGTCCTGCTGACCGCGGTATTCATCTTTGCCGTATGGGGTGTGGTGCAGCTGGTCATGCATGTTGCCGCCCCGGGCAGTTAAGCAGTACCGGATCAAGGCGGGGGAATTGGCAGCCTGCTGAACAGCTTTCTTGATGCCGACAAGGACGGCTCGGTCGTCGACGACCTGATCGGCATGGCGGGCAAGTTCTTGCGATGAACGGATTATCTACTCGGGTTCAGGCGGCTGCGGATGTCGGCCTTGGCCTGCTCGATAATGGAATCCCGATCGAGGCTGTCGAGGATCTCCCGCACCGTCAGTCTTGGACCGGCCTCACCCCAGGATTTGCCGTTCGCCAGATAGCGTTCGGCCGCACGCCCGACGATATAGGTGCTGTAATAGGCGACGGCACCCTGGGCACCGCCAGTGACGATCGCCGACAGGCCGCCGGTGCCGAGCTTCAACGCCGATGCCGCGAAATGCATCGCCCAGACCGTGCCCATCAGTAGCAGCATCTGGGCCCCGATGGTCTTGACCAGGGCGCCGGCCTCGGTGCGGCTCAATGGCAGGCCATAGGCGCGTGAGAGATGAATTACCATGCTCACATCCACGACCGCGGCGGCTATCAGATCGGCGACCGGCACTGGGTTGAGGGCCACCGCTACGCCCTTGGCAATGCACCAGGTGCGGATCACCCGTTCACCCAGGGTCCGACGAGCCTGCAAAACGCGCGCGGCCACCTGATCGCTGAGACCACCGGCGAACAGCGATGCATTGAGTGCTGCCAGGGTCTTGCCCTCGCTGTCGAGGATCTGCCACAGACGCGTCTTCAGCGCAATAATATCCGCAGGGCGCTGGCGCTCTTCCTCGCTCTCGACGCCGTGTTCATCGACCCGCACCACCCACTGCGGCGCGGGCTGCGCTGCAGCGAATACCAGATTGTCGGGATGCACGAGGCCCGCGCTGTGGTCCAGCAGGGCCTCGCGCAGACTGTCACGCTCTGGCTGGCTAAAACGATCGATCTTGTTGAGCACCAGTATCAGGGGTCGACGCAGCTCGGCGAGGCCACGCAGCGCATCGAGTTCGGCCTGGGTAAGGTCGCCGTCGGCGACGAAAAGGATCAGATCGGCGCGACCGGCGACCTCGTGGGCCAGCCGCTCGCGTACCTCGCCGTCCACCTCGTTGATCCCCGGCGTGTCGATCAAGTAGACATTGCCGTCGTGGAACTCGTGCCATTTTCCGCTCTGTATCGTCCGGGTCTCGCCGTGCAGGGGGCTGGTAGCGAATCGTTGTTCGCCGAGCAGCGCGTTGACCAAGGCGGACTTGCCAACGCTGACGCGGCCGAACATCGCGATATGGATGTGCCCATGCTCGAGCTTGTCTAGCATGGTCTGGACCTGCTGATAGTCTTCCGCAAGGGAGTCGCGTACCTCTTCGGGTACCCGTTCGTCGGCGATCAGATCGCGCAGACTCTCGCGCGCCAGGGCCAGATGCGTGTCGCCGTCAGTCGCCCTGCCGCTCGCTCCGGCGTGTTTGTTCGATGACCATCTTCGCAAGGCTGCGCGCAGACGTCTCCATATCTTCACCGAGTTTCTCCTCGAACGCTTTTGCCGTCTGCCGGGGGTGGAGTTCGCCGCGGGTCGCAAGGGTCGTAGTCAGCGCCCGACCGAGGG
The DNA here is from genome assembly GCA_963736445.1 of uncultured Gammaproteobacteria bacterium. Lineage (GTDB taxonomy): Bacteria > Pseudomonadota > Gammaproteobacteria > Chromatiales > Chromatiaceae > Thiosocius. Next base: position 74,685 of record CAVTOY010000009.1, on the reverse strand, counting down.
TGCGGAAAATGATGCCATAAGCGATCGCATGTAGGCCCCCGCCCGCCAATGTACCGATACCGGGAAAGGCCTTGAGCGCGTTACCGGCCACAGCCAGCAGCAGGGTATGCGCCTTTGCGACATGTTTTTGCACCAGCTTGAGCAGCAGTTCCGTGTCGACCTTGCCCACCTTAGTGTCGTACAGCGCCGCCAGTTCCTTTACCATCTGTGTTCCCAGCCAACCCTGGATCAAGAGGTCGGAGCCAGGCGCGACCGCGGCCATTGCGCCGACCATGGCCTTCACCGAATAGGTGTCGACCAGCTTGTCGGCCTTGGCCTTGCGCGATACCGCGATTGCCTCGTCGATCTGCTGCGATGCCAGCACGAAGGTGGCGCTGTCACGCAACTGATCGAGAATCTGCTGGTTGTCGTCGATCAGCCGCTGCAGGGCGCGGCGCAATGGCTTTACCTGAGGCGGGATGTCGCGCATCTCGATGTGCTCGCTGCCATCGGGGAGTTGGCGAACGATCTGGCGGCTGGTCGCCGCCGAGACGCTGACAAACTCGGCGTAGGGATGCTCCCGTATCAGGCCGGTCAGCCGTTCGGACAGCGCCGCCGCCTCGTCTGCGCTGTACAGATCAGATTTATTCAGTGCCAGCACCAAGGGTTTCTTCAGTGCAACCAGCTCCTGCAGCACGGCGTGCTGGGCGCGGTTGATATCGCCGTCGGTCACGTACACGACGATATGGGCGCGCTTGGCCTCATCGGCGACCATGCGATCCAGGTCCCCGTCTGCCTCTGCCGTACCGGGCATATCGATGAGCTGCAGCGCATCACCGCTGGCGCTATGCCAGGTGTAGCGATCCAGCGTTCGCGTGGTTCCGCCGCGCACGTCGCTGCGGACCTCCGCGTCGGGCACCAGGGACTGGATCAGCGCGGATTTTCCGGTGGATATCTCCCCGAACAACGCTACATGGATCTCGCCGGCCTCGCGGCGGCGGCGCAGTTCATCGAGCTCACGCCGGATCTCTGCCGTGTCGGCACCCAAGGCATCGGCTCGTTGCATCGCGGCGTCTATCTCGCCCTCGGTCGGGGCCTCGATATCTTGCCGCGCGCCCGGCTTACAGACCTTCGCTCTTGGACGCAGCACTCGCCACAGAAGCCAGCCGCTTAACAGGCCGCCGCTGCCAATCAGCCCCCAAAAGATGAAGCCCAGCCAGGCGGGCGCCTCGGCGAGGCGTGCCTGCACGCTAAGCGTGGCCTCGCTGATCGTCAGCAAGAGCAGCAGCGCAGCCAGGCTCAACACTAGGACGGCCAGCGCGATCAGAACGCGAACGCTGCGCGACAGATTCATACGTCGTTCCGAAGCCTTTGCGGCAATAGGTCTGCGGAGTATGCCCGTAAAGCTAACCCGGCACGGCGGTAGCGACAATTAGGTTTGCTGGTGCCGCTACGGGCTAGATTGGCGGGACCCGATCGATGTTTGCCGCTGCGCATCCCTTGCAGCGGCATAGATCGCCACGAGCGCGATCAGGCTGGGGCGTAGATCGACCTGGACGGTGACGCGACCTTGCCCTGGCGCTTCAGGTAGGCGAGGGTCTGTGCGAGATTCTTCGCAACAACGCCACGTTGCTCCAGCTCTGCCTTGATCTCCTTGGTTGAGATCTTCTTCGCGCTGCTGACGATATCGTAGACATGCTCTGTGACGCTGCCACCGGACGAACGGCGCTGCTTACTGCGTGGGGCGCGCCCGCCAAGGCTGCGGATCTCGGCGTCGATCGCGGCGAGTTCCTTGCGCTGACGCGCGACTGTCTCGCGCCGCAGAATGCGCAGTTCCTCAATTTGCGCACGGACGGCCTCCTGGGCCTCCGACGCTTCTTGCTCTTCGCGCTCGCGCGCCAACTCGTAGAGTTCCTCAGAACTCAAACCCGCCAGGCTCTTTCTTGCCATGTAAGCTAACTCCGAATGTCGTACGCTAAATTTATCCTAACAACAAGAGTTTTGTAGATCTTGTTACGAGACCTAAATATACTGGGCGAAAATCGTATTTGCAATACCGCTCAGAATCTTAGGATACGGGGTATTTATCCTGAATTTACTTTCCGCTGGATTCGGGTGCGACGCGTTGTGCGCTGAGCTTGGCGAATTCGTCGATGGAGATAGTGGGACTTAGGCGCCTGTCCGACGGATACAGCGCATCGCTGTAGAAGGCCTTCTTGCTAAAAGCCCGAAACAAATCATACTCATCGGCGATCTCTTTCAGCTGAAGATAAGCGATTGGTGTCAACAAGAACAAGATAAAGAAGACGCTTGCGGCAGTATTACCGTGATGCAGGCGGAGGAGGAACCATGCCATTGTGAGCGGCAACAGAATTACCAGCCAAATCAGGTCGATCATGAAACCCGGCAGCGGCGAGGTAAAGACGTAGTCCAAAAAGGGAATCAGCTGGTCGAGCAGCAGCGCGGAGATCAACGCCAGGCTGGTGAAGCTCAGTGACGACGAATAGTCCCAGCGCTGTGATGTGAGGCGATTTATTGCAAGCAGCACGAACGATAACCCTAGGGCGACCAGCGTGATGTTCATCTGGTCACGGCCAAAAGACTCCCAGGTGATGAGCTTTGGCGTCGACAGATAGTTGTCTATCGCGCTGAGTGCGAAAAACAGACAGAAAAGAAGGAGTGCCCAACCCCAGTGACCGAACAGGCAGGCGCCACCATCCTGACAGCTGATAAGCCGCGTCGGTGGAACCGGCTGGGCGCTGTCCAGAATTCGCACCACGGTGCGGCCGGCGTCGAACGCAAGCGGCAGCTTGGACAGCGCAAACGGTTCCTCGATCTTCCGGCGGTCTATGCGAATTCCGTTCTCGTCAGCCAGCGAATGCAGCTCATAAGCACCATCAGGATTCCTGCAGATGGTGAAATGGTAGGGCGAGACCGACGGGTCGCTCAGTATGATGTCGTTATCGAGCGCCCGACCGACGCGCGTCACCGCTTTTTCTACCTTGTGGAACTGGCTTCCACCGCGTCCAGGTAGCTCGATGATCAGGGCTGCCATTGGATGTCCTTCAGAAAGCGGACGATAAGCCTGCTGGCGGCAGTAAAGTCGGTGCCTGAGAGATCCAGATTGAAAATAAAGCCTGTTGTCTCGCTGCCGGTCATCGCTGCACTGAACAGGACATCGCTGAGGCCTGGGTAATTTTTGTAACCACGCGCGCAGATGGTCGTCTTGAAATCACGTCCGTTGACGTCGACGAAGTGCGTGTCACAGCGGAAACGATACACATCATCCTCGCTCGCACGGCTGCCGAACTGGCTGCTGTTGAGCGCGCGGTAGAGCCGGTAGAAACGCAGGGGCTCGAGTTGGTCTGACTCCAGCCAGATGTATTCATACAGAATCTTTCCTACCTCGAGCCGATCGGTGAGATAGATGTCGTTTTCGTTCTTACAGCTGATACTCAGCTGTCGATAGAGTTGCTCTTCCTGTTGCTTTGGGCTCGCATCCCAACAACGGACCGTGGGCGACACCGCACTAGGGACGCGCATTTGGCGGATCTTTGTGTCGGGCCAGCGTCCTGCGATAATTCCGTCTAGATAGGCCTCCTGGTAGGCGCGGATCTGCTGGCTGATCTGGTCGAGGAAGGTGGCGGTTGAATCCCGTTGTTCGGAAAGCAGACGCTGAAGGTAGCGCGTCGGGACGATGAAACTGATGTCATTCCGCGCTGTGGAGACATTCACGCCCACGACGGCGCCTTGGTCGTTGAAGGTGGGGCCGCCGCTCATCCCCGGGTTCAGGCTCCCGGAGAAGAGGATGCGACTCTCATCCGTCTGATTGAGCACCCCGCCGTTGGTGCCGGCAGCGACAGTGAGGCCCAGATCCATGGGGTTGCCCATGGCAAACAGGGATGCGCCTTTGGCTGGTGGCTCAGCGACGGCCAGTGGCGTGCCGAGGGCGTCTTCCGCCTCGACCAGCGCCAGGTCGTGCACCGCATCGACGGCCACTAGCCGCAGACTCCCCTCCCGGCCATCGGCCGCGAGATAACGCAGTTCGTAGGTCTCGGGTTTTTCAATAACGCCGCTGACGACATGGTAGTTAGTGGTCAGGCGGTTGGGCTGGTCGAATAGGAAACCCGAGCCGATGCTGCTTTTCTTGCCCGTCTCACGATTAATGACGCGGATCTGATAGACGGCGTGTTCGTTGCGCTCGAAAATCGCCTGCGAGTCGAGGGCGCGGGCGGGCAGGGTCGTGAGCAGACTCGCCAAGGCCAGCAGCGCGCTCAGTATGCCGTTAGTCGGGTATTTCACTCTCGGTAACATCGGTGTTGCTGGTTGCGGACTTCCAGGCTAGGACTCGGAGCACCACGCAACGTTCCCGGATCGACGCGTGTTACGAACGGTGATGTCATAGGTCGCCGCGAGATAATCCAGCACGGCCGCGCGCGGACCCCGGAAAACCACGCGATCCGCCTTGCTGTGCAATTGATAGGCGTACATTCCGTCGTAGTACTCGTGCAGCAGGAATTCTATCCACGCGCGGTGCCCGAAGGGATCACCATCTGTCGCGTGCTGTGCGATCGCGTCCTGCAAGAGCCGACTTACCAGGGCATGGCGCTCGCTGCCAAGGCGGCGGCGGATTCGATCCAAGCTGTCTTGCAGATAGCTGGCCCACCGGGTGAAGCCCTGTATCTCTCCGCTCTCGGCGCAGAAGGCGGCCAGCGAATCGTGCACATACTCCTGCAGTGTGATGTCGACGCGCTCTTCGTCGGTAGCCTCGAGCAACACCAACGGCGCTTCCTCCAATGCCGCGAAAAAGCGCGGCGGGATATGCCGACTCCCGATGTTGCGGCTTTCGTCCTCGACCGCGAAGGCCCGGTTTCCCGCGGCCACGTGCTTCAGCAGCGCGATTGACAACGCGTTCTCGAAGTCGATCTGTGAGGGTTGCGGCTGGGGATGGTGGCCGAATGCAGAGCCGCGGTGATGGGCGAGGTCCTCCAGGTCAATATTGGCCGCGCAGGCGGCCAGCAGGCGCGTCTTGCCGACACCCGTGCGGCCGCCGATCACGACGGGTCGACAGATCGGGCTGTTGCGGTCCAGCTCATCGATCAGAAACCGGCGCATGGCCTTGTAGCCGCCGACAACCCGTGGGCAGTGGATACCGGCCTCGTCACGCAGCCATTGCTGACTGATTCTGGAGCGCATGCCGCCTCGAAAGCAGTACAGCACGGCATCCGGATGGCGGCGCAGAAAATCGCGCCACGCGGCGACTCGCTGCGCCTTGATGTCACCACTGACCAGGTGTTCGCCCAGCTCGATCGCCCGGTCCTGTCCCTGTTGCTGGTAGGTGAGCCCGATACGGTGGCGCTCCTCGTCGTTGATCAGCGGGAGGTTCTCCGCGCAGGGAAAGGCGCCATCGGCGAATTCGATCGGTGCCCTAACGTCCAACAGCGGGGTGTCGTTGATGAACAGCGCGCGCAGATCGTCGATTTCCGATGGGTCGCTCGAGGGCATCTTGAAAGGCTGATTGGTATGTCCGGGTCGAATACGGCAAGCCGAGCCGCTGACCAAACCGCTAATATATCGGCCTGTACCCGGATTGGGAAAGGAACAGTTGGATTTCCGACGACGCTTTGGCGGTATCGAACGCCTGTACGGCACAGCTGGCCTAGCCGCACTGGGGCAAGCGAGCGTGTGCGTCATCGGTGTCGGCGGTGTGGGTTCCTGGGCGGTGGAGGCCCTGGCGCGCAGCGCCATCGGTCGGATGACGCTGATCGACATGGATCACGCAGCAGAGTCCAATATGAATCGACAGCTGACTGCGCTGGAGTCCGAGCTGGGCAGGGCGAAGGTCGAGATCCTGCGAGCGCGTATCGGCCTGATCAATCCGTGCTGCCGCGTCCAGGCCATCGAGGACTTCGTTGCCATCGACAACATCGATCAGCTCGTCGCGCCAGATCACGACTGGGTGTTGGACTGCATCGACAGTTTTCGCATCAAGGCCGCAATGATTGCGGCTTGCCGCCGTCGCCGGCAGCGTATCGTCACGATTGGCGGGGCCGGTGGACAGCGCGATGCAGGACGCATCCGGGTGAGTGATCTGCGCAAGACCGAACAGGATCCCCTCCTGGCACGCACGCGCCGGTTGCTGCGCCAGGACTATGGCTTCCCGAGCAATCCAAAGCGCCGGTTCAACGTGCCCTGTGTCTGGTCTGACGAACCGCAGGTCGCGCCCCCGGGCGTCTGCGATTCGCCGTCGGACGGGTCCCTGAACTGTGCCGGATACGGGGCCAGCATGCCGGTTACCGCGACTTTCGGTCTGCTGGCGGCAGGGTATGTCATCGATCGATTGGCAGCACAGCCTCGCTGAGCGCGCTGCATAAAACGACGCTATGCCTTCCACAGCGGCCTGCAGCCGCCCCTGTCCGGCAAGATCAGCCAGGATACAGGTGCAGCATGCAGGTTAGAATAACCGGCTTTTGCGTGGGAAGGTGGTTGTGCAGCAGAGCTTTGTGCCCGGACAGCGTTGGCTCAGCGAGGCGGAACCGGATCTCGGGCTGGGCGTCGTCGAGGCCGCGGACCTGCGCCACGTGCGGCTGGATTTTCCGGCCAGCGGTGAGAAGCGCAACTATGCGGTGCGCAGCGCCCCGCTGAGCCGGGTGCGTCTCGCCACCGACGACAGCGTTCGCGACAAGCAGGGTCGCGAACTCAGGATCATTGCGGTCGAGGAGCGTGACGGCCTGTTGGTCTACGCGTGCGAGGACGACACGGGCAGGCAGTGCGCACTCCCCGAACAATCGCTGGATGACCGTCTGCGCCTGAACCGGCCGCAAGACAAGCTGCTGGCGCGCCGGATCGACGCGGACACCTGGTTCACACTGCGCTATAGGGCCTGGCGACAGGCCGCGGCGCTGTGGCGCTCGCCGGTGTTTGGCCTGCAGGGCGCGCGCATCGATCTGCTTCCACACCAGCTGTACATAGCGGCCGAGGTGGCCGCGCGCGCCGCGCCGCGGGTGCTGCTGGCCGATGAGGTGGGGCTTGGCAAGACCATTGAGGCCGGGCTGATCCTGCATCGCCTGGTGCTGACCGAAAGGGTGCAACGTGTGCTGGTGTTGGTGCCCGAGGCGCTGATCAATCAGTGGTTGGTCGAGATGCTGCGACGCTTCAATCTCCCTTTTGCGATCTACGATCAGGCGCGCTTCGACGATTCGGATGTCGAAAATCCCTTCCTGGCCGAACAACGCGTGTTGTGCAGCCTGACATTGTTGACGTCGATACCGCAGACAGCGCGCGCTGCACTTGAGGCGGAGTGGGATCTGCTGATCGTCGACGAGGCCCATCACCTGACCTGGACCGAACAGGAGACGGGTTTGGCCTACCAACTGGTCGACGCGCTGGCCGCACAAACGCCGAGCGTCTTGCTGCTGACAGCGACACCGGAGCAGCTCGGCCGGGCCGGGCATTTTGGTCGCCTGCGACTGCTCGATCCGCAGCGCTTTCATGATTTCCGGGCCTTTCTCGCCGAGGAGGCCGACTACGCGCCGGTCGCCGATCTGGCGGCGGGTCTACTCGATGGGTCTCCGCTCGATGCCGCGCAGAAGAATCAACTTCAGGCGTGGCTGGGGGACGTCAGCGGCCTGGCGCGTGAGGACATCATCGATCGCCTGATCGACCGACACGGCACCGGCCGCGTGCTGTTTCGCAACACCCGCCATGCCATCGAGGGTTTCCCACGGCGCAATCTACATGTCTTCGGCCTGCCATTGCCGGCCGGGTATGCGGACGTCGCTTCGGAACCCTGTCCTGAACTGGCCAAGGGGGATGCCTGGACGGCTATCGATCCGCGCGTATCCTGGCTGCGCAAGCTACTCGCGCGGCTCGCCCCAGCCAAGGTATTGATCATCTGCGCGCATGCGCAGACTGTCACCGCGTTGCGCGACTACCTGCTCGATCGCTGCGCAATACATGCAGCAATGTTTCACGAGCACATGGAGATCGTCGTGCGCGACCGCGCTGCCGCCTTTTTTGCCGATCCCGAGGAGGGATCACAGGCGCTGATCTGCTCGGAGATCGGTAGCGAGGGGCGCAACTTTCAGTTTGCCCATCACCTCGTGCTGTTCGATCTGCCCTTGGAACCCGATCTCCTCGAGCAGCGCATCGGGCGGCTCGACCGAATCGGCCAGCACGAGAGCATCGAGCTGCATGTTCCCTATCTGCATGGTGCGGCGAGCGAGGTACTGATGCACTGGTATCGCGATGGCCTCCGCAGTTTCGAGGCGACGTGCCCGGCAGCCGGCGCCGTCTTCGAGCGCCTTGGGGAGCGGCTACAGGAAGCGCTCGCCGAGCCAGATCAAGACGGTGAGCTGATCGCTGCCGCTGCCAAACTCACACAGCGTCTGAACGCGCAGCTGGAAGCTGGAAGGGATCGCCTCCTGGAACTCCACTCCTGCCGCCACGAGCAGGCGTCTGCATTATTGCGCCAGCTGCGGCATCCGGCAGAGGAGGTGCCGCTGCCCGAGTTCATGACCGCTTATTGGGATGCCTTCGGCATCGAGCACGAGGCCGGACCGGGTCATTCAACCATCCTGCGGCCGGGTGGCCACATGCTGACGGATCATTTTCCCGGTCTCGGCGGCGAGGCGCTGACCGCCACTTTCATTCGCGCGGACGCGCTGGCGCATGAAGACCGGCAGTTCCTTACCTGGGAGCACCCGATGGTGCGTGGCTGCATGGAACTGCTGACCAGTGGTGAGCTTGGCACGGCGGCAGTGACCGTATGCAACCATCCAGACTACCGCACCGGGACGGTATTTCTGGAGGCGCTGTTCGTCACGGAATGTATCGCGCCGGCGGGGTTGGAGATAAAGCGGTATCTGCCGCCGACCTGCCTGCGTGTGTTGCTCGATGCGCAGGGCGAGGACAGGTCGCAGGTGCTCGCACATGAGCAGCTGCACGGCCTGTGCCTGTCTCGCAATCGCAAGCTGGTCGATACCGTCATCAATTCGCAGGGAGAGCGGATCAAACTGCTATTGGCCCGCGCAACGCAGTTGGCTGAGAACGAGGGCAGGGCATTGGCCAATGCGTCGCTGGAACAGATGCACCAGGAGCTGAAAGACGAGCATCAGCGTCTCACTGCGCTGGCGCAGGTCAATCCCAACGTCAGAGCAGAAGAGGTCGAACGTGTGGCGGTCCGGCGGGAGATGTTGGCCGCGCATCTCGCGCAAGCCAAAGTCAGGCTGGACGCGGTGCGTCTGGTGGTGATGCGCTGAGGGGTGGTTCTGCGGATCCATGTCTTGTACGCCCTAAGGGCGGTGTGTATCATTCAAAGCTATTCAGGCGCGTAGCTCAGTTGGTTAGAGCACCACCTTGACATGGTGGGGGTCGTTGGTTCGAGTCCAATCGCGCCTACCAATAAAATCAAAGACTTAGCCATAAAAGCTAGGTCTTTTTTTATGTGTGCGATGCGTCGTAAATCCTGTGTAAATCCCGCGCAACAAAAAAACTGCATGGCGGCCGGGTGGGTTGTATTGACATTGTGTGACCGTCAGAGGACGCGATGGTCAGACAGGCGCATGCGCGGATTCTCGTCTGCTACATACGGCAGCACGCAGTGCTTCAGTCCGCTTACAACACACAACGGCCCTTAGGCATTTGCTAATGCAGCTTGTATGGAGCCTTTACGGCACCATCGTCGGCAACGACTGTTCCCGACCCCAAGCCGACCTAGGGTACGACCCGCTTATCCGGCAGAAATGTTTCGTTTGCTGCCGGATTGCCTTCGGTCAGCGTACAGCGATCTGACACCCCGGCAACTGCAGCCCGCAATGTCTCTTGTGCGCAACAGGATGGGCTTTCATTGCGTCAGGAAATTTTACAGCAGGGGCCATCAACCGAGAGGGCGATGTTTCCAATGTATTCATTTATGAGTAATTTTTGTTCGTGGAATTTTTCTTGCATCTGCCATTGATTGACGTGGCTCCGACTTCCCTTTGCCTCGGAATCTTCCCGGTCGCGTGAAATTTGTGTCGTAGAAATGTCCTGTGATTCGTGTTTCAGAAAGGGAGCAGCAATCGATGGCCAGATTCTTCAGACCGAACAGCCTACTCGTTATTCTTTCGTTAACCCTCCTCTGTGGAAAGGTATCTGCCACGCCGTTTGAGATGCTGGTCGAGGTCGACCCAGCGTTCGGCAACGAATTGTATGTGTTGAGCTACGATTCTCTGGCCGATGTCATTGCAGCCAACGAAACGGTCGCGCTCACTGGCCATAACCTGCAGACATCGGCGAACGCAGCGGGTTTTGCCTACGATGGCAATCAGTACCATATGCTGGTCGAGGTCGACCCAGCGTTCGGCAACGAATTGTATGTGTTGAGCTACGATTCTCTGGCCGATGTCATTGCAGCCAACGAAACGGTCGCGCTCACTGGCCATAACCTGCAGACATCGGCGAACGCAGCGGGTTTTACCTACGATGGCAATCAGTACCATATGCTGGTCGAGGTCGACCCGGCGTTCGGCAACGAATTGTATGTGTTGAGCTACGATTCGTTGGTTGATGTCATTGCCGCCAATGCAACGGTGACACTTACCGGCCATAACCTGCAGACATCGGCGAACGCAGCGGGTTTTACCTACGATGGCAATCAGTATCATATGCTGGTTGAGGTCGACCCAGCGTTCGGCAACGAATTGTATGTGTTGAGCTACGATTCTCTGGCCGATGTCATTGCAGCCAACGAAACGGTCGCGCTCACTGGCCATAACCTGCAGACATCGGCGAACGCAGCGGGCTTCAACGCAGTGTTGAGTTTCGCGCCTATCCCAGAGCCCGGATCGATTTTGTTGCTGGCGATAGGCCTGCTCGGGTCTGGTGTGGCCAGAAGAAAAGGGAAATAGGGGACGGCCCACGTTTTCGAGTCGCAGAACGGATCTGCTGCAGTGTTTGATGTGTGTAGACGAAATCGTCGACAGTCGCTGCCTCCCCCGATCTGCGCAGTAAACCCAGAATAACCACTCCGGGCAACAGTCTTGGCCGAACCTTTTCTTGGATCGGTGACTCAAGGGGTTTTCCTTTTTGAAAAAGCTTGCGACCGAACCTGTCTTCTCTGCTGTCTGAAAGCGGACACCCTGCCGCTAGCCGGCATGTGGTGGCCAAGAGCATGAACGTGGGTATCGCTTAGAAGAGTTTTGGGCCGCAATGCTCATCAAGCAGACGGGGCTTGCACCACCGGCTTAGGACCGCAGTTGGCCGGAAGCGCCCATTCCGGGAATTTAAAGTGTAAAGAATTCTGACAGTCGGGGGCACGGCCCCGCTACGGCCGGTTATGGCCGACAAGAGACGAGAATCCTGCCTAAGCCGAAAGCCTGACTGATTCACTGGGGCATGGGGCAGCAACCAACACAGAGCTGTCCTTAAGCAACAGCTTATGGAGCTGTCAGATTTCTTTACAGCGAATCCGGCTGGAACGGCAGGTCACAACACTGACCGGTCCTTAAGGAACAGCTAATGAAGGGTGTCAGATTCCTTCACGGTTCAGATGCTGGCATCGGTTGTTCCCAACGGCAAGCTGTCCTTTAATCGCCTCCGTTGTTGGATGGGGTTGATGTAAATCCGATTATACAACGAGCGCAAACATAACACGCGTGTGGGTGTCCCGAAGCAGCACAAATAGCGCAGGCGCCCGCGCAAAAATATGTGACGCCTGCCGTCTCCCCATCGGGGTTTGGTCTAAAAAACGGTTCTATCTGCCGTCTAAACAAGGAGTCCTTTTGAATTTTTTCGAATAGTAGATTCAGATAGGGAACATCGACATGATATTGTGAGTTCTTTGAGTATTGAACCATAAACGACGTTTGAATTGACGGTATCGGTTCTTCAAGACAGAAGATCGTCTCATCGTCTAAACAATAGCTAAGTCTCACAAGACCGCTTGATTCAACTACCTGCATCTTTGATGTGATTTGATCAACCCCTGTCACGGCTACATCAATACGCTTACCTTCATAATATTCTACAAGAGAAATAGTCTCTATGAGACGGCCACTAAGATATACCTGACATGAAATTCCATTGTCTCGCGAGGCGGCAATATAAAACGTGTCACTATCAAACCGCACGAGGGCGGCGTCGTTTGATATTGGATTGATGCTCCACCGTGGGTCCTGGGGCAAAACAAACTCGCACTTCGCTCCAGATTTTGTCTTGATGTATTTTCCGCCCAGCTGACTACACACCGACCTACCAGTGGCTGAATCGCCCGTTTCTATATTGAAACTGGTTGGAGAGTTGGTATTGGTAGAGTACGAAAAAAAAGTTACTGTAACCGATCCGGCTGGATCTGTTTCTAGCTTTCCACCGAGCTGATCGCAGATATGTTGTAGTGCGTCGGCATGCTCAGCTGTACCGCGTATGGTCGCACTCATTCCTTTGCCACGCTTTTGAATCTCTTTTGTCATCATCAAGCTCCATTGTTGAGATGAAACAAATACGAAAAACACTTCTTATGATGAATCCGAAGTTCGATGGTTAGGATGTGCTCTCTTGGTTTCCTAACGATAAGAAGAGCACCCCGTTCCGTCTGGCTTCCGCCATTTTCACGAGCTTCTCGTCAGACTTAGCGTTACTTGTGCCCTGTCCGGTTGTGGAAGTGGTGCGATGTATAAGACAGACAGCGCGTTAAGTCCTGCGAACCGGCTGAGAATTGAAACGGGTCGGGTTCATGTCAATGCCTGACGGCCGGTCCTATTTCTCGGAATTAAACTGCGCCTTCGATCGACCACATTTCTTGATAGGACATTAGCCGAGAGCACGTAAACCCTATGGGAAACAATTCACCTTCGGTTTGGTAAATATTCACATTTGCGTCTACCGTCTCCTGCTGTCTATAACAATGCCTTTGCCGACTGCTGTCCTTAGCCGCTGCTAAATAAAAGCCTGAGCGAGTTTCTCAGGCATGAGTCCGTCACCAACACGGAGCTGACCTTAAGGTATCTCTGATAGAGGCTGCCCGCATTCTTCAAGGTGAATCATACTGGTACGACAAGCACTACAATCCTTAGCTGAAGGTCACGCACGCTAACGGCCGCTGTCTGGTCCAAGAGCTAGGTTGCTTTAACAAATTCTTAAAACGTGTCGAAATTGCGACTGCGTGTCAGAGTTCTTGCGAATTTTTCACATTATTTTCTTTCAATTTCCACAAGCACGTAGCAACTCTTCCATCTACATTTTCCCTCAGGTTTGAAATCAAAGCTCATCTGATTTTCATTTCAGTAGAGGACGCTGCCATGAACCCTAAACAATTGGACTCCGTGCTTCTTGGTCTCGCGTTCGCCTTCGCATTTGTTTTTCCCTGCGCTTCCACCGCAGTTGATTTCAGAGATGGTGGATCGGAAATTTCTGAGAAGGTGTTGCTTGGGCAGCTTCTGTTTTTTGACAAGGAACTCAGTGGCAACCGAAACATCTCTTGCGCGACCTGTCATCATCCCCTTGCCGACACCGGTGATGGTTTATCTCTACCGGTTGGCGAAGGTGGTCGAGGACTGGGTGTCATGCGTGATACGGGGACCGGTCCCGAAGCGATCATCGAACGCGTTCCTCGTAACGCGCCGCCGATCTTTGCACTCGGCAGCGTCGACGTAACCCGGATGTTTTGGGATGGCCGAATTGAAGAAGATCTCGATTTCCCAAGCGGATTCTTCTCGCCGGCTGGCCACCAGTTGCCGCATGATCTCGAGAACATCGTCGCGGTACAGGCCATGTTCCCTGTGACGTCTCCAGCCGAGATGGCTGGCGAGCCTGGTGATGTCGACGTGTTGGGAGGACTCAATGAAATTGCGGGACCCGCGGAAGCCGCTAACTTCACCGAGATTTGGGAGCGACTGGCGACGCGTTTACGCTCGATCCCGGAGTACGTGGAGCTATTCAAGGCTGCGTTCCCCGCAGAGATTGATAAAGATTCCGAGATTCGTTTCTCTCACGCAGCCAACGCTGTCGCCGCTTTCGAGATCAATTCTTGGCGGTCAGACAATACGCCGTTTGACCGATACGAACGCGGCGAACGCACCGCGATGAGCCGTGAAGCCAAGCGGGGCATGCGTTTGTTTTTCGGCAAGGCAGGGTGTGACAACTGTCATTCCGGCAAGATCTTCAGCGACATGGCGTTTCATGCGATTGCGATGCCGCAGGTTGGGCCGGGTAAAAGTCATGGAGCAGGACCTGAGGATTGGGGTCGCGGCCCGATTTCTGGAGACCCTGCGGATAACTTAAAGTTTCGCACCCCGCCGCTGCGCAACGTTGAGCTGACAGCACCTTTCGGGCACTCAGGCGCCTACAACACCCTGGAAGAAGTAATCCGTCATCATCTTGATCCAGTTGCTTCCCTATATGCCTATGATTGCGCACAACAACCTGTCCTACCATCGCGAGATGACCTCGACGAAGAAGACTGCGAGGTGATGAATAGCGAAGCGTTGGTAGCATCTATCGCTGACGCTAACGAATTACCACCAAAAGCTCTTAAAGATAGGCAAGTGGCGGAGATCCTGGCGTTTCTCCGCGCCCTCACGGACCCGGATTCGGTCGATCTGAGAATTGATGTGCCGAAGTCAGTGCCGAGCGGCCTGTCGATAGTTGAGTGAGGGCCGAATTGCCGCTTTCTTATTCACACTGGGGAACCCTGCACCGGCTGGATACTGCGGATGCACTTGTGCACTGTGACGTCGGCTTATGGGCGGGAGCGCCAGCAGGCCGACCCCCGGCGCGTGGAGCATCATGGTGCTGAATTCGCGCCCCGGATTATGTTTGTTCATGGCCGACTGCTGTCCTTAGCTTCCGGTACGCGAAAGCCTGAGCGAACTACTCGGGCATGCGTCAGCAATCAACACACAGCGGCCGTTAGCCGCCTACGTCGTCAAGCCCACTTTCTTGCGATTTTTCACCCGTCATCTGACTTTCTGCGGAGCCGATTTGACTTGGCACACCTCCTTATGGATGAGCCGGGCGTAAAATTAAATTAGGAGCGGGAAAAATAGGCCCAAGAGGGAGGGGCTGGCAATGCGAATCCGTAACCTAGGGAAATGGTTGGTCTTGCTGCCTGTATTGGTGGCGGCATCCGCTGTTGAGGCGAGCCACGTGATCAATATGTCCACGCGCGCTTACCTTGGTGGTGATGGACCATTGGTCCACGGCGGCGTGGTGTTGCAGGAGGTGCACTCCCCGAAAATGATCGTGATTCGCGTGCGGGGGCCAAGCCTGCCGATCCCCGACAAAATGCCGAATCCTGCGTTGCGGGTGTTCAACGACCAGCGGGTCCTCATCGATCAGAACGATGACTGGATGACGCACCCGACCGCACCGATCCTCGTCGAGAATGGTCTGGCTCCGACCGATCCGCTGGAACCGGCGATGGCATTGAGCGTGCTTCCGGGGCGCTATATGATCGTGGCAAATTCCTCCGATGGAGCGAGTGGCGAAATCGTTATCAGTGTCACTGACATGGAGCCACTTGAGCCGCTGCGGGTAATCAACCTTTCAACCCGCGCTTACGTCGATAATGCACAGGCCCTGGTGCACGGCGGTCTCGTTATCCAAGGCGAGGGCCGCGAACATGTCGTGGTTCGTGCCAAAGGGCCGAGTTTGCCGTTGGCCGACGCGATGTCAGACCCGCTCTTACAAGTGTATGACAGCGTTCCGCGTGTGATCGATGCCAACAATGATTGGATGGACCATGAGACGGCAGCGCTGATGGAGGAGGTCGGTCTCGCGCCGCCAGATCCCCGTGAACCCGCCATCGCGTTGTCTCTCCTGCCTGGGCGCTACACCGCCGTGGTGGAAGCGGCGGATGGGCATGCTGGCGAGACGGTGGTCAGCGCCACGGAGATTCCGGGCGGTACGGTCTTTGATTACTGGGAGACCTGTGCGGGTTTTGATATCGCGCCAACGCCCCTCGGGTCCGGTGAATCGGCAGGCGGCGTGCTTTCCGCCGCAGCACAAGTGCACAACGACCTACCCACCTTTCCTACAAACGATCTTTATCTGGCCAAGTTTGCCGGTGACGGTCAACTGCTTTGGACCGATATTCTCCCGCATCCTCAATTTGGTTTCTCCAGCCTGACAAACGACATCCAACCCACGAAAGACGGAAGCTTCCTGGCGACTGGTGTCACGACTACCCACTTACCGGATGACTGTGGCGAGGAAGGCATCGAGGGCGACGTCTTCTTGGCGAAAATCGATGCCGAAGGGCGTACCCATTGGGCGCGTCGTTTGCCGATGGCGTGCTATCAGAGCGGCCACGATGTTAAGCCGCTTGAGGATGGAGGTTTTGTTATCGCGGGCATCAATCGTGACCCGCAGAACGACCGCGAGACGTGCCAGGTGATCCGTACAGATGCCAATGCGGAGATTCGCTGGGTACGCAATTTTGTGCCAAATGACCCGGCGGTTAGTGCGAATTGTTCAATAATAGAAAAAACGATGAATGGTGACTTTCTATTGCTAGGGCAAACAAGTGAAGTCCACTCATACGTTTATGACTATGTGGTGCGGCTAGATGCGGACGGTAACCTTCTCTGGGAAAGGGAGTACGACCTGGGAAACTGGGTTTCGCGACACGTGACGGATGTCAGGGAGATGCGGGATGGGGGCTTTCTCTTTGTCGGTGAGGGCTCTATTTATTTCGGCTTGCTGGACACTTTGTTGCCAAGTGTTCACGTGCTAGGGACTGACAGACGAGGCATTGAACGGTGGTTTGATTGGCTTCCTTACCCACCTCCACCGCCCGACGGCAATTCAGATTCTTTCCCTCCCCCCAACGTTAACTCAGTGCGTAAAGGGGATCCGTCGATACTGCAGATAGACGCCAGGGGATTCTTGATTGCTGCCGCTCGCCTAATGATGCGCAGCGATGTCAATGGCCGACGACGGTGGTTTAAACCCTATCCGGATGCCTTTCCCGGTGGACCCGGTATTTCGGTGAGCGATGGTACGTTCTTCATCTTATCCGACCCGGAACTCCCAGATGCTAACCTGGTCGATCTGTGTGCGATGAAGATCGATATTGCCCAGTAGCAATGTCTTTCCACCTGCTGAGCGGCGGTTGTGGTGTTTCGACTCCAGCTTCGGCGGAGATTCAAATGTCCGTTCTTGGCCGACAACGGCCGAAAGGAAGAGTTGAAGCATCCAACGGCTTGCCGAATTCATTCCGCTTTGCCCAAGGTCACCGCCGAAACAGGTTGAACAGCAGCGTCAGCACGACACTGATGATCACCATCGAGGTAATGGGAAAGAAGAACTTCCCGCGCTCGGATTCGATTCGGATGTCTCCAGGAAGCCTACCGAACCAGCTGAAGATACTCGGGGCATAGTGAAGCACGAGGCCGAGGATCACCAGCACCAGCCCAGCGAGAATCAGCCAGCGTGCCATGCTTCAATCTTCGGCCTTAGCACCGGACGCACACCATATTCACAGGCCTTCTCGGGCTCATAGCGCTCACTGGAAGCGACGACCTAGCCGGTGAAGGCCTTCAGACGGAAGCAACCTGCCCTTTTTCCTGTTCGAATTTACGGACACTACCTCATGGCTTCATTGATCATGTAGGACTTCTTTTTTGGATAACAGCAATAACTGTAAGTCCCCGCCGGGTCGCGTACCAAAGTTATCCCGGAAGCAAAATCAGTCTTCGATCTTTTTCTCTGCCCGTGACGGCTACCGCTTCACTTTGACCAGCGGTGCACCATTCCAAAACAGATTCTCACCGTCGTTGCTGACTGCGCACAACTGAACAATCGCCTTCACCTGCTCATCCGTTGGATCCTGCCATATTCGTTCGACTTCAACCGCATCATCTTCCGCGAGTCGGTGAATGGCTGCGGCGATGCTGACGGAGGTCTGGTGGGCCTCAGCCCAAATCTCAAGATACGTGGCCATAGATCCCTCCTTGCCGCCGAGCGCATATCCTAGGGGGAGCAGGGGGCGGATGACAATGTGGTCACCTGCCGAGAGAGGTAACCAGATTCTTCACCGAAGCGAGATGAGACTGACAGCACGTCTTGCGAACAGGTTTTAGGATTTTTGTTCCTCCAACTTGGTCACCAACGAATAGCCGCGACAGCCTTCGGTTCGAGACCCACTACGACCCCGTCCGCAAGGTTGCCAGGGAACTCGCTATACCGTCACCAAGAAGCCCATTGAACAGCCAATTCGGCAGACCTCCAAGGAGAGCTTATGTCGCCTGCCCAACCTATCTTCGGAATCCTGAAGTTCCGGCACTGGATACCCCTGTTCTGCCTCTACCCAGAGGCTCTGGAGTGGGCCTAGGTGTGTCTGCTTACAACACATTGTCGACAGCGTATAAATCGCCACACTACGGCTTGTATTCCTGAATACTGTCAATCAGAAGCGGTACTCCAGCGTCACCTGACCAGCAAGGTATTCCTCATCGCCGCTAAAGCGGCCATATTCCAGGTCAGCCACGACGTTAAAGTTGTCCTTGAGTTGCTGCTGGATGCCACCGCCCACGAACCCGCCGGTCACGTCACTGTCTGAAGTCGCACCATATCTGAAGTTGGCGCCACCCAGATCACCCGTGATGTCATCCCCACCGGTATGCCGTGATTGCGCACCCATTCGCAGGTTCATCTCGCCACCCTCAATCATCTTCGCGCATTCAAGCTGCAGTCGGGCGGCGAATGCATCAACCGTGCGACTGTCGACGTCGAGGTTGGCATGGGTGGTGCCGGTCTCTTTGTAGCCGTCATAATGGCCCACAGTATAGGTGAGAGTTGCCGAGGGGCGGAGTTCCACTTCCGGTTTCAGGGTGTAGCCGCTGTTCAGCGTGATCGATGGGCTCAGGAAGTAGCTGTCCCTGTCGCTCTTTGCCGTCTCGTAACCGTTGATGTTGTCGAGTACCTGGCGCTTCGTGTCATGGTCTTCCAGACCGCCAAGGAGCGAGGCTGTCAGATTGACCTTGCCGAGGTAGGCATGGCCATAGACCCCAACAAAAACGCTGTCGGTATCTTGCGCCAGCATGTCACTGTCGGTATCGGCTCGGGCCACGCCCGCGAGCAGGCCCATCCGGCCACCGTTGTAGTCCCGCTCGTAGCCGCCGACGAAGCCACGGTAGTCATAGTCGTAGGCGAGCGTTTGGCCTTCACTGTCGCGGTCGCTATTTTGGCCGAAAAACTGGCCCCACAGTACCGGGGCGCGTTCCTGGAACAGCATGCCCTGAGAAAGCGCCAGCGCTGCAAGTTTGACCGGCTTGAAGGCCGGTGTGTGCTGCATGCGCTGGCTAATAACGTTATGGATGCCGGTGGTAAAGGCATTCAGGGTATTGCCCAACACTGACTCACCGGTGGGGTCGATCACTACGACGGTGTCGGTGCTGCCGATACGCAACGCGTTGGGCGCGAAGACGTTGATGGTCTCCGTGTTCTCGAAGGTCAGCGCCGCAGAGCCGAAGCTGCCGTAGATATTGGCGACGTCACTGTCACCGGCATTGATGAGATCGATGGGGCCGAGGATGCGCGAACCGGGCTGGATGCTAACAGTCTCATTGCCAGAGCCGCCAAGGATGGCAAACGACTCGCTGCCAGTGGCGAAAATCCGGCCACTGTTGGTGATGGTGGTAGTGTTGTTGCTGCCAGAGGTGTAAATGCCGTGCGCAGCATACCCTTCGGTGCTGATACTTCCCTTGTTGGTGATGTTGGCGTTGTCGCCTAGGGAGAAAATGCCGTCCGCATCACGCCCTTCCGTGCTGATACTGCCGCTGTTGGTGATGTTGGCGTTGTCGCCGAAGGAGACAATGCCGTTCGCATTACGCCCTTCCGTGCTGATACTGCCGCTGTTGGTGATGTTGGCGTTGTACCCGAAGGAGAAAATGCCTAACGCACCATCCCCTTCCGTGCTGATACTGCCGCTGTTAGTGATGATGGCGTTATCGCCGCGTGAAAAGAAAATACCACCCGCAGAACGCCCTTCCGTGCGGATACTACCGCCGTTGGTGATGTTGGCGTTGTCGCCGAAGGAGCGAATGCCGTTCGCAATACCCCCTTCCGTGCTGATACTGCCGCTGTTGGTGATGTTGGCTTTGTCGCCGGACTCGGATTGAATGCCGTGCGCAATATCCCCTTCCGTGCTGATACTGCCGCTGTTGGTGATGTTGGCTTTGTCGCCGGAGGAGTAAATGCCGTACGCAGTATACCCATCCGTGCTGATACTGCCGCTGTTGGTGATGTTGGCTTTTTCGCCGGGGGAGTAAATGCCGTACGCAGCATACCCTTCCGTGCTGATGCTGCCGCTGTTGGTGATGATGGCGTTATCGCCGCGTGAAAAGAAAATGCCACCCGCAGAACGCCCTTCCGTGCGGATACTTCCGCCGTTGGTGATGTTGGCGTTGTCGCCTACTAAAAAGAGGATGCCGAACGCAGCATACCCTTCCGTGCTGATACTGCCGCTGTTGGTGATATTGGCTTTGTCGCCGGAGGAGTAAATGCCGAACGCAGCATAACCTTCCGTACTGATACTGCCGCTGTTGGAGATATTGGCTTTGTCGCCGGAGGAGTTAATGCCGTACGCATATTCACCTTTCGTGCTGATACTGCCGCTGTTGCTCACCGAAATACTCTTCCCGCCCGCATAGATTGCCGTATCTGAACCCGTTTCCAGGGCGCCGCCGACTTCAATGACGCCGGTTTCTCCATCACCATCAAGTACCTGCCGTACGGTTACCGTCTCTCCATCTTGAATTACGAACGAAGCCGCATGTGAGTAAGACGCAAGAGTTATGGTCAATGTAACAAGCGCAAATGTGAACGGTCCAACAAAGGCATAGTGATGGGGGTGGGGGTTTTCTCGCATGCCAAGCTACCCCTTTAGAGGGACACGTCTGAATGTGAATACTCCACCGGCTAAAGCCGGTGGCTTCGAGTTACGGCTGGAGGCCGGATCGATCGGCACTTCGGCCGATTGCTGTCGCTACACAACGTGAAAATCGTCGTCCGGCTCCGGCGGGGTCTGGTTCTTGATGTATTCCTTCCATACCTCATCGGTCACGTTCCCGCTCGATGCCACCCAATATCCCCTCGCCCACAAGTGCTGGCCCCAGTAGCGCTTTCTCAAGGCCCCATACTCCGTCAGCAATCTGTGCGAACTCTTGCCCTTGAGAAACTGTACCGCCTTCGATACCGACAACTGCGGTGGGATCCCAATCAGCATATGTACGTGATCCCGGTTGATCGACCCCGCATAGATCTCCATCTCTTTGCTGCGCGCAATCTCTCGCAACAACTCCCGGCAACGCAGCCCGACATCACCTCCCAACACCTGATACCGGTACTTCGTTGTCCACACCAGGTGGTATCTGCAGTCCCAGACCGTATGGCTTCCGCTCTTGTATGATTCCATCCACCGAGCATAATCCCACCGGACCTATCCGTCGCCTAAAGGCGAGGGGTTTACAGATCCCCTATCGGGGACTCTAAACGATGCTAGCGCATTTTCATCGACCGCGAACATTTGATAGATTCAGATGGGTATTCTGACGCTTCTCGCTGCTGCCAATTGAGTTGCCGGTCCCCACAGATGTTCCGAATGACCGCTAACCGGAAGGAGATAGATATCACCAGTTATATCGCCAACGACGGCAAGTTGCCGGGAGCGCCCCTTAGCCGACACCGGCGTGTAGAACATCCTGGCGGTTGAATCCGCGTCCCGGCTTATGTCCGTTCATGGCCGACGGCGCCCATTAGCGGGCGCTGCCCTGGCCGGGGGTCTATGACTCGGTCTGCTCCGAGATCTCCACAGCATCGTCGACCTCGATGCCAAGATACCTGACCGTACTTTCCAGCCTATGTCCCGCCCGGGACTATGTCCCGTAATCGCTTGCCGGCCTGATCTGCTGCGGGTACGCCGCCTCAGCAATGGACATTGCCATTCTCCTTAGCAGGCACTTCCGCCTGAGAGGAGAATGTCATGTAACTTTCGTATGAGAACGCCGATGCGCGGGTTCGTACCATCGGCGACGCTTGGGCGAAGCACCTTGATGCTTTCGTCGGGTCGTTGATCAGCAAGAAATACTCTGCCAACTACGTGTGGCAGTTAGCACGACACGCATTTGCGTTCGGGGCTGGTGCGAGGCTCGAGATATCTCGCTCCGTGCTCTGAGTGTCGATGATGTCGTGCGGTACCGCCCCGGCAACCCCTTACTGCCGTTCCTCAAAGGTCTATAGTCCGAATTCCTATGTCCCGCAGCCCGCGCGTCGGACTGCGGCCGGTCCGCCGGGCTCGGTGCAAAGGGACATAGTCCCGGGCGGGACATAGTCCAGCTTCGTGTGGCCGAGGAGCAGCTGGACGGCCCGCAGGTTCTTCGTCCGACGGTAGACCAGAGTCGCTTTGGTGCGGCGCAGTGAGTGTGTGCCGTACTCCTTCGGGTTCCGCCCAATCATCGCGGCCCAGCCCTTGACGATCCGGGCGTACTGCCTGGTCGATAAGTGCGGTTAACCAGATACTCTACTCGGGAATAAATAACAGTCTTGGTCGAGAGCCGCGTGACTGAACCAGTTCTCGATGGCATCTCGTGTCTGCTCTGTGAGCTCAAAGCGGACGGGCTGATGAGTCTTGTGCTGAATGACCATGGCGCGGGAGACGGCGTCGTGCCCGTGCATCACATCGCTGACCTTCAACCGGACCAAATCGCAGCCCCTGAGCTTGCTGTCGATGGCCAGATTGAACATCGCTAGCTCACGGACTCGGCGTTCGATGTCTAGTCGAATCCGGATGGACCAGATTTCCTGAAGCTTTAAGGGCGGCTTTGGTCCGACGAGCTTGCCCTTATTCCAAGGCTCTCGATGAGCAGGGGATGCCGGGTTGTAGGTGAGCATCTGCATTGATGATTCCTCCATCATGTTGGGGAATCAGCAGCATCGCTCCTGGCTCAGTTTGGGGCGCTATCGGCCAGGAACGGCCATTAGCTGGGGCGCGGAGTCAACCGCTAGGATGCGCTACAGGCCGGGTTGGGCTAAAGGGCGCTCCCGGCCATCAAAGGCCCTTCGCGGTCACGAAACGACCGGCAGTGCCGGTGCTGGGGTAGTCTAAGTTTTCTTTCTCGTCGCCGATAGTGAGTGTGGTGGACATCGCGATCTCAATACTCGCTACAACGAAAACTGACCCATGAACACGGGACGCATTAGCAAAATACTCTTGGTCGCAGGGATTGTGATCATGTGGTCTATGTTGTTCATGTGCGAAGGCGACCCAGATCGCACAACAGTGACCGCCACCGCCTCCACCCCGATTCATTGGGGATTTCGGATCGGTCTGATTTGTTGTGCGCTGGGCGGTTTGCTGCATCTCATTAACTACGTTCGCCGTTTGTTTAACGGGATGACCGACCTTATTGACTGGTTCAGCAGCAAGCTGTGAGCAACACTGCCGCACCACTCGCCGATAGAACCAAACCGGCCCCACCGAGTGCGGGGGTGCAGACCTTGCAGACCTGCCTGGGTCGCAGACTGTTTGCGATCTAGAGGGACGAGATGCCGCCTGAAACTGTCCATCCTGAAGGGTTCACTTTGCTTGAGTTCGTAGTAGTCCTCGTCCTATTAGGAATACTCGCAGCTTCAGTCTTGCCCAGATTCGTTGCGTTGTCAGGGCAAGCGGAACTTGCGCAAGCGGAGGGCGTGGCGGCCGGGCTTCGATCAGGCGCGGATATGGTGAGAACTGTTTTTCTGTCTCAAGGCCACACCACAAGGGTTCAGAATCTTGCCGGTTTTGGTGATGGCGCGGTCGATACCAACAATATCGGCTATCCGATCGGAACAGACAAAGGAAATGGCAACGAGAACATCGGGCGTGGCGGCGCTGGTTGTGTCGGTGTGTGGCAAGGCGTTCTTTCTAATCCTCCAAGCGTTGCTCATAACAATAACAACCAAGACTACCGATCCTATCGTCACACGAGCAACAAAGTTTGCAGTTACGTCTATCGTGCGGGTGGTGATACTGGAAATCAGAACACTGGTGAACTCGTTATCAAGTACGATTCTCGCGATGGCAGTGTCATCGTCTGCGGGATTCGCTCTGACATTCCAAGTTGTGGATGACTAGGAAGACATGTGACATCTAGGCGGCTGATTTGACTCAATCCGGCCATAACCGGCCAGTTCCCGACCGTTCTGGTCGGCGGTCAGTATGGTGTTCGTCAACGGAACCGCTAAAGGGTGCTCTCAGCCAGGAAGAGACATTCACGGGTCGGCGAAATCAGGCGTCAGGACTCTTCACGGGCCATAAGCCGGGAACGGGCGCTCCCACCCAGGAGGGCCACTTGGCCTGATCGCTACAATTGCGATGCCGCCCAGTTTGTACTAGCTTGGCTGAACGGCGCGAGCAATCGTCCGCCACTGTTCATTTCTCCATCACAGCAACCCGGCGTGGACTCCATGCCATACCGTCCGGGGCCTCATGGTGCCGAAGAAATAACTGTCGTTCTGTCAGTGCTGGCAGCTCAAAGGTATCGGCAAGATCTGCCAGTGGGTCCGTCACGAAAACAGTATCGCCTCGGATCAGTATCCCGAAATAGCCGATCTGCGGGGTGCCGTCGCGGAGCGGCTTTTCGGCGATCATCTGACGATTCTTGACGTCGTACACCCGCAGGTAGTTCGGCACTTCGCCGGAAGCGCTCCCGTTCGGCACGACCGCATAGCGGCCATCGGCAGTCATCTCGATGCGCCCCGCATAAGGTCGTGATGGCAGGGTGGCCACGATCTTCAGGCTGTCGGCGTCAATCACCGAGATCGTTTCTTCACCGCGGTTCGCAACCCAGATCTCGCTACCGTCTGGGTTGACAGCCAAGCCCTCGGCGCCGGCCCCAGTAGGGACGACGACCGTGTCGCGTTCCTTGTCCAGGAAAATCACGGAAAAGGCGCCTTTCCCTTTGCGACTCGTCACATAAGCCCGCGAGCCGTCGGGACTGAGTCGCACCATGTGCCCCTCTCTGGCGCCGGTGGGATAAGTCCGAACTACCTCCCCCGCCTCAAGATCGATCAGCGCTAACTGGTCTGACTCTTCTAGCGTTGCGACCGCCCGTTTACCGTCTGGCAGGAACAGTGCCGTGTGCGGGCGCGAGTTCGGCCCAAGATCAATCCGGGACAGAACCGTGGCTTTCTCGATATCGATCAGCACCAGATGCTGACCGTGACGCTTCTGAGTACCGTACTCGCTTGTCAGGGCCAGTCGACCATCGGGCGAAACATCCACTTCGTGCGGGATAATGGGGCCAATCGGTAGGCGAGCGACCTCTACACGCGTTGGAAAATCGATCAGCGAGATGCTGCCCCCGTCGCGGTTGGCCACAAGCAGCGTGCCTTCCATTGCCAGTAATCGGCTTGAAAAAAGTAGGTTGAACACCAGGAAAAATAGAATGATTCCTGTTGAGCTCGCTCGTCTCATCGTTTCGCCTATTCGAACAGAGTTAATCATGGATCCGACAGACACCGGGATCAGAACGATAGTCTAGGTGCGATCGTATGGCCTATGTCAACGGCACCAGCATAGACTAAGCGAGCATTGCCGGAAACAGATCGCATTTACTACTGGACACGGCCGCCCGTGATCAAGGCCCGTTTTCAATTCTCCAGACAGGTCCGCATCCCGCCATTGGCGGGGTATTTGTCTATTCACCACCGAGTGAGCCGCCATCCGTGATGGGTGTGAATCGCGTCGTGTTGTCTGCTGCCGTTAGCCTGGCCGCACTAAGACCTTCACTATTTACGCAAACGACGGTATAAGCCGAGCGCAATGGAGTTGCCTTCCATCGACAAGTCAAAGGCTAAGCTGACAACTAATGCGGCTGAGAGCCCGATCGCTATGTTGTTCGCGAGACTACCCAGCATGGCGCCAAAGACCAGTGGGACCACTCTGACGAGCCAACGCGACACGGCTTCAGCTTCTTCTTCAGAAAGTTGGTGGGTGTACTGTGCATGTGGATAGCGTCTAGCAGCTTTTCTGTCGCTTGGCGCTAACGCCTCTGGATCTAACTTCTCGGCCACGCCGCAAGCAGGTGGATCATTCCTGGTCTCCATCTTCACACCGCCTCCGGATAAAGCTTGAACGGTTACCTTTCGAAACCTAATGGTGAACTAGGCAGACTCTTCGCTGAACGAGATAGGCAGAGTCTTTGTATCCATGCGAATAGCGGCATTGTGCAGTGAAACCGAAGTCAAAAAATTGAGCCACGCAACCCTCACTCTGGGCGATTCAGCCCTCCGGGAACAAGCAGACGGTGCCACCCAGTGCTGCCCTCAACTCGTCGGTGGGCAGACCGGGAAATCAACCAAGGGGTTCCGGGTACCCACCGAGGGTGCGTTGGGTGGTTGCGGCTTTCGTCCGTTGTTGGTGCAGAAAGCGGACATGACTTGATGGCTTGGTGAGCCGGATGATGGCTTAGAGTTTGAGGCAACTGTTTCGACAGCAGCCGGCCCAAAAGCGGTCGCGCAGTCCCGATTCTGTCGCGGTTACGGCCTCTCGTGCCATACATAAACCTTTCTATGGCGCCTGCCTCGGTCAGGGGTTTCACCGCACCGCGGCGCCCGCGCGTGGCCGAACCGCGTCGGCTTCCGGGATGGCAGAGCGATTTGTGCGCTAGGCTAGGCAGATGTCTCTCCGCGCCTGCTTGCTGCTCCTCTGCCCGTGTGTGCTCTTCGCAGCACCGGTCGGTGCTACCGACGCCGTCGAGCCGGCAGCGTCGCCTGCCGTCGTCAGCCGCATCGATGTCAGTGCGTCACTGTCGCTCGCCCACCTGCAGCAGCGCATGCGCGTCGCCGTCGCCGAGGCGCTCCGGCGTTCCCCGCCGGTCGCGCAGCGGCACCGCGAATCGGGGGTAACGGTGACCGTGACGCCGCGTATGGATGGCGGCGCATTGCAGATCGCCGCGGACCCCAACGGCGTGCTGCGCATGACCCTGCCGGTCGCCATGCGTGTCGATGTCAGTATCGATCGCGGAACCGACCTGGTTGTCGGCAGGGTCGGCTGCGCGGCGGTGACCTTCCGCATCAGCGCGTGGCTGGTGCCGCGTTTCTCGCCGGCCGGCGGACTGCGGTACGCGTTGCGCTCGGTCGACAACGACCGCCGCGACTACGAGTGCCGGATCGAATCCAAGGGAGTCGTCGATGCCGGCAAGGCGGTCGGCGAGGCCTTCGCCTCGGGGTTTGGCCTGATCCGCAAGCCCGATTACAGCAAGGCGATTAGGGTCGATGTGTCGGCGCGCATCCAGGCCGGCCTGCGGGCCAGCGGGCCCGCGGTTTTCGGCGATGCGCTCGCGCTGGGGATCGATGCCCCACGCCTGCGCTTCACCGGCGCGTCCGCCACCGGCGAAGACTACCGCCTCGCCGCCGTGCTGGAAGGCCGGCCTCGGCTGGTGTTCGGCAGCGACTGGCAGGTGCGCGAGCCGAACGACACGCCGGCGGACAACGCTGACGGCTTCCGCCTGCCGGTACGGTTGCTACTGCCCACCGATACGAAGGCGCTGACTGGTGACGGCACGCCACCGCCGGCGTCGCCCTGTGTCGGCGGTTTCCGCCTGCGCAGGGTGACCGGGCGGCACGACCTGGCAGCGCTGCAGCGCTGCGGGGCGGACGGGCAGGGGGACTTGATCTGGCTGAGTGGCGACGACACCGCGCCGCCCGGCCGGGTGCACGTATTCAAGCGCAGCATGGCGAACGTGCTGCAGGAGATCGTCGACTGGCTCGGCGACGACGCGCTATGGGACGGCGTCGACGGCATAGACGCGCTGCGTCGCGAGGTCGCGGTGATGCGCGACCGCCTGCTGCTGTTTCAGCAGGACACCCGCCTGCCGGTCGAGAATCGCGGCGCGATCCATTTCTCGCAGCTGTCGGTCGACCTGCGGCGCGTCTGGGTGACCGCGAACGCGATCCTCGCCGACGTCGAATTGACCGGGCAGGCGCGCCTGGACATGCGCGTGGCGCTGTAGCAGCAAGCCGCGCCGCCCTGTCGTTGACCGGGTATAGTGGCGGGTTGGCTTAGGAGCTGCGCGCCGGCTCGTCGCTGCCGACCGGGACGCAGCGAAGTTTTGGATCCGTGTCCGGGTCAGGCAGGCGCGCGAGGGTCTCGGTGACGTCGGCGACCAGGTCGCCGAATTCGGTCCCCCGCAGGCTGCCGATGGTCGCGTTGCCGGTCCTCACAGCCGTGCGGATTTCCTCGCAGAATTTCAGGTACTGCTCGGCGCGCGCATCGGCGAGGGTCTTCTGCCAGTACGAAAAGCCGGCCAGCACGGCGAAAAACGCCACCCCGGCGAGCGCCAGCCGCCAGCGCAGGGCCTCGCGACGGGTCGACTGGAAGCTACGTGCCAGGGCCTGCAGAGTCGCGTCGCTGGGGACGTCGGCCTGCAGCCCGCCAGTCTCGCGGATATGGATGATGTCGCGCAGCCGCGCGGCCAGCGGGTTGGCTGCCGCCGGCCCGTCGGCGAGACCGCCGAGCAGGTCGATCGCGATCACCGGCCGCTGCGCCGCCAGCGCGGCCTCGACCTCCTGCAGCACCCAGTGTGACTGCAGCGCGGCCGGCCCGACGATCACGACCAGCTTGCTGCTGGCGCGTACGCGGCGCAGCGTAGCCGTGTTTAGGTCGTCACCGGCGACGTACACCTGCTTGTCGAGGAAGGCCTTGAAACCGGCCCGGCCGAGCGCACTGTCGAGCTGCTCGGCGTAGCCCGGGCTGTCAGCATGCGCGTAGGAGATGAAGAAATCGTAACCGAGCACGCGGTCGAACAGGTGGCCGGCGCGGATGTCCACTGCCGGTGTGTCGTCGCGCGACGGTGTCGCTGCAGTCATGGTGCGTCTCCGCGGTTCGGATGGTCCGCAGCATAGCCGACTGCGGCCGACCCCGCCGAACATCCGGCATCGCAAGACGTCAGTCGATTGAGCGGGTTCGCGCCGGCAGCGGAGGGGCGGTGAGCGACACGACCATGAACAGCAGCGGGCCAGCATGTTGGCGCGTCCGTTACGAGAAAGTGTTCAAGCGGGAATTTTACGGCTCGTCCGTCTCCTTGCGGACAAGTACGCATTCCTGAGGATCACGATCTAGTCCGCTTACAACACGCAACAGACATAAGCCGGCACGGTGATCAGGGTGAGTAATCACGTTTGAACCGGATCGAGGCGGACGACCGTAGACGACCCCGAGCAGCCATTCAGCAGCAGCACCGAAAAAGCTCCGGTTCAGCGGTGGCGCGTCAGCGCCGTCCGCTGCAACCGGTTGCCATAGGTGGTTAGACTTACTTGTAGCCAGCAAAATCCTGCCCCGGCTTTATGTTCGGGTACTCCTTTATGCTCACGGCCACATCAGCAAGAATCTTGCTGAACGGCTCCATCACCCAGCCGTGAATGTAGCCATCCATGCCCCATAGCTCGTAGGATTCTTTGGGGTCTTCCTTGATATCGAATACCTGCGGAAAGGTGTAGCGTTGAATCACCGAATGCGTCGACTCCGAGGCGGCGAAGTGAACTTTCATGTTTCGCCACTTGACGGCAAACACCGTGTCGCAAACGTAGGTGACAAAGAATTCGCGGTTGGATTTCTCCTGCTTGCCCAGCAGGAACGCGCTCTGGTCAACCCCGTCAATGGGTCGGTCGGTGGGAATCAAATCCGATTCCCCGACGAGATTCGCCACTGTCGGAAAGATGTCCAAGTCGGCCAGGATTTCATCGCTGACCACGCCAGATGCGATTTTTCCGGGCTAACGAATCATGGCCGGTGTGCGCATGCCGCCCTCGTAGGCCGTGCTGAGTCCACTGCGCCAGGGGCCATTCGATCCTGCGCCTTCCATGGTACCAATTCCCGGCGACGTGATATTGCCGGCTCCGTTGTCACCGGTGAGGATGACAATCGTATTTTCCTCGCTCCCTGCGGCCTTAATGGCGTCGAGAATCTGCCCGATGTTGTGATCCACCTCCAGCTTGGTGTCCGAGTAGATCCCGGCTCCAGATTTGCCTTTGAAGTCGGGATGGACGTCAAACGGGGGGTGGAAGTGGGTGAACCCAACGTAAACAAAGAAGGGTTTCTTCGCAGCTGAGTTCTTCTTGATGAAATCGATCGCCTTGGCGGGGATGTCGTAGAGTTCGGTCGGGGTCGACGGCTTGCCTTTCAATCCGGTCCAAAGGTGCGGGACCGTCACCACTTTCGGATCAAACTGCGATGTGCTGGTGTAGCCTGCGGCGTTAGAACCCTCGTTAATGCCCCACCATTCGTCGTAACCCTGGTCGTTTGGCATGCGGCCTGGTTTCGAGCCTATGTGCCACTTGCCGTACAACGCAGTGGCATACCCGGCATCCGAAAGCAGCTCTGCGATCGTGTATTCCCAGGGCGCCAAGCCATCCGGTTCACCCGGGGGCAGCGACTTTTTGCGTTCCTGAACGGATTGGCAAACGGCCGGTATGCAAGGCGGAACGTGTCGGCGTGCATTGGTTTTGGACGTTGAAGTTTGTGAGCGGTAGCCCCTCGGCCGCAAGCTCATCGATGCGCGGTGTCGAGACGGTGCTCCCCTGGACACTGATATCGCCCCAGCCCCAGTTATCGACGAGGATGTAGACGATGTTGGGCTTTTGCTGCGCGAACGCTACGGGGGCCAGAAGCTGGGCGAACAATAGGCACGTAACATCAGCGAATTTCATACGGCAAGGTCTCGTTTGATTGATAGCGAACAGTTGATCAAAAAGCCGGCACAGCTATTGGAATATCCGCGCCTTTGTTCTCTGCCAGTTTGCAGGATAGCGGATTACAACCCATGCGATAAGGCGGAATGAGGGCCTATGCGGTAGGCGTGCTTGCATGAAAGCAGAGTCTTAGTACCGATGGCAATATTCCGCAAATAGCCAGATGGCTGTGAATGACCGCTCTATAAGCGCAAAGCAGACATCGAGGCGGCGAGACTATTGTCCTGCGTTCAACACAACACTCAGCGATCACCAGGAGCACCTCTTCGGTCATCCGCTGAGGGTGCTTTCTCAAAGCGTAAGCTTTCCACACGCGAACCCGTGTCATTCTTTGCCAGACGCTGATTGATGCCGATGTGCCGAGACATGCCGATCTACTCGGGCGATCAAGGCATCTATTCGGTTAGCAGTGTCAGGTTCTAACAAGCTGCGGAAACGTGCCGCGCTGCCAACCGAGGCCAGACCGCGAGATAGGTATTCTTTGGCGACGTCTCCGTCCTCAAGACGGGCGATAAACCGCGCATTCAGGTAATGGTGAACGGGCGGCTTAGTTAACTGAGACCCCATACTGGTTGATCCGACGTGGGTGAAGCTATTCCCGACGGGCTTAAGAAGCCGTGCCACTAAGCCATGATGCATCGCCAGGGCGCTCAATAGCAGGAAAGAGTCAAAGAAGGTTTGGTACTCCTTCGGCGGGTTTTCAATTGATAAGCCGAGCGCAGACAACGCAGATGTGGTACTGCTTGGTAGGCGCTTGTACAAGTTGGCGTCAACTGAGTATCGACGGATCAGCCGCCGCAAAGGCTCGACCCTCAGATAAAGGAAATGTGTTCCGGGGAAATGTAGGCCAGTAGCATCGTTCCTCCATCCGGTTAAGCATATCGCATATTCGTTATCGGCAAATTCGAGTTGGCGAAATACCGAAACATCGAATAGAAAGAAGTCATGATCAAGGATTCCGAAGTCGCGAGGGCTGGTGCGCAATAGCAGGCTCATCACCGTGCCATGGGACCAACTGGAACTTGGTAGAGTAGGAAGGCGCAGTAGTGGCACATGCGGATGGACTTCGGAGAGCAAATTGAGTTCTCTTCGGGAGAGGCCGTTGACGATGAAGATAATCTGAATTTCGCTCTCGACGAGCCGCACCGCAGGTATAAGTAAATGCAACATATTAGGTACTGCAATAATGTAGAAGTATTTCCCATCGGCGGTAGTGTGGTGTGTGAGAAACGATTGTGTACGCCTGTCTTGCCAACGCATCCGGTCGGCTGTGCGATAGCAAGCCATTGCCAGCTTTCGATAGGCGCGCATTAATGTCAGAAATGGCAATTCGACCAACAGTGCTTGCCACTCTGAGACGCTGCGTTCAGCCGCGCGTTCACGATACTGATTCAGCCGTAAAAAATTCTTTTTTAGAAAAAACAAATTCTTGTCACCTGGCTGACCAGTCGGGATTTGGGGTCCCCCAACCTAGGCTGAGTCTATCGGGGAGAGTTAGCAGCGTAAATCTTCCTGCTCGCGAAATCCACGTGGCCGAACCAACCGCTGCGCGGCCAGTGAATCCGCTATTTTCGCAGTCCAACTTCCGTCCGTGCCAGAGCCCTTTGCGTCTACCAACGCCTGCTCTTCTTAACAGCGGTCATTTGCCTAATATGGTCTGACCGTCTCTTTGGAGTCGACTGCGATCCTGAGCTTCGTGCCGACTGGCACCTGATCTCTCGACCCAGTTACTATGCCAAAAAAAATCCGGAGTGTGTTGGTAGCGGACTCATGCCCCAGCGATTCACTCATGCTTTCGCGTGGGGGCTACTTCTTTGTCTCTTCCCTGGCCAACGCCAGACATAAGAGACCCCGCCGAAGCGGGGTGTTTAACAACTCAGAAAGAACTCAGCTTCGCGCATTCAATCGCGATATAGCTCGGGCCAAGCTACGAGAGCGTTCCGAAACAGTCGACGCCTGCGCCACTAGTCCCAGTGACTGTCGGCGCCCATCCGATGTGAACGGCGCGGCCCGGGTCTCATCTTTCGACGGCCACTCAGCGATCACGCGGGCCACTTGCGTAGCATCCGGTGTATTCGGTGACATCTTAGGCACCAGCGCCAATTCGTGAATGGAACTGAGCGCGTTGACAGTCGCGTCCTGCGCCGTGGCGTCGTGGGTCAGCGGCGCCAGCAGTTCGCTGCTCAGGTCACGCACCGCCGCCATGACATCGTGCTCGTCGAGTGCGTGCCGCTCTTCGCTGCTGCCGCGCAACATCAGGCGGCTGCAGATCTTGTTGACGTGCCGCGGGATACCACTACTATAGCAATAGATCGCCATGACGGCCGGACCATTGATTGACGGGTTGCCACGCCAGTTCACCGCACCGAGGCGGTACTCAAGGTATGCCTTGGTCTCCATGAGGTCCATCGGTTGCAGTCGACAACTGGCAACAACGCGATGCTGGAACTGCTCCATGCCAGGCGTACTCATAACGCCCTCGAATCCCTCCTGTCCGAAAAACACCAGCTGCAGCGCCGGGTGTTTCTGCGACTGCAGGTCAGTGAGCGGGCGCATGGCCTCGAGTGACTGATGTGACAGGGTCTGCGCCTCGTCGATGACGACCAACACGCGACGCTGCGCATGTTGCCCCCCGACCAGATGCCGCTCAATCAGCAACGACAACATTGCCTGGTCCTTACCTTCCGCCGGCAGGCCGAGGGCGTAGGCCAGTTTACGCAGCAGATCAGTCGGTGACAGGTCGTTGGCAACCAGTTGCACGCTGATGACCTGCGCCGGATTGGTTTCACCGAGCAGGCGCTGAGCAAGCGTGGTTTTGCCCGAGCCGGGGGGGCCGGTCACAACCACGATACCCTCACCACGCTTCAACGCATATTGCAGGTAGAACCAGGCTCGGCTGCCACCTGGACAAGCGAGGGCCTGGATAGATCGGGGACGAGGGACAAACTGTACCTTCAAGAAAGCGCACCGAATATGACGTTCACCGCATCTCTGCCGATTCATTCGCGCCCGTCCACGATCGACTGGTGCAACATGCAGGTTAGTTCCCTCATGCGAACCAAGCTCAAGGGAAGCCTTTTTCCGCCGACAGTTATCTCATCCTATTTAAATGCCTGGTGAGCCCTCGAGGTGGAGAGATTTTTCTTGCATCGGAGGCAAGGATTCACGCTGATCGAGCTGGTAACCGTCGTAATTGTGCTCTCGGTGCTAGCGGTCATAGCCTTGCCCAAGTTTCTGGATGCAACCGATCAGGCGCATGACGGCTCGATGGAAGCGATAAATGGAGCGTTTCGTACGGCAGCGAGTAGTGCGCGAGCCCAGTGGCTGGCAGACGGAAGAATCGGAAACACCGTCAATTTCGACGGAGCTACTGTGCCCGTCAGCGTAAACGGGTGGCCCTCACCAGTAGCAGGTACGGTGGATTGCGTCGATCTTTGGAGTGGATTACTGCAACACCCACCTGAGGTCATTCCCTTTGCTGGACCCCTGGTATCCGGTGATGGCTTCTGGGCTCTCACAGTAGCCAATCCAACTACCTCGGTATGTTTCTACATCTATCGCCCTGCCTATCCAGACAGGTTCATGTACATCGCCTATTACGCTCATCTTGCGACGCTACCTCAGTGGAACGGTAGAACTATTAAATCAGGATTCTGACGACCTTTCGTGCCGATGGCCGTGGGGCGGGGTGCTGATAAGCCAAGAGCTTGCTAACGCCGCCTATACTTTACCGCTGTGTTGATCGACACTGCGCGCCGAACATTCCCTGCACTCAGACGTTGAACGGGCTTATCCGACCTTGTCGGCATCGATTCAGTTGCTCCGCCGCGATGGGATTTCCTATCATCGATAGGTTTCGCAATTGAGTGCAAGGATTTACGCCACTGCGCCCATAGGCTCGCGAGTAATGATTGCCCTGCGTTTCGTTTTTTTCGCTCAGCTACTCGTGATGCTTTACGGGTTCACAATCTTTCTCGTGGCGCCGGTCGATTTTCACACGCTCGCCATGACGTATTACCTAGTGATTGTCGGCTTCTGCGTGCTGCTGTTCGCGTTGTGGCAATTCGTAAGCCACCCGGCGCGGCGCAGCTGAGTTATCGAAACCGCGGCAACTCCGGTGCTTTGTCTGACCACGTCGTTCCTGATTGCCTGGCTCAACGGCGGCCCGGTGCCACTTGGTCGCCGATCATCGGCTGGATATTCAATGAGGAGTCCTGGTCGCTACCGCAGGATAACGGCGAACGAGAAAGGATCCTTCGCATCGTCGGCATCTATTTCGTTTCGATAGCGGGGCCGGCGCTGTTGCTTTCTTTGTTTGCGTTGCGGTATGGACCGATTGGGTTGGTGCGTAATCCGGGTGGACGAATCGTCTATGGCGGGCAACTCCTGGTAGCTTTGCTGTCACTGGCCTCATCGACGGCCGGCGCTTTCGCGGTTTCCGTTGCGATGTTCAATCCCGGTTAAGCATTGGCGGGACTGCATCAAAGACTACCAATCGTGACTGAGGGCATTCACAGGAAATCCCTGGTAAGCAAGGGTACCCACGTGCTAACCATGGCAGCAGTAATCGCCGTGGTCCTAGCCCGCATCGGGCACCGGCCGGGCAGCAGCTGTGTCACAACAGACCGGGATTTCTCTAGAAGTGGATGATTCTGCCCGTGAGCTCAGATTGACACCTTGTATCCGCTGCTTCCCTATCCCGATCCTGGCGGTTTCTCGCTCGCTCCGGCTTGGTCTTACGCTGCACATCCGTGTGCAGCGCCCTGCGGGCCAGCCTGCGGCTGTTTCAATCCGCTCCAAGCGGATTGTTCACTCAACCGGTGACAGATGCGGGTTAGCGCTGTGGGCGGGCGGCAATGTGTTGGCAGAGCTCTTGACCGAACCGAGGGGCCTGATTGCGTTTGAGATACCGGACGGCTGGAGCAACGAGCGCTTTAAGAATGGCCGCCACTTCACGCGCGCGGGATCTGCGGACGATCCGAACATACTGGGTGTCGTCCCGGAGCACCGGGATAGCCATATGACACGGGAGAAAATGAGTGAAGGCCAATAGCACGTTCACGAAATGCATGATCATCGCCAGGTGTTCGACAGGACGACATAGCTAAACGGTTTTGAGGTTTGGAAGGGTGTGTTTGAAGCCAACATTCGTGGCCAGGACGTTGTTCTGCACACATGCCTGATGATTTCTGAAACGTTAATGATCAATGTGCACCTGAATGCGAGCAAACCCGTATACGAGAAGTACCTGCCGGATCTGCGCAGCCTGGTCGCATCGATCCGCGTCACGGACGCCGCCAAGGAACTGGGTATACGTGGCGCGTAAAGAAGGCGGCATTCGTCCCAAGCGAAAGTTGTCGAGCCGGAAGCCTCCTCGGTAGTGGCTCTGCCGGGTGCCGCCCCAGCGCGGTCGGCAGCTCAACGGCTCGCAGCAGTATGTGGGACTGTGGAGGGCTCTACGGCGAGTACGTCAGGCGTCACGTCAACGCCAGGGGATCCCGCGACACGGGACCGGGTAAGTCGTGCGGAATGGCTTCGACGGGTAAACCTCGCGCAGATCAAAGCAGGTCACATCGCCGGGCCCGTTAACCCAGTAGAGGTGCGGATTGGTGACCTGGAAGATCTCCCAGCGCCCCGTGGCCAGGGTCTGTACCTCGTAGTGCAGGTGCGGTATGCCGCCCGCCAGCAAACCGGTCCGCCCTAGCGTGCCAATCTGTTCGCCGCGCGTCACGCGGTCACCTACTTCGACTAGGCGCTCATCGAGGTGCACGAAGCGGGTGCGCAACGCAGTGCCATCGGGGCGCTTGCCGTGCTCGATAAACACCGCGTGTCCATACATCGGTTCGAAGAACGACCGCGTCACCACCCCGTCTGCCGGCGCTAGCACCGGCAGACCGACTTCGCCGATCACGTCGATACCCTCGTGACCATCGTAGTCGGCCCAGTGACCGTTCATTATCGACGGCGCGTTGGGCGGGATGAGGTTGGGCCCGCCGTCCGGCCTGACCGAATCCGCATCCGGCACCACTTCGCCATAGGGCTGTGGAAGCAACAATGCACAGCCGCCGATCAGCAGGGTAGCGGCGAGCCACGCCCACCGTACGAGACCAGGACATGATCCTGGTCCGGGAGATTTTCTTAGGTATTTATCGAGACGTCGCATATGGCCCATTATGCCGCTTTCCGGTTGCGGATTGACCCGACCCAACCTATCCCGAACCAAAAAAGCTAGGTACTGCCGAACTCAGGCCGTGTGAAAACTATTTCCGCCCACTTAATGCGTTTGCGTGGCGAATGACTTATCTTGTCGGGACAAGCAATTCATCTGAGCCGCAGACCGTTATGGCAGCCCCCCTCAGCAAAAAGGAAATCCAGCAACTCCCTTTACATCCTTACAATGCCATGCGCGAAGATATGCAGACCGGTGACCTAGTCTTCTGTTCCGGCTCCTATTTTTTTTCGCACGCCATCCAGAAGTTCACGCGCTCGGTATGGAGCCATGTCGGCATGATCTATAAGGATCCAACGCTGCAACGCGTCTTCATTCTGGAGAGTGAAACCCTGATCGGTGTGCGTTTGGCCCCGCTGTCCAAGTATCTCAAGGATTACCACGGCAAGAATCGCCCCTACAAGGGGAACATCGTGGTCGCACGTTTACAGCCGAAGATCGACGAAGATAAGCTCAATCACGCCATCAGTTACGGCATGGATGAA
Source organism: uncultured Gammaproteobacteria bacterium (assembly GCA_963736445.1). Taxonomy (GTDB): domain Bacteria; phylum Pseudomonadota; class Gammaproteobacteria; order Chromatiales; family Chromatiaceae; genus Thiosocius. The sequence goes on along the minus strand of CAVTOY010000009.1, from coordinate 37,284 downwards.
CTCACCAAACCGTATGACAATTTCGAGATCATACGCATCGGGTTTCGCATCCTGTTTAGCGTCAGCCGGCGCACTCGTGACCGCAAATACATATGTTCTGAGCTGGTGTATGACTGTTTTGACCAGATTGGCGTGCCCTTCAATCTGCGTGACGAGTACGTTAGTCCGGATGACATCTGGCTGGACGACCAGGTTCAGCCAGAGTATCGAATAATGTGATCTCGACGTCAGCAGTAGGCCAGGAATGGGCAGTCGAGCCGCTCCATTCGGGTGAGGAGGGGGCGTCTGTATTTTCTATACGCCGAGAAAAAGGAGGGCTGGAGCGCTGAGTACAGCGCACATCAACGAATCGGTCAACTTGAATCGGCCGGGTGACGGCCGCCGGCTCCTCAGAACGCCGCGCTGTTCAGCCACATATGCGTCGCGATGCTCGCCGCGTAACCGAGCGCGATCACCGGCGTCCATTTCAGGTGGCCGAAGAAGGTGTACTTGCCGCGCGCCTGGCCCATCAGTGCGACGCCGGCCGCCGAGCCGATCGACAGCATGGAGCCACCAACGCCGGCAGTCAGCGTGACCAGCAGCCACTGGCCCATGCGACATGTCCGGCATCATGGTCAGGACCGCGAACATCACCGGGATGTTGTCAACGATGGCGGACATCACGCCGACCAGCGACGTTGGCGTTGGTTGCGCCCCAGTCGACGTACATGACCTCCGAGGCCATGCCAGGTAGCCGATAAAACCGAGTCCGCCGACGCACAGCACGACCCCGTAAAAGAACAGCAGGGTGTCCCATTCGGCGCGGGCAACCTTGTTGAACACGTCGAAGGCGACCGGATCGCCGATCTGGCCTTCATGCTTCCGAGTCTGGGCATGCGTTTCCGCGTGCGCTGGGTCTTCTTCAGGTAGTAGCCGAAAAACTGCAGGTAGGCGAGGCCGGTCAGCATGCCGATAACCGGCGGCATGTGCAGGAAGTTATGGAAACTTACCGCGGTGGCGATGGTGAGCAGGAACAGCACGATGATGCGCTTGGCGCCGCGCGCATTCTGACCGCCTCGCCGCCACCGTGCGGCTTCTCGTCCGGGACCGCCATGCGACATGATCGCCGCAGGCACCAGCCAGTTAACCAGCGAGGGCAGGAACAGGGCGAAGAAAGCCCAGAAATCGACCACGCCCTGGGGCGTCTGGATCTGTTTCTGCCAGACCATCAGGGTAGTGATGTCGCCGAACGGGCTGAAGGCGCCGCCGGCATTGGCCGCAACGACGATGTTGATACAGGCCAGTCAGGACGAACTTGGTGTTGTCACCGCCGACCGCCAGCACCACGGCGCACATCAGCAGGGCTGTGGTCAGGTTGTCGGCGATCGGCGAGATCAAGAAGGCGAGCACGCCGGTGATCCAGAACAGCTGGCGCAATCCATAACCCTTCGTGACCAGCCAGGACCGCAGGGCCTCGAACACACTGCGTTCGTCCATGGCGTTGATATAGGTCATCGCGACCAGCAGGAACAGCATCAGCTCGGCGTATTCGAGCAGGTTGTGGCGCACCGCATTCTCTGCCGCGTGATCGATGCCATGGGTGTGATAAACGACCAGCGATCAGGGCCCAGATGATGCCGGCAGCCAGGATGACCGGCTTGGACTTGCGCAGGTGTGTGAATTCCTCCGCCATCACCAGCAGATAAGACAACGCCGAAGATGGCCAGCGCGGTGTAGCCAACCCAGTGCCCGGTGAGATCGATGATCTCGGACTCACCACCCATCGCCAGCGACATAGCAGGCATCAGCAACAGCAGGAAACAGACGAAGCGTGATGGTCTCTTCATTGTGTTCTCCAGGGTCCAGCGCTTGTGCTGTTCGGCGACATCTTGCACGAATCGGTTGGAAATTTTTTGCTCCGGAGGCCAGGATGAAAAAAATAGGGCCGCTATCTCAGTTATCTGGACAGCCGCCTGCGGGATTGAGGATGCCGTGCGGGTCGAACTGCCACTTGATCGCCGCGATGCGCGATACCGGCACCAACACGTCTTCATCGATCTTCTTGGGCGCAACATTACGCCGCGCCCGCACCCGCGCACCCGTCGCCGGGGCTGATTCGAGCGCCGTGACGCCGCTCAGAGGCACTGGGCGAGTGGGAGTGAGCGCCAGCCGCAGGTGCCGGCGCAGATGACGAGGGACTGGCAGCTACCGAAAAGGCGCTTTGTGCCTTTTAAACTCGCCCGGGGGAAGCTCAGTCATACAGCTGACGATACAGCTGCATCCCTTCGGCCGCGCGTTCGCCACTGAGGACGAAGCCGACCATGCGCTCTCCGCTGAGATAGTCGACGCGTTCGCTATCGACCGATGGCTGTGGGACTGGCGCCCCGGGCCCGGCGCTGCGAGGCGGGCAGACGCTGAGCGGTAGACTGGGTGTCTTGACCCGGACCAGCGGTGGCTTGACGTCGAACGGGCGGGTCTCGCCGGAGAGCTTCGCGGCGATGGTCTCGGCCTGTCGGCGGATCGGCTCGATGTAGGCAAAGATCTCACCTTCGACTGCGGCGCAGTCACCGATCGCAAACACGTCCGGCGCCGATGTCTGCATCAGGCGATCAGTGACTATGCCGCGTTCGACCGTCAGTCCGGCCTTGCCGGCGACCGCGGTATTGGCAACCAGCCCGGCTGCCGAAAGCACCAGGTCGGTGTCGAAGGCATCACCGGTCGACAGCGTTGCGCGCAGCCGGTCGGCGCTGTTCTCAAGGTGATCGAGCGTGGCATGGAATTGCCAGGATACACCGCGCTGGGTAAGCCGATCGCGCAGGCGAGAACCCGTGGCGGCCGGCAGCAGGCTGGCCAATGGATAGGCCGTGGGATCGACCACGCTGACCTGGTAACCGGCGCCGGTGAGGTCTTCTGCAAACTCGCAGCCAATTAGGCCGGCACCTAGGATCGTGACGTGGCGAACGCCCTCGGCCAGTCGCGTACGCAGTCGACGGTAGGCCAGCAGGTCGTTGACCCTGAGCACCGTGTCCGCGGCGTCGCCGGCAACCGGAAGCTCACGCTGCTGCGCGCCGAGCGCCAGGATCAGCGTGCCGTACTGAATGCCGCCCTTGACGGTGGTAATGCGTTTTTTCACCGTGTCGACCTTCAGTACCCGGATCTGGGTGCGCACCGAAAGCCCGAGCGATGCGGCCTTGCCGACTGCGTCCTGCTCGGCGATGTCCTCGGCGGCCTTGCCGTGGGCGAACGCCGTCGACAGCGCCGGCTTCGGGTAGCTGATGCCCTCACAGGCGGTGACGAGCAGGATCGGCCTTTCCGGGTCGCGTGCGCGGATCGCCTCGGCCGCCGACCAGCCGGCAATGCCGGCGCCGACGATCACCACGTAGTCATTTCCACCCTTGCACAGGGCGCCCGCGCGCGGGACCGACGCCGGTCGGACCGCCGGGGCCGATGGAACGGTCGGCAGTAGCCGGAGATCGCTCTTGCGCAGACCGCACAGCGGGCACTGCCAGTCTTCGGGGATCTGATCGTAGCGGGTGCCGGGGGTGAGCCCGGAATCCGGGTCGCCCTCGGCCTCGTCGTAGATGTATCCGCATGCGTCGCATACCCAGCGTTGAAAATCGTCGTCCGCCATGTCACATCTCCGGCAGGGCACATAAGATGTTGTTGAAAATCACGTCCAGTTCGGCACCGATCGCATCCAGTTCAGCAGAACCGAACGGCGCGAAAACGGTGCTCGGCAGACGGCAGGCGACCTTGACCTCGTGACCGTCTTCGTAAACGTGGATGCGCAGCGGGATATCGTGACCGGCCGGCTTGCAGGCCTCCCAGACACGGATCGCGAAATCGGGGCGGAACACCTCGAGGATCTGGTCGGCCGGGACCGTCTTGCCCATCTTGGCGGCATTTGCCTGGCCGTTGATGTGGGCGACAACGCCGCATATTCTCGCTTTCGATCGCGGCTAAGAGGACCTTTACCGCCTCTTCGGCGGTCAGCCGGGTAACGACAGTCTTCATCGATTGAGTCTTTCCTGTTGTTCTTTGCGAAAACAGGGGGAACCGTGCGCTCCCCCATAGGATCGGACGGCGCTCAAGCGGCGGCCGCGAGTATGTCGAGCTCCTTGCGCAAGTGCTTGATCGCCGGCGTAACGATCGCGACAAAGTACGACTCGCGCAGCTTGCGCTGCGCGGGCGCGGTGCGCAGGTAGCCCTTGGCACCGGTGTGCAGCATCGCCGACTGTGAGGCGCGAATTGCCAGTTCGCCGGCGGCGAGACGCAGCTGGAGGATCTCACGGAAGAAATCATTCGGATGTCTCGAACGGGATCTTCGGCCAGTGCCAGCGCCGCCTCGACCGCGTCGTCCAACTCCTCCTGTAACTCGTCGGGTCGGTCGTCGAGATAGCAGTTGACGTGGCCCAGCAGCGGCTCGACCTCGCGGCACAGGTCGATGCAGGACTGCACGATACCGACGCCCATGCCGAACTGCAGCAACACGATGCCGGCGCGCGAACGGCGCAGGAACGCCGCACCGTCGTGGTCGATGATCATCGCGTCCGGGATGAACACATTGTCGAAGATGCAGGCAAAGGTACGGGTACCTTCGAGCGCGGTGAAATGGGCCGACAGGCGCAGCGAGAAACCCTCCATGCTGCAATCGACCAAGGTCATCACCGAACGCTTACCTGTACCCTCGAGCTCGAACAGCGTGCCGAAGACGTGGTCCTCGCCCAGATTCGACACCCAGGGCAGCGACCCGTTGACGATATAACCGCCATCGACGCGCTTGCCCTTGAGACGCAGTTCCTCGATGCCAGCAAACGCCTTCATTGTGTTCGACATGCCGGTGCCACCGAGTACCTCGCCGCGTGACACCCGGGGCAGCCAGGCGTCGCGAACCGCTTTGTTCTCGGCGTTTTGCAGGTACCAGCCACAGGTGTCCTGGCACCATACGGCGAATCCGGTCGACAGACATTCGTGCGACACCTCGGCCATCGACCGGATCGCGGCGCCCATGTCCATGCCGCCGTCGGCCCGCGCTGCCGGCAGGTGATAGCGATAGGCCCCGGTCGGGCCCGAGCTTGCGCAGCACGTCCTCGGGATAGAGGCCTTCGAGGTCGATCTTGACCGTCAGCGGCTTGAGATCTTCATGCACGATCCGGCGGGTCGCGGCCAGCATGTCTTCGACCGGCATCAGTGGATCCGGCATCGGTACGGCAGATTGGCTCATCGTCTCTTCCTCAGTACGGACCGGCCGATTAGGCCGGTGTCGACTTCCAGGGCCACGTTGTTGCGCAGGGTGTTGGCAACCGGCGACCAGACGTTCGAGTGGCCGATGATTTCGTCGATCTCGGCCTTCGGCGCGTCACCCTCGGCATCGATCTTCACGCGCACTGCCGAGAAGCCCAGCGTCTTGGCCTCGTCGAGGTCGCCGGTGCCCCAGACTGCGGTCACGTTGATGTCGCCTTCGAGTTCGAGTTCGAGTTTGCTGAGCTTGATCCCGCGCGCCGTCGCATTGGCGTGCACGCCGACCGCGAGGCAGGCGCCAAGTGTCGCCAGCAGGGCCTCAGAGGGATTCGGCGCATTGTTCTCGCCGAGCAGGTGAGGCGGCTCGTCGATCAGCATCGGGGCGAGATCGCGCACGTAGGTCTGCATACGGAACTGGCCCTCGCAGACCGTCTTAGCCTTCAGGGTCACCACGGCAGCGGGATTGGCCTTGCCCTTCTCACCCAGGGCGCTCAGGCCCTCGGCGTCGAGCGGCCGCAGGCAGCTCATGGATTTGGCGATGGTCTGGGGATTGGTGCTCATCAGGTCTCTCCTGTGGGTGTTTGGGTTGCCTTCGGGTAACTCTGAGCAACGCCCGTGCCAGTATGGTTGTTTCCTGCGCCAGCAAGGGAAATGGGGCGGCGGGGCCAACCGAACAACGGACAGTGCGCGGCCTTTGTCGACAATGTCGAGTGGCGGGCGGGCAATTTGTCCGGTTTTGTCGCGGCCGAGCGTTGCGCTCAGATATCGATGCCGAGCTTCTGAATCCGATAACGCAGTTGGCGCGGGGTCATCCCGAGACTCATCGCCGCGCGTGTCTTGTTTCCGCGATGCCGGCGCAGCGCCTCGAGGATGCGCCCGCTCTCGTCTTCGCGGACTCGGGAATAGGGCCGCATCCCGTCGGCGGGCAGCACTGCTGGCTCGGGTGGCTGGTGGTAGGCGTGGGCCGCGCCGTGGTAGCTCGGCACCGTAACGCTGTCCGGCGAGTTGATGCCGTCTTCGTCGACCAGGATGCGCTTGATCAGCTCGCGCGGGATCTGTGTATCCACGCTCATCAGTACGGCGCGCTTGATCATGTTCTCGAGCTGCCGGATGTTGCCCGGCCACGGGTAGCCGTCGAGCATCTCGATCGCACCGGGTCCGAATACCATGTTGCGCCCGTACTCCTGGTTGGCCGCGTTGAGGAAGAAGCGCGCGAGTATCGGCACGTCGCCCTGCCGCGCGCGCAGCGGCGGGAGACGGATCGGGAAGATGTTGAGCCGGTAGAAAAGATCCAGCCGGAAGCGGTTTTCATTGACCGCCTCCTGCAGGTTCTTGTGGGTTGCGGCGACGATCCGCACATCAACCGGGATCTCTTTGCTGCCGCCGACCCGCTGGATCACCTTTTGTTCGAGGACCTTGAGCAGCTTGGCCTGCAGTTCGAGATCGAGATCGCCGATCTCGTCGAGGAACAGTGTCCCGTCGGAGGCTAGTTCGACCTTCCCCGGCTTGGACGCGGTCGCGCCGGTGAAGGCGCCGCGTTCATGGCCGAACAGTTCCGATTCGATCAGCGTCGCCGGGATTGCTGCGCAGTTGATGCTGACGAACGGACCCTCGGCACGATCACTGGCGAGATGCTGCATGCGGGCAAAGCGCTCCTTGCCGGTGCCGGATTCACCGAGCAGCAGTACCGTGGTGCTGGTCCGGGCGACCTGCAGCGCCTGCTGGATCGCCTGTTGCAGCGAAGGGCTTTGGCCCATGATGCCGTAACGCGCGCCCTTGCTCTCCAGTTTGTTTTTCAGCAGCAGGTTTTCCGACAGCAGGTGCGCGGTGCGCTCGGCGATCAGTTCGTTGACACGCAAGGTCTGGCCGATGAAGGTCGCAAGGACCTGCAACAACGCGACATCGCGCTGGAACGGCCTCTCGCGCTGGCGCAGCCGGTGCACCGCGAGCACACCGGCCGGATATTCCTCGATCACGATCGGCACCGCGATGAAGGCCACTGCCTCATCGGGCAGCGTGGTGCGGTCGACGGCGCGGGCCAGGTAGGTGGGCTCGTCGTCGATATCCTGGATCAGTGCCAGCTGACTTGTCTTGAAGACCTTGCCGGTGACGCCCTCGCCGATCATGTAGCGGCCGCGCGCGCGCTCGTCGGCGGTCAGGCCGTAGGCATAACGGATCTCCAGCGCACCACTCTCTTCGTCGGGCAGCAGGACGCGGCCACGGTTCAAACCCAGCAGCTGCGACAACAGTCGAAGGATACCTTTGATGGCGGGCTCGGGATCGGTCGACCTGGTGATCAGGCGAGCCGCCTCCTGGACCACCAGCAGTTCGGATTCAGGTGTCGTAGCTATCGTGGATTCCGCCATCTCGCGCCCCGCCGGTTCGGCACTGCCCTGGGTCGAAGCATAACGACTACCGACACGGCGCGTTACGCATGGATCCGGGGCGCGTGGAAAAGAGTCTCTTCATGGTCGCGCGCCCTGCCGGACAGCGTCTCGACCTGCGCTCGGAAGAAAAGAAACGGCGCCGCCCCTGCCAGAGCGAATCAATCCTGATGGTGCCAGCTGAAACGCTTGATCAGGCTGACGCAGATGCCGTCGAGCAGGAATCCTATCACGCCGATCACCACGACCATCGCCGCCAGGGTGTCATACTCGAGGGTGTCGCGCGCGTCGTTGATCGCGTAACCGAGTCCGCTGGTCACGCCGAGATATTCGGCAGGCACCAGCACGATCCAGGCCACGCCAACGGCCAGCCGCACCCCGGCGAAGATATCCTGGCCGATTGCCGGGAAGATGATCCGGCGCAGCATCTGCCAACCGTCGGCGCCGAGGTTTTTAGCGACCTTGAACCACAGTGGGTCGATTCGGCGCACACCCTGCGCCGTTGAGAACAGCACCGGCCAGATCGCCGCGACCGTGATCAGAAACACGATGGCACCGTCCCAGGTTGCGAAGGCCAGCACCGCGACCGGCATCCACGCCAGCGGCGAGATCATGCGCAGGAATTGGAACGGCACGTGGGTAATCTCGCGCAGGCTGGCGAACAGTCCGATGCCAACGCCGACTGGAACGCCGATCACCACGGCCCACAAAAGACCCAGGCCGATGCGTTCCAGGCTCGGTGCCGTGGCGTCCCAGACGTAACCGTTGGCGAGCAGTTCCATCAGTCGCGCGAACGCGGGTACCGGGGCGAAATCCGCGAACGACTCGGTGTCGGGGTTGCTGGCGATCAGCCAGCCTCCCAGCCACCAGACGGCCAGCATCGCTGCGATGCCGGCCAACGGGTAGGCGAGGCGGCTCAGCATCAGCCGCCCCAGCCGATCCCAGTCGACCGCCTCGCGACGCACGTCCAGGTTCCTCGTCACGGCCGACTGCGGGGTGCTCATATCTTTACCACTTCTTCGCGTTCGAACGGATTGGCGGGATCGACGCCCGGTGCGTTTTCCCAGCCCTTGTATTTCTCCATGGCCACCTTGACGTGCCGGTAGTCGACCAGGTCATCGGCGACGAACTGCGGGTCGAGGCCCTCGAGGAAGGTCTTGTCACCGCCGACCAACGTCTCGTTCATCGATTCGACGATCAGCCTGGTGGCCGACGGGTAGGGATAAGGCGAGAAATCGATGCGGCCATTGGCGAACTCGGCGGCATTACGGATCGCATGCGGCTTGGCGTATTCGCTGGCGTCGTAGTAAGTCATTGCACGCACGACCGCTTTGCCCGGCATCGGCAGGTATTTTTTGCCGTCCCTAGACATCATCATCGCGACCTCTTCCTTGTTTTCCTGCGCATAGACCTCGGCGCGCACGATCGCGTTCATTACTTTCTGAGTCCACTCTGGCTTGGCCGCGACCGTCTGCTCGTTCATGCACACCACGCAGCAGGGGTGGTTCTTCCACATGTCGCCAGTGAAGCGCAGCATCTTGCCGCCGGCCTTCAACTCACCGAAGGCGTTGAACGGTTCGGCGACGATGAAGGCGTCGATTTTCTTCGCGGCCAGCGCCGGGGGCATGTCCGGCGGCGGCATTATCATCAGGTTGACCTCGTCCTTTGCCAGCGGATCACTCTGGTCCTTGATCACCGGCGTCAGGCCAGCCTCGCGCAGCCCCATCTGCAGCACGATGTTGTGCATCGAGTACCAGTACGGCACCGCGATCTGCATGCCGCCGAGGTCCTTGAAGTCTTCCGCGCCGGTGTGCTTGCCTACCACCAGCGCCGAGCCGTTGATGTGGGCCCATGACATGACCTTGACCGGGAAGTTGTTGTTGTAGCGCATCCATACCGGGATCGGCTTGAGCAGGTGCACCAGGTTGAACTTGCCAGCGGCGAAGCCCTCGACCAGCGGCGACCAGCCACGGATCAGGGTCGGTTTCTCGGCCTTCAGGCCCTCATCCTCGAAGAAGCCCATACCGTGCGCCACCAGCAGCGCGGTGGCATCGGTGATCGGCAGGTAGCCAATACGCACGACTTCATCGTCCGGCGGGGCGACATTGGCCAGGCCCATGCCAGGCAGCGTCATGCCGGCGGCCAGGCCGCCCATCGCGAGCGCGTCGAGCATGAAATCGCGGCGGCTCATCTCGTACTGTTGCAGATAGCTCAGTTCGTCATCGTGGATGTCTTTCATCGTGGTGTTCCTTGAATTACTGCGATTCGGGATGTTGCGGTTTGCGATCAGGCGGCTTTCTGCGACTGCGCTTCCGACGCTTTTTCAGCAGTGCCCTGTGTCTGATGGCCGTCTTCACCGACCAGGCTTTCGAATTGGTTCATCAGCGCTTCGCGCTTGCGGCTGAACTCGGCCGAGGCGCGGTTGCGCGGCAGCGGCAGATCGACCTTCATTTCGCCGACGATGCGGCCGGGATCGGTTGACATGATCAGAACCCGGTCGGCCATCGCGACCGCCTCGTCGATGTCGTGGGTGACGATGACCAGGGTGAGATTCTCGCGACTGGCGATCTCGGCGACCTCGTCCTGTAGGCTTGCACGGGTAAAGGCATCGAGCGCGGAGAACGGCTCGTCGAGCAGCAGCAGTTCGGGTGACGTGGCGAGCGAGCGTGCCAGCGCGACCCGTTGCTGCTGCCCGCCGGACAGACTCTGCACGCTCTCGTCGGCCTTTTCGCTCAGTCCCACCAACTCGAGCAGGGCGTCGATCTTATGCGGATCGGGCGCGCCGGCGAAGATCAGACCCAGCTCGGCGTTCTGACGCACATTCATCCACGGATACAGCGACGGCTTCTGGAACATCATGTTCCACTTCGCGCTTGGCTTCGTTACCTGGTGGCCGTGGATGCGAACGACTCCCTCTGAGGGCATCAGCAGTCCCGCAAGCATGTGCAGCAGCGTGGACTTGCCGCAGCCGCTGCGCCCGATCAGCGCGATTTTTTCACCCGGCTGGATCTTCAGTTCGATGTTTTCCAGCGTGGGCGCCGGCTGGCCTTTGAAGGTGTGAGTGATGTAGTCGACCGTGACGCTTGCGCTCATGCCAAAACCTCGATGCGTGTCTTGTCATGACCAGTGCAGAGATCGTGCCATGCCTCCGCTGGGGCGATCGCGGCGTTTTCCGAGAGGTGGCCCCGCCTGTTTGTCCGCCATTTTGTCCACAATGTCGACTATGTCTGACAAACAGCGTCAGCCAGGTGGGGCAGGAAGGCGATTGCGGGACGCGGCGAGGAAACCGGGCTGGCGTTGCTGACAACCGCGCTCATCCTGGCACCGCACTTGCACCTCTATCGTGCATGTAGGCTCTTTGTCCGACGCACAGTCGCACTGGGAATTCCGGTAACTAATGATTGGCGACATGGGCAGCGTCGGACGCGCATCGATCATCCTGGGCGGAATCGTCCTGTCGGCCATCGTCCGTACTGCGGTGGCGGGCGGCGACGATGCGACGTTCGACGTCCTCATGCAACCAGAGCCCGGGGCATCCTGCACCTACTGTCACGGCGAACGCGGTGCCATCCATTCCCCGTCGGTGCCGGCGATCGCCGGCCAGTCGGCCGCCTACATCCGCAAACAGCTGAATGACTTTCGCGCGGGCCGCCGCAGTGATCCGCAGGGCATGATGCGCTCGGCGGTGGCGCTGCTCGACCCGGCCGCAGAGTCCAAGGTCGCGGCCTACTTCGCGGGGCAGCCGCGGGCCGCCGACGCGCCTTCGAGCAACGTTTCAGAAGGGGACGGCCGCCGACTGTTCGAGACCGCGAAAGCGGGTTTTGCATCCTGCGCGAGCTGTCACGCCCGCACCGCTGCGGGAACCGAAGAGGCGACACCGCGTCTTTGGGGATTGCACGCGGATTACATCGCCGAACAGCTGCGGCGCTTTCGCGCGGGCACGCGCCGCAACGATCCGGGCGGGGTTATGCGGCAATCGGCGCAGCACCTCAGCGACGCCGAAATAAACGCCCTCGCGCTTTACCTTGACCGGCGATGAGCGATACCGCTGAGCGCCCGACTGAGGACCAGCGCTTGGGCCAGCCAGCCGGGGCCCAGTCCGAATGCACGAGGCGCCGGGACGAAGGCCGGATGGCCGATACCTTGCAGATTCGCTCGCTCGCTACTAGTTTGTTCACCTGCGACCCATTCTTGCGTTTTTCCCATGAGCGATGGAACTCCCGACGATGTCACAAGATGCAATCCGTCAGACGGTTTCGAGTGCTGCATCGCGGCATGCCTCCAGGCTGGATTTTCACCCGGTTTGGCTACATCGGCTCGGGGTAGGGCTCGCGCTATTGATGGCGGGTGCCGCTGCCTATGCGATCACCGCCCCGTTCTCGGCGGCCGCTGAGATGGAACCCGAACTGCTGCGACTACTCCGCACCATGGTCCTGATAAAGGGGGCCATGGGCTCAGCGATCGTCGGCCTCATCTTTTGGCGGCTCGGCCGGCCGGTGAGCCCAGCGAGCGCGAGCGGTTATACTCTGGCGGCTATGCTGCTTTCGGTTTCCTTGGTCTGGCTATGGAGCCTCTCCAACTTACTCCTCGCCAGCATGCTCTTCTACGGTAGCGTGATCGGAATTTTCTTCGTCGCCCGTGCCGACGAGACGCTGTTCAGCAGTCTGCAGGGAAAGCGGCACTGCCGGGTCCCGCGTCCAAAACCCTGATACGTCATGTATCCCACGCGATTAATGTTCTTAGGTAGGCACGCCATAACAAGCGCGATGCACCCGCTTGCAAGGGGCTCATGAACCAAAGGGGTGCGCCGGCGCGCATTTTGTCGCTACATGGTGCGAAAATAGCGGCGAACGCAGCGGGACTGCGCGGCATGCCTCTCAGCGACTGCAATACTGACCAAACGCGAGACCTCGATGGCGCTGCCGATTTTGGATGCAGACAAGGGCCTTGCCGGCCACCATTTTGCGATGTCGCAGTGTTGGCAGACTCGTTGCGAAGATAGAATGCGCGAGCGCCGCCGATGAGGCGGGAGAACGCGCGGCTGGCTCTGTGCACAAGGGTGCGGTCATCGGTCGCGGCCCCGAGGGTTGCAGGACGACGATTTTCAACACGCAGGAATGGCGTGCTGTCAGTTCAGAAACTCGAGCATGAGTAGGGCGACAACCCCGACGGATGCACAGCACTGGTTGGCTAAGGTTGGGCACGAGAGCTCGCCGATCCCGACAAACGCATTATTTATTAAAGGTTGTAAGCGCGGTTACCGATACCCTCAGTAACACTAAACGTTAATATTATGAAACTATAATGAAAAGTGACTGTCGAACAGGCGGCGTGGTGCGATAAGCGAGACGCCTTTTTGATTTGGAAGCATTTGAGGTTTGGCACCTCGTTTCAGGTTTTCGACACTAAACGGAGCAGTATCATGTTTAGGAATTTAGCGACTCTCATACTGGCCGGCGCATGCACCAGCGCGGCCCTTGCCAGCGACCTCGACACCGAACCTTGCATCAACGGCGGGGTTTCGAGCCGCGGCGACTATGCAACCCAGGCCATGGAAGATCACGTCAAGGCGCAACTTGATTGGCGGTCCTATTACACGGACCGCATGGCCGCCGGTCGTTTGGAAGAGCCACGCGATGAGGCATCTGGGGAGCAGGCTCCGGCCGCGCTTACCAATTAGGCTCGGGATGCTCCTTACCACGCAATGAGGCGTCGATCGTTCAAGCAGTATTGAGAGGCGAAGATGTTGACCGAAGATGAGACGGACACCGGTGCACGCACCGCGACCGAAGACCTCGAGGGAGGCGAGCGTGTCGCAACCCTCGAGCCTCACCACCGTGACCAGTACGTCCAGTATTCCCACGAGTTGCCGGAAGACGAGGCCGAGGCGTCGTCGCGCGCGCTGGTGCGATTTGTCCCGCTGGCCTACGGGGCCCTGCTCGGTGGTCTAGCAGATAACCTGCCGCTGGGTCTCGCAGCAGGCGTCGCACTCAGTGCGGCGTTTGATCTGTTCATGGGTAGCAACTCCATGGTGCGGTCACTATCGCGCAGCGCCTTTCCCTACGTTTGTCCGGCGGTCGCCGCAATGGCCCGTGGGCTGGCGGGCGCCGCAGGACGGTTGGGCTTGAAGTCGCCTTCGGCCTGGCGCGAGATGCGCTGCAAGCTATCGCAATTCTGACGCTGCATCCAACGCTCCGACTGTCGCGAGGACCTTTCGCGCCCGTCGCGCATGTTTGGCTGCATAATGGCGTTAGGCGCTGGGATGGTCAGTTCCCGCCGCTGTCGTTCAGGAATTCATTCACCACGGCACTGTGGAGGCCATCGATGCGCAAGCGAATCATCAAGCCCGTTCAACCGGCCGCCGAATTACCGGAAGATGCCTGGCTGGATCTGGATGCACTCGCCGAGGTGGAGGTCACCTCGGAGGACCCGGCCAATCCCATCGAGTCGGCGTTGCTGCCCGACGAGCAGGCAGGCTGGCGTGCCGGCGACACAGGCGGGCAGACCATTCGCCTGCTGTTCACCGAGCCGCAACGCCTAGCGCGGATCTGGTTGCAGTTCTTGGAGAGTCAATCGGAGCGCACGCAGGAGTATGTGCTGCGTTGGTCACCGGACGGCGGGGAGTCGTTCCGCGAGATAGTGCGACAGCAGTGGAACTTCAGTCCGCTGGGTGCCACGGCCGAGGTCGAGGATTACCACGTTGATCTGCCGGCCGTCACGGTACTGGAGTTGACTATCCTGCCGGATATCGGTGGCAAGCCGGTAACGGCCTCACTGCAGGCCATGCGACTCGCCTGAATCGCTTGCCCCGTCACCACACAGGCCATCAACCGCTGTACTTGGCGCAGCGTCTTCGCTCACTGCGCGGTGATTCACTCTGCCGCCTCCAATGCTTCCGCTCGACGGCTGATCTCCCGCGTAAGACCCTTGAAGATGACGAGATGCGCGGGCTCCAGCGAAAACCAGTAGGCGAGTCCGACGACACCGGCGGGATGCCAGTAGGCGGTGGCGGTAATCTTTGTCCGCGCCTCGGACAACGGATCAATCTCGAATTCCAGAACACCGGCGCCTGGGGCGCGCATACCGAAGGCCATGGTCAGCCGGCGCTCGGGCTCTAAGCCGATGACTTCCCAGGAGTCGACTTTGTCACCGACGCGCAGGTCCTGGGGGTCCCGGCGGCCACGCTTAAGACCACGGCCGCCCACCAGCCAATCGAGTATCTCCCGCAGGGTCCAAAGCGAATTCAGATAGTAATAACGGTTGTCGCCGCCGATCGCCGAGACGATCTTCCATAGCGATGCCGGTGAAGCCGTCGAAATCGCGTTGCCGGAGGCACGTTTGGCGTAATAGGCGTAATCGCTGCGGCCTTTTCGCATAGCAAAAGCCCCCTCGACCCAGCGGGCCTCGACATGACTCTGGCGCTCGGCCTCGAAGGCGGCCTGCACGCTCTCGCGGAAGTTCAGAAGACGCTGCGGAACCAGCCGTTCCAGCGCCTCGGTGTCTGCCGAGAAATCGTGCTTGAGTCCTCCGATGAGGGCCTGCGCGATATTGGTTGGCACCGAGGTTATGAATCTTAACCAATATGAAGACAACTTTGGTGATAGTACCGATACCGGCACGATCAGCGGATGGCGCTTTCCGGCAACATCGGCCAGAACCCGCATCATCTCCTCGTAGGTCAGCGTCTCGGGGCCTGCGGCATCGAATATCTCGCCCGCCGCCTGCGCAATCTCGGGCAGGCGAACGAGGTATTCCAGCAGGTTGTCGAGCGCGATCGGTGGCGATTTGGCCCTTACCCAACGCGGCGTGATCATGACCGGCAGGTGATAGACGAGGTCGCGCATCACCTCGAAGGCCGCAGAACCGGGTCCGACGATGATCCCGGCGCGCAGCTCAGTGACAGGAACGCTGCCCTGGCGCAGCACGGTACCGGTATCGCGCCGTGACCGGATGTGCTCGGAGTCGGCGCCATCTGGCACCAGCCCGCCCAGATAGACGATGCGCCTGATGCCGGCATTTTCGGCCGCCGCCGCGAAGTTGGCCGCGGCCTGCAGATCGAGTTGGCCGAAGTCTTTGCCCGCGGCCATCGAGTGGACCAGATAGTAGGCTGTGTCGATCTCGTCAAGGGCGGCCGCAAGCGTAGCGGGCTCGAGCGCATCGGCGGCACATATCTCGGCATCGCGCCATTGGCGTGCCGCCAGCACCGCGGAATTGCGGGAAGTGGCGCGCACCAGGATACCTTCGGACAACAGCCGCGGGACCAGGTTGGAGCCGATATAGCCGCTGGCGCCAAATACGAGGCGGCGGCCAGCCTTCTTCGGTAACTGAGTGGACATCCAATGAGGTTAGCAGTCCCTGATCTCGTTAGCAGGCTGCCAACGGAATCGACGGTTGATGTGGTGGCCGGTTAGAGGTCAATATCGGTCCCGGATAAAGGTTCGCAAAACCGCCCAGAAAATAATACTCAAGAATGGACTTCCAAGACCGGCTTGCACGGCTTAAGAAGAGCATCGAGACCATCACCAGCGGTCTCGGGCAAATACAGGCCGGTCTCACTTCGGTTCGACAAGAGCTCGATGAATTACGCCAGGGCGAAGGGCCGTCATCCGAGGAGAAGCGCCAACAGACCCTGACCCAAATCACCTGGGTCCTGATCGCCAGGTTGGGAGATCTGGAAGAACTCACGGCGTCGGTAGCGCGCGCCGCTGATGATCTTCGAGCCTGTCTACAGGCCCCCGAACCCGGCGGCTTCGACGCCGCGGAACGTCAGCCGGCCGGCCTGGTCGCCGTCAAAGAGCGCTTGGAAGGGCTCCAATCGGAGCTCGTCGACTTGCGCACTGCGAGCGGCCGACGCGATACGGGTTGGGAGCAGAAAGTCGATGCGCTTCACCGGCGCCTCGAGGGGGTGGAAGCGAGGCTGCGGCAGCTATCTGAAGGGCAGGAGAGCCTTGAGTTGCAGACGGCCCTGCTCAGTAAAGAGGCGGAACAGGATGACAGCCGGTCGCTTATGCCGGCGTCAGGACCCCCGAACACCTCCGACGCGGCGCAGTCGCCCAAGCAGCTTCAGACCATGCAGCGTCGACTCGCGACGCTGATTGAACAGGCGGAGCGTCTGATGGCCAGGGATGCGCCGTCGGCGACCGACGATCAACTGACGCAACAGCAGACCCTCGCCGACGATGTCCCGGGCCTGAAGACTGCAGGCGGCAATCTGAACGATCGCGTGGCCAGGCTGGAGGAGCGCCGCCAGACGCTGCAGGAGACGGTAGATGACCTGAGCGTGCGACAGGCACGCCAGGACAACGAGACCCGCAACCTGCAAAAGCGGCTGAGACAACGTTCTATCCTTGGGATAATGCTACTGCTGCTGGCCGCTGCCGGTCTGGGCCTTATGTTGTTGCGTGAGCCCGTGCCGGTCGAGCCGGCCAAGCTGACGGTGCAGTCCGAAATCGCACCGCAGGGCGCGGCCCAACCCACGACCGCAGAACTCGCCAAGGATATCGCCCAGTTGCGCCAGGAGATGAAGCGGCTCGACGATTCGCTGGCCCTGGTTGCCCGGTCTGTCGATCAGATTATCGCATCCCCTGCGCCGGGGCTGTCGCGCAGGCTCGCGGGGCTGACAGAGGTCGTAGAGGCGCTGGCGGCGGCGAACGTGCAGCAGGCGCAGGCGCGGGTCGAGGCCCAGACCGCGCAAACGCAGCTGCAGGCCGAGCTGGCGGCAATCACGGGCGAGATCGAGGTCTTGGGCGACCTGCGTACCCAGACCTCGGCTGTCGCGGGAATGTCGCACCTGCCCGGGCAGGTGGACGGCCTGACAGAGGCGGTCGCAAGGCTGACGCGCGAGAGCGTCCAGCTGCAGCAGGAGAGCAGCCGTCTGCAGGCCGGGCAGGCACAGCTGCGCAAAGAGCTCGCCAGGATCGCCGCCGACATCAAGACGCTTTTCGAACAGGCCCCGAGGTCGCCGATACAGGCGGTCGCCGCTCGCGCTCCAGCACCGGCTGCCTCCCCAGCCCCGGAACGATCTCCATCACCTGCACCGCGACCCGCGCCGCCCTCGGTGTCCGCTGCATCTCCATCACCCGCATTAAGCCCGGCCCCAACGACAGCTTCCGGGCTGAGCGGAAAGTGGGCACAGGCGCGCGCGCAAGGCCGCTACACGCTGCAGCTGGTGGGTGTTCACGAGCGCCGACACATGGCGTGGTTCCTCGAGCAGCATCGCATTGAGGGCGACAATGCGATCCACTATAGCGAGCGCGGCGGACGCCCATGGTTGGTGCTGCTCCACGGTATCTATCAAACCCTCGGACAGGCATTGGCGGCGGCCAGGAGCCTGCCCGCCGACCTGGCGGCGCAGAGACCCTGGGCGCGACGGATCCCGACGGCCGGGCGCCTGGTGCCACCCTAGCCTGCATGTTGCACCAGTCGATCGTGGACGGGTGCGAATGAATCGGCAGAGATACGGTGAACGTCATATTCGGTGCGCTTTCTTGAAGGTACAGTTTGTCTCTCGTCCCCGATCTATCCAGGCACGCCTGTACTTGCCCTTTGCTCAAACCATAGCTACGGCTATGCTTTTCGCTCCAGGGCGGCGTCCAAACGCACCTGGCCGGCGCGATCATCCTGGATACTGGTGCAACATGCAGGCTAGCGTTTTTCGTCGCGAGGGTGTCGAGACGCCGCCATGGCGGGGCGTACGCAATGAAAGGCGGTGCCGGCGTAACTGACACTACGTCAATCCGGCTGTAACAAGCACGCCCGGTCACAGCGCGGATAGCGGTGACCGCAGCAGGAAGTCGGTGGGATAAGCGGGCTATGCTTCGCTGGCCTCGGCGTCAATCACTCGTCATCGTGGGAATAGCCCCGGATAATGTAGCCGCCGGACTTCTCATCGTGCTCGAGTTCCAACAGCTCGCGGTCCCGTGCCTCCTCGAGCAGCTGGCCGAAGGTACGGAAACCGTGGTAGGTCTCGCTGAAGCCGGGTTGGCGGCGCTTCAGGGCCTGCTTGACCATCGAGCCCCACACCTTTTCCTCTTCGCCGCGCTCCTCGAATAGGTCTTCGACGGTCTCTATCACCAGATCGATCGCCCCCTGCCGTTTGTGTTCCTCTTCCGCATTCTCGGGTGCGACTTTCTTGCTGGCGGCCTTCTTTGCGTTGGCCTTCTTTGCTGTGCTCTTGCGCCGCGTCCGGCGCGGTTTTTCACTCTCGCGCACCAGATCGTCGTAGTAGATGAACTCGTCGCAGCTCGCCATCAGCAGATCCGAAGTGGACTGCTTCACGCCGACACCGATGACCAGTTTGTTGTTTTCGCGCAGCTTGCTGACCAGGGGTGAGAAGTCGGAATCGCCGCTTATGATGACAAAGGTGTCTACATGCGATTTCGTATAGCAGAGATCGAGGGCGTCGACGACCATGCGGATATCGGCCGAGTTCTTGCCCGACTGGCGCACATGCGGGATCTCTATGAGCTCGAATGCCGCTTCATGCATAGCGGCCTTGAACTTCTTGTAACGCTCCCAGTCGCAATAAGCCTTTTTGACGACGATATTGCCCTTGAGCAGGATACGTTCCAAGACCTTCTTGATATCGAACGCGGCGTATCTCGCATCTTCGACGCCGAGCGCCACGTTTTCGAAATCGCAGAACACCGCCATGTTTTGGGTCGTGGGTTTGTCCGTCATTACCTTCTCGTTGTTGCTGTTGGGGACGTCGGTTGATGTTGTCACCGGCTTCCAAATAGCGGGCTAGGAATCGGAGATCGCGGTAGCTTACAGGATTAGGCAAGTTTCGGCGGACCCTGCCTTTTCGGTGAGAGTGGGGCCGCTCAGGTGGGCCGTTGGGCCCCGGAAGGCATCCGCGCGGTTTCGGGCTAGCAGCCTGTCGGACTAGACACTGTTTGGCTGCAAAATCCCTGGATAGCGATCCACTCCGCTGATCCGCTTCTTCAAATAGCCGGGCTATTCTCCTCAGGCGATAAGCTGATTTGATTCGCGCCCGGTGATTTTCGCCGCAAACGGTCAAGTCCGACAGGCTGCGAGGGGTCGGCAGTCGATTGCGCTGCGATGCATCGGTGGAGGATCAGGGGCTCCCCAGGAAATCTTCGGCCAAGGCATCTTCGCCATGCCGGTCAATCAGGTTCTTGAGCTCCGCGATCACTGTCTGCGACTCGTCGTCATCGATCTCGCCCTGGCCGATTAGGCTGGCCAGGAGACCGCGTTCAGCGGCCTCGAACAGACCACCAAGGCTGGATATGCCCTCTTCATCCAGGCCGGCCTCCATCAGGCGCTGCAGCGGCTCGCTCGCCCAGGGTCTGAGGAAACGGACCGCCAGCGCATCCGCACCGTACTCTTCGATCAGGGCATCGATCTCAACACCGACGGCCTGCCATTCATCGGAAGAAAAACGATTCAGTGGGACAGTGACGGTCTTTACCTCGGCCAGCACGGCCTCGCGAACACTGGCGAGCGTTGCCGGCTGTGCCAGCGCGTCATCATCCAGTACGCCGGCGATAACCGCAGACAGTTCGTCGGAGGTATTCTCGAATACGTCTTCAGGGATGAACATGGCGCCTCCACATCGTACAAACAGACGGCATTCCGTGCCCGGCAATCGCGATAACGCAGCGCTCTGCAACTGACATGCGGAACGCGCCGAGCGCTTGCCAGAGTGCATCTCTGCACTACGCAGGGATTATAGCGCGATGCGTCCGGTTCAGAGATGCCGGTGCGCCGCCCAGGAGTTTAGGTCGACCGCGCGCCGCGGCCTCTGCGCACGCCGGTCGTGCGAATCGGTCCGCAGGCTGTCCCGCCGGTCGCGTCCCGATCGACGGTCGATCACCGAACGACGCTCGGGCAGACCGATATAGCCACATTCACAGACACGCGCATCGCAGCCCTGCACCGGCAGGCGGGGCGCAGATTCGAACGAGTACTCGCGACCGGCCAGCTGCGACGATGCCGCGCAATGCGATCCAATATGCACACCGCGGAATTTTCCGGACTCCTGCAGCCTGTCAAGCTGGGCCTGCGGCGTCAGGCGGATAGGCTGCGACGGGAGGCGTGGCGTAATGCGTCGATGCCGCCGTGCGCCAGCAAGGAACAGCAGACCCATTGCTAACAACAGCACACCTAACGCCAACAGCACATAGGTCATGAGGCCTCCGGCAGTGGTTGCGCCAAACTCAAAGAAGAATAAGATTCTTGTTAGAGTTTCGGACTCGGCGCAAGTACAGCAAGACAGGCAGCAGTCCGGTATCGGCGTTTGGAACAGCAGGAAGTATGGCGCAATGCTGGCGGTTAGCCACAATTTAGTGGCGTGCAGCCCGCGACATCAATTATGGCGTTTCTCAGACACCGCCGCTGTGCACTACCTCGTAGTAGAGCTTTTCAAGTTCGGCCTTGTGTTGTGTCTCTTCATCTGCCAGGAATCGAAACAGATCGTGGATCGGCCCGGGTTCGGTGGCCTCGGAGAGCTCCCGGTATTGCGCCATCGCGGCATGCTCGCGGCCCAAGGCATACTGCAGAACGGCCTGATCGTCTGGGCTGTCGCCGAGGTCGGGCAGGTGAATACAGTCGGAGAACTTGTGGTCGGCCGCGGGCTTGGCGATGCGCGCCGCGACCTGATCGCCGAGATCGTCACGCGCTGTCAGCTCGGTCAAGAGGTCGAAGTGGCGTTGTTCCTCTGCAGCCAGTTCGTCGACCAGCCAGCGGATTCGTTTGCTCACCTTTGGTGCGAGGTCGCGATAGAAGTCGCGTGCCGTATGTTCGAAGGTGGTGGCGGTATTCAGGATCTCCGCCAACGTCGTGCTATTGCGCAGTCGATCACGACCGCTGACGTGCCCTTCAGCGTGTTGACTCATTTGTTGTCTTCCTGCCTGACATCGGTGGTCAGGTACTCGTTGATACTGCGTGCTGTGCGGTGTCCGTCGGCGACCGCATGCACGACATCGGGACCGTGCAGCATATCGCCCCCGGCCCACAGCCAGGGCTCAGAGGTATGACCGTCACCGTCTACCTGCAGCCGTCCCCGGTTCCACGCCAAGGCCTCGGTGAGCTCCTCTCCCAGCAGATCGGTGTCTGTCGTCTGACCGATCGCCTCGATGATCACATCGCCCTCATGGAGCTGACGGTCGGACTCGTCGTACTTGGGTGCGAAACGATGCTGATCGTCGAATATGGAGACTACCTTCAAAGTACTCAGGCCAACGAGTCTGCCGTCCTCGACAATACAGGCCTGTGGTCCCCGGCTATCCAGGATGGTAATGCCTTCCTCGCCCGATTCCACGACCTCTTCGGTATCGGCGAGGAAGTGGTCGAAGTCCTCCAGCGCACTGACGGTGATCCGCACCTCGCCATGGGCCTGTTTCTGCATCCGGGCGAGGCTGCGCGCCGTGTCCATGGCGACATTGCCGCCGCCGATTACCACTGCGCTGCGCGGCACCTCGAAGGCCCCGCCGTCGGTGACCCAGCGCAGCACATCCACAGCCTTGTAGACGCGCGGATGATCGGTGCCCGGGATGCGTGTTGAACGGCCGAGCTGCAGCCCGAGGGCGAGCATCACCGCATCGTAGTCTTCGCGCAGCGCAGCGAGGCTGATATCGCGACCGATCCAGGTGTTGCAGCGGATCTCGACGCCCATCGCCTCGATCACTGCTATATCGGCATCCAGGCGTTCGTAGGGCAGCCGGTACTCGGGGATCCCCCAGCGCGGCATCCCGCCGGGCCGATCCAGGCCTTCGAACACGGTTACCTCATGTCCAATCCTCGCCAAATCGAAGGCGGCGGTCAGGCCGGCTGGCCCGGACCCGACAATCGCGATCTTCCGCCCTGTCGCTGTGCCGGCGGGCCCGCCGACGATATCGCGGATCTGTTCGGGCGTGAAGGCATCCATCGCGTATCGCTTCAGCCAACGGATGGCAATCGGCTCGCCGCGTTTCCCGATCGAGCAGGCGGTCTCGCAGCGGTGGGTGCATACGCGGCCGCAGGTGTGGGCGAACGGGTTGGTCTTATAGATCTGGCGCACTGCCTCTTCGAGGTCGTCCTGCCAGATTGCGCGGATATACTCGGGCGCATCCATCTGTGTCGGGCACGCCGCGTGACACATCCCGCATTGCACGCACCGTGAGGCCTCGAGGATGGCCTGCTGCTTGTCGTAGCCGCTGACGATCTCGTCGAAGTTCCCGATTCGCTCGGCGGGCTCCTTCATGCCCATCGGCTGACGATCCGGGTCGACCAGGTCGTTCTCGGCCGTCTTGCTCCAGCCCTCCCCGAAGTGGTTCTTGTGGATGCCATTCGGATCCGGCAGTACGAAATAGCTGGAAAGCGCCTCGTCGGTGCAGGTGTGTACATACTCGCGTGACAGGCGGATGGAGCCGGTCGGGCACAAGTCGACGCATAGTGCACACCAGCAGCAGCGCCCATAGTCGATCGCCGGGCGCAGGTTGCGGACGCCGTTGAGCGGATCCTCCTGCAGCGCGGGTATCTTGACCATGCTGATCGCCGCGTTGTCGCACACCTTCTGGCAGGTCGAACAGCCGATGCATTTCTCCCAGTCGTTGAGATGAAATCCACGGTAACGCAGCGCCGCCAGGCGAGGCTCGAGAGGCTCGGTAACCGCCGGCCGGGTGAAGAACGACAGCGCCTTGAGCGGATTCAACAGGCTTCCGGCATTCTCGTAATCGATCTTGCTCATTGTTCAGGCTCCGACAGAGAACCGGTGTAGTCTTTTCCCTCATTGCATACCACGCGATGGATCGCCATGCCGTTCATCGGTCGACCTCCGGCGGGCAGGCATCGAGCGAGAACATGGTCTGCGCGACATCCTCTATCCGGCAGCCTTTGACCAGATGTTCCAGCACCTGTACCGCATGCATCGACGAAGGCCCCCGCACATGCACGCGGTAGGGCTTTTCGCCGCCGTCAGAGACCACATACCAACCCAGTTCGCCTTTCGACGACTCGATGCGAACATAGGCCTCACCGGCCGGTACCCGCCAGGCCAAGGGATTGGGGATAGGCGCGCGGATCGGTCCGCTCACGCCGGGCAGGCGCCCGACGATCTGTCGCAGGATGCGCGTGCTCTGCTGTAGTTCCGCACGCCGCACCAGTGTGCGTGCCCAGGCGTCTCCGGCGTGCTCGATTGGTATGTCGAATTCGAGCTGGTCATAGACCAGGTAGGGGTCGTCGCGTCGAACGTCGAACGCCAAGCCCGTGGCGCGCAGATTCGGCCCGGTGACGCTCCATTCCAGCGCCTCGGTCTGACTGATCACGCCGACACCCTTGGCGCGGGTTACGAATACCTGATTCGTGAACAGCAGGTTGTCGTAGTCGGGAAGTCGTGAGTCAAGATAATCCAAGGTCTTAGTGAGGCGTTCGAGGAAGCCCTCGGGGATATCGCGCCGCACACCGCCTGGGATGTTGTAGATGCTGTAGACACGCCCGCCGGTCAGCTCTTCGAAGAGATCCAACAATAGATCGCGATCGGCGACGCCCCAGAACATGGGGCTGTACATTCCGGTGGTTGCCGCATGGCCACCGAAGGTAAACAGGTGCGCGGCGAGCCGGGATAACTCCAGCTGCAGCACCCGCAGCCACTGGGCGCGCTCGGGAATCTCGAGCCCGCACAGCTGTTCGACCGCCATCGAATAGGCGACCTCCATAGGTGCGGGATCGGGTACACAGATGCGCGGGACCAGCGCGATGTTCTGGATCCACAGCCGCTGCTCCATGAGCTTTTCGAAACCGCGGTGCAGATAGCCGCCGTCGGCGCGAGCGGCCACCACGAGGTCGCCGTGCACCTTCACCTTGAGGGCGTAATTGCCCTCGATGCCGGGATGGTTGGGACCGAAATTGATTTCGAACTCATTGCTCGGCGGATGGTTTCTGGCTTCGTAGTTCTCGGCTCGCATCGCAGTCCTTCAGTGGCCCAAGCGTCTCGATGTCCGGTCTGTTGGGGCAGTGCGATACGCTGTCCGGCCGCTCCCAGGATGTTTAGCTCTCATCGGCGTCTCTCCGGCTGAAGCGCTGCTCGTCCGGCGGGATCACCACGCCACCGCCCTGTTGCTCCAACTCCACCAGCCAGTCCGGCCGGTAGTCCTGCCAGTCGAAGTGGTCATTTACCCACGCCTCGCTATCGAACTCCTTGCGCATCGGCGGCGGGCCGTCCCACTCGGTCAAGATAAACTTCTCCATGTCCGGCGAACCCTCGAAATACACGCCATACATCTCGTGGATATCGCGCTCGAAGAAGCCGGCGGGATGAAAAATGTCGTACACCGACACATACACACCGGGTTCGCGGGCGATCCGCGTATGCGCCGAGACGAGTAGATGGAGCTCGTAGGACCAGAGGTGATAGACCAGCTCGAACTCGTTGTCGTCGGGCCAGTCCACGCAGCTGATCGCCGAAAGATGGATAAAACCGGCGCGACCTTTCAGCAACTCCAGCAGCGCGGGCAGGGCGTCGGCGGCGACATCCAGACGCGTCCGCCGGTCACCGCGCTGGCTGACCCGCACCTCCTTGACCTCGCCAAGGATGATGCTCAGGCGTTCGACGGGGAGATGGGCATCGCTCACGATTTCACCTTCACGCCATCGCTCAGACCTAGACGCATGTTCAACGCCTCGAGTGGCTTCTGGTGTTGTTGTAGCAGCCGGGTGTGTGCACCGAGGGTGTCGTCACTGAATAGGCCGTAGTGTCTGGCCTCGGCGATCACGTCGGTCGGCGTCTGCCAGGTCTCGCCAAACAATCGCTGCTGATTGCCGAGATAGTAGTCGTAGCGGCGATAGTAGTCCTGCCAACCGTTTGCCTTGCCAGCGGCGATATTGTCCATCAGTTGGCGCAGACCGGTGATGACCGCCTCCGGGCGCGGCATGCAACCGGCTATATAAAGATCCACCGGCATGTAGTCATTGAGCTTCTTTGCCGTCGCATAGGATTGCCAGTACATGCCCCCGTTGACTGTGCACGAGCAGATACCGATGACATACTTGGGCGACCCCATCTGCTCGTAGGTCAGCATCACGCGCTTGAGCGTCTTGACCGAGACATAGCCGGTAATCAACAGGATATCGGCCTGGCGCGGCGAGACCATGGGTGAGATCCCGAGACGCTCCATGTCGAAACGCGACGTCATCGCCGGCGGCAGCTCGATGGCGCCGCAGCCGGTGCAATAATGCAGGATGAACAGCGAGCGTGAGCGGCAGAACGCAGTCAGCTCGTCGAAGACGCGGCTGAAGATATTGCCGCCCTGATTCGCTTGTTCGACCTTTATCGGAAACTGTTGCATCACGATACCTGTTTCAATTGTTGTTGCAGGCTAAGCCCTTGAGGGTGCGATACGCTGCGTAATCGGCCCCGACGTCTTGTTCGCAGCGTAATCCAAGCCGATCTCACGAGCCCACAAACACCAGGCCGAGCAATCCCAGCATCACGGGCCATTTCCACATCATCGCCAGCACGTCCTCGGTACGGTAGCGAGGGAACAGGAACGCCAGTGACATCGGTATCACCAGCACGGCGAAGGCCTTGACGAGGAAGCTTATCCAGTTCTCTCCTCCCCCCAGGAACAAGGTCACGTACAGCACGCTGGCGGTATACAGCTGAAAACACTGCATCACGAACAGGCCGCCGAGGAACTTGCCGCCCATCTCGACCATCGGCCCGGTCGCGATCTCGGCCGGCGCGACATAGATCTCGAAGGGTTGCTTGCCGAGCATGCCCTGCAGCGCGAACAAACCCGCCAGGGCGAGCAGCGGCATCTGGGTAATTCCCCAGGTCTCGAATCCACCGGCCTGCTGTTGGGCGATCACCTCGACCAGGTTGGTGGTGCCGAAGTGGATCGCCACCCCGGCCATGA
The DNA here is from genome assembly GCA_963736445.1 of uncultured Gammaproteobacteria bacterium. Classification (GTDB taxonomy): domain Bacteria; phylum Pseudomonadota; class Gammaproteobacteria; order Chromatiales; family Chromatiaceae; genus Thiosocius. Next base: position 10,826 of record CAVTOY010000009.1, on the reverse strand, counting down.
CGATTACGAACGGGATGTCGTAGGCCAGCATTGCGGTCAGCGCGCGCGAGATGCCGATCGAGCCGTTCGGATTCGCACACTGGCCGACGCCCAAGGCCATGCCCAGCGACGGGATCATCGTCAGGTAGAGCAGTACGATCATGCCGCCCTTCTCGGCGATGCCGTTCATGCCGGGTACCGGCAGCAGCGTCTCGGCCGCGATATAACCGCCGACCGCCATCACGATCCCGATCTCGTGCAGCAGGCCGTGCGACGTCTGGGTGTGTTTACTGTGCAGCTTTACGATGTCGTAAAAAGGTTGCAGCAGCGGTGGGCCGACGCGGCGCTGCAGACGTGCGGCAATTTTGCGCATCATCAGCACCATGAACAGCCCGACGACGAACGCCACCAAGGGCATCAGGGTCAGGTCGAGTGCAAGTTCAGCCCAGTGCATGCCACATCATCCAGGTCATGACCACCGTTGTGCCGATCAGCGCCCAGTGCGCCGGGTTGGCCTGCTCGAAGAAACCGCGGGCCAGCATGCTGACGGCCCCGACCGCTGATACTAGCGAGGACTCCAGCCACACGAAGCTGCCGCGATACCATGGCCTGATGCGATGCATCAGGCCAGCATAGAAGCTGTCGCTGAACTGGTAGCGCGTATCGGCGCTGAGGAAATGGCCGCCCGCGTAATTGTCGAGCTGGTGCACCCGCCGGCTACGGCCACCCAGGCCGTAGAACAGCAGCGCACCGATCCCGAATCCGGCGAACAGGATCCCGGTCACCCATCTCATGTCAAGACTTCCCGCGGGCGATTCCACGCCGCCAAGGATAAAGTTCACCGGCTCGAGACCGATCGCCTGCTGCACCGCGGCCACATGCGTCAGCACCAGACCCGGCATGATGCCGGTGATGAACACCGCCACACACAACACCAGCATCGGCACGGTCATGCTCCAGGGCGCCTCTTTGACAGTCTCATGCTCCAGCCGCAGTTGGCCGAGGAAGGTGTTGTGCAACAGCTTGTAGACGCTGAGCACGGTGCCAAGGGTGCCGATGACCGTAGCGACGAACAGCAGCGGCTCGCCCTCGACGATCAGCGCGCGGTACATCATCCATTTCGATACAAAGCCGTTCATCGGCGGCAGGCCGGCCAGGCCGATGATGCCGACCAGCATCGCGAGGAAGCTCAACGGCATGCGCGCGACCAGTCCGCCCAGGCGGTTGAGATCGGCGGTGCCGGTGCGGTAGATCACCGCGAATACTGCAAGTAGCAGGATCGCCTGGTAGGTGGCGTAATTGAACACGTGCAGCAGGCCGCCCGCGCTGCCCAGGCTGTCCGCGAGTATCAGTCCGAGCAGCATGTAACCGCCCTGGCCCATGCCGTGCCAGCCGAGCAGCAGCCGTGCGTCGTTTTGCCGCATGGCGACGAAGGTCGGCAGGATGGCGGTCAGCACCGCGATCCAGGCGAGCAGATCGCGCAGATTCGCGATGTCCCGCCAGAAGGCCAGTTGGTCGAGCTGCGCCACGCCGAGCAGCTTGATCGCGACCAACGCGATTGCGAACAGTCCCATGCGCGCCGAAATGGCGCCGAGGAAGGCCGAGGCCGGCCCGGGGCTGTAGGCGTAGGCCGGGGCCTGCCATAGATGAAATGGCATGGTCCCCATCTTGACCGAGAAGCCAATCACGAACAGCAAGGTGATGCTCCACAACTCGGCCCCGCCGAGCGTGGCAGCGGCGCTCTGCAGTGCCTCAAACTGCAGTGAACCGATCGTGGCATGGGTGATGACCATAGCGGCGAGCACTGCCATACCGCCGGCCAGTGCGTAAACGATGTAACGCAGTGCCGCGCGGATCGCCTCGCCGCCGGCCAGCAGCATTAGGATCAGGCCTGACCAGCTGGTCAGCTCCCAACCGATGAACAGCGAGATCAGATCGGCCGATGACAGCAGCAACAGCATCGCCAGCACGTTGATCTGCAGGCCGCCGTATAACCAGCGCAGGCTCAGGCCCTCGCGGCCGTTGATCCTGCCCCATTCGCCAGCCGCGTAGGCGGCCGCGAATCCGGCAGTACCGACCGTGATTACCGCGAAGTACCAGCCGAGGGCATCGAGCTGCCAGCCGACCGGATTGCCGAGCAGCGTTAAGCCAAGCGTGCTGCGCGCACTCTCGCCGGGCGTCAGCAGTATCAGCAGCACCAGCTGTGCGGCGTACGCCGCGACCAGCAACCAGCGACCGGCCGCCCGGGTCGCCAGCAGCGCGCTCAATGGGACGGCGATCGCCGCGAGCAGAAAGAGTAGATCGAGTTCAGCCATCGGAGTCGGTCTTCTGCAGGCTCATCAGTGCCCCCCTTCTGTCATGCCCAAGACCGTCTGGGTATAGAGACGCGTGTCGGTCGCCGAATCGCTCAGGGTGTTGAGGCCCTGCCAGAGCGGTTCGATCAAGACCACCGCAGCGATCAGGGTGACGGCGGCCACGGAACTGGCGAAGAGGTTACTGAAACGCTGCCGGGGCGGCGGGGCCTCGCCCTCGAACCTGCCGTACAGGGTCGTGATCACGCGCATCAGATAGCTGCCCTCGAGCACGGTACCGGTCAGGATGACCGCGATCGCCAAAACGTGTGCAGCGCTGCCGGCCTCGGCCAGACCGCCGAGCACCAGGAACTTCGACCAGAAACCCGGCAGTGGTGGCAGACCCAGCAGCGACAGGGAGAACAAGACGAACAGTGCGCCACCGAGCCGGGACGAAGTGGCCGCACCCTGCAGACCTGAGATCGCCCCGCCCCAGCGGTCGGTGATCAAAAACAGTGCTGACTTGACCACCAGGTGATGCAGCGCCACGGTCACGCCAGCGATCACTCCGGCCGTGCCGGGTAGCGAAAAGGCGACGAACACCACGCCGAGTTGGCCGATCGATGACCACGCCAGCATGCGGGTGACATCGCGTGCCTGCCAGGCGGCCAGTTCCCCGGTGATGACGCCCAGGATCCCCAGGACGAGCAGCAGCTGGCGCGCCGCTTCGTCGGGGAACACCAATAACAGCACGCGCACGATGGCCAACACCGCGAGCTTGGAGGCGACCCCGGCGAGCAGCGCAGCGACGCGCTTGCTGGCCGCGCCGTACACCTCGGGTACCCAGCCGTTGACCGGAAACAGCTCGGCCTTTACACCAAAGCCGATCACCAGCATCGCAAAGGCGGCGAGACCCTGCGGATTGGCCAGCTGATCGCTGAGACTTGCTAGATGGGCAAGGTTCAGGGTGCCAGTGGTGAAGTAGATAAGTGCAATGCCCATCAGAGCGATGACTGACCCCAGCGCACTGGTCAGCAGATAGCGAAACGCGGCGACGAAGCCCGCTGACGAACCGCCGCCGGCGACCAGCCCATAAGACGCCACGGCAGCGAGCTCGTAGAACACATAGAGATTGAACAGGTCGCCCGACAGCGCCATCCCAGTCAACGCCGCCGTCAGCAGGAGGGTCAAGGACTGGCGGCGAACACCGGCCTGCCCATCGTCGCCCGGCCACAGCAAAAGGGTGGTCAGCGGCACGGCCAGCGCGAACACCAATGCCAGCAGGTCGACATAGAAGGTGATGCCCAGCGGCGGTGCGAAATTGCCCAGCGCGACCGCGTAGGGCGCTTCGTACGCCGACCAGTTCACGAACAGTATCAGCGCACTGAGCACCAGCAGTGCCGGACCCAGCAGGGATCCCAGCCATGCCAGTCCGCCGCGGGCGGTGAGCGGCAGCACAAAGGCGCCGAGCAGGGGCAGGACAACGGCGAGGGTGATGTTAGTCATGTTGCCCCGCGGTCTCGGCGATAACGGCCGGTTTCGGCAGTTGGCGCTCCCCGAGCGGCTGTTGCTGGCTACCCGACGGGGCAACGCCCGCTGTTTTGTCCAGGTCCGCCAGCATGCGACGACGTGCCTCTTGCATGTCCAGCGTGCCGTAGCGCTGCTTGACCCGGATCACCAGGCTCAAGGCCAGCGCCTGCACGCCGACGCCGATCACGATGGCGGTCAGGACCATCGCCTGCGGTACCGGATCCACCATTGCTTGCGTCGCCTGCGCGCTCTCCAGGATCGGTGCCAATGCGTCCCAGCGGTAGCCGGCCAGGATCAACAGCAGATTCGCGCCGGCCTCGGCGATGGCCAGTGCCAGGACCATGCGGAAGAGGTGATTCGACAGCACGATGCCGGCGATACCGATCGCGATCAGACCGATTGCACCGAGGAAAAAGATCAGGCCGACGGCGGTGTTCATGATGCCACCTCGTCGTCGCTCGCCAGACGCGACAGCAGGCTGGCCAGCTCGGCCCCGACCTTGAGGCCTACGGCGAGATAAAGCAGCGGCAAGGTACCGCCGGACACCAGGTCACCGAGAACGCCCTTGTCGAGCAGGGGGATCAGAAACGGCTGGTCGTTGAACAGTCCGATCAGGCCGATGGCGATGAAGGCCGTGCCGGCCAGACCCTCGGTCACCGTGAGCCATCGGTGGTCGATCGACGCCTGCGGACGGGCCAGCAGCGGCAGGAAAAAGGCCGCGGCGAGTACGACGCCGCCCTGGAAACCGCCGCCCGGCGTCAGGTGGCCATGCATGACGATGTACAGGCCGACGATCAATAGCAGCGGGAAGAGCACATCGGCACCGGCGCGCAGGATGAAACCGGCGGGCCGCTGGCGCGTGGTGCCGCGCGATGCCCCGAGCACCAGCCCGCCGGCGGTAGCCGCGGCAAACAGGATGGACAGCTCGCCGAGCGTGTCCAGCCCGCGATAACCGAGCACCACCGCGGTGACGAAATTTGCCGCACCGACCTCGCTGGCGGCGGCCTGCGCGATGGCGTCACCGACCACCATCGGAGGCCTGCCGAAGGGCAGGCTGGCGGTCAGCACCAGCAGCAGAAATACCAGGCCGCCCAGAAACAGCAGGGTAGCCAGACTACGCATCCCGATCCCCGTCATCGACGCCGAGATCGAGCGCAAAGACACCGAGGCGCCGCAGGGCCAACGCGAGGATTAGGCTGCTCAGGCCGGCGCCTACCGCGGCCTCGGTCATCGCCACGTCGGGCGCACGCAGCATCACGAACATCACCGCGACGCCGAGCGAGACCACGGACGCGGCCGCCACCGTAGCGAGCAGATTACGCAGCATCAGCACGGCGATAGCCGCACCCAGGGTCAGCGACACGACGATCGCAGCGAACCAGATCACGGCCCGCCCCGCTTTCCCTGCCACAGGGGCACGCCCGCGTTGTAGAAGGCGCGTGCCAGGGTCGAGGAACCGATGGGATTGGTCAACAGGATAAACAGTGCAATCACCAGCAGCTTGGCCCACCAGTCGGGGTGGTGCATCGCCGCACCGAATAGCAGCGACAAGGTCCCCAGTGTCACGGCCTTGGTGCCTGCGTGGATGCGGTTATAGACGTCCGGCATGCGCAGCAGGCCGAGTGCGCCGAGAAAACAGAACAGCGCGCCGATCAGCAGGAACAGATCGCCCAGCAAGGTCAAGAGCGGCCTCCCTCGATGGTCCGGGCCAGCGCTACGATGCCCATGAACGCCAGCACGCCGTAGAGCAGGGCGACATCCAGGTAGAGCGCCGAATCGAACAGCAGCGCCAGTACCACGATGGCGGCGGTGGCGATCACCGACAGGGTGTCTGCCGCGACAATCCGGTCGGGCGCATGGGGTCCGATCCACAGCCGCAACAGGGCCAGCCCGCAGGCCGCGCCGAGCAGTCCCAGCACGGCGATCATCGCGATGGATTCGCTCACTCCAGGAACCCCCGCAGGTGGCGCTCGAAACCGCCGGCGATCTCTCGGGTGGTCGCCTCGACATTGTTGCCTGGCGGACAGTCGACCCAATGCACGATCAAGGCGTCGTCCTCGACGTCGATGGACAGCATTCCCGGCGTCAGGGTGATGCTGTTGGCCAGGACCAGACGCCCCAAATCAGAGCGCAATGAAGTATTGACTCGCACCAAGGCGGGGCGAAGCGGCAGTGATGGCGTCAGAACGCGGCGCGCCATATCGAGGTTGGCGCGCACCAGGGCCACCAGTAACGCAGCCAGGTAGGTGAGGAACGCTACGGGGGCTTTTGCGCTGAGCCGGATGCCGGCCAGCACCGACGGACGGCCCAGCGTCAGCACGGCCACCGCACTGGCCACTAAGAGCCCTGCGATCAGCTCCTGGCGGTCCAGCGATCCGACCAGCAAGAGCCAGAAAGCAAGGGAAAAGACGAACGATAAGGCGAACTGTTGCAGCTGTTGGTACATCTAAAGCCTGGTCGGTCAGCGCCGCCGTCGTATGCGATTATCCGGGCGCAGTCGGCCGGGAAACGCGCAGCCTAAAACATCTTTCGTGACATTATGATTACCTGGATCAACTGTACGTTTTGTCCCCGCGGGTGCAGGCCCGTCGCCGGCAAGGCAATCCATAACACGGTTGTGGTGAAGCAAACGCCGTGCCGCATTTTGCCCGGCACTGGCGAATGCAGCGCGTTCAACGCGCTGTGCCTTGTGAACAACCGGGCCAAGGGATAAGCCATACCGCGTGCTGTAGCATCCGGGTAGCGCCTGGCAAGGCCCGGCGCACCGAACGGCCCGCAAACGCTCCCCGTGCACTGTCAGAACCTGGACCGACACGATTCTATGAAACAAGAACAAGCAAAGGCATTGCTGGATATTGATAATGCCCATATCTGGCACCCCTACAGTGCTGTCGATGCGGGCATGCCGGTGTTCCCGGTGGTCTCGGCCAACGGTGTGCGACTGACCCTGGCCGATGGTCGTGAACTCATCGACGGCATGGCCTCCTGGTGGTGCGTCATCCACGGCTACAACCACCCGGTATTGAACCGAGCGATCGAACAACAGCTGGCGGAGATGGCGCACGTGATGTTCGGTGGCCTGACCCATCCGCCGGCCGTTCGTTTGGCGAGCAGACTGGTCGAGATTACCCCGCAGGGCCTCGAGCTGGTGTTCTTTGCCGACTCCGGATCGGTAGCGGTCGAGGTCGCGCTGAAGATGGCCATCCAGTTCTGGCACGGCCGTGGCAAACCGAGCAAGTGCCGTTTCGTTGCGCTGCGCCACGGTTATCACGGTGACACCCTGCACGCGATGTCGGTGTGCGACCCGGTGGCCGGTATGCACGGCCTGTTCAGCACCGTGCTGCCGAAACAGTTCTTCGTCGCATCGCCGCAGGCCGGTTTTGCGCAGCCGGTAGATCCCGATGACCTTGAGGCGCTGGAGCGAGTCCTGGTCGAGAATGCGGAAGAGATCGCGGCATTGGTCCTCGAGCCGGTGGTGCAGGGCGCCGGTGGCATGCGTTTCTACTCCCCGGATTACCTGCATGCCGCGCGCGCGCTCTGTGACCGCTATCAGGTGTTGCTCATCGCCGACGAGATCGCGACCGGCTTTGGCCGCACCGGCCGCCTTTTCGCCTGCGAGCATGCCGGCATCGCGCCGGACATCCTATGCCTGGGCAAGGCGCTGACCGGCGGCTATATGACAATGGCGGCGACCCTGACCACGCGCGCGGTCGGTGAGGCGATCGCGCACGGAGATCCGGGCTTGTTCATGCACGGCCCGACCTTCATGGCCAACCCGCTGGCCTGTGCGGTGTCGCTGGCCAGTATCGAGCTGCTGCTGGAATCACCGTGGCAACGGCGTGTGTCAGCGATCGAACAGGGGTTGCGCGAGGGGCTCGCGGCTTGTGCCGCTATGCAACACGTCGCTGAAGTGCGCGTGTTGGGCGCGATCGGTGTCGTCGAGTTGATCACGCCGGTTGACATGCGGCGTGTGCAACCGCTGTTCGTTGAACAAGGGGTGTGGATAAGGCCGTTCGGCAGGCTGGTCTATGTGATGCCGCCGTTCGTGATCGAGCCGGATGATCTGGCTTTACTCACGCGGGCGGTCAGGCGGGTCGTTGGTCGTTTGGTAGTCGAAGGCGAGCATTGCGCACCATCCCGCAGGGTGTGATTAACGAACTGCGCCGTGCCGAATCCAGGCATCGATCCGGCACTACGGTTCTTGTCACGCCGCAGGCGCACACAAAACACAACCGAACCGATATAATTGGGCTCTGAACCTCAATCCCGAGATCACCGCTTCAATGCACGGTCTCTTCACGTGGCCTTTCGTAGGGGCCACCACTGAACCTGGAGATGCTGCAGCATGCCTGTTGTAACCCTTCCCGATGGCTCCAATCGGCGCTATGACAACCCCGTCACCGTTGCCGACATTGCGGCGGATATCGGCCCCGGTCTGGCCAAGGCCGCGCTGGCCGGAAAGGTCAATGGCGCCATGGTCGACACCTCGTTCACGATCGATGAAGACGCCGAGCTGGCGATCATCACCGGAAAGAGTGACGAGGCACTGGAGCTGATTCGCCATGACGCCGCGCATGTGATGGCGCAGGCAGTCCAGGAGCTGTATCCGGGCACCCAGGTGACCATCGGGCCCGCGATCGAGGACGGTTTCTACTACGACTTTGCGCGCGAGGAGCCGTTTCACCCCGATGATCTGAAGAAAATCGAGGACCGCATGCGCGAGATCGTCGGTCGCGATCTGCCGATCCAGCGCGAGGTCTGGGAGCGCGACGCAGGCGATGCGAGCCTTTGCCGACATCGGCGAGGACCTACAAGGTCGAGATCATCGACGACATCATCCCGGAGGGCGAGGAGGTCTCCGTCTACCGCCAGGGCGACTGGTTCGACGTCTGCCGTGGTCCGCACCTGCCCAGCACGGGCAAGCTGCCCAAGGCGTTCAAGCTGATGAAGCTCGCCGGCGCCTACTGGCGCGGCGATTCCGAACAACGCAGATGCTGCAGCGGATCTACGGCACGGCCTGGCGCGACAAGAAGGAGCTCAAGGACTACCTGCACCGGCTCGAGGAGGCCGAGAAGCGCGATCACCGCAAGATCGGCAAGGCGCTGGACCTGTTTCACGCCCAGGACGAGGCGCCCGGCATGGTGTTCTGGCACAACAAGGGCTGGATCATCTACCTGGCGGTGCAGCAGTACATTCGCGACAAGCTGCGCGATCACGGCTACCAGGAGGTGCACACGCCGCAGGTGATCGATCGCTCGCTGTGGGAGAAGTCGGGCCACTGGGACAAGTTTCGCGACGACATGTTCGTCACCGAGACCGGAGAATCGGGTCTACGCGATCAAGCCGATGAACTGTCCGGCCACATCCAGATCTACAACCACGGCCTGAAGAGCTATCGCGACCTGCCGTTGCGCCTGGCCGAGTTCGGCTCCTGCCATCGCAACGAGCCGTCGGGCACGCTGCATGGCCTGATGCGGGTGCGCAATTTCGTTCAGGATGACGCGCATATCTTCTGCACCGAGGAGCAGATCCTGCCCGAGGTGCTGGCGTTCATCGACCTGCTGTTCGAGGTCTACCGGGATTTTGGCTTCGACGAGGTCCTGATCAAGCTGTCGACGCGACCGGAAAAACGTGTCGGATCAGATGAAGTATGGGATAAAGCCGAGAAATCACTTGAAGATGCTCTGAACGACCGCGGGCTGGATTGGGAGCTGCAGCCGGGCGAGGGTGCCTTCTACGGGCCGAAGATCGAGTTCTCGCTGCGCGACTGCCTCAATCGGGTCTGGCAGCTCGGCACCATCCAGCTCGATTTCTCCATGCCCGAGCGGCTCGGCGCCACCTACATCGCGGAAGACAACAGCAAGCAGATGCCGGTGATGCTGCACCGGGCGATCCTTGGCTCGATCGAGCGTTTCATCGGTATCCTGATCGAGCACTATGCGGGCGCCTGCCCGCTCTGGCTCGCGCCAGTGCAGGCGGTCGTCTTGAACATCACCGACCGACAGGCCGATTACTGTGCGGAAGTCGTGAAAAGCCTTCAGGATAAGGGCTTTAGAGCTGATTTAGACTTGAGAAACGAAAAAATCGGCTTTAAGATCCGCGAGCACACATTGCAGCGCACGCCCTACTTGTTGGTAGTGGGCGATCGCGAGATGGAAAACAACAGCGTTGCGGTACGTACCCGCGGCGGTGACGATCTCGGTTCCATGCCGCTCGACGAGCTGATTGCGCGTCTCGAGGCGGAAGTTGCCCAGCATATGTGATGAGAGACGCCCCGGCAGCCGCCCTTGTGGGCCACACAAGTCCGGGAGTATTCGGGTCTGATTCGAAAAAGCACTGGCTCTAGCTGGTGCTTTCTTTGTTGTCGGATCCTTGGATTTGTAGCGGAGGAAAACGGCTATCGCCAGACAACCCGAGAAGCGGAATCGCCTCAATGGAGAGATCACCGCGCACGAGGTGCGATTGATCGGAAAGGATGGAGAACAGGTCGGCATCGTCACAATCGACGAGGCGCAGGCCGCGGCCGATGCAGCCAGCCTCGACCTGGTGGAGATCGTTCCAAACGCGGAGCCGCCGGTATGCCGGGTGATGGACTACGGCAAATTCGTCTTTGAGGCGAAGAAGCAGAAGCAGGAAGCGCGCAAGAAGCAGAAGCAGGTGCAGGTCAAAGAGGTCAAGTTTCGACCCGGCACAGACATTGGCGACTATCAGGTCAAGCTGCGCAATCTGCACCGCTTTTTAGATGAGGGTGACAAGGCCAAGGTGACCATGCGCTTCCGTGGTCGAGAGCATGCCCACCGCGAGCGCGGCCTCGAGTTGCTGCAGCGGATCGAGAAAGACCTGGAAGAGGTTTCGCTAGGTCGAGCAGCGGCCGATGATGGAAGGACGCCAGATGGTGATGGTGCTGGGGCCAAAAAAGAGCAAGTAAAGGAGTTCAGAGAGACAGCGCGCTGATGCCGGTTCGATGAAAGATCGAGCGAAATGCGCAAGAGGTGGCCGGGCCAATAGGCATTGCCTGGGTCGCCT
>CAVTOY010000008.1:0-373725 GCA_963736445.1 uncultured Gammaproteobacteria bacterium | reverse complement strand
GTCAGACCCGATTGAAACAACAACACTGGAACCGAGACGGGTGTCAGCCAAGTCACGTCATCATTGGGCCGGCGATACGTCCGGTATTTCAACCACCGTCATCATTGGACTGGAACGGTGCGGGAGGGCCACTACCGGGGGCTGTTTGCCACCCCGATGAACAAGTCGCAGACCGACGATGTACGGGAGGCAACCAACGAGGCATGGGGCCCGGGTAACGGCGGAAACAAGAACACTGAGGGGTCAGCCGAGCAGCTCCGCTGGAATATTGCCCCCGTTGTCGGCGATCTTCTGCAGTACGGTCTTGTGCAACCACATATTCATCTGGGCCGAATCGCCCATCAGCTCCGCAGGACATGCGAGTTCGGCCGCCAATTCTTTACGGGCGGCGTAACTGCTATCGAGATCGAGGAGCTTCAGCAGATCGACGATCGAGGTCTTCCAGTTGAGCTTCTGAGGATTGGCCGCAGCGAGTTCTTCCAGGTGCGCCTTGACATCCACCACCGAGACGGGCGTCGGGGTCGGTTCGGCGGGGGCCTCGGGTGATGTAGTCGCCATCGCATCCGGCTGTGCGGGGCCCGACTTCTGCTGACCGGCCGCGGGAGCGGCTTCAGCCTGGGATATGCCAAGTTTGTCGAGGATCTTTCCGAAAAAGCTCATGGACATTCTCCTATCGGTTGCGGGCGTGCAGAATAAGCGATTTTCGGGGTCTGTGTGGGTCTCATTCGTGGAGACAATTGGGTCCGACACGATTCAGCGCCGATTGCCCAAGCATCGATCGCGAGCTTCGGCATTCGATCCAACGATTCCGACACAAACGCTCAGTCAATCGAGTCTGATAATCCTCTAGCCGCCTCCTCAAGCAGGTGGTATCCGTAGCAGTGCAAACGTAACGGATCACCTACAAGGGGAAGCGACCATGACACTGTATTGCGGAATCGACTTACACGCCAATAACAGCGTGATCTCGGTTATCGATGATTACGACGCCGTCGTTTACGAGAAGCGACACGCCAACGACCTTCGAGAGATGCGGGATGTACTCGAACCGCTTCGAGATGACTTGCTCGCCTGCGTGGTTGAATCGACTTACAACTGGTATTGGCTGGTCGATGGGCTGATGGATGCGGGCTTCGATGTTCGCCTCGCGCATACCGGCGCGATACCGCAGTATGCCGGGATCAAGCACAGCAACGACCAGACCGACGCCCGCCACCTGGCGCACCTGTTGCGGTTGGGTATCCTGCCGGAAGGCCATATCCAACCGCGTGAGCAGCGCGCAGTCCGCGACCTGTTGCGCCGCCGGTTGCTACTGGTGCGGCAGAAGACGCTGCACCACCTGAGCCTGCAGAGCCTGATCGTACGGCAGACCGGCGAGCGCCTGTCCGCCAACCAGATCAAGGCCTTGGATAACGCGGCGATTGCCGACAAGCTGACTGATCCGATTCGCCTGGGCGGCCAGATCACCCACTTGGCGCGCTGCTGGCACGAACAGGCGATCGCGATGCTCGAAGACGAAGTGCTCAAGCATCTGAAGCCACGTAAGGAATACCAGTTGCTTACCAGCATACCGGGTGTCGGCAAAGTGCTGGCGTCGACCATTGTGCTGGAGACCGGGGCCATCGAGCGCTTCCCCGATCCAGGGCATTACGCCTCGTACGCCCGCTGCGTGAACACGGCAAAGGTGAGCAACGGCAAGCTCAAGGGTCGCGGCAACAAGCGCAACGGCAACAAGTACCTGGCCTGGGCCTTCATGGAGGCGGCGCACTATGCCGCCATCTGGAGCCCGGAGATCAAGCGGTTTTACCAGAAGCGCCAGGCCAAGCGGCACATCCTGGTCGCCAAGAAGACGGTGGCCAACAAGCTGGCCAAGGCGTGCTACCACATGCTCAAACGCCAGGAGCCGTTCGACGTGAAACGGGCGTTTGGCTGAGTTTTGCCGTGGCGGCAGGCCGAATAGGGGATGGCGCCAAGCCCGGTGGTTCTGATTGCCGCCGCCACGGCAACCTGATACTGTAGGTTAACTGAAGCGCCTCAGGCATGAGCCCTATTGAGGTTGGCACCGAAAGGTAGCCCGGGTTCTGTACAAACGAACTGGCCATGTCTGGGCACTGAGCATTTTTCTGGCGCGGCAGAGCCGCGTGGGGCTGGCAGCGGTATCGCCAAGCCTAGATCCTGATGGGTGACTGGTGCGTTTCAGCTTGAAACAGCACGACCAAACGAAAAGACAGGCGCGCTATCGGTGATCTGCAGATTTTACTGGGGCGAGGACTCGTCAGAGTAACGCTCGTCCTGTTGACCGGAGGCGGCTAATGGGTGACCCCATTGAAGCCCTTCAGCCATCCCTTTTGGCATCGACCGTCCGACCGCCGATGCGAATAAACTCCCCAGGCGGGCCCATGCGGATGTTGTAGATGATGGCCAGCGCCCTGAGCGAAAAGGCCGCTAGAAAGGCAAGCAATTCGGCCACCCCTTCGGGCAGCGCCAAAAGCGACAGAACGGCATATCCCAGGGAACCCAGCAGCGCAGCGGTAGCATACACCTCGCCGCATAGGATCATCGGCTGAGTCTGGGTCAGGACATCCCGAATGACGCCACCGCCCGTCGCGGTCACCACCCCGAAAAACACTGCCACTACAAAGTGAACGCCGAATGCGAGCGCCACGTGGCAGCCCACTACGCTGAAACAAGCCAGCCCGACGGCATCGAACCAGATCATCCAGCGACGCTGGGAGATATCGGTCTTGATGAAGAAATAGGTCATCAGCGCGGCACCCGCACATAGCAGCAACTCGAAGGGGTCGTGCGTCCACCAGACGGTGCGCCCCATCAGCAGATCCCGTAGGGTGCCGCCGCCGATGCCGGTGATCGTGCCGATCAGCACATAGCCCAGCACATCCATACGACGTCTGGCCGCGCTCAGTGCGCCGCTCACCGCAAAGACCACGTCACCTATGTACATGGTCGTGAGGATACTCAGGCTGAGCGTCTCGTTTATCGCCGTCATGATAGACCTACCCGGACTGCCCGCGGTGACACTCGCTGAGAGTTGATATGTGTCAAGAAAACACCAATTTTGTCGTTTAGACAAATACTCCAATAATTATTAAAACACAATCATAACTCACTCTTTTCATTATTTTTATTTTCATTCCCTGCGCTCAAAAAAACACCTCTCGTGCACGAGCGACGCGCTGCGAAACGCTGCCGGGTCTGCTAGATAACATGGGATAAAGAATAAGCCCAAGCCGCCACCAGAGCGGTCAGTGCCGCATTAGGAGACCCCACGATGCACGAAGACCCGCACCGGACCGAGCTGCTCACGGCTGCGCTCAGCGCAACCCTGGTATTCACCTTCATTGCCGCTCTGGTGTTCGCACCCACCGCCGACGCGGCGCCGAAGAAGTGGGACGACAATAAAGGCTGCATGAGTTGCCACGAGGGCATCGAGCGCATCTCCGATATCAAGAAGATGGCAAACTCACCTGTGTCGACTGTCATAAGGGCGACGGGGATGCGACCGAAATCGAGACCGCGCACGCGGGGATGTATGCCAACCCCATCGGATCTGCGCGTCGCCGATGAGGTCTGTGGCGAATGCCACGAAGATGAGATCGCCGCGGTCAAGACGTCACTGCACGCAACGAGGCCGGGGTGATCAGTGGCACCCGCTATGACTTCGGTGCGCAGAATCGCGACGCCATCTACGCGAACTACGATATCGAGGCCCTGCATACCGGAAAGCCGAACACTGTCGCATCGCTGAAGCAGATCCCGTCTTACGATCCGAGCAAAGCCCGAGGGGCCGAACAACTCGATCGGCGATGACTATCTGCGCAACCAGTGTCTGCGTTGCCACGTCTGGAGTGACGGTCATCAGCGTGACGGCGACTATCGTGCGAGCGGCTGCGCGTCCTGCCACATGATCTACTCGGATAATGCCACCTATGAAGGCGGCGACAAGGCGATCGACAAGACGCAGAAGGATCGGCCGAAAGTTCATCGGCTGACATCCAAGGTACCCGAGTACCAGTGCATCCACTGCCATAACCGCGGTGCGCGCACCGGTGTGTCGTTTATCGGCACGATGGAGAGCGACGGCTACGGCACGCCGTGGAAACCGAACGGCGAGAAACAAGGCAAGCTGCACGGCAAGTTCTACAACCACCTCGAGGGCGACGTGCACTACGAGCGTGGCATGACCTGTATCGACTGCCACGCGACGCATGACCTGCACGGTGATGGCTATCTGTACGAAAAGCGTGAGAACGCCGTCGAGATCCGCTGTGAGACCTGCCATGGCACGATCGAGGAAGAGCCGACCTTCGTCACTGCCGAGGGCAACGAACTCGAGAACATCGTCAAACGCGATGGCAAGGTGTTCCTGGTCGCGAAGATGACCGAGAAAGAGCACGAGATGCCGATCTTGAAGGGCGCCGAGCTGACCAAGGAGGGCCATGCGGCGATGGTCGATATCCCGAGCCACATGGAAAAGCTCGAGTGTTATGCCTGTCACGCCGAGTGGGCACCGCAGTGCTATGGCTGCCATGCCAAGCAGGACGTGGCAAAGACCAGTGGTGATTGGCTGAACGGCAAGACAGGCGGAGACCCGAGCAAGCATGAGCTTCAAGGGTAATCGGGAGAAGTACGCGCCTTCGCCTGGTCCGAGTCGCGCTCCTATCTGCGTTGGGAGTCGCCGATCCTCGGCATCAACAGAAGGGCAAGGTGTCGCCGTTCATCCCCGGTTGCCAGGTCATCCTGACCCAGATGGATGGCGAGAAGAACCGCAAGAGCAACTACGCCTACACCACGGTCGACGGCACCAGCGGCTTTGCCCACAACCCGGTGCAGCCGCATACGATCAGCGCGAAGTTCGCGCACCTGCGCAGATTGCCATATGAACCGCAAGACGCTTGGGCCTGGGTAGCGGCTTCTACAGCATCAAAGACAACTTCCCCGATGGGCCGCCGCCGGTGGACTTCGAGATGGAGCGTATCGTGACCGAGGAAGGCGTGCAGCTGCAGGCCACCAACCATAAGGGCTGCGCGGCCGTTCAACAAGGAAGAGCTCGAGCGGATCAGTCGGGTCGGCACCTGTCATCGCCTGTCACGAGGGCGATCGCGTCAAGCTGGATGGCAATGCGCCGGACGACGACCAGCACAACGCAGCCATCCGCAAGATGGCGAAGCTGAAGAAATAGCCGCCGCTTGGAACCGTCGCCCGCGCCGCGGGCGGCGGCCTTTCTAACCCATGAAGCATTCCCCCCCTGCCCTGCTCCTCTGGCTCGGCCTCTGCGGCCTTGTGATCGGCATGGCGACGCTGCCTGCGGCGGATGCCACCGGCGAGGCCGGCGCCGCGACCCTTGAGCGCACGGCCGTGGCCGGCGACACGGTATTGCTGCATTACGAGGCACGGGTCTCGGGCGGCGAGATCTTCGAAACCACCGATGGGCAGGCCCCGCGCGGCATCACGCTCGGTCAGCAGCAGGTACTGCCAGCGCTCGAAGCGGCATTGATGGGACTGGGTGTTGGCGACAGAAGGCGCATCGAGATCCCCTACCCGCAGGCCTTCGGCCCCTACCGGGACGACCCCGGGATGCGAACCCGCATCGCGCGTGCCTCTCTGTCACACCGGCTCGAACTGGTAGTGGGCGCGCGACTCAACGCGGCGGTGTTCGCCGACGCGCAGACGAACGAAGCACAGCACGTGCCGGTTACGATCGTCGAGGTGCATCCCGACTTTATCGTCGTGGACGCGAATCATCCGCTGGCCGGTAAGGATCTGCTGTTCGACGTCGAAATCGTCGACATCCTACGCCCCACAAAGCAAACGCAGCGGTAGCAATGGTCCCTACAGACCGATCAGCTCGGCATGCACGCCCTGGCCTTTTACGGTCTCGAGCAAGGTCATCGACTTGACCTTGCTCGGGTTGTACTCGATCACGGCAAGATGCGGTCTGTTGTCTGGATTGTGCACGCTGACCACGCCATCGATCGCCCGCAGCTTGTCTTCGATTTCCCCGCGCTTCGCCGCGTCCAGCGCCTCATCGATGTGGATGGTGACATCCGCCAGTTGAATATCCATGCTTCCCCTCCTGATCGGGCCGTAAAGCCCTACCCTCTGCCTTTCATACTACAAAGCTAACGCCGACCGAGGTGACGGCGGTTGATCTGCCTCAGCTAGCCTGGAAATCTCACCAACCGGCCAACGGCTGCCTGGGAAGTGCTCAAACTTGCGGCGGTATGAGCCCACACTGGCCCGCTTATCTCACCGGGTTTCGTTGCGAGGGCGGCGAGATGCCGCTGCGACGGGGTGCACGCAGTGATTGACGGTGCCGGCGTAGCGGACATAACGCCAATCCGGCTGTAACGAGTACCTCCCGTCACAGCGAGCATAAGGCCGTGCGCAGTAGGAAGTTGGTGAGAGCTAGCCCTCGGTTCTCGATCATCCGTCCCGACTCACTTCCTCGCGACAGGGGTGACCTCCAGCGACAGCTGCTCACCGTTCCGGACCACGATCAGATCGGTCGCTTCGCCCACCTTAAGCCCTGCGAGCGCAGTCATGAAATCGTGGATGGTCTCGATATCGACGCCCGCCAGCCCCACCAGCATGTCGCCGTTTTGAATGCCGGCCTTCTCGGCCGGCCCGCCCTTCACCGCTCCCTGCAGCTTGACGCCCTTGATGGCCTCATCCTGACCATAGGCCGGAATGGTGCCGAGATAGGCACGCAGGTGCCGGCGCGCCAGACCGCTCTGTTTGCGCTCGACCGCCAGGTAATCAGGCTCGCTCTCCGCCAGCGCCAAGGACCGCGCAATCCCCGACATCAGCCGCGCCACATCGCGCACACCCTCGTAGTTCAACTTGTCTGCGGTGTCGCGCGGCGTCGAGTAGTCTTCATGGGCCCCGGTGAAGGCGCTCAGGATCGGCACGCCCTGCATGTAGAACGGCGTGGAATCCGTCGGCAGATAGGGATCCTGCTTGGTCGCAATGGGCAGACCGACCGGGACATTGCGACGCTCGATCTCGCGTGACCATGCGCTGCTTGAGCCGGTGCCCTGCAGATAAAGTTTGGTCCTCAGGTGGCCGACCATGTCCATGTTGAGATAGGCGCTGACCTCGCCCTTGAGATCCCCGCCTTCCGCGAGCTGCTCAACGAAATGCGATGAGCCCAGGGTCCCCAGTTCTTCACCCGACCATGCGGCAAACAGGATATCGCGCTGCGCCGCGAGCTTGCCCTGCGCGCGCAGGGTGCTCAGGTACTGGGCGCTCTCCAGCAGCGCGGCCACGCCCGAGGCGTTGTCATCCGCACCATGGTGCACTGCGCCGCGTTCGTCCTCACGCGCGAGCGAGCCCGAACCCTCCCCGTGACCGAGGTGATCGATATGCGCACCGATGACCACGGGTGGTCTGCCGGCGGCCTGCGGCGCCGGCAGTCGCGCGATGACATTACGCGCCTTGCGCTGCTTTCGCGTGATCTCCAGCGATGCGGCCAGCGTTACCCCGGGCAGCGCAAAGGCCTCGACCGTCTTGCCGTCGTCAAGACGCTTTTGCAGCTCGGCCAGGTCATGACCGCCGGCTGCCAGCAAGCGTGTACCCAGGTCGTCGCTAATCGAGACCCCGGCCAGCGAGGTCGTGGCCGATGCCGCATTGCCCTTCAGCTCTACCAGCTGCTGGCTGACCACCGCCGCTGGCCCGGTCACCACGATCAGACCGATGGCGCCCTGCCGCTTGGCGACTGCCGCCTTGTAGGCCAGATCCGAGTAGTGCAACAGGTGCCGCCGCCACGCCGGCGGGATCGAGTCTGGCTGAAAGCGCAGGACCATGACCCATTTGCCGGTCACATCGAGGTCGCCATACGAATCGTACGCCGGCACCTCGTCCGCATCGGGCGCCACGATGCCATACCCCGCGAACACCACCGGCGCGGCGTCGGTGTGCCCCGAACGCGATAGCGCCAGCGGACGCCAGTCGCGATCCAGCGCAGGTTTCAACGCCCCACCGAGACCCTCCACAGTGAGACGGTTGTCGGCGCCCAGCGCGGCGCCGGCCGAGAAGCTGAAGGTCTGAAACCAGCTGCCGCGATCACCCGCCGGCTGCAGGCCGAGCTGTTCGAACACGCCCGCGACATAGGCAGTCGCCTGGCGTTCGCCCGCCGAGCCGGTGAATCTGCCCGCCATGTCTTCGCTACTGAGGTGCTCGACATGCAGACGTGCATCCTCGGCGCGGATACTTCCGTCGGTCGGCATGAGATCGACCGCCGCTGTCGTGCCGGCGTCTGCCGCCTGATCACCAATGCCGAGCAGACGGCGTGCTTCGGCGTCGTCCCACTCGGCGATGAAGATCTGGCTCTGCTTACTGGCGGTGCGATTGGAGGTCCAGCTCAGTCGTTTCCCATCCGGTGAGAATACTGGCAGGCCGTCGAAACCCTCGGTGTAGGTCACCCGCACCGGCTCGCCCCTACCCGCCGCATCGACCATGAAGAGTTCGAAGTTCGCAAAGCCCTCGCGATTGGAGGCGAAAATCAGGTAATCGCCGCTGGGATGAAAGTACGGCGCCCAGGACATAACTCCCATACGGGTTAGCTGACGCTCCACCCCGCTGGCGAGGTCCATCGTGTAGATCTCGGCGGTCGCACCGTCTTTGGAAAACCGCCGCCAGGTAATGCTCTTGCCGTCCGCGCTAAAAAAAGGCCCCCCATCATAGCCTAGCGTCCGAGTCAGGCGGCGCACGTTGGAGCCTTCCGCATCCATCAGGTAGAGTTCCATCATATAGGATTTATCGTGCTCGAAGATCGCGGCATCGGCGGCGCTGACGGGCTCGCTGTAGGCATGGCGATTCGATGCGAAGACGATCTGGCTACCGTCCGGCGAGTAGGCGCCTTCCGCGTCGTAACCCAGCACCCCGGTGAGGTTACGTCGCTCTCCCGTGTCCCGATCCTGCGCGTAAATATCGAACGACTCGTCGTAGTCCCAGCTGTAGCGGCGCTCCTTACCGGATGCTCGAAAATCCAGCTCGGCCTGCATCTTTTCGCGCGCCGCGGGGTCGTCGTGCGTCGAGGCATACAGCACCTTACGATTCGATGGATGGATCCAGGCGCAGGTCGTCTTGCCATGACCAGGCGATATCCCCTTAACGTCACCGGTCTCCAGGTCCATCAGATAGATCTGGTAGAAGGGGTTCTTCGCATCCCGCTCCGATTGGAACACCATCTGTGTACCATCGGCGTTGAAGTAACCCTCTCCTGCGCGCCGCCCCTCGAAGGTCAATTGACGGGTCTGTGACAACAGCGCCGACTCGGTGTCGCCGGCTGCCTCTGCGTAGGCCGCCGCCGTAAAAGACAGGGCGAAGAAAATCGCCGTCGATGAAAGGTACTTTGCCACGACAAACTCCTCGGCAGCACGCCGGCAATAGGCGGCGCTGGGCCCTCTGGGTGATGGTGTTATTTGACGATGGCCCGCATCAGGTGCACTACGGCGCCAGCGCCTGATTACGCTAAGCGCCGGTCAGGTACGCAGCCCGCGGCCTACTGTGTACCGCCCGCCTCAGGCCACTGTTGCGGTACCTTCTCCAGTTGGGCGATATCGTACCCGGCGTCGGCGGTAGCCTGCACCATCTCGGCGTACTCGGCATCACTCAGTTGCGGATCACGTGCCATCAACCAGACATAGTCGCGGTTCGAGCGGCCGATGATCGTCCGCCGGTATTCGTCGTCGAGGTAGATTACGAGGTACTCGGCCTTGATCGGCCAGATGAACTGCATGCCCCAAACCGCATTGCTTTCATCGCGGATGAAACCCGTCGGATTGTAGACCTTGACCGGGCCATCGAAGGCACCGTCACGAAAGCGAAAGCGTGTCGCCACCTTGCGGTCGGGCAATAACTCATAGGACTCCACGGCATTGTGGGCACCGCGCTCTAAGAAAGTCGGGATATTGGCGACCACATACCAGTCACCCATGAAGCGCTCGAGATCGACATTTGTAACGGTTTTCATCGGTGTTTCAGGTACCGAGGTACAGGCGGCCAACGACAGCGCCAGCGGCGCCGTCAGCAAACGAAGCAGCCTGTTCACGGCTATCTTGCTCCTGGTCCGTATTGGCGCCGGTTCTCGGTCATCGTCAGCCGCTCATCGGCGGCAGGCAGGTAGCGCATTAGTTTGCCGTTTGCCAAACGGGACTCGAGGGACACCCAACGCCCGGTGCGCTCGTCATAGGAGACCTTGATGTCAAGACCCTGTTGCACCGCGCGGACACGAAACGCCTCGGTCGGCACCTCAGTACCGGCGATGGTGAGCCGCTCGCTGCCCAGCGGCTGGACATCCACCGCGACTACCTCACCGGTCTGCGCATTCAGCAGGCGTTGCTGGTTGAGAAACTTGCGGTCCCAATAGGCGAAAGTCATCAGGCAATCGGCGGTATACGAGCGCGGGCCTTCGACGGTCTCTACCGCGAATGCCTGCGCCTCCCGCTGCCCGTTTACCACATAGCGGTCGCCGTTTGAATCGGTCTCGGATTCGATGCGCGAGAGACAACCGTCGCGCCACATCTCGGTGTTGCTGTGGCGGTAGCTAAACACCGGCAAGAACAACACACTGACGTCGAAAGACGCCACGGACTCGACGACTCGGCCGTCCGGATTGTCTTCAATACGGAATCGATGCTCCCCGATCGGTCGATCGTCGAGCAGGACCGAGAACGTCAGTTGCTGCGGACCCTGGCTCATGCCAAGCGCAGCGCCCGACGCGATCGCCAGCGCCGTTACCAGACTCGTTGTTACCATGCGTAATGACTTCATGATCTGACCTCCGACTTCGATGCCGCTGCCGACCGCGTGCGCGGTGGGCCGGGGATAAACGCATTGGTTCGTAATATATAGTCCCGGTAAGCCGGCCTGCGCTCGGAGATGTCCTGTTCCAGCAGGGCGACCCCCGACACCTTCAGCAGCAGGAAGGTCATCAGCACCGGCGAGATTACACTCCACCAGCCGCCGGCGGCCACCGCCAGCAGGAATAGCCCCCACCAGATGCAGGCGTTGCCGAAATAATTCGGATGACGCGTGAAACGCCACAGGCCGGTATCCAGGACCCGTCCGCGATTGGCGGGATTGGCCTTGAAGCGCGCCAGCTGCCAGTCGCCCACGGTCTCGAAGACCATACCGACCATCCACAGCCCGACGCCCAGGTAGTCGATCGGGTTCAGCGGCGCCGTGCTGTGGATGGCGGCAAGTAGCGGCAGCGCCACGATCCAGGCGATGACCCCTTGTAGCGCGAAGACCAGGTACAGGCTTTTGAACGCAAACCCAGGTTCGTTACGTGCCCGAATCGCCTGATAGCGTGCGTCTTCACCCTCTCCCCAGTTTCGCCAGGTGATGTAGGCCGCCAGCCGCAACGCCCAGACGGTTACCAGCAACGTGACCACGAACGCCCGTTCGCCCGGTGCCTCTGCGGTCCCCAGGTAGACCAGGGCGGCAATCAGAAACATCAGTGACCAGAGGCTGTCGACAATACTCACGTCGCGTCTCGCCAGGCTGATTACCCAGGTCAGGGCGCCGGCCGCCAGGAGGGCGGCAAGGCTCCAAAGATAGGAGTCAAGTTCGAACATCAGCAGGTCACTCAACCGCCTGCGCGAGCGCGCCGGGCCGCAGTAGGGCTTGCGTGCCGTCGAAGCGCGCCGCCAGGTACATCAACAGGGGCATGATGGTCGCCCATCCCAGCGCCAATGCGATCAGCGCGGCCTCGCTCGAGACCAGCGTGATGCCGCCGAGTTTGGCGCCTGCCAGATAGGCCAGCGGCCCGCCGACGGCCCCGAACAGAGTGGCCAGCCAATAGCGTCCTTTCAACCAGCGCAGGCTGACGTTCAGCGTCGTCGCAAATCCCATCCACATCGCGACGATCCAGTAGGGCGCGAGCGCAGCGTGCCACTGTCCCGACGGATAACTCACCCAACCGCTCGCGGCCAGCAGCGAGTCAAACACCGCGCCAATTACCGCCGCGCTGCCGACCAGTTGCAGCTCGGGGCCCGCGGAAGACACCCGGCCGAGGTGATAGATCACAATCAGACCAACGACCAGCGGACCTATCCATGGCAGGTTATTCGCTGCGCCCAGCACGCAGGCAAACCAGGCGATCTGGAACAAAAGAAAGTTGATAAACATCCGCATAGTCTGATTCTCGAGGAAAATTAGGCCTCTGGACGCTCGAACAGGTAGTGGCTGACCCACCACTCATTGCCGTCGGTAAAGCCGAACAGTTCGGCGCAGGCCATAAAAAACAGTCGCCAGCGCACCCACCAGGTGTCTGCGTCCTTGTCGCCATAAGTCTGGCGCAGGATCGGCATCAGCACGTCACGACGCTGATCCATGCGCTCCAGCCAGGCATTTAGAGTCTTCTCGTAGTGCTTACCATTCCAACGCCACTGCTGCAGCAGCGTCAGATCTTCCTGGAAGTGCAGGGGCAGATCGTCACTCGGCATAATGCCGCCGCTGAAGAAGTAGCGGCTCATCCAGTCCGACGGCCCGCGGTCGACGAACTCATATGGCGCGTTGCGGTGACAGAAGATGTGCATAAAGAACATCCCGCCGGGGTGCAGCCAGCCACCGATCCTCGCGAACAACCGCCGGTAATTGCGCATGTGCTCAAACATCTCGAGCGACACCACCCGGTCGAACTGCCGGTCGATGTCGAAATCGTTCATGTCCGCGGTGATGACCTGCACGTTGATCAGACCGCGGCGCTCGGCCTCGGACTCGATGTGCAGCCGCTGTGAATTCGAGTTGGAGACCGCGGTGACCGTCGCCCTCGGAAAACGCTCCGCCATGTACAGCGTGAGCGACCCCCAGCCGCAACCGAGTTCGAGGATTTCCAGACCGTCGTGCAATTGCGCGCGCTCACAGGTGATCTGCAGCGCACGCTCCTCGGCGGTCGCGAGATCGAAAATGCCGTCACCCCAGTAGCAACTGCTGTACTTGGCCCGCGGACCCAGGACCTGGGCAAAGAATTCCGCCGGCACTTCGTAGTGCTGTTCATTGGCCATTTCCGGCAGCGGCGCCACCGGGGATCGATTCATCGCGGTGATGAACTCGCGCTTGCGGCGCATCACGCTCTCGCAGTCGTTCGTGTCCAGTTCCCTGATACGCTCCTTGAGCAGCCGCCGAATGCCGGCCCGGCTCACACTGTCAGGCACCAGTCCCTGTTCCACCAAGCCAATTGCACTTACAGTTGCCATGTCTCGATCCCCCGCTCCTCCGCTATCTGAACCCGCACCTTACACGCCGTCAAGTGAAGGCCAGGTCGGCTGGATGTGAAGAAAACGTGAAAATTGCCACCTGACCAACATTTCTTCCCGGTCTGCCCCGGTATAGGGCGCGGTCGGCGACAGCCGTACCCCTGCGCTGTTGCGCCTTACATCGGTTGACACTCGGCGTCGGCAAATTCGACCCGCACCCGGGTGCCGACGCCGGGCTTACTGTCTATCGATACCGGCCAGTGAAAACGATCGGAGAATCGCCGGACGATGGTCAGGCCGACGCCATGCCCACCGCGCCGTGATGGCTGACCGCGAAAGAAGGGCTCGAAGGCCTGCTCCACGCCCTGTGCGTCCATGCCCACACCGCTGTCCTCGATCACGACGTGGTTTGGCCCGATATGGACGCTGATGTGTCCCGCATCGGTATAAGAGAAGGCATTGCGCAAGAGATTACCGATCAGGGAGGACAATGCCTGGTCCGGACCTCTGACCCACAAACGGCAGTCGCTGTGCAGCGCCACCTGCAGCGGTTTGTCGGCGGATATCAGCTTCAGCTGCTCCAGTTCGGCGTCGACGACGTCGTTGATACAGACTCGCTGGACGCCCAGGCCCGTCTCGCACTCGCGCGCCAGCAATAGGAAGGCCTCGACCAGGTCTTCCATGTCGCGCGTGGAGCGCTTGATACGCTGCACGGTCTGGCGTGCGGGCGTCGAGAGATCGTCACGCTCCATCAAGGTATCGGCGGCGACACGAAGGACCGTCAGCGGGGTGCGCAGCTCGTGACTGGCATCGCGGGTGAAGTTTCGCTCCCGTTCGACAAAGGCATCCAGCCGCTTGGCCAGACCGGCGAGCGCCGCGGCGAGCACGCGCACCTCCTCATCGGCATCGACCGGCAGATGCTGCGCCGCGAACGGCTCGGCATTTGGGGCATCCGGGTCGAGGCGGTTGACCTCGCGCGCGAGCCATGTCACCGGTGAGACGGCACGATGCGATGCACGGTAGGCCAGCCAGACGGACAGATAGAGCACCACCAGCACAATGATCAACGGCAGTACGCCAAAGTAGGCGGCCAGCTCGTTGACGCGCTCACCGTCGAACACCAGGTACAGGCGCTGATCGTCGCGGGTCGCTACATAGACCGTGGTGAAGCCCGCGCCGCTCGGCACCTCATGAAAGCCGTCGCCGAGATCGCGCAGGCCCTCGGGCAGCTGACTCTCGCCACCGACGCGGCTGAGAAGCCCGGTGAGATTTCGGGTGTCGGGTAGCGCGAACGCCGGATCGCCGGCTCGGCGCTGCCAGAAATGCTCCGCCTCCAGCCGCAGCGCCTCGGTCACCAGGACGTGTTTGATCACCGTCGCCGCGAGATAGACGCTGACGACGGCCGCCAGACTTATGGCCGCGGCCTGCAGCAGAAAGGTGCGACTGATCCGCCGTTTGAGACCGCCCTCAATGGGCATCGGCATCGGCCAAGCGGTAACCCGCGCCATGCACAGTATGCAGCAGCGGCCGGTCGAACGGCTTGTCGATCACCTTGCGCAGGGTATATAGGTGACTGCGCAAGGTATCGCTATCGGGGAGCAGGTCGCCCCATACCTCGCGTTCCAGATCCTGGCGACTGACCACCCGCGGCGAGGCCCGCATCAGTACGGTCAACAGCTTGAGCGCCGTCGGCGTCAGCGTCAGCGGCCTGCCCGCCCGCGACAGCTCCAGCGTACCCGTGTCCAGGCTCAGATCGGCCACCTTAAGCACCTCGGCCGCAAGCTGTCCACGCCGCCGGCGTACCAGCGCACGCACCCGCGCCTCGAGTTCCTGGATATCGAAGGGCTTGACCAGGTAGTCGTCCGCGCCCGCATCCAGACCCGTTACCTTATCCTGTTGGGTATCGCGAGCGGTCAACATCAGCAGCGGCGTGTCGCGCCGCGCCTCCTCGCGCAGCTTGCGACACACTGACAGGCCGTCGAGGCCCGGCAGCATCAGATCGAGCACGATCGCGTCGTAATCGTTGACCACTGCGAGATGCAGCCCAGTGACCCCATCCTCTGCAAAATCGACGGTGTAACCGCGCGATTCGAGGTAACTGCCGACCATCTCGGCGATGTCGCGGTGATCCTCGATCAACAGGACGCTGGCATTGCTTGGTTGCGCTGTCATTCCAGGCTAGTCCAACACATATCCGCGCAGTATAAGCACCCCCGACACCCCTGTCCGGTACGATCATCGCGGTTACTGAGATAAGCGGGCTAGACTCTGCAAACAACCAGGAGGACCGCCATGCGATGCCGTCACTGCGATGTCTGCCTCAATGCAGCCACCGCCCTACTGCTGTGTTGCCTGGTCGCAGCGGGCACGACCTGCGCGGCCGCCGACGACCCGCCCGATACCGGGGGTGCGAGACCGGCATTGGCGCCGGCACCCTCGTTTGATCCCGCCGAGGTCACGCAGATCCAGCTCGATGCGCTGCGCACCAACACGCTGATCAACGAGGGCATCGCCCTCACCTTCCGGTTTGCCTCGCCCGCCAATCGGCAGATCACCGGCCCGCTGCCGCGCTTCGTCAAGATGCTTCGATCACCGCCGTACGATCGCCTGCTGAATCACCGCGAGGTCGAATACGGGCCACTGAGGGTCGAAGACGACACGGCCTACCAACCGGTCATGGTGACCGCCAACGATGGACAGCAGGCCGGGTACCTATGGGTGATGTCGCGACAGCGCGACGGCAAATACAAGGATTGCTGGATGACCGATGCGGTGCTGTCCACCGAGCAACCCGCGCAGCTTCGGTTCGCTCTCTCCGCGGCGGCCGTCAACGGGCCAGGCGCGCCCAATCGCTCGGGCTTAGACGACCGACAACGCGAAAGCCGCCCTCCCCGTCTGGTTGGAAGACCACGCCCTCCGCCTCGCCTGGATAGACCGGAGTGCTAAGGCGCGCCACGTTTCCGTGCGCAACGATCACGGTGTTCCTGCCTTCGGCGGGCGGTACGGCGATCAAGGCCCGTGCGCTGGCCACCACGGCCTGGCGTCCGCCAAAATAGTCTGCGACCCGCATGTTGATCACCGCCGTCGTGGTCTCTACGGCGCCGAGCCTCATCAGCTCAGCGGTCTCGACGGTCCTGCAGTAAGGACTCGCCAGCACCCGCCCCACCGGTATGGCCAGGGACCGCATGGCATCGCCGATGGCCCGCGCGGTGGCACGACCGTTTTCCGACAGCTGACGTATCCGGGCCGGATCGCAGCTCGTCCAGTCGCCGGCCGCGCGCACGTCGTCATCCTGCGACCAGTCGGTGGCCGCATGTCGAAAGTAGACATTGAAGCCGCCGCCACGCAGCGCCTCGACCAATGCCGCATCCGAGAGTTCGGCCGCCGCTTGGGTGACCGCCACGGCGCTCAAGACAACCGCCAGCAGAACCGCTGTGAGACATTTCATGGTCGTATCTTCCTCATATAGACGCCCCATTTGCCAAGCTGAATATTCGCTGGATCCGGAGTGGGATGACCTTGGACTAGCATCCTCATATTCGCGTGCTGGATAACGCAGTAAGATCTGTCCGTTTCGGGGTAACCACAACCTATACACAGGTGTTCTGCACCACTCGCGGTGCAGTCCTCTAAGGAAGGACGCGTGGACTTCCCGATCTCCGTCTCACCCTCCGAATCAACTGTCGTATTCAGATCGACAATAAACATGAACCTCGTTGTTTGGCGCTTTCAGGCTGCTGCACGATTCAGTGATTCCCAGATGAATCCCACCATCTCCCGAGCGCAGGCCACTTTCACCTTGTTCGGGTGTTTGCCGGCCAGCAACAAGCGATTGCCCTTCTTATTCAACCGTCGCAAACAGCGGTCGGCAATCGCAATGTATTCGGGCGTGCTGTTTGCGCGCCGGGCTTTGAGGTCTTTGCCAAGCCGCGCCGAACGATAGCCGCGCTGATTCGCCTCGATGAAGGCCGTGCGCAGATAGGGATTGCCCTGCCGGGTGATGCCAAAGCGGTGCGATTTGCCGCCCGAGGCGTACTCCCGGATATCCATCCCGACCCAGGACACCAGCTGCCGCGGATGCGCGAACCGTTTCACATCACCGATCTCGGTGATCATGGTCAGGGCGAACAGGTTTTTGATGCCCTTGTAACAGGTCAGCGCCTTGACCGGCTCGCGATACTTGGGTGCAGCCGCCAGCGTCTCCACGGCCTCTCCATAAGCCGCCAAGGTCTCGTCCAGGCTCTTAAGCTGGCGCACCAACAACGAGAGATTGACCTTCAGACTGCCTGAGCACCCTTCAATGGTTCGGTCCAGCCAGCCGTAGTGATGGGTCTGCCAAAGGGTCTTGTGCTGCGTCTCGACCTTGTAGTGCAGGCCATTGCGGCGCAGCAGCGACTGGATATGACGGCGTAGCGCACCTTGCTGCTGCTTCAACTGCTGCCGGGATCGAAGCAGGTCACGATCCTGCTCGAGCTGCGCTTCCGGTGTTGCCACGATCGTCAACAGGCCGTTTGCGTAAAACTCGGCCAGTTCCGCCGCATCGATACGATCCGTCTTTACCGACTTGCCGGCACGTCGTGGAATGCTTGAGGGCGCAACCACCGCGCAATCATAGCCGCGGTCGCGCAGGTCCCGCTGCAGCGAGAAGCCAACATACGATGCTTCATAGCAAAGTTTCAGCTGCGCTTCGCCGAAATATCCCTGCACCTTCGCGAGTTGTCCGACCAGGCCCTTCAGCGTCGGACGACAGTGAAATGCCAGTATCTCGCCGGTGCTCGGATTCAATGCGCTTCCGTGGTAGCGTACGTCATCGACATCGATTCCCACATACACTATGTTCTGGTTCATAGACGCCTCCTGTTCGCTCTGATGCTCTCCAGCCCATGAGATAGCTATCATTTATGCTAACCCTCAGGGCACGAAGGGGCGTCTATATCTTCTATCTTAAAGCCGCATCGTTGCTCGTCATTTGAGTCCCGTCAGGCCGGATGCCGCAACGAGACGTGCAGGCCCGAAGAATCCTTGGCTGCTCAGACGAGCTGTTGACATGACGGACACCAGAAGGTCGAGCGCAACCCCTGGCCCAGCTTGGCGGAGTGGATCCGGTCATCGCAGACCAGGCACAGCTGTCGGGTCCGACCATATACCCACAGCCGACCCGCGTCGTCATTCGCCCGCCGGGTGACGCGCGGGCCGCCGTGTAGGTTGCGACCGAGCAGGTGACGTGCGCGGCGGTACAGCCGCAGCAGCCGATCGTCCTCCAGGTCGCCTAGCGATACCTGCGGAGTCAGGCGCTCGAGGAAAAGCACCTCGGATTTGTAGACATTGCCAATGCCGGTCGCGATGCGCTGGTTCAACAGTACGTCGACGATCGGCGTCTGCGCAGCGGCGATCGCGCGCGCCCGAGCGAGTATGCCGCCGAAATCGGTCTGCGCGGCGAGCAGGTCCGGGCCCAGCGCGACATCGAGCCGGCGCCGGCGCACGCCGGCCTCGCGGAGGATCTCGACCTGCAACGGATTGAAACAAACGAACACGCGTTCACCGAGATCGAGGATGATCGACGCCTGGCGACGCGGCTTTCGCCATCGCTCGCCGGGCGCATAGCCATGCCAGGAACCCCACATACCGAGGTGGCTGCGCAACAGGCGTTGGTCATCGAGCGCGATGAACAAATGCTTGCCTTTGGCAAACACCTCACCGATGCGCCGGCCGGCGAGACCTGCCGACTCGATCCCACGCACCTGCCCGGCCAGCAGTCGGCGGCCGCTGAGTTCCGGTCGCAGATACTCGGCCAGCTTGAAGATGGTATCGCCCTCCGGCATCAGCCTGAAAATCTCACCGGCATCGCAGCAACTGGCGAGTTTCGCAGCCGACCTGGCGCCCGGCTGGAGCGAACGAAGTGCCTGGAGCACTTCGTCGCGCAAGCCCCACAGGGGTGAGGCGCAGGGACGCGCTGAACAGAGTGGTAGCCGTAGCTACCATTTGAGTGACCAATCCGCCTGGAGCGGATTGAAACAGCCGCAGGCTGGCCCGCAGGGCGCTGCACACGGATGTGCAGCGTAAGACCAAGCCAGGGCGAGCGAGAAACCACCAGGACCGCGATAGGCCAGCGGCGAAAACAGGGTTTCATTGCTCGACGTGGTTTCATTCAGGTTCATACCGTTGCAGGTTGATTGCGCACCAGGCAGCCGTTGGCCGGCTGGTGAGGTTTTCAGGCTAGGCAAACGCCTCTGCGGCCAGACCGCGATAGTCGCTGACGAAACCACTGCGCAGCATCGCCTCGCGGTACACCGATTCGGCCACTGCCTGGCCATCGATCTTTTCCACGATCAGTGTGCCGCGGCGCCTAATCTGCGGCACACGGTGCAGGGCCTCGAAGGCCCTGGCCGCGATGCCCGGCCGCGCCATCTGGACCGCGAACGTAATCAGCTGCCTACCGTTGGCACCGAGGTACAACAGCGGCTCACCACCGCACAGCAGCAGCCAGGCGCCGGCCACCCGGCGCGGTCGTGCGGCCGATACGCCCTGGCCGGTCTCCGGCCAGGGCAGTAGGCTACCCCAGGGGTTTGCGGGATCGATCACCGGCAGAAAGACCATCTCCTGCTCCTCGACATCCAGGTCGGCACCGTCGGGCGAGCGCACCGCGCGCAATCGATCGACGGTGCCTGGGCGAGCGAACTGCGCCCCCGACAGGCCCTCGATGAAATAGCCGCGGCGCACGCGCCCGGCCTCCTCCAGCGCCGACAACACCTTGTAGATCGGCCCAAACCCGCCCGGGAGGCCCTCCGCGGACACCATCTCGCGGCTGACGACGCCGTAGCGATCGAGCACCATACCCGCGCGCGCGACCGCGCGCTCGGTGTCGGACAGCCGTACGTCCTGCAGCTGGCTGACCAGCGACCAGCGACCCCCGGCCATGGCCGCCCCGCTGCGTCCCCGCTGGCGGGGCGATCTGCCAGTGCGCAGGCCGAGCGCACGCAGCGGCGCGAAGGTGTCGTTGGTGATTTGTCCCGCCCAGACCAGATCCCACAACGCCGCCTTGAACGTCTGATTGTCGGTGTCTGCGAGCTGTTTGCGCACTGCGTCGTCGAGTTCGAACAGGAACGAGGCCCCGCGCATCTCGAGATGCGCAAGGATCAGCTGGTGAATCGGCTCCGTAGGCACATCCTGATCGACCGGCAGCAGCAGCTCGCGCACGTGCTCGCGCAGATAGAGCGCAATCCGGCCGTCCTTGCCCCCCAGTGCGGCGCGACCGATCCACACCACCTGGCCGGTCGCCGCCAGCATGTCCAGCATGTCCACGCGAAAGTCGGCCACGCGGCCTGGCAGGATCGTCGTATGCAGCGCCGACCAGGGCAGTTCGAGACCCTCGAGCTGCTGCACTACCTCGACCAGACGCGTAAGGCCCTCGCGCCCAGAGCCCAGCGCGTGCCACTGCGGCAGGAACAGACCCAGGGTCGCCGCATCCACAGGCGCCACGGCGTCGCGCAGGCGTGCCAGCGTGCGTCGTTTCAGGCGCCGCAGGACATCGGCGTCGCACCAGTCCGACTCGCTGCCACCGGGGCGGATCTCGCCCCTTACCAAGGTCCCGGCGCCGGCCAGGGAACGCAGTGACGGTTCGATCTGCGCGGGGCGCAGGCCCAGACGCCGAGCGAGATCGCGGGTGACGAACGGACCGTGGGTGCGGGCATAGCGATAGGCGAGAAAGCTCAGCGGGTCATCGGGCGCCGCCAGAAAGGCATCCGGAAGACCGGCGGGCGGCATCACCCCAAGGGCATCGCGATAGACCGCGGCGTTCTCCGCCGCTATCCAACGCCGCTCTCCAGCGACCGTGACCGGGATCGCGCGCCGTTCGGCCGCCAGCTGCCTGAGCGCCGCCTGGGCGTCGCAGTGTGCGCGCGCGGCGATCTCGTCCTCGCCCAGGTCGCCGAGATGACGCAGCAGGTCCTGGACCTCGTCCGCGTCGCGCGCCCGCCGATCCGCAACCAGGTGCTGCAGCTCCGCCTCGAGCTGGGCCAGCACCTCGGGGTCGATCAGTTCACGTAGCTCCGCCTGGCCGAGCAGTTCGGCGAGCAGGTTGCGGTCCAGGGTCAGCGCCTGCGCCTTGCGCTCGGCCAGCGGAGCGTCCTGCTCGTAGATATAGGCCGCGACATAGGCGAACACCAGCGAGCGCGCGAACGGCGACGCGGACGGCGTCTCGACCTCGTGGACCTGCACCCTGCGCGCCTGGATGTCGCGCAGCAACGTGCGCAACGCAGA
Organism: uncultured Gammaproteobacteria bacterium; assembly: GCA_963736445.1. GTDB lineage: Bacteria > Pseudomonadota > Gammaproteobacteria > Chromatiales > Chromatiaceae > Thiosocius. The sequence goes on along the minus strand of CAVTOY010000008.1, from coordinate 352,243 downwards.
GATGTCGAAGATGTCGCTGAGCGCCTGGCGATAGGTCTCCAGCACCATTGGGAAGTTGGCGTACTTGCGCACCGCGGCGAGCAGATTCTGTGCCTTGAGACGCTGCGCCCACAGCGGCGTGCGCTGCTCCACGCGTCGCCGCGGCAGCAGCAGCGAGCGGGCCGCATTCTCGCGAAACAGCCCGGCGAACATTGCCGTGTGCGCCAACTGATCGGTCACCAGTTCCTCGACCTCATCGGGATCGGGCAACAGCGCCTCGAGGTCGGGCAGCTCATCAATATCGGCAAAACGCAGCACGATGCCGTCGTCGGTGTACATCAACTGCACCTCGAACCCGCTGCGTATGGACAACAGCTGCTGCAAGGCCATCGACCAGGGGGCGTGCACACGGGCGCCGAACGGCGACAGGATGCACAACCTCCAGTCACCAAGCTCGTCGCGGAAGCGCTCGACAGTAATGCTGCGGTCGGTCGGCAGACCGCCGGCGTGCCTCTTCTGCTCGGCGATGTAGTTCGCCAGATTGGCGGCTGCGTTGGCATCCAGCCCGGCCGCTGTCTGTAGCCAGTCGATCGCCTTCGCCAGCTTCATCGTGCCGACCTCGCGCACGAAGGCGCCCAGTGCGCGGCCCAGCTCGATCGGCCGTCCCGGGCCATCGCCGCGCCAGAAGGGCAGCTTGCCCGGCTCGCCGGGCGCCGGCGATACGATCACCCGGTCGCGGGTGATCTCCTCGACCCGCCAGGTGGTCGCACCGAGCAGTATGTTCTCGCCCGGTCGAGTCTCGAACACCATCTCCTCATCGAGCTCGCCGAGGCGCCCGCCCTCGGGCCCCAGGGTCACCAGATAGTTTCCGCGGTCGGGGATCGTACCGGCATTCATCCGCGAGACCATCGCGGCGCCGCGGCGCGGCCGCAGTTCATCACTGGTCCGGTCCCAGGCCAGCAGCGGTCGCAGATCGGCGAAGTCTTGTGAGGGGTAGTGCCCGCTGAGCATCTCGAGTACGGCCTGCAGCGCCTCAGCCGAGAGCCGGTGAAACGGGTAGGCGCGCTGCACCAGCTCCTCGATCACGCCGACCGTGAGCGGGGCGTCACAGCACATGGCGACGATCTGCTGCGCCAAGACATCCAGCGCGTTTTGCGGCACCCGGATGGATTCGATGTCGCCGGCCAACATGCGCTGCGCGATCACCGTGCTCTCGAGCAGGTCGCCACGAAACTTGGGGAAGATTCGCCCCACGCTCCGTTCGCCGACCTGGTGGCCCGCGCGCCCGACGCGCTGCAGGCCGCGCGCGACCGAGCCCGGCGACTCGACCAGGATCACGCGGTCGACCGCGCCCATGTCGATGCCCAGCTCCAGCGAGCTGGTCGCGACGATGCCCTTGATCAGGCCCTGCTTGAGGCCCTCCTCGATCTCGGCGCGCTTTTCGTGCGACACGCTGCCGTGATGCGACCGCACGACCTCCTCCTCGGCGAGTTCGTTCAGCCGCTGGGTCAGGCGCTCGCACAGGCCGCGGCTGTTGACGAAGATGATGGTGGCCCGATTGTCCCGGACCTGTTGCAGCAGCTGCGGGTAGATGGCCGGCCAGATGCCGCGCTCGGCAGGCTGCGGGTTGCCGATCTCGCGGCTGTACAGTTCACCGAGAATGGAACCGCCGGGCCGCGCCGGCGCGGCATCGCTGACATTCTCCATGTCCGGCACCGGCACCCTGACCTGCAGATCGATGTTCGGGCGGGCCGAGAGATCGACCGTCTCGACCGGTCGCCGGCCGCCGAGAAAGCGCGCCACCTCGTCCAGCGGCCGCACCGTTGCCGACAGGCCGATGCGCTGCGGATCGCTGGCACAGCGGTCGGCGAGGCGCTCCAGCGAAAGTGCCAGGTGCACGCCGCGCTTGGTCGGCGCCAACGCATGGATCTCGTCGATGATCACGGTGTGCACCGAGCGCAGGGTGTCGCGGGCCTTGGAACCGAGCAACAGGAACAGCGACTCCGGCGTGGTCACCAGGATGTCGGCCGGCGTCTTGGCCTGGCGCTGGCGCGCCTTCTGCGGGGTATCGCCGGTGCGGATATCGACCAGGACCTCACGCATCGGCTGCTCGAGCGCGGCGGCCTTGTGGCCGATGCCGACCAGCGGCGCCCGCAGATTGCGCTCGACGTCGTAGACCAGGGCCTTGAGCGGCGAGATGTACAGCACCCGCACCCCGGCGGGGGCGTCCGCGCGCAGCGTCAGGCAATAGTCGATCCCGGCCAGAAAGGCCGCGAGCGTCTTGCCGCTGCCGGTCGGCGCCACCAGCAGCGTGTGTCTGCCGCCCGCGATCGCGTGCCAGCCCTGCTGCTGCACCGCGGTCGGCGCCGCGAAGGTGTCATCGAACCAGCTGCGGGTCGCCGCGCTGAATGGGCTCGGCGCGTTCAAGGACTGTCACCCGCAAGGCGGGCATCGAACAGCTCCCGCACCGTCACCAGCGTGTCTGCCTCGCTGGCCGTCTTATCGTCACGGTAGCGCTTTACACGCGCGAACCGCAGCGCCATGCCGGCCGGATACAGGCGGCTGCGCTGCAGCTCGTTGAAGGCGACCTCGACCACCAGCTCCGGGCGCACATGAACGACGGCGTCCTCTCGACCGATCTCACGTGCCAGCAGGGCCTGGGTCTGCCAGTCGAGCATGGCGTCGGTAAGGCCTTTGAAGGTCTTGCCGAGCATCACGAATCCCTGGGAGGCCGGATCGCGCGCACCGAGGTGCAGGTTGCTGAGGCGGCCCCGGCGTCGGCCGCTGCCCCATTCGGCCGCGAGCACCACCAGGTCGAGGGTGTGGCTGGGTTTGATCTTGCACCAGTCTGCGCCCCGGCTGCCGGCCTGGTAGCCCGCGCCGAGCGACTTGGCCATGATGCCCTCGTGCCCGGCGGCCAGCGCCTGCTGCAGAAAGGCCTGGGCCGCGTCCTGACGACGGGTAATCAGCCGCGGCACGCGGGCTGTCTCCGGGAGGATGTCTTGGAGTGCCGTGCTTCGCGCAGGGTCAGGCCTATCGATCAATGCGTCGCCGTCGCAATAGAGGCAGTCGAAGTACACGGCCGACAGCGGGATGCGCTCTCGCATCTCCGCGACGTTACGACGCCGCCCAAAACGCTGCATGGTGACCTGAAACGGCAGTGGACGGCCGGCGCGGTCGAGCGCGATGGCCTCGCCGTCCAGCACCAGGCTGGCGACCGGTAGGCTGCTTACCTGCTCCACCAACTCTGGCACGCTGGCCGTCACATCATGCAGTTGCCGGGTGAATATCCGCACCTCGTCATCGCGCTTGTGGACCTGCACCCGGGCACCGTCAAGCTTGTATTCAAATGCGGCCTCCCCCAGCCGCGCCAGCACCTCGCCGGCGTCTTGCGCCGGCTGGGCGAGCATCGGCTGCAGCGGGCGAAACAGCACAAAGCGGAACTGCGCAAGACCGGCCGCGCCGTGCAGCAGGGCCTGGTGCGCAACCGCGGCCGGATCGCCGGCCAACATAACCGCCCGACGCACCGCAGCGACCGGCTGATCGGCCGCCTTGGCGATGGCATCGATCATCAGGCCCTCCAGCGCGCCCTGCCGCAGCTCACCGAGGACTAGGCGGACCAGAAAATCCCGCACTGCAGCGTCGGCCTTGCGAAACAGCGCCGTCAATAGCTGCATTCGCTGCGCATTCGCGCCCGCACCCTTTACCTGACTGAGGCGCTCGAAGGCCTGATCGGCCTCCCCGACGGACAGTTCCGCCGGGCCCGCTGGTTCGACGCCGAGCTTTTTCAGCAGTGCCTGGCCCAGTCCGATCCGGCCCTGCGGCAACGTGCCCATAAGGTAGCTGACGCCCGGGCGGATCTCCGCCGGTGCCAGCTGGCGCAGACAACCCGCCAACCGTTCGACCTTGTCCAGACGGCTGCGCGTTGCGCCGACGGCGTCGGATGCGGATACCAGCGTGGAGAGATGCATGGCTGCTCGACTGACTTGCGCGGCGCGGTGCGCCTTCGTGTGCTCTAGCTACGCAGTCTACGTCGCCGCCGAAAAGCAAACACCCGCGCACGGTTTGGGTAATCTCAATGCCAGGCACTGGACGCGACCGATATCACGAACCGATTTGATACACTGATGAGCGTCCAGTACGAAGCCCGGAGACAACCATGGCCGACCTCCCGATGCACTATCAGACGACTTATCGGTGGCAAAAAGACGCCGCCGGGGGTTTGACTGGCGTTGAAGGACACGCCGATCTGCCGGTCGGCACGCCGCACGACGCAGACCGCTTCTGTCCGGAGCATCTGCTGGTCGCCACGGCCGAGATCTGCTTAGCCAACTATGTTCTGCTGATCGCCGAGCGGTCCCGGCTAGAAGTGTTGAACTATCGCTCGAGCGCCGAGGGTGAACTGGAGCGCGAGGAAAGTGCCGGCTACCGGTTCAAGCGCATCCTGATCAGACCCGAGATCACTGTAAGCAGCGGTGCGGTATCGCTTGCCGAGCGGGTGCTCGACAAGGCCCATCGGTCTTGCCTGATCGCGCGCTCGCTGCGCTGCCCGGTGGATATCGAGCCGTCGATCCAAGTCTAACTTTTCACTACGGCATACCCAGCCGCGGGTCACTGTCCTTGGGCGGTCTCGCGATAGAGCCTGCCGCGGCGAATCAACCATTTCTCGAACTCGACCACGGGAACGACCACGGCGGCGAAGGCAACGCACTGGACGAGCTCGCCGAGCGATAGCGCTTGGGTATTGAACACGCCCTGCAAAAATGGCACGTAGGTCACCATCAGCTGCAGTACGAAGGTCAAGGTCACCGCACCCAGCAGAGGCAGATTGGAAAACAGGCCGATGGTGAACAGCGACTCGCGCTCCGAGCGGATCACCAGCACGTGGAACAGCTGGGCGAAGGTCAGCGTATTGAACACCATGGTCTGCCAGTGGCCGGAGCCCGAGTGGTAAGAAAAGGCCTGCGCGGCAATTGATAGCGCCCCGATCAGCAGGCCGATTCCCAGCATGTGCCAGCCCATGCCGTGGGCGAAGATCGATTCGTTCGGCGGCCTTGGCGGTCGCCGCATGACGCCGGGCTCGCGCGGTTCGAACGACAGCGCCAGCCCGGGCAGGCCATCGGTGACCAAGTTGATCCACAGGATCTGGATAGGTAACAGCGGTATCGGCAGGCCGAGCAGAGGGGCAAGGAACAGCGTCCAGATCTCGCCTGAGTTGCTGGTCATGGTGTAGCGGATGAATTTTCGGATGTTGTCGAAGATCCGCCGGCCCTCGCGCACCGCAGCAACGATGGTCGCGAAATTGTCGTCCAGCAGCACCATGTGTGCCGCCTCGCGCGCCACGTCGGTACCGACCTCACCCATGGCCACGCCGATGTTGGCACGGCGCAGTGCCGGCGCGTCATTGACGCCGTCGCCGGTCATCGCGACGAACTCGCCCTGCCGCTGTAGCGCTTCCACGATGCGAATCTTTTGCTCCGGCGCAACACGCGCAAAGACCGGCGTATCGGCAACCCGGGTATCCAATTCGTCATCGGACAGCGCTGCCAGCTGCTGCCCGGTCAATAGCTGGTCGCTCGCACTGGCGATGCCAAGGCGCTCGGCGATCGCCAATGCGGTGACCGGATGATCGCCCGTGACCATGACCGGTCTGATGCCGGCAGCGCGACAGGCAGCGACGGCCTCGAGCACCTCCGGACGCGGCGGATCCATCAGCGCGATGAGACCGACAAATACCAGCTCGGCCTCTAGCTCGTCACTATCCAGCGTCTCCGGCAGGGCCTGCCAATCCCGATACGCCACCGCGAGCACGCGATAACCATCAGCCGCCAGGTCCTCGGCCTCTTGCAACAGCGCATCGGGCACGAACGCCGGCGCAGCGGTCTCGGCCTCGCCGTCGCCGCCAATGGAAGCGGTGCAACGCAGCAACAGCGCCTCCGGTGCGCCCTTGCTAAACGCCCGCAGACCGCCGTGGTGTTGATGCACCGTGGTCATCATCTTGCGATCGGCATCGAACGGCAGTTCGGCCACCCGCGGCGCGGCCGCGCGCAAGGCCGCGGCGTCGCGCCCGCTGTCAATCACTGCCTGGAGCAAGGCGACCTCGGTCGGTTCACCCAGCATCGTATGGTCGCGGCCGAACTGGGCGTCGTTGTTCAGCGCCAGCGCGGCAAACAGCGTATCGGCCGGGTAACCGGCGCGACCGTCGAGTCGCGCATGGCGTTGCCCAGTTAGCATGAAGGCCTCGACCCGCATCCGGTTCTGCGTCAGCGTGCCGGTCTTGTCCGAGCAGATCACCGTCACCGAGCCCAGGGTCTCGACCGCTGGCAGCTGGCGGATGAGTGCATTGCTACGCACCAGTTTGCGGGCACCCAGCGCGAGCGCGATCGTGATCACCGCCGGCAGCGCCTCCGGGATGGCCGCGACGGCCAGACTGACCGCGGTGAGGAACATCAACAGCGGATCGGCGCCACGCAGCAGACCGAAGGCGAAGACGACCGCACAGACCAGCAGCACCAGCATCGCCAGGCGTCTGCCGAATCGTGCCAGGCGCTGCTGCAGAGGCGTAAGCGGTCGTTCGCTGCGCTCCAGCAATTGCGCGATACGACCGATCTCGGTATCCATCCCGGTCGCGACCACAACACCCTCGCCGCGCCCATAGGTCACCAGGGTGCCGCGAAACGCCATATTGTTGCGATCGCCGATGGCGAGTTCGACATCAGGCAAGGCGTCGACCTGCTTGCCGACCGACGTCGACTCCCCCGTCAGCGCGGCCTCGTTGAGCTGCAGCGCGGCCGTTGCGCTCATGCGGACATCGGCCGGAACCAGGTTGCCGGCCTCCAGCAGCAGGATATCGCCGGGCACCAGGTCTTCGCTGGCGATCGTCACCGGGTGGCCATCACGACGCACGGTGACATTGGGCACCGCCAGATCCTTCAGTGCCTCGAGCGCGCGCTCGGCGCGGTATTCCTGCACCAGACCGATCACCGCGTTGAGCAGGATGATGACCAGGATCGCGATGCTGTCGATGATCTCGCCGAGCAGACCGGAGACCACGGCGGCCGCGATCAACACCAGGATCATGAAGTCGCTGAACTGGCCAAACAACATGGCCATGAGGTCGCGCCGACGTTGCTCCGCCAAGCGGTTGGGGCCCTCCGTCGCGAGCGCATCTGCGGCCCGCTCGGCGCTGATTCCCACGCTGGGGTCGACCTGCAGCGCTGCCGCCGTCTGTTGCACTGAGAGCGTGTGCCAGGTGCTGCTCATGCGATTAGCGTCTTTCCTGCTCCTGTGCGCCTGCGTTACCTACCGATTGCCGGCAAGCCGCAGGCCAGCATCTCAGTCCACGGTGTTCAGCATCTCGTAGTTGGCGCGTACCAGCTGCTCGCCATACTTTCGTTCAAGGCGACGGACGGTGAAGTGGCTGCGCGCCATATCCTGAAAATGCTGCATGAAGATCGTATTGCCGACGGCCCCACCGGCAGCACCGATAAGCGGCAGCAGCTGGATCGCGGCGCGCCGCGACACCTCGGTGCCGAAACGCGTGGCGATGGCACGGATGAGTTGCACCACTGCAGGTGCACCTTGAGCCGCCATTCCGTGCTTGGCTACCTGCGTAACCGCCGCGCTCATGTAGGAGGCCAGCGCGAGCCGCACCCCGTAGTAGCCGGTCTCTGCGGCATCATCGGTCTCGGAGCGCCCACCGAGTGCGAAGACCTGCACGCAGGCCAGCTGGGTATCCTCGTCGTGGATGTCCTCACCTTCATCGCGGGCGATCTCGGCGATGCTGCGCAGCATGATGGTCGTGGTCACCGGCAGCTCGACGATCAGACCGGGTAGCCCGAAAAACCCGCCCAGCCCTCCGGAGCCGGCGGCCAGGCCCTTGTACATGAGCTCCTGGGCACTGCGCTCATGCTTGCGCCGCAGCGAAGAGGCAGCCGCGTCGAGCGCCTTGGCGATCGCGACCTCGGCTGCCCGATGGACGACCGCAAACCAGGCCTTGGGCATCAGCGTCACGGCGATCTCGATTGGCGTGCCTACCGCGCTGGACAGGCGCGCGGCGAGGCTGGGGTGTTCGAGATGACGATGAGCCCGGCGCAACGCCTCGGCATCAGCCGCATCCATTGCGCAGGGCAGCAGGCCCTTGCCCAGAACACCGTCCGCGCCTGCCGTGCTAACAGATTCTTTCATCGTACCTCTTGGCGGCATCGCCTGATGGCATTAGCCGATCGATCTATTGCTCAGGACACGGGCCCGGCGCGGTCAGCCTCTTGTCCCTCCCCGTCTGCCGCCGACTCGGCGTGCTCGGATTCGGCGCTGTCACGAAAGCGCTGGAGTTCTTCGCGGGCCGGTGCCATCCGCTGGATCTCCCGACCGAGGTAATAACCGACACCGAACAGGCTCGCGCCGATACCGAACAGGCCGGCGCCGAAAAACAGACGCGACAACATGTCAAGACCCTCCCGCGATGATCGCTCCATAGCTTCACTATAACCCGCATATTGCACGAGGGAGGATCGATGCAACTAAGTTTGCCGCATTATTCTCGGTGGTTGCCTTCGCATCAGAACCTTTCACTTCGGTTGCGGTTTTTCCTTTTCGGGCGCAGGGCGCGAAGGGCAGGCGCGTATTCGCGAACCACGGCATTGACTTCCGGCCGGATTTGCGAAAACGTTCGCGCATGGGAACACAATTCAAGCGCATGCGCTGGGCGACCGCCCGGTTGCTCTTCATTTTCTACATCACTGCTTCCGTGCTGACGGTGGTCGGCGGTTTTCTGACTGCACCGCTGATGACCTGGTACTTTTTCGGTGACTGGCGCTTCTGGCGCCACTGGTCGGCGGGACGCAGGCTGTTGCCGCACGGGCTGCGACTGCTGCGGGTGATGGCGACGGACAGTCGTGGCTTCATGTTCGCGGTGCCACTCGCCAGCCCACCGCGCTCGGCGCCGGCCCCCGCATCGGTAGTGCTGCGCCCCGAGTGGTTGCACGGTCCATCCTGCGGAAACTGCTCCAACTGCTGCCGCGCGGGTGGCTACACCTGCCCGTTGTTGGACGAGGAACGCGACCGCTGTCGCGGCTATAACAGCTTTTACTGGCGGTATTTCAACTGCGGGCGCTTCCCCTCCACCGCCGAGGAGACGCACTACTACAGCTGCGGCAAATGGCAGGTGAATGCGCCTGCACGGCAGCCAAACGGCGTCGCCCCAGCGCCCGTCCCGGTCATGTTCACGCCCGATCTGCGGGCGCCGTCGAACGATGCTGCGCAGACCCGGACTGCGGAACACGAGCCAATGCGCAGCGCTGGCGGGACGTCCTGAGAGAGGCCGCGGGGGCGCATCTTTGTTAGGGCCTGCGCCCAACGGCGCTATGGGCGGATGCCGGGAGGGTCACTGCGCACCGCTGGTCAGGTGCGTCCATAGTCCGGATAATCCCGGGATGTCCCGCGTCAAACTCATCGCCCTGGATGTCCTCAAGCCGCATCTGCCCGACGCCGTGGAATTTGCCCGCCAGCTCGCCGCTTTGGGGGACGACTACCAGGTCGAACTCGAAGTGGTCGAGGTCGATGAACACACGCAGACCACGCTGATCACCGTGCGCGGTGAGGATCTCGCTTTGGCGCGAATCGAAGACAAGGTCAAGGCCCTCGGCGGTTCGGTCCACAGCATCGATCGCGTGATCGTCACCGGCGACGGCGACGACAACTGAGCCCGTGATGCCGACATTGGCGGAACTGCGCCAGGCCCTGCATATCACCGGCTCAACTCAGATCGCGCGGCGCTATTTCGTCACCAATGGTTTCGACGGATCATTGGCGATGCTCGGCCTGTTGATCGGTTTTCGCAGCGCCGGCGGCGCCGGTGTCGAGATCGTTATCGCCGCCTGCCTCGGGACGGCCATCGCGCTGGGCGTCAGCGGCATCTCCAGCACTTATGTCAGCGAACAGGCCGAGCGGCGGCGCGAACTGGACCGCCTGCGGCGCGCCATGCTGAAGGAGCTCGACGACAGTGCGCATGCGCGGGCCGCGCAGTGGGCACCGGTCCTGGTCGCCCTGGTCAGCGGTCTGGCCCCCTTCCTGCTCGCCCTGGTCATTATGCTACCCCTGTGGCTGCAGGACGCGGCAGACGCGCCCGCGCCCGTGCTGTTCGATACCGCGATCGGCATCGCCTTCTTGCTGATCTTTTTGCTCGGGGTGTTCCTCGGGCGCGTGGCCGGGAGCTACTGGCTTTGGTCAGGCCTGCGCACGCTCGCGATCGCCCTGGTGACCGCCGGCATCATCCTGCTGGTCGCGCCCGGATGAAGGACGACTCCACCGGCTGAAAATGGCCTAAGACGCGGTTGGGACGATGAATTACGAATAACGCCACCACCAGGCGTTCAAAGACCGTCGGAGCACATACCGAGCACTCTAAGGGAAGCATGGGCGAGCATCTACCCAGGTTACAGCGAGGTGACGAATGGTCACGAAAAACCAACAGCCAGGCAGTTCAAGTCCGACAGGCTGCTAGCCTGCATGGCTGGCGGAGATGCTGAATCTCGAGGGTCGGGTGTCGGGCACCCGTGTCGACAACGACGCAGTCTGCAGCTGCGCTGGCATTGATGCTGCGCTCGACCGAGTCGGGCACGCGCGAATATGCTTGAATCACTGCAACGATCGTGGATTCACGAGGGCGCCAGACCATGGCGATTGCAGCAAGCGCGCGAGGCAATACGCATGGTGAGAAAAATGGCTGAATGGCTGGTGCCGCTACTGCTGGGCGCTTTACTCCTCAATGGCGTGATGTACCTGCAGCAGCCGCGCATGATCTTCTTTCCCTGGTCCGCGCTGGACGCCACCCCAACCGACTGGGGCCTCGCCTACGACGACGTGACACTGGAGACGGAGGACGGCGTCGCGCTGCATGGCTGGTATATCCCCCACCCGGCGGCCCGCCGCACGGTGCTCTTTCTGCACGGCAATGCCGGCAATATCTCGCACCGGCGCGAGTCTATTGAGATCTTTCATCGGCTCGGCAATAACGTGCTGATCATCGATTATCGCGGCTATGGCCAGAGTGCGGGCTCGCCGAGCGAGACCGGCCTGTATCTCGACGCCGCGGCCGCGTGGCGTCACCTGACGGTAACCCGCGGCGCGGACCCGTCCGCTGTGATCATCTTCGGGCGCTCGCTCGGTGGTGCGGTCGCGGCCCACCTAGCATCGCAGGTGAGCGCAGGGGGGGTCATCTGCGAATCCACCTTCAGCTCGGCGCGCGACTTTGCCCACCAGGTGTTTCCGCTGCTGTCGCGCCTGGTCGTCCTGCGCTACCAGTTCGATGCCGCCAGCGCGCTGGCGCGCGGCTCTTCGCCGGTGATGATTCTGCACAGCCCCGACGACGAGATCATGCCCCTCGCGCTGGGCCGCCGGCTGTATGAGGCCGCCGCCGAACCGAAACGCTTCGTGACCCTGCGCGGCGATCACAATACCGGCTTTCTCGCCAGTCAGCCGGACTACGAGCGGGCGCTGCAGGCATTCATCGCCGCGCCTAGAGTGCGGTAGATTCTCAGAACGTCATGATATCGCGGCGAATCACGCGCAGCGGCCGATACCCGAACAACGCGCTCAGATGGTGAAAGAACGCGTGATTGCCTTCGTTGTACCAAAGCTCATCCAGCGCCTCCTCGACCTTACGATAGCGGCTGTAGATCTCGAGCCCGGGGTGCCTGGCGGCCTCGGTCTGCACCAGGCCCAACCACATGCGACTCGCGCCCATGATGAACTTCGGCCACTCGCGCTGGATGACCGGCGACCAGGACCGGTCGCTCGTGGCGGCCGGATCCGACGGGGGCTCGGCGCTGGTCTTGTGGACACGGTACTCGACCAGGTGGCCGTCGGCCTCGAGTCTGTTGCGCAGCGGATCGCGTCCGATCTGCGCAATCATCGATGTGGCGACTGCCGAGGGGGCGAGAAAGATGAAGCTGAACTGGTGGCCGGTATCATCCTTCGGCCAACGACGGTGGAAACGCCATAGCGCGAGCTCTGACGCGTATTGTGCAATTACCGGCGACAGCAGTTGATCGGCGATCAGCGGATCGAGAAAGCGGTCGACTTCGTCATCGGCATTGCGCGCCATTCGGAAGCGGACATACCACCAGCTCGATCCCGCGGTGTCTTGGGACGACGGGTCGACCTGGACTGTTTCGGAGGGTGACTGCGGCGTGGCGCAGGCACCCAGCAGGACCGCCAGCAGGCCGACAGATGTGGCCCTAAGCAGAAGCCGGAGATACCCCGTCGGTTGCGAACTGCAGAGAAAATGCATTGTGTTACAAGTCACCGAGTCGAGGCCCAAGCATGCAGTGCTGACCCTTCATTGGGTTAGGCAGCCGCATTAAGAGACCGGCTAGTGCAGGGCGCTATTCGCTGATCGAGATATCCCCGAACCAGGCCGTCACTGTCTCACCGGTCTGATCGGTATCGGCCGCGATCGCGATTCCCGAAACCGGCGGCGGTGCCTCACCGAAGGCCTCACGATAGTCCGCGACCAAGTCGCGCTGTTCGAGCATCCAGTCGCCAACGCCGCTGGTAGCGTTGCGCAGCACGATCATGCGCACCCGATCGGTGTAGGCATTCCAGGCACGCGTACCCACGGCGGCTTGATTATCCCAGACATAGCAGAGCGCCGCGGCCGGGACCTGGTCTCCATAGATCCAGCGCGCGATCGAGAGTTTGGCCCGCTCCGCGAACGACAGGCGTTCGGTGGGATAGTCGAACATCACGTACAGGCGCGCCGCGAAGTCGTCGCCGTCCTTGCTGTGAATATCGCCCTGCGCCACCACCCGGTCGACCCGCCAGCGCCACTGCAGCCGCGGATGGCCTGCCGTGTCCCAGCGTATCGAACGCAGCAGACTGCCGCCGGCCGCATCGGCCTGCGCACGCACCACAGGGACGCCCGCATCCTCGACCAGACGGAACTGCGTCGGCTTGATGTCGCGCAGCGCCAGCAGCTGCCAGCCGTCAGTGAATTCCGCCCCGAGCGGCATCCCGGAAAAGTGTCCCGGCACAGATTCCAGCGCCAGTGCCGGCGCCGCAAGGCCGGCGAGCAGGAACGGCCATGCCAGGCGCATATCAGCCACCGCGCACCCAGGCGTGGTAGCGCGCCAGCCAGCCCAGAACCCGCTGCGGTGCATGCGCACGCTTCCAGTTGCCGGCCACGTATTTGTTCGCCTCGGCCCATGTGGGGTAGATATGAATGGTGCCGAGGATCTTGTTCAGACCGATGCCGTGGCGCATCGCCAGAATGAACTCAATGATCAGATCACCGGCGTGCTCGCCGACGATGGTGGCGCCGAGTATCCTGTCCTTGCCGGGCACGGTGAGGACCTTGACCATGCCATGTGCCGCCTCATCTGCAATCGCCCGGTCGAGATCGTCGATGCCATAGGTCGTTACCTCATAGGCAACACCCTGCGCCTGCGCATCGGTCTCGTTGAGGCCGACGCGCGCAACCTCCGGCTCGGTGAACGTCGCCCACGGGATCACCGAAAAGTCGGCGCGGAATTTGCGGAAGCGGCCGAACAGGGCGTTGACGGCCGCGTACCAGGCCGTATGCGCGGCGGTGTGCGTGAACTGATAGGGCCCGGCCACGTCGCCGCAGGCGTAGATGTTCGGATAGCAGGGTCTGCATGTAGGGGTTCACCTCGACGGTACGCTGTTGCGTCGTCTCGATACCGAGTTCCTCGAGCCCATAGCCCTGGGTATTGGCGACGCGGCCTACTGCGACCAGTATTTCGTCGAACGGGATGCGCAACTGCTCACCGGCGTGTTCGGCGATCAGGACCTTCTCGCCGGCCTCGATCACACAGCTCACCGCCTTGGTATCGACGCGCACGTCGATACCCTCGTCGCGGAAGCTGCGCATCACCCGTTCAGAGACCTCGGGATCCTCGCGCATCATCAGGCGCGGCAGCATCTCCACTTGGGTCACCTGCGATCCGGTGCGGGCGAAGGCCTGGGCCAGTTCGCACCCGATCGGCCCACCGCCGAGCACCACCAGGCGCTGCGGTCGTTCCTCGAGATCCCAGACGGTGTCCGAGGTCAGGTAACCCGCCTCGGTCGAGCCCCGGGATCGGCGGCACGAACGGCCGCGCGCCGGCCGCGATCACGATCGCGCGTGGAGAAAGCGTCCGCAGTCCTTCGGGCGTGGTTACCTCGACCGTCCAGGGTGACGTGATTTGGGCCTCGCCCAGGACGCAATCGACCCCGAGCTGGGTGTAGCGTTCGACCGAGTCGTGCGGCTCCACGGTTTTGATCACGCGCTGCACGCGTTGCATAAGATCGCGAAAGCTAAAGTCGACTTGCACCGACTTGATGCCAAATTCCGTCGCGCGGCGCGCCTGAGCCAGGAACTTGGCCGAGCGCAGCAGGGCCTTGGACGGTACGCAGCCGGTATTCAGGCAGTCGCCGCCCATCTTGTGGCGCTCGATCAGCGCCACCTTGGCCTTCACCGCAGCAGCAATGTAGGCCGAGACCAGGCCGGCGGAACCTGCCCCGATCACCACCAGGTTGTAGTCGAATTGTTGCGGTCGCCGGTCACTCCATTTTGCATAGACCTTGCGCCCTTCGAACCAGGCGACGATACTTTTGGCCAGCAGCGGAAACGCGGCCAGCAGTGCAAATGAACCGAGCAATCGCCGGTGACAATATGCCGCCGAGTCCCTCGATCTGCGCCAGCTGTTTGCCAGCGTTGACGTAAACCAGTGTCGCGGCGAGCATGCCGACCTGGCTGACCCAGTAGTAGGTCCAGGTGCGTATGGGGGTCAGCCCCATCAGCAGGTTGATCACGAAGAACGGAAAGATCGGCACAAGCCGCAGCGCGAACAGATAAAAGGCCCCCTCGCGCGCCATTCCCTGGTTGATTGCGCGCAGCTTATCGCCGAAGCGCTGCTGCACCATGTCGCGAAACAGCAGGCGACTGGCCAGAAACGCCAGGGTCGCGCCGATGCTCGACGCAAAGGAGACGATTAGGGTCCCCCAGGCAAGACCGAAGATGGCACCGGCCACTAGCGTCATGATCGCCGCGCCAGGCAGCGAAAGCCCCGTCACCACCACATAAATCACAAAGAACAGTGCCGCCGTCAGCAGTGGATGATCATCCCGGTAGGCCTCGATCGAGGACTGCTGGGCCTTGATAAAGGCGAGATCGAAAAAGCGCCCGAGATCGAACGCGAAGAACGCGGCCACTGCCAGCCCGATTCCCACCACCAGTAAAACTTTGCCTTTCGACACTGCTTGCCCTCCCGCGGCTTGGATTTAGCAGCCTGTGTGTTGTCAGCGGATTTGTCGAACGTTCGATAGTACCCGGTTGCCGGTCCTTTCCAGCTACCGCCACGAGATCGGTCATCCAGAGAAAATCTTTCCGTCGCCGCTCGGCGCGCATTGCGCGCGACGTCACCGTGTCACTGTGCGGGCCATCGTTGCATAGGATCTCACGTTAGCAGGGGCTTCCCGCGCAACATCCACACCAACCGCATTGACTCTATGGACCTACGCCGAATCGCGACATGTCCCGACCGGTAGGTGTAGCCGGCCACTCAATGGTGCTGAGCGGATCGAGAGAATTTGGGCCGCCAGACACCCAGCACGACGTTCGCTGTCGCGACGCCGAGCACCACCCACAGCGACCCCCACTCCGCCGCCATCGCCCCGCCCAGCGCCGCCGGGTCGAGTTCCCCCGCCAGCGCCCTGGCACTCAGTTCCGCCTCACGTTGCGCGGGTCCCTGCACCGCCAACAGCGTTCCCTCGAACATCACCACGCCCAGCGCCAGCTTCGCCCAGACCCAGCCCGCATTATGGAAGCTTGCCGTATATCCCATGGACCACAGGCCGCTGAACAGCGCGAGCCCGAGTGATGGCAGCAGCAACCATTCAGCGATCCCTCCCATGGCCATTCGAATACGCGCGTATTCGTTGAGCGACGACGGCTCCGGTGTGAACGTCAGCAAGATGAGCAGCGAGGCCATGGCGCCGATCATGCCGATGGCGCCCATGGTGTGCAGAAACTTCAGGAACCGTCGCATACCCTAATGTGCCTAGCTGGAAAGAGCCTGGAGTGTGGCAACGAGCCGCGCGGTCGCACCTGCTTAACCCGCATGCGCTTTGTTCGAAGAAGGACGAGTCGCCAAGCGCTGAATGACGGCGACCAACAGGCCGGTGGTCCAACCGAAGATGATGATGCCGTTGGCCGCCTGGAATCCGCCAAGGAGCCGCCACTCCTCGCTCAGTGTGATATCGCCATAACCGAGCGTCGTAAAGGTCACGAGGGAGAAATAGAGGGCGGTCTCGAAATCGGGAACCGCGCCCACCCCGAAATACAGCCCGGCCCACACGGCGGACTCGATCACCGCTGCGATAGCCATCAACAGAACGAGCGCGGTGATGAACGCAGTATCTGACAGCAGCCTTCGTCGCGCTCGTGGCCGGGCGGTCACCACATCTGTGACTCTCAACACCGCCAAATGGACTGCAGAATGGATGGCGACCGTCACGAAGACGAGGCCGGCTGCATAGGAAAAAAGGAGTAGCATCGCGCAATTATAACGGGCGACCCCTCTACTGAGGTCCGACCCCTCTACTGAGGTCGGAGAGACTGGTCACGGTGAGCGTCGGTTGGATATCCCAGGGATCGAAGACCGCATCCGGGGAACGTTGCACCCAGGCGGCCCGCATCCCGGAAGAGATGGCGCCGATGACGTCGAAGGGATTGCTGGAGATCAACCAGGCATCGCTGCCGGCCGCGCCGGACCGCTGCAGGAAATAGGCGTACACGGCCGGGTTCGGCTTAAAGGTCGACAGATCGTCGACGCTCACGACATCGATAAAGAAACTGCGGATACCGGCCGTCTCCAGCAGCGTTTCCACGGCGGCCTGACTGCCGTTGGAAAAGGCGTAGAGCCGGTAGCCATGCTCACGCAATTGCGTAAGCCCTGCCTGGACATCAGCGAACGCCGGCAGGCGCTGGTAAATGCCCAGCAGCTCGCGCCTTTGCGCGTCGCTCAGCTCGGTCTTGAACGACGCGCTGGTGTAGTCCAGCGCCTGACGGGTACAGACCGCGAAGTCGGCGTATGACTGCATTAATCCGCGACGAAAGGCGTACTCCAGCTGCTTGTCGCGCCAGGCGCGGGAAAAGGCATCGGCCCGCTCACCGACGATCTCTCGCAGGGCCGTGACGACGCCGTGCGTGTCGATCAGGGTGCCATAGACATCGAATGCCAGGGTAGTCGCCATATTCTCTTCCTGTTGCCGGGCGCTGCAGGCCCCGCGCTGCATCGAGGCCTTTCGCCGGCACTTTACGTCGACAGCGCGCCAATGGGAAACCGAATACCCCACAGCATCCGATACCCATTGGCGGACCCTCTGACCGCTCCCTAATCCTAAGTTATGATGCAAGGCCTGCTCAGGCCAGGCGTCGACCGTGCAATTCCTTAACACATCGATCACCCGCACGCTTCTCTTGTTCTTATGGCTGCTGGTGCCAGCGGCCCTCGTCGCACTACCCGCTCCGACGCCTGACAAACCGGCGGACGCGGTGACCCTCGAGCTGCTACGCAGCCAGCTGGAGGGTCTGGAGTCCTCTTCCGATGTCGACGAGGCCACCAAGACCGCGGCGGTCGAGATGTATCGTAAGGCCATCAGCAACCTGGAGATCGCGCGTTCTCAGGAGGAGGCCGCGGCGCGCTTCAAGGCGGCGATAATAAGCGCTCCGGAAGAAACCCGCCGGCTGCGCGAGGAACTCGCGCGCAAAAAAGAGAGCGCAGGGGAGACCACCCCCGCCTTCGACGGAATGGGTCTCGATGAACTCGTCCAGCGACTGCAGGAGGAACAGGCAAACCTCGCTTCGGTCGCGGCCAAGCTTGGGGAATTCGAGACTCAGCTAAAGAAGGAGACCGATCGTCCCGACGCCATCCGCGCCCTTCTGGCAGTGGCGAACAGCAAGAAGACGCAGACAGAGGCAGACCTCGCGATGGGCGCATCGGGCGCCGAACCGGCTCAGATCACCCAGGCACGCCAGGCGTTGCTGAAGACCGAACTCGAGTTACTGCGCACCCAGACACTGATGCTCGATCAGGAGCTGCTGAGCCAGGGAGCGCGCATCGGTCTGCTCGAGGCCCAGCGCGATCTCACCGAATCTTCGGTCCGGTCGCTGCGGGCCAGGGTCGCGGCGCTCGAAAGCTCCGCGAACGCCGCCCGACAGCGGCAGGCCGACCTGGCCGAAGACGAGGCACAGGTGGCCAAGCGCGAGGCCGCAGGCAAGCACCCGCTGGTCCAGCAGCTCGCGGATCGCAATGCCTCCCTGAGCGAAACGCTAAAGCCACTCGCCGCCAAGCTGGAGGGTCTGAACGCCCTGGATACCCGGGCCATCAGACAGGCCGCAGAGATCGAGCAGAGGCTCAGCGATGCGCAACAGAAGATCGAGATCGCCGGCCTGAGCCAGGCCCTCGGACAGTTATTGATGGAGGAAAGCCGGTCGCTACCTGACACACGCGTGTTTAACCGACAGGCGGCAGAGCGCGAAAGAGAGATCGCCGAGATCAGCCTGGCGAGGCTTCAACTCCGGGAAGAACGCCGTAGCTTGCGCAACATCGATGACTATGTCGCAGACCTGACGCAGGCGCTCCCGGAGACCGCTGCGACATCCATCCGCTCAGAACTCAGCGGGCTCGCTTCGCAACGGCGGGATCTTATCGACCAGGCGATTGACATCGAAGACGCCTATCTCCGCGCCCTGGGCGAGCTGGACTTCGCCGAGGGCCGCGTACTCGATGTGGTCACGCGCTACGAGGCCTTCCTCGCAGAGCATCTGCTGTGGGTCCGCACGTCGCCGCCCGCAGGCCTGACGTCGATGCGGGCCATCCCGGGACAGGCCGGTCGGCTGCTGTCGCCGCGCGAGTGGGCCGGCATCATCGAGATACTGGGCCAGCGGCTGCCCCGCTCGCCCTATCTCGCCGGCGCAGCATTGCTGTTTGCTCTTGTGCTTTGGAACCTTCGACGACTGTATGGCACGCTGAAATCGACCGGCGCAAATATCGGCCGGCTGAGCAAAGACCGTCTGCGGGACACATTCCATGCCCTGCTCCTGATCTTGCTGCTGGCAACCCCCATCCCGCTATTGCTCTTCACCCTGGGCCGGGAGCTGTCATCCGCGATCGAGGCCTCGCAGTTCGCGAAGGCGGTCGGCCACGCCCTGGAGGTAATCGCCCCGCTAGTGTTCAGTCTGCAGGCACTCCGAATCCTTCTGCGGCCCGGCAGTGTCGCAGCCGCGCATTTCCATTGGTCGGCGAAGGCGCTCGAAAAAATCAGCCACGACCTGCGATGGTTCGTCCCCGCGGTCGTGCTATCCGGATTCGTCACCATCGCCGCCACCCTGGGCGATCCCGACAATCTCGGCAGCGGGCTTGGCCGTCTCGCCTTCGTGGTGATGATGGGTGTACTCGCCCTCTTCCTCTTCCGGCTTTCGCGGCCAACCGGCGGCATGCTGTGGCTGTTCTTTACGCCGGAGGAACACCACAGGCTCCTACGACTGCGGCCTCTGTGGTCGGCACTCCTGGTCCTGCCTCCCGTGGCTGCGACCGTGGTGGCCCTGCTGGGCTTCCTCTACACCGGGGCGACGCTGATCGACCATATCCTGAGGACGCACTGGTTTCTGATGATCCTGCTGGTCACCCACCAGTTCGTGTACCGCTGGCTCCTGCTAAGCAGACAGCGCCTGGCCCTGAAGGCCGCACGGGCACGACGTGATGCCCTGCGCCAGGCACGCGCGGCCAGGGAAGAGGGCAGCGAGGGTTCGGACGGGATGGACTTCAGTGTCGATGCGGATGAAGTCGACCTGATCGCGCTCGACAAAGACAGCCGCAGGCTGCTGAACGCCGTCTTCGTGCTCGCCAGCCTGGCCGGCGCCTGGCTCATCTGGCGGGAGGTATTGCCCGCGTTCTCGTTCTTCGACGAGACCACGCTCTGGACCTACACATCAAACGTTGGCGGGGCGGCGAAGCTCGTCCCAATCACGCTTGCAGACCTTCTGTCCGCGCTGCTTATTATCTTATTGACCCTGCTGGCTGTCAGGCGGCTTCCGTCATTACTCGAGATCGCAGTATTGCAGCGCCTCGATATGACGCCGGCAGGCCGCTACACGGCGACCACGCTCACCACCTATACGATTGTCGCCATAGGGACTGCCGTGGTGTTCAACGCGCTGGGCGGGAGCTGGTCGGAGATCCAGTGGATATTCGCCGCGCTCGGCGTGGGTATCGGCTTCGGCCTGCAGGAGATTGTCGCGAACTTCATCAGCGGCCTGATTATCCTTTTCGAGCGTCCGATCCGCGTCGGCGATGTGGTTACCGTCGGGGACACGGACGGTGTAGTGACCAAGATCCGGATCCGCGCGACCACTATCCGCAACTGGGATCGCAAGGAACTGCTGGTGCCGAACAAGGAGTTCATCACCCAGCGACTGCTCAACTGGTCGCTCAGTGATCAACTTACCCGGCTCGTGATAGACGTGGGAATCGACTACGGCGGTGACGTGGAGCGTGCGTTGTTACTGCTGGAGGAGGCCGCAAGGGAGAATCCCCGCGTGCTCGATGAGCCGCCGCCATTCGTCACCTTCGAGAACTTCGGCGACAACGCCCTGACGCTGTCGCTGAAATGCTTCGTCGAATCGACGGAGCATCGTCTGACGATCATGACGGAACTGCGTCTCGCCATTAATCAGCAATTCAAGGCGGCCGGGATCGTGATCGCATTCCCGCAGCGAGACGTACACTTGGACACAACAAAGCCGCTCGATATCCGCATCCATCGAAAGCCGGGCCAAGACACACCGCGATGATTCCCCACCGGGCGATTGAGGCGATCAACGGCTGATGTTCGCGGCACCGAACTGCAGCGCCGCGCGCTCCTGGAGCTGTTGAAACAGCGCCATGGACGAGGGGTTCAGGGTCTGGCTGCCAGGTTCGTAGAACTGCAGTCGGGTGAAACCGTCCCGGCTCCGGATTCGCGCATCGATACGCACCTGTCGGGTCTGGAGGTACTCGAAGCGCATGTGATGTTCACCGTCCTGACGAAAGCTCTTGACTTCCTGACGGATAGCCGGATCTACGATGGGTATCCAATCATAGCCGAGCTCTCGCAACATATCGGTCAATTCATCCGGCATAAACTGCACACCGACAACGTCACGCGTGTCGATGATCAGGGACTCGCCGCTGCGGGTCGCACAGCCGTTTGACAGCAGCGCACCGGCAAGGAGCATCACAAGGGGCAGAGCGCGCGTCATTTGGGCCAGTTGGTGCTACGGGCGTAATTCAGGACAGGCCGGGCGCACTCGGCTGCCGCCCGGCCTCCAAGCTGGGTTACAAGGAGTTGAGAATCTGCTGCTTCTTCGCCTTGTACTCCTCCGGCGTGATGTAGCCGCCGGCCGCGAGCTTGTCGAGCTCGGCGATTCGCTGCTCGGGCGACTTCTGCGCAGGCGCCGCCGCGGGCGCGGCCTGAACCGGGCGCTGCGCCGAGGCTGAAGCGGCAGCGGCCTGTTGCTGCTCGGCCGCGGTGCGTTGTTGCATGTTCCCCAGGATCTTGGTCGCAAAGACCCCGCCGATGAAGGCCCCGGTCTCGCTGGCGAGCACCGAGGTGCTCATGCCGACTGCAGCGGTGCCGAACGCGCATATCAGGGCGCCTCTCGCAAGTTTGATTTTGATTGCCATTATTGATATCCCTCCTCAGAGTGCCGTGCAGGACCCAAACGCCAGGAAGCTGACGGCGTCACCGACGCTCGCCGCGCTCATCTTTCCGCTCTTGGTATCGATCGCTATGTCCCAGCCACGACCGTTTTCGACGCCCTGCAACACCAGTTGATCGCCGTTGCGCTCCACGTTCTTTACCGGCGAAACGGCCTTTTCGCCGCCCTCGTAGGCGGGACGAATGACCTTGGCCTCGGCGTCGAGAATGATGAACTCCGGCAGATCGAAGCTGCTGGCACGACCCTGCAGACAGCTACCTTCTTCGCCACAACCAACCACATCCATTACCGCACAGACGACGTCTTTTGTGCCGTCTATACCCTCCGCGGCCACCGGTGTCGAAGTAAATACTGCAGCCAACGCGACCCAGGCCGCGATGGCCCAGGCGCCTGTTCGATTTCGCATGGATATTTCCCTCAAAAAAGTCAGAAAATGGTTTCCACTGATCGCGCGCGATTTCCGGCCTTTTCACGCCGAAGCACCACGCTTGCACCACGCCGGTCGATAGCCGATTCAGAGGTACGCAGATCGAGGGCGCAGGCGCCGACGACGTAGCGCACCGCGACCGACAATCTTGCGTGCAACTCTACACACTAACCCGGAGGCCGTCACCGCCGACCTCTCGGCCGCAGCTGCGTGCAAAGCCCCGCTATGGCGGTCGAGGGGTGCGATAGTTCAGCGATCCGCACCAAACCTCCGGCGATCTGTTATTCCGCATTGCTTGGCTGTCCCTGTGCCCGCACGATCTCGCAAGGATTGGTGAATCCGGTCAGCCTGGTGAACACGGCCTCGGCAAGCAGACTCAATCCTCCGGTCAGATAAGCGGCGCCGGCCGTCAGCTCGGCACCGCTGGCATTCAACTCGACCTCCGGTTGCGCCACTGTCCCGGTCACGCGAACGAACCTGTCCGTCAGGCCCTGAATGCTGAGCCCCACCCCTTTGCGCTGCGCCGTCTTGAAGGTCAGATCGATCTCGCCGCTGGTGAGCTTGAGGCTTCCAGCACCAAGGATGTTGACGCGGTCGGTCCGCAACGCCAATCCCTTATTGCTGATGCCGACGCCGGCGGCCACATCCAGATGAAAGACCGCGCAGTCGAGCTGATCAGGGGCTTTCACTGAATCCTTTGCCCTGATGGCCGCCAACAGCGTCGAAAACACGCCGCCGAGCGGAAGCCTCCGCGCGATCGCCTCGTTCAGCCGACCCGCACCGGCCACCAAATCGATATGGCCCTCTGCGGAACCCAGCACCTCTGACATCGATTTCCCGCTACCGACCAGATCGATGTCGACAGTCACCTTCTGCTCGCCCTGCGGCGCCCCGGTGGTCCCATCCTTCCCCTCGGTTGGCTGCACCAGGTCCAGCTCGACCTTGTTGCGCAGATGGAGGCGCCATACAGATCCTTTGGGTTGCAGGTCCGCCAGTATGTCCAACTTACCTGCCCGGTCGGTCACCTTCAGTTGGAGATGTCTGTCGGCCAGTGTTGCTCTGGACTGGACGCCTGCAAAACACACCTCGGGCGCCCTCAGGTGCGAGATATCGAGTCGAAGATCGACATCCCGCTGCGGCAGATCCTCGAATTCCAGCTGCCTGCGGAGCCATGCCCAGGGATCGGTGGCGTCGGCGTCATCCCCCGAGAGCAACGGGGTGAGGTCGAGCGTCTCGGTCTCGAAACTGCCCTCTATCCGCCCCCGCTCGGCCAGTGCGACGCGCATCTCACCGGTGACCCGACTGTCCGCCATCTTGGCCTCGATATCTTTAAACTCCAGCATCCGCCCATCGGACTGCGGCGGTGCCGCCGGCCGGGCCACGGGCGAACCCAGCTTGCCCGAAAGCTGCAACGGCTTGTCGTCAAGCCTTCCGTCAACCTTGAAGCCCAGCCACTGCCACGACCTGTCGCCCGACCAGAGTTCGGCGAGCGTGCCACCGGTAAGCTGGAGCGAAAAAGACTGCTCCCGGTATCGCAGCTCGCTGTGCAGGGACATCGGCTTACCGGCCACCAGCGCGAGGGTGATCGCATTGGTATCGATGACCGCGGGTTGTGCGTCCTGTGCTGCCGGCAGCGTCAAGCGCACGGGCCGACATCCAGTTTGCCATTGAGATTCGCGATCAGCGCGTCCAGGCCCGCGCTCGACAGGCGTCCGCTGAACGCGCGCCCCGCCGGCCCGGCCACGGCGCCCGAATCTACTTTCCCTTTCAACACGACTGGTGTCTCGGCAAAGCTGAACTCGGCCGTCACCGACGGCCCGTCAGTACCCAGACCCAGCAGTTCCAGCGTTGAAAACGCAAACTGCTGCGCCTTGCCATCTACCGACTGGTAGCGCAGGCGGGATTTCTCGAACGTCAGACGATCGATACTCGGACTGGGAAGCATCGATGAGCCGCCGCCGAAATCCCAGTTGCGGCGACCGTCTTTCGCCGTCTCCAGGGCCACATCGGCTTGCTGCAGCATCACTTCATCGACCGTCTAGTGACCTCCCAGTAGCGCCATCAAGTCGAATCGCACGAATGCCTGGTCGGCGCGCGCCCACGGAGGGTTGCCGATCCAAAGGCCTTTGAGCGTAATTGCAGGCCGCATCGACCATCGCAGCGAGATGCCCTGGTCGATGCGCACCTCTCTACCCAGGGCCTCACTGGCGGCCGATTCCACCAGTGACTTGTTGCGATCCAGATAGACGAGCAGATACGCCGTGCCGAGCAGCGCGAGGAGGACGACAAGACCGAGGCCCCAAAGAGCGATCTTCGTTATCTTCATGCTGCATCACCCCGTGCCCGCGGCACCCGACAATCGCAGATCTTGGGATGCCCACCCTTCAATTCACTGCCGCCTTACCGCCGTGAGCGGCGAGAAAACGTTGGAAATCCAGATCATTGCGCAACAGTTCGCGGCCGGCCCTAGTCAGCTTGTCGACCTGCTCGTCACTCAGATCGAAACTCGTGGGAATAAGGTTGAAGAACCGCAGTGACTCCGAGTGACCGATCTCGCTGAAACTCAACTTGATGAAATAGACATCAATCGGCCGGTCCGGCGTCGACAGCTCGTGGGCCCAATCCTTCAACTTGTCATCCAGCAGCTGGAGGGTATCCGCATTGTAGCGGCGCAGCTGAATGTTGCTCACGGCCCCTATGGTTTCCTTCAAGCGGGGGTTTTTTTGGACCTATCCCTCTCCCGAACCGGATTCGTCGCGGCATTGACCGAGACGACGACAAGACTGCGTGAAGGTTTTCTACGGAGGGTATGGGCAATCGACTTTGCGCCACCGAGGAGTTCAATGATCTCGTAGATCGCGCGCAGGCCCAGGTTGTCCGTGATGCCCCCATCGACGAAATGGGAGAACTTGCGGTCGCCCTTTTTGAAGTAATTTTTCAGGCCGTTTATGACCTCGGTCATCTGCGGGTTGCCCTGTTGGCGTTGTTCTGCGGCCGTCAGCCAGTCCGGAATGACATTTTTGCAGTCCTGATAATCCTCGACCACGACCGGATTGGACAACACCGGCACTGCAGAAGAGGCGGTGACCGCCCGGGCGACCGGAAACGAAGCGATATCGGAGCACAGCAGATTAAAATACTCCTGTACAAAGGAGAAGCGCACCCCGTACGAGAGATCGGATGCGTTGATCAATACCAGCGGTCCGCCTGCCCCCTGCAGTTCCGCGAAGGTCGCGCCGTGAAACACCTGTTCTTCGTAATACTTGACCGCCAGCTCGGTCCGCCCATTGGAACTGAACCACTGCAGGGGATTGAACAGGGCGTTGATCAGATACCCCTGGAAGTCGCGCCGCAGGAACACGTCCTCGAAATCGTCGAATAGCCGATCGCCATAGAGCCCATAATATGCCGCGGTAAAACTGCCGCCGGAGACAGAGCTGATCACGTCGATCTCGTCCAGCAGCCGCCGTGGACGGCCATCGAAGACCACCGTCGAATCGCGCATTTCCTGCAGCACCCCGTAGGCCAGCGCCGCGGCCCGGGTGCCACCGCCCGAAAAAGCGAGATATAGCGTGACATCGTCGTTGTCCGGCCGGCGCGCAGGGCCCAGCATGGTATAGGCCTGCTCCGATGCCGCAGCAGTGAGGGGCTGGTTATCGATTCGACCGTAGGACGAACAGCCAACGAGGATCAATACCGCCAGCCCGAGCATGCAGAGTCTGTACACCATCCACCTCGCAGCAGTTGATCCCTCGACCCTGGACCATCGATAGATTCGGGAACTGAGCCGTCATGCTGATTTCCTCAGAGCAGCGGGCTGAGCATCCCGACTGCATTGTTCCAGAGCCGCCGGCCGATCGGCCAGGCCTCGACATCGGCCATCTTCACTGTCCTGGACGACGCAATGTAGCTCTCCTGGCGGGCCCGCATCGCAGCGGTCAGGCTCGCGTCGTAGAGCAGGATATTGTTTTCGTAGTTCAGATCGAAGCTGCGCCGATCCATATTGGCGGAACCGATCAGGGTCACCTCGCCGTCCAGGGTGATCGACTTGGTATGGAGCAGACCGCCCTCGTATTCGTAGATCTCTACACCGGCCGCCAGCAGCCCACGATAGTAGCTCCGACTGGCCCCGGCAACCTGCCAGGAGTCGTTGCGGGCGGGAAACACGATTGTCGTCCTGACGCCGCGGTGGGCGGCGGCACAAAGCGCGCTCTGCAGCGTCTCGTCCGGCACATAGTACGGCGTCGTGATGACCAGCTCGCGGCGCGCGGCATACAGCAGGGCCCCGAAGGTCTCGGGCATCGCAGAGCTGCGCACCGTCGGACCGGTGGCGATGACCTGGGCCGCGAAGCCGTCGCCGAAGGCGTCGATCGGGGTCTTCAGCAGACCACGGATGTCCTCATCGACGTAAGTCATCCAGTCGCCGGCGAAGACGTGCTGATTCTGACGCGCGACGGGCCCCTCGAAGCGCATCAGGGCGTCCACCCAGGGGGCGAACTTGGGCTTCACGCGGAACTCCGGGTCCGCACAGTTCTGGCTTCCGCAGTAGGTGATCCGGTCGTCGATGATCACGATCTTGCGGTGATTGCGCAGATCGATCCGCCCGTGCAGAGGACGCAACAAAGGATTACCGATCGGCAGCGCGACGGCGACCTGGACGCCGGCCTCGCGCATCGCCCTCCAGTTTTTCGAGCGGATCATCGCACGCGAGCCCAGCCCATCGGCCATGGCCCGGCAGGCCACGCCGCGCGCGGCAGCGCGTTTGAGCGCCTCAACCACCTTAAGGCCATTGTTGTC
Organism: uncultured Gammaproteobacteria bacterium; assembly: GCA_963736445.1. Taxonomy (GTDB): domain Bacteria; phylum Pseudomonadota; class Gammaproteobacteria; order Chromatiales; family Chromatiaceae; genus Thiosocius. The sequence goes on along the minus strand of CAVTOY010000008.1, from coordinate 325,277 downwards.
TGCCAGCCAGATGTAGAAGATCAGGTGGATGTGGTCGGTGGCCGCGTCCATATCGGCGACCATGCTGTCGATACCGGCGTTGGAGTCCGCCATCAATCGGGCGGCATTGCCGCCAACGGGCGGAAATCCATTGATCGTCTCGCCCAGGCGAAACAGCGGCGCATAATGCGCTGGGATCTCCGCGCGATCACGACCCTCTTCGGCCACTTTAGGGGGGGCCGGAGGCGGCAGTTCAGCCAGGACCGCGTGATTCCGGTCGATGCGTTTACGACCGATACTGGTCTCCCCGAACAGGAGATAGGCGAAGATACCCAGAATCGGGATGGCGGCGATCACTGCCACCCAGGCAATGCGCGATGCCGGATCCCGGTGTGGGCGAAGTATCGCGCGTGCGATCACCGCCAGCTGGACCGAGACGAGACCGACCAGACCTACCGTCGTCCACATGCCGCCGCTCCTCAGATAGTCAACCAGGCGCAGCCGGCGATCCGTCCGGATCGACTCTGCCGACAAGCGGCCTCTTCAGGCGGCCCGAAGGCGCACAAGCTGTTGTTTTGATGTATCATATTTGCGCAATTGTGACGCATAGGCCCTTAGACTCGATGACCGATCTCTGTCGGTTTCAGCTCCCGAGGTGTTTGCGCGAATAGGCAATCCCGGTAACCGAACCAACGGTACCATTCCTAACAATAAGCTGAAATTTTAACCACTCCGCCAGGCCAGTCCCGACGAGATCGGCAGAAACCTGGTCCACGTTATCACTAAGGAACCAACATGAAGACAAACAATCTCTCCCTATTCGTTTTCGCCGGACTGACGGCCGCGCTGTATCAACCGCTGGCAAGCGCCGCCGAGCCCGTGCAAAACTACCTCAACACCCGGTACGGCGGCACCGTGATGAGCGGTAGCGGCGAGTGCGTGCGCACGCCAGACATGGTGACGGAGTACCGCGAGGACTGCGGTTACGAAATGGTCTTGGAGAAAGATACGGAAGTCGATTCCGGCGCGACCGGGACCGCTGTCACCATCACCGAAAGTGCTGCGATCGTAAAGGGCGACAAGGTCTATGCCGCCGCCGCGGTTATCGAAGAGGTCATTATCAATAATGTCCAGTTCGCGTTCGACAGCGCGGAAATCACGCCCGAATACGCGGCCATGCTGGATGAGGCCTCGGATCTGCTGAAGCCGCATCGCGCCCAGCTACGCCAGGGCCTGGCCCAACTCAACGTTATAGGCTACACGGACTCGGTGGGCTCAGAGAGCTACAACCAGGCGTTGTCCGAGCGTCGAGCCAAGGCGGTCGCCGACTACCTGATCCAGCAGGACCCCTCGCGTGCGGCCTTCATCCAGGTTATGGGGCGTGGCGAGGCCGACCCGATTGCCGACAACAGCACCGCCGAGGGCCGCGCGCTAAACCGCCGCACGGCACTGCAAGTCGTCGGGAAGTAAATCGCATCGCAGCACGCCGTCCCACTCCTTCGGGTCGGCGTGCTGCGGTCAGAGATTCGAACGATAAGAAACTGCTTGAAACGCCCGGTATCGCTGTAGCGTTGCAAAGTCACTAGCGACCATCTTTAGCGCTGTCTCGTTTGTCATGCCTTTTCGAGGCGTGATACCCCTTCTATCAGCGGAAGCGTGACCAGGCGCGTCCGAACCCGGCCGCGATGTCGCCCCAGGCGGATTCGAACTGATGGCGCATCTTGTCCCAGTCGGCTGCCGAGCTCTCCATGAGCGCGGTCATCCGCTTCTCGGCGTCTTCCCTATAGCCCTGCATCTCTTCGATCTGTTGCTCATAGCGATTCTTGGCCTCGTCGGATGCGGCACTCATCTGCTCTTGCATCTTGCCAATCTGCTCGTTCCATTCGTCGAGTTTCTTCTTGAGATCTTCGACGTATTGATCGCGGGTCTCCATAACGGTTCTCCTCGTGGCTGAAAGCCTAATGTGAATCGGCGACGCCTATCTTACGAGGCTTGCGGCTCGCTGCAACCCGGGTGTGATGGCGCAGCGTATCGCACCGACGCGGCCGGTGTCCGGTGGCACAACCTTTTTCACCTAATGCACCCTACGCGATCCCGAAAACCGGGGCGCAGGCCTTATCGTGGAGACGCCCCTTTTATCACCTGGTCCGGAAGCTTTTCCGGTGCCGGTGAAAATTCGAGCCGTTTGACCGCCGTCAGCGGAATAATGTGCAGCATCCCGTCTGACTCGAGAACGATGCGATCGGCGGTCAAGGCCTCGCGGATCCTTTGCATCTGTTCGTAGTCATCCGCGGCCTGCTTGGGGAAACTGAAGGTCTCCGAGGTGCCGTCCAGATATTCAATCCGTAGCCAGCGATCTGCCGCCATGTCTTGTCTCTCCATCTGTGGATAAAAAGTCGTGGTAAATGAAAGCAGATCCAATATCGGCCGAGCGACAAAATCGTCCAGTCGGCGTCGCCCGCTGACTGATTCCCGGCCATCAAGTCCCGGCATCCTGTTTCGGCGTCTCGGGCTCGGGCTCTGGTTCTTTGTCCGGCGGACAGTTGGGTCCGGAGCAGACGTTGACCTTGACGTCGCTGTCGCTCTGGACGAAGGCATAGATCAGGCCGGCACTGGCGGCAAGACCCACCACCGTCCACCAGCCAAGGTTCTTCCGCCCGCTGTCGGCGGTTTCATCCTCGGACGCATAGCGTGTCGGCGATCGCACGATGGGGATCCCGTTCATCGACAGCGTCGAGCCATCTTCCCCGCCGAAGCGGAAGTCAATCGTGGCGTTCGGCGCGTCCTCTGTCGCATCGCCGGCCGGTGAGAAGATCTGCGAATCAGGGCCCGTCTTGACGCCGAAGAACGGACCGTCACCGCCAAACGGCAGGCCGAGATAGGCGTTGAGGCCGAGTTCGGTCGCCTGCGCCGATGTGCTCAACAGTAGTAAGGCAATTCCGATCGCTGATGGTCTCAGGGACATTCGCAGAGGTCCTCACATTGGGTCTCAACAGCGGCGATCTGCACCCCGTCACCGCGCGCGGCCTTGCAACGGGCATCAGCCGATATACGCCTGGATATCCACATCATCAAGCTGCTCTGGCGCGAGATACTTCTCGGCATACTGCCTCCATACACCGCTTTTTAGGAACAAGACGAACAGGTCCGGATCAATGTGATCGTCTTTCTTCATGAAACTCAGGATGCGTATCGCCTCGCTCAGGGATTTGGCCTTCTTATACGGTCGATCCGAGGCCGTCAACGCCTCGAAGATATCCGCGATCGCCATCATGCGCGCAGGCAGCGAGGTCTCATTGCGCGTCAGCCGCTTTGGATAGCCCGTTCCGTGCATGGTCTCATGATGCCCGCCGGCAATCTCCGGAACGGCACGCAGATGCCTAGGGTATGGGAGTTTGTCGAGCATAACGATGGTCTGCACGACATGGTCGTTGATCTTGAAACGCTCCTCTGCCGACAAGGTCCCGCGCGCTACCTCCAGGTTGTAGAGCTCTCCGCGATTGTACTTGTGCTCCGGCACATCCAGTTTGAACCCCCAGCGGTTATCCGCTGGCATACGCTCGCTGTCGGGGCGCTCGATGATGTGCTCCTGCTTGTCGGCGAGCAGCCTCTCGGTCACCGGCAGCGTGGGGGCGGGTGTCCTGTCTTTGCGCTGTCGTTCCTCCCATGAGATGCCGATCCGGTCATCGAGCGTGCGGATCCACGTCGTTTGCGCGATCTTTCGCAGGCGTTCGATCCGCTCGGGCGCCATGAATTCCCCGCCCTCGTTGCACGCGGCGACAAAGGCGAAATCATCATCGAGTGCCTGAAGCCTGGCATCCAACTCCGCCTGGAGCTTCGTGCGATCACCGCCATCGGCGACCTCCCGCCAATATTCCACTACGGCATCACGTTTGAGCAACTCGAAGCGCATACGGATCTCGTGAATCCGATCATAGATGGTCTCCAGCTTGGTGGACTTGTCGACCACGTACTCGGGCGTGGTCACCTTGCCGCAATCATGCAGCCAGCTGGCGATATTCAGGGCCTCCCAATCCTCGTCACTCAGCTCGAAATCGACAAATGGCGGATCGGCGCTGGCGCAGGCGGCCTCGGCCAGCATTTTGGTCAGCTCGGGGACACGTTGGCAGTGTCCGCCGGTGTAGGGCGATTTCGCATCGATGGCGCCGGCGATCAGCTTGATGAACGAATCCAGCAGCGCGCGCTGCATCTTCAACAGATGTCGACTCTCTATACCCACTGCGGCGAAACCCGACAGCGCGTTGACAAACGCGACCCTTGCGGCCTGCTCGTCGCCGTCTTCCTGCGATTCGGCCGCCGGATACAGCAGGCCCAGGACACCCACGGGCTGTTGTTGGCGATTACGCAGCGGCACCACAATCAAGCGGGCCTTTTCGCCGGAGACAAGATCCAACAGCGGCGCCAGTGGTCCAGTCGTTGATCCATCGAGCTCGACCACACTGGGATCTTTGTCGTTGAGGCGGCTAGCCAACGGGTCCTCACCGTGCATAGGAACATCGGGCAATGTCGCCGCCTCGGCCTTGCGCTCGCCGGCGGTGTACAGGGTTCCTGCCACCAGGTGTGAATCATCCTCGTCGAGGAGATAGGTGACCGCGGCGTCCGCCTTGGCGACATTCATGGTCTCTTGCGTGATGCGTTCCAGCAGGCCATCGAGCTCACGTTCGCCGGCCAGAGAATTGATCAGCGAGAGGAAGCGATTGATGGTCGATTTCATCCCCCGCATGGCATCCGCCAGCAGGTCGACCTCACTGATGAATGACCGGGTCTCGACCGGCTGGTCGAAATCGAAACGTCGTATCGCCTCGGCCTCGGCGGCGAGGCGGCGCATCGGGCCTGCGATACGGCCGGCCAGCAGCCAGACGATCGGGACGATCAGCGCGATAGTCACGGCCGTCGTAAGCAACAACCCGTGCCGGATCGCGGTCGCCTCCACCAGCAGCTCATCGACAGGCGAGACCAGCAGGATACTCAGGTCCAGACCGCTGTTGCGGGCGATCTTATCGACGCTCCCGACCCAGCGCCTCCCCTGGTGCTCGAACTCCAGCCTCCTTGGCGTCAGATCGAGAGCACTGGCGAATTGTTGCAACACCGGGCTGTCCAGCTCCGCTAGCCGTGCAATGCTGAAGGATGCATCACCCTGCTGCGTGACCACCGCCGTTTTGTCTTGATACGCCAGCACCGCGCCCTCGCTGCCCAGAACCACGGCCTCGGAATTGGGCGTGACGCGGTAGCGCGAGACGGTCTCCGACAGTTGCTCCAGCGAGACATCGGCGGCGACGACCACGCCGGGCCTGTCGGTCTGCAGCGTGACGGTAGTGCCCACCTTGCGAGTGAAGAAGAACAGGTAGGGCGGGATCGCCCGAGGTCTTGCCTCCGCCTGGCGATACCAGGGCCGCTCCCGCGGATCATAGGCAGTCGCCGCCGGCGGGTTTTCCTGCACCAGCGTCAGCGCCTGGTCGAAAAATGACCGCGTGAGCTGTCGCACGCCCGATTCAGAGGTGGCTACCTCATCGACCACATAGCTGGCGCCAGCGGGCGCCTCGAATCGCTGCCGCAGATAGTCGCTGTTCAGCGGTCGGACGATGAAATAATCGCCGTTCGGGTAGCCGAGCTGGATACCCGAGACACCCCTGTTGCCCGACAGCGCTGCCGTCAGGCGCGGCAGGTTGTCGATGCGGGCAGATCGGGTATCGGCTTCGACAATCGGCGACAGGGAGAGCAGGTCCAGCGTGCTCCCTACCGGCTGATAGGTCGCCTTGAAATCCAGCTGTATCTCTTTACTCAGCTGCGTGTAGATCTGCTCTGCGCTGGACAGGATGATATCGGAGCTTCTGTTATAGCTCTGCACGCTGAGCAATGCCCCGAGTAGTAGCACCAGGCCGATGAAAAGTGCACTGATGGTAATGTGCAGAGACAGCTTTGGGCCTTGGGCGGAAAGGGTCACGGGGCTTCCTCATCGAAGGGACGGGTAAATGCTAGCAGGCTAGTGGAATGCGGCGTTGCGTTGGGCATTTTTTGTGGGCCTGAGAACTTTCGCCCCGGCGGATTTGATCCGAGGGACGCCGTGGATCCGTCCCTGGAGGCTCGACTGCAGCATCCTTGCTGCAGACGCCCTCGGCTCGAAGCCCCCGGAGCGCCCCTGCATTCCTTAAAGTTGCGCTAACCTGCATGTTGCACCAGTCGATCGTGGACGGGCGCGAATGAATCGGCAGAGATGCGGCGAAAGTCATATTCGGTGCGCTTTTTCGAAGGTTCAATTTGTCCCTCGTCCCCGATCTATCCAGGCCCTCGCTTGTCCAGGCACGCCTGCACTTGCCCTTCGCTCAAACCATAGCTACGGCTATGCTTTTCGCTCCAGGGCGGCGTCCAACCGCACCTGGCCGGCGCGATCATCCTGGATACTGGTGCAACATGCAGGCTAACCAAGTGCCATTCGGGACAGGGGGTATACTTTCTTGTTGGGCACACCAGGCACCGCGATCGACAGCCTGACTAAGGAGGTGCGGCTTGAATCAGACCATGGCGAAGTTCGGTTATCCTGGCACCCTGATCCGGGAGTATCCGCGATGGTCTGTACAGCTGCGGCCCAAACAGGCCACGCTCGGCGCACTGGTCGCCATCTGCAAGGAGCCGGCGCAGCAATTCGGCCAGCTGTCCAGCGAGGCCTTCGTTGAACTGCAGCAGGTCACGGCAGGGATGGAGTCGGCGCTGAAACTGAGTTTCGGCTATGCCAAGCTCAATTATCTGATGCTGATGATGGTCGATCCCGACGTGCACTTTCACGTGCTGCCAAGGTATCCCGACGTACAGCATTTCCAGGGTGTCGGCTTTGCGGACCCGGGCTGGCCCGGGCCCCCGGACATCGGTTTCGACAACCCGACCGACGCGACGCTGCAGACGGCGCTGATCGAACGCCTGCAATCGAGTTGGCCCGGATGAATCACCCGCATGAATCAATGGGCCAGACGCGAATGGCACTTCATCAAGGACTTGCGCCCCGGCGGATTCGAGCCGAAGGACGCCGTGAATCCGTTCCTGGAGGCTCGACTGCAGCATCCTTGCTGCAGACGCCCTCGGCTCGAACCCCCCGGAGCGCCCCCATATCCCTTATGGTTGGGCTAATTGAGTACCATTGGGGTCAGACGACTTGATGCCCGTTTGCAACCGCGTTTTGGGGCTCTCGATAGCCGCCCGCTTTGTGCTAGCTTAGTGACATCTGCCGGATAGCTCCCAGTAAAACCCTGTGTCCGATTTGATAGCCTGCCACGAATGCGATCTGCTGCAACGACGCGTCCGCTTACCGCCCGGCGGTACGGCGAAATGTCCGCGCTGTGGTACAGCTCTCTACAAGGACAGGCCAGACAGCCTTAATCGCACGCTCGCGCTGACCCTGGGCGCACTCATGCTATTCGTCGTCGCCAACAGCTTCCCCTTTCTGGACTTCGACTTTCAAGGTCAGGGGACGCAGACGACCCTGTTCGGCGGCGCGAAGCAGCTTTATCAGCAGGGCGATGCCCCAGTGGCGGGCCTGGTGTTGTTCACGACTATCGTGGCGCCGTTGCTGCACCTCTCGCTCCTGGTCTATGTACTCCTTCCGCTCCGCCTGGGTCAGGTGCCCCCTTATCTCGCTGATGTGTTCCGTCTGTATTTCAGCAACAAGCCCTGGGTGATGCTCGAGGTCTTCATGCTCGGGATCCTGGTGGCCATCATCAAGCTCGTCGGCATAGCGGATGTCGTTCTGGGACTGGGTTTCTGGGGCTTCTTCGCGCTCATCTTCGTGCTGGCCTGGGCCTCCTCGACTTTCGACACCGACGCGATGTGGCAGCGCGTCGAGGAGATCGGATGAGCGGTGCTGCGGTGACGGCTGCGAAGGCGGGTCTTTGCGCCTGTCACGATTGCGGCCTGCTGTCCCGCGTTTCGTCGACTGCCGGCGGACATGCCCACTGCCCGCGTTGCGGCGCGGTCCTGCATGCGCGCAGACCCGACAGCATCGCCCGTACCTGGGCCCTGTTGATCGCCGCGCTGATCTGTTACATTCCGGCCAACCTACTGCCGATGATGAAGACCACCTCGCTGGGCGCGACGCAGGCCGACACCATCATGAGCGGCGTGCTCTATTTCATGCACCACGGTGATTGGGGAATCGCGATCGTGATCCTGACCGCGAGCATCGTCATCCCGCTAGCGAAGATCGCTGCCCTGGTGTTCTTGTTACTCTCCGTGCAGCTGAAATCCAAATGGCGGCCAAAGGATCGGACCCGTCTCTACCGAATCACGGAGCTGATCGGTCCCTACTCCATGGTGGACATCTATGTCGTGACCATCATGGTGGCATTGGTGCAGATGCAGTCCCTCGCCTCCATCCAGCCGGGACCGGCGGCCGTATTCTTTGGCTCAGTCGTCGTACTCACCATATTCGCGGCGATGAGCTTCGATCCACGCCTGATATGGGATGTCGCAGAGGAAGACCATGGCCGATCCGCCAAGCGCTGACAACGAGATCCCCGAAGCGGTCGTCGAGACAGGTAAGCGAGGTCCTCGAGTATCGATCGTGTGGCTCATCCCGCTGATCGCAGCGCTGATCGGCGGCTGGCTGGCCTACAAGACCTTCACTGAGCAGGGCCCGCTGATCACCATCAGCTTCAAGACCGCTGAGGGCCTCGAGGTCGGCAAGACCCTGGTCAAGTTCAAGGACGTAGAGGTCGGAAAAGTAGAGGCCATTGATGTCAAGGACGACCTGAGCGGCGTCGTCGTGAGCGTGCGGATGAGCAAGGCCAGCGAGCCGCACCTGAACGACAAGACCCGATTCTGGGTAGTCAAGGCCGAGATCACTGCAGCCGGAGCGAGCGGACTCGGCACGCTCCTCGGCGGCGCCTATATCGGCATGGATCCGTTGCCTGACGGTAAGCCCATGCGGGCGTTTGTCGGTCTCGAGTATCCCCCCGTCGTGACTACCGGAGAGGCCGGGACGCGTTTCGCGTTGCATTCGGAGGCGGGTGGCTCCATGTCGGCGGGTTCCCCGGTCTATTACAAGCGGTACAAAGTCGGTGAGGTCTCGGAGACAAAGCTGAGCGCCGATGGTCGGAGCGTGAAGATCGGCATATTCGTCAATGGACCCTACGACGAACTCGTTCGTGAAGGCTCCCGCTTCTGGAACGCCAGCGGCGTCAACCTCAAACTTACCGCAGGCGGCGTGCAGCTGAACACCGAGTCGATTGTCTCGGTGCTGATCGGCGGCATCGCGTTCGATCTACCCCCCGGGGCGCCGCTGGGTGAGCGGGCAAAGAAGGATTCGGCGTTCCCGCTCTACGAGGATCAGCAAACGGCATTTGCCGAAACCTACACGGAGAAGCAGCGTTGGGTGACGTATTTCGATGGCTCAGTTCGGGGCCTGACCGTCGGGGCACCGGTCGAGCTGCGAGGCATCCCCGTCGGCCGTGTGGCCGACTTCCGGGTAACCTTCGATGAGGAAACCAACGAGGTGAGGATCCCCGTCACCCTCGAGGTCGAGCCCGAGCGTCTGGATATTTTCGCAGATGCGGCCCCAGCGGAAAAACGCAAAGCGCGGCTCAACCAGTGGGTAAGTAAAGGGTTGCGTGCACAACTCAAGACCGGAAACCTGGTCACCGGGCAGCTCTTCATCACGCTCGATTTCTTTCCGGACGCACCACCGGCGACGATAGACTGGTCCTCAGATCCACCGGAGTTTCCGACCGTTGCTTCAACAACCGAACGGCTCGTCGACAACGTGACCGCGGTTGCAGACCGCCTCGCCGGGATCCCGTTCGAGGACATCGGGACAGGCGTGAACCAGGCCGTCAAGCGTCTCGACGCCACCCTCACGGAGGCCGAGGCGCTGCTCGCTCGTCTGAAAGGCGAGACGGTGCCGGCGGCGACCTCCGCGATCAAGCAGGCGAAGGGCACCCTGGCCACCGCAGAGAAGGCCATCGCCGCCGATTCGCCGCTGCGACAGGATCTCGATCAGACTCTGGAGGACGTCGCCCAGGCTGCACGCTCGTTGAAGATACTGCTGGATTATCTGGAGCAGCACCCGGACGCCTTGCTCAGAGGCAAAGGCACAGGGGAGAACTAGCGATGCGCTCTCGAAAAATCGACCTGGCGACAGTGATCCCGCTCGTGAGTCTGCTCTCGCTGGCAGCCTGCGTTGGCGGTCCCACGAAGAACCCCAACTTCTATACGCTGGTCTCCGAGACCGGCGTCACGCAGCGCACTGCTGCCGTCGAGCAGCGCGCGAACCCGGCCATGGCGGTCGGACCTGTGCTGCTGCCTGAGTATCTCCAACGACCGCAGATCGTCACGCGTTCCGAGAACTCCCAACTGCAGATCGCGGAATTCGATCGCTGGGCGGGTTCGTTGAAGAGTCAGATCGAGACCGTGCTGGTGATGAATCTTTCGGCTGAGCTTAAGGACTTGACGGTAACCGGCTATCGTCAGTCGTGGGCAGACCCCGTTTATCGCGTTACGGTCGACGTGGATGAGCTGCTGGGTCGGCTCGGGGGGACGCTGGAGCTGAGCGTCAGTTGGGTGCTTATAGATTCGACCGGCGAACAAAAGGCCGGGGATCTGTTCAGCTCACAGATCCGGATCCCGGTAGAAGGGCCCGACTATGGGGCTTTGGTAGCGGCGCACCAGGAAGCGATAAAGACCCTGAGTCAACAGATCGCCGCCGCCGTGAGGCAGCAGCAATAGGTCATCGAGGGCCGGATTGGCGTAGCGTGCGTTGGGCGCCCCAGCCGTAAACCACCAGAAACCGGCGGACGCCGTGCACTAGGTCGCGCTAGCGCACTCTCCGCCCGCCAAAGACAGCAGCGGAGTCCGGCTCAGAAGTCTTCACTCATTTGACCCAGCGGGCGCGCGAAGGTGTAGGCCAGCGGATCCAGAACCCACTCTTGCCCTGCATCACCGGCATCGCCGCTAAAGAGGGTAAACGGCAGGGTCACCACCCAGCCCACGAGTCCGACCGCCGAAGCCACCAAGGTCAGGGGTCGAACCGCTATCGCGTCGACGAACATCTCGCCCGAGGACGGCTCTTCCCCTAAGCGATCGTCGTAGAAATCTCTTGCCACGCTCGTGCTGCTCGAGAGCACAAACAAGCCCAGCGTCATCGCCATGGCGCACGCCATCAGTCTCTTTTTCGTTGCCATACTTATCACCCATCGGCCATTTGATCCCTATCGCCGAGGATAGCCTATTTTGCGCTGACTTCGGTTACCCGCGGGTCAATCCAAGATTGCGCTTCTGGAGGTACCTGGCCGATCACGGCCCGGCGCGCGGCGAACCCCAGGCAGGCCGAGGAAAAAAGTCCTGCACTGTACCTATACTTGAAGCTCCTCAAAGGAGCGAAAACCAAGGAGCGCACGAAATGTCAGAAGAACACACCATGACCTGGCCAGACCTCGCCATCGAGCTGTACGACAAGCTCACCGGGCGTGGGGCAGAGGTCACCTACGAGTTCGATCAGATGCAGATCTGGGTTCCCAGCGGCGTAGGAGACGCGGCCAAGCACGCAGAATGGAAGCTGAACGGCATCCTGAAGATCCGTACCCGCGACATGTCGACGGGCTGAAGGGGGCTGCCTTGACGGCGCTGCTGGATATCGAGGGCGAGCTGCTTCTCGAGCGCGACGGCGTCGAGGCGATGCGGATCGAGGCGAGCGGCTCCCTGGTCAGTGCCCAAATTTACCGGGCGAGCACTGCGTTCGGGCTGGCGCGCACGCTGCACCTCCCCTCGCGATCCGCGCGGCGGCAGGTATCACGCACCGCTGCACTGCTGACGCGCGCCGATGTAACACTAGAGATTCAGATCGGCGCGCGCCGGGTAGCGCGAATGGGCTCAGGCGCTCGCACCGGTCTACTCGAGCGCGCCCTCGGTATGGAGGGTTTCCAGCTGCACGTGATAAGCGCAATAGTTGCGTTGCTATCGGGCTCGAGCAGACGGCGGGGGCCGAACGCCTGATTTAGCCGGCTTTTTTCACGACCGCCTGCTGCGATCAAGGGGACATCGGGAACCTCGGTGTGGCCTCAGCCAGCTCCGGCGGCCAAACCAGGCGACGGCGCCCGTCCTGCCACTGCATTACACCAGTCTTGTGGCCGATCTGTTTCCCAGTCTCGTCGACCCGGTAGTTGCCGAGCAGGGAGCGGAACCGCATCGAACTCAGCTGCGTCCGCACCTTGTCGCGCTCCAGGGAACCCGCCAAACGCACCGCCGCCTCCAGTATCTGGCCGGCGGCATAACCGAAGGCGGCATGATAACCGGCGTCCGACCCATACCGCTGTCTGTATCGATACGAAAAATCGAAACTGAAGGGCCGGCGATCACTGCGCATCCAGGGCACCGGGCCTGCCACCCCTTCTACCCCCGGACCCAGAGCAGCGCCAAACGCACCTGCGGCCGGACCCACGCTGAGTGCAAACAGATCAGGGCTCAGGCCCTGACGCCGGGACTCCTGCATCACACCCAGGGCACCCTCGTAATAGACAGCCCCGATGACCACGTCGGGATTCGCCTCCCGCATGCCCCGAACCAGGCTCGCGAGGTTTGCGGTCTGCTGCGGAAATCCCTGGTCGAAGACAATCTGCAGACCGTAGGCCGCGGCCTGACGACGGACGCCTTCGGCCATGTCGCGGGTGAAAACGGCATCTTCCGTGTACACCAGTGCGACGCGCAGCGGGGCGCGCTCCTTCAGCATGTCCAGCACACTGTCCATGTAGGCGTGGGCTGGAATGTCGATCCCGAAAACGTTTTTATAGCCCCGTTCCCAGATCGCCTCCGCCGCGGCACCTACCGTTAGCATCGGAAACCCGTTTTCTTCGGCCACGGTGCTGGCCGCCAGGGTGATATCCGACGAATAGGGTCCGAGCAGCAGATCCACCCGGTCTTCATTGATCAGGCCCTCGTACAGCCGGGCGCTGGTCCCCGGATCTGACCGGTCGTCGTAGTAGATCAGCTTGACCGGTCGACCCAATAGGGCACCCCGGGCATTGACGTCCTCTTCCCACATCTGCATGCCCTGCAGCTGTTGCTGTCCCAGTTCGGCCAGGTCGCCGCTGAGCGACACGGTAAGGCCGATCTTGATCTCGTCCACGGCTTGGGTAACCGGCGCCAAAAGCAGCCAGAGCGCCCCCAGCAAAGTTCTCCAGAAGGCCTTACGTCGTATCGATATCAACCTGTGTACTCCTCGGAATCTGAACCGGATAGGGCCCGTCTGCGATGCCCTCTACAGCCAGGAGCAGGCGTCGCAAAACTGCGCCTTTTCTGTTTACTTTGCGATGTCCATCTCGCGCTTGGTGCTATAGAGCAGACGCACCCAGTTGTACTCGAAGGGGGTGCCGTTCTCGAAGTAGCGGAACGGGACATTCGCGCGCGCGTCCACGGCATTCAGTACCGTGAGCGTCCACTCCTGCCAGGTTTCCAGATCGGTCACCCTGTCCTGGATCTCGGACCTGACGAACCAATCCGCACCCAGTCCGACGGCATCCCGAGCGGACGAGGGCCCGAGGATGGGAAGGACCAGGTAGGGACCGCTGCCGACCCCCCAGTAGCCCAGGGTCTGACCAAAGTCCTCCTGGTGCCTTGGGATCTCCATCACGTTGCTGGCCACATCGAAGAAACCGAATATGCCCAAAGTCGAGTTCCACACCAGCCGACTGGCGGTCTCCAGCGACTTCTCGGGACTCAATTGCAGCACTGAATTGATGAGCGTGGTTACGTCACGTAGATTGTTGAAAAAATTGTGGATCCCCTCTTCCACGAAATCCGGCGTGATCCACTGGTAACCCCGCACCACGGGGAGAAACACATAGCGGTCGAAGTGGTAGTTGAACCGGTAGATGGTTCGGTTGAACCCCTGCCAGGGATCGCTGACCGAGTCAACCGCAGTGGGGTTATCCGCGAGGATCAATCGCTCGGGGTTGAAAAACGCCGGCTCGGCCGCGCCCTGCTGTACCGGTGCCGTGCCGCAACCGCCCAGAAACAGACCGATTACACCCACGATCAGCCAGGTGAGGACTGGCCTGTTTGAATTCGTCATCTTGGAAATCCCGCCTATTCCTTGAACACACTCAGCATATGGGCGACGTTGTCGCGATACGCCATGTTGCCGCAGTGCCCCCCGGTCGGATAGATCTTGGCCCTGGGCCCGAACACATCACGGAAGAAGTCTATCTCTCCGGGCTTGAGGATAATGTCGTCCTCGTTGTGCATGACCTCGACCTTGTCGGTAGAGCGCAGGTAGCCCTCTATGTTCTTCAGGCTCATCTGGTCGATCAGCTGGTCGCGGGTTATCGAGGGATCCCGATCCTTGAAATAGGGGTAGAAATACAGATGGTAATAGTCGGTGAAGCCGATACGGTAGACCATCTTCTGAAACTCGGTCGGGTCGCTGTTGCGCGTCAGCCACACATTCTTCGGCTTGACGAAACCGGCGTCCCTCATCACATCCGAGGTAAAGATCATATCCCCGGAGGATATGCGAAACGAGGTGCCTATCAGGGCGGCCAGCTCTTCGTTCTTCGGCTGCATCTCCTCGAACGCGCTGTAAAGGAGTTCCGGCCCGAACTCGATATCGTCCGAGCGTTCGTATGCCCGGGTAAAGGCCTCCACCAATCGCTTGAAGAAGCGACCGAAATTCTCCACACCGCCGGGAATATTCTGGGACATGCGGTCCAGTAGCGAGATGGAATTGTAGAGGGTGACCGGCGGGTTGATCATCAGGGCCTTGCGGAAATTGAAGACCTTGCGTTGCTCGTCCAGCCAGGTCAAGAAACCCGCGTTGAATGCCCCCAGGCTGTAACCGGTAACGTAAAAATCCGTGACCTCGATATCGTCCTTGAGCTTATCCCAGACGAGTTCCATCACACGGTAGAGATCCGCGGCGTCTTCCACCGCATGACCGGGCACGGAAGATTTCGACGCCGTCGCCACGAAATTCGCGACCGTCGGGGAGGAAAGGGAGACGATGTGAAAGCCGGCCTGGTAGAAAGCGTGCGCCATCATCACGTTCTTGGACGAAGTGTGGGAGGCGCCGGTGCCCGCGATCATAAACACCAGCGGGGCAGGACCTGGCTGCAGCGCATAAGAGTATTGAAGACCGTCGCGGTAATACCAGAACCACTCGGGCAGCTCACGATCTTCGAAAACCGTCAGCCTGGCCTGCCGAAGAGGGATCTTTTTCGGCAAATCGGCACGATACCCCTCCGGTGTGCCAACTATGGTCGCCTCCCATCGATCAGCGATCGGGTAGTCGTAGGTTTCTGCGCCTGCCCACACCGCGGTCGTCGCAAACAACCCGACCAGGAAACCCAAGCCCCGTTTCATCCCCAAATCCTCCGTTGCAAGCCCCGTCCAGACCGACCGCGAAACGCCGGTATTGGCGAAAATGCGTAACTCAATCAGTATGCGTCTAAGCTGGCAATCGAAATCTTCCGCCAACCAATCCATCAGGTAACGCCAAACACAATGGGTTCGGATTCGACCACGGTTGGATATCGATAAAATCGATCGACTCTAACCCCATCGATCACCCCGTGATCGGGTGTGATCAGAAGCTGTAGGTAAGCGCCAGGCTCGCACCCAGCTGGTCTTTGTCGCCCTCGTCATCGACCAGCGGGCTCTTCTTCGCATCACCCAGCAGCCGGCTGAAGGCGATACCGCCTGTGATCCCCCAGCTCTTGTTCAGGGCGTAAATGGCGGTAACGCTCACCCCGACGTCTTTCATGCCGCTGTCGGCCGAGTAACGCTTCAGGCCGCTACGCGCAGAGTCCGAGCCCGACACCCCAAAATAGGTGTCCATGTAGTTCTCGTCGGCATAGGTCGTCCGAACACCGAACTTGAGCTTGAAATCATTGTTCACGGTCGCGGTGTAAGCGCCGTTGAGGTAAATCAGGTAGCCGTCGTATTCGTTGCCGACATCCGCGGCAAAACTCAGCTGTGCCTCCCAGGGACCGTCACGGAAGCCGACCAAGGCCCCTGCCTCGGCAGTGCCCTTGACCTTGCTCATTTTGTCGACCTTGTTGTTGTCGACATCATCGCGCTCCATCCGAAACTGCAGCAGCGGCCCCAGTTCCCATTTGGGACCCGACCCGGACGCCAGCAGGTTGGTGTCCAGCCGCACCGCGCTGCCAGTACTGGGCGCCCCGCCGAGGCTCACCGAGCGGCCACTGTCCCAGGTGTAGTTGCCGAACAACACCGGGACTGCCTCATAGTCGTCCGAGCCCTCGTAGTCGGGGGCCGCACCCGCGCCGAGCCCGATGAGCCCGCTGCCGGCGGCGCAGAGACCCGGAATCAACAGCGCGCCTGCCACCAGGGCACCGATGCTACTAATTGTGTGTTTGTTCATTATTCCGTATCCCTTGTGGCCCCTCGGCCCATGATGATTAAAACGAAACGGATCCGCGGCGGGCAGGCACGGCTAGTGAGCCCCGGCGTGTCAGCCGCCGGTGGTATTTAGGCTCGTCCCGAGATCCCGAAAATTATTCGGATATGATATCGCAAGCCACAGGTGGCTTTCTACGACTATTTCACGGAGATCGTCAGCGGTAAGTGAATAATCCTGGTGGGGAACGATAGTGCCCCTTGTATCCGAAAGCGTGATCGTGAGCGGAGACGTTAGGGTCAAATACGCCAAACGAGCAAAATATGCCCTGCTCGGCGCACAAACCTGATGAACGCCCGACCACCCCGCAATCACTATGGCCGTCGATCTCCTAGGGCGCAGGCTCCTAGCCTGCATATTGCACCAGTATCCGGGAAGATCGCGCCGACCAGGCGCGGTTGAGCGCCGCTCTGGAGCGAAAGGCATAGTCATAGCTATGGCTTGCGTGAAGAGCAAGCGCAAACGTGCCTGGGCAAGCGAGGGCCCGGATAGATCATGGGCACGCACACGAACTGTGCCCGCTATCAACCACCAAGAACTCGAGATCCAGCCGATCGACGACTGCGTCTTTTGATCTGCCCATGATCGACTGGTGCAACATGCAGGATCATCCCAGCGATCGTAGTACCTCCTGGCGTTTTGTTCATCCCATCCTGTCTAGATGCGGGCACCCTGACCAGGGCAGCTAGCTCGACCATGATCGAAAGGACCCTGACCCTCGAATCCAAACCATGGCAACTTGCCGAAACCAGGAGAGGCGCATGTCGCTGCAAATCAGCGCAAATCTTGACGCGGGGCAACCTTCAATATTGACTTCAATCGGGTGGAATGCTGCACTGCAATAAAATGGAGCGTATTGCCTTGCACACAGATAAGGACCCACGATGACAGATACCGCCAAGCACGCAGTTCGTTCACAGGAACTCACCACCAAAGTCGGCCGGCTTTACAGTAAGCGCGCGAGTCTGGCGCAGGAACGGTTCAAAGAACGGACCCAAAAGGCGTTCGACGATCATATCGCCGCGCAGTTGTCCAAGCCGATGGCACCCTGGGATGTCTGGAACCAGTGGTTCGAGTATTCCAACGACTTCGCACAAAGAAGCGTGCTTTTCTGGGATACCCTGCGCCAAAGGGGCAACAACTTCGTCGAGCACGAGCAGGCCGGTAAGCCACCGGTGCTGCATTTCGATTACGAAATGGTACTCGACGCGCGCCGCTTCGAACGCGCCGTCAATTACGCACTGGTGCGGATCATCCCGCCGCCGGGCGTCACCGTGGATCCGAAGCGCCGGCCTTACATCATTATCGATCCACGCGCCGGTCACGGCCCCGGTATCGGTGGGTTCAAGGACGACTCCCAGGTCGGTGTGGCCCTGCGCGACGGTCACCCTGTCTACTTCGTGATCTTCTTCCCGGATCCCGAGCCCGGGCAGACCCTGCTCGACGTGTGCGGTGCAGAGGAAAAGTTCGTGCACAAGGTGCGGGAACTGCACCCCGACAGCCCCAAGCCCGTGATCGTGGGCAACTGCCAAGGTGGCTGGGCCGCCATGATGCTCGCCTCGTCGAACCCCGACGACACCGGCCCTATCGTCATCAACGGCGCGCCCATGTCTTACTGGGGCGGGGCCTGGAGCGAGGGCGAGGGAAACAACCCTATGCGTTACGCCGGTGGTGCGCTCGGCGGGACCTGGATGGCGTCGTTCGCCTCCGACTTGGGCAACGGTCTGTTCGATGGGGCCTACCTGGTCGAGAACATGGAGAACCTCAACCCGGCAAACACCCTCTGGAAGAAGTACTACCATCTGTTTGCCAACATCGACACCGAACCGCCGCGTTTCCTCGACTTCGAGCGCTGGTGGGGCGGCTTCTATCTGCTCAACCGGGAGGAGATAGAGTGGATCGTCGACGACCTGTTCGTCGGCAACGACCTTTGGACCGGCGGCGTGAAGGCCCAGGGTGGCAAGGCCTTTGATCTTCGCGACATCAAGTCGCCGATCATCCTGTTTGCCTCCATGGGCGACAACATCACTCCGCCCCAGCAGGCATTCAACTGGGTGGCAGACGTGTATGGCTCCACCGATGAAATCAAATCCCGCGGCCAGACGATCGTCGGTCTGCTGCACGAGGACATCGGCCACCTCGGGATCTTTGTCTCGGGACAGGTCGCCAGGAAGGAGCACGCCCAGATCGTCTCCGTGCTCAAGTCCGTCGAGGCCCTGCCTCCGGGACTCTATGGCATGAAGATCAACGAGATCCACGGCAAGAATGGCTCGGTGGACTATGCCGTCGAGTTTGTCGAGCGCCAGCTCGAGGAGGTCATGGCGAGGATGAACCGACTCAAGCGGGCCGACGAGAAGCCGTTCGAGGCGGTAGCCGAGATCGGCGAGTTCAATCAGCGGGCCTACGAGCTGTTCGCCCGTCCGCTGGTGCAGTCGATGTCCAACGAATTCAGCGCCAAACTCGGGCGCGATTTCCACCCGCTGCGCTTCCAGCGCTGGGCCATTTCGGACCTCAACCCCTGGCTGCAGTGGCTCGGCCCGGCGGCTGACATGGTCAGGTCCCAGCGGGAGGCCGTCAGCCAGGAGCAGCCATATCGCCAGGTCGAGGCCATGGTCTCGGAGCTGGTAAGCGCCTCGCTGGACTATTACCGTGACATCCGCGACGCAACCTCCGAGGCCATGTTCTTCCAGACCTATGGCAACCTCTTCTCGCTCTATCTGGCCGACAGCCACGAAGCAAAGGAACGTCGTCTGGCGCCCCCAAGCGACCCGCGCGAGCTGCCGTTCGTCCGCGATGCCTTGGCATCGATCGCCGAGGGTGGCTACACGGAGGCTGTCACCCGCACCGCTCACCTGCTTGGCCGCCACGGCGAGCCGCTGCCCCTTGAACGACTGCAGCTCAGGGCGGAGCTGCTTGACGAGTACAAGGACCTGTTGCCGGACATCGCCGGGCACGAGGCCCGACGCATCCGCGGGGAGCAGGAGATCATCTGCCGCTACGAACCGGAGGAGGCCGTCTCCTCGCTACCGACACTGCTGCGCGATCCGGCAGACCGCCAGCGCCTGATTACCCTGCTCGAGCGTCTGCTGGCAGACCCGCGTATTCAAGCTGCGGGGATCACCGACGGCCAGCGTGAAATGCTCACGCGGATCCATCGTGTGCTCGACGAGGAACCCGCCAAGCGCCTGACGACCCAACCCACGAGACGGGCGCGCAAGGCCCCCGGTCCAGAAACCAAGAGCCGAACATGAGATCCTTTACCAACCAGACCTACGACGAGATCGAAGTCGGTTCGTCCCTGACCCTTTCGCACGTCCTTACCGAGGTCGATGTAGAGGCGCTCGCCATGGTCTCCGGCGAGATCGATCCCTTCCACATCGACAGCGAGGCCCCGCCGCAGCAGATGGTCTCGGACGCGGTGGGTGCGGAAGCCCTGGTGTCCGGCATGCTCAACCGGCGCCTGCCCGGGCCAGGTACCAACATCCTGGCGCAGAATCTGACGTTCTCGGGTGTCTTGCACGTGGGCGACGAGTTGACGGGCACGGTGACTGCACTGGAGAAGCGTCCGCAGGGCCACCAGATCGTTTTCGACTGCCGCATAAGACGCGGGGATGACGAACTGCTGGCCGGCACCATCACCGTGGCCGCGCCGACCGAACGCATCAGTTACACCGACCTCGCCACGCCCGAGATCATCCTGCGCCGCAACGACGGGTTCAGCGAGCTTTTCAAGCGCTGCCAGGGTGCGGCCCCGGTCATCTGCGCCGTCGTCCACCCCTGCGACCGTGACTCGTTGTTGGGTCCCGTCGAGGCGGCGAAGCGGAACCTGATCGACCCGGTATTGGTTGGCCCCGAAGACAGGATCCGCGCCGTGGCGGAGGCCGAGGGGGTCGATCTCTCACCATATCGCATCGTCGCGGTCGAGCACAGTCACGCGGCGGCGGCGCAGGCCGTGGCCATGGCCCGGGCCGGCGAGGTCGAGTCCTTGATGAAGGGCTCGCTGCACACCGACGAGCTCATGGGGGCGGTGGTCGCCTCGGCCACCGGACTGCGCACCGACCGCCGCGTCAGCCATGTATTCGTGATGGACGTGCCGGCCTACCCTCGCCTGCTGCTGGTGACCGATGCGGCCATCAACATAGCGCCGACAGCCAGGGACAAGGTGCACATCCTGCAGAATGCTATCGACCTCGCACCGGTCCTCGGGATCGATCCGCCGCGGGTGGCAATACTCGCGGCGGTAGAGACCGTCAACCCGGACATGCAGGCCACGGTGGACGCGGCAATGCTGTGCAAGATGGCCGACCGCGGCCAGATCACCGGCGGCATCGTCGATGGCCCGCTGGCCTTCGACAACGCGGTGAGCGAAGAGGCCGCAAAGACCAAGAAGATCGTTTCCCCGGTGGCAGGCCGCGCGGACATCCTGCTGCTACCGGATCTCGAGGCCGGCAACATGGTGGCCAAGCAGCTGCAGTACCTGGCCGGCGCGGACGCGGCGGGCATCGTGCTGGGCGCGCGCGTGCCGATCGTGCTGACCAGCCGCGCGGACAGCGTACGCACCCGCCTCGCCTCCGCCGCGGTCATGGCGCTGGTCGCCCAGGCGCGGCGCAGCCAGACCACACGGAATCCGCACCAGGGGTAGAGCATGTCGGACGCGATTGTCGTTCTCAACGCGGGCTCATCGAGTTTCAAGTTCTCCGTATTCGCCACCCAGGGCGGGGATCTCGAGCTGCTGCTGCGGGGGCAGACCGAGGGCCTGTACACGGAGGCCGCGTTCCAGGCAAAAGACGGTAGCGGAACCGTCGTCGGCGAGCACAGCTGGGATGCCGGGCACCCCCCCGGACATGACGGGGCGCTCCAGCACCTGTTGGAATACCTGCGCGCGGAACTCTCAAGTTACCGACCCCTGGCGGTCGGTCACCGGGTGGTACATGGCGGACCCGATACCACTGGCCCTGTTCGCGTGACCGCGCAGGTCCTCGACTATTTGGAAGGTTTCGTCCCCTTGTTCCCGCTGCACCTGCCGCACAATCTGGCCCCGGTGCGTCTGCTCCTCGAACTTGCCCCCGAGCTGCCCCAGGTCGCCAGTTTCGACACCTCGTTCCACCGCAGCAACCCGAAGATCTCGCAGCTGTACGCCCTGCCGCCCGATTATGCCGAAGCCGGGGTGCGCCGTTACGGCTTTCATGGCCTGTCTTATGAATACGTCGCCTCGGTGCTGTCGCAGTTCGACCAGCGGGCGGCCTCCGGAAAAACCATCGTCTGTCATCTCGGCAACGGCGTCAGCGCCTGTGCCATGCAGGGCGGCAAGAGCATGGCGAGCAGCATGGGGTTCACGGGCGTCGAGGGGCTTCCGATGGGCACCCGCAGCGGCGCGCTCGACCCGGGCGTCATGCTGTATTTGATGGACCAGCGCGGCATGGACGTCCACGCCATTGAGCGTCTGATCTACAAGGAGTCCGGGCTGCTTGGTGTCTCAGGCTTGTCCAGCGACATGCGCACGCTACTTGAGAGTGACGCCCCGCGCGCGCAGCTCGCGGTGGATCTGTTCGTCTACCGCATCGGGCGCGAGCTCGGTTCCCTGGCCGCCGCGCTGGGTGGACTGGACGCCCTCGTGTTTACTGCCGGTATCGGGGAGCACGCGGCCGAGATCCGCGCGCGCGTCTGCCGCGATGCCGCCTGGCTCGGCGTGGAACTCGACACCGATGCCAATGCGGCCCATGGGCCACGCATCAGCGCCCCGACCAGCCGGACATCCGCGTGGGTCGTCCCGACCAACGAAGAGCTCATGATCGCGCGCCATACCCGACGCCTGATCGAGCAGGCGTGAAGGGGTAACCGAATGTCAGCCGAGTCACGCAATCCCATTTTGGCGGGCAAAAAGGCCCTCGTCATCGGTATCGCGAACGAGCATTCCATCGCCTACGGCTGCGCCAAGGCGTTCAGGGAGCAGGGTGCCGAAGTTGCCATAACCTATCTCAACGACAAGGCCAGACCCTATGTCGAGCCACTGGCCCGCGAGCTGGGAGCCGAAGTCTTCATGCCGCTGGACGTATCCAGGTCCGGCGAACTGGAGGCCGTCTTCGGGCAGATCCAACAGACCTGGGGTCGGCTCGACACCCTGGTGCATTCCATCGCCTTCGCACCGAAGGAAGATCTCCAGGGACGCCTGATCGACTGCTCGGCCGAGGGTTTCTTGATCGCCATGGATGTCTCCTGCCACTCCTTCATCCGCATGGCCAGGCTCGCAGGCCCTCTGATGACGGATGGAGGGGCGATGTTTGCGATGAGCTTCCATGGGGCACAAAAGGTGGTCGAAGGCTACAACCTGATGGGGCCGGTGAAGGCGGCACTGGAAGCAAGCTGTCGTTACCTCGCCAGCGAGCTCGGTCCCCAGGGGATCCGGGTGCATGCCATATCGCCCGGTCCGCTGCAGACCCGCGCCGCCTCCGGCCTGAAAGACTTCGACCAACTCCTGGACGAGGCAGCGCAGCGGGCACCGCTGGGCGCGCTTGTGGACATCCTCGACGTCGGTCGCCTCTGTGCCTACCTGGCCAGCCCCGATGCGTGCCACATCACCGGCGACACCCTGTACGTGGATGGCGGTGTTCATATCCTCGCCTGAGCTTAGCCTGCAAATCTCACCGATTTCCTGCTGCGGCCTCCGATACCCTCGCCATTATGCAGGTTAGATGAACCGGCGGCCGGTCGACGATTGCCTGGTGACGGGGACTCACGGGGAATGCGCTTTTTGATCAGAGGAAAAGGGCGTTTGTATCGTTTATTCCCACGGTCAGGCTATCCGGCGTCAGCGGGTTTGTTTACTGCTGGTCCTGTCACCAGCCAGGCCTGAAACAGCTTGTAACCCAAGGCCAGTACGATGGCGCCGATGAACAGGCCGACGATTCCGGACAGTAGCATGCCCCCAATGGCACCGAGGAATATCACCGCCATGGGGACATCGACCCCGCGACCCAGCAGCAGGGGTTTCAATATGTTGTCGACCAGCATGATCATTATGTTCCACACCAGAAAAATCACCGCGGTGAAGGGGTCACTGGTGGCGAAGACATAGATGATCACCGGGATTACGATTGGACCCACGCCGAGTTGTACGACCGCGGACAACAGGCATAGCAAGGTCCAGATCCCTGCCCCTGGCACTCCGGCCGCCATGAATCCCACCCCGGCCAGCAGGGCCTGGATAAAGGCGACGCCCAGGACCCCGCGGGCCACGCTGCGGATGGTCGCCTCGGCGAGGTCAGCAAAGGCATCGCCGCGCTCGCCGACTAACCGTCGGGAGATGTCGTAGGCGAGTTGGCGTCCCTGCGCAGAGTGTGCCAACAGTATCCCGGCAATCACGAACGCCGCGACAAAGATCAACACCCCGATACCGGCACTGGCGGCGATATTGACCAGCCAGAGACCGACCGCCTTCACGAGCGGCTGCACCGCGCTCAAGGCCTGGGAGAAGTTGGTCAGCACGAGGTTCCACGCGTTTGCCACGGCATTACCGATCAGTGGCCATTCTCTGACGGAATCGGGGGGAGGCGGTATCGTGAGATTGCCCTCGCGGACCTGCAGTGCCAGGGCAGCGACGTTTTTGATCAGCTGCTCCGTGAGTAGGGCTACCGGAACCACCAGGATCATCAGGAAGCCGGCC
Source organism: uncultured Gammaproteobacteria bacterium (assembly GCA_963736445.1). Classification (GTDB taxonomy): domain Bacteria; phylum Pseudomonadota; class Gammaproteobacteria; order Chromatiales; family Chromatiaceae; genus Thiosocius. The sequence goes on along the minus strand of CAVTOY010000008.1, from coordinate 301,221 downwards.
GTGATGAGCGCCGCCGCCAACGCGCTGCGGCCGCCGAGCAGCCCGGTAAGCCGCTCGTGCAGCGGATGGATCGCGACCGCAATGATCACCGCCCAGAGAAACGGCAGGATGAATGGCTGGAGGATCTGAAAACACCAAATCAGCACAACTGCCAGCACGCCAAGACGGATGGCGGTCTCTGCCGCTTTGCCTGACCATTCGTCGGGCGGGCTCGCCAAAGGGTTCATTGGCATCTTGTGTCCCTCGTTTGACCTCTTGTCAAAGCTACCAGGATCGGCAACCTAGGTCCGGCAGGCAATTTGCAGGTTAGGTGTCGGCAAGACGCAAGTGACAGGTGCGAACGGAGGCATCATCCGGGTCGGGCATGATGCTGAAGCCGAGCCGGGCGGCCAGCCTCAGCATCGGCTGGTTTCTCGCCAGCACGAATCCCTCCATTTCACGCAACCCGCGCTGTCTCGCCGCTGCAACGAGTGCAGTCATGAGCGCACGCCCAAGGCCCAGGCCGCCATAGTCGGCAGAGACAGTCGTCGAAAATTCGCAGCTGGTCGGATCCTCTCCAATCAGGAAAAGGGCACTGCCGACAATGTCGATCCCGTCGTCGGCCGGTACGGTTGCCACGATCCCCAGGCCGCTCTCGGGAAGGGAGGCAAGCGCCTTGCGCAGGCGTTCGACATTCGGCTCGCCGACGACACGCATGAAGCGCATGTAGCGGGCGTCCGGGCTCAGCCGGTCAAAGGCCTGAAGGAACTCCGCCTCGTCAGATGTGTGCATCGCACGGATTTGCACAGCGCGCCCGTCACGCAAGGCCAAGTCGAAGGGAGCAAAATGGTAGTCCATGGCATGCAGTCCTCGTGTTATCCGAAGATTTGGTTTAGAACGCCTGCCCCTCGCTCCGGCTGCGATCCAGGAAATAACGATAGACCTGCAGGAAGTCCGCACCATCGACGGCCATCTGAATTGCCACGACGCGGTCGGCGAGGCGTTGCATCCTGTCCAGCTCCATCATCCCGCTGATAATCTCGGCAAGCACCGCCAGCCCCTCCTGGGTGCGCGTCGTGCCCGGATGGCCGGCGGCAAGGATGGGCAGGTCGGTCTGTGCGCGCTGCGCTCGAGGGTGTCTGCCTGCCGAGCCATCCGCTGCTCCACTGTGCTGTTGTCCAAGAGGAGACGGCGCGCCTCCTGGACGGCCTCGACGGCCGGCGCGGTATCGACGGGCTTGTAACTGACCTGCGGCGACTGCCTAGCGCCCCGGGGGAAGGCCCTTCAGTCGATACGGGGATCACCCGCCCTTCGGTCCTGTCGCCTGTCCGAACGGCGGATGACCCCGGTCGCCCCGGTTGGACCAACCAGGTTCGGAGTCGCGGATTGCGTTGACGATTCAGTCTCCGTGGTAGCGGGTGCGGTGGACGTTTCCTCCACCGTCTTGGTCGTCGAGCCGTCAGGGTTGGTGACGGTCGTGGTCGTCGTATCGGCGTTGACCAGGCCTGCGGCCAGTAAACAGATACAGCTCAGGTTCAAGCGAAGAAGGGTGGAAGGTTTGGCGCTGGTGATCATGGGCATCTCCTTGGGCTGCGCGATGCCGCGACTCGATCGAAGCGATCGGTTCCGGCCCTCGCTTCTTAACGGACAAGGGTCTCAAGCATCAGGGTACTCTTATCCGGTCTCCTCGTCGCCGGCAGACAGCGACTTATCTTGGCGGACCATCAAGCAATGCTCGCGGCGCATCGCCCGCCAGCGTGCGGGCGTGGTCCCGCTCCAGCGCCTCAATGCACGCGTGAAGGTGCTCACATCGGCGTAGCCGAGCGTGGCAGCAATCCTGGCTCCATGCATGTCCGTATCACCGAGCAGCTGCTGAGCGATCTCGAAACGGCATTGGTCCGCGAGCTTCTGGAAGCTGGTCCCGGATGAGTCCAGGCGGCGACTCAATGTGCGGCTGTGCATCGAGAAATTCGCGGCGACGTGCTCCGCCTTGCAGTGGTCAGTCAGAAGCGCAGCACGCAGCACGCCACGCACCTGCGAAGGGAAGTCGTCACGATGCTTGGCCTCGAGGGCATCGGTTGCCAGTATTAGGCACTAATAACAAGAAAGGAATTTCGATGCCATCCATCCCCGAAATCAGCCCACATGCATGTGGTGCATTCTTTCGATGTACAGCCTGACTGGAGGTGAACAGATGGCTCCTGGATCCCGCCGTGGGGAGAGTGATATGGCTGTGTCGCAGTGGTTTCTGAAGACCGGGCCATTGGCCAGGCTGCTGATGGTGCTTGGGGTTTTTGGACTCGCCGCCTGCGATATCGGCAAGGAAGACGAAAAGGCCAAACAAGCAGCCGCCGTGCCGCCGCCGGCGGTGGTGGTCGCGGAAGTCGTCCAGAGGACGGTGCCGATCTACGCCGAGTACGTGGCGCAGACCGACGCCAGGGAAACAGTCGAGATCCGGGCCCGCGTCCAGGCATTTCTCGAGGCGCAGCACTTCACCGAGGGCAAGGTGGTCAAGAAAGACCAGCTCTTGTTCACGCTCGACAAGCGCGAGTATGAAGCGAAGCTCTTGCAGGCCAAGGCCGATCTCGAAGTGGCCATGGCGAGACTAGCTGCAATATTGCAGCTAAGCCCGTCGCCAAGAATGGGGAAAAGTAGGCCATGGCCAATTTCTTCATCCGTCGCCCGATCGTCGCGATCGTCATCGCGATCCTGACCCTCATGCTCGGGTTGATCACCATCCAGGGGCTGTCGGTCGAGCAGTATCCGTTTCTCGCCCCGCCCAACATTCGAGTGACCGCGAATTACCCCGGTGCGTCGGCCGAGGGGGTAGAGCAGTCAGTGGCCACACCCATTGAGCAAGAGGTCAACGGTGTGGACCGGCTGATCTACATGAAATCGTCGAATACCAGCGATGGAAGGATGCAGCTCGATGTGAATTTCGAGGTCGGGACGGACCAGGATATCGCGAACGTTCTCACCCAGAATCGCGTCTCCGCGGCGCAGGCGCGCCTGCCCCAGGAAGTCACGCAACAGGGTGTGACCGTCAAGAAGCAGAGCCCCAGTATCCTGATGGTGATCTCGATCTACTCGCCGTCGGATGCCTACGACGCCAACTTCCTGATCAACTACGCCGGGATCAACCTGCGCGACCAGATGTTGAGGATTCCCGGGATCGCGCAGGTCGACCTGTTTGGCGGGACCGACTACGGCATGCGGATCTGGTTCCAGCCTGACAAACTGGCCAAGCTGGGCCTGGTCCCGGCGGATGTCATCTCGGCCATCAAGGAGCAGAACCTGCAGGCGCCCACCGGCAAGGTCGGTGCCGCGCCGACGCCCAAGGGCCAGGAATTCACCAACACGGTCAGCGCGCCGGGACGCCTGGCCACGCCCGCAGAGTTCGAGAACATCATCGTCCGGCAGAGCGAGACCGGCCCGGTGGTCCGCATCAAGGACATCGGCCGCGCCGAACTCGGCTCGCAGGACTACAACGCCTTTGGGCGGCTGAACGGTAAGCCGGCCGGCGCGATGGCGGTCTACCTGCTGCCGGGTGCAAACCAGCTCAAGGCCGCCGAGATGATCTACGAGACCATGGAACGGGCGAAAGGCACGTTCCCTCCGGGCATGGATTATAAGATCGTCTACGACACCACGCCGGCGGTCCAGGCCTCGATCCACGAAATCATGAAGACCTTCGTCGAGGCACTCATCCTGGTGACGCTTGTCGTTTTCATCTTCCTGCAGGACATCCGCGCGACAATCATCCCGCTGCTGACGATTCCGGTCTCCCTGATCGGCACCTTCATCTTCTTCCCGATGCTGGGTTTTTCGATCAACACGCTGTCGATGTTCGGCCTCGTACTGGCCATCGGCATCGTGGTCGACGACGCCATCGTCGTGGTCGAGGCCGTCATCCACCACCTCGAGCAGGGAATGACCCCGAAGGAGGCAACCATCAAGGCCATGGAAGAAGTCACGGCGCCTGTGATCGGCATTGCCCTGATTCTCTCGGCGGTGTTCATCCCCGTTGCCATGCTCGGCGGGCTGGTCGGCAGCATGTATAAGCAGTTTGCGCTGACCATTGCCATTTCGGTGCTGCTGTCGGCGTTCAACGCCCTGTCACTGACGCCCGCGCTGTGCGCCATGCTCCTCAAGCAGCCGAAGCCTATGCGGGGGCCGCTAGGGTCCTTCTTCAAGGGCTTCAACAAGGTATTTGCTGTCACAACGACCGGCTACGTGGCTGTGTCGCGTGTGCTCGTGCGCCGATCGCTGCTGACGATCGGCATCGTTGCCGCGGTGGCGCTCGGGGCCAGCCTGTTCGCACGCGTACTGCCGGCCGGGTTCATTCCCGACGAGGACCAGGGCATCTTCGGCGTCAACGTCCAGCTCCCGCCCGGCGCCTCGCTCGAGCGCACCAGCGCCGTGCTCAAGGAGATCGAGGACATCCTCGCCGAGACCGAGGGGCTTGACTCCTATCAGACGGTGGGTGGCTACGGCGCAGTGACCAGCACGTATCAGCCGAACTACGGCACCATCTTCGTGCGCATGAAGCCCTGGGACGAGCGCAAGAGCGAGGCGCTGCACGTGAACGGCATCATGGGCGGGCTGCGGTCGCAGTTCGCGGCCATCCCGGAAGCGATCATTTTCCCGTTCAACATCCCGACGCTGTCCGGGTTCGGGGCCGCGTCGGGCTTCAACTTCCTTCTGCAGGACCGCAGTGGCTCGCTGACGGTCGAGCAGCTCGGCGAGCAGGCGCAGAAGTTCCTTACAGCGGCAAGGCAGCGGCCGGAGCTGGGTACTGTGTTCACCTCGTTCGACCCGAACTACCCTCAGTTCAGGGTCGAGTTGGACCGCGAGAAAGCGCGCACGCTGGGCGTTCCGGTGAACGAAGTATTCGAAGCGCTGTCGGCCACACTGGGCGGTTCCTATGTGAACGATTTTAATCGCTTCGGCCGGCTATATCGTGTCTATGTGCAGGCCGACGCTGAACAACGGCGCAAAGCGGAGGACATCGGCAAGATCTACGTCCGCTCGAAGACGACCGACCAGATGGTCCCGCTGTCGACGCTGGTCACTGTCCGCGACATCGCTGGGAGCGAGCTCACGACGCGATTTAATCTGCAGCGTTCGCTCGAAGTCCAGGGAGCGCCGGCACCCGGTCACACCTCCGGACAGGCGCTCGCGGCGCTGGAGCAGGTGTTCGCCGACACGATGCCGCAGGAGATGGGGTTCTCCTACTCATCGATGTCTTACCAGGAGAAGATCGCGCCGCCGGCCGGGCCGACCTTCATCATGGCCATCGTGTGCGTGTTTCTGCTGCTGGCCGCGCTGTACGAGAGTTGGCGGCTACCCTGGGCCGTCCTTCTCGGGTCTCCGCTGGTGGCCCTGGGCGCCTTCTTCGGCGTCTGGCTGATGGGCTACGACAACAACGTCTATGTGCAGATCGGCCTCGTGATGCTTATCGGCCTGGCCGCCAAGAACGCGATCCTGATCGTCGAATTCGCCAAGGCGAAACATGAAGAGGGTGCGTCGCTTGAGGAGTCAGCACTGGAGTCGGCCCGCCTGCGCTTTCGTCCGATCCTGATGACGGCCTTCGCCTTCATCCTCGGGGTGGTGCCTCTGATGCTTGCCTCCGGGGCGGGCGCGGGTGCACAGAACGTGATGGGCACCGGCGTGTTCTGGGGCATGCTGGTCGCCACCGCGCTGGGCGTGTTTATCATTCCGGGCAACTACACCTTTGTCGAAGGGCTAGGCCGCCGAAAAAAATTGCAGCAGGCGACGCAGGCAGCTGCAGCGGAGGAGCCGGGAGCATTGGTGTCGCCTGAGAACTTGATTCCTGGGGCAGGTTCCGTCGCGGCACAGAGGCCGCGCAGGCCGAGCTCCTCGCCAGTGAGGATGCGCGGTACGCGGTCATGGCGACACTGGTCGCGGAAGTCGGTCGGGCCTATCTGGCCCTGCGTGCCCTGGACCTTTCGCTTCAAATCTCCAGGCGTACAGTGACGTCCCGAGTCAAGTCACTCGAACTGGTTCAGGCCAGGCTGAAGGGCGGCGTGGCCGGAATGCTCGATGTACGGCAGGCCGAGACGCTGCTGTATACCGCAACCAAAGCGATCCCGGATATCCAGCGCCTGATCGAGCAGCAGGAAAACTTCATCAATACCCTGCTTGGGCAGAATCCCCGACCGGTCAAGCGCGGGCAGCCCCTCGACCAGCAGATTGCGGCCCCAACGTTGCCACCGGGCCTGCCGTCGGAACTGCTGACGCGGCGGCCGGACATCCGGGCAGCCGAGCAGCAGCTGATTGCTGCCAACGCGCAGATCGGTGCCTCCGAGGCCCTGCTCTATCCGCAGATCACCATTTCGGGTTTTGCCGGAGCGGAAAGTTCGAAGATCAGCGGCGAGAAGCTGGGCCCCTACGGTGTGTTCAGTGCACTGCCCGCGATCACGCTGCCAATTTTCAACGCCGGGCGACTAGAGGCCAACGTCGACTACAACGAGGCTCGTGCTAAAGAAGCCGCGCTGCTATACCAACAGACACTCCAGCAGGCCTTCCGCGAGGGATCGGACGCGTTGATCGACCTCCGCAAGCGACAGGAGTTTCGACAGCAGCAGGAATTGCTCGTGCAGGCGCTCCTGGATGCCGGTCAGATCGCAAACCTGAGGTACAAAGGCGGCGTGTCCAGTTACCTCGAGGTCCTTGATACCGAGCGGCAGCTGTTCGACGCCGAGATCGCGCTCGTCCAGGCAAAGCGGGACGAGTCGCTGAGCGTGATCCAGCTCAACAAGGCCCTTGGCGGAGGATGGCAGACCGACCCTCCCGCCACTGCTGCGGCCGCCGCGACGGCACCAGTTTTACAAAAATAGGTTAGCGATATGTTGAAACTGTTCCAATCCATTTTCGGCGGTGACGAGGTCCAGGGCCGCTATCCCGAGTCACTGATCGAGGCGGCCATCGAACGGGCCGTGGACGGCACCGATCCACGGCTGCGCACCCTGCCGCGCTACCGTGAGCAGTTGCGGCCCGCGGTGCTGGAGGCCGTCGATCATGTGGTTGCGCTGGTCGACAGCTTCCCGGCCGCCCAGCCGGCCGACCGGAACGGATATGGCCACGACCTTCGGCTCGCGACGCTGTTCGCCTCGGCCGAGCGGATGTTTCAGGTCTTTGGCGCCGACGAGGCACTGCGGGATTTTCGTGCCGCCCAGCCCGGTGTCAATGTGCCGATGTTTGCGCTGCTGCTCGCCGAGCGGGTCGAGAAGAGCGTCATGGGCATCGAAATGAAAGACGAAACCGTGCGCCGCGACGTGGCCCAGGTGGTCGTCAATTTCCGCGGACACCGCCTGGTCGACCCCGCGGCGAGCGAGGAAGAGAGTCGGCGCCAGCTCAAACGGCGTGCCTTCGATCACCTGCTCAGCCTCGCCCTGCAGCGCATCACCGAGGTGAAGAGCGAGCGTGCCGACCTCACTCAGCAACGCGCCCTGCTGCGGCGCAAGCTCGATACCCTGCATCAGGGAGGCTGGGGCTTTGATGCGGCGGACAAGCCCGCCGATCAGCCCGCCGCGCTGCAGGCCGAGCTGGAAGAGACCGAGCGCCAGCTGATTGCGTTGGGTACGGATGACCGCACGCTGCAGGCCCACCTGGAGATAACCGCCAGTTCCCTCGCCGGCGCTGCACAGCAGTTGTGGGCCGAGGATCTGGACCTGCATCTGGATCAGATGAATATCCAGCGCGACCCGGCGGACCGGTCGTCGCGCCACATCTGTCTGCAGGAATTGCACAATGCCCGCGGTCGCCGGCTCGTGATGCTGCCGATCTCGATCACGCCCGGCGATCTGCCGCAGCAGGACGATTTCTTCACCGCAGCGCAACGTCTTCTCGGTTGATTGCGGCCGGCAGGGCGTGGAGGGCGGGCGGCTCGTGGTCCGCTGAGCATCTTGGCCCGGACCGCAGAGGAATACTCGCAAATCGTGGAGACGGCGTCCTTGCGGATCAAGGCGCTGCGTAAAGCCATACAAGCGGGCTAAGCGACAGCCTGGAAAGCTGGTGCGTTGCGACCCGGCGACCGGGGAGCGCTATCTGCGTGTTCCTCTGCCCGAAAAGGAAACGATTGCGCGACTGGCGGACATGTTGCGTGACTTGCCTCTCGGCCGATAGCCGAAGCCGGCGGACGCGGAACGATCAGGGCGCGAGGTATAGGCGCAAGGCTTTCTCGATGCGGTCCATGTCACGGGCGGAGACGCCCGCTGTCGCCGCATAGCTTCTCCAGTTCTTCACTGAAGCTGAAACCTCGCGCAGCAGCGCCATGGCCCTGGCCTTCTTCAAGCCAGCCACCCCGGCAAAAGCGAGGAGATCGTCAAGCTGAAAGTCGTCACGCTTGCCGTTCAGGCTCATCTGGTGACGGCTGGTCCAGGCGCCACTGGGATTATAGGAATAGGCGACGTCGAACGCGGGTGAGAGGCGCCACTGTCCCCGCTTGTTCATCAGGAACGCGATGTTCTTGACGTGATCGTCGTGGTTGCGCGCCAGCACGTTGAGGAAAGTGCGACGAACCTGCTGTTCGATGTCGTCGATCGGCAGTGACAGCCGTTGGATCGTTTCGATCGCCTGCTCATACGCATAAGCGCCCGCCTGGTTGAAATCGTAATGCCGCATCGCGCCCAGCGATTGCATATGCAGTTTCCCGCCCTCGTCCGTCCGGTCGAAGCGCCGGGTCATGAAATGGGCGCGTCGGCCTTCTTCGTGCAGACGGCACTCCTGCATGGCGATGCCTGCATCACGTGCCATCAGTGAATAGGCGTACTCGATGCGGCCGAACCCCTGCGGGTCGGCGAGTTCCCTATCACTATTGCCGTGCACGCCGTCGAATTTCATCAGCCAGTGACTGAACCCCTTGCTGACCGGCGCCTGGCCGGAACGGAACTCGCCCGTTTCAGCGTTCCAGGCGAGGACGGCCTTCGCCCTGGCGCCTCCGGCGGATGTACCGACCCGAAGGATGTCCTCGATGGCGCCTTGGTCGTCCTGGTCTGCGAATTTGCCTTCGAGGCCGATGCGCTCGTCGAGTACACGGTTGGCCAGGTCGACCAACGCCTCGATTCTGATTTCGTGTGTCCTGGAGGGTGCACCCTTGATTGTGGGCTTGAATTCGAGTGCACCCATGCCGCGAGCGCCAGTGTAACACAGCCGCTCGACAGGGTTCAGGCTGCCCGGTGGCCGCCCCTGGGTCGCCAGCCAGGCATCGATGAGCCTGTGACCGAATTTGTCCGGCAGCGAATCGGCCAGCAGGCCGGGCAGACCGTGGAAGGTCTCTCGCGCAAGGGCGGGGAATTCAAAAGGCGCCTCGTGCAGCGGCATGGTCAGGGGCGCCACCTGTATGCCCGATCCGGCGAAGTCCGGCGTGTACTGAAAGACGGCCAGATCACGTTCGTTCAGCCAGGTGACAGCGCCAATGTCGCGGCCCCACAGCAGTACGCGCGCGGTCGTGCTCACGCGTCGTCTCCCCCGTCGGCCCATGACCAGGGCTCGATCGCCTTGCGTTTGCCACTGGCGCGGCGGCGGTGCTGGCCGTCGCGACTTGCCAGTTCCACCGGGCGCACCTGTGGGTCGGGTAACAGGGCGGCTAAATGATCGGCCAGTCCCAGTGCCTTGACGACGCGGATGAAGGAGTCGAGCGAGATGCTCTGGCCGTCGGCAATGCGGGTCATGGTGCTGCGCGATACTCCGGCTTGCCTGGCAAGCTCGGCCTGGCTGATGTTCTTGCTCAGGCGGATTGCTTCCAGGCGCTTGCCCAGCGCTGTCGCGATGGCCGCGCTGGAGCTGGCCGCCAAATCAGATTTAAGGTTCATAATTGACGCATTAGTGAAAGATATTGCACATTGTGCGTCGAATTATAAGCGTAATAATCCAATCGAAAGAGATGTTTTGCATCAAAAATAAAGCAATAAAAGCCTTAAGTTGCTTTTATGCTTCAGCTATCAATCATTAGATTGAAAGCTCGGCCGCTTTTCGAGATGCACCCCACGTGCTCCACAGGAGCCTCCCCTGCCCCGCTTAGCCGGTGTCACCCGCGTACGGTATTTGCTATTACCGCTGCGTTCTCAGCCCGCGGCTTCGTGACCTACGCTTCGCTCCGGTTCGGAGCAGACACCCCGTGAAAACGGGCCAGATTGACTCTAAGCCACGTTACCGAATCTTGCCCGCAGCGCAATGAATAAGAACGCAGTGACGTTCATCAACAGCGCGTAGATGACGCTCGGGATCGCGAGTTCAGGGAGCGCCAGTACCGAGATGGCCAGGGTGATGCCCAACGCGCTGTTCTGCATGCCGCACTCCATGGCCAGTGCGATGCGCCCGCGTACCGGCAGGCGAACCGCTGTACCCAGGAGGCCCCCGGTCGTCATCGTCAGCAGATTGAGCAACAGACAGGCGGCCCCGATGGCGGCAAAGTGGCCCGTCACTGCGTCCCATTGATCGACGAAGGTGTGCAATACGATCAGCACGAAGGTCCCTGTGGCCAGAAGATGGACGCGACGCCGCGTCGATGTCGTCACAAGGTCACGCTCGCGCAATGTCAGCCCGATGGCGACTGGCAATAGGGTGATCAGCAGCAGCCCGCCCACGACCTGTGCAACAGGCAGCTGGACCTGCGTGGACCCGCCGAGGAAATGACCTAGCGAAGCACCGACGATCAACGGCACCGAGACGAAAGATAACAGGCTGGTCAACGCCGTCAGGCTGATCGAGAGCGCCGTGTCGCCGCCCGCCAGTCGCGTCACCATACCGGCCGTGACGCCGCCCGGGCAGGCAGCCAGGATCATCAGACCTACCGCCAGTTCAGCACCCAGACCCAGGGTCGTTACAATCGCGAGCGCGGTCAACGGCAACAGAACGACCTGCGCCAAGAGCCCCAGGCCGATAACGCCCGGCCGCTTGAGCACAAGGCGGAAATCCTCGAACCTCAGCCCTAGCCCGAGGCTGAACATAATGAAGGCGAGCCCGAAGGGCAGCATCAGCCGGGTCACTGCGGCATCACCACAGCAGATCGGCCGTCAGAAACACCGCTAGTAGGACCTGGGCCTGTGCGGTGCGCACGAGCTGTGCGTTCATCGCGCTACCGACCGGCATCTCCATGAACCGCCAGACCAGCCAGAGCGAGAACGGCAGGGCCAGCCAGACCAGACCAGAGGAGGCCAGACGCGGGGTCAGTGCCAATATCGCGAACGGTACCAGGCACAGGCCGGCGTAGATCCACCTGGCCCTGGCAACGCCCAGCACCGCCGCCAGCGTGACCCGCCCGGCCCGCCGGTCGGCATCGAGGTCGCGCACATTGTTGACCAGCAACACCGCAGCCGCCTGGGCACCCAAGGCGCAGCCCAGGGCTATGCCGGTGACCGTGACGGTGCCGCTCTGCAGATAGTGGCTGCCGGTGACCGCCACGAGCCCAAAAAACACCAGCACCACCATTTCGCCCCAAGGCGTATGCGACAGGGGTCGGGGCCCGCTGGAATAAGCCCAACCGGCGAATAGCGAGACGATCCCGATGAGCAGTATCGGGAGGCCGCTGATCGCCACCAGAAAGGCGCCGCTGATCAGCGCCAGACCAAAGGCCAACAGCGCCGCGCGTCGCACCTGCTGCGGGGTCACCAGACCGGCAGCGGTCACCCGTAGCGGACCGAGTCGCTCGGGTCCGTCATTGCCGCGCTGCGCATCGCTGACATCGTTGAAGAGATTGGTGCCAACCTGGATGGCTAGGGCGGCCACAAGCGCTACGAGCATCGGCAGCCAACGCACGGGCGCGCCCTCGGACCACGCCAGCACACTGCCCAGCATGACCGGCACCAGCGCCATCGTCAGTGTGCGCGGCCGGGCCGCGGCCCACCAAAGCTGCCAGTTGCTGTGCGATTGCTCTTGCACCATCAGGGCAGGCCATCCGGGCAAAGATCCCCGGGAGTTCGGGTCGATTCGATATTGCGGGTTTCCACCATCTGTGCCAATTTTCACTCGATGCATTCTCAGTCTATCCTCGCCCAGGGCGATCCAGCATCCCCGACAAGGGTCTGCCCCGTAGGCGTCAAATCCCCAGCATTCTCGGAGACCTAAGGCAACATGTTGTTCAGACAGCTGATAGAGGCCGATTCCTCTACCTACACCTACCTGATCGCCTGTCCGGATACGCGCAAGGCGATCCTGATCGACCCGGTGCTCGAGACCGTCGAACGCGACCTGCAGATCGTGGAGGATCTCGATCTCGATTTGATCGCCACACTCGAGACCCATGTGCATGCGGATCATCTGACCGGGGCAAGGCGCATCCGGCAACGGACCGGCAGCAAGATCGCCTGCCCCGCCATGTTGGAGCTGCCTTGCGCCGATATCGGCGTCCGCGAGGGAACGCCGTTCGCGGTCGGCTCGATCGAACTGCACCCGCTGTTTACTCCCGGGCATACCGATCATCACTACGCCTATCTGATCAACACCGCAGGGCAGAAGATGTTGTTCACCGGCGACGCGCTGCTGATTGATGCCTGCGGCCGCACAGATTTTCAGTCCGGCAACGCCGCCGACCTCTACAACAGTATCCAAAACCAATTTTTCTCGCTGCCTGACGAGACCCTGGTCTACCCGGCACATGACTACGAGGGGCGGTTCGTCTCCAGTATTGCGCAAGAGAAGGCGCGCAATCCCCGACTCGGCCATGGCCGATCCAAGGATGGGTTCGTGGAGTTGATGAACGGCCTGGACCTGCCCTACCCGCGCAAGATCGATTTCGCGGTCCCGGGTAACGAGGCCTGCGGGGAATGTCCTTCCGATGTGCCCGAACAATTCCGGGGCGCCTGCTCGCACAGCGATCAAGGCTAAAGCGGTGATCACATTGCGGCGTGCGCCTAATGCACGCTAGGAGTTATGTAACCTAACGTCTCTATCGTTGAGCCTGATGTGCGCATTGCTTGCGTTGTCCGCCGCGGGCCATGCCGAATCTGTCTACAAGTTGAAAGATCGGCTGGAGAGACGGTCTACTCGGACCAGTCGGATCTGCCGGGGACCAGCGACTTCGGCAAAGTTGACCTACCTCCGGGACCAACGGCGGAGGAGCAGCAAGCAGCCAAGGAGCGTGCGAGCGCCGAATCGCCGTTGTTCAGTCGCGCTCCCGCACGGCCTGTTCGGTGCGGTTCATCTGCTCGTTGGCGTGCTCGACGCCCAGCTTGGCATCATCGAGCATGCCCTTGTAGGAGTCACCGAGTTGGCCACCGAAGGTCTTCTGCTGCGGGGCCGCCGGTTCGTCCTGACTACAGGCGGCCAACAATAAGGCCATGACACAGGCTGTCAGAATTCTCGCATACATCGTTCCTACCTTGGCCGGCATGCCGACGCAATTCACTGAACCAAAGCGGGTTAGCGGCAAGGTTTACCGGCAGTGAAATAATCCGCCGGCCTAAGGCTGTGACGACCACCACTGTCGATAGGGCTCGTCAGCGGCCACCAGCTTGGATTTCGCAGTCGAGATGAGATTGCCCTGTCGGTCTTTCAAGGTGATATCCAGTTCGATCATAGGCCCTCGGATCCGCGAGACGATGATCTCGACGTCGATTTGATCACCGGGATAGACCGGCCTGCGAAAACGCTCCGGCACGAAGGTGAGACCGAGACACCCGTCACCGGGAAACTCGGTGCCGAAGATCCCGGTGACGGCGATCTGAACCAATCCGCCCGGCACGACGATGTCCCGCGCATCCGGAAACCGCAGGCGCGCCGCGTCCGGGTTCTGATGTATGGCATTGTAATCACCGCTGAGGGCGCAATACTGCGCGACCTGGTCTCGTTGAAACGAGAGTCGGGCACGGTGCCGCTGTCCGACCTCGAGCATCGAGGCGGTCAGGCATTTTGTCTTTGGCATGAGACTCCATCCGGGCAAGCCTTTAGTTCGGGGTGCATTCTTGCTGACCAAGGTATCCCGCGTCCAGCAGGGTGCGCCGGCTTAACCCGCCACCGTTCAGCTAGATATCGCGGTACCGTTCGATCACAATGGCCGATGTACCGGGGAGCAAGCACCAAGGGGAAATCGCCAGATGCCACTCGACGACAAGACATTCCGCAAACTGCTGTCCAAAGACCTGATGGACCTGATCATCCGCGTCGGCTTGATCGCCTTCGTGGTCGTGATGAGTGTGCGCATCTTCGCCCCATTTGCGGCCCTGATGCTGTGGGCACTGATCCTCGCGGTCGCGCTCTACCCACTGCATCGTGGCCTGGTAGCAAGGATAGGCGGTCGGCAGGGTACCTCTGCCACGCTGTTGGTGGTAGCGGGCCTGTTGCTGATCGGTATCCCAACGGTGATGCTGGGCAGCTCGTTCGCAGACCGTGTTCAAGAAGTCTATCTCGGGCTTGAGAACCAGACCCTTACCATTCCGCAACCGAAACCCGCGGTCGCCGAATGGCCCCTGATCGGCGAGAGGGTATTCGATGCATGGAGTGGCGCAGCGAGAGACCTGCCCGAGTTTCTCGAGGAACATGAGCCCCAGATAAAGAACCTATCGGGAAAACTCCTGTCGGCCGCAGCGAGCACTGCCGCAGGGGTTCTGCAGTTTCTTGGAGCGCTGATTATCGCCGGCATCATGATGGCCTATGGTGAAGGAGGCAGCCGGGCCATGCAGCGTATTGCCAACCGCCTGGCCGGGCCGTCCGAGGGCCCGCGTGTTTACGGCCTCTCCACCGCCACCATCCGCTCGGTCGCGACCGGCGTGATCGGCGTGGCATTCATCCAGGCACTGCTGTTGGGCATCGGTTTCATCATGGCGGGCGTCCCGGGTGCGGGCGTACTCGCCGTGGTCGTATTGCTGATCGGCATCATGCAACTGCCCGCGTTGATTATCTCTCTGCCGGTGATTGCCTACCTGTGGATGGCCGGCGACGCCTCCACGACCATCAATATCATATTTACTGTCTATCTACTGCTCGCCGGCAGCGTCGACAATGTGCTCAAACCGCTGCTGCTCGGTCGCGGTGTCGACGTGCCGATGCCGATCGTCCTGATCGGTGCCCTGGGCGGCATGGTGTCTGCCGGGATCATCGGATTGTTCGTGGGTGCCGTGCTGCTGGGGGTCGGTTACCAGCTCTTCATGGGGTGGGTAGACAACCCCGACGACACCACAGCAGCCCCAGACGACCCGGCTGCCGAGGCACCGCCTACTGTCTAGAGATGCATGGTATGAGGTTCGTGCGCGCCCAGCACTCGATAATACGTGCCACAGTGGCCTGTGCACCTTTTGTTCTGAGCGCCTGTACCACCCTGGGTCCCGACTATCAGGCGCCCAAGGTCAGTTGGCTGGACAATTGGCAGACGTCTTTCTACGGCCAGGTCGAGGCGCCGAAACAAGACGCCAGAGACGATCTGCGCTTTTGGTGGCGACTGTTCGACGATCCGGTGCTGAACGAACTGATCGAATCGGCCCGGCAGGCGAATCCCGCACTGCGGATCGCCGGTCTGCGGATCCTTGAGAGCCGTGCCCAGCTCGGCATCGCCGACAGCGGCCTCTATCCACAGGTCCAGCAGATCGGCGGTGCGGCCAGCTATGTGAACAACCGTCGGCGCGGCGGCGCACTGCCCAATAAGAACGAAGACTTCGTCAGCTATCAGGCGGGCTTCAATCTCGCCTGGGAGCTGGATTTCTGGGGCCGATTCAAGCGTAGCATCGAGTCCGCCGACGCCGCATTCTTCGCCTCGATTGCCAACCAGCAGGATCTGCAGGTCCTGCTCAACGCGCAGGTGGCCGAGCTGTATTTTGCCTACCGCACGGCCGAGTTGCGGATCGAGATCGCGAATGAGAATGCCGCGATTCAGAAACGCAGTTATGAGATCACGGAACAGGTATACAAGAGCGGCGAGCAGTCCGAACTCGATCTCCAGCAGGCCAAGACACAGTATCTGTCGACGCTGTCGACGATTCCGAGTCTCGAGATCTCCCTGATCCAGACCGGTAACGCCCTGGCCACCCTGCTCGGCCGCCCACCGGGACAACTGCCGGAGTTGAACGGACGGCCCGGCACCCTGCCGCGGGTCGAACCGCTGCTGATCGAGGGCATACCGGCCCGCCTGCTGATGCGGCGGCCCGACATCCGGGCGGCTGCCTGGGAGGTGGCGGCGCAGTCCGCACAGATCGGCATCGCAGAGGCCGATTTCTATCCGGCGATCTCGCTGCTGGGCAGCATCGGCTGGTCCGGCAACAGCCTCAGCGACAGCCCGGACGTCGGAACGCTGGCCGTCGGTCCGGGATTGAACTGGAACGTGTTCGACTACGGACGTATCGAGAACAACGTGCGCGTGCAGGATGCCCGGCTGCAGCAATTGATCGAGCAGTATCAGGACACCGTGCTGCAGGCCGCGCGCGAGACCGATGATGCCGCCATCAGCGTGGTGAAGAGCGCCGAGCAGCAGCAGTTGCTGGCGGCCTCGGTGCGCGCGGCGAGGCGCTCGCTCGAGCTGGCCAATGCGCGTTATCGCGAGGGGTACGCCGGTTTCCAACGCGTACTGGACGCGCAACAGGCGTTGTTCTCGCAGACCGAACGGGAGCTGATCAATCAGGGCAACCACGTCAGTGCGGTCGTGGGCCTGTACAAGGCGCTCGGCGGCGGCTGGATCGATACACCGGTACAGCAGTTGATCTCGGGAGAAACCCGCAACAGCCTGCAGGAGCGCACCGACTGGGGCCCCCTGCTGAACGCCCCATTGCCACCCGGCGCATCCAACCCGCCACCGGCATCAGGACCGGGGAACCCGCCGCATGAGTGACAAACAGCCAACGGTGGACAAGGAAGACGCGGACACCGAAGAGAATGTCCAGACGCCGCAAGAGACACCTGAGACCAACGAGGACGCCGCCGCCCCGGTCAGAAAAGGGACCCTGGCGATCGGCCTAGTGATCGTGCTCAGTCTGACCTGGTATCTGCTCGCAGACCGCTTCACCCCCTATACCTCGCAGGCCCGGGTCCAGGGTTATGTCGTGGGTGTGGCGCCCAAAGTGGCAGGGCTGGTGACCCAGGTGTGGGTGACCAATAATCAGGAGGTCGAGGCCGGGCAGCCGCTGTTCGAGATCGACCCGTCGCAATACCGGATCGCGCTGGACAAGGCGAAGTGGGAGCTGGCGACTGCCCGCAGTCAAGTAGACGCCGGTAGCGCCGCGGTCGAATCCGCGCGCGCCAATCTGCGCGCCGCGCTGGCCAACGAGACCAAGGCAGAGAAGGACTTCGTGCGCCTCGAGCGCCTGCATCGAACCGACCCGGGGACTATCTCGGTGCGCCGCCTGGAGGTCTCGCAGGCATCGCTGGATGAGGCGCGGGCCAAGGTCTCGGCCGCAGAGGCGGAGATCCAACAGGCGATCGAGCAGAAAGGCGGTGACGACGATGAAAACAATGCCATGCTGAACTCGGCGCTGAGTGCGGTGGAAAAGGCCGAGCTCGATCTCGGCAACACCGTCGTCAAGGCATCGTCGAGTGGGATGATCACGGACCTGCGGGCCGATGTCGGCCAGTATGCCGGCACCGGGAATCCGGTAATGACCCTGGTCGCCATTCACGACGTGTGGATCAGCGCCGAGTTCACCGAGAACAACCTGGGTCATCTGCGTCCCGGCAGCCCAGTGGAGATCCTGTTCGATGTCCTGCCCGGCAAGGTGTTCGATGGTGAAATCCGCAGCATCGGACTCGGTGTCAGCCAGGGCCAGGCCCCGCCGCCCGGCACCCTGCCGACCATCCAGAACAGCCGCGACTGGCTGCGCCAATCGCAACGCTTCCCGGTCATCATCGGCTTCGATGTGACGCAACAGCCGGCACTGCGCGGCCAGTTGCGCGTCGGCGGCCAGGCATCGGTTATGGCCTATGGGGATGGCCATGGACTGCTCGGCCCGTTGGCCAAGGCCTATGTCCGCCTGATGAGTTGGCTGTCGTATGCCTATTGAGGCCTGATATGCCAATCGCCGCCAGACGCGTCTTCCGCGTTGGGCTGACGATGGCGCTGGCACTGGCCGGCGCCTACGGCTTGGCATTGCCTTTGCCTTTTCTGGCGCCGTTGTTCGCGCTGATGCTGACCGCCGCGCCGGCGCCGCCCCCCGGACCCAAGGGCCTGCTCGGGCTGATCCTGCTGGTGGCGGCCACCCTCGGCGTCGGCATTCTGCTGATCCCGATGCTGCTGAACTATGCGCTGACGGGCATCTTGCTGGTGGCCGTCGGCCTGTACTTCAGCAGCTATCTGACGGTCCATCGGGGCAAGGCGCTGATCGGCACATTCCTCACCATCGGTTTTACCCTCATCTCGGCCGCCGGTACGCTCGACTATGGTCTCGCTATCATGGTGATCGAGGCCCTGGTGCTGGGTATCGCGTTGGCCATCGTCTGCCAGTGGGTCGTCTATCCCTGGTTTCCGGAGGACCAGGCCATCGTCCGAGCTAGCAAGGCGGCGCCCGACAGACAGCAATCGAACTGGATCGCGCTGCGCGCCGCGCTGATCGTATTACCGGCCTACCTGCTGGCCCTGACCAATCCCGCGGCGTATCTGGCGATCATCATGAAGTCGGTGTCGCTGGCGCAGCAGGGCTCGGCGGTCAGTGCGCGCGATGCCGGGCGGGAACTGCTCGGCTCCACGCTGCTCGGCGGCTGCTTCGCGAGCCTGTTCTGGCTCGCGCTGAAGCTCCAGCCGAACCTGTGGATGTTCTTTCTATGGATGCTGCTGTTCGGCGTGTATTTCGCCGCCAAGATGTTCGGGGTCTTCGCCAGCCGCTTTCCCGCCTCGTTCTGGCTGAACGTGGGGGTGACCATGCTCATCCTGCTGGGGCCGGCGGTCGAGGACAGCGCCAACGGCAAGGATGTCTACCAGGCATTCGCTGTGCGCATGGGCCTGTTCGTCGCCGTCACCCTGTATGCCTGGCTGGCCGTGTATCTACTGGAACAGCTGCGCAACCGGCGGCGCAGATCGCGGCTCACGGCGCACGCGCTGCCGCCTGGCGGATGACGTCGACGACCTGCTGCCAGCCCTGATCATCCCCATACAGCGACGCCAAGTGCTCGGCATGCGCGAGCGCCCGCCGATGCTCGCCTGCCTTGTACAGGGACATGGTGAGCACGTTCAGGGTCTCCTGGTCATTCGGATGCCGCTTTACCACCGCATCCCAGACCGCGATTGCGCGATCGCGCTGCCCGGCGTTTTCCAGCGCAATGCCGTATACGTAGCCCAGACGCGGATTCTCCGGCTCCAGGCGATACGCCTGCTGCAAGGAAAGCATGGCCTCGTCCTTGCGGCCTGCGCGGATCAGCAGCAGGCCCAGCGCATGATGAATGGACGCCGCCTCCGGCGCCGCCTGCAGCCCCTCGCGCAGGATCCGCTCGCCGTCGGCGTCGCGGCCGAGCGCCCGGTACATATCGGCCTGGTTGACATAGGCCGGCAGGAAACGCGCATTGCGTCGGCGCGCCTGTGCGTAGTCCTCTTCGGCCTCATCCAACTGACCCTGTCGCAAGTGGAAATGCGCCAGGTTCACCCAGTATTCGGCACGGTCGGCATTCAGCCGCTGCGCGGCCAGGTATTCGCCGAACGCCTTTTCCAGGGCCGCCCGCAAAGTCGGGTCGGTCACAGCCTGCGCCCGCACGTCCGACAGCGCGCTGGCCGCGGCCAGGCGCACGCCGCGCACCGGATCGCTGAGCAGCGGCGCAATCAGTTGCAGGCGCGCTGCGGCATCCACGTCCTGCAAGGTCTCCACCGTCGCACGCCGCATCAAGGGATCGGGCGACGCCAGCCCCACCTGGATCGCCGGCAGAGATTCCTGCCCGAGAAAACCGGCTATCTCCTGCAGCGCGGTCGCGCGCGCGATGATCGGCGCGGACTCGTCCAACGCCAGCGCCGCCAGGCCCCCGCCGGCACCCGCCTGGCCGGCGTGCGCGGCGCTGAGCACCGCGGCGTAGCGCTGGTAACCCGGTTTGCGCTCCTTGCCGTACCACGCCTCCAGCGCATCGGCCGACCATTGATCGCTACGTCCGACATGACACTGGCTGCAGGCATTGGGGACCCCCAGCGAAACCGAGAGATCCGGGCGCGGGATGCGCATGCTGTGATCCCGTCGCGGATCCACGACCATATAGTTGCGCGACGGCATGTGGCATGCGACACACTGCGCGCCGGTGGAACCCGCCGGGTGATGATGGTGCGTCGTCGCGTCATAGGTCGACGGGGCATGGCAGGTCGCGCACACCGCGTTTCCTTCGGCCCGGAGCTCCAGGCTATGCGGCTCGTGACAGTCACTGCAGGTGACGCCGGCCGCATGCATACGGCTCTGCAGGAAGGAGCCATAGACATAGACCTCGTCGAGGATCTGCCCGTCCGGATGGTACAAGCCCTCGCTCAACAGCTGCACGCGGTGGGTATCCGACAACGGTCGGCCGTGTACATAGTCCTCGGACAACTGCGAGCGGCGCGCATGACAGCGCCCGCAGACCTCGATCTCCGGTGCGCCCTGCGTCGGCCGCGCCAACATGGCGTTGGGCTGACCGGTTGCAAGATGCCATTCACCGCGGCCATTCAGCTCGACCGACCAGACCGTGATCGGCCGGATAGTCCTCGCCACCCGCGGCTGGGGCATTGGCGAGCTCGACATGACGCCCGCCAGGCCCGTGGCAGGCCTCGCAGGCGACGTCGATCTCCGCCCAGCTGGTGCGGTAGGTATCCGTGAGCGCATCGTAGTGTTTGCGCAGCCGGGTCGAGTGACACTCGGCGCAGGCAAAGTTCCAGTTGTGCGCCGGTGCGGTCCAGTGCAGTTCGTCGCCGGGCGGGATGTCTTCATCGGGATACAGGTGGAACCAACGCTGGCCACCCTGCTCCTGCGGCCGCGTATCCCATGCCACCGTCAGTGCCTGATAGCGACCGTCCGGGAATCCGATCAGGTACTGCTGCAGCGGCACGACCCCGAAGGTGTAGGCCACCTCATACTCGTGTTGCGCACCGTCGGCGCCCTGTGCCTCGACCAGGTACTGGCCGTCGCGCCGGTAAGAAGCGCGTCGTCACACCGCGGTGCTCAAACATCAGCGTCGTCGAAATCACCCAGCACGGTGTCCGCGTTGGCCGGCTGCATCGCCAGATCGTGGTGGGATCCCTGCCACGCGCTGTACTCCGCCTCGTGACAGCCACGGCAGGTATCGCTACCGACGTAGCCGGCGGCATCGTTGGGCCCGGCCCAGACGGAGAGCGACAGCATCAGCAGTGCCGGCAATACGCCCTCGGTCAAGCATCCGATAGAGCCAGCGACACGACCTGTTTCGAGACATAGAGATGGTTACCTGTCGATGCCGCTCGGGCCACGGCGCCGTCTGTTTGGGCGCGCAAGGCGCGAGCGGTGATTAAGGGTTGAGGGCCGGCAGGACCCGCGTCGCGTGCGCGCGGCGGCTGCGCCGGGCCGCCTGCCGGGCACGCTGCAACGCGCGCACCAGGTCATCGGCACGCCAGTCGGGATCGCGCCCTACCAGCGCGGTCTGCAGACGTTGCAGCTCACCGGCAAGTCTCCTCTGCATCCGCTGTTAGCGGCGCACGGCCGTCATCGCCCGACACCCAATGCACATAGGCATTATAAACGGCCGCCGGATCATTACCCCTGCAGGCGCGCAGCAGGCGCTTGAAGCGCGCGCGTTCGCTGCTACGTCGCGCGATCCTGCCAACGCCGCAGTCGGCGGAGGCCAGCCGGCAGCCAGCTGATGCCGGCCCACACTATCGCCGCCATGCAGAGCAGCCCGGCAGCCCAGCGCCCAGGGATGATCCGCCGCCAGGCCTGCAAACTGTTCGACCGGGTCGAATCGGCGCAGCAGATCAGGATTTACCGCGACCTCGAGCGTCCAGCGCCGGGACGCTCTCGGTATGCAATTTCTCGGCGACCGGATCCCACCACGGAAACTCGATCCCGGGATGGTCAGCTCGCCGTCCTGCTGCAGCACATAGGTTGTCGACTCGACGCGCTTACCGACAAGTTCGCCGCGATTGCTGCGGTCATCGACCTCCGGGGGCTTGGGGTAGACAGCGACGCCGGGAATCACCGGCGTCGGCATCGGCGCAAACGCCATCCCCGATACAGCCGGGGCGGTGCGCGTGACCGTGCGGGTCAGCGCATCGCCGACCTTCAACGCCTGCCGGGTCCGGCGATCACCTCGACCGTGAGCGTGCATTTCCGTTGTCGTCACCAGCCCCGCCGGATCATCGACACCGGGCGGGCTGCGCACGTCAAACGACAGCGCCTCGGTCTGCAGCTCGAAACCGACCGGCTCGCTGCCGTACCCTTCGGATACGTGAAGGCAACGTCAATCGGCGGGAGTTCGATACGCCCCGCACGCTGCGGGAACATCTGGATAGTGGTAACTGAGCACCTGCCAGGTGTCGCCCTCGACCGACTCGTTCAACTTCACGGTGGAGACGGTGTCCTCCAGCACCAGCGCGCCGGGAATATCAGGCAGCGGATGGACTGATCGCCGAAGCTCAGTCCATCGCTCAGCAGCTCGACCTTCAGCACCACCTGCTGGCCGATCCAGGCCTCTCTCCGGCTGTTCGATAAGGCACGCACCCGCGCATCGATCGCCAGCGCGGGCAGCGCAACTCAACAATAGCATCAGGCCGAGCAGCCACCGCCGCGGAAAGCCCGAACGCTGTTCACTGACCACCCTCCTGCCGACGCTGCAGCTGACTGGCAAAGCGGGCGCGCAGAAAATCCGCTGGCCTGGTCTCCACGCGCCGCAGCCACATCTCGCGCATCGCCGCATCGCTCCTCCGTACCGCCCTCGGTGGTCTGTTCACCCTTGGCGTTGTTCGTCCGGCCGGTGGTATCGAACACGATCTCGTCGGCCTGAGCATCCCGCCGGTACCGCCGGCATCATCCTCGGGCGGCGCCAGCCTTTCCTTGCGGGCCAGGGCGATCGCGCGATTCTCGAGCCGCGGCCTGCCAATCGGGACGCTGGGCAAGCACCTGCTCATAGGCGGCAATCGCCTGCTCGTACTCACCCTGGAACAACAGCGCGTTGGCGCGATTGAACTAACCTTCGACCGAGGTGAGTTGACCGAAGGCCGCGGCCGCACGTTCGAATTCGCCGGCGCGAAACCATGCCGTGCCGATGCGCATCGGATCGGTGAACGGGAGGCCGCCCCGGCATAATCACCGGCATCGAACAGGCGCTGTGCCTGCTGATCCGGGCGTTCGCCAGAGATCCCTCCACCATCCGGTGCCGACCTACCGATTCGCACCCTCTGCGCGCAACGGCATCGGCAGCCATCAGCAGGACAGCGAGCCAGACGCCCGGCGCAGACCTGAACCCTCGACCCACAGCTCATCCCTGCCACCTTACCGCCCAACCGCGCCGGAACCACAGCAACAGGATCAGCGCCAGCGGAAACAGCAGAGTGTAACCGGCATCGCGCCAGCGTTCGCCCTCGCCCGTCGGTTCCGGCACTGGCCAGCCGCGTTTCTCCAATCGTCGCGCCAGTGTCTGCACATCGGCTGTCATCGACACTCACCTCTACCAACCCCGCCATCCAGCGCCCTGGCCGCTGCCCCCAGGGTCGCCCGATCCAGCGGCGGCGCAGGCGGCCCCGACAGCCGGCGCCGGGCGAACCGGGTGGTGCCGCGACCGCGAGGATCTCCGCCCGCACGCCCGCCGGGAGTGTCGCAACGCATCCGGCTGCAATGAATCGGTGATCAACAGAGATACTGCCCCCGCCAGCATCGTCCTGCTGCAACAGCTGCGTGGCCAGGGTCAGCGCCTCCGCCGGCGCATTGCCGGGCCTGGGCATGAGCCCGGGCGACAGTTCCCCGGCAAACTCCTCGATCAGCCGGGCATCGGTGGTCAACGGCATCACCAGGTGGGCGCTCCCGGCATAGGCGATCAGCGCCGTCCGCGCGCCGGGCCGCAGCGCCAGCAGATCGCGGATCTTGTGCGTTGCGCGTTCCAGGCGCGTCGGCTGGATATCCTCGGCCAACATGCTGCTCCCCGACGTACAGGACGATCACCAGCGGAGCGCGCTGTTCGGCGAACGGCGCCGGCTCGCGCTCCCAGGCCGGTCCGGCCGACAGCAATCACGGCGAGCAGCCAGAACGCAGCCAGCAAGTGCAAGCGGCCGAAAGCGGCTCTCGGCCGTTCGCCATTGCCGCTCAGCAGGTGCGGCAGCAGGTGCGGTGCGATCACGTTCCGCCACGCCACATCGCCACGCCGGCGCCACAGCACCCAGAGTCAGAAACAGTGCGGGCAACAGCGCCAGCAACCACAACGGTCGCAGAAAATGCAGCTCGGCGAGTGCGCTCATGTCGATGACGCCTCCGCCGCTGCTTCCTTCCGGGCCCGGCCAGCGCCAACGACGGCCGGCCGAGCGCCGCCATGCCGTGATAAAGCAGGGTCAGCAACAGGCGCCGCCCAGCGGCCAGTAGAACAGTTCACGGCGCGGCTGGTGGCTGATGGTCTCGACCTTGCGTGGCGCCAGCTCGTCCAG
Source organism: uncultured Gammaproteobacteria bacterium (assembly GCA_963736445.1). Taxonomy (GTDB): domain Bacteria; phylum Pseudomonadota; class Gammaproteobacteria; order Chromatiales; family Chromatiaceae; genus Thiosocius. Next base: position 276,758 of record CAVTOY010000008.1, on the reverse strand, counting down.
CCTGGCATAGATCTGTTCCAGCTCGTCGCGGTCGGCGGCATGGAAATAGCTCCCGCCCGTGGTGGAGGCGACGCTCTTCGAGCACCGCCTCGTCGAGTGCCTCATCTTCACCGGCGCGTGTGGGATCGCCGACGCCGATGGTATGGATGACAACGTCCCTATCGCGCGCGATCTCGGCCGCACGCACCGGCGGCACCTGGCTGCCGGTGTCGTTGCCATCGGTCAGCACGATCATCATGCGCTCGGGCACCTCGCTGCGTTCGAACAGGGTGATCGCCAGCCCGATGGCATCGCCGAGCATGGTCTTGGGACCCGCCATGCGTACCCTGGTCTCATCGAGCATCTGCTGCACCGCCACCTTGTCGGCGGTGAAGGGCAGCTGCACGAAGGCCGCCGAGCCGAAAACGATCAATGCGATTCGATCATCTTCACGCCGCGCCAGAAAGTCGCGCAGCACCCCCTTGACCGCGGTCAGGCGATCCACCTGCCGGCCGTCGGCGTCGGTGAAGTCCTCCGTTTCCATTGACCCGGACAGATCCACCGCGACCAGCAGGTCGCGCGCCGGCTGGTGTCCGGGTAATCGGCTCCTCCAGCCATTGCGGCCGGGCCAGCGCGGTCACGATCAGGGCCCAGGTCAGCCAGCTGAGCAGTCTGTTGCCCGCGCGGGTCCGGGCCGTGTCCGGCGATGCCTCGCTCGACTGTCCGGTCAATCGCTAGCCAGACGATCGAGAAACGGCAACCGACCGTCACCAGGCGCTCGCGGTAGGCGGCCACAGCCAGGTCACCAGCAACGGGAGCGGCAGGAGCAAAAGCCAGAGAAGCTGATCGAAGGCTCAACATCGGATCAGGCCCCGGAACCGCGGCATATCGCCCGCCAATGCGGCCGACACGGACTGGCATGATCCGACGGCCGATGCCGCCTGATCCATTGCTCGGCGGCCCGATACAGGCGCTTGAGATCGCGCTTCGAGGTCGTCATCGACGCCCTGCTGTGCATACGCCACCTCTTCGGCAAAGTCGCCAAGACCGTCGGCGAAGCGGCCCTTGCCACCACTCAGATCGAGAAAACGCCACCATGCCGCGCCGTTCAGGCTGGCCACCTGGACGCGCGGATAGGCCGCCGAGCGCAGTGCGCTTCAGCAACACGAGGATCCCGGCAACCGCCTCGCGCGGCCCGACCGAACGGCGACGCAATGCATGCAACTCTGCCAGTGCCTCGACCCGATAGCGGCGCGCCCGGCGCCGCCGCAGCATCGCGCCAAAGGCCCCAGCCGACCAACAGCATGAGCAAGCCGGCGAGCAGGTACCAGCCCGGTGCCAGTGGCCACCAGGGCGCGATCGGCGCCGGCACCGACAATATCGTGCAGCCGTGCGAGGCTGGCAGGATCGGTCTTCTCTGTGGTTTCGGCGAACGCCGGTGCTCCACCAGAAGCTCGGCAGGCACAGCGAGGCAGACAGCGATGTGCGGGCGTCGATCGGTCATTGCGATGAGCCCTCGCTAGACCCTGCTCGCCGTCACCCTGTGGCCGAGCAAACGGCGCACCTGGGCGATGACCGGCTCGGCCGTGCTGACCGGCAGCAGAGGGATCGCCTGCCGGCGCGAGAGCTTCTGCAGTGCCTTCCAGCCGTGCCTCGAAGTCCGCCGCGAAAGTCTTCCTGCAGCCGGCGACTGCTGCTGTTGAATACGAGCTGACGCTCGCCATCGCTGGCCGTCAGGCGCCCTGCCCGCGGCAGCCTCGCCTCGACCGGGTCGTAGACCATGATAAAGATGCAGTCGTTGTGCGCGTTGAGCTGGGTGACCAGGCGCGTGGTCTCGTCATCGACGCCGCTGCCGTCGCCGATGATGCAGATCAGGCTGTCGTGCCGGGCCAGTGGCAGCAGTTGCCGCAGGGCCTCGTTGATGATCGTCGGATCGCCGGGCTCGGGGTTGTTGGCGTTCAGCCGGTGATTCTTCTCCACGACCGCACCGAGAACGCCGCATCACCTGGTTACGGCTGCGCTGCGGTCGGATGGTGACGATCTCGCTGTCATCGAACACCATGGCGCCGACGCGATCACCCGCACCGAGGACGCGCCAGGCCGCCAGTGCGGTCGCCTCGGCGGCGGTCACCGATTTCATGCGCTCGCTGCTGCCGAAGAACATGCGCCTGGCGCTGGTTCACCAGCAGCCAGACCGGCCTGTCGCGCTCCTCCGTGTACACCCGCACCTGCGGCTCGCCGGCACGCGCGGTCGCGCGCCAGTCGACGTTGCGGATATCGTCGCCGGGCAGATAGCCGCGCAGCTCTTCGAAATTGAGGCCGCGGCCGCGCAGGCGCGAGGCGTGCCGGCCATGCAACACGCTGTGCAGCGGCTGTCGCGGCAGAAAACTGAAACCCTGGGCCTCGAACTGCAGCCGCACCAGCTCGTCCAGGTCTGCGTAGACCCGCGGGTCAAGCTGCGGCTGCTCGCCTCTGGCTTTGACGCGTGTGTACTGCATCCCGAACCGTCAATCCCGCCAGCACTTCCGGCAAGGGATGACCGATCGCGGCCGAGGGCGGCTTGACCCCGAGCAACGCAGCCAGCGTCGGCGCGATGTCATAGGGCGTATCTCGCGACTGACCTTTTGCGGCTCGAGGCCGGCGCCGGCAAACATCACCGGCACGTAGGTGTCATAGCGCCACGGCGAGCCATGGGTCGAGGCCACGGTCAGACCGTCGAAGTCGTTGATGAAGACATTGGGCTCGAACACCAGGTAGATGTCGCCCGAACGCTTGGGATGGAAGTTGCGCAGGATCGAGCGCATCAGCAGCGTGTCCGGCAGACTACCGGTACGCAGCGCGGTGCTGGATACCGCGGCCGCAACGCCGTCGAACTTCAGCAGTTCCTCCGCGACCGCCGCCTCCACCTCGGCCTGGTCCAGGCCCTTTTCGCGGATCACATCGTGGTTCAGATAGATGTAAGGCTGGAAGAAGGTCTCGATCAGTTCCTCGCCGATGCCGAAGCGTTTTTTCAGCGCCGCGATGGCCGGCGTCTTGTCCAGCGCATCGGTATCGAAATAGTGGGCATCCTTGATGCCGCGCTCATGCAGATGCCCGGGCACCTCCGGCTGGCCGTGATCGGCGGACAGCACGATCAGCGTGTTCGTCGAGACCGACCTTCTGGTCGACGAAGGCAAACAGGTCGGCCAGGGTGCGGTCCAGCCGCGCGATGTTGTCCTCGGACTCGAGGCTCGAGGCGCCGAAGATATGCCCGACGTAGTCGGTGGAGGAAAAACTGATCGCGAGATAATCGGGAATCTCATCCTGGCCGAGCTGTTCGTTTTCGAGCAGTGTCTTGGCAAAGTCCAGGGTCAGCTCGTCGCCGGCCGGGCTCAGCGTCAGGCGTGTGGTGAAATACTTGTCGTCGCCCGCGCCGTAAGGCATGCGGGAAGGTTCGGCCGAAACCCGGGAAATCTGTCTCGTAGTCACGGTCGTCCGCATCACCGAACAGGTACTTCGTACTGCGCATGGCTCAGCTCCCACGACTTGCCGGCGTAAGCCTGGGCCGGCTTGCCGGCATTCCAGTCGTTCACCCATTCGCGGGTACTGCTCGTAGTAATAGTTGCTGGTGACGAACTCGCCGCTTGGACTTGGAGAACCAGAAGGCCTTGCCGGCATGCCCGGCCAGGGACACCGCGCCGCGGTCCTTGACCGAGACGCCGAAGATCTTGGACTGCCCGCCATAGTGCACCGCCAGTTCGTCACTGAAGGTCGAGGAAAGGATGGCGGCCGGCGAGCGGCCTTCCACCTTGGCCGCCTTCTGGGTGGGATCGATCTCGGTCTTACTGGTCCACATCCGCACCGGCGGTGAGCAGCCTGTAGTCCGCATCCTCGATGTTGTAGGTCATGCGACCGAGTTCACGGTCGAACCAGACATTGCCCGACCATGCCGTGCGCGGCCGGCACCGAGCCGGTGGCCAGTGACACATGGCCGACGATGGTCTCGGTGTTGGCGTGCTGGTAGTGGGCATTGCTGTAGTCGACACCCTCGTCCATCAGGTAGCGAAAGCCACCGTCACCCAGCACATGGGCGAAGCGTCGCGGCAGATCGCCACGCAGCGCATCGACGGTGATCTGCAGCACAAGGCGCGGCGGTTGCTCTGCGCTGGCTGATCTGCCTGAGCCAGCAGGTGCCAGCGCCAGCATCGGCGGCCAGCAGCCATGGATTCGGTTTGCAGTTTGTTTCATCTGTGAAGTCACCTTCGTGTAGCTGATTTAGCTATGCGCGTGTCAGGCGACCGCGACCTGCTGCAGCAGTTGCTCGACCACGGCGTTGGCCGAGATGCCGTCCGCACTGGCCTCGTAACTCAGCATCAGGCGGTGACGCAGGCAGTCGGGTGCGACATCGCGGACGTCATCCGGCAGCACATGGTCGCGGCCCGCCAGCCACGCGCGGGCGCGCGCGCACCGGTCCAGCGCCAGCGCACCACGCGGGCTCGCACCAACCTGGATCCAGCGTCTGAGATCCTCGTTGTAGCGCTCCGGGTAACGGGTGGCGAAAACCAGATCGACCATGTAGCGCTCGACCACTTCGCTGACGGTCACCTGCGCGATCTCGGCACGCGCATCGAAGACCGCCTGCTGCGCAACCGGCTCCGGCGGAGTCACCGTGTCGGCAGTTGATTCCGTCGATCCCGGTCCACCGGCTTGGCGCGTCGCCTGCTCCTCGCCGCGCACGAGGCGGATGATCTGCCCTTCCGCAGCCTCGTCGGGATAATCGATGTAGATGTGCATCAGGAAGCGGTCCATCTGCGCCTCGGGCAGCGGATAGGTCCCCTCCTGTTCCACCGGGTTCTGCGTGGCCATCACCATGAACAGGTCCGGCATCTTGTGCGTGGTGCCGGCCACGGTGACCTGGCGCTCCTCCATCGCCTCGAGCAGCGCCGCCTGCACCTTGGCGGGGCACGGTTGATCTCGTCGGCAAGAACGATGTTGGCGAAGATCGGGCCGGGTTCGAAGCGGAACTGCGGACCGCCTGCCTCGGTGTACATCACCTCGGTGCCGGTGACATCGGCCGGCAGCAGGTCCGGCGTGAACTGGATGCGGGAAAAATCGGTTTCCAGGCCCTTGGCCAGGCTCTTGACCGCACGGGTCTTGGCCAGTCCCAGGCAAGCCCTCCAGCAGCAGGTTGCCGTTGGCCAGCAGGCCGATGACCAGGCGCGAAACCACGTGCTCCTGGCCGATGATCGATTGGGCGATGTCTTCCTGCAGCTGTGTGATTTGTTGACGACTGTCCATGCTTCGAGCAGATCTCAGTGCTGCTGTGCGTTTCGAGTGACCGATCGGCAGTGCGGGATTGTGATCCGACGCTGCCAGGCGAAGTAAAGGGCCCGGCGCCTCGCTGGCGCCGGGCCCGTCGCTGTTACGAACCGGAATCAGTTCGTGGAAGGATTGCTCTGCAGTGTCTCCAGCACCTGATCGAGGTTGAAGCTGCCCGGCTCCTGCCGCGGCGGGAACTCCTTGTAGGTCGCGAGATGCTGCGCGACATAGTCGACCGCCGGCAGGATCAGATAAGGCCCGCTCGAAGCGCCACACGTTGTAGCTCTCGGCCTCGTGATCCGCGCGTTCGAAGGGGTCGCCCCGCATGTCGATAAGCTTCGGTACGCGCAGCGTCACCAGCGGCTCCTGCCACACCTCAAAGCCATGCGCGCGCTGTTCCATGAAGACCATCTTCCAGCGATCGAAGCGCAGACCGGTGAGATTGCCATCGTCAGACCAGTAGAAGAACTCCTTGCGCGGCGACCTCTTCCACTTCGCCCTTGAAGTAAGGGAGCATGTTGTAACCGTCGAGATGGACCTTGTAGTCGCGGCCGATGGCCTGATGGCCCTTCAACAGCTTTTCCTTGATGTCCGCCTCACCAGCCGCGGCCAGGAACGTCGGCAGCATGTCTTCGTGGGAGAACACATCGTTGAAAATCGAGCCGGGCTCGATAACACCGGGCCAGCGGATCAGCGTCGGCACCCGATAACCGCCGTCCCAGTTCGAGTTCTTCTCGTTGCGGAACGGGGTGTTGCCACCGTCCGGCCACAGGAAGGCCTCTGCGCCGTTGTCGGTGGAGTACATCACGATGGTGTTGTCGGCGATTCCAAGCTCATCCACCTTGTCGAGCAGTTGTCCGATGTGCTTGTCGTGCTCGACCATGCCGTCGGCGTAGATGCCCAGGCCGGTGACCCCCTGAGACTCCTCTTTCAGACGCGTGAACACGTGCATCCGGGTGGAGTTCCACCACAGGAAGAACGGCTTGTTGGCCTTCAGTGGCGCGCTCCATGAAGTCCAGCGCACCGGCGGTGACCTCATCGTCGATCGTCTCCATGCGCTTGCGCGACAACGGGCCGGTGTCCTCGATCTTGCCATCCGCGGTGCTGTGGATGACGCCGCGTGGACCGAACTTCTTCTTGAATTCGGCACCTCTGCGGATAATCCTCGTGCTCCGGCTCCTCCTCGGCATTCAGGTGGTAGAGGTTGCCCTGGAACTCGTCGAAGCCGTGGTTGGTCGGCAGATGCTCGTCGAGATCACCCAGGTGATTCTTGCCGAACTGGCCGGTCATGTAGCCATGATTCTTCAGCAGACCGGCGATCGTCGGGTCTTTTTCGGAGAGACCCTCTTTCGCGCCCGGCAGACCGACCTTCAGCAGGCCGGTTCGAAACGGGCTCTGGCCGGTGATGAAGGCGGCCCGGCCGGCGGTGCAGCTCTGGCCGCCGTACCAGTCGGTGAACAGCGCGCCTTCGTTGGCGATACGGTCGATGTTGGGTGTCTTGTACCCCATCAACCCGCGATGGTAGGCACTGGGGTTATTCCAGCCGATATCGTCGCCCCATATCACCAAGATGTTTGGCTTGCCATCGGTTGCGAATACGACCCCGCCGAAGAGTGACAGCAGTACCGCCAGGAGCATGGATAACCCGGCCGTTCGTTCTAAAGTCGATGTCATCTGCTTTCCCTGTTTGCTTGTTGGGGGCTCGACCCGCGCCCGCAGAGCGCTGCGTGATCGAAAGAATTCGTTGCCGCGGCGCGGCGATATCAGACTCATCCTGCCCCGCGGAACCTTTGCGGCTGGCGCAGTTTAGCGAAGCCTTTCCGCGCTTCGAAGCCCCTATCGAGCCAAAATACCCTTGCGTGTGCCAGGGGATCTGACGCCGCTCGCCCGCTCCAGCAGGGATTGTTCCGAGAGATCGTGAGACAAGCAAGCCAGCCGTCGGTCAGGCAGGCGGCGTCGGCTCCTCCTGCGCCGGGGGTGCCGGCACGATGTCCTGATTTTCCATCCGCGGCGACTCAACGTGCTCTCGCCATTCCCGGTCGTCAGACTCGGGATCGGCGGCGCCCCTGTCGACCAGCACCAGCCCCTTGCGCCGTTGGTGTCTCAGATAGGCCTTTGTCGCCTGCTTCAGGGTCTGGAAGCGATATGGCTTCGCCGTCTTGCGTCGCTGCTTCGCGAACTCTTCGTTGAAAAAGCGCTCAAGGTGCCTTTTCACCCTGGCGACATACAGGGTCACCCCCGCCGCAGCCAATTCTTCGCGCAACTCGTCGAGCTTGCGCAGGCCCGTCGCATCGATGACGTTTACCGCGCTGGCATCGAATACGACCCATTCGACCGGTGTCTTCTGTGCGGCAACGGCCGCGCGTACCCGTGTCTTCAGATAGTCTGCGTTGTAGAAGACCACGTTGGAATCGAAGCGGTAGAGCAGGAGTCCAGGGATGGTCATGGCGTCGGGATAGTCAGACGCGCTATGGAAACCCTTCTGCCCCTGCACTCTGCCGAGAACCGAATCATTGGGTCGCGATCCCACCGACAGCAACCAGAGCAGGGACAGCGCAACCGCCAGCAGGACGCCCGGCAGCACCCCGAGCACCAGCACCCCGACGGTGGTCCCCACGGACATCAGGAACTCCCGGTAGCTCATCCGGTACAACAGGCGGAGGTCCGCCAGAAAGTTTGCAAGGAATCCAAGCTTGGCCACACCCGCGAAGAGGTAAAGCAACCCGGAGATCACCGTCAATTCCAGTAGCAGTGTCGCGTAGCGCTCCGCATCCCCACCCGCCAGCGGACCCAGCGTGGCGGCAACCAGGATGCAGGTGGCCGCGTCCGGCCCCGTCATCAATTGGCGTGACGATCCAAACAGCGCATAGGCGAACAGCGGAAAAATCGCCGAGTACATACCGATCACCGGGGGCACGCCGGCCAGATCCGCGTAGGCAATGCCCACGGGTAGCGCAATGGCGGCGACCGATAACCCGGCGGCGAGATCCTTGGGCAGCCAGGATGGTCGGTAAGCCGACAGCGCCAGGACCCCTGGCGCAGCTATCTGGATCAGGTTACGAAGCTTTCGCGCGGAGTGACTGTTCGACTTATTTAGGAATGCTTTGTGATCGCGCATCGGACTGCGCGCCACCAGAGGTACTGGCAGATCGCTACATTGTAGTGACAAAACCGGACTGTTGAACAGCCGAGTACCTGCCGCACAGGCAAGCCGCTATGGCGGGGTGCACACAGTGGAAGGCGGTGCAGGCGTAGTCGACTCTACGTCGAACCGACTACAACGAGTACGCCCCGTCAGGGCGAGGGTATCGGGGGCCGCAGCAGGAAATCGGTGAGAGATGCAGGTTAGTCCTGATAGCTGCTACCGATGGCCGACAAGGGGAGATCGAGCGCCAGTTGCGGCACCTGCCGAGCGATCCAGCCGGTGAAGCTGTTGCTGTTCGGGCCCGGAAAGACGCGATAAGTCCTTTTCCAGGGGTAGTCGCGGGCCGCCCTGTCGACTGCGTCGATCAAGGCATCGACCCCCGGGCCACGATGCTCCTTGAGAAGGATCGGCCTCTGCCCGAACCAGTAGCGGTCCGGGATATCCCGGGCGACCCTCATCACCGGCTGGCCGTTGCGACCGCGCCAACCGACGACGTCGTAGACTCGGTATGACGTCTCGCCGGTCCGTTTCGAGGCGATCCATGTGTGAATGGCAAACCAACCCCGCCAGCCCCAGGCGTCGGCACCATAGACCTGCAGGACCGCCTCTTCGGTGAGCAATGGATCGGGTGCGATCCCGGCCGGCTCGCGGCTGGCGGTCCGCCAGTCCTTGCCGGGGGAACAGCCAGCAATTAGGAGGACCGTCAGGCAGCACACCACCACAGCGCTCCACGGCCTGCCGACCGGGCGCCCCGTACAGCGATCGGGTGCGCTCGGCATCGACGGTTGCCTGTCACTTGTCATCGAATCTGCTGCATTGGCCAGGGGCCGGGCCGCTCCTCGCCCAATTTTGCCGTCACCGCCTGAGACAAACTGCGAGGCCAGTGAATCCCGCCCTGACCCGCAAGCCTACCCGCGCAAATGCAGGGTCGCCTTGATACATCGGCTCACGGCGGATTCAGTGCAATACGCGGCGCGCCAGATTATGCCTGCCAGAAAGGTTTCTCCGCCTCTGCGCAGGCCTCGGCGCGGCTGATACCGATATCGGCCAGCTGCCGGTCGCTCAGTTCCGCCAGCTGCCGACGCTGCCGCGCGCGCTGATGCCAAATGCCGGCCATGGCCAGGACCTGGGCCGTCGAAATCGGCTGCGACGCGTCAGCGTGTCTGCCGTATGTCAGTGTGAATGTGCTCATCGTCTGCTCCTTGTCTGCCGCGGGCCGGGTTCGTCTACGACCCGTCGTTGTCTGGTGCTTGCAGTCTAGGTGAGTTACTGTGATATAAACAGTTACAGAAACTCTGAAATGTTACCGGTACAGTGTGGGGATGAGAGCATGACAGTTGTGACGCGCGCTGCGACAGACGCCTTTCTGTACGACCAGGTAACACGACACATCCTGGATCTGGTCGAAAAGGGCACCCTGAAACCCGGTGACCGCGCCCCCTCGTTGCGCGGCCTGAGTAAACAGCTTCGGGTCAGCATCTCGACCGTCAACCAGGCCTATGCCGCACTGCAGGAGCTGGGCGTTCTGCGGGTTCGTCCGCAGTCGGGGTATTTTGTCGACGCCCAGGTGGAGGGGCAGCAGCGATCGCAGCCGCCGCGCAAGACCACGGTCAGCCAGCAGCCGCGCAAGGTGCGCTTTGGCGAACTGTTCGAGGAGATCTTCAACGTCGCCAACGACCCCGAGGTGGTGCCGTTGGGGGCGGCGGTGCCAGGGATCGAGCTGATGCCGGTGAAGGGCCTGCTGCGCGCCACCCAGCGCGCGGCCGCGCGGCAGCCGGAGCGGGCGCTGGATTACTGTTTTCCGCCCGGTAATGCGGATCTGCGCTACGAGATCGCCCGGCGCTATGTCGGACTCGGCCTCTCGGTCGATCCGGCCAACGTGATAATCACCTCGGGTTGCAGCGAGGCGCTGGCCCTGAGCCTGCAGACGGTCACGCGTCGTGGTGACATCGTCGCAGTCGAGTCGCCGACCTATTTTTCGGTCTTGCGCCTAATAGAACGCATGGGGCTGCTCGCGGTCGAGATCGATAGCGACCCAGAGACCGGGCTGTGCCTGGATGCCCTGGAGAACGCCATCGAGACTATGGACATCAAGGCCGTGGTCGCTGTGCTGAACTTCAGCAACCCGGTCGGTTCGATGATGCCGGACGCGCATAAGGAGCGCCTGGTCGGGATGCTCGAGCAGGCCGAAATCCCGTTGATCGAGGACGACGTCTACGGCGACCTGCACTTCGGCGAACAGCGCCCGGCGATCGGCAAGTGCTATGACCGCAAAGGGATCGTGCTGACCTGCTCCTCGTTCTCCAAGACGATCGCGCCGGGCTACCGCATCGGTTGGGTGCTCGCCGATCGCTATCGCGATGACCTTCTCGAGTGGAAGCAGGCCACCTCGTCGGCCATGTGCAGCCTGCCGCAGATGGCGATGGCCGACTACCTGCGCAGCGGTGAATACGAGCGGCACCTGGTCAGGCTGCGCAAGGACTATCGTCTGCAAGTCGACAAGATGCGCTTCATGCTGGCGCAGCATTTCCCCACCGGGACGCGGATCAGCAATCCGCAGGGGGGCTTTGTGCTCTGGGTGGAGATGCCGCGCGGTATCGATGCGCTGGAGCTCCTCAACCGGGCGCTGCGCGAAAAGATCAGCCTGACGCCGGGTCTGATGTTCTCGGCGACCCGCAAATTCCGCAATTTCGTGCGCATCAACTGCGGTTATCCCTGGGACTCGCGTATCGAGCGCGCCGTGGTGCGTCTGGGCGAGCTGATTGGCGACATGACCTCAGAAGGCTAGCCTCGGCACCGCCAGTCCCCGCTTTTCGGTTGATTGACATCAAAGCGTTGCGATTTTCCCCCCGCAGGGGTGGCGACGCCCGCCTATCCGCCGGTGGAAAATGCTCCCCTACCCTCCACCTTCTGCGTATTGGGGACAACCAACCGCAGCGCACCGGAGACAGGATCACGTGGTCGAGAACAAACCCGCCTTGGTCGATAACCATCGCCTGCCCGTGATGGGTCATGGCTTGCGCCAGCTCTTGCGCCTGATCCTGTTGCTGATCGCCCTGCTAATCGTCAACTCGACCTATCTCGCCGGCGTCACGCTGCTCGAGCACGTCACCGGCGAGGTGCACCAGAATTTCTTCTACCTCGGCATGTTTCTGGTGCACCTGGCGCTCGGTCTGACCCTGATCGTGCCGTTCCTGGTGTTCGCTGTATCACACCTGCAGCGCGCCGTGCATCGGCCCAACCGCTATGCCGTTCGCGCGGGCGCCGCGCTGTTCGCCACCGCGAGCCTGGTCCTGTTGTCTGGCGTGCTGCTGACCCGCTTCGGGTTCTTCGAGATCAACGAACCGGGCCTGCGCCGGGCGGCGTATTGGCTACACGTCCTGACCCCGTTGGTGGCCCTGTGGCTGTTCGTACTGCACCGTCTCGCCGGGCGTCCGATTCATTGGTCGCTGGGACTGCGCTGGGGCGGCGTGGCGGCCGTTTTTACGGCCGCGATGGTAGGCTGGCACCTGCTGGCCACACCAGCCGTGGCACCGCAGGCAGAACCGGCCTTCGCGACCACGCTGATCCGCACCCCCGGCGGTGAACCGCTGGTCGCAGACACCCTCATGACCGACGACTTCTGCGCCGAGTGCCATCCGGATGTCGCGGCGGGGTGGCGCATGAGCTCGCACCGACTGAGTTCATTCAATAACCCCTTCTACCGCTTCAGCGTGCAGGAGACCCGCAAGGTCTCGATGGACAGCACCGGAACGGTGGCCAAGGCGCAGTTTTGCGCTGGTTGCCACGACGTCGTTCCGTTACTGAGCGGCGCCTTCGATGATCCGGCGTTCGACATCGACGGCGATCCGAGCGCGCATGCCGGCCTGACCTGCACCAGCTGCCATGCCATTACCCGGGTGAACAGCGTGCTGGGCAATGCGGACTTCAGCGTCAGCGAGCCGGTGCGCTATCCCTTCGAGGGCAGTGACAACGCCTTCCTCAACGCCGTCAGTAAGCAGCTCATCAAGGCCAAACCGGCCTACCACAAGACAGGCCTTCTCAAACCCGTCCACTCCAGTCCCGAGTTCTGCGGCAGCTGCCACAAGGCGCATCTGCCGGCGTCGGTCAACGACTACAAATGGCTCAGGGGCCAGAACCACTATGACAGTTTCATGCAGAGCGGGGTGTCCGGGCACCGCGTCGACAGCTTCTACTACCCGCCCCGCGCGACCCAGACCTGTGCGGCCTGCCACATGCCGCTCGAGGCCTCCGAAGATCCGGCGGCGCGCGACTTCGACGGCAGCGGTGCTCGCAAGATCCACAGCCACTTTTTCCCGGCGGCCAACACCGGCCTTGCGCACGTGCTCGATCTGCCCAAAGAGACCATCACGGCGCATCGGCGGATGCTCGAGGGCGCGGCGCGCATCGATCTGTTTGGGGTGCGCGAGGCGGGAGAGATCGACGGTGTGCTGCACGCCCCGCTGGATCGAACAGATCTCGTGCTGGCGCCGGGCGGACGTTACCTGTTGGAGGCCGTGGTGCGTAATCTGCGCGCCGGCCACCAGCTGACCCAGGGTACCGCGGACTCCAACGAGCTGTGGGTAGACCTGAGCGTGAGCGCCGGCGGTCGCGTGATCGGGCGTAGCGGTGGTGTCGGGCCCGACGGCACCGTCGACCCCTGGTCGTACTTCGTCAACGCCTATGTGTTGACCAAGGAGGGCGCGCGGCTCGACCGGCGCAACGGTCAGGACACCTTCGTGGCGCTCTACAACCACCAGATCCCACCGGGCGCGGCGGCGGTTGTGCACTACCTGTTGGAGATACCGGAAGATGTCAGCGGCCCGATTACCATCGAGGCGGCACTGCGCTATCGCAAGTTCGATACCAGCTATCTGAGGTACGTGCAGGGCGAGCGCTTCGCGGGCAACGACCTGCCGGTCGTCACCCTGGCCTCGGATCGTATCAACCTGCCGACCCGCCCCGGCGATGCCCATCCGACTGTCGGTGATGACGGCAGGCCCGAGCCGTGGGAACGCTGGAACGACTACGGTATCGGCCTGCTGCTATCGGGTGATGCCCAGCACAGCGCCCTGCGCCAGGCGGGGCATGCCTTCGCACGGGTCGAGGCACTGGACCGTGCAGATGGCCCGCTCAACCTGGCCCGGGTGTACCTCAAGGAGGGGCGGGTCGACGCGGCGGCAGCGGCGCTGCAGCGCGCGGCCGAGCGATACCCCGACGTCCGGCCCTGGACCCGCGCCTGGCTGACCGCACTGGTCGACCGCGAGAACGGGCACCTGGACCAGGCGGTTGCCACGCTAAGGGCCCTGCTCGAGACCCGCTTCACGGAAGCCAGGGCACGCGGCTTCGATTTCGCGCAAGACTTCCGAGCCCGCAATATGCTCGGCAGGACGCTCTACGAGCGGGCCCGACAGACGCGCGGTGCAGCCCGCAGCGAACGCCGCCTCGCCCTGCTCGAGGAGGCGCGGAGCGAGTTCGCACAGGTCCTTGTACAGGATCCGGAAAACCTGACCGCCCATTTCAACCTGGCGCTGGTCTATGCCGACCTCGGCGCAACGGCGCGCGCCGAGGTGCATCGCACGCTGGCCGCGAAATACCGACCCGACGACCACGCCGTCGAGCGCGCGGTGGCGACGCACCGCCGCCGCAACCCCGCCGCAGATCATGCCGCCGAGGCAGTCGCGGTCTATGATCTGCAGCGCCCCGAGGCCTATGGCCTGCAGCGTCCTGGGCGCACCTTTGGCGGCCATGGCAGCGCCACCGTCGCTGCAGGAGTGAACGATGAGCAAGGCAGCTGAGAACCGCGCCGGCGAGGAACGCATCGGTCGTGCATTCAAAGGGTCGCTCGCGGTTATCGGCGCTGCCGCCGCGATTGCCCTGCTCGTCTGGTGGTTCGGTCAAGGCGGGGAGTCGACCGTTCCGGTCGAGGAGATCGAGATCGCGGCGCCAGTGCGCGAGGCGCCCGCCGAGACCGTGCAGTCGGCTATCCCCAGCATCCCTTTCACCGACATCACGACCGCGGCGGGGATTGATTTCGTTCACGTCAACGGCGCCTATGGCGACAAGCTGATCCCCGAGACCATGGGCAGCGGTCTCGCCTTCTTTGACTACGACAACGACGGCGATCCCGATCTCTATCTGGTCAATTCGTCCTATTGGCCCGACAAGGCCGACGGCCGTACGACCACCGGACGCCTGTACCGCAACGACGGCGGCACCCGCTTTACGGACGTCACAGAGGCGACCGGTCTGCAGCGCGACCTCTACGGCTTCGGCGTCGCCGTGGGCGACTACGACAACGACGGCTGGGTGGATCTCTACCTGTCCAATCTCGGCGCGAACCTGCTGTTGCGCAACGAGCGTGGACGCTTCATCGACGCGACCGCAACGGCGAATGTTGCCGGCAACCCGGAAGATTGGAGCACCGGTACCGCCTTTCTCGACTACGACAACGACGGCGATCTGGACCTGTTCGTGGGCAACTATATCGCGTGGACGCGTGAGATCGACCTGGAGATCGATTTCCGGATTGCGGGTCTGGGCCGTGCCTATGGTGGCCCCGAGCACCATGTCGGGGCGCTGAACCGGCTGTACCGCAACGACGGCGACGGACGCTTCACCGAGGTCAGTCAGGCCGCCGGAATCGCAGTGATCGAAGGAAGCGATCGACAGCCGGCCGGAAAGGCCCTGGCCGTCAGCGTCGCGGACGTGGACGACAACGGCCTGGTCGACATCGTGGTGGCCAACGACACCACCCGCAACTTTCTCTACCGCAACCTTGGCGACGGGCGCTTCGAGGAAATCAGCGCCCTGGAGGGTATCGCCTATGACCGCGAAGGCCGGGCCACCTCGGGCATGGGGATCGATATCGCGCGCTTCCGCAACGACGTGGATGTCGGGATAGCGATCGGCAACTTTGCCAACGAAATGAGTTCGCTGTTCGTCACGCTCGACGGACGGGGGCCCTTCGTCGACGAGGCCGTTCTCGAGGGCATCGGCCCGGATTCGCGCGTCGCATTGACCTTTGCAGTGCTGTTCCTCGACGCCGATCTGGACGGCCGGCTGGACCTGTTCCAGGCCAACGGCCACCTGGAGAACGAGATCAACCGGGTCCACCCCAGCCAGACCTTTGCCCAACCGGCGCAGCTGTTCTGGAACTGCGGCGCGGCCTGTCCCCAGCGTTACCGGCTGCTCGACAGCACCGCGGACCTGCGACAGCCCATGGTCGGGCGCGGCGCCGCCTATGCCGACATCGACAGCGACGGCGACCTCGATCTGGCCATCGTGCAAAACGGCCAGCGCGCCGTCCTGCTGCGCAACGACCAGCAGACCGGCAATCACTGGCTGCGCCTCAGGCTCGTCGGTGACTCGGCGAACCGCGACGGCCTCGGCGCCGCAGTGGCGTTGCACAGCGATGGCGTTACACAGTATCGGCGGGTACACCCCAGCCGCGGTTATCTGAGCCAGGTCGAGCTGCCGCTCACTTTCGGCCTGGGGTCGGCAACAACGGTGGACGAACTCAGCGTGACCTGGCCGGGCGGCCAGGTTCAGCGCGTGGCGGTGCCAGGGGTCGATCGCGAGCTCCGGGTGGTGCAGGAGGCAGTGCCATGATCCGCAGGCTCGCCGCGATCCTGTTGCTGGGCCTGGGTGCCCAGGGGATTGCCGATCCCCTGACCGATGTCCCTTCCGCCTGGGCCGATCGGGTTGCACCGATTCCGCCACAGCGGCTGGCGGAGCTGGAGGCCGCAACGGCGGCGCGGATCCGCGAGACGCGCGATCGGCTTAGCCAGCTGCTGGCTGCGGATGACACCTCCGCGGCCGAACTTGCGGCCGTCTATGGTCGCCTCGGGGCGCTGTATGGGGCGCACCGCATGTATGCCGGCGCGGAGTTGGCGTTGCGCAACGCCCGCACCCTGGATCCGCAGGGCTTCGAATGGGCCTACTACACCGCACACCTCGCCCTGGAGCAGGGCGAGCCGGAACAGGCCATGGGGTATCTCAGCCAAGCGGCGCAGATCGATCCGGCCTATCCGACCCTCCCGCTGCGGCGCGGCGAGGCCCTGCTGGGACTGAACAGGCTCCAGGAGGCCCGCGCGGCCTACGAGCAGGTCGTGGCGGTCCCCGATCTGCGTGCCGCCACACTGTATGGCCTGGCGCAGATCGACCTGTTGGAGCGCGACTGGGGGAGTGCGGCCAAGAAGCTCCGCGAAGTACTGGTGCTGCAGCCAAGCGCCGATGCCGTGCACTATCCGCTCGGCCAGGCCCTGATCGGACTCGGGCGTCGTGACCAGGCCCGCGAGCATCTGGCCCAGCGCGGCGTGATCAAGCCGAGTTATGCGGACCCCCTGGTCGACGAACTGCGATCATTGCAGATCGGCGCGCGCTTCCACTTCGAGGAGGGTCTCGCCGCGGTCAAGCGCCGCGACTATGCGGCGGCCGCCGCGGCCTTTGCCGCCGGACTGGTCGAGGAACCGGCCAATGCCCGCGCCCGGACCTCCTACGCACGCGTGCTCTGGATCTCGGGCCGGCGGGATGAGGCGGAGGTCGCGCTGGAACGCGCCGTCGCTGACGGTCCCGAAGAGACGCTGCCCCGTTTTCTGCTGGCCGTTGTGCAAGATGCCGCGGACGATCCGGCGTCCGCCGTCGCCAGCTATCGCCAGGTCCTCGCCATGGACATGGAACACGAGGGCGCGCTGAGTTACCTGGCGAATCTCAGCCTGCGCCACGGGGACTATGCGGATGCAGCCGCCCTTTTCGAACGCGCGATCGCCTCGGGCGCCACCGCTATGCAGGTGTTCGTGCACTACTGGGGCGCCCTGCTGCGCGCCGGCACCAGCGATGCCGTATTGCTCGATAAGCTGCTGGCGTTCGACAGGCGGTTCCCAGAGCCCCCGGTGTTCCGGTATCTCCTGGCCAGACTGCTCGCGCACTCGACGGAGGTCGGGGACGTCGCGCGATCACTCGAGATCGCCCGGCAGCTGCACGACGCTCAGCCGATTCCCCCAAACACCGAGCTATTGGCGCTTGCCCTGGCGGCGAACGGCGACTTCGCAGCGGCGCAGGCCTTGCAGGAGGGTCTGGTGAAGATGGCCCTGATGGCCGGCGCCTTGGGTCCTGCCGTCGGGCTGCAACAGACGGCGGCGAGCTTCCGCGCCGGGCGCCTACCCGAGCCGCCCGGGCCGCTGCCGGACCCGATGTTCATGCCGCCGCCGGCGGACCCGGAGCTGGTGATGCACAACTACCCCGCAGGACAGCCATACTGACCGCCGACCCTGTCCGGCGGGAACGTCCCGGAAACTGCAACAGACTGAAGGGCAGCGCAGAAAAAAAGCGCGCCCGCAGGCGCGCCTTCGAGGCAGAACCGTCTACTCTTTCTCGGTCTTTGTCTTGCTGCTCGACTTTTTGGTGGTCGTGGTGGTCGGATAGGCATAAGAACCAGAGTACGGATAGCCGCCATAGCCACCATAGCCGCCGTAGGGGTAACCACCCCAGCCACCACCATAGGGGTAGCCGCCATAGCCGCCGTAGGGGTAACCACCCCAGCCACCGCCATACGGGTAACCGCCCCAGCCGCCGCCATACGGATAACCCCCATAGCCGCCGTAGTAGGGGTAACCACCGCCATACCAGGGGCCGCCTCCACCCCAAGGTCCACCGCCCCAACTGTTCCAGAATGCGCTGGCGGAACCCGCCATCAGCGCGGTACCTAGCACGGCCCCCGCGATCAAGGTTTTCGAGAATCTGCGCATAAGTCTTCCTCCCACTTCAAAGCTTGATTTACAGAATTCAATCAAAAAGTCTACCTTCGTGCGAGATTCCCGCACTCGGTAATATTCTGCCGCCTAGGCGCATTATCCATATGATCGAAGTCAAAAAAATTGCATGTGAGAGGCCTTTTACCTGACGTACAGAGACCGCGGCTGGGTGCACGCCAGGTACAGTCCTGCTAGCGGTCCGGGCTGCGCGCTAAATCAACTCCCCGATCCCGCAAGCAAGACGATTGCCTCCTGCTCGCCCTGTGCCTTGGCGTGATCCAGGGCCGTCATCCCCTTATCGTCCTTGATCGACATATCCGTACCGGCCTCAACCAGGATTCTGACGGTCGCGGCGCTGCCACCCGCGTACTTGGTGGCACAGATCAGCGGTGTGTCGCCTTCACCGTTCTGAACATTCGGATCGGCGCCCCGCGCGAGCAGCATCTCGATGATCTCGATCTCATTTGCCGCGGCGGCACCGTTCAACGCATAACTTCCGCTCTCGGTGCGTGCGTTCACATCCACACCGCTTTCAATCAGGGCAGAGACCCGTTTGGTATCGCCGTCAAGCGCGGCGGCGTGGAGTGCGTCAGCATCACCAGCGCGCGCCGAATTGACGACACCAACCAGACAGACCACGACGGAGATTAGATAAAGGCGAACAAGCCTGGGCCACATGGTAGATAAGTTCATCACGAACCCCCTATGTCTCGTAGGTCAGATAGCCCCTTGGCACTGCGAATGACTCTTAGTTGGATCGCTGTACGCTGCGGCACCGCAGTCGATTGCATTCTGTTCATCATGGTGTCTCCGCTACCGTGACGTATGTTTGCCAACCGGGAGATGGTTGCCACAGGACATGGCAGTCATCGCCAATAGGTCAGCATTGCAGCGTTTACAACACCTACCGATCAGGATTTGTATGGGAGCAAATGAAGGAGGGGTAAGTACTGAACCTATAGACCCAATAACCTGCTTGTGCAATGGCGTCCGCAGCAATAAAGGGCATACGGATCTGGGGCGTAAGCAAGGATAAGACGCCTATACTTCTTCCAAGGAGGCCTTCATGGTGAAGCCAGTGCAAGTGCCCTGCCTGCTCATCGTCGTGTTGTTTCTGTTCCCGATGAGAGGCGCGTTACCGGACGAGCGGACGCATCTGCTCGACGGTCTCGCCTTTTCGGGCTTCAACGGCGAAAAGGATTCGCCACTGGACCCTAAAGAGAAGGAAGAGATAGTTTTCGAAAATGGGCGATTTCATTCGGTTTCTTGTGAACCCTACAATTTCGGAGACGCGGACTACACCGCAACGGTAGTCGGAGACGCCATTCACTTCCAGGCCGTGACCCATAGCCCCACGCACGGCACGATCGCCTGGAACGGTGTTGTTACCGGCGATACCGCGCAAATGGCCTTCCTGTGGACCAAGGAGCGCTGGTATTGGGATACCCGCCGGGAGTACTGGTTCAGCGGCTCCCGAAAGAAATGACAAACTCGAGTGAAGGCAGCCATTGAAATCGGGGTTCCTCTTTAATCGGCGCAATAGATCCACCGATGATCGTGATACCCCGGTGGCGCGTCACGGACCGCCTTTGTACCTCAAGCTGCTATTGGTCCTGGCAGTCGTCTTGCTGTTGAGTGCCGGCGGCCACTGGATCGCAAATCAGGTCAGTTTTCAGATATTCCCTCGTCACGGGCCAATGCTCGAGGCCATCCTGTTGGGGGCCTTGGTGGTATACATTTTGTTGATGGCCATGCCGTTCATGCCAGGTATCGAGTTGGGTCTTGGCTTGATGTTGCTGATGGGGAGCAAGGGGGCGCTATTGGTGTACTTTTGCACCCTGATGGCCCTTTCCATCAGCTTTCTTATCGGGAGAACGGTGCCCTCGCGGCTGGTGTATCGATTTTTTCGCTGGCTGCATCTTTTCAAGACAAGCCAACTGGTCGCCGAGCTGGAACCCCTGGGGCATAGGGCGCGGCTGGAGCTACTGTACGCAAAGGCGCCGTCCAGACTGGTACCGTTTCTGCTCAGGCATCGCCACCTGGCAATCGCTGTCGCATTGAATCTTCCCGGCAACGCAATCATCGGCGGAGGTGGCGGCATTGGACTGATCTCCGGTATGAGCAAGATCGTCAGATTCCCGGCCTATCTCGCGGTGACCGCCCTGGCTATTGCTCCCCTGCCCGTGTGGGTCTTTCTGCACGGGGCCTGATCACTGGATCTAGCCTGCATATCTCACCGATTTCCTGCTGCAGCCCCCCCAGTAGCGTCAGGTCGATTCTGACAAGAGCGGTCATTGGCTTATCGGGCAACTCTAGCGGGAGCAACCAAGAAGGTCCGTCGCTGATAAATGGCAACGCTGACGCACACCGGCCTGCCGGCATGATACCGCCGGGCCCTGGCCAAAAAATGAGATACTTCCTGCCGGGATTTCTGCCTCAATCACAGTCGTCGTCGGAATATTCCTCGCCGCCGTCCGTAGTGTGGCGGACCCCGACGAACATCATGTTCTGTACTCGCTCGAATTGTGTGTCCAAAGCCTGGTCGACCATATCCTCATGCAGGCCGTCATAGATGTAGACCCTGCCCTGCTGTTCCATACCCTGCCGGGTGGCTGAGGGGGCCAGCAGTCGACGTTCCTGAAACTCCTGGGCCGCCGTCGCCTGGCCGTGGAGTAGCGCGAGCAACAGTACCGGCAAAACAACGAGAAAGCGGTTTCTTGACTGGATATTCATGATCGTTCTCCTATGGTTTTCGAGAGGCTCTTGGGTTTTCGGCGCCGCGTGGAAACCGATGCTTCGCTGCGCCATGGTGGTTTTCTAGCTAGCCTCAAAGAGGAAGTCCGGACGGAAAACGGACCGGAGAGCGAAGGAAATACGACGGCATTTAGTGCCGCAGTAACCGTTAATTAGCATCCGTCCTAGGGACCCCCGACGGAAACGAGAGTCGGCGCCCCATCGTAGGCAGCGGGATGACATGGATACTCAAGACGCGAAAAGCTTTGATGTCGGCGGATGGCGGGTTACACCCGACGAGGATACGGTACGCCGGGACGGCCGCAGCGAGCGACTCGAGCCGCTGGCGATGCAGGCCCTGGTCTATCTGGCATCGCGCGCGGGCCAGGTCGTATCGCGCTCGGATCTGGAGGAAGCGGTCTGGAAGGGCGGCATGGTCAGCTACGACTCGGTCACCAGCACGGTGATCAAGCTGCGCAAGGCGCTAGGGGACGACGCCCGTAACCCAAGCTATATCGCCACCATTCCGAAGCGTGGCTACCAGCTTATCGCTCCCGTGTCGCCTGTCGCGGATCAGGACGCGGCTATGCCAATAGCCGTCTCGGAAAGCGAAACGACAATTCCTCATCAAGGCACCACGAGGCGACGTCTCGCTGCCCTCCTGATGGCCGACATGGTGGATTACAGTCGCCAGCTGGAAGCCGACGAGGCGGGTACTATTGCCCGGTTCAATGCATGTATCGAGGATATCCTCAACCCGTGGATCCAACACCGTGGGGGGCGTACCGTGCGCATGACGGGTGACGGCACGCTGATCGAGTTCCCGAGCGCCGTCGAAGCAACGCAGTGTGCGATCGACATCCAGCGGGGAATCGCGACATGTAACGCGTCGCGCCCCGTAGCGGAACAGCTCCAGTTCCGGATGGGCATCAGCATCGGGGACATTGTGGAGGATGCCGACAACCTGCATGGCAGCGGCATCAACATCGCGGCGCGCCTGGAGAGCCAGTGTAGCCCGGGGCATATCCTTCTGTCGGAAGAAGCGGCCGCGCAGGTCGACGGCAGGGTCGACGCTCCGCTGCACTACGTTGGCGAACGCCGGCTCAAGAACATCGAGCGCAAGATCCGCGTCTGGACCGTAGACCCGGGAGCCTCGCCAGGGCCTGCAGCGTCCAGCCGTCTTGCGGTCAGTATGCGCACGATGCTCCTGGCGATAGCAGCACTGGCCATTCTTACCGCCGTCGTGGCCTGGCTGTTACCCGCGAGGACACAGGCGCCTGCCGGTTCCGAGGCGGTACCGGCATCGCCGGTGCCACCCGTTGCGCGTTCGACCCCGATCCTGGCGGTGTTGCCGTTTGCCGAGTTTGGCAGCGATGAACGGCAGAACTACCTCGGTGACGGCATCGCTGAGGACCTGATCACCGACCTGTCGCGACTCAGAAACCTGACGGTAATTGCACGCAGTTCGTCGTTCAGGTACCGGGACAAGAGCCCGAAGGCACAGGACGTCCGCCAGGATCTCGGCGTCAGCCACCTGCTGGAGGGCAGCGTACGCAAGGCCGGCGACCGCCTGCGGGTCTCCGTGCAGTTGATCGATGCGGACACCGGACATCAACTATGGGCCGAGCGCTATGATCGCGTGCTCGATGACGTGTTCGCGATCCAGGAAGAGATCGCACGTAAGATTGTCGCGCAACTCTCCATCGAACTGGGCAGCGGCGAGAACGAACACTTGGGGCGTCCAACAGCCAGCAGCTTCGCGGCCTATAACGTCTTCCTCAAGGGTCTGCAGAGGCATCTCGAGTACGCCCGCGAGTCAAACGAACAGGCGCAGTCCCTCTACCGGGAGGCCATTGCCCTCGATCCGGCGTTCGGCCGTGCCTACGGGGCGCTCGCGGTCAGCATGGCGCGAGGCGTCGCTTCCGGCTGGTATGAGAACTCCAGGAAAGTCCTCGACCAGGCGCTGGACTTGGCACGCACCGCGGTGGAACTCGACCCGTACGCACCGCAGACGCACTGGGCACTCGGTTACACGTACCACGTGCGTGGC
Organism: uncultured Gammaproteobacteria bacterium; assembly: GCA_963736445.1. Taxonomy (GTDB): domain Bacteria; phylum Pseudomonadota; class Gammaproteobacteria; order Chromatiales; family Chromatiaceae; genus Thiosocius. The sequence continues at coordinate 253,798 of CAVTOY010000008.1, read as the reverse complement.
GCAGCCGAGGCGGCAATTGCCGCGATCAAACGCTCGGTGGAACTGGCGCCGAATTACGCCGATGGTTATGGCATGCTGGCGCTGATCAGCAACAGCCTGGGCAAGGCGGACGACGCAATCGCATACGTCAAACGCGGCATGGTGCTGAACCCGTTCTACAGCTGGGACTACAATTACAACCTGGGAAGGGCGCTGTATATCAAGGGCGACTACGCTGCTGCCGTCGCCGAACTGCAGGATGCGCTGGAAAGAAACAGTACGCCCATGTTTCCCCGCGTTTTCCTCACGGCCTCGCTGGTCAGACTCAACCGCTTAGACGACGCGGAGTGGCAGATCATGCAACTCGAAACCGATCACCCGGAGTTGACCGTAACGAGCCTGGAGAAAAACATGCCCCTTTCGGAAGGGCCTCACAAGACGCGTTTGATCGAAGATCTTCGCGCGGCCGGCATGGCTGAGTAACAATCAGCGATCCCCGGCCGAGCCGTCCCGCCTCCGCAATTAAACGGGGGCGCTTAGTGCGCCGCAACCGCCCTCGTGCCGGAGCAGTACCTGCTCCTATCCATTGCGACCCCACGTTCGGCTATGACGCAGAGGCATCGATAGACTCTAGACTCTAGACTCTGCAAGCAGGGTGTCGGAGGTTTAAGCGAATGTCGACGGTTGTTGTCTACGAACCGTTCTCTTCTACCTCAGACCCCCTCGATGCACGTCACGCATTCTGGACGCTGTCACAAGAAAATCTTTTGGCTGGTATGGCAACAGATATTAGGATCTAATCTCCAGGGTCGAACCGAGCTAGTAACGGATCAGGAGCGTAACGCTTCAGATGAAAAAGTTGAGTCCGGAAGAAGAGCAGAAAATCCTCGACGGGCCCCACAAAGGCACCTTCGCCTTATTGCTTGCCTATGGGGCTGTGATCCTGGTGGCATGGTTTTTCCTCTACTTTGCCCGCTACATGGCCCTTGGCCCAGCCAGCTGAGGCAGTGCGATGCAGGTAGGCGCCTTGGAAAGACGCTGGGTCTGGATTGCCGGCCTGATCGTAGTAACGATGCTCGCAAGCATCCTCTACACCGTCGTCACATTGCATGCCCAGCCGCCGAGTAACGTCGAAACCATAGACTCGACTCGGCTGCATCTCACCGAGGAATTCGCCGAGGACAATCTCGGGCCCAAGGTTAATCCGGATGGTTCCGTTACTGTCGTGCTGGTAGCTCATCGCTACGGCTTTTCTCCCAGTCACATCGAACTTCCAGCGGGCGTGCCGATCACTTTTCGGGTCGCCACACCGGATACGCTGCATGGTCTGCATATACCGGGCACCAACATCGATACCATGGTGGTGCCGGGATACGTATCCGAAATCACCGCAAGCATCCAATTCCACGAAGTGGTGAAATTTGGCGTCCGCGATGCCGACGGCAAGGTCACGTTACCGATTTACTGCAACGAGTTTTGTGGCCTGAACCATCACTTCATGTGGGGCAAGGTGAGCGTTGTCCCACAAACCGATGCCGGTGTCTGATCGGCCGGCAGCGACCGCTGGGATAACCACAATTGCGAGCGGAGGAACGGGCAATGAGTAGCCAGGTAAAGGTGACCGGGCTGGCAATGGCGCACTTCTGGGTAGCCTTCGCAACCTTCCTGATCGCGGTATTCCTGGGTTTCTATCAGGTCCTGGAGCGCGCCGAGCTGATTCCGGTATGGGCGGAGGGCTATTACATGTCGGTGACGGCACACGGCATGATCATGGCCTACGTCATGACGACCTTTTTCATCGCCGGTTTCGGTTATGCGACCGCCGCCAGCAGTCTGGGCCGACCGGTCTGGAATCCGTCCCTCGCATGGCTCGGATACCTGATCATGCTGGCGGGTGTGCTGATGGTGGTGTACACGATCGTTACCGGGCAAGGCACGGTCCTCTACACTTTTTATCCGCCGCTCACCGCCCACTGGACACTTTATGTCGGCGCAGCCCTGCTGCTGGTCGGTTCTTTGGCCTGGGTGCTGATCATGCTGGTGATGACCACGCAATGGAAACGCGCCAATGCCGGGCAACCGTTGCCACTGCCGATGTTTGGGACCACGGCCAATGCCATCCTCTGGTCCTGGACGCTGATCGGCGTAGTAACGGAGGTGGTGTTCCTGCTGATCCCGCTGTCCCTGGGCTGGGTAGACACGGTCGATGTCGGCCTCGGCAGGACACTGTTTGCCTGGACACTGCACCCGATTGTCTACTTCTGGCTGATTCCTGCGTACATCGCCATGTATACCATCGTCCCCAGAGTGGCCGGTGGCCGCCTGGCCAGCGATGAATTGGCACGCGTCGTCTTCGTCATGATCCTGGTCTTCGGGTTGCCGATCGGGATGCACCATCTGTATGCAGACCCCTTCCAGGCCGACGGCTGGAAGCTGCTGCATGCTTTCGGAACATTTATCGTCGCAGTTCCGACACTCATTACCGGATTTACAGTCATCGCCTCCCTGGAGATTGCCGGGCGCCTACGCGGCGGCCGGGGCCTGTTCGGCTGGATCGCCGCCCTACCGTGGAAGGAACCGGTTGTACTCGCCATGGGCCTGGCCCTGCTGATGTTGATGCTGGGCGGATTCGGTGGCCTCGTGAATGCCAGCTATGGCATGAACAGCATGATTCACAACACCATGTGGGTAACGGCACACTTCCATCTGATATTCGGCGGCACTGTCGTCATCATGTACTTCGCCATCGCCTACTATCTGTGGCCACGCCTAACCGGCCGTGCACTCTATTCCACCGCAATGGCACGAGTGCAGCTGTGGCTGTGGTTCGGCGGCATGTCTTTGCTGACGACACCGTGGCATTACCTTGGCCTCTTGTGGATGCCGCGACGCACCGCTTTTCTCCCGGAAGGGCCGGAGTTTGTGTCCCCGTGGCAACCCTGGATGTATGTCATGGCCGTCGCGGGTATCCCGCTCGTCATCTCGGCAGTCCTGCTAGTCGTGAATCTGCTGTTGACCCATCGAAACCGTACGTCGGCGCCAGAACGTGAAATCCGGTATGCCGAACCAGTGCACCCCGTCCTGCACTTACCGCGGCCGCTCAACGGCTTTGCCGTCTGGAACACGCTGCTGGTGGTATTCATGGTGACCAACTTCGGCTACCCAATCTTTCAGTTCTTCCTGATGGAAACACATGGTGCACTGGCGTGGAGATGAGGTGCAAAGGATGAAGGTCTTGCGTCCGGGTTTGCTGGCACCGGTGGTTGTATCGTTGTTCTTTGCATCAGCGGCGCTGCACGCCGAAGACCAAGGCGCGAAGATTGCCCGCGAGGGCGCGTCGCATCCCGGCGCGCTGGCGTGCGCAGCCTGTCACGGGGCCAACGGTGGCGGTAACGAGGAATCGGGCTTTCCCCGGCTGGCAGGCCTCAACGCAACATATCTCGAACGGCGACTGCGGGCCTACCAGGACGGCAGTGCCAAGAATCCGGTGATGTCCAGTATGGCAAGCGCACTCACCGACCACGAAGTCAAAGCGGTAGCCGAATACTACGCCGGCCTACCACCTGTCAGTCACGCAAAGGCCCCGCCCGATGTCGCGATGGAACCGGGTACTGGCCTGGCGCTGTACGGTGATATGTCGGCGCGCGGTCTTCCGGCCTGTGCCCAGTGTCACGGCCCCGGCGGGCTGGGCGTCGGTGCAGCATTCCCGCCGTTGGCAGGGCAACCGCATAAATACATCGTCCAGCAAGTAAAGGCCTGGCAGTCCGGAATCCGTAGCGGAGGTCCGTTGGGGCTAATGGCACATGTCGCCGACCTGCTGACGGACGAAGAGCTGAGCTCGGTTGCTGCCTACTACGCAGCGCAACCGGTGCGGGACAATAACGCCACCAGCACTGCGGACATCGGTGAGACGGTAACTACCGATAACGCGGCTGTTAGAGACAACCCCCTGCCACATCATGGTGAAGTCGAGCCTGGACGTGAGCCCGATCACGCCGGCTATTTCAAGTCACCCGCACGCAACACCTACCCGGACGGACCCTTCGGCGAAGAAGTCAAACTGGGTGAAGCCATTTTCGAGGCTACCAACACCCACCCCACGTCCGGCAAGTACGTTGGCAACAAACAGGTGTGCCAGGGCTGTCATCTGGACGCCGGGCGTCTCGCCAACTCTGCGCCAATGTGGGCATCCTGGGTGGCGTATCCTGCTTACCGCAAGAAGACCAAGGCAGTGAATACCCAGATCGAACGTGTCCAGGGCTGCTTCAAGTATTCAATGAATGCCCAAGCATCGAAGGTCGGCCATCCACCCGATGCCGAGAGTGACACCATCGTAGCGCTGATGAGCTATATGTACTGGCTTGCAACGGGAGCACCGACAGGCGATCAGAATATGCCAGGCCGGGGCTACAAAAAGCTAGAGGAAACCAAAGAGGGATTCGATCCCGGTCGCGGCAAGCAGGTGTATAGCGGCAAATGCGCGGTATGCCACGGTGAAAACGGCGAAGGGCAGTTTGCGCAGGGTGAGGTGGTATTCCCGCCATTGTGGGGCGAGCATTCCTACAACTGGGGTGCAGGTATGCACAAAGTCAATACAGCGGCAAACTATGTCAAGCTCAATATGCCGCTGTGTCTTGCAAGTGCCGCGGAAGACAGAGCCTGGTTGACTGATCAGGAAGCCTGGGACGTGGCTGCGTACATGAATGCACAGGAACGCCCCCAGGACCCGCGCTTCACAGGGAACCTCGCCGAGACGACCAAAGAGTTTCACGACAACAAATATGACTACTACGGCAAGTTGAAAAAGCCGGACGGTAAATTGCTGGGCGAAGGCGCACCTATTCGCTAACGCGGTCACTGGAGGATTGACACAATGCGAACCTTGGCAATTTTGGGCGCGGCGTCGGTTTTTCTGATTGGCGCACAGGTGCTGGCAGCACCATCGTCTTATGTAGTCTGGTCAGCCGAAACGATACGTCTGCTGAATGCAGCCAGTGCCACCAAAGGCGAGCTACTGGCCTACGGGTGTGTTGCCTGTCACGGCGAAAGTGGCATGAGTGCCTCGCCGGCTTTCCCATACATCACTGGCCAGGATCCTCGCTACCTGTTTAAACAACTAAGCGACTACAAGGACAAGACCCGCATCAATCCGCTGATGAACGCGATCGCGGCCGGCATGTCCGATGAGGATATGGCGGATATCGCAGCGTACTATGCGGCACAGCCCCCGCCCGCGCCAGAATCGTCGGGCGGCGATACTGCGCTTGCCATGAACCTGATTACCAAAGGTCACGGAAGCCGCATGGTACCTTCCTGCGAGGGCTGCCACGGGCATCAGGGTGCCGGGCAACCCGGGTATTACGGAATGCCCGTTCTCGGAGGTCAAAAGTCTATCTATCTGCAGATTGCCTTGACAGAATACCGGTCTGGCAACCGGGCGAATGATGTCTATGCCGTCATGCGCAACATTGCCAAATCACTTACTGACGACGAGATCACAGCGCTAGGTAACTACTACGCTACACAGCAGCTGCGCTAGTCGCCCGCGGAAGGAGGATTATCAGAGGTTCATGCGAATGCCAACGGTTATTCTCTACGAACCGTTCTTTTCTACCTCCGACCCCCCCTCACTTGCCGAAGCCAGCGGTACGGATTCGCAGGCATTGCCATGTCCGTTTCAGGCATGACGCACGCAGTCTCATCGCTCTGTTCCGCTATTCCTCAGGCAGCCCAGCGCGCCGCAGGTCGGTGATAAAACGCTGTCGCAGCGCCTGATCGCGTATAGGGAAGCCGTAATCCAGATAGGCGAGCGTGAAGCTGGGGCTGAAAGCGAGAATCTCTTCGACCTCCCATCCTGCCTCATCGAGCTGACCGGATGCGGAATACGCTGCCGCCAGGTACAGGCGGCTCAAGAGCAGGTTTGGATTGGCGGCGACAGATTCCTGTAACTGCCGCAGTGCCTCCTGCAACAAGCCCTGCTGATACAACAGCGAGCCATGGACCAACCGGTAAATCGCGGGTATGCGTGGGTTCAGGCTGATCGCCTGGCGCAGAGCCTCGAGGCCATCCTCGGGCCGACCCGCAAAATCCAGAATTCGCGCAAGCAGACCGTATCCGTCAGCGTAGCTGGGTTTGAGGTCGATGGCTCGGGTCACCTCGGCGGTCGCCGCGTCGAGATTTCCCTTGAACATCTCCACCATGCCGATCACGAAGCGCACCTGTGGAATATTCTCGTCGATCTCGAGCGCTTTGCGGGCCAACAGTTCGGCCTCGTCGAGTGAGGCTTTCACACTCGGCCCACGATCGTAGACCGCATCCTGTGAGTAGGCCTGCGCTAGGCCCGCATAGGCACGGGCGAAGTGCGGTTCGAGTCGTATCGCGTTCCTGAAGTGAGTCTTCGCCTCAACGTTTGCCGAGCCAGATCGCCGGCCAAGTTGATCGAGCCCGCGCAGAAACTCGTCGTAGGCCTCGACGCTGGCTGCATACCGGCGTGTAAGCCGCTGGCGCTCGCCGGGCGACAGTTCGACCTCCAGGGCGGAAACCACCCGGGTGGTGATGTCGTCCTGCATCTGGAATATGTCAGCGAGCTTGCCGTCGTAACGCTCAGTCCACCGAATACGGTTTTCCACGGCGTCGATCAGACGCACGTTGACACGCACGCGGCCTCCCGCCCGCTGCACGCTGCCCCTGACAATGAAACGCGCACCGACCTCGGCCCCGATCTGGCTGTCCGTCTTGGGGCTGTCCTTGTAGACAAGGATCGAATTCCGCGCCACGACACGCAGGCCGGAAAGCTTCGACAGATCGGTGATGAGATCTTCGGTAATACCGTTCGCAAAATAGTCCTGGGAGAGCTCCGCGGTCAGGTTCTCGAACGGAACCACGGCGATCCCGCTGCGTGCGAGCGGCGGTGTGGGGCCTTCTGTGATGAAGGTCTCCGGCTCCGGAGATGCCAGCCAACCAAGCACAAACACTGCGGCCATCACCGCGATAAGCAACGCGGATTTTGTCCATATACCAATCCGGAACGGCGGGCTGGCGGCGCTGCGCGCATCGTCATCCGGAAGGCCATCGCCGAGGTCAACGGCAGAGGCCTCACTGATCGGGGCCTCAGGCGGGGCCATCGCGGCGATGAGCCGATAGCCGGATTTGGAGATGGTCTCGATATAGCGGGGATCGCGGGCATTATCGCCCAGTGCCCTGCGCAGCTTGATGATGCTGCCGGTGACGGCGTCATAACCGACGATAGCGCCGCGCCATACCGCGCGTTCTAAGTCTTCGCGTGTGACCACCTCGCCCCGGTGCGCCGCCAGATAGACCAGGACATCCATGACCCGCGGTTCCAGGCGGCGGTATTCGCCCGCCATGCAGATACGCCCGAGCGCCGGTTCGACCCACCAGTCACCGAGTCGAAAGGAACCATGGTCGGGACCCTCCCTGACCACCGCATTGTGCTCCATTGCCTTTTCCCCGAGCGATTCCTCGCTCTTGCAGGTATCGCGTCATCTCCGTTAGTGGTTGATTATCCAAGATAAAAAGTCTGGTCGTTATTTCGTCTGTTTTCCTCCTCGATTCAGTCGAGACGCCGGTGTGCCCGCACCCCTATAAGTGTGGTCAACGAAACAGCGAAAGTCACGCGCTGGATCGTTTCCAAGACCGATCAAGTGGCTGAGTTATACGGGGGCCATACGGCTGGGCAGAAGTGCTGCTCTCCGTGCCGGGCCGGGGGTCATCGAGGACACGATGGCCCTTGGCTGAAGAGGCCAGATTCACCATCAATCTTGAGGAGAGAGAAATGAAAGGTTCTACGCAAATGTTCACGATTCTGAGTTCGATGCTGTTGGCATCGTCGGTAACTGTAGCGGGGGATTCTCCGGCATCCGGGATGACGATGACGCCAGGGCAGTTGACATGGGAGCCGAATCCAAGGGTCCCGGGCCTGGGCGTGGCGAGGATCATCAGCAAAGGCACAGAGGCCGGGCCCTATGTCTATCGCGTCCAGTTCCCGCAGGGCCGGGTCGTACAGGCGCACAGCCATCCGGACGATCGAACCTATACCGTGCTCGAAGGGACCTGGTACATCGGGTGGGGCGACAAGTACGACGAGTCGAAGCTCATCGCCCTGGGCCCCGGTAGTTTCTATACCGAACCGGCAGGCGTCGCGCATTTCGTGGCCACACCCGATGGGGAGGCGATTGTGCAGGTGACCGGAATGGGTCCGACGCGGGCCGACTATATGGATCCGGCATTCGCGTCCAAGAAATAATAATCCAGGGGGTCGGAGAAAGAAGAGAACGGCTCGTGAACAATAGCCGTTGGCATTCGCACGAACCTCCGACCCCTGCTTCCCTATATCCCAGGCAGCGGTGGGATCCCTGCCCGCTCGGTGACCGCGGGCTCGGTTGTATAGACGTTGCCCCGGATCTCTCGGAGATGCTGCAGGACCGCAATATCCGTGGCCGCATGCTTGCTTGCGACGGTCAGGCGCTCGTCGATGTCCGGGTTGTGGCCGTGGGCGTGGGTGAGTTCAAAACTGAAGCCGCTAATGATCACGCGCTCGTATCGCTCCCGCGTCAGGCCCAGGGCGACCGCAGCCACACCTGTTGAAGGGTGCTTCCGCCCGAGCAGATCCAGAATCTCGGGTCTGTCTCGACAGAGCTCCTCGATAATCGAATAGTACTGGTGCCAGCGAAGTTCGACGAACTCGTCGTATCGGTAGCCGACCGAGCGCAGAGTACCTCTCAGGCAGCGGGCGCTTATTCGGTACGTCCTGACGGGGTGCAGCAGGCGCTTGGCGAGCGTCAGTTTGTGAGGCGGTCGCGGCACGAAGTACAGTCTGCCGGTTCCTAACCCGGAGACAGCTTGGAGACTGTGGCGCCCCGAGGCGATACCCGAGGTAAGCACCGCGGACATCACGGTGAACGCCGGCGTCGGCAAACCGTGGCGAGCGGCGGAGAATCCCGAGGCATTCGCGCAGGCCAAGGCGTCGTAGGCGTGGCGCGGCGGTAGGATCGGCTCGGGTTTCGAGCCCAGCACGAGTAGTGTCTTCGGGGTCAATCGAGCACCCTTTCCAAGATGTTCTTGTAGACTCGGCTGCGTGATAGGGGCTCAGCTACTCGCAGGAGTCGCTCCGCTAATTCAAGCTCGCGCAACAACGCAGATAGGTGTTCTGTCTGCATTAGAACTTCGTGGACAGAGTGCCCTCGGACGCCAGCGGTGGTGTCCTGTCAATCAACTCGAATGCATCGTGCCGGATATGGTTCTGCTGCATTTCTTCGCGCAGCTGGGCCTCGGAGAGAACGCCTTTCTCCAGGCACTCGCGCAGCAGACCGAAGAAGAACCGCTCCTGGTTCGGATCGGGGTGCGGCTTGTATTGACCGGGGTCGTTGCTCGCGCCGAACAACAGCCGGCGACCGCGCCGAAGCCAGCCCTTGGGCGGATACCAGCGGAATTTCTCAGTCGCTGTGAAATCGACCGGAAGCCCCGTCTTCCATGGCTGGGTCTTGCGCTTGGTATTGTGGAGCATCTTCGTGTTCTCATCGAGATGGTCGAAGTCGTTCCACGCGTTCTCGAAATGGCCGATGGACTCCGGCGGCTCAAGCTGCAGACAGATCCACGGCCTATAGTCCCGTTTCATCTCGAACAGCTCGGCAAACTGCCCCTCGACGCGCCAGTGCGTCAACTTGGCACAATCCAGCAGCATAACGCTGCTGGCCAGACAGCCCTCCTGGCCCTTGCTGCCGGAACGCCCCCTGCAGAGGATTGCTTTGTCGCCCATGTCCCGGCTGAGAAGCTCCCAGACGTCACCGACCGCGAAGACGTCGGGATCGACAACAACGGCTCGGCCCTGATAATTCATCAGTTCCGGGGGCATGAATCTGAGTGGGGTGAAAGACTGCAGATCGTCATTCAGCCAACGCCTTGTTAGGCCATCCCTGAGGTAGAGCTGCCCTTCCCGGCCATGCATGAAAGGATAGTCTTTGTGATGGATAATGCGGACGTCGAACTGATCATTGTGGGCGGAATTGCGACGTGCGGCGTACTGGGCGATCAAGGCCCCCAGATACTGCTTTTGATTGGTGTGGATGAAGAGGCAATGTTCCACGAGCAATACCCCCCTGCGCCGTGTGGTGTTGACCGCGCGTTTTTTAGCAAGAACAGGGGCGAATCTCAAGGCCGGGCTCGCTGCAGGCATGATTTCGACACCGAACCGGGATAATCGAGGGACAGCCGTGCGCACCGTGCGTTAAGCTGAGATTTATTCGCGCCATCCCCGTCTCGAAAAACTCGTCGACGGGATTCGCAACGCAACACCTTCTCAACAACAACGGGGCAGTTCCGATAACTGAGCTATGGATCTGAAGGCCTTTTTTGCGGCGATGGTGTCGGTGCTGTTGACCATCACCGTCCTCAGTCTGTTCTGGGAGTTCTGGCTGGAAGGACTGGTTATGACACGACTGACCTCCCACCACGAGCCCGAGGCATGGGCGGAGCGCTGGGAGTTCGTCGCGACGACAGTCTTTTTCTCCGCGCTCGCACTGATTGGGCCCACGATCATCGGCGCCCGGATCATTCGGCGCGATCAGGTATTGCAGCAGCAGATGATCCGGTTATCACGGGAGGACCATCTGACCAGCCTGTCAAACAGAAGATGGATCACCGAGCTCCTGACAAAAGAGATCGAGCGGGCGACCCGATACGACACGACTTTTACGGTCATCTTGATGGATGTGGACCACTTCAAAGAGGTTAACGACCGGCTCGGCCATCAGGCCGGAGACGTAGTCCTGACCAAGATCGCGGAAGCCATTCGGTCAAGGGTGCGCTCGACGGATCTCGTCGGGCGGTGGGGCGGAGAGGAATTCGTGATCCTATCGCCGGAGACGGATATCGACGGTGGCTTCTGGTTGGCCGAAATGATTCGTACCCAACTCGAAACGGCCGATCTGGGCGCGATAGGTCATAAGACCGCCAGCTTTGGGATAACCGCCTTTCAAGACGGCGACAACGTCGAGTCCATCTTCGCACGTGCAGATGCCGGATTGCTGGCGGCGAAACAGGGTGGCCGAAACCGCAGCGAAAGGGTAACTGCTGACCCCGAGGGCGAGCCGCGGCGCGCGACCAACGTCAGTGAAACCCGCTAAAACGGCCATTCACCTTCACAGAACTTGACGCGGATCAAACGCGCTTGCTTGAATTAAAGCGTGAAACGTGTTCCGCAACTATCTCCTAACCGACAGGAGAATAGAAACGAAAGGGGTGACGGGATGAGGCGCTTTCTGCTTCTCAGCGTGCTTATTGGCCTCCGTCAATCTCTTCGGATGCGTTTTTAGCAAACTAACCTATCTTTAAATGCTTGCACGCCAGCCGGCTAACTACAACCGGCACAGGAGCCGACGATGCGACATTCGCAAGCCGAAAACCAGGGCAGCCACCGGGTCGGGACATCACCGACGGGGACAACGCAGGACGAGCCGCACGCACCTCGGCCGGCCGGCGAGGAGCAGTACCCCGGTATCGAGACCGTCATCCATGGTAACGGCGCGGTGGCCCATGTCATGGGTCATGTCTGCGGCGGTGTCATCGGTTATCCCATCACGCCTTCCACCGAGATCTCCGAGTTGTTTGAGGCCTACCGCGCCAAGGGCGGCTGCAACGTGTGGGGCAAGCATCCGTTTTTCTTCGAGCCCGAGGGCGAGCATTCCGCGCAGAGCGGCGCCATGGGCGCCACGCTCACCGGCGGGCGCTTCATCTCCAATGCCTCTTCCAGCCAGGGCATCCTCTACGGGCTGGAATCGCACTATGTCACCGTGGGCAAGAAGGTCGGCGGCTTCGTGTTGCAGGTCGCAGCGCGCGCGGTGTCGAAACATTCGCTGAACGTGATGGCTGGGCACGATGATGTCTACGCCCTGTTGTCTTCAGGCTACACCATCCTGTTCGGCAGCAATCCGCAGGAGGCGGCCGACCTCGCCGCTATCGCCTACCGGGTGAGTTCGCTATCGATGGTGCCGGTCACCAACGCGATGGATGGTTTTGCCACCAGCCACATGCAATGCGAGACCCTGCTGCCTGAGCCCGAGATGCTGAAGATATTCCTCGGCGACCCGTCGGGCCGCATCAAGTGCCCGACGGTGGCACAGGAGATGCTGTACGGCGCCAAGGGACGCGTTTACCAGTTGCAGCAATATCTGCAGCATCATGGCGGCGACATCCTGCCCGCAAACCTGGACGCAGTACTGGCTTTCCTCGCGCAGCGCGCTGACGACATCGAGTCCGACAACGACGGTCAACTGGTCGCCGAGACCCTCGGCTGGATTCCCGAGGAACTTCACGGCCAGTGGCGCCGGCAATGGATCCATGCGTGGGAGAAAGGCACGCGCCAGCTGGTGCCGGCCATGGTCGACATAAACAACCCCGGGCTCAGCGGCGGCGTGCAGAACCAGCCCGACTTCCAGGCCGGTCTGGTCGATCACCGCACGCATTTCGTCAACGAGGTGCCGCGTTTCGTCAGGCAGGCGATGGCCGAATACGGCGCCCTCACCGGCCGCTGTTATAACCCGGTGCAGACCTTCATGGCCGATGACGCCGACTACGTCATCGTCGGCCTGGGTTCGGTCACCGATGACGCCGAAGCCGTGGTCACCCACCTGCGCACGCAGGGCATGAAAGCAGGCGTGGTCTCGATCAAGCTACTGCAGCCGTTCCCCGAGGGCGAACTCGTCGCCGTACTGGATGGCAAGAAGGCGGTGACCGTGCTGGAGCGTTCGGAGGTGACCGCGCTGACCAACCTGGTCACGCAGTCGCTGTTCAAGGGGGCCGAGAATGCGGGCCTGATCCGTCACCAGGGCATACCGCCGGTCACTACCCTGCCCAAGATCAGTACCGGCATCTTCGGCATGGGCGCGCACGACCTGCAGCCGCGCCACCTGGTGGCCGCCTACCGCAACATGGAGGGCAGCCTGAACGTGCCCTTCTTCTACCTGGGATCGCAGTTCTTCGACAAGAACCCCTCCCCGGCCAATGCCGCGCTGCAGCAACGTCTCAGACAGGCCTATCCCGAAACCGAGTTCATGGCCTTCGACACCGAGGACAACCCGTCGCTGCTGCCCGAGGGCGCCTTCCGCATCAGGTTCCATTCCATCGGCGGCTACGGCACCATCGCCACCGGCAAACTGCTCACCGACATCCTCGCCGGCGTGCTCGGCCTGCATTCCAAGTCGGCGCCGAAATACGGTTCGGAGAAGAGCGGCGCGCCGACCAATTTCTACATCACGCTAAGCCCCGAGCCCATCAAGATCACCAACGCGGAGCTCGAAGATGTCGAGATCGTGGTGTCGCCAGACCACAAGGTGTTCAGCCACACCAACCCGTTGCGCGGACTCGGCGAGGACGGCACCTTGATCATGCAGTCGCACCACACGCCGCTGGAGGTGTGGAAGGAACTGCCGGCGCATGCGCGCAAGACCATCCGCGACAAGCGCATCCATCTGTATATCGTCGACGCTTTCGGCGTCGCCAAGAAGCATGCGCCGGTACCCGAACTCGAGATCCGCATGATGGGCATCGCCTTCATCGGCGCGATCTGCGGGCACGTCGACCGCATCGCAGCGGGCAGCACAGAGGAAGCCATCCTGCAGAAAGTCGAGCAGCAGGTGGTGAAAAAATTCGGCGCCAAGGGCCAGATCGTGGTCGACAGCAACATGAACGTGGTGCGTGACGGTATGGAAGCGACCATTAAGGTCGATTACAGCGACGTGGAATTCAAGCAAGCGGAGAAGCTGGTGGTAATGCAGCCCGCGCAGGGCGTCGAGGTCTCGGCCTGCATGTCCAGGGCCACCGGCAGTTCGGTGACCAACGGCCTTTTCGACCCGGAATACTACCAGGAGATCGCGGCCGACCGATTCAAGGACGGCAGTATCGGCGAGGCGGCGGTAATGCCGGGCAGCGGGCTGTTCATACCGATGGCCAGTGCTGCCTGGAAAGACAAGGGCCTGTTCCGGCGCGAGGTGCCCGCGTACAGCGCGCACCTGTGCACCGGGTGCATGGAATGCGCGGTGGTTTGCCCGGATGCGGCGATTCCCAACACCGTGCACGAGATCCATGACCTCTTGCTGACGGCGATCGGCAAGCTCGAGGCCACCGAGGCGCACCGGCAACAGATGTCGAGCCAGGTGTTCCCATTGACCAAGTCCATCCGCGAGGCCTACCGTAAACTGCCCAGCAAGGATCCAAAGACCTTCAGCGCGATCGTCGCCGAGGCAATCCCCGAACTCAAGATAGAGAACGCCAGCCTGCGGCATGATTTCGAGCGGCTGGTCGCGGCGCTCGAATGTTTCCCGTTGGCGAAGACGCGGCCGTTTTTCGATGCCATGGAAAAGAAGGCTGCCGGCACCGGCGGTCTTTATTCGGTCAACATCGATCCGTGGAAATGCACCGGCTGCCTCGAATGCGTCGAAGTCTGCGGTCCGGGCGCACTCAGCGCGCGGCGCCAGAGCAGCGCTGCTCAGGACGAGATGGAACAAAGTTTCAGCTTCCTCAGCAAGCTGCCCAATACCGCGGCACGCTTCACCGAGAACGCACTGCGGCCGGGCGGCGACAGCAAGCGTCTGATGCTCGATCATGACAACTATTACGCCATGACAGGCGGCCACGGCGCCTGCCGCGGCTGTGGCGAGGTCACCGCCATCCGCCTGTTGACCGCCACCAACCGCGCTATGCATGAACACCAGCGCAAGCTGCATATCCACGAACTCGAAAAACTGCTCGTCGATCTCGGCGCAAAGCTCGAAACCGTGCAGGACGAAGAGCAGGACCCGCAGCGGCGCGAGCGCATGCGGCAGACCATCCGCACGCTGGAGCAGCGTCTGTATCTGTTCGAGGGCGGCCCCACCGGCGACGGCCCCTCGGCTGCGGCCATCGCCAACGCCACCGGCTGCAGCAGCGTGTACGCGTCCACCTTCCCCGCCAATCCCTACAAGAACCCGTGGGTGAACAGCCTCTTCCAGGATACGCCGGCGGTCGCCAAGGGCATCTTCGAGGGCCTGTGTGCGACCGCGGTCGATGATTACCGGGCCCTACGCACTGCCCGCCTCGACCTCGAAGACAACTATGATCCGGCCACCCACGACACCCTCTTCCAGTGTTTCAACTGGCATCATTTCTCTGCGGAGGAACGTGCCCTGTTGCCTGCCGTGATCAGCATGGGGGGTGACGGCGCGACCTACGATATCGGTTTCGGCGCGTTGTCGCGCGTGCTGGTGTCGGAGACCCCGCTGAAGGTCGTGGTACTCAACACCGGCGCCTATTCCAACACCGGCGGCCAGACCTCGACCTCCAGCTTTACCGCGCAGGATTCGGACCTGACCCGCTTCGGCGTCGCGCACCGTGGCAAGCACGAAGACCGCAAGGAGCTCGGGCTGATCGCCGCCTTCCATCCCGACGTGCTGGTGATCCAGACCTGCGCGGCGATGCAGAGCCACTTCATGAAAAACGCGATAGATTTTCTCACCTACAACGAATCGCCAGCGGTTTTCGATACCTATACCACCTGTCAGCCCGAGCACGGCATCGCCGATGATGCCGGCAGCCGCCGCGCCATTCTCGCGGTCGAGAGCCGCATGTATCCCCTGTTCGTGCACGACCCGCGCCGCGGCGATACGCTCGCCGAGCGCTTCTCCCTGGAAGGCAACCCGGAGATCGGCAAGGACTGGATCAACAAGACGCTGGATTATATCGACGACGATGGCACTGCCCAGTTGCTCGAGACCCCCTACACCGCGGCAGATTTCGCAGTGCAGGAAGGCCGCTTCAGCAAGCATTTTCGACCGATCGAGGGTGACATCGCCGGCGAGCCGGTGCCGATCCACGAGTTCATCGACCTTGGCGAGACCGAGCGTTACGGCAAGATTCCGTATATCTGGTCGACCGACGCCGACCGCAAGCTCGTCAAGCTGACTATGACCCATGCGATGGTCACCCTGACCGGGGAGCGCCGCAGGAACTGGCGCATGCTGGAATACCTCGGCGGCCTGCACATAGAGCGCATGGAGACCAGCCACCACCAGGAACTGGAGCAATGGGAGCAGCGCTACCGGCAGTCGAACGTCGCGCGCGAGGCATCCATCGATTCCATCGCCAGGGGCATGGCCGAACTCGCCAGTGCATCCGGCGCACCCACCTCGCCCTCGCTGAAGGGCATACCGGTGAACGTGATCGGCGCGGCCGAAGCGGCGATCCCGGCCGCAGCGCAGCCGGCGTCCGCGCCTGCCCAGGTGGCCTCCAGCGGCAAACCGGTCGAGATTACCGAGGCGGATATGCCGAAATGCACCAACTGCAAGGCCTGCTACCAGGATGTGAGCGAGCTGTTCGAGAAGACCACCATCGTCGTCGAAGGCGCCAGCAAGGTCGTCAGCCGGGTGATACCGGGCATCTTCGACAGGATTGAGCTCACCCCGGACCTGATGCAACGCGCGTCCCGGGTCGCCGATGAATGCGATGCCGAGATCATCCGCTTCAATCCGCAGGCATAGCACAGACCAGAGTCAGAGACCTGGAGGCAACACAGATGTCACAGCACACAGACCAGACTTTGCCAAGATCGCCGCGCGACAATCCCGAGTGCGCCTATCACCAGCACGATGTCCAACGCTATTACGAGGCCAGTCTAAAGACCGAGAACAGCCGCCTTCGCCTCGACGATAACGCGGAGGCGCTGGAGGAGCTGGAACACAGCGCGTCCGTGGAGCTTTTCCAGAAGCAGGTTGATCTGCTGAAAAAGCGCCTGGTCAACGACCCGCAGTTCTTCCGGCAGACTTTTATCAGCGAGGGCACCAGCGCCATCGCCTGGCAGTTCCAGCAGGACGAACTCGGCGAAGCCTTCACCCGAACCCTGTGGAAGCTGCTGTGCAACAACGATGACATGAGCACGCTGCTGATGCGTTTCCTTTGGAACATACCGCTCAAGTTCAAACGCAAGTTCATACGCGCGCTCGATGCTTACCTTTCGGACCGCTATCCCATGTTCAAGGGCCTGTCTGAGGGCTGGCCCGGGTCCAACAACATCCCGCCCTACATCCGTCCGCCGAGCGAGCGCGCGCAAGATTTCGACCTGGTCAACCAGGGCTACATCGGGTACATGGGCCTGGGTTACAGTTTCCGCGAAGTCGAGCTGCTGGTGTGGTTGGAGGTGCTGCGCGACAAGCAGTGCGACGACAAGCCCTGCGAACTCGGCCACCTGCCGAAGATCGACGGCGGCGAGAACGAAGGTGGCTGCCCGGTTAAGATACATATCCCTGAGATGATCCACCTGATGGGCGAAGGCAAGTTCAAGCAGGCCTTCCAGCTGATAAAGGAAGCCAACCCGCTGCCAAATGTCACCGGCCGCGTGTGCCCGCAAGAGATCCAGTGCCAGGGCGTGTGCACGCTCAACCAACGTCCCATCGAGATCGGTCAGCTCGAATGGTACCTGCCGCAGAGCGAGAAATTCCTCAATCCCAATGCCAACACCGAGATCGGCGATTACGTCAATCCCTGGGCGAAAGCGGACAAGCCGCCTATCGCCGTGGTCGGTTCCGGCCCCGCCGGCATGATCAACGCTTATCTGCTGTCCAAGGAAGGTTACCCGGTCACCGTGTTCGAGGCCTTCCACGAGCTCGGCGGCGTGCTGCGCTACGGCATCCCTGAGTTCCGCCTGCCCAACGAGCTGATCGATGACGTGGTCATGAAGATCAAGCAGATGGGCGGCAAGTTCGTCACCAATTTCATCGTCGGTAAGACCGCCTCGCTGGAATCGCTGAAACGCGCCGGCTTCTGGAAAATTTTCGTCGGTACCGGCGCCGGCCTGCCCCGCTTCATGAACGTGCCCGGCGAACACATGAACGGCATCCTGTCGGCCAACGAATTCCTAACCCGCGTCAACCTGATGAAAGCGCACCTGGAAGACTACGAGACGCCGCTGCCGGAGGTGAAGGACAAGCAGGTCATCGTTATCGGCGGCGGCAATACCGCCATGGATGCCGCGCGCACCGCGAAACGCCTGGGCGGCCATGTGACCATCGTCTACCGCCGCACTCAGGACGCGATGCCGGTGCGTGTCGAGGAACTCCACCATGCGCTGGAAGAAGGTATCGAACTCAAGGTGCTGCGCGCGCCGCGCGAGTTCATCGGCAACGACAAGACCCACTTCGTCACCCATACCAATCTCGAGGTCATGGAACTGGGCGAAGCGGATGCCTCCGGGCGCAGGCGGCCAGTACCCACCGGCGACATCGAGGAGATGCAGGTCGACCTGGTGATCATGGCGCTGGGTAATGCCTCCAACCCGATCGTCAAGGATTCGGAGCCGGGGCTCAAGACCAGCAAGTGGGGCACTATCGAGATCAAGACCGGCTCGCAGGAGACCTCGATCGACGATGTCTTTACCGGCGGAGATGCCAACCGTGGCGGTTCGACCGCCATCCGGGCGGCCGGTGACGGCCAGGCGGCCGCGCGCGAAATCGCAGGCACAGTACCCTTCTCCGTCGACGAGATCAGGTCGCTGGTCGCCAGCGCCGAGCGCTATACCGAACAAGGCCAGTCAGCGAAGAGATACTCCGGCGCACCGACCTTGCCGAAGGCATCGTCGAGTTCGAGATCAACGCGCCGCTGATCGCGAGATCGGCGCGCGCCGGCCAGTTCGTACGCGTGCTCGGCTGGGACAAGGGCGAACTGATCCCGCTGACGCTGGCGGACTGGGATGCCGACAAAGGCACCATCGATCTGGTCGTGCAAAGCCTCGGCAGCAGTTCGGCTTACATCAACCGGATGCAGGAAGGCGAGGCCATCGCCGGTATCGCCGGACCGCTCGGCCTGCCCAGCGAATTGCATCGCTACGAGAACGGCGACACCGTGGTGTTCACCGCCGGCGGCGTCGGCCTACCGCCGGTGTATCCGATCATGCGCGAGCATCTGCGCATGGGCAACCATGTGACCCTGATCTCCGGTTTCCGTAACAGGGACCTGATGTTCTGGCACAAGCCGGAGGGTCGCGTGGGCCTGTTGCAGGCCGAGTACCCCGAGCTGCTCGATGTGATCTACACCACCAACGACGGCAGTTTCGGCATCAACGGCTTCGTCACCGCCCCGCTGGAAGAGATGCTCGAAGCGATGAAGGCCGGCAGCGGACGCGCCATTGGCGAGGTGGTCACCATCGGCCCGCCGTTGATGATGCGCGCGGTCAGCGACCTCACGAAACCCTATGGCGTGAAGACGGTGGCCAGCCTCAATTCGATCATGGTGGATGCCACCGGCATGTGCGGCGCCTGCATGGTCCCGGTCACACTCGATGGCAAAATGGTGCGCAAGCACGCATGTATCGACGGACCCGAACTGGATGCCCATCTCATCGACTGGGACAAGTTCCTGCCGCGATTCCTGCAGTTCAGGAAACAGGAAGACGCCAACAAGGTTCGCCACGGCTTCGCATGAAGCGACCGAGTGCTGTCCTTAGCCATCGCGGGCGTAGTGGTCCCCTCCGCAGCAGGAATTGGTGAGATAAGCGGGATAGGCTGCGCACTAAGGGTCATTCCATCACCGGTGCGCAGCAGAGAGAGCGAAGGTCTTCTGAGCATTGTCTTGTAGTAACGATCTGCCTGTTATCGTCGTTTTGTTTCTGCAGCACCGCCCCCCTGTATCTGGCATCTTTGGAAGACCATTGGTTGCAGTTGACGTTCTCGGGTTCGGCCGCGCCGCCGGATACATCAACATACACTAGGCCAGAGTCCGGTGTGTAAACGGCTGAAACGATCGTAGGACGGATCCATGCGGTGTCAAGCTTGGCATCGGCGGGCATTGCCATGCCGCCATCCAAATAATCCTGGGTGCTGCACCAGCGACCGTTGTCGAAATCGTTGGCACAATCCTCCTGCCGTCGCGCCGGATTTCGAGTGCCTTTGCTTTTATCCACTGTTACACCGACAACCTTTACCCTCGGCGTCTCTGCTAGTGCCGGGATTGCTCCTACAGCCAGACAGGTGGCTATGGCGGTCGACAGTATCATCAATTGTTTCGTCATGATTTTCCTCCAAGTCGTGTTTCCGATCTGACACAAACCCTCAAACTGTACAGACTGCTTTCGAGGAATCTAAGCTCAACAAAGCATTGGGAAAGTATCCGGATCGCGCTCGACGCAATTGTGTTCGGATTATACCAGACGGTTTATAGATCGTATAAAGAGCCTTTTCGTCCGACAGCATCCCTTCTCCGCGTTTGGAGATCGTCGGTCTGACAATCGAACTTCATCGAAACGGCATTCCAACCCCCGAATTTACCCCTGCCACGGATTCGTCCGCAATGTTTTCGTCGGCTTTCGACCGGTAGTCAAGGCGGCAGTCCGATTTGTTGACACTCTGCTCATTGGCTGGATCGAGACGTAACAGGCATGCGCTGACTGCTGGATCCGGCGACCTATGCCCGCGACCTCATTGCTGGTTCCAGGCGAACAAACTAAACTCCAGGCTATTGAATGCCGGGTGGTCGTTCGATTTCACCTGAATAAAGTCACGATGCAACGGCCAATCTGCTGCAGCCATCCAAGGTGAGGCGACCAGCGTAGCCAATCCCTAACCCCTTAATGAACAGACGCAATGACGATGGCTCGCAAGACTTCTGTGCTATCTGGATTCACACTTGTTGCGTTGTGTATCAGTTCACCGGGCTCGGCGGTTGAGCTACCAAGAAGCGAAGCATACTCCGCTCACTATGACTGGAACTTCACTGCGCAGGTGCAGAGGAATACACATGGGTGAACAGCTGAAAATTTTGGGCTGGCGAGAATGGGTAGAATTGCCAGACTTGGGGTTGGGCCCTATCAAGGCCAAGGTAGATACCGGGGCTCGAACATCCTGCCTACACGCCTTCGAACTGCAAGCTTTCGAGAAAGATGGTCGACCCTGGATACGTTTTAAAGTGCACCCGGTTCAGAAGAGTGAATCTCGGGTGGTCGAATGCGAGGCCCCGATAACAGACCAGAGACCGGTTACCGATTCCGGTGGTCATACGGAACGGCGCTACGTCATCTCCACTCGGCTACGCATGGGCGAGTGGGACGGTCGGGTGGAGATGACTTTGACCGGCCGTGACGATATGCGCTTTCGCATGCTGATTGGACGCACCACGATGGAGGCAGGCGGCTTTGTCGTCAATCCTGCGTTGTCTTATCAAACGGGCCGAAAAGGCAATAAGAAACTCAACAGGAGTTAACCATGAAGATCGCGGTACTTTCTCGAAACAAGAATCTGTACTCGACTCGCCGGCTTATCGAGGCTGCCAACGCTCGCGGCCATGAGGTGTTTACCTACGACGTTCTGCGTTGTTACATGAACATCACCTCGATGCGTCCATCGATTCACTACAAGGGGGAAAATCTGACTGGTTTCGACGCGGTTATCCCGCGGATCGGTGCTTCGGTGACCTTCTACGGTACCGCGGTGCTACGCCAATTCGAGATGATGGGCGTCTATCCACTGAATGAGTCTGTTGCCATAACACGTTCGCGTGACAAACTGCGCTCGCTACAGTTACTTGCGCGCAAGGGTATTGGGCTGCCCGTGACGGGTTTCGCGCATTCACCCGACGACGTCGAGGATATGCTCAATATGGTGGGAGGCGCCCCTGCAGTGATCAAGCTGCTCGAAGGTACACAGGGCATCGGTGTCGTACTCGCAGAGACCAAAAAGGCAGCGGAAAGCGTCATCGAGGCCTTTATGGGATTGAAGGCAAACATCTTGATCCAAGAGTTTATCAAGGAGGCGGGCGGCGCCGATATTCGTTGCCTGGTGGTCGGTGGCAAGGTCGTCGCGGCAATGAAACGCCAGGGGAAGGAGGGCGAATTTCGCTCCAATCTGCATCGTGGCGGGTCTGCCGCCGTTGTCAGGCTGACGCCGGAAGAACGCTCAACTGCGGTGCGCGCAGCCGGCATCATGGGGCTGAACGTTTGCGGTGTCGACATATTGCGGTCGAATCACGGTCCCGTCGTGATGGAGGTCAACTCATCACCAGGTCTCGAAGGCATTGAGAACTCGACCGGGAAAGACGTGGCCGGGTTGATCATTGAATTCATCGAGAAAAACAGCAAACCGAACCGGACCAAAACGCGGGGCCGGGGATAGTCCTATGGGTCGAGCGGATTTTGAGATCCATGCAATCAGGGTCAAAGCAGGACAAAAGGCAATCGTCGATATTCCATTGCCAGGTCTCTACACAGAGACAACCGTCAATATGCCCGTGCATGTGGTGCATGGTAAGCGTGAGGGGCCAACTCTGCTCGTCAGTGCCGCAGTTCACGGTGACGAAATCAACGGTGTGGAGATTATTCGCCGACTGCTAGTGCAGCCTCAACTGCAGAAACTGCGCGGTACGCTGCTGGTTGTCCCAATCGTCAATGTACTCGGTTTCCACATGCAGTCCCGTTACCTGCCCGACCGACGCGATCTGAACCGCAGCTTTCCCGGCCGCGAGCAGGGCTCGCTTGCCGCGCGAATGGCCCATATCTTTTTGAGTGAAGTGGTAAAGCGTGCGGACCTCGCGATCGATTTACACACAGCCGCCATTCACCGCGACAACTTCCCGCAAATTCGTGCAGATATGAGCCTGGAACCGTTGGCACCACTCGCCAAGGCGTTTGCTGCTCCAATGCTGATTCACTCCGCGCCACCGGAGGGCTCGTTGCGCCATTCCGCCGCTAGTGAGCAGGTGCCGATCATGGTCTACGAGGCCGGTGAGGCGCTCCGCTTCGACGAGGTATCGATCCGCGTCGGCCTGCGCGGCGTGGTCAACGTAATGCGCGAGATGGGCATGCTGAGCCTGAAGCGAAAGCCGCCAAAACCGAGCGTTGTATTACGTTCGACAACCTGGGTAAGAGCGCCGAGCAGCGGCTTGCTTCGCATGCTGGTAAAGCTTGGGGACATGGTATCCAAAGACGACGTCTTGGCCTTTGTTGGGGATGCCGGCGGTTCTGGCGAGGAGCCCATTGTTTCGTCGTCTGACGGGGTCATCATCGGGCGTACGAATCTGCCATTGGTGTATGAAGGTGAGGCTGTGTTTCACGTCGGTCGGACACGCCAGGCATCATTACTGGAGCAACATCTCGATGCCATGCAGGATGGTGACCAATTCAACTTGCCCGAGATCGTCGAAGAGCCGGAAATCGTCTGAGTCGGGTCGCACCTCCGGGCTGAGGGGGTATCTCCGGAAAAGATTACTGTGATCTGAGAGTCGGTATATTTCCGCAAAGCTTGTCTCCCGAACACGGTATGACCCCGCCCCACCCACGGAATAAGGGTTCGCCTATTGATCTGGGTCAATGTTACTTCCAGTTCCTCGCGTGCAGGGCTTTATAGATCACAATCGAACCCCATATTCGTGATCGAGAACAAACCAAACTTCCGCGCAATAGCGGCAGAATAGAAACGCAACCATGAGGGGAAATGAAAGGGCAGACACAAAGCACACGGTCTATCGGCACGCTGTTGCAGCGGCAATGTGACGAAATTGCTACAACCCTCGTTACCATGGAGTCCTCGCGGCACAGCAACGTGCCCGAACGCCATGGCGAATCGGAAAGATCCGAGTCGCTACAGGACGCAAACTATCAGCTGTCTTGCCTGGCCGGAGCGATTTCTGCCGACAATCGCGAGTTGTTTGTGGATTACGTGGCATGGGCAAAGGTATTGCATACACAACGTGGCGTGTCATCGGGAGAACAGCTTCTCGATCTGAACTGCTTGTGCGAGGCGCTCAGATTCGAACTGCCTGCGGAATCGGCTGAGGTGGCTGTCGGCTTCGTCAGACATGCCATCAAGCGTTTTCCCTCCTTGCCGGATGAAGCACCGAGTTTTCTCACAGCCGAGCGTCCGCAGGCGCAACTTGCCAATCAGTACCTACAGGCCCTTATGCAAGGTGGCCGGCAGACGGCGAGCCGATTGATTCTCGATGCGCTCGACTCTGGTGTTGCCGTACACGATATCTATCTGCATGTCTTTCAGACCGCGCTGTACGAGATTGGACGCCTATGGCAGACGAATCAGATCAGCGTGGCTCGCGAGCACTACTGTACCGCAGCCACCCAGGTGATTATGTCGCAGCTGTTTCCCCACGTGTCCTCAAGCGTGAGAAAAAATGGGGGCGTTGTTGTGACCACCTGCGTAGAAGGCGATCTACACGAGATTGGCGGTCGTATGGTGGCAGATTTTCTGGAAATGGCGGGATGGGAAAGTTATCACCTCGGCGCAAATACGCCGACAACGGCTGTGGTCGATGAGTTGATTGAGCGGCGGGCTTACGTTCTGGGTATTTCTGCTTCGATCTCGTCTGACGTCTCCGCGGTCACTGATCTGATCGCGGCCGTCCGCACAACGCCTCAATGTGCTGACATCAAGATCTTGGTCGGCGGTTATCTTTTCAATCAGGACCGGGTTCTCTGGTTGAAGCTGGGTGCAGATGGGTATGCGGTGGATGCTCAGGCGGCAGTTGCCAAGGCCGGTGCTTGGTTGGACGAGAGGCAAGGCAATCGTGCGCAGATTCCTCGGTGGAGCTGAACGGGTACGCATCTGATAGGCGGATCGAGCGCCCTCTCCCTGAAGGAGAGGGCGCGATTAAATGCTCAAAGCCAGCCATTGCGGCCAGGCCTATGGAGCAATCCTCAGGCAGTGGCCAGCTTCACGGCCACGAACCGTTTGTTGCCATCCTGCTCGATCAGTAGCACCACTGAAGATCGCTTATCCTGCGCCGCCTCCTGCACTCCCGTGGCGACATCGGCAGGCGAATGGACGACGGACTGATCGACCATCTCGATAACGTTGCCGCTGCGGATGCCCGCGTTTGACGCCGGGCTACCCTGCTCCACGTCGACGACCAAAACGCCGCTGCTTTGCTCGGAGAGGCCATAACGCGCTCGCGACTCGGCTGTCAGCTCGGCAAGGTATACACCAAGCCGTGGATCGTCGGCATCCTGAGTTTCCTCGATAGACGCGAGTTTTGGCTCGTCGTCCGGCATGGATTGCAGCACTGCCGTGAGCCGCAGCACCTCGGACTTACGTTTGACCTCGAAGCTGGCGTCCCTACCGATATCGGCGCTTGCGACCAACCTGGGAAGGTCCTTGACCTCGTCGATCAGTGCGTCATTCATCCGGTAGATAACATCACCCGAGCGCATGCCTGCCCGTGCGGCCGGGCTCCCGGGTACTACGCTGGCGACCAGCGCACCGTGCTGATCCGGAAGGCCGAAGGATTCGGCCACCTCCTCGGTCACCGGCTGAATCTGCACACCTAGCCAGCCTCGTTCGACGCGACCGTCGGCCAGCAGTTGGGTAATGACGTCATCGGCTATTGACGATGGCACGGCGAAACCGATGCCCACACTGCCTCCAGTGGGCGAGTAGATCGCGGTATTAACGCCGATCACCTGCCCGCGTGCGTCGAACAGCGGGCCACCTGAGTTGCCGCGATTGATCGGAGCGTCGATCTGCAGATAGCTGTCATAGGGTCCGGACTGGATGTCACGCCCGCGCGCGGAGATGATTCCCGCCGTCACAGTTCCTCCCAGCCCGAAGGGATTGCCGACAGCGACAACCCACTCCCCTACCTTCGCATTTTCCGAACTTCCGAGCTCGACGTAGGGCAGCGCCTTGTCCACATCGATCTTCAGTACCGCCAGGTCGGTTTTCGAATCACGACCCCGGACAATCGCAGGGTAACGTGTGCCATCATCGAGCACTACCTCGATCTCATCCGCATGCTCGATGACGTGATTGCTCGTGACCACATAGCCGTCAGCACTGATGATGAATCCCGAACCTGCGGCACTGTACGCCCGTTGCGAATCTGCACGGCCACCAAAGTCAGGGGATTGTTCAAAGAAACGCTTGAACATCTCACCGAACGGCGATCCCTCCGGCAACTCTGGCCGGCTCATACCGCCACCCGGCGACTTCAGCATACTTCCGGCCTGCCCCTTGGTGGAGATATTCACCACCGCAGGCTTCACGCGCTCGACCAGCGGTGAAAAGCTCCCCGGACCGTAAAGCTGTTGGACGGCACTCGAATCAGCAGCTCGACTCTCAGTGGCTGAATCTGGCAGCGCGACGGCAAATCCGCCGGCCAATGCAAATGCTATAGCTGCGGCCAAGGTCGTGAGTCGCCGTTGCTTCGAACTGCGGTTTTTCATTGATCGTTCCTCCGTCAGTAATCGACAAACTTGCCCCGGGATTACCGATCTCCCCTGGCACTCTGTGTTCAAACTGTAGAGGCACCAACCTTTCGATACACTTTCCAAAGGATTAAATCTTGTTAATGTCGTCAATGGCACGGCCCGGGAAAATCCCGATATCCTCGTCAGGTACGGCAGTGCGCAGCTTTGAGGGATGACAGATGCGGGTGCTTTTGGTCGAAGACGACCCGGATGTCGCGGCATATCTGGTAAAGGGCCTCAGGGAGCAGGGGCACACGGTTGACCACGCGGGTGACGGGAAGAATGGTCTGTTTCTCGCCACGACGGAGCCATACGACGTGATGGTCGTCGATCGCATGCTGCCGGAACTCGACGGCCTGAAGATCGTCAAATCGGTGCGGGCTAACGGCAATGCGGTGCCGATCCTGATCCTCAGCACACTGGGCGAAGTCGACGACCGCGTCGAAGGCCTGCACGCCGGGGCTGATGATTATCTGACCAAACCATTCGCATTCAGTGAATTGATTGCCCGCCTCGAGGCATTGTTGCGTCGTTCGCGCACAACCGCCGCCAACGAGACAGTAATGGTTGCCGGCGATCTCGAACTGGATCTCCTGGCACGCATCGCCAGGCGTGCGGGCCAGGTCATCAAACTGCAGCCTCGCGAGTACCGTCTGCTTGAATATCTGATGCGGCATGCCGGGCAGGTTGTCACGCGCACGATGTTGTTGGAGCACGTGTGGGACTATCATTTCGACCCCCAAACAAACGTCATCGATGTACATATCAGCCGCCTGCGCAGCAAGATCGACAAGGGCTTTGCCCAGCCACTGCTGCACACCGTACGTGGTGCGGGGTACATGATCCATGAAGGCCCGTGAGCTTCTACACAGTTCGACGTTTCGTCTTGCGATTCTCTACATGGCCCTGTTTGCCGGGTCTGTCCTGCTGCTGCTCGGCTTTATCTACTGGTCGACCGTGACCTTTATGGCTCAGCAGATCGACACGACGATCGAGGCCGATATCCAAGGGCTCTCCGAACAATATCGCGTGCGCGGTCTTGAGGGACTGGTTCAGACCATCGATGCACGTGTCGCGCGCGATCCGGACAGTTCCTCTGTGTTTCTGCTGACGTCGCCCACCTATAACCCGCTGGCCGGCAATCTCAGCGCCTGGCCGAAGGAAACACCGAACGAGGACCGTTGGCTGAGCTTCGAGTTCAAAGACCCACGCGCGGATGGACGGGTCTTTCAGGCACGAGCAAAGCCCTTTGTTCTCCAAAACGGCCTTCGGCTTCTGGTAGGACGCGATACGCGTGAGCTCAAGGCAACCGAGCAACTGATTGTCCGAGCCCTTTTATGGGGCATCGCGATCACTCTCGTTTTGGCCCTTGCCGGCGGCATCGCGATGAGCCGCCGCAGTCTCGGTCGCATCGAGCAGATAAACCAGATCAGTCGCGAGATCATGGCCGGGGATCTTTCGCGGCGTATTCCAGCAGGCGGACACGAAGACGATTTCGACCAATTGGCCGCCAATCTCAACGCCATGTTGGACGAGATCCAGCGGCTGATGGAGGGTATCCGTCATGTCTCCGACAATGTTGCGCACGACTTGCGTACCCCACTGACGCGCTTGCGCAACCGCCTCGAGGGTCTGCGCACGGAGCTGCAGCACAACGGCGCGTCGCTGGATGCCGTCGAGCGCAGCCTTGCGGATACGGATCAATTGCTCTCAACGTTCAGCGCACTGCTGCGCATCGCCCGGATCGAGGCTGGCGGTCAGCCGTTGCGCTTCGCACCCATCGACCTCGGTGCGCTGCTGACCGATGCCATGGAGCTTTACGAGGCTGTCGCGGAACAACAGGGGCTCGTCATGCTCCTTGACCTTGCGGACTGTCTACCCGTAATGGGTGACCGCGACCTGTTGTTTCAGGCAGTAGCGAACCTGCTCGACAACGCGATCAAGTATACGCCAGACGGCGGTGAGATCCGTCTCGGTCTGGGATGTGCAGACGCCAGCATCGAACTCACTATCTCGGACAACGGCCCAGGCATTCCCGCCAACGAGCGCGACAAGGTCCTGCAGCGTTTTTATCGCCTGGAGCACAGTCGCTCTTCGCCCGGGTGCGGACTGGGGTTGAGCCTGGTCGCCGCGGTCGCGCAGCGCCATCGTGCGGCGTTGCAACTCGACGACAATGCCCCCGGCCTGCGGGCGACGCTGCACTTCGACAGCACGGTATGAACTGGTTTCAGAAGCAGGGGCCGGAGGTTCATGCGAATGCCAACGGTTACTGTCTGCGAACCGTTCTCTTCTACCTCCGACCCCCCTCTTTGGCCTGTTCCGAATTAACCCGACTAAGCAGGCGGTCAGCAGCGACCGTTCGTGATTACAATCTGCGCGATACGATTTGAACTGGACGAACCGCTGGCCATGAGCTGCAGGTCTGGATTGACTTCAACCCACCGCCTTTTCTCCACGCTGCTTGTCATGGTGATTGGCATCCTACCGGCGCACGCCGAGGACCAGACCATGGAGGGACCCACAGACGGAAAGCCGCTTTGGGAAGCCGGTATTGGAGGGTTCGCAGGCACCTTGCCGGACTATCCCGCGGCCGGACAAAACACCTTCCGGGCGCTCCCAGTGCCGATACTGATCTACCGAGGCGATATTCTGCGAGTAGGCGGGGAAGACAACCGAGGGGCCGTAAGCGGCCGCTTCATCGACAATGAAAAGTTCGAATTCGATGTCAGTCTGAGCGGGGCTTTTCCGGTCGATTCCGACAATAACGACGCCCGTCGTGATATGCCGGATCTTGATTTTCTATTCGGTGTCGGGCCACAGTTGATATTCAAGCTGATCAACGCACCGGGCCAGAGAAAGCTGAATCTCAATCTGCAGGCGCGAGCCGTCTACTCGACCGATTTCTCGTCGCTTGACCACCGTGGCTTCGTCTTCAACCCCAAGTTGAACTACGCCCTGGAACACGTTGGCGCTCTGGATCTCCGCATATCCGCCAGTATCGGGCCCTTGTTCGGGACCGAGAGATTGATGGACTACTTCTACGAAGTTAAACCCAAGTACGCCACCTCATCGCGTCGCGCCTACGACGCCGATGCCGGCTACCTGGGCACTAACATCACCCTCGGTGTGTCGAAGCGTTTCGACAAGAGCCTGCGCCTGATCGTCGGCACCCGACTGGGCGTCCACAGCGGTGCCACCAACGACGACAGCCCCTTGTTCAAAGACGAAGTTAATGTGAGCGTATTTACCGCGTTCGCCTGGACTTTTTTCCAGAGCAAAGAACGCGCCCGTTGAGCATCGGTTGCGCTATCACGCCCTGCGTATGCGGCGCCGGGGTTATTCCAGCGGACTCAGGGTCAATTGATTGCGCTGGTCATCGAGGGTCATGCGATACCGTCCGAGAACGTTCATGCCGAGCAGCCGATTACCTCCCAGCATTGCATCTTCGATGAAGGCAACCTCCACGTCGCTGATCTCCTGATTACCCAGACGAAGGGCGGTGAGAGTCCCGATTTTGGCCTCCACTTTGCCTTTGGCCGTTTGCACCTTGCGCGCTGCCATGGTTTCGCGCAGCAGACCCAGCTCGGCCGCCATGGACAGTGGAAGAACGCTGACACTGGCGCCGGTATCGATCATAAGCCCAACCTGACGCTCGGCTTTGCCGGGGCCAACCAACGTGGCATCGACTACGTGATGCAATCCTTTGCGCCGGGTTGCCAATACGGTGTCCTTTGGAATGGGTGGCGCCCAGCGCTTTTTCCCGAGCACGATCAGCTTGTTTTCCGTCATCACGTAGTTGTAGCCGCGAAGCAGGGCCTGGAGCTGCTGCTGCGGGGGGCCGTCGACGGTTCTCGGGGGCACGTCCTCCAGTCTGCTCAAGCCGACCAGGCTGAATCCGCCCTGCTCTGCCAGCGCCTGCACCTGAGCGACGAGATTCCCGTAGGCTGAGGAGTCCGGAGGTCCGGGGTAAGCCGCCCCCGAGGCGGCCAGAAGGCCGATCGCATACCAGAGCACCCGGTTCTGCTGGGATCTGAGGAGTCGCGCCAACATGACGACGTTCACTCTTCGGCAAAGCTAGTGAACGCCAAGCGCCCGTGCCGCCCGGCGCAGGGCCTTACCGGTATCGACCGAGACAAAATCCGGAGAGAATTTGACCAGCTGTACGATGCGCGGTTGGCGTCGGCCGATGCGGATGGCGCAAAGCGACAACCCAGACCTGCCGGCCTCCGGGCTGGCTTCGACGTTCATCGCATCCACATACAGGGTTTGCCAATCCATCGAAACAGTCTGGTCGATGTTCTGCAAGGCCTCTACGGTGGTATCCAGGAAATCCTCGATGTCACCGGCGCGCGCCAGTAGGTCCTGCAGGCCTTCTCGCGTATCGCCCAGCTGCTCCTCAAGCCCCTGGATATGTCGCTCGAGGCGGCTCTGATCGTGCCATAGTCCGCCGATGCCATCAGATTGCTTTTGGTACATCTTCAGCTTCCACTGCAGACGGGTCTTTTCCTCCTGCAGCGCCTCGCGCTGGGTACGCAGGCCCATGATGCGTTGCATCGCACGCACTGCAATCTCTTCGAGTAGGCGCCGGCGCAACGATTTCTTGAACGATTCCTGATCGATCGCGAATGCGCCCAGGCGGTGATCGGAGAAGGTGACCACAGTGCGCTGTTGGTCACGCAGCAGGACATCACCCTGCAGCTCGGTCTGCAGGCTGGCGCTGCGGGTCATACGCATACCCATCGCGGCGTAGACTTCATCGGCGCCGCTGGCCGCCGCACTGGTCAGAAAGTCGCGCAGTTCGTTGCTGTTGTCTAAGATCTCCTGCATGACGTCGGCACTGGTGAAGTAGGCACGTAACAGGGGTTGCTGTGACCACGAGCGCCGGTCGACCCACAGCGGGTCTGACAGACCGGCAACCAGTGTATCTGCCACCTCTACGGCATGTTGCAACGCAGGGGCGAGCCGCGAACGGTAGCCGGGCATGCCGCGCAGACGCGGGTCGACGAGATCGACCAGTTCTTCGATCCCGCGGTGCAAGGCGAGGCGATCCGCTGCAAGCTGCCGGCGTTTCGCCCGCCAGGTTCGCCAGATTTCCAGCAAGGCCATGGCCGCCCCCTCTTCAACCTTGAGTTATCATCGAACCCTACGCGACACGGCACATCGATGGAAATCCTTGATGTCGCCGGGCCACCGACCTTTGATTATTGCTCAGAAAAGCCCATCGAGGAGCGTTGATGTGACCGACGAAGAAGATATTGGGATTGTAATCGCGAACCTTCCGCCGGACGTGACCGAGGAAGATATCCTCGATGCACTGGAGGGGCTCGGATACGAACTGCAGGTAACCATACCCCGGGTAGGGAATCAGGACAGGGTTTCCGCCATTGTGCGGTTCGACGACATGACGCGTCACATCGCGGAAAAGCTGGCGGACAGGATCAGCGGCATGCCGTGGCGTGACCGTACGCTGAAGGCCTATGTCCCGCTGTTGTTCGAATAGCCGACGCACGACAGGTCGCCCGGCGCCTGCTGCCCGGCGACCTTCAGCTGGGTCGTATCCGGAAGACCAGCGAATACAGGGTCGGCACGAACACCAGGGTAAGTAGGGTCGCGAAGCCCAGTCCGGCCATGATCGTGATCGACATGTTGACAAAGAACACGTCGGAGAGCAGCGGGATCAGCCCGAGGATGGTAGTGGCCGCGGCCAGGATGACCGGGCGCAGGCGGCTGACGGTGGCGTCCAGGATCGCGCTGAATCCCTCCTTGCCCTCCGCGACCTGCTGATCGATCTCATCGATCAGCACGATGGCGTTCTTGATCAGCAGCCCGATCAGCGATAGCGCGCCGAGAAGTGACATGAAGTCGAAAGCACCGTTCGCCCCCAACAACCCCGCGGTGATGCCGACGATCGCCAGCGGGACCGTGAGCCAGATGATCAGCGGCTGACGGAGCTTGCCGAACAGCAGGATGCTGGTAAGGATCATCAGCAGGAAGCCGACCGGCAGCGAACGCCCGAGGCCGTTCTGGGCCTTTTGTGTATCCTCGTATTCGCCGCCCCATGAAAGACTGTAGCCCGGCGGCAGTTCCAGCGCCTCGATCTGCGGTCTTATCCGGCTGAACAGCGGCGTCGCCAGCTCACCGGTCGGGTTGCTGGAGGCGATGATGGTGCGGATGCGATCGCGCGAGCGCAGCACTGCGTTCTCGAACACGGTCTCGAAACCGCTGATCACCTGCGCTACCGGCACCGCCTGGTTCAGCACCGGGCTCCACACGCTGATGTCCTGCAGGTTGCCGACATCGGCGCGCTCGTCCTCGGGTGCGCGCACCAGGATCGGCAGCACCCGTATACCGTCACGGTAGCGGCCGACCGGTTTCCCTTGGACGGCGAAGCGCAGTGCCGATGCCAGGTCCTGGCGGGTGATGCCCAGCTGCCTGCCCACCTGTTCGTTGAACACCGGCCGCACCAGCTTGACCGGCTGACGCCAGTCGTCGCGGATATCCTTGGCCTCGGGGTCCGCACGCATGATCGCCTGCGCCTGCTCCGATAGCTGCCTCAATATGACCGGATCCGGGCCGTGAAAACGGGCCTCGATCTTTGCGTCGCGCCCGGGGCCGATCCGCAGTGACTTGATAATCGGGTCGGTCCAGGGCATCTGTGTCTGCAGATAGTCCTCCACCTTGTCCCAGACCTCAACGATCCGCTCCCGGCTATCGGTCTTCACGATGATCTGGGCATAGGCCGAGGAGATCTCCCGCGGGTCGTAGACCAGCGTGAAACGCTCATGCGGCCCGCCGATGACCGTCGTGGTCTGCTCCACGCCTGGCAGGCCGCGCAGAAACTCACTCACGCGCAGTGCGTCTGCGCGCGTCGTGCGTATATCGCTCCCCTCGATCTCCCATATGTCGACGAAGAACATCGGGGTGTTGGACTCGGGAAAGAACGCCTGCTTGACACTGCCGAAGCCGACCACGGCCACCACAAACAGGCCGACGACCACCGCTACCGTCAGGATACGCTGGCGAATCGCGAACGCGAGCAGTCCCCGGAAGACCGTGAACACTGCACCGCCGTAGGGATCGCGTTGTTCGCCCTCGTTACCCTGACCCGGTTTCAGCAGCAGCGCGCACAGCAGCGGCGTGGTGCTGATGGCCGTTACCCAGGACAACAGTAGCGAATAGAGGATGACATAGAACAGGGACCCGACAAACTCGCCGGTGCTGTCCGGCGACAGGCCGATGGCCGAGAACGCCAGAATACCGATCACCGTGCCGCCGAGCAGGGCCCAGATCGTCTTGCCGACGGTCTCACTCGCCGCCTGTGCGGCGCGCATGCCGCCCTGCATGCGTACCAGGATCCCCTCGGCGACGACGATCGCGTTGTCCACCAGCATGCCGAGGGCGATGACCAGTGCGCCCAGTGAGATGCGCTGCAACTCGATACCGTTGAGATGCATAATCAGCAGCGTACCCGCGACCGTGATCAGAAGCACCGCGCCGATAATCAGGCCGACCCTGAGGCCCATGAACAGCAGCAGCACGCCGATCACGATCGCGACCGCCTGCCCCACGCTGACCACAAAGCCGTTGACCGAGTTATTGACCTCGACCGGCTGGTTGTAGATCTGGGTCAGCTCCATACCGACCGGCACCGTCTCCGCGAGCTCCCGCATACGCTGTGACAGGCGCTTGCCCACCGCGACCACGTTCTCGCCGGACTGCATCGAGACCCCCACCGTCAAGGCCGGCCGGCCGTTGACGTAGTACATCTTGCTGGGGACCTCCTCGTAGGCCCGCACGATGTCGGCGATATCCTTGAGATACACCAGCTTCTTGTCGTCTGAACCAATCAATACGTCGCCGATCTCCTCCACCGAGGCAAACTCTCCCGTCGGACTGACCCGCAGGTATTCCGGACCGACCTGGACCTGCCCGGCATCCACGACCACGTTCTGCGATTCCAGGATGGCGGCAATCGGCGCCGGAGATACCCCCAACTCGCCCAGGCGCGCGCGCGAGACATCGACATACACTACCTCCTTCTGCTCGCCGCCGATGATGACCTTACGTATCCCCGGCACCAGCACCAGCTCCCGCTTCAGCCGGTCGGCAAAATCCCACAGATCACGCCAGCTGTATCCCTCACCCGTCAGCGCGGCATAGATCCCGTAGACGTCTCCGAATTCGTCGATGATCATCGGGTCTTGCGCGCCCGGCGGCAGCTGGGACCGCATGTCGGCGATCTTGCGCCGCACTTCGTCGTAGATGTCGGGGAAGTCCTCGGCGCGGTATTTGTCCTTGAATTCGATCTGGATGTCCGACATGCCGGGGCGCGAGATGGCCATCTTGATGTGCTTGATCTGCCCCATGCGCTGCAGGGCATTCTCGATATGATAGGTCACCTCGTCCTGGACCTGCTGGGCGGAAGCGCCGGGGTAGAGGGTGATGATCTTCGCGACCTTGATCGTAAAGGCCGGGTCCTCGAGCTTGCCCATCTTGCCGAAGGCCCAGATGCCCCCAAACACCAGGATGACGACCATCAACCAGGAGATCACCGGCCGCTCGACCGAGTATTCGCCGATATTCATGCTGCGACCCCTGTCCGCTGCGCTGGAGCACTGCTCACTGCTGGTACTTCAGATCATCGGGGCGGGGTGCCGCCTGTTCGAGTTCGGGCATCAGGGTGACCTTCATGCCCGCAACCAGGAAAGGTGTCCCGGCGGTAACCACCCGAGCGCCGGGTTCGAGCCCCCCGAGCACCTCGATGCCTTCGCCGACCAGGCGCCCGACCTTCACCGTCCGGGGGGATACGGTCATGCTGGCCTCGTCCACCGTCCAGACCTGGGGGTCGAGCTTGTAGTCGCCCACGACCGCGCTGACGGGCACCGTGAAGGCCATGGCACTGTCGATATAATCGGCGAAATCGACCGTCACGTCGGCGGTCATGCCCGGCAGGACCGTGCCCTGCTCCCGCTGCTTCATCAGGTAGGTGGTCTCGAAGGTCTGGGTCTTGTCGTCGGCCTTGGTCGCTATCTCCTTGAATTCCAGTGGATACATCTCTTCAGGCTGGTCTTGGAAACTGGCGAATACCTTGATCTGGTCACGCGCCCGCTCATTCGTGGTCCCGTCATCCCCGCGGATGCCGCGAACGATCGATTCGGGCAGGTCGAACTTGACCTCGAGCATGTCGATTTTCTGCAGGATTGCGATCGTCTGTTTGGCCTGTATCTCTTCGAAGCGATCCACCTCGCGCGTCGCGATGATGCCATCGAAAGGCGCCTTCAGTTCGGTATACGCGAGGTCCTGGGTGGCTGCCTTGAGGGCCGCCTGGGCGTTCTTGAATTCCGCCTCCAGGCGGTCGAAGTCCAACTCGGATATGGCGCCCGAGCCGACCAGTTGCTTGCCCCGGGCAAAGTTCTTCTCGGCCTTGTCAAAGGTCGCCTGGCGATCGTCGACCACGATCTGATAGTCAGTGGGATCCAGCCGCGCGACCAGATCGCCCTCCTTCAGACGGTCGCCCTCGTTGACCGGAAGATCCTGCACGGTGCCGGGTAGGCGGAACGCCAGGTCAGCACGCTGCGCCGCCGCGATCCGGGCCGGAAACGAGCGCACGCCGCTGGCATCGACGCCCGCGATTACCATGGTCTTCACCGGCCGGGTAACGGCCTCGGTCTGCGGCGGCTCCTCCTCGGCGCAGCCACCGAGCATCGCGGCGACGAACAGCCCGCTGGCGAGGGCCGATTTTCGCTGCATGCGCCACCTTATTTGTTTCGCTGCTAATCCCATGTGTACGAGTTTCCCTGAAGCATATGGACGCCTTGGACACGGTGACGGCAGTCCAACAACTGGCTATTTATGCGATTCGTCATGATACCGCGCCATGCCTGGAGGCGACCAGTCGTGCTTTTTCGACAGCGTTCCGTACTACACTTGCCATCCTTCACGGCGGGCGCCGTCGGTCGGGCAGCAAAGAGACCGACCAGGCAGATTACCATTACCAATCCGATCCAGCGGGAGAAAAGAACATGCAGATGCCCAGACTCGCAAGCAACCCCGCCGCCAGATGGCTTCTGCTGCTCGCCATCCTCGTCTACCCCTTTGCGACACTGGCTGCCGATGTCCCGGCAGAAGAGATCGACTGGCTGCGCCTGCTGATGGGCCTGTTCGGCGGTCTGGCCATGTTCCTGTTCGGCATGGAGCAGATGTCAGACGGCCTCAAGGGCGCGGCGGGCGATACACTCAAGGACGTTCTCGCGCGCCTGACCAAGAACCGTTTCATGGGGGCCCTGACCGGCGCCTTCGTCACCGCGGTGTTGAACTCTTCCTCGGTCACCACGGTGCTGGTGGTCGGCTTCATCTCCGCCGGATTCATGAGTCTGTCGCAGTCCATCGGCGTGATCATGGGCGCCAATATCGGCAGTACCTTTACCGCGCAGATCATTGCGTTCAACGTGACCCAGTATGCCCTGATCATGGTCGCGATCGGGTTTTACCTGCTGTTTACCGCCAAGCAGGAAAAGAACCGCTACTACGGCGCGATGATCATGGGCCTGGGCCTGGTGTTCTACGGCATGGGGGTGATGGGTGAGGCCATGCAGCCGCTGCGCAGCTATGAGCCCTTCATCGAACTGATGCAGAAGATGGAGAACCCGCTGCTGGGCATCCTGGTGGGCGCGGTGTTCACCGGCCTGGTGCAGTCCTCGGCAGCAACCACCGGCATCGCCATCGTGATGGCCACCGAGGGCCTGATCAGCCTCCCGGCGGGTATCGCGCTGGCCTTCGGCGCCAATATCGGCACCTGCGTAACGGCCATACTGGCCGCGATCGGCAAGCCAGTGGAGGCGAAGCGGGCCGCCGCCGTTCACACCCTGTTCAACATCGCCGGCGTGCTGGTCTGGGTGATGTTCATCCCGCTGCTGGTAGACATCGTGACGGCCATCTCGCCCGCGGCGCCGGAGCTGGCCGGCAAGGCCCGCATGGCCGCCGAGGTCCCGCGCCAGATCGCCAATGCGCACACGATTTTCAATATCTCGAACACGCTGCTGTTCATTGGCTTCACCAGCGTCTTTGCGCGCCTGGTGGAAAAGCTGATCCCGGAAAAGCCGCTAGACACCAAGGTGATCGTCACGCCCAAGTTCCTCGATGACGAGCTGATCGAGGTCCCGCCGATGGCGCTGGAGCGCGTGCGCCTCGAGATAGGGCATATGGGAGATATCATCAGTGAAATGATGTCCGGCGTGCAGACGGCCTGGCGCCAGCGGGATCGCGAGGCACTCGATGATGTGCTCAAGATGGACGACAAGGTCGACATCCTGCACGAGGCCATCCTCGGCTATCTGGGCCGGATCCGCCGCGAGACCATGACCAACGAGCAGAGCGTCGAGTTTCAGTCGCTGATGACCGCGACCGTGAATCTGGAGAGCCTGGCCGATATTATCGAGTCGGAGCTGGTGACACTCGGGAAGCAGGCGATCGATGACAATCTCGAGACCGACGAGACGACCCGGATCCTGTACGTCGGGCTGAGCGACGTGGTCAAACAGGCGATCGGGCAGGTAATCACTGCGATACGTGGGGAAGATGAGCAAGCGGCGGCGTCCGTCCTTGCCCTGAAGGACGAGGTGCGCCGCCTGGCGGACGAGGCCCTGGCGCGCCAGTCGGAACGCATCGGCGTTGCAGAGACAGGCAACATCGAGCTGATACGCCTGGAGTTCGAGGTATTGGACAATCTGCGCCGCCTCTACACGCTGGCCAAACGCATCGCCAAGGAATTCGTGCCGCGCGAGGTCGCTGAGAAGGCCTGAGCGCCAGGCGGCCCCCGCAGGGGCAGGCATTGCCAGCTTGTGGGCCAAGCGGATAATTGTGTAACGCTCAGCCAAGGCACAAGCATTGTGGGCAAGGCGCAGTCCGCAGGGAATGGCTCGCCCTTTTCAAGGACTGCAACACAGCCCACGCTGCTTGTGCCTTGGCCCTTCGGGAGCCGCTGTGCGAGCGCGACTCTGTGTTGCGTTTCTTGCCAAGGGAGTGACCATTGCCTGCGAAACGCGCCTCGATTCACGCTCGCACAGTGGCTCTGAGCGTTACACAATTATCCGCTTGGCCCACTGGCATGCACTGTCGTAGCTTTCTCGGGATGAAGCCGTGCGCATCCTGTCGCGCAATGCTGCTGGCCATCCTGATGCTCCATGCCGCGGGTAGCGCGGCCACCCGATACCCCATGCCGGCCGCGGGTAGCGATCTGATCGGCGAGCTGGTGCTGGACAAGGCCAGTCGCAGCGAGACCCTGCTCGATATCGCACGCCGTCACGATATCGGCCAGGACGAGATCCGGCTCGCCAATCCCGGGGTCGACCGCTGGCTGCCGACCGAAGGCGACCCGGTGCTGATCCCCAGCCACTACGTCCTGCCGAATGCCCCGCGCCGAGGTCTGGTGTTGAACCTGCCGGAGATGCGCGTCTATCACTTTCGCGGCGGCACAAAAGACGCCCCGCCTTCGGTGAGCACCTATCCGGCGAGCATCGGGCGCATGGACTGGAAGACCCCACTGGGCGAGACCCGCGTGATCAAAAAACAACGCCATCCAAGCTGGCACCCGCCCGATTCGGTCCGGCAGGAGGCGGCGGCCAAGGGCGAGACGCTGCCTGAGAGGATACCGCCGGGGCCGGACAATCCACTGGGGGATTATGCGCTGCGTCTGGCACGGCCCGGCTACCTTATCCACGGCACCAACAAGCCGTACGGTGTCGGTATGCGGGTGACCCACGGGTGCGTGCGCCTGCTGCCCGAGGATATCGAGGAACTGTTCGACCAGGTGGCCACCGGCACGCCGGTCCAGATCCTGAACCAGCCGGTGAAGACCGGCTGGCACGATGGCGTGCTGTACGTGGAGGTCCACCCGCCATTGGACGAAGACGCGGCGCCGCTGAGCGACCTGATGCGCTTCACGCTGGAGCGCGTCTATCTGGAATTGCAGAAACAGCCCCGCGTGTTGGACGGCCGCGCATTGCGTGAGGCCGTGGAGTCTATGCACGGCTTGCCGGTGGCGGTCTCAAAGCCGGGCGTCGAGGGCCGTGCTATCACCAATCCGCTGTTCAGGTAGTCCAGCAGATTCCGCCCCGAGGAGCGGAGCGGGACTATGCAAGACCTATTTGTACATCGCCTTTTTGAACATCCGGTCGATCTTCGACTCTGTCTGTTCCGACTGAGCCTTGGCGCTGGCTGCCGCGTCCATGGCCCTATCCGCCCGCACCTGTGCCGCGCCAGCGGCCTGGTCGGCGGCAGCAGCAGCCTGCTTGGCGGCGGCGGCGTCGGTAGAGGCCTGTTGCGCGAGCGAGCGTACCTCATCGAGATCCGACGAAGTGGCGCAACCGAACAACAGCGCGCTTGCGGCGAGGACGATCACAGGTCTGATTGGGACTTTCTTCATCATTAAGTACCTATTGCTGTGTATCTGTGAAAAAGGCGCGGACAATACCCCGCCTTAGAATAAGGATATAAGGCAGACGCTTGCGCCGGTCAACGGATTTCCACAATCATGTCCGCACGGACCCACGGCATCAGGGTATCGATCTGATCATTGGTGAGGGCAATGCAGCCCCGCGTCCAATTCAGCGTCTCGTGCCAGCGGGGGTCGCCTTGCCCGAGGCCATGGATACCGATATGACCGCCCAGCGCGGTATTCTGCGGCGGCGCCAGACCCTCGCGGTGCGCCCGTAGGATTGCCAGGTGCTCGCGCTGACCGATGGCACCCTGTCTGTAGGCCGCTTCGGCCTGTTCGATACCGGGATAATCCAGGCCGATGAAGCGGTGGAACCCAGAGTCCGCCTCAATCTTGGTGATCCGATAGCGCCCCAGCGGCGTGGTGTTGTCGGCGCGACGCTTGTCTGCGCTGGTGCCAAAGCGGCCGATGGCGATGTTGTTCAGCGTCAGCTCCGCCTGCCCGGCCTGCATCACCTGCAGCGTCAGTTTGCCCGTGTCTATCAGCAGCCAGCGCCCGTCTGTCGAATCTCCGTGCGCAATGGGCGTGAGAAACAATGTGAGAAATACTGCTAAGTAACTTAAATATTGCACTGTTTTAATCTTAACTTATTCAAACATACTTTTCGCTGAAAGCGCTATTTCAACGCCGGCCGCTGGTGGTACCCCGACATTCGCTTTGCTCGCGTAGCTTGTGTCGGGCGGGAG
This sequence comes from uncultured Gammaproteobacteria bacterium, assembly GCA_963736445.1. Lineage (GTDB taxonomy): Bacteria > Pseudomonadota > Gammaproteobacteria > Chromatiales > Chromatiaceae > Thiosocius. The sequence continues at coordinate 213,414 of CAVTOY010000008.1, read as the reverse complement.
CCGTAACGCACCGGATACCATCTGGTTCTCTGCGGCTACCGCCGGCCGAAAATGCGGGATAATCCTGTTCCAACCCAGGCATTGAGTAACACCGACGGTGAACAGCTCAGCACTCCAGGCATCCTTCGAGCGGTTGCGCAGTCACAAGGCGTTCGAACTCTTCGTGGTCTCAGTGATCATCGTGTCGGCGTTGCTCGTGGGGGTCAAGACCTACGAGCTGCCCACGACCAGCCGGCTCTTACTCGGCTGGCTGGACATTCTGATCACAGTGATCTTCCTTGCCGAGATCAGCATCCGATTCATTGCCGAACCCAATCGGCGGGCGTTTTTCCGAAATCCCTGGAACCTGTTCGATACCCTGGTGGTGCTGATAAGCCTGATCCCCATCGACAACAGCGACATGGCACTGGTGGCGCGTCTGGTGCGGGTGTTTCGTGTACTGCGTATGGTTTCCATCGTCCCGGAACTGCGCATGCTGCTCAATTCCCTGTTGAAGGCCTTACCGCAGCTGGGCTACGTGATACTGCTGATGTTTATCATCTTCTACATCTACGCCGCCATCGGCGCGACGCTTTTCGAAGCCATCAACCCGACGCTCTGGGGCGACATCGCCATTGCCATGCTGACGCTGTTCCGGGTCATGACCTTCGAGGACTGGACCGATGTGATGTACGAGACCATGGCGGTCTATCCATTGAGCTGGACCTACTATCTCAGCTTTATCTTCTTCACCGCCTTTGCCTTCCTGAACATGGTGATCGGTATCGTGGTGAATGTTATGAATACGGAAAATGAGAAGCTGCTGAAGATTCAGGCGGAAGAGGCGCACGAACCAACGCTGCGGGATCTCCATGAGAAACTCGAGCGCCTGGAGCGGCTTCTCGAGGCACAGCGGTCGCATACCGGAACCGACCGGGCTCGCTCTGACTAGCCCGCATATTGCACGAGGGCGGACATCTTGCTTAGGTCTTACCTCATGAATCACGGGTTCTGGGATCCATCGGCGCCATGGTCTTCGACGGTACGTTTCGTCCTGATCGGTTTTCTGAAGAATCTGGCGTTGCATCTCACTCGATCCCCCTCGAGCCATAGCTACGGCTATGCCTCTTCGGCCGATCGAGCAAGCTGCTTAGCCAGATTTCCCAGAAATTCCGATCCCCTCGGTAGAGTCGACGACTGGCGCGGTAACCACGGGTCCAGGGGAGTAGCCGTTGCCGGCGGCTTTCGCCACGTACCGGTGCCTCAATCCGGACCATAGTCCCGTTTCCAGTCGCCGCTCATCGCACCGGACGTGCGGATTTCCCGCATCCGGCGCTCGGACGAGGTCTCATGCCTTCGCCCACGGAAAGTTCTGCGTACGCACCGTCAGTCGCTGCAACCCCAAATCCCCATGGAGGTACTCGTCAGGAAAGCGTGCCGTCCCCTGACCCGACTGTTTGTGTTTCTTGCATAACCACCGGCGCAGCCGCTCGGTCGCGTGGCGGTCTACCGCCCTGTAGGCTTTGCTGACCGGCCCCAAGGAAAAGTAGTTGGCCCAACCGACAAGGAGTCGGTTCAGTGCGACAACTTGCTCCTCGGGTTCTTTCAGCAGCCATCGGCGTCTGGTCGCCTCGCTGATCGTGCGGCATACCTTCCGGATGCTCTTCGTCGATGGGCGCGTGCCAATATAGGCCCGCCCCGTCTGCGTCGAGTAGCACCGCCCGAAGGTATAACCCAGAAAATCGAAGTGCTCCTGCGGTAGCCGGCAACGCCCAGTCTTCGTTTCGTTGACCGTCAGCTTGAGCCGCTCCATCATCATCCGCATGGCCGCCATGGCCGACTCACCCGTCCCTCGGCAGCAAATGACAAAGTCATCGGCAAAATTGACGATCCGGGCCTGAAGACGATCCTCCAGTCCCAACGTTTTCCACCCCAGCAGGAAACGGCGCATGTACAGGTTGCTGAGCAGCGGCGAGATCGGTGCCCCTTGCGGGATACCGCGCTTGCTATCCTTCGCCCGTGTGGTGCGTTTCCTTCGACCACGCCCGTCATCCTCTTCGACCGCCACCACCAGCCACTGCTTGATCAAAGCCAGGACGTGGCGATCACTGATCCGCCGCGCCACGCTCTGCATCAGCTCAGCGTGTGGGATCGCGTCAAAGTAGCCTGACAGATCCGCATCAATGACGTCCGTGTAACCCGTGTTGAGCAACTTGTGGACATGGCGCACCGCATGATGGGCGTTGCGTCCTTCCCGATAGGCATACTGCGCCGGTTGCAGGTCGGCCTCGAAGATCGGTGACAGTACTAACACCGCCGCCGTCTGGACCACCCGATCACGGATCGTGGGTATGCCTAACGGCCGCTGCTTGCCGTTCGGTTTGGGGATATAGACCCGGCGCACCGGACTCGCCCGGTAGCGCTTCTCCTTCAAGGCTTGCGCCCGCTCACCCAACCACCGCTCGACCCCGTACGCCTCGATCTGCGCGAAGTCCTCACCGTCTACCCCCGGCTTGCCCCCATTACTGCGGGCCAGCCGAAAGGCGTGGGCGAGAATGTCTCCCCGGTAGATCTTGTCGTACAGGGCATAGAAACGAAAATCGGGCGACTCCTTCGCTTTCGCATGAAGTGCCTGCTGAAGTTTCTGTAGCTTTTCCGGAGCTTGTAGGCCCATGCCAGTCTCCTCTACCTCACCTCTTTTAACACTGCCCTCGAACTGAGGCCCCTTCCCTCCACCGGCATTACCCGGCCTCAACGGTAATACGGGCCTCCCGCCACCCCAGTCGGCCCGGCCTGGCCCTCGCGGGTTGCCGGTTGGCGCACACGCCGCGCCTCCATCTGGGGCTTCCCGTGTTGCGTCGTTCTCCCTTGTACATGCATGCCGTCGCCACTACCCCGGCGGAACCACTGGGTGCGTTCATCGCTCGCTTCCCCAGCAACAGCGGCCTTCCCCGAATTACAGGCGGGTCGGCTTCCGCATTGCCCTTTTCGAGGCCTGCTCAGCGTTCACTACTCGTTCGGCCTGCATGCTCGCCAAGTCACTAAATGACCTTCTACATCGAAGGCTTCGACTGCTTCGTTACCTCCACAGCCGCTCCGATTGCTACCGGCTGGAGCGATAGATGCCGGGTGGGAATCTCACCCACTGAGAGAACGCGCCTTTTCACGGCGCACTGCAATATGCGGGCTAGCCTGGAAATCTCGCCGGCCGCATCGGACCGAAGATAATCCTGCCCGGGACGATACGCTGCGCTATCGCACCCTACCCGCCTCGGCAGGTGAGTAGCGGATTCAAAGACTATTTATCAGGATTGATCAGACACAGGATGTCACCGATGGCGGGGTCGAGGCCCTTGCTACCCGGCCAGGCATAAGACCCGGAGAGCTTGAAGACCTCGTCGATAGGTATCGTGGAACTCGCCGAGCCGCACAAAAACATCAAGGCTCTCAACTGTCCGATCCCTCAGCGGGACGACCGACGGCCCGTTCGAGCCGCTCGGCCGCATCGAACAACAGGCCTTCGGCGCCCGGCGATGCCACCAGCATGATCCCGGGCACGAGGCCGCTGCGGTGGTCGCGATGCCGCCATGCGGGGACACTGATGGCCGGCAGGTCGAGGTAGTTGCAGAGCATCAAGGGCGTCAACAGCGGGTTGGCACCCGGGCGCAGCGACAGACGGTTCATCGCCCCGTGGCGCGGCGCCAGCAGGCCAAGCGTGGGCAACAACATCACGCCGTCTTCGCCGAGCTGATGACGCATCGACACCCGGGCCGCCTCGAGCAGTGCGACTGCCGCCCGGGCGCTCGCGGGGCGGCGATAACGCAGCAACGGCCCGAGCAGCAGTAGCCGGTAGACGGAATCGTGCACCTGACCGCGGCCACGCAGTTGCGCCAGGCCCTCACGCCAGACCGAAAAGCGTTCGCCTCCGGGGCCCGCGAGCGCCTTCTCGAGCACCGGCATCAGCTCCCAGGCCAGGTAGCGGGCCGTGGTGTTGTGCCAGCGCCGTACATCGCCCATCGCGACGCGCGCCGGCCGCATACCGGCGGCCAGCAGACCCTTCTCGGCCGCCGCCAGCGCCGGGGGAATCGCCGCGTCGCGATAGCCGAGCGGAAAATCGACCGGCAGGATGAGCCGACACCCGTCGACCGGGCGCGGGGACGCCAAGGGGTCATTGCTGAGCACGCGATAAAACAGCCGTGCGTCGCGCACGCTGCGCGTCAACGGACCCGCGGCCAGCCAGCTGTCGGTAAACAGGCCCTCCAGGTCCGGCCAGCTGCCCCGCTTGTCGACCGCGGCCGAGGCCGGCTTGAAGCCCACGATGCCGCAAAAACTGGCGGGGATCCGAATCGACCCGAGGATGTCGTTGCCCAGCCCGGCGGCCACGCAGCCGGATGCGACCAGGGCGGCGTCACCCCCGGATGAGCCGCCGCAGGTCCGCTCCTCGGCCAAGGGATTATTGGTGCGCCCGTAGCGCAGATTGTCGGTCTCTGCGGCCATTGCAAACTCGGGAACGTTGCCCCGTGCCAGCACGATGGCGCCGGCCGCCTTGAGCCTCGCGACCGCCGCGGCATCGCGTCTTGCCTGCACCGGCTGCATACGCCAGGATCCGGCCGTGATCGCCTCTCCCTGCAGCGCGAACGTCTCCTTGACCGATACCGGCAGTCCAGAGAGCGGCCCTGGTCGGGGCGCAGCGGCCTCGGCCAGCGCCGGGTGTTCGAAAATCTCGATCGCGGCGTTGAGACGCGGGTTGAGTCGTTGCAGGCGATCCAGGTGTTCCTCCATCAACGCGCGGGCCGGGCGTCGCCCCTCGGCCATAGCCGCCAGCAGCGCCGTCGCATCGGGCGGGCCCGCGTGGGCCTTATTCATCGGAGACGTCATAGCCCGAGGATACAATGCGGCCGGCCATGGGTTCCTGGTCCTTTCTCAGGACATACCGGTATCCTGCCAGTGCGCTTGGTAACAACCGGGAACGGCACGATGTGGGGTACAGGGATCAGGCCGCTCGACTATCCATCGACGCGGCACCGGCGATGACGCCGACTTCCACGCAGCAACGCTGGGTCGGCCACGCCGATCTCGATGCGTTCTATGCCAGCGTCGAACAGCGCGACTGCCCCAAGTACCGCGACCGTCCTGTCGTGGTCGGCGCCCTGCCCGGACATCGCGGCGTGGTGGCCGCGGCCAACTACCACGCCCGGAGGTTCGGCATCCACTCGGCCATGCCGATTGCAGAGGCCTACCGCCGTTGCCCAGACGCTGTCTTCGTGCGGCCCGATATGGCCAAGTACAAACAAGTCTCGCGCGAGATATTCGAGATCCTGGCCACCATCACACCGGTGGTCGAACCGGTCTCCATCGACGAGGCCTATCTCGATCTTACCGGCCTGGAAAGGCTCCTCGGGCCGCCCGAGGAGATTGGACGGGAGATCAAGCAGCGCATCTTCGAGGGAACGGGCCTGCGCGCATCGGTGGGTATAGGCCCGAACCGTCTGATCGCGAAGCTCGGATCGGAACACCGAAAACCGGATGGATTGATGGTAGTCCACACGGACAAGGTCCTGGACTTCCTCGCGCCCATGCCAATAGCCAGCCTGCGGGGTGTCGGACATCAGACGCAGAAGGTCTTCCGGCGCCTGGGGATCAAGACGGTGTCACAGCTTCGCGCCATCCCGCTGCACTATCTGGAAGACCATATAGGTGCCAACGCCGCGGCACGCTTTTATGATCAGGCCCGCGGCATCGCCTCCGCCGAGGTCATGCCCGGGCGCGCCCGAAAAAGCATCTCGAAAGAGACGACGTTCGAGAAGGACGTGCGCGACAGGGCCGTCCTGCACGATGCACTGCGCCGGCTGTCGGCCGAGGTGGCCGCGACCGCGCGTCGGGAAGGCCTGGCCGGTTCCGTCGTGACGCTGAAGATCCGTTTCGCGGGCTTCGAGACCCACACGCGCCAGCACAAGCTGGCACGCCCGACGCATGACGAACGCGTGATCCTGCGCGAGGCCTGGTCGCTCCTGCATCATGGGCACCTGCCGCCCAGCCCGGTGCGATTGATCGGCGTGGGCATCAGCGCCTGGCAGCGGGCCGATGCCTTACAGGCCGATCTCTTCGACCAACCCCGGGGACACGAACGGGATGCGCGCCTCCTGGAGACCATCGACCGCGCCGCCGAACGCTTCGGAAAGGGGATACTGCAGCTCGGATGCGCGGCGAAGAGCAAGCGATACAGGGATAAGGATTAACCTCTTGGCATGTCTTGACTTGTCAATAACGCGCCAGAACCTGTCTGGTTTAGTCACTGAAGCAATTCGCGACTACCTAAAGAGAAGGCGCGTGCGGCGCGATCATCCCGGATACTGGTGCAACATGCAGGCTTGCCATGTGTGGGCACTGTGATTTTCCTGGCGCGTCGTTGCCGCCAGGGGCAGGCGCCCGCTGGTCGGTCGCCACGCCTTGATCCTGATGGGTGACTGGTGCCTTGCAGTTTGAAACAGCACGGCCAATGAAAAGGCAGGTGCGTTGCCAGGGGCCGACGCTCAGGAATTGCGCCCCCACATTCCTCACAGTGCCATTTCGGTCAGAGTCATTGATCCCGTGACCGGTTTGAGCCTAACCCGCCGATAACGCATGATAGACGCCGATGAGAAACCAGCTTCGACACCTGTTCGGCTTTATCCTGCAACCATTCGAACGGGGCGACGAATCGTTTAACCACAAACCTCTGAACCGCAGGATCCTCGTCGCCGTCGGCATCCTGTTCAGCGTGCTTTGCGCCGTATCGATCACCTTTGCAGTTGTTAACGGCCAGGCCGGCTACCTGATACCGATCGTCGTCTTCGGCGGCGCCAGCCTGGTTTCACTGGTCGTCGGATTGCTCGGCAGCGACCGCGCCGTCGCGAGAATCTGGGGCAATCGTTGACTGATACAAATGATCAAGGACTCTGACGACCCCTTGAGGCTCCGGAGGCCGAATTTCAAAACTCCCAGCCGACCCCGATGAACGGCCCCTTGACGTCGACTTTGAGTTCAACCGGCTGATCTTCAAAATCGATATGGAGGCACCTGTAATCGGCCAAGACCTTGGAAGAGACGCCCCCCATCTTGAAGCGATAGGTGATATTGCCAAGGGCACCGCCCCGGCTTTTCCGGAGACTCCAATCTTTGAGTTGGCATGTCGCTGGAGACCAGAAAGGTGTTACTCGGACACCGTAACGGCGACATCACGTCGCACTACTCAGCACCAGAGATCGAGGAGCCATTGGAGGCTGCCAAACGCGTTTGTGCATTGCAGTCACGCAAAAGTCAGGGACAGGTGCGGCGCCCAGTCCGCTTCTGGCGTTCGGCCCTCAACTCCTCCAGGCTTTTCGTTACCGCACGCTCCGCCTCCGCCGCCGCTTCGGCATCGGCGCCGGCTCGGGCGTTCCGTTCAGCCATTGCCACAGACGCCTCGGACGTGCGGCCGGCATCACGGAGGATCACGACCCGCTGCAGGTCGGCAATGTTGGCGCCTAGCCCCCCGCCCTGCGCCGCGCGATCCACGGCCGTCAGCGCCTGATCCGTCTTGCATGCAATGGCGAGTTCGTTGGCGTCTTTCACCGCACCTGTATCGCCCAGCGTGCCACAGCCTGAAAGGACAGCTATCGAAAGCGCCGGAACCAGCAATTTTTTTCCGCAATGCAAGACATAAGCTTTCATTCCGATCCTCCTGGCTATGTACGGCGCTACTGGATTGACAGTCTGGCGACGAGAAAGGGCCGTTCCAACCTGACTCGCTTCGTGACCCAAACGTGGGACATCCGGGAGCGCGCTCGCGCGCAGTTTAGCGCGAGATAATCTGCCAATCAGAAGTCTTTGCGAGGGAACCGCTCTCTTGCTTAGAGCTTTCCTTCATCGGCGCAGAAAGCGTCGGAAAAATTATCCGGACAACAGTTCTGGCCGAACTGACTGCGCGCCGATTCGTTTCTACCCTGTCGAAGGCGTTAGAGCAACTAAACGCAACTGTTCCGAGCGATTCGGTTGGATTGACCGTTCGACTTACACCGGACGCGACAATACGCGAGCAGCACGGTGGCATGAAGGCGCAGGAGGAAGTCCATTTTGATATCGGCTCCTGGTTATGGATCAAAGGCGCGCATCGGATAGGAAATTGAGATTTCCTACTTTTCTAACAGATGACCATTGGGAGAGCCGGTTTTCGATCTCGATGTCGTGGGCTACTCCGCAAACAACCAGGGATGGAACGGTGCTGGGAGGCCCAGGATCCACATCCAAGGATAATCGCCTTCCACATACGGGAACCATAAAACCGTCTTTTCGACCCGGCGGTCGCTTTTTCGGTGCACTACACTGCAAACTGAAGATTTGCGATCTGACTTGGGAAGTGGCCCGTAGCGCCCGTACCAACAAATCAGGACTCGAATCCACTACTACAGCTCCGCTGAGGCTCGGGGCCGAGCTGCTGGACGATGATCCGGCCGCCGCACCGGCGGTAGAGCGACCCAGAATGCGCAATGACGGCCGCGGCCGCTCGCAGTCCTTCCTCCGGCCCATAAGCATCGCGTCTTTGGCAAGAAGGCGGCACGCGGCACAAGTGCCGATTCAAGATCCTCGCGTTCGAGCACGTCTTCTCATGGAGCGCGTCGGGCAAGATCCCACTCAACGTAGCGAACTGCGGCCTCCCACAGCGCCTCGCGGGGAAACTCGTTGCGATTGACAATGGTGCTGCCGAGGAACTGGACTGATCCGGCGATCGGCAGTGCAACCGCCCAATGATCCGCGTTCACATAGCCAAGCAAAACGCCGCCGGGGATAAGCTGATCGTAGGGCAGCAAGGCCCCGTCGTTGCGCGGATCGATCTGACTCAATCTGCGCTGACCCGGGCGCATGGCGGCTGATACCTGATCCGGCTCCGGCGCGGTCACCAGCGCATAGTAGCGAACGTCGCGCGGCAATGGATGGCTGGCCAGCCACTGCTGCCGAACGTGCGGCTTCAAACTTTGCAAAGCTCGGCCATCGCCGACGTCGCATTCTGCACCAGGCACCTTCGGAATGACCGCCAGCGCATCTCCCACGGTCTCTTCGGCCAGCGGAGACCCACCGATACTTCCCGCGATACTGATGACAGCGGCCACGCGCTCTGCAACGTCGGGATAAGCGGTAACGGCTTCGAGAATGTCGACCGCCCCCTTTGAATGGCCGATTAGTATGAGCTTTCGTCCGGTGTTCCCATCTGCCATCGCCAGCACGGCACTGCGAATCTCACTGGCATTGCCCACGCTACTCGACAAGCCGTCGACCTGGATCTCCGTGACCACATAGCCTCGACGCTCTAGGTGCCGCGCCGGCAGCAAATCGGGATCGAAAAGACTGTGCCAGCACTCCCACCCCAGCCCCCGCACGATGCCGATATGCGAACGCGCAGGCACGCGCGATGCTTGCGAGAGCTCCGCAACCGTTTGCCGCTCCCCGCCAAAACGCTTCAGCGCCTCGTCACAGGCTATGTACTCGGGCATGACGCTCGCCAACTCTTCATCAATAGCGCAGAAGAATTGCCGAAAAGATGCGCGATGATCCTCTACACCGGCCAGCCCGGCTGGCACCAGCATCATAGGCGGCTGGCTGGCTGCCGGCGCCGATGGCTGTCGTGTGGCACAGCCGCCGGCCAGCAAAAAGATACCCGCAAGGCTCGTCAGGCGGATGCAGCTAGCAAAGCGAATCATCATCGCATTTCGGAATCCAGAGACGCGAGGGTGGCGGGCGCAGCGCTGCAGCCCGGGTCAGCGAGACCGGCCACGGTGCGGCAAGATTATAAATCGTGGCCAGTCTGATTGCGCTCCATAAAGATCTTCACGCGGCCACAGGCCCATTTAGGCGCAGCTGCACGACTGTTTTCTCACCTAAGAGAAAAATCAAAGCTGCGCACGGCGATCGATACCAAAGTGGTTATACTTATGCTGCGCCATGGGGCTTTCGACAGAGCTGAAGTTCCTATCCAGCGGATACCTTTTTGCTCACAACTCTGCCTCGAAAATACGGCCGATTTGCTTGCGAAAACGATAAACCACGTCCTTGGGATCTGCGAACTCCTCCGCCTCCTCGGCCGAGATCCTCCGACTGTAGCGCAGATCCTTTTCGACGATCGTGCGGGCGAGCTCTGTCGCCAGAGCCTCCTGCTCAAACACGAGCGCAGTCTCACCGTTCAACCGCTCGCTGCGGGGGTCGAGATTGTAGGAACCCACCAAGCCGATGCGACGGTCTGCGATGGCGAACTTCGAGTGCATGGTGCCCTGCCTTACCGGGTCGTCCGGCGCCCGGCCAATCCATTCCCAAATCCGAATCCCGGCTCGTGCGTTGGTACAGGCGGCGACTGCGGGCGTGTCGTTGACCGAGAGGAGATCTTTGTAGTGTCCCCGGCCCACCATACTGATCTCGGGCAGATCGTTCGTCTCCGGGCTGTTGGTAACCATTGTGATCGCAACGCAGCGTACGGCGGCGTCTTGCAACGCGGCCGCGATCGCAGGTGTGGGCACGAGGTAGGCGTTGGCAATCAGCAGTTCATGCTGTGAATTCGCGATTATCTTCAGATAGGCCTGAAGGATGTAAGTCTCGGCAAAGCGCGGGCGGTTGTGCAGGAAGCGGCAGCGTGAGGGACGAAAGCCAGGTTCAATGACGCCCTGCTCCAGCTTTGCAACGCGCGCGACAAGCCGAGGATCGGTCTGGTACTGAACGGGAAACCTGCCCGTCTTATCCATCACGGCCCGCGTCGCATCCCAATAAAGATTGGTATTCAAGATGCCGCGGCTTTCTTTAACCTGCACCAGATAGTCGAAGTTGCGATCGAATGACGCGACGAGATCGGCAAGGATCGCCCCGCGAACAGCAACGTCCTGGTCCCGCCAATAACCCGCCGGGTCGGCCGGATCCACGCGAAAATATTCGTTGCCGATGTTCAGCCCACCCATCACGGCCGCGCCATTCGGCATCTCGGCGTCGATCAGCCAGAGCTTTTCATGAAAGCGTTTGTCGGGACGGTCCGCGTCATAGTGAGGCATCAGCATCGGAATGGGCACCTCATTGATCCACTGCAGTGCGAGTGCCTCGTAACCTTCGACCTCGATGCCATGCTGCTTCAGGTCGAACAGCATCCACTGCGTCTGCAGCCAGGGATTCGAAAACGCGTCGACGATCACCCGGACATCCAGGCCCTCGGCCTTTTTCTGTTTCAGAACCTCCGCAATACGCAGACCGGCCTCGTCACCTTTGAAGACCAGTGCCTGGATTCGGATCGAACGTTTAGCGCCCTTCAGCAAGGCCATGCGCGCGGCAAGAGAACCTTCACCGGCATCGAGCACCGCCACCTCGCACTCCGCAGGTGACCTCACCGGATAGAGACCGTGCCTGCCCGTGTCCGCGAGGGTGCTGCCCAAAAAGTCCTGCGCAGGCCCGAACACCGACGTCGAGCGCGCGTGCTCAAGGGCGCGGGCGATCTCCTGCGGGGTCTGCGGAACGGGTGGCGTTATGGTCGAGCATGCCGAGAGCAGCAGCGCGGCCACGGCCGCCAGCACAATGCCGGCACGGACCAGTGTCGCGCATAGGTCATACCGGCGCGAAACATGGTTCATAAGTTACCCTGCCAAGGTCAATTCGATGCGCGATTATCGGTCTCGATCGGGCGCATATATCTTTCCGCGTCCTCGGTTTGTCCTTCAGCAACCGGGGCACTCGATTGCTCCCAATATCCAAAAACACCCATTGGTTATCGTCAGGGCCGGTAGCGACACGCAACCCAGACCCTGTCCCTATCCAAAACCTGGTCCACGGGAAGGCGCGTCACTGAACGGCCTTTTTGGCCTCGTCGTAGACCTCGGCCGCCCCTTCCTTGGTGGCATCCCAGGCCTCACTGCTACCTTCCTTGGTGGCATCCCAGGCCTCACTGCTACCTTCCTTGGTGGCTTCCCAGGCCTCACTGGTGCCCTCCTTGGTAGCATCCCAGGCTTCCTCGGCGGTATCTACGGTTGCCTCTCCGACGGCGGATGCCGCTTCCGCGGTCTCTTCGCCCGCCTTGCTCCAAGTAGCTTCATCCGCAGCGCCGGATGCGCCGGAAACAAGCACTGAAACTGCGAATACCGCGATCGAACCGAGTCCCGACTTATATCTTATGGCCATTCTTCTTGCTCCTCTTGATTAAACAGACTGAATTTCGGGTCGAGCCAGCGCCCTGGCGACTCCCGGGATCAGTAAAGATGATAGCGGCTGTCCATCAGACGACCATGGCTATCGAAGTGACACGTGTAAGTTGCATGATTTGGATGCCTTCCGTCGTATTTCACCTTCGCATTACCGACGAGATCGCGCCCTTCGATTTCCGCTTTTTCCATTTTGACCCGAGCTGTGTAGTTGTGTTCGTCGCGTATCCGATACTGCAGTGCATCGTGGCAGTCGTCCTCCAGCACCGACTCCTTCACCGGTAAGTCAGACGACTTTGCGGAATCGTCGTCGCCATCCTGCGACGTCGCCAAGGCAGCGATAATAGCAAGGCCGGCACCCACCGCTAGTACGGTACCGAGACCGCTATCGCTGTCGTCGTCTTGGTCGTGGTCTCGGTAACGGGGGTTTGGCCCGGTATACGCATAAGACTTGACTCGCCCGTTCTTAATTTTGCAGTTGAATGGGTATTTGTGATGATCGATTCTTGCTTGGCCATGGATTTTGTACTTGTGGTTGCCTAGTTCCTCAGATCGCTGGCCAACTCGCCGTCGATAGGCGGACTTTTTCGCGGGGACCGGCTGTGTGCGTGATACCCAGACGATATCTGATGCCACCACGTTCTTCGGTTGAAGCGTCGCACTTTGCCGTTCAAGTCTCGCCTGCATGTCAGCAGCATGATTTTCTCGTGAGTGTGCCAATGACTTTGTAATGCACCGCCATTTATTGTTAGCCCTCCGATCGCTTGGCGCATCAATCGCGGACTTCTATGAGGTCCACACGGGGTCAGCGCCGGCGGGGGTTGGAGGGCCTGATGCTGCCGATTTAGCCGCACTTGTATCCGCCCTCAAGTTGGTAATTGTATCAGCGGTCGCCCGTATCCAGCTATAAAAAACCCCTTTGTCGGCTCAACGATCTCGGCGCCTTGTCGATAAGGTCACAAGATGGCCGACATAGCTGTCTCAAAGCGCTCAGGCCTGAAAAATTCGAACTGGCCAAAAAAGGTTCCACTGGAAACGACTACGGCGACAACGATCTGCTCCCGGAGGCCAAACACGATATGAGTTACCCCGCCCCGAAGAGCGACGAGTTGGAGGTTGCTGAAACAGCCATTCACAAGATTGGATCGCATTTGTGGTTTAGCGACCTCACACCAGAGTGGCAGAAATTTCTGGTCTCGAATGCCGTTCAAATCTTTGAACAATATGAAGTCACAATGGACCAAGCCGCCCGGAAAGTGATCGAATTCTATGTCGACATTGTACAGGCTTACCCTAAGGCGAAAACGATGAATCCCTGGGTAGAGAACCTTCCGATCGAAGGTTAAGGCTGTTCTGGGGATATCGGAACAATCTCGCAGCCTGCCCGATCCGCCACGGGCTAACCTGCATGTTGCACCTGGTGGCATTGAGGAACTCTGCGACTGCCAATGTCGGGCGAGAAATCCGAACGGCAGCTGGACAATCGCGGAATCCCCAAGGCACCCAATCACACTTACGTCACAGATGCCTTCGACCAAAACCGGACCTGGTCAAAACCACCATGCCGGGCGCCGCCCCAGTTGACCCTGTTCGACTGAGCCATTCTACGCAGTGAACCACACTCACGGCCGCGACGCCGACCGTTGCGGCTTCGGTATCGGCTGGCCTGACGGCCGGCACAGCGGAGACAAAACGGGCCAGTGGACGGAGGTTGGTCAGATTCGGTGCCGGGATGCCGCGCGAAGACAATGCGCGAGTCTGAGCGACGGCCCACTGCAGAGGTCAAGAGGCGCGAGGAGTCACCGCTGCCGGACGAAACGGCGGTTTATGCTTCCTACACGCCTCAAGCCGGCAGGCGTACGAGGCGCACCCGGTGACCGTCGGCGTCGACTTCTGCTTGGCGTAAGAAGCCTCCGTCAAATTCCAGCGTCGCTTCTATTGGGCTGTGTGGGAAAACAGCGGACAGATGCCACCGATCATCGCCGATCTTTTTCAGCACGGGGACAGCCGTATCCCCGGTCCGCGTGTTTACCACGCTCGCGGCCTCGAGCGCCGCCACAACCCAGAAGCTGTCGCTGGTGACCAAGCCGCCCGGTGTCAACCACTCATTCTCCTGGTTATTGAGATGAAAGCCCTCGTCGGTTGCCCGACCCTCGACCAGGGTTCGCTGGTTGTTCTCTACGGTGTCCGATTTCACTGACTTCAGCGTGAAGCCTTCCCAGACCTCGGTACTTCGATGCTCCAAGCTGTAGGCGACTGCAAAGAGGATGCGCACCTCCATCTTCGCCTCGTGTTCGACCACGACTTGACCAGCCACATCGTGTTCTCGGATACGGATTTGCTGATGCCCGATATCGCTGTCATGAAAAAGCACGCGATAGTTCAAAACCACGCCTTCGGGCGGCAAGATATCACTGACTACCGCCGACACCGCTCGCGGACCGAACGCGGCAAGAAGACCTACACCGGTGAGAAATTCTCGTCTTTGCATCGTATCTCCCCCATTGGTTACCCTGTTTGGCCGCATATCAGGCCCCCAGATTAAACATCCGTAGCTTAATCAACCACAAGAACCAACTCGATTTCGGGCGCCGAACGATAAGGAGATAGGACGCCTTCCATAACTAAAGATGACGGAGAGCGCCATCGCAGTGACGGAAATTTCGGGTCGAGACGCGCCGTGTGCGATGATCATCGCCGAATTGAAGCACGCCGGGAAGAAGTTTAGATCGATTGCAAACAAGCAGCTGGCAGGCCGGCGCGGCCGGGTCTGTGCCGGCGGATATGCAGGAGGACGCTTAGATGGAAGAGCAACTGGGAACGGGGATAGGTATCGTCATCGGCCTGCTGATCCTCGCGGTGCTGGGGGCCATTGTCGGCTGGATCGCCAGCGTGCTGGTCAAGGGTACTGGGCTGGGCCTGTTCAGAGACATCCTGCTCGGGATCGTCGGCTCGGTCGTCGGCGGCTGGCTGTTCCAGACGCTCGGACTGACCATCGGCGGCGGCATCATCGGTGCGTTGATCCCGCCTGTCGTCGGGGCGGTCCTCGTGCTTTTGATCGTCAAGGCTGTTAGGCGGAGCTGAAGCATGAAATCTCGCGTCTTCGCAGCCTCGTTTCGGCTCGCCCCCCTGCTCGTCCTGTCGGGCCTCCTTTCGATCGTGCATCCGAAAGTTTCATCGGCGAATCCTGATCCGGTCGCTATCGAACAGCCAAGCATCGAGTCGGCCCTGGTCGGCAGGACCTGGCAGCTGGTCCGCATCATGTCGATGAACGACACGGAGTCGGTGCCGGACGACCGGTCACATTACGCGTTACGCCTGGAGGCCGATGGCGCTGTCCAGATACGCGCCGACTGTAATCGGGCGTTCGGCAAGTGGACATCCGAACAACCCGGCAAGCTAGAGTTCGGACCGCTGGCCGCCACCAAGGCCCAGTGCCCGCCTGGTTCCCTGCACGATAACTACCTGGCCCAGTTTCCCTGGGTGCGCAGCTATGTCACCAAAGACGGCAAGCTGTTCCTGGCCACCATGGCCGACGGCTCGATCATCGAGTTCGAGCCCGTAGCGATGCCCCTTGCAGCGACCGTACTCGGCGAAGAGATGCGTACCGAGGACGCGCGCGAGATGCAGGACATTATCCTGAGCCGGTTGTTTGACCGCTATGCCGATGAGCGCGACATCCGGGCCACGGACCTGGAGATCGACGCCTACGTCGAGAAAACGCGGCGTGGCATGCATGCCAAGGGATTGACCGCCGAAGACACGCTCACCACCGAGGAGGCCGCCCAGGTCGATCAGATGCGGCGCGATATGGGTCGCTCGATGATCCGCCAGTGGAAACTAAACCGCGCCCTGCATGAAGACTTCGGCGGGCGCATCATCTTCCAGCAGTTCGGACCCGAGCCGATCGATGCCTATCGCCGCTATCTCGAGGAACGCCAGGCCGCCGGTGACTTCACGATCCACGACGCGACGTTCGAGACCGTTTTCTGGGATTACTTCACCAACGATTCGAAGCACGACTTCTACGAGCCAGGCAGCGCGGATGAGGCCCTTGCATTTGCGACCCCGCCATGGGAGGCGCCCACCGCCGGAGCTACCGACGCATCGGCAAAGCCGGGATCGCGGGACGGCGTCCCGCTTCCGCCCGACGAGGGCGGACCACTCAACTGGCAGGTGACGGACGTCGCAACGGGCCTTCGCCTCCGCTCAGCCCCTTCGACATCAGCCGACATCTTGATCACCTACCCCTTGGGCACTGTGCTCGACAACCTCGGCTGCCGGCGGGCCGAGGGCAGGGTCTGGTGCGACGTGCAGCAACTCGGCGGCGGCCCTCGGGGCTTCGTCGCGGCCGACTACCTGATACCTGCAATCTCTCCCAACGGCGCCGCCGTCATGGGGCCGGACGCGTCGTCCCTGCGCGCCGGCCAGGGCGAATTCGACGCAACAGGATCCATCCCCTGCGCGCAACACACCGGTCAACCGATGAGCGAGTGCCGATTCGGCGTCGCCCGAACCGGCGGCGGCTACGCGACCGTGGTGGTAACCAAACCCGACGGCGCCCGACGTGCGATTTTCTTCCGTATGGGCATCCCCATCGGGGCCGACACTAGCCAGGCCGACGGCTACGGGGCGTTTCGCGCCACGAAAGAGAGCGACCTTCATCGCATCTCGGTCGGCGAAGAGCGCTACGAGATGCCTGACGCGGTCATCCTCGGTGGGTGATCGGGCAAGCGTGGATCCCTCAATTCAGCCAAGCTGATTGTCACGGGAGACTAGCCGCTTTTCCCACCGACTTCCTGCTGCGGTCAGCGCTACCCTCGCCGTGAAGACGATATCTTGAATCGGCGCGATGCATTCCGGTACGAGAATTGTAGCTGCCCGATAACGCGGGATATGCTTGGGCAGCACTGCGAGAGGCGTCACGACATGTCCACGACTCCAGCCACGACCCGCGGCTCCGCCATCCAGCCATTCACCCTGTTGCTCTTGACTGCCGTCTTGGTACTGACAGCTGGATGCAGCAGTGGCCCCTCGATCAAGACCGAAGCGCCGGCGCCTGGGACTTTCCACGAGCACGCGCTTACCCAGCGAGACGCGCGCCTGCGCGTGACGGTGGCCGTGCTCAGCAATGAAGAGGCCAAGGCCGAACTGGGCATGGACCTGGGCAGACGCTGGCTGCAGGCGATATGGATAGAGGTCGAGAACCATGCCAGCGTGCCCTACTGGGTGTTGATGCCGTCGTTGGATCCCAACTATTTCGCCCCCGACGAGGTCGCCTATGCACTGAGGGATCAGCTGGCAGATAACGACTTGTACGCGTTCATGCGTCGGCTACGCCAACTCGCCTTCCGCAACCCGATTGCACCGCGCTCGATCGTTTCCGGCTTCGTCTTCGTTAGCAGGGACCTCGACCAGAAGCAGGTAGACCTGCAGTTGCTGTCGACAGAAGGGGGCGAAGAGTTCGTGTTCTTCCTAGCGGTGCGCGGTTTGAATGCGGATACGCTGTTCGACGTGGAGCAGGTGCGTGCTAGCGAGCCAGAGATTACGCTCGACGAAGCCGGCCTGCGCCAGGCTCTAACCACCCTG
Source organism: uncultured Gammaproteobacteria bacterium (assembly GCA_963736445.1). Taxonomy (GTDB): domain Bacteria; phylum Pseudomonadota; class Gammaproteobacteria; order Chromatiales; family Chromatiaceae; genus Thiosocius. The sequence goes on along the minus strand of CAVTOY010000008.1, from coordinate 195,664 downwards.
CCCTGCTGTACGACCAACCAGGACGCCAGCGCCCCAGGCGACCCCCTGAACCTGGTGCTGATCGGTAATCCGGAAGACCTGTTCCCTGCCTTCGTCCGGCGCGGCTGGCACGCAACCGAGGCGACCTATGCAGGGTCGATCAGGAAGACACTCATGTCATACCTGTTTGGTGGTCGCTATATCTATTCGCCGATCAGCCCTTTGTATGCGTTTGGGCGCCAGCAGGACATCGCCCTTCAGAAACCTCGTAACTCGATCCATCAGCGCAATCACCTGCGTCTGTGGCTGACACCACTGCGCTTCCAGGGCAAAGACGTTTGGGTAGGACAGATCAGCCGCGATATTGGCGTCAAGTTTACGACGACATCCAAGTTTCTTGTCACTCACGTCATCGATCCAGACGTGGACGAAGCACGTAACAGCTTCATCCAGGACCTGCTGTTCTCGCAGGGACTGGTCAAGGTCGGTTACGCCAAAGGCGGACCAGTGGCTACCGAATACGACCCCGCCAGAAATCTCGGCGACGATCCCTATTTCAGCGACGGTCTGCGCGCCGTGATGCTGCTCGATAAGACAAGCCGACCGGTACGCGAGGTGCAATTCTTCCAGTGGGAACATGCGCCGCCACATGCCACAACACGCGCATTGGATCTGTCGGTACCTACCCGATGACTCAACAGCCGAGTTGGCCTATCGTTCCCGAAAATTCACGCCGCTTTCGGAAGGTAAACATGGTGGAGACCATGAACAGCCGGTAATCCGTCAACATTGCAGGGTTCGGCCGTTCGTACGGGACGACCGTCCGGCGTATCCAGCGCCAAAGTCCGATGTGTTCGCCAAGGATGACAGTAATCCAGATACGACGGCAGAAGTCGCTTGAGATACCGTTCGTCGAGAATGATGACGTAGTCGAGCAATTCCCGGCGCAGGGTGCCGATCATCCGTTCCACATAAGCGTTCTGCCAAGGTGAAGCGGGTGCCGTAGGATCTCTTCGATACCTGGGCCTTTTACCCTTCGAACAACCCGCTCGCCGTAGATGTTGCTCAAAAGGACTTTGGTCGTCCAAGTCAGGAGTAGGCCAGCAGATAGACCCATATCTCCTTTTCGGCCATCGACGGGAACAAGTGCGTCTCATTCTTTGCAGCCGACACCTTTCTCCGTTTGCACGGCCACAGACTTAAGGTGGATGCAAGGAAGGCCCGCCGATTCCTGATTGGACTGTTGGAAAAAGATTGATGCAGTGTCGACAAGTTGGTGCAGTGGATACGCCAGCGCACGATAAAGATCGAGAACCCAGAATTCTGACCCTAATGCTACTTTAATCCTGGAGGCGCTCCGGCGGATTCGGGCCGAGGGCGTCTGCAGCAAGGATGCTGCAGTCGAGCCTCCAGGGAGGGATTCACGGCGTCCCTCGGCTCGAATCCGCCGGAGCGCAAGTCCTTAACCAAGTGCCATTTGCACTCTGACCCTTGATCCCGCTAGTGCCATTTGCACTCTGACCCTTGATCCCGCTGCCGATCAACGCCCGTCGTCCGGATCCCGGCTGTCTTTGAACATCCGCCAGCCGCTGATCATCGTACTGACCAGCGATTGCCGGGACATGATGTCTTCACGGATGGCGACGTACACATGGATGATCACGAAACAGACGATCGCCCACATGACAAGGTGGTGCCAGGTATGCACATCCTGACTCTGGCCGAACAGCGGAATGACCCAGGCGCTAAACCACTCGTACTGCCAGGTCCCCATCCCGGTGCCCTCGCCATACAGCGCGAAGCCGGTGATGATCATGAAGACCAGCATCCAAAGAAACAGGAAATGCATCACCAGTACGGCCAGCGGGTTGTGGCCAATGTATTTGCGCGGCTCTTTGACGGCGAAGGCGTACCACTTGATCTCGTGCCAGACGCCGTCCCAATAGTCACGACTGAACAACGGCGGCATAAACAACTGGCGCGCATGGTGATTGCCCATGAACGCCCAGTAGATGCGAAACAGAAGTCCGATGGCAAGGATGTAGCCGGCCGCAAAATGCGCGAAGCGGATATAGCCCATGAGGAAGTTATCACTCGCCTCGCCGGGCACACTGGGCAATGGACTTGCAATCAAATAGCCGGTAACGGCCAGCACGGTAATCGCCAGCGCGTTTATCCAGTGCCAAAGACGCAGCGGCGCCTCGTAGACGTACACCGCCGGCTGTATCTGCTGCGGTTTGCTAGCGACTGTGGTCATGCGTCTTTCTCCTCATCGTCATGCGCGGACCGCTGGCCCAGCCACCGGTTGCGCAAGAGAAGAACGGCTACCGCCACGGCACCGAGCAGCAGCACATGATCCGATTTCAGGAAGGGGTGCAGGACATCGTTGGTATGCCCCTCACCCATCCCATGCCCTGGATGAGCCGATAGCTGCTGACTGAACAGGACGAGCAGGCCCGACAGCTTTGCGTATAAAGATTTCATCGGCATTGTCTCCCCCGCCTCAGCGGATCTTGACCTTGGTGAGTTCCTTGCCATCTTCCGACATCACATGAGTCGAGCAGGCCAGACAAGGATCGAAACTGTGCAGACTGCGCAGAATCTCCACGGGTTCGTCGGGACGCTCCATGGGTGTATTCATCAGGCAGGCCTCGAAGGCGCCGATGTTGCCGGCGGGATCGCGCGGCGACCCGTTCCAGGTGGTCGGCACCACGCACTGGTAGTTCTCGATCCGGCCGTCCTTGATCTTGATCCAGTGGCCCAGGCCGCCACGCGGTGCGGCGGTAACACCTACGCCCTTGGCCTCCTTCGGCCAAGTCGCGGGATCCCACTTGTCCATATTGGCGGTGGTCGTGTCGCCGGCCTTGATGTTGGCGATCAGGCCGTTGAAATCATCGACCATCATGTCCCCGCAATACTGGGCCTCCAGCGCGCGTGCCAGGGTGCGGCCAATGGTCGACTGCAGCACCGTCTTCGCACCGGCGTCCATGCCCGCCAGCTGGTTGAATGTGGCGACACTCCGCTGCACCTGCTCCTTCACGTACTCGATGTTCTGTGCATAAGCGAGCGTGTAGCGCGACAGCGGGCCCACCTCGACCGCATGACCACGCCAGCGCGGCGCCTTGATCCAGGAATACTTGGCGTTCTCATCCAGTTCCTGGATGTTGGTGCGCGTCCCCTTGGTGTTAGGGCCGAGTTCGAAGTTCGCCTCCGTCACCCCATCCCAGGGATGCAGGCCCTTGCTTTCATCCGGGTAGCTGTACCAGGAGTGTGCGACGAACTCCTGCACCTGCTCGGGATCCCGCGGATCGATCGGGAAGACCTCGTTCCAGTTGTCGTTGAGGATCACACCGCCCGGGAACTGGTCGGTGGATTTGTCGTAGTTGACCTTCGGATAGGCACCGTAGTCCATGACATTCCTGGCACCGTGGCCACCCCCGTGCAGCCAGCCCTTGTAGAAGCTGGCGATGGCGATCACGTCCGGTATGTAGACGTTGTCGCAGAAGGTCTTCATCTCGTCGATGCGCGCCTTGACGAAATTCAGGCGTTCCATGTTCAGCGGCGCGCCGGCCGACAGGTCGCCGTCCATATTGATCGCACAAGGAACGCCACCCACCAGGTAGTTCGGATGCGGGTTCTTACCACCGAACACCGTGTGGACCTTGACGAACTCCTTCTGGATATCGAGCGCCTCGAGGTAATGCGCCACCGCCATCAGGTCGACCTCCGGCGGCAGCTTGTAGGCCGGGTTGTCCCAGTAGCCGTTTTTGAACGGACCGAGCTGCCCGGACTCGATGAACTTGCGAATGCGCGTCTGGATGTCGCGGAAGTAACCCGGGCTGGACTTGGGATGACGCGCCGAGACCAGGTGCTGAATCTTCGATGTCTCTTTCGGATCCGCCTTGAGCGCATTGACCGGGTTGACCCAGTCGAGCGCGTGCAGGTGGTAAAAGTGCACGACGTGGTCGTGCACCTGCAGCGTCTTGGCCATCATCTCGCGGATCAGGTGCGCATTCTTGGGGATCTGGATACCCAGCGCATCCTCGACCGCGCGCACCGACGTCAGCGCATGACAGCCAGTGCAGACGCCGCAGATGCGTTCCACGAAGGCCCAGGCATCGCGCGGGTCGCGGCCCTTGAGAATCACCTCGAGTCCGCGCCACATGGTGCCCGATGAGACCGCGTTCTGGATGACGTTGTTCTCGTCCACATTGACTTCACAGCGCATATGGCCCTCGATCCGGGTCACCGGATCAACGACAACGCGGCGACCAGCGTCGTTCAGGCTGTAACCGTTTGGGGTTTGTGTAACGCTCATTCCTGATCTCCTTTGTGCTGGGCACGCTTCACGGCGCTGACACCGAGGTGTACTGCGGTCGCGGTGCCGACGACGGCGGCGGCGGTGCCACCCAACAGGTCGGCATTGCTCTCGACCCCGAACTGTTTGATGTCGGTGAGACGGGCGTACCAGGAGCCCTTGTCCCAGAAGCCGTCTTCGGAACAACCGATACAGCCATGGCCTGCCTGGATGGGGAACGAGGTCCCCTCGTTCCAGCGGATGGTGGAGCAGGCGTTGTAAGTGGTCGGGCCCTTGCATCCCATTTTGTACAGGCAGTACCCCTTGCGCGCGCCCTCATCGTCCCAGGTCTCGACGAACTGACCGGCATCGAAGTGTGGGCGTCGATAGCACTTGTCGTGGATACGCTGGCTGTAGAACATCTTCGGCCGGCCCTGGCGATCGAGCTCGGGGATCTGATCAAAGGTCAGCATGTAGGTGATCACCGCAGTCATGACCTCGGCGATGGGAGGGCATCCCGGTACCTTGATGATCGGTTTGTCGTGGATCACCTTGTGGATCGGCACCGCCTGGGTCGGATTCGGCTTGGCCGCCTGCACGCAGCCATAGGATGCGCACGAACCCCAGGAGATGATCGCCTTGCAGTGCGCGGCCGCATGCTGGAGCTGTTCGAGATAGGGCTTGCCGGCGATGATGCAGGACATGCCATCCTGATTCAGCGGCGGGTTGCCCTCGCAGGCCAGGATGAAATTGCCGTCGTACTTGTCGATAGTCTCCTGAATGATCGCCTCGGCCTGGTGACCGGCGGCCGCCATGATGGTGTCGTCGTAATCCAGCGAGACCATCGACAGCACCACGTCCTTGGCCAATGGATGCGCTGAGCGGATGAACGACTCCGAGCAGCAGGTGCACTCCAGGCCGTGCAGCCAGATGACCGGGATGCGAGGCTTGTTCTCCATCGCATGCGCGATCCTGGGAACAAACGCCGGGCCGAGACCCAGTGCGGCAGCGGTCAGGCTGCAGTATTTGAGGAAGCTACGGCGCGTTATGCCCTGCCTCCGCATCACTTCGTAGAATGTCTCTGTCATGCTCCTCTCCCGCGGCGTCTGCGCGCTTCACCCGGCGTGTGTGGTTGTCTGACCCAGGGAATTTGCAAAGAGCCTGCCAACTAACTTTTTCCTTTCACTTTCAGCGCTTTAACGCCCAGCCTTTTGAGGCTGCGAGCGAGAAAGCGCAAGCCAGACGCGATCGGCTGAGCCCATTCCGGAAACTTGCTTTACACCCCCGAGCGGCGCACAACAGCGCGTTGGCAACCATGGCCCTGGGCGGGGAACGGGTTGCCTGACCGTTAGATGTCAAAGGGTCTATTCGGCAGCGGGAGTTACTGCGGCGCGCCCCGCCCGGCAGGTCGTCTTACGGCTGTGCCGCGGCAGCGCGGCGCAAAATTGGACTATCTTCTTCCATGTTGGTGTCATAGACGGAAACAAGGTTGTCATCGATTTCGATCGGGGACCGGGGTGGAAATAGGTGTGGCTTTAAAAACAACGGCTTAGGTGCGCGTTACCGGATCGGCATGCAACTTGCCACCCCACGGTATCTGCACTCACTAAGGGGGACGAACATGACGGCACCGGCGGTCACCATCCTGGGGATAGGCAACGTGCTCTGGGCCGACGAGGGCTTCGGTGTGCGCACCGTGGAGACACTCCATCGCAGCCATGTCTTTCCCGATAACGTCACTCTTATGGACGGCGGTACCCAGGGGATCTATCTGGTGCAGCATGTTCAGGCCGCCGACATCCTGGTGGTGTTCGACGCCGTGGACTACGGGCTGGCCCCCGGCACGCTGAAGCTGGTCGAGGATGCGGATGTACCAAATTTCATGGGCGCCAAGAAGATGAGCCTGCACCAGACCGGTTTCCAGGAGGTGCTGGCGATGGCGGAACTGCTCGGCGATTACCCCCAGCACATCCTGCTGGTCGGCGTGCAGCCGGAGGAGCTCGAAGACTATGGCGGCAGCCTGCGTCCCAGCGTGCGCGCGCAGATCGCGCCTGCGATCGATGCCGCGCTGCGCTGGCTGGACGCCAGGGGCATCGACTACGAGGAACGCACCAGCCCGCTGCCCGAGGAGGCAGGGCTTCACCCACAGCAACTCGATCTCGCCGCCTACGAGACCTTTCGACCGAACGCGGCCGCGGCCTGCCGGGCGGGCGACGAACGCGTGTTGCGCGACGCATCCGTGACCTTCGACCCCAAGCCGGTGGATCTGGGCAACAACCGCATGAGCGTCAATGTCGACAGCCGGAGAAAGGACTGATGTGTATCGGCATCCCGATGCAGGTGCTGTCGGTGCACGACTTTCATGCGGTATGTCTCGATGGCACTCAGCGGATCCAGGTCGACACGACACTGGTCGGCAGACCTGAGATCGGGAGCTGGCTACTGGTGTTTCTCGGTGCGGCACGCGAGATCCTCGACCCCGACTCCGCAATGGCCATGCGTGACGCCGTGCAGGCGGTCGGCCAGATCATGGCCGGCGACTCGCAGATCGATCACCTGTTCGATGACCTGATCGATCGTGCGCCCCAGCTACCCGAACATCTCGCACACCTCGTCAAGGAGGCGTAACAACATGCCCTCACCACTGATCGATCAGCTCATCAACCTACACCGTTACCCCCGGCTCAGCGCCGACAACCTCGACGACTTCATGGACCGCGATGTCACGCTTGCGCTGTTCCTCACCGAAGACCCCAACCGCTACCCGGAGTCCAACGACGTGGCGGTGATACTGCCGGAGCTGATGTCCGCCTTCCCCGACCGTTTCGAGGCGGTGGTGGTGGACCGCGCCCTGGAATCGCTGTTCAAGGAGCGCTACGACGTTGCGGTCTGGCCCTGCCTGGTGTTTGTGCGCCACGGGCGCTATCTCGGCAAGATCAACAAGGTCCGAGACTGGTCGGATTACATGGCGTTGATCCCGGAGATCCTCGACCGGCAGCCTAGGCACAACCCGGGGGTCGGCATCCCGCTGGTCAACGAAACCATGGAGCGGCCCAATGCATAAATTTCCCGATATACCGATCGTTGAGATCGGCCCAGGCACCCAGCCGACTGCACAGGAGGAGGGCCTGGAATACATGACCATGCCCTCGGGCATGGCGACTTACCATCAACCGCTACTGCCCGAACCCGAAGACGCCGCGGGCATGGAACAGGGCAAGCGCGTCCTCGAACAGGTCCTCCGGGCCCTCCGGCGATGGCGGCGGAATGGCCCGATCGAGGTGGTGAACCTCGATCCGCTCGACGCTGACAACCTGGATTTCGTCAATCAGGCGTTGGGCGAAGGTGAAGTGAGCGTGGCGTTTGACGGACCCTCGCCGATCCGCGCCCAGGAGTCGGTACTCGCCGGCGTCTGGCGGGTGCAGCACCGTGACGGGCACGGCCGTGTGATCCGTGATGCCATAGAGATCGGTGAGGTGCCAGACATAGTCCGCAGCGCCGCCTTCAGCGACACCGACCGTGAACTCGACAGTGCCTGTGACTGCAGCGACCCAGCGATCCAGAACGCACCTGCGCTGCTGGTGGAGCTGGCCGAAAAGCTGGCCACCTACCGACCCGGCGATGCACCGCACACCCTGAATCTGACCCTGCTGCCGCTGACCGAGACCGACGTGATGCTGCTCGGCGAGCGCCTCGGTGTCGGGCCGGTCACCATCCTGTCGCGCGGTTACGGCAACTGTCGCATCGGCAGCACCGCAAAGCGCAACGGCTGGTGGATAAAGTACTTCAATTCGCAGGACGTGCTGATCCTTAACACCATCGAGGTGGTCGACGTCCCCTCGGTGGCGATCGCCGCCCCGGAGGACATCGCGGACAGTATCGAGCGCCTGGATGAGATCCTAGGGATGTACCGGTGAACACCTTTGAAGGCTCCTACGGTGGCAACAAGGACCGGCTACATGACGATGCGCGCATGGAGTGCAAGGTCTGCTGGCATGTCTACGACCCCAAGGCCGGCGATGACTATTGGCAGATACCGCCGGGCACGCCGTTCGCAAGACTGCCGGACGATTGGCATTGCCCCGAGTGTGACGGCGCCAAGGAACAGTTCATGGTGATCCTGGGTGACTGATCGGGACCTGCGGCTCGACGCGTTGACGCTGGGCCTGGAACGACACTTCCGTGACGTTCAACGGACGCGCATGGCCGACATACCCGTCCTCAATCCGGCCCTCGAGGTCAAGGCAGTCGGCTTTCACCGCGGCGCGGCAGGTTGCCTGGGCGTGCTGATCACGCCCTGGTTCATCAATCTGGTCCTGCTGCCCTGCGAGGGCGACGACTGGCAGGAACGCCCGATCGGCAGTAGCCATACTTATAGCTTTCCCTCCGGCAGCTACCAGTTCCTGATGGCCGAAGAGAAAGGCATCGGTCGCTTCCAGTCCTGCTCACTGCTCTCCCCGGTGCTGGAGCTGCCCGGTCAGGCAACCGCGCTGGAGGTCGCCTTCGCCGCGCTCGGGGCCCTGATCGACCCGCGCCATCGCGACAGCGAGTCCAGCACCCATGCGGGCGAGATCGCGCAGCGCTGGCACGGACAGGCAGACGAGAACCCGGACGCGCCGTCGGTGCACAAGCGGGCGCCAGCGGCGGCGTCTGACGAATCGCTGATCGAGCGACCGGTCAGCCGCCGCAACCTGCTGCGTGGACGCCTCCTGGGCCACCCTGGTTCTGCCAGATGAGCGGCACAGCCAACATCGAGGGTCGGCTGAGTATCCGCATCGGTCCGGCACGGGGACAGGTGGAGATCGAGTCCACCCGCCCGCTGCTGGCTTCACGCCTGTTCGAGGGCAAAGCGATCGGCGACGTGCTCGAGACGATCCCGCTGCTGTTCAATGTCTGCGGCCGGGCACAGTCGGTGGCGGCGATCCGCGCCATCGAATCCGCCCAGCAGACGCCTGCAGCGGCGCCGGTGGAACAGGCGCGCAACCTGCTGATACAGCTCGAGACCCTGCGCGAGCACCTGTGGCGCGTGCTGCTCGAATGGCCCGAATTTCACGGCCAAAAGCGCGAGACCGTACCGCTTGCCGGCTGGATGGCGGACATCCAGGCAATAAACGCTCTGATCGACCCGGGCGGCCGCCTGTGCCGGGAGCCGGGACTCTCCGAGGCCGCCGCACCCTCGGAAGACCTGCAGCGGCGACTGGCGGCGCTGTGCGAGGGGCTCAGCCAGGGCCTGTTCGGGTGTCCGCCGCAGCGCTTTGCGACCTTCGACGACCAAGCCCTGGATGACTGGGTCGACAACACCGACACCCCGGCCTCGCGCATGCTGCAGTTCGTGCGTGACCAGGGATGGGAGGCGCTGGGTCCGACGTCGGCAGAGGTGCTGCCGGCATTGCCCGCGGAGGCGCTGCGCGCGCGTATCGACGCCCGCGATGGCGATCGATTCATCGCACGACCGACATGGGACGGCCGGCCCCGCGAGACCGGCCCCGCCGCCCGGCATTCGGGTCACCCGCTGATCACGGGGCTGCAGGATCGCTACGGTCGCGGCCTGCTGCTGCGTCTGGCCGCCCGCCTGCTCGACATGGCGGAAACTATCGCCGGCCTGCAGGGTCGGTTGGTGGATGGTGGGCCGATGCCCGAGGTCCCGGGGCTCTGCCAACTCGAGGCCGCGCGCGGCAGACTCTGCCATCGGGTGCTGCTCGAGGGCGATCGCATCGATCGCTATCGTATTCTGGCCCCGACCGAGTGGAACTTTGGACCGGAGGGCCCGGCCGCGCAGGCGCTGGCCGGCATTACCGACAGGCAGGCCGGGATGGCGAGAACCCAGGCGCAACTGCTGATCCACGCGATCGATCCCTGCGTCGGCTATGACCTCGAGGTGCCATCACCCGATGCATGAGCTGTCACTCTGCGAGGGGATCCTGCAGGTCCTCGAGGATCAGGCGACCGAACAGGACTACGCCAGGGTGAAGACAGTCTGGCTAGAGATCGGCGCACTGGCCACGGTGGAGGTCGACGCAATGCGGTTCAGCTTCGATCTGGTGTGTCGAGATTCGTTGGCCGAGGGCTGCCGCCTGGAGATCCTGCCGCTGCCCGGTATCGCATGGTGCATGCAATGCGCAGACAGTGTCGAGATCGCGGCCAGATACGACCCCTGCCCCGGGTGTGGCGGGCACCAACTACAGGTCACCGGCGGTGACGAAATGCGAATCAAAGAACTGGAGGTGGAGTGATGTGCACAGTCTGCGGATGCGGTGAGGGCGAGAGCCGAATCGAGGGCGATGCCGATCATGCGCATGATCACGATCATCATCACGATCACCATACCCATGTCCATGATGCCGATCATCATCACGGCGATGATCAGCACTACGGGCATGGCCCGGCGCGGGCGCATGCCCCCGGCATGAGTCAGGCGCGCATGGTGCAGATCGAACAGGACATCCTGGGCAAGAATGACCAGTATGCCGCATCCAATCGCCAGTGCCTTAACGATCAGGGAATCCTTGCACTCAACCTGGTCTCCAGCCCGGGCTCCGGCAAGACCAGTCTGTTGACGCGCACCCTCCACGACCTGAAGACCGAGCTGTCGCTGCCGCTGTCGGTGATCGAGGGTGATCAGGAGACCAGCAACGACGCCGACCGCATCCGCGCCACCGGGGCCCGGGCCATTCAGATCAACACCGGCAAGGGCTGCCACCTGGATGCACACCAGGTCGGCCATGCGCTGCAGCGCCTCGCGCCGGAAGACGGCTCGGTGCTGTTCATCGAGAATGTCGGCAACCTGGTCTGCCCGGCCGCTTTCGATCTGGGCGAGGCACACAAGGTGGCGATCCTGTCGATCACCGAGGGCGAAGACAAACCGATCAAGTATCCCGACATGTTCCATGCCGCCGACCTGATGCTGCTGAACAAGATCGATCTCCTGCCCCATCTCCTTTTCGATGTCGATAAATGCATCGCCTATGCGCGACAGGTGAACCCCCGCCTGCAGGTACTGCGGGTCTCGGCGACCACCGGCGAGGGCATGGCAGACTGGTATGAGTGGATCCGCTCGACCCGGCGGATCCGCCTGATCGGCCACCCCTCGCTACAGAACGACAGGCTCACGGCCCAGGTCGAGGCCTCGCCATGACCGCCAATCTGCCCACGGTGCTGGTGATCGATGACGAGCCGCGCTCGCTCGAGACCCTGCGGCGCACGCTCGAGGAGGAGTTCGAGGTGCTGACTGCAGAAAGCGCAGCGGAGGCCGAGCGACTGCTGGAAACGGAATGGGTCCAGGCCGTGCTTTGCGACCAGCGCATGCCGGGCGAGAGCGGGGTGGAGTTTCTCAGCCGGGTGCGCGGGCGCTGGCCCGAGGTGGTACGTTTCATCATCTCGGGATTTACCGATGCCGGCGACCTGGTCGAAGCGATCAACAAGGCCGGCATCTACCAGTACATCAGTAAACCCTGGCATCCGGACAAACTGCTGCTCAAACTGCGCAATGCCATCGAGCTTTTTCACCTGCAGCGCCAGAACGCCCTGCTCGCCACCGAACTGAAACTTCGCCCGGAGACGCTGTCTGCGGACATCGAGGAGAAGCGCCGCGTGCTGCAACAGCGCTTCGACTGGGATCAGGGCATCGTGCGCAGCAAAGACAGCTGCATGAACGCGATCTGCGACCTGGTGCGTCGTGTCGCACCCTATGACGTCAGCGTGATGATCGGCGGCGAGTCCGGCACCGGTAAGGAACTCTGTGCGCGCGCCCTGCACTACAACAGCCTGCGCCACGATGGACCCTTCGTCGCCGAAAACTGTGGCGCCATGCCGGACGAACTGCTGGAGAGCGAACTGTTCGGCCACAAGCGCGGCGCTTTCACCGGCGCCAGCGAAGACCGCGTCGGCCTGTTCGAGCTCGCCGATGGCGGTACGGTGTTTCTCGACGAGATCGGCGAGATCTCACCGGCGTTCCAGGTCAAGCTGCTGCGCGTGCTGCAGGAAGGCGAGATCCGCCCCGTGGGCAGCAATCAGCGGCGCAACATCGATATCCGGGTCGTCGCGGCAACCAATCGTAATCTCGAACAAGAGGTCCGGGCCGGTCGCTTTCGCGAAGATCTCTACTACCGCCTCGCCACCTTCACCATCGACCTGCCGCCGTTGCGCGAGCGCAAAGAGGACATCGCCATTCTCGCCCATACCCTGCTCGACGACCTGCAGAGACAGCTCGGGAAAAAGGTCAGCGGGATCAGTCGCGAGGCCCTCGCCTGTCTGGAGTCTTACCACTGGCCCGGCAACGTACGCGAACTGCAGAACGAGCTGAAGCGCATGCTGGTCCTGGCGCTGGACGAAGTGCTCGCGGCCGAGCTGCTGTCGCCCCGTATCCTGCAGGGGGCCAGTGAAGAGCAGAGCGAGGACATCGGCATCATCCGGCAGGCCGACGGCAGTCTGAAAGAGCGCATGGAATCCCTCGAGGCGCGCATCGTGAAGGAGACCCTGATCCGCCATCGCTGGAACAAGACCCGCGCCGCCGAAGAGCTGGGATTGTCGCGGGTCGGCCTGCGCAGCAAACTCGAACGCTATGGCCTGGAAAAGATCGACGGTATGGAAGCACTCGCGGCCAAGGGCAGCTCGGCATGAACATCGGCAAGGGAACCGCGATGGACAGTGACATCCAGGGTCTGCTGGACAGGGCCGGACAAACACCGGACGCCGTGTCCGATGAATCGGCCTGGATCGAAGTCATCCAGCGTATGGACAGCATCTATGCCGACATCGTGCGCTATCAGGTGGAGCTGGAGGAAAAGAACGCCGGACTGGAAGAGGCACATCAGTTCATCCAAAGCGTCATCTCCTCGATGACCGACGTCCTGATCGTCGCCGACACCCAGGGACAGATTCAGCAGGTCAATCGGGCGCTCGAGGCATTGATCGGCATGCCGGCGGACGACATCATCGGCCAGCCGCTCGCCGCGCTGTTCATGCCCGAATATGTCCCGATGGTCGAAGACTTCGCGGAGCACATCCGCGGTGATGTTATCACTGACTGCGAGGTCGAGCTGCGCACGCCAGACGGCGACAGCGCGCCCATCGCGATCAACTGCACGCCACGCTACGATCATCTGGGACGCCTCTCAGGCCTGGTCATCACCGGCAGACCCCTTGGCGAGCTGCGCCGTGCCTACACCGACCTGAAAGAGACGCACGACCGGCTCAAGACCGCCCAGCAGCAACTGGTTCAATCGGAGAAAATGGCCTCGCTCGGCCAGTTGGTGGCCGGTGTCGCGCATGAACTCAACAATCCGATCAGCTTCGTGTTCGGCAATATGCATGCGCTGAAGCGCTACGAGCAGCGCCTGGGTGATTACCTCTCGGCCATCCATGGGTCGATAAGCGACAGCGAACGCGAAGACCTGCGCAAGGCGTTGAAGATAGACCGGCTGTTGCAGGATATTGGACCGCTGATCGACGGCTCGCTGGAGGGCGCCGAGCGCGTCGGTGAGATCGTCGAAGACCTGCGCCGTTTCTCCACCCCCAGCCAGCAGCAGTGTCAGGCATTCGATCTCGGTCGGGTGGTGACCACTGCCGCCGAATGGGTTATCAAGGCGCGCCGCACACGCCCCGACCTGGAGATCAGCATGCCGCCGGAGATCTCGATCGTCGGCTACGAGGGCTATGTCCATCAGATCCTGGTCAATCTGATCCAGAACGCCGCTGACGCATTGGAGGACATTGCCGCTGCGCGCATCGACATCCATGTCGACGTCAGCGACCGGCAGGTGGGGATCCAGGTGCGCGACAACGGTCGCGGCATCGCCGAGGACCAGCTGTTACGGGTCTTCGATCCCTTCTACACGACCAAGGCGGTCGGCAAGGGCACCGGACTGGGGCTCTACATCAGCTACAACCTCGCCACGGAACAATGCCGCGGCCAACTCGAGGCCTTCAACCACAGTGACGGGGGTGCGGTATTCAGCCTGACCCTGCCGCTGGAGATCGCGGCATGAGCGATCCGTTCCGCGTTCTCTGGCTGCAGTCGGGCGGCTGCGGCGGCTGCAGTATGTCGCTGCTGAATGCGGAGTCACCGGATCTCTACGAGACCCTCGATCTGGCCGGCATCGAGCTGTTGTGGCATCCGTCGCTGAGCGCCGCATCGGGCCGCGAGTTCCTCGACCTGCTGGCGGGAATCGATGCCGGCGAACAGCCGCTGGATGCGCTGTGCCTCGAGGGCGCCGTGATGCGCGGCCCCAAGGGGACGGGCCGTTTTCACATGCTCGCCGGCAGTGACCGGCCAATGATGGAGTGGATCCGCAGGCTTTCCGCGAAGGCGCGCTATACGCTCGCCATCGGCAGCTGCGCCGCCTTCGGCGGCATTACCACCAGCGGCGGGAATCCCGGTGAGGCCTGCGGTCTGCAGTACCTGGGCGCACGACCGGAGGGGCTGCTCGACGCGGCCTGGCTGAGCCCGGGCGGCCTACCGGTGGTCAATGTCGCCGGGTGCCCGACACACCCTGGCTGGGTCACCGACACCCTGACTCAGCTCGCCGCCGGCGAGTTGGACCACAGCGAACTCGATGCGCTCAATCGGCCGCGCAGTTATACCAATCACCTGGTACATCACGGTTGCGCACGTAACGAATTCTACGAGTTCAAGGCCAGCGCCGAACTGCCGTCCGACCAAGGCTGCATGATGGAACACATGGGCTGCCTCGGCACCCAGGCCCACGCCGACTGCAATCGACGCCCGTGGAATGGCGAGGGCTCGTGTATTCGCGGCGGCTTTGCCTGTATCAACTGCACCGCACCCGGTTTCGAGGAACCCGGCCATGCGTTCACGCAGACGCCGAAGATCGCCGGCATCCCGATCGGCCTGCCGACAGATATGCCCAAGGCCTGGTTCGTCGCGCTGGCCTCGCTGTCGAAGGCCGCAACACCCCGGCGTCTGCGTGAAAATGCCGTGGCCGATCGCATCGTCGTGCCGCCCGGTTCCGATCGCGGAAAGAGTGGCAAGCGATGAGCAGCGCGCGTCGCATCCTCGGCCCCTTCAATCGCGTCGAGGGTGATCTCGAGGTGCAGGTCGAGATCGTCGACGGGCAGGTCGCGGCGGCCTGGGTCAATTCCCCGCTATACCGTGGCTTCGAACAGATGCTGGTCGGCAAGGACCCGCGCGACGCGCTGGTGATCACACCACGGATCTGCGGCATCTGCTCGGTATCGCAATCGGTGGCCGCCGCACGCGCCCTCGCAGAGGCGCAGGGCGTGGACTACACGCACAATGGCCGACTGGCGACCAATCTGGTCTTGGCGTGCGAAAATATGGCGGATCACCTGTCACACTTCTACCTGTTTTTCATGCCCGACTTCGCCCGTCAGCGCTATGCGGCCAAGGCCTGGTATGCGGCGATCGGCGAGCGCTTTGCGGCGCAGACGGGCAGCGCCTCGCGCGATATGCTGCCTGCGCGTGCGCAGCTGCTGCACACGACCGGTATCCTCGCCGGAAAATGGCCGCATTCCATGGCGCTGCAACCCGGCGGTACCACCCGCGCCATCGAGCCGCGCGAACGCCTGAAACTCCAGGCAATCGTCACCGGCTTTCGGCGCTTCCTGGAACGTACGCTGTTTGCCGATGAGCTCGAGGCGGTTGCCGCGCTGTCCAGCGACGATGACCTGAGGGCCTGGGCGCAGGCCCATCACGGATCGGACTTCGGGCGTTTTCTGATGCTGGCAGACGACCTGCAGCTGCAGTCGCTCGGTCGCGCGACAGATCGCTTCCTGAGCTACGGCGCCTATCCGACCGCCGAGGGCGACCAGCGACCGGTATTCCGATCCGGGCTGTGGTCCAAGACACGCAAGGCCTTGGACCCAGATCGCATCACCGAGGACATCAGCCACAGCTGGATGCATGCACAGCGTGAGCCCAAGCACCCCTATGAGGGCAGCACCTTGCCGGATGCGGACGCGCCCGATGGCTACAGCTGGTGCAAGGCACCGCGCTATGCCGGCGAAGTCGTTGAGGTCGGCGCACTGGCAAGGCAGCTGATCGACGGCCATCCATTGGTTCATTCACTGGTCTGTGCCAGCGGTGGCAACGTACGCAACCGGGTGGTCGCCAGACTGCTCGAGCTGGCCCGCGTCGTCCCGGTGATGGAGCAATGGGTGCAGGCGATAGCGCTCGGCGATCCCTTCTGTAACCATGGCGCACTGCCGGAGGAGGCGCAGGGCATGGGGCTGGTCGAGGCGGCGCGCGGCAGTCTCGGTCACTGGGTGCGGATCAGACACGGACGCATCCTGAACTATCAGATCGTTGCGCCCACGACCTGGAACTTCTCGCCCAGAGACCATCTGGGCACACCCGGCGTCCTCGAGCAGGCATTGTTCGAGACCGAGGTGGGTGCCGACGACGCGGATTCGGTCGCGATACAGCATATCGTGCGTTCCTTCGACCCGTGCATGGTCTGTACGGTCCACTGACATGAATGACCTTGCCGAACACGCCACGCACACGCGCAGCATCCGCGTGCGCGGTCTGGTACAGGGCGTGGGCTTCCGGCCCACCGTCTGGCGACTTGCGCATGACCACGGCGTCAGCGGTGATGTACGCAACGACGGTGACGGCGTGCTGATACATGCCTGTGCCACATCGAGCGTGTTGGACCGCTTTGTCGACAGCCTGTGGGCCAATAGTCCACCGCTGGCCCGCATCGACGAGATCGAGCAGCGACCGTTCGACGAGATCGTTACGCACGACGGCTTTCATATCGCACAAAGCGATGTGACCCAGGTCAGCACCGGCATCGTGCCCGATGCCGCGACCTGCCCCGATTGTCTCCGCGAGCTCATGGATCCGGCGGATCGCCGCTTCCATTACCCGTTCACGAACTGCACCCATTGCGGCCCACGCCTGTCGATCGTGCGCGGCATCCCCTATGACCGGGCGAGCACCAGTATGGCGGACTTCGCACTGTGTGAAGGCTGCCGCAGGGAATACGAGGATCCGGCAGACCGACGTTTTCACGCGCAGCCCAATGCCTGCGGCAAGTGCGGCCCTCAAGTAATGTTGCTGGACAAAAACGGCAGCAATACCGGGTCGAAGGACGCGATCAAACGCAGCGCCGCGCTGCTCGCCGCCGGCGGCATCGTGGCGATCAAGGGACTTGGCGGCATCCACCTGGCCTGCGATGCGGGGAATGCCGCCAGCATCGCGCTGCTGCGGCAGCGCAAACATCGCGACAAGAAGCCCCTTGCACTGATGGCGCGTGACCTGGAGCAGGCCCGGGACTACTGCCGGGTCGACGCCGAGGAGGCGGCGGCCCTGACCGGCCCGGCGGCGCCGATCGTCGTCCTCGACGCACGACAGGCGGACCTGCTGCCCGACGCCATCGCACCGGGCCAGGGGCGCTGGGGCTTTATGCTGCCCTACAGCCCGCTGCATCACCTGTTGATGGCGGATCTCGGGCGGCCGATCGTGCTGACCTCCGGCAATCTCTCCGATGAACCTCAATGTATCGACAATGCCGAGGCATTGGACCGACTCAAGGGTATCGCTGACGCCTTCCTGCTGCACGACCGTCCGATCGAAAATCGCATCGACGATTCCGTGGTCCGTCGGATGGGTGACCGGATTCAGATCCTGCGGCGCGGCCGAGGTTATGCGCCCGGCCATATCCCGTTGCCTCCCGGGTTTGCCGATCATCCACCACTGCTCGCGCTGGGCGGCGAACTCAAGAATACCTTCTGCCTGCTGAAAGACGGGCATGCGATCCTGTCGCAGCACATGGGCGATCTGGAAGACGCGCGCACCTACGCCGACTTCCAGCACAACATCGCGCTGTACCGGACATTGTTCGATCACGCCCCGAGCGCGCTGGTCGTCGACCAACACCCGGAATACCTGTCGTCGAAGCTGGGTCGTCGCTGGGCCGCGGAGCAACAGCTGCCGCTGCTCGAGGTGCAGCATCACCATGCCCATATCGCCGCATGCCTGGCGGACAACGCGGTCGGTCTGAACGACGGACCGGTAATCGGCATCGCGCTGGACGGGCTGGGCTTCGGTGACGACGGCACGCTGTGGGGCGGCGAGATCCTGTTGGCCGACTATCTGGACTACCAGCGCCTCGCGCACCTCAAACCGGTCGCCATGCCGGGGGGTGCGCAGGCGATGCGCGAACCCTGGCGCAACACCTGCGCGCAGCTGCTGGCCGCCTTTGGCGACGAGGCGTTCGCGCAGCTCGATGATGCGACGGACCTCAGAGATCTGCTCGATGACAAGCCGATTCACACCATCCGACAGATGATCGCCAAGGGCATCAATGCGCCGCTGGCCTCCTCGGCCGGCCGATTGTTCGACGCCGTCGCGGCGGCGGTGGGACTCGCGCCATCACGGTCTAGTTACGAGGGAGAGGCGGCCATGGCCCTGGAGTCCGCTATCGATGCCGAAGGCCTGCGGGCGGCCTCGCCCTACCCGTTCCAGATCGGCACGGCCTCCGGGCGCTCGGTGCTGGACCCCCAACCCTGCTGGGAGGGCCTCATCGGCGATCTCCGACAGGGGGTTTCCCGGGCCATAATAGCGGCACGCTTTCACCGGGGGCTGGCGCAGGCGCTGATCACCCTGGCAACAGATCTCGCCCGGCGCAACGGCGTGGCGCGCATTACACTGAGCGGCGGCGTGTTTCAGAACCGCGTCTTGTTCGACTTGGTCCAAGACGGTCTGTGCCATGCTGGACTCCAGGTGCTGGCGCATCGGCAGGTGCCTGCCAATGACGGCGGGCTTTCACTCGGCCAGGCAGCGATCGCCGCTGCCCGCCTGATCAAACAGAGGTATTGAGTCATGTGCCTGGGAATCCCCGGTCAGATCGTCGAGATCATCGACGCCGACAACCTGATGGCCAAGGTCGATGTGGCGGGCGTTCAACGTCCGGTCAACATCGCCTGTATCCTCGATGCGGATCACCCAGCCGAGGCCTGTGTCGGCAATTGGGTGTTGGTCCACGTTGGCTTTGCGATGAGCCGCATCGACGAGGACGAGGCGCACAAGACCCTGGCGCTGCTCACCGAGCTGGGCGAGGCGCAGGAAGAACTGGCGGCCATGCAGGCCGGTCAAGGCTGAACCCATGGCGGACGACGAGCTGAAAGCCCTTTACCCCTTCCTGCACGGCGAAAGCAGGGAAGCGGCCAGCGAACACGCGGCGCTGCTAGAGTCGGTGCGCCAGAAGTCCGATCAAAGCCTGCGCGAGAAACAGCGGTTTTTCGCCGACAACAGCGAGGCCCTGATCGATGCGGCCCGGGCAGTCGCCGACGTCTACCGCAATGGCGGCCATATGTTCAGCATGGGTAACGGCGGCTCCAGCTGCGACGCCGCACACTTCGCGGTCGAATTCCAGCACCCGGTGACCGCCGGCCGCCCGGCGTTGGCGGCCACCAACCTGTGCGTCGACACCGCGGTGATGACCGCCGTCGGCAACGACATCGGCATGGCCCATATCTTCGTGCGTCAGCTCGAGGCACACGGTCGTGCCGGCGACGGTCTGGTGGGATTCTCGACCAGCGGTAACTCCGCGAATCTGATGCATGCCTACCGCAAGGCCAGGGAGCTGGGGCTGACCACGCTCGGTTTCGCCGGTGGTGATGGCGGCGAGATGCTCGCCAGTCAGCTGCTCGACCACTGCCTGGTGGTCGACACCGATTCCATCCACCGTGTCCAGGAGGTGCATGTGGCCTGCTATCACATCCTCTGGGACCTGGTGCACACACTGCTTGCAGACAAGCGCGGCAAATTGGGTAACCAGTCATGAAATATGTCGACGAATTCCGCGATCCGGTAAAGGCCCGCACGCTGATCACGGAGATCGAGGGACTGCTCGAACGCATCCCCGCGGCCCAGGACCGGCCATTGCAGATCATGGAGTTCTGCGGCGGCCATACGCACACCATCTTCCGCTACGGCATCGAGCAGATGCTGCCCGGCCGGATCGAGCTGGTGCACGGCCCGGGCTGTCCGGTCTGTGTGCTGCCGATGGGGCGGGTCGACGATTGCGTCGCCCTGGCCGAACGCCCGGACGTGATCTTCACCACCTTCGGTGATGCCATGCGGGTGCCCGGCTCCAAGAAGAGCCTATTGCAGGCCAAGGCCGCGGGCGCCGACATCCGGATGGTCTACTCACCGCTGGACGCCCTTGGCCTGGCGCGCAAAAACCCCGATCGCCAGGTGATCTTTTTCGGCCTCGGCTTCGAGACCACGATGCCGAGTACCGCGATGACGGTGCTGCAGGCCGAACGCGAAGGGATCGACAACTTCTCGCTGTTCTGCAATCACATCACCACGGTGCCGACCATCAAGGCCATCCTGGACTCCCCCGACATGCAGCTGGATGCCTTCCTCGCACCCGGCCATGTCAGCATGGTGGTCGGTGAGGCGCCGTTCCGATTCGTCGCCGAGACCTATGCCAAGCCGATCGTGATCGCCGGCTTTGAACCACTGGATATCCTGCAATCCCTGTGGATGGTGATCAAACAGCTGGCCGAGGGTCGCTGCGAGGTCGAGAACCAGTACGCACGCGTGGTACCGGCCGGCGGCAACCGGCCCGGGCTGGAGGCGATCCACCAGGTCTTCGAGCTGCGCGAGTTCTTCGAATGGCGCGGCCTGGGATCCATCGACCACTCCGGTGTAAAGATGCGTGACGCCTATGCCCGCTTCGATGCCGAGCGCCGGTTCTCGGTACCCAATCTGAAGATCGCGGACCCCAAGTCCTGCCAGTGCGGCGAGGTGCTCAAGGGCGTCATTCGGCCCTGGGAGTGCAAGGTATTCGGCGGCGCCTGCACGCCGGAGACCCCGTTGGGCGCGCTGATGGTCTCTTCCGAGGGTGCCTGCGCCGCTTATTACAACTTCGGCAACCTGCCTGAGCTGCTCGCTAAGCGCGAGCGCAAGGCGCATAAGGGGGCCGCTGCATGACCTTGCCCGCACACAAACCCAAGCGCACCTTGAGGGCGGAGACCATCACCCTGGCCCACGGCGCCGGCGGCAAGGCGATGCGCGATTTGATCGATGATGTGTTCGTCGGCGGCTTCGCCAACGATACGCTGGCCCAGCTCGAAGACCAGGCCCGTTTCGATCTCGATGGCCTGCTGAAGGAGGGTGACAAGCTGGCAATGACCACCGACTCCTACGTGGTCTATCCCCTGTTCTTCCCCGGCGGCGATATCGGCAAACTCGCGGTCGCCGGTACCGTCAATGACCTGGCCGTCGGCGGTGCCACGCCGCTCTATCTAAGCTGCGGCATGATCATCGAGGAGGGCCTGCCGGTGGAGACGCTGCGCCGCGTCGTCGCCTCCATGAAGGCCACCGCAGACGCCGCCGGGGTACAGATCGTCACCGGCGACACCAAGGTGGTACACAAGGGGGCAGCCGACAAGCTCTTTATCAATACCGCGGGCGTCGGTGTGATACCCAAGGGTGTCGACATCGCGGCGCACCGCGCGCGCCCCGGCGACGTCATCCTGATCAACGGTTTCATCGGCGATCATGGCGCGGCTATCGCGGATGCACGTGGCGAAATGGCACTGGAGAGCAATATCGAGACGGATTGCCAGGCGCTCAATGGACTGATCGAGGCAATGCTGGCCGTCTGCCCCGACATTCATTGCATGCGCGATGCAACGCGCGGCGGTGTCGCCACTGTGCTGAACGAATTCGCGCAAAGCAGTCAGGCCGCTATCCATCTCGATGAGGCGGCGATTCCGGTGCGCCCCGAGGTGCGCGGGCTGAGCGAGATCCTGGGCCTGGACCCGCTCTATCTGGCCAATGAGGGCAAACTGGTCGCCGTGATACCGGCCGGGTGTGCAGAGGCCGTGCTGCAGACCATGCGGGCTCACCCCGCCGGCGAACACAGCGCCCGTATCGGCCAGGTCGGCGAATCCCCGGCAGGCACGGTGATCCTCAAGACCGGTTTCGGCGGCGAACGCATTGTCGACATGTTGGTAGGTGAACAGCTGCCGCGCATCTGCTGAAGCGCTCCTCGGGGCGCTTGTCGCGACGTGCGCCGCTTGAACGCTATTTTTGCCAGAGCGCAAGCGATGCGCCCAGAGCAGCGATGCTCACCCTATCTATATCTTGTATACTTTAAAAGATGGGACCATTGGCTATGTCGGGGGATCGAATGTTCAAAGACTACAAAGCGGTTTTCAAGAATCTGCGCCATATGCAAGATCAGCTATGGCGCGATTCCATGGCCAGTTTTCCGGGCTCTGCGTTTCCATCCGGGATGAACGATTGGCAGCAAAAGACCCTCGACAACGTAAACGATCTCGTAGGACAGGCCGTCGAGAACTCGCTCAATCTGCAGCGTGAATGGCTCAATCAATGGGCGGGAAGAGCGGCTGGAAAAAATCTAAAGCCGAAGACCTTCGCCGGGCTCAGCGAGGACGCCAGGCGCTCTGCTCAACACTGGCTCCAGGATCAGAATCGGCTCTGGGATCAGTGGCTCAACGTCATCAAAGAAACCGACAGTAAGGGCAAAATGCCGGATTTCTCCGAGTGGGAAAAAGCGGTACAGGAATCCATGCAGGGCCAGATGAGCCTGTTCAATCAATGGTCTGAAATGACTGACTTCAACAAGCTTTCTGGCAAGGAGGTAGAGAAGCTCTCCAACCAGATCAGCAAGGCGATGGAGAAATCGATAGAGGCTCAACAGCGACTGTGGGGTCATTGGTTCGATCAACTGGCAGGCACCGGTAAGTCGCAGGGCAAAGCCGCCGAACCCCAGCCGAAAAAGAAAAAGCCGGTAGCCGCCGCCAAACCGACCACCACGCCCGCCGCTAAATCGGCAAAGACCGCCGCTCAGCGGACGAAAACCGCTCCCAAATCGGCGAAAGCTGAGGACGACCTCAAGCAGATCCGCGGAATCGGTCCGGGACTGGAGAAGAAATTGAAAGAAAACGGTATCTCTACGCTCAAGCAGATCGCGGCATGGAAAGCCGCCGACATCGCCCGTATGGAAGAGACCGTCATCCGCTTTGCCGGGCGCATCGAGCGCGAGCAATGGATAAAACAGGCCAAGGCACTCATTTCCTGAGCGGTGACGGTCGCTATCTGATTACTGTCGAAAGGGTGCAATGAGCCATGCGAATAGCGCCGCCGAACGTGCAGTTCGGTGGAGTACACTGGGCTCCTGCATCACCCTACGCGGTGACAACATTCGATAACGCCGGGGTCGGTCAGAAGCGGCCGGGATCGACGCCGGCGTGTCTACTTAGTCCCGGAAAAATCCGAACCCTTTGTCGATGAGTTTCTTGACGGTATCCTTGGACTCCTCGAACACGCCCTCCGTCACGCCCTGACGTACGCCTTCATCGGCGGCGTTCTTGGCCTCCTCGGTCAGTGTCGCGCTCTCTCCGGGCATGCCAGTCTGATCCATTCCCGACTGATTTTCCTGCGAGCTGGGCGCGCCCTTCATACCCGCCATACCGCCAAAGCTCGGCATCGTGAATAACTTCGCATTCGCCGGCAACTCAAACGCATCCCGCGGCTGCTGACCGGCCTTGTAGTTGGTCAGATTAAAAAGGATTCGTTGCCGCTGCTTGCCATCATCAGACACCATGAACCCCTTGATGGCCACGTTGTTGTCGTTGACCCAAAGGAAACCACCGAATTTACCCTCCTTGCTTTGGTGGACGGTCTTGATTTTTCGGGTCTTCTGACCGTTGACGATCTCTTCGCCAACCACCTCGAACTGCGTTACCTCATACTCGGGCGTGCGATCGGATTCGCCAATCGCATTCTCGATATACATCCCATCACCTATCAACATATAGGTTTTCTTGAGGTCGTAGCGCGTGATCGTCCGCATCGTCTGACCACCCATATTGACGACATCGAGCAGCTTTTCGTCCTGATAGCGAATGTTCGACTTGAACTTGCCGTCTTTCGTTTCAATTTCCGCATCGGCGGAGAACGGCCCTTTAATCTTTCCGAATTC
The DNA here is from genome assembly GCA_963736445.1 of uncultured Gammaproteobacteria bacterium. Classification (GTDB taxonomy): domain Bacteria; phylum Pseudomonadota; class Gammaproteobacteria; order Chromatiales; family Chromatiaceae; genus Thiosocius. Next base: position 171,439 of record CAVTOY010000008.1, on the reverse strand, counting down.
GGCACTCTGACCGAGCCCGACGGCGATTGAACCGATGAACGCCTGAGCGGATCCGGCAAAGGTCAGCGAAAGTACTATCAGGCTAATAGGCAGGTAGTTACGATAGGTCATGATGTCCTCCGTTGCCGTTGAGCGGGCATTTTTTCCGAACTCAGGCTAGATCCGGGAGAAACACGAGTCAAGCTGACCTCGTGTATGCTGGTATAGCCTGCATGGCGTACTAGTCGATCGGGGACTGGCGCGAATGAATCGGGAGTGAAACGGCATGCGCACCCTTCGATGCGATGTTCCTTTTATCGCTTTGTTGTTGATGACAATTATGCAGCCGGTTGCGGCGGCTGAACGTTGTGATGGCCTCGCGCCGGACGCCAAGGGCCGGATTGCCTCGCAGCTGGGTGAAGCGGAGATGGCGCTGCAGCTCGGCGACCTGGAGTTGGCCTATCAACGTGTTTCGGATGCCGCCCGCCCGTCTGCCGTAGTCGATATAAGCCTGGACACGGAGTGCATGGGGCCTGAGTTGCGCAAGCGACTCTATCAGGTCAAAAAACAAGTGACACTGGCCGCCGGTCGCGAGGCGGAGAACAGTGGCGAAAAGCAGGCCCTGCAGAATGCCGTGGGTTTCTACATCGCAGGCGACAACCGTAAGGAAGTGACACGCCTGCTGAACGAGCGTCTCGCTGATGCGCGTGACGCGTCTGTCGCTGGCAACCGCCTGCGCTGGAAGCTCGACATGCTGCAGCGGACGCTGGACAACGGCTACCAGTTGGTCGCTGAAGAACGGACCGCACCGGCTTTCTACCAGGCAAGGCTGCAAGCATTGATCGACCATTCGAAATCCGAGGCAAGTGCTCTTTTGAGTCGAGAGAACAATATTGTCAACGGCCCGATAACCGACCGGGAGGAGCTGATTACCAGTTTGCAGCAAGACACGCAGCTTCTTCAGGGTTCTCTTGTCAACGATGAAGATCTCAGCAACGAGCTGGATAAGGAGATGTTGATCGCCTCGTCACGGGCCAGCGCCTCCTACGGCATCCTGGGGGATGCCAGGCAATGGCTGGCATGGATTGAACCGGACGCCGCAAGACCGGTTCATGCGCGTGCCGAGATGCGCGGCGATGCGTTACTGAAGCGTGCCAATGACGGCGGCATCAGACTGGAGTCGCGAGATGTTTATTATGAAGACGCGATCAGTTACTACAAATTTGCCGATGCTAAAAAGAAATTGTCGGCAGCAGAGGAATCACGTGAAGCAATGCAGCCTGCGCTGCTTGCCGCAAGACAAGATCGCGAGCAGCGCATGGAAGCAAAGCTTGGCGAATTGGAAAAAGCTGCCGAGGATTTCAAGAAATCCACGGAAATGAGCGCCGAAGAGAAGACGAAATTCAAGAGCGAGGCCGACGCACTCGAGGCCGAACTCGGCTTTTGATGCAGAGCAGGTGATGACGCGGCAGGTGGCCGCGCTGTGTCGGCCGCAGGCGCCGCTGCGAATCAGAAGATCGTCGGCCCGGGCCAGGCGTCTTGACTCACTGGCCTAAGGAACGATCTGGCATACTTCGCAGGCGAAGCGCGCAGGATGCTGGAGATGGACGCGAATTCCAGAACCCAGTAGCCCGCGCTGTTTGCTAGCCAATAACACATGTCGCGTGCGGCACGCCCATTGCCGTCAGCAAATGGATGTTCGTAGGCAATGAAGAAGTGCCCAATGATCGCCTTGATGATGGGGTGCAGGAACTGACCTGGCTTCTGCCCAGGGTTCAAAAACTTTATCAGCCGCTGCATACGTGCGGGCAGGTTTTTAGGCGACGGCGTCGAGTAGACAAACGGCCGGCTGTGCTTGTCGACGAGCGGCAAATGGACGCTGGTGCCCATACGAGCCAGCTTTATGCTCGTCCACCAGACTTCATGGCTGATGCCTTTCGGGGGCGGCCGATGGCGCACTTGGTCCCCAGTGCAGGTAGGGCGGTTCGTCTCGGTAAGAACCTGCGATTCCGCGAGCAAACCATGTACGAGCACCTATTCGGGTCAGGAAAAACGCACCTGATCGCCACACCTGTTCAGCAAAAAACGAGAGCAAAGTGTTTGTTTTTACAGTTTTATTGCATTTTTATTTCAGTTCTACGTCAGTTTTTGCTATCGTGGTCATGGGAGGATCCCTATGAGGTCCGTTCGCCGAACGGTCGATGCTGGGTTCCGCCTGGAGGTGTGCGATGATATTTCCATTGATTGTGATGCTGTCCGGAATTACCACCTTGGGTATTGCAAGCGTAATTCTAGTTACTAAACGCTGATTCACCCCCGCCCGGTCGGCCGATAGGACTTCCCCACTTCCGACGGGCGGGTTGGTAAAAGCTTTTCGCGATCACTCCGGCGTTAAAGGTTCGGCCAGAACCTTCTCCTCGAAAACTCACAGTGCCGCGTCTGCTTTTACGGAACTGCTGTCGTTCGGGTCCGTGATGTGACCGGCAGCAGTGGGTCGACTTCGGTCATGTGACCAAATCGCTCAGGTGTTTGTACCGGAACTTCATTCTTGTCGGCCAATGGCGATTGCTCAACCGTGGCCTGTCCCCGAATACATGTCCCCGAATACACGGAGGTGCATAAAGTCATTTCGCGGAGACGGCCTTTAGATTATTACGATTAGTTTACAATCGGGTGAACCACCGTTCCGCGTAGCGGCGAGGCTGACGTTATCCTGCGTCCAGAAACGTGCAAGACCTGTTGATACTTCTCTTCCTCTTGGTCCTGTCCGGGCTGTTTTCCGGCTCGGAAACGGCGCTGGTTTCCCTATCTCTCGCCAGGGCGGAGGCCTTGAAGAGAGAGGGACGGGCCGGTTCCACCGCCCTCTACTATCTCAAGACCAACCCCGGGCGCATGCTGATCACCATCTTGGTCGGCAACAACGTGGTCAACATCGGTGCGTCAGCCTTGGCGACGGTCATCGCCACCAGGCATTTGGGGCACATCGGGCCCGGCATCGCCGTGGGCGTGCTTACGATTCTCATTTTGATATTCGGGGAGATTACCCCGAAGAGCCTGGCGACCCGATATTCCGAACGCATCTCGCTTGCGATCGCGCCGGTGATCTACGGCTTCATGCGGGCCATCTACCCATTGGTCTGGGTCTTCGACAGATTCACGAACTGGGTGCAGCGTATGGCCGGCAAGGAGGGAGACCCGATGGTCACGGAGGCTGAACTCATCAGCATGCTGGAGCATGGCGAGGACGAAGGAACTATCGAGGCCGACGAGCGTGAGATGATCGAGCGGATCTTCTTTCTCAACGATCTGCGCGCCGCCGACGTCATGACCCCGATGCGCCGGGTGTTCATGCTGGATGGGCGCCGCACCTTGGCCGAGATCCTCCCCGTAGTGCTGCAGGAGCCCTATTCCCGCATCCCGATCTACGGCGAGGATTCCAACGAGATACTGAAGGTACTCTTCGTCCGGGACCTGTTGGAGGCAGTGGTAGCCCGCCGAACGGACGCCCGCGCGATGGATATCGGGCGCAGCCCCCTTTTCGTTCCATCCAACAAGAAGATCGACCAGCTGCTACCGCTGCTGCGCAAGCACAAGCAACATATGGCAATCGTGGTCGACGAGACCGGTTACCTGGAAGGCGTGGTGACCCTGGAGGACTTGGTCGAAGAAGTCGTGGGCGAGATCTATGACGAGATAGACGAGCCGCCTGAACACTACATGTCCCTCTCCGACGGTGGGATCCTCGTCGGTGGTGATGTGGAACTCCGCGTCGTTGAGGAGTTCTTCAAAAGAGACTTGCCTGGCAAACCGACCGACACGGTCAGCCGCTGGATTCTGACCCACACGGCACGCATTCCGGAAAAGGGTGAGCGCCTATCGTTAGACGGAATAAAAATACTGGTCCATGATGCCTCTCAGCGGCGCATTCGCCAGGTAGTGCTGACGCGCGGCAGCAGGGATCCCCTCGCCGAAACGGGAGGCCGCGCAGCCGATGACCGACACACGGAAGTCAGCGATGGCTGACCGTCGTTGCACTACTCCAGGTTGCTCACAAATGCTGCCCCGCAATCAATGCAGGTCTTGCCGGGGTATGTCGAGCAAGCGTTCGAGGAGTGCCGCAAGTGCGGCCGTCTCGAACGAGGCTTCCTAAGGATCCGATGCCGCTGCGACCGGGCGCACGCAGGGAAAGGCGATGCCGGCATAGCTGTCACTAGGTCGAACCGGCTGTAACGAGTACGCCCCGTCACAGCGAGCATAACGGCGTCCGCAGCAGGAAGTTGGTGAGATATGCAGGCTAGGCTCGGATTAGCGGTAACTATGATGGCAGCGCGATAGGACAGCAGTCGGCCACGAGCGGACCCGCGGCAAGGGGGGAAAGAGGCTCAGATCAACACAGTGCCTTCAATGGTGCTGCGAGCCTAATCCTGTGTAGATGGGCGTTTACAGATGTCGACCGATGAAGACGAATGCCAGCAAGCCGATGACGATCAGCGGAAACACTAAGCTGCAGGCTCCTACCGCGATCTGAAAGGCCATTACCCAACCAGGTAGCGTCTGCCACTGATCTCTAGTCTCTCGCCGATAAGTCTTGCTGAACACATAGAACCAACCTGCGAGCAGGTTGATCTCCGGCTTGGCCGTGAGCAGCATGACAACACCTCTCTACGATCGCCGTGGCAATTCCACATAATCGGATCAAGCCTGGCTTATGTTTCAGTATCATGAACAAACGGTTGCATTCTGGTTAATATTGCTTGGCGGATCACGCACCCCTGTCTCCGGCAGCTGCGAAGCAGATGAAGACACTGGGACTGTTCTTTGACACCCCGAGTAACTCCGTCATGTTCGAAGTCGGACTCCCTACTGTGACACGAAGCAGTTGTTAACGCGGCAGATGGCCGCGCTGTGTCGGCCGCAGGCGCCGCTGCGAATCAGAAGATCGTCGGCCCGGGCCAGGCGTCTTGACTGACTGGCCTGGTGAATTAAAGTTGTGGGAGTATCGGCCGAAAGACGCTCCAAGGCGGGTGACATTCATCGCTTGCCGGAGAGCTCTAACCCATGACACAAATAAAAGATCTGGCGCGACAGTATCTCGACCGAGCCTATTTCATAGGCGGCGACGGCCTGCTGTACACGCCCGTCGGTCGGGCCGCACGCAGCACGATTCGAATCGGCCGTATGGTCTACCCGGCCGCACCCCTGATTGCCGAGATGCAGCGGCAAATCGAAAAAAGACAGAGGTTCGACGAGGCAGGGCGCTAGCCTGCATCTCTACTGATCTTGAAGCACCGCTCTGCCCCACAGACTGCTACCATCGCGGCGAGAGGCGAGCTATTCTCTCTTGATCAAATCGGGGCCGTAGCTCAGCTGGGAGAGCGTCGCGTTCGCAATGCGAAGGTCAGGGGTTCGATCCCCCTCGGCTCCACCAACATCCCCTTGCGGCGTTTTAACCGCATTTCGCGCTGTCAAGTTCACGCTGCATAGCGCGTGTTGGAAGGCTGCGGTTATGCGACATGGCCAACGCTATGGTGCAGTACAGATTGCTGATTGCTTCGCCGACATGATAGCGTCCAGGCGCTGGATTGCCCCGCATAGCGGTGGGAAACCACTTCGTAGAGGACTCGCGATGATAAGAACACTGAAAGAAACGGTAGTCGTGCTGCTGATGCTCAGCATAAGCCTGATCGGCATGCCCACGGTTGTGCTGGCGGCACCGATCGGAACCGACACCGTGGTACAGCTGGATAAGCGCGGTGAGCTCGTGTCACGCATCCAGGCGCAGCTAGCACGCGACGATGTCAGGGCACAGTTTCTGGCGCGCGGTGTCTCACCGGCTGAGGTCGATGCTCGGATCGCGGCATTGAGCACCGAGGAACTGCAGATGCTGTCGCTGCAGCTGGATGACCTACCGGCCGGCGGCAGCGTGCTGGCGGTGATCGGCGTGGTGTTCGTGGTCCTGCTGATCCTCGAGCTGGTGGGCGTCACCAACGTATTCACAGAAATTTAAGATCGCGCGGAAACCGGGCGTGCGAGCTGGCCTGCGGGGTATAACAGCCGCAGTCGTGATATCACTTGCGGCCTGTGCCTCGCGGCCGCCGATACTGCCGGTGCTGATGCTGCAGCCCGCCGCGACGATCGAATTGTCCGACACGCCGTTCTACTCTCAGGAGTCCTATCAGTGCGGCCCCGCGGCATTGGCTACCGTGTTGAATACGGCGGGGGTGGAGGCGCGGCCGGAGGTCTTGGTTGATCAAGTCTACGTGCCCGAGAGGCGAGGTAGCCTGCAGGTCGAGCTGCTTGCGGCCACTCGCCGAGCCGCACGCGTCCCTTATCTGATCGAGCCGGATCTGGACGCACTGATCGCAGAACTTGAGGCCGGCCGGCCGGTCTTGGTGCTGCAAAATCTGGGGCTGGGTTTCCTGCCGGTCTGGCACTACGCCGTAGTGATCGGCATCGATCCCGAAGGCGACCAGGTGATTCTGCGCTCCGGCACCGAACGTCGGCAGCTCCAAGACGTCAGGTCTTTCCTGCGCCGCTGGCGGCTATCCGACAACTGGGGCATGGTTGTGCTTCGCCCGGGCGAGATGCCGGCTGATGCTCGGGCGCAGCGCTATCTCGGTGCGGTGGCGCTTGCCGAGCCGATGCTCTCGGCAAAAGCGAGGTTGCGTGCCTATGCCGTGGCACTCGAGCATTGGCCGACGAGCCCCACGGCGAGTTTTGGTTATGCGCATGCACTTTACGGTGCGGGTGACCTAGCCGCAGCGCAAGATGTCTATGTGGCGATTGTCGCGCGGCATCCGCGCCACGCGGCGGCCTACAACAACCTTGCCCTGGTGCTGATGGATCGAGGATGCAAAAGACAGGCGCGGGCCGCCGCCAAGCGTGCTTTGGCGATCGCGACCGATGATCATCCGGCCCTAGTCGATGCGATCAGTGAAACACTGCGCAGCATCTCGGCTTCATCCGCTGGCGCAGACGCATGCCGCCAGGATGGAGAATTGGCTCCCGCGCTAGAGGCGTTCGACGCGCACCTTGATCACTGAGCGCTCGTCCGCCTCCAAAACGGTCAGACGATGCCCCTGCTCGGTCACGGCATCACCAGCCGTGGGGATCTGACGCAGCCGGCTTATGATGAGCCCGCCGATAGTGTGGGCCTCTTCGACGGGAAACTCGGCGTACAGGATGTCGTTGACTTCCGAGATCGGCGTCCTGCCGCTCATCAGGTGGCTATTGTCGCTCTCGTGTTCGATGTATACGCGCGGCTTGGGGTGGTATTCGTCGAAGTCGTAGCCGACATCGATCTCGCCAACGACCTCTTCGAATACATCCTCCATCGTGAGAATCCCGACGGCGGAGCCGAACTCGTCCACCACCACTGCCATATGGTCCTCGCGTGCCTGAAGCTGAGGAAGGGCCTGATCGATGGTCTGCTTCGGCGAGACGAACAACACCGAGCTCATAAAGTCAGTCGCGTTCTTTTCCAGGATGTCGGGCTCCATCAGATCCCATGAGCTCAGGGTGAGGATACTCTTGATATTGGTCATGTTTCCGCGATAGACAGGCAGGCGGTTGAAGCCGTATTTCATCACCAGGCGTACCGCCTCCTTGATCGGACGCGCCTCATTCACGCCGACCACATCGGCCAGTGGGATCATTGCCTCACCCACCGTGGTGTCGGCGAAACGGATGATGCGGCGAATACGCTTGCGATCGATCGTCGACGGATTGGCGGATGAGTCGGACACTTCCAGCATTACGCGCAGCTCCTCGCGGGTAATGAACATATTCTGCGGAATCGCCCCCCCGCCAACCAGGCGCGTAATGAAACGCGCGACCCGGCTGAATACGAATATCACCGGATAGAAAAGGTAGGAGAAGAAGCGCAGGCCGTAGATGATTCGACTGGTAATCGTATCCGCCTTCTGCTGAAAGATACTCTTCGGGACCACTTCGCCGAAGATCAGCAGCACCGGGGTGAGAACGATCACCGAAATCAGATCACCTGCTGCACCAAAGTGATCGATGAAGATCAAGGCGCCCAGGGTCGATATCGTAACGGTGGCCAGGTTGGTCCCCACCAGGGTCGTGCCCAGGATGACGTCCGGCGTGCGAAATAGCTTCAGCACCAGGCCGGCACCGCGATCACCGGTCTTTGCCTGGTGTCGCAGCTTAACCTTGTCGGAATTCACCATCGCAATCTCCGAACCCGAGAAGAAGGCCTTCAACAACAGGAAACCGATGATCAGCAAGAGCTCGAGCGTCCAGTCCACTATTCCTCTCCCCGCTGCCGTGGCTCATCGGGTGCCCGCGTAGGTGTATCCCCTCCCTGGGGCACAGCACGATCCTCGGCTGCACCATCGATGTTGGTCTCGCCTGTGTCGTCGTCCGAGACCACTTCCCCTTCCTCGTCTGCCGAAGACCCCTCGGAGGAAGATATTCGCTGCACCTGGAGTTGGCTGATCCGCAGTCCACTGCGCTGCTTGACTACGAAACGATAACCGTCATGCGTCACCTGATCATCCGGTTCGGGCAGGCGATCGAACAATCGAAACGCCACACCGCCGATGGTGGACATCACCGGGTCTTCGATATCGAAGTTGGTGAGATTGTAAAAATCGATCAGGCGCATATCCCCGGGCACGATGTAACTGTTTTCGTCGTCCTCTTTCCAGAATTCCTGCCCGGCCATGGTCCCCGAGATCTCGCCGAAGATGAACGTCAATACATCCTTCATGGTGACGATCCCGAACACCTCGCCGTATTCGCCCAGAATAATGGCGACCCGGGTATTGTGAGCCTGGAAATAATCGAACATCTCGTCCACCTTTTTGGTAGGCGGCACGAAATGGGCGGGCTTCAGGATCATGTCGAGAGTCACGGATTCCAGACCACCGCCGCCTCTGACGAGCTTCAAAATATCTTCCGAATGGATGAAGCCGATCACGTTATCCCAGTGCCCCTGATAGACGGGGACGCGGGGATGACGATAGCTCCGGAATTGCGCAATCAGATCCGGCACCTCCAGCGCCGCATCAAGAAAGAGTATCCGCGGGCCGGGCGTCATAATGCGAGAAATGTCAGTCTCCGACGCCTCCAACAGGTTGTCGATCAGCACCCTTTCTGTGGCGTCGATAATGCCGGTCTCCTCCCCTTCCTCGAGCAGTGTGCGCAGCTCGTCCGGCCGCAGGATGTTCTCCCGATCGACCGCGTCCCCGACCACTAGGGTAGTAATCCGGTCAGCGACCAGGCGCACCGCCGCGCGCAATGGCGTGATGAACACGATCCAGCGCGGCAGCACCCGCGCGCTGATCATTGTGCTGAACTTGATCGGATAGCTGACCGCGATGGTCTTGGGGGTCACCTCGCCAATCAGCAGCAGCAGCGGAACCATGATCAGCACATTGATCCAGCCTATATCCTGCTCCCCGAAGAAAAGTAGCAGTATCGCCGTCATATTGACCGCAGACGCGATGTTGACCAGCTCATTGCCGCAAAGGATGGAGATGATCAGACGGCGCGGCTCATGCAGCATGGCGTGGATGCTCTCGGAATCGCTGTGGCGCGACTGCCTGAGCTTCTGCAGATCGATGCGACTGAGTGAAAACAGCGCGGTCTCAGACCCAGAGAAAACGGCAGATGAGAGCAATAGCAGGGTCTGAAAGACGATCCGGACATAAAGCTCGAGATCCTCGAGAGGAAGATTGAGCGTATCCAGAAACGCTTTGATCTCATCCATCGCCGTGCCCGCTATTTCGTTATCAGATTCGCGACGCGATCTATTCTGCAGCCAGTCTCATCATGTTAGCGCATCTGATCGGGGCTTCGTCGGCGCAGCCTAACCTGGCGCAAAAAACATGCGCTTTATATGACCTGTATTCGGTCTGTCTGCGGTCGCAGGCTAGAAAGCGGTCCTTCCGATCCGCCCCAGTAGCCTAAGGTGAGGTCTTGCTCTATGGCTCCCGGAGAATTACCGTTGGGCTATCGATGCTCCTCGTTGTCGAGGGCCTTCGTCGTGATGTCGCGGTAGATATGAATCACCCGCGCGAACACATCCCGACACTCGGGGAGAGAATCGATCAGCAGATGATTCTTCTGCGCATCGGTCACCACCAGTTCGAGAAATGCGAAGTCCGTGTCGTCCAATGCCCGTCCCTGGTCGACGCGTTCCTTTATCTTCAGGATCCTCGGCAGGCGGTCCTTTTCGAGGCGCTCGAGGAGCATTTCCGAGACACCCAGTTTTGCGTCGTCATCGAGCATTCCCTCATCCTCCAATTGTCAGCGCATCCGCTGCTGAAAATTGCCGCCCAATCTGTCGGCGTCTGTGCTCGCAGCTCAGATCGCAAGAAACAGATCCGCCTGTTTCAGGAGATCCGGCTGAGGCAACAGCTCGGCCCGCGGGAATCGCACCATGGCGCCGATGCGCGGTTGTTGCGACGCGATACGAAACTCCGCCAGCTCGAGGTCGTACGCGGGCGTCTCGTCGTCGTCCTCCAGCTTGACTGCCTGGCGATTCAAGCGCAGGGAGCACCGATCGCTGCCCAGAAACTCTCTCGGGCGGGACAGGACATGTGCGACAAAGTCCAGGTGTTCCGACAGGGTGCTCAGGCGCAGCTCCTGGGCGGCCAGCTGCTGCTCCAACTCCTGTATGTTTTTGGTCAGTGCGGGCCCCCGATTCTCGGGATCTTCCTCGCGCGAAAGACGGCGCAGTCGACTGTTGAGCGAATTCAGGCGGTTCTCGAGATCCAGGGTTCGGGTCTTGGCCTCGGTCGCCCTTCGCTGGATATAGGACAGCAGCCCATCGAACATGCAGCATTTGAGCGCACAACGCGCCGCCATTTCGTCGATACCCGGTGAGACGATCTGATGGTCGGTGAAGCTGACGGAGGTCTGCATGACGTCCCGCTGCAGCTTGTCGTTGACCAGCGCCATGCCGGGTTGCGTACGTTCCTGCCTGTGCATGCAAAGCAGCCCCCAGCAGTCCTCCGCCAGCGGGTTGGCGTTGAACAGGCGCCGCACCTCGTCGCTTTGACTGAACACCTCCTGCATGTGCTGCGGGCTCACGAAAAAGGCATTCGCATGTGGGTCTTCGGAAAAACGCGACCGAGAACACAGCAAGGGCCCCGGGATGGACTCGGCGACCTCGTCGATGTAGCGGAACGTGGTCGCAATCGGTTCCTGGAGCAAACGGGCATAGTTCGGAACGACGCGAAGACGACTGTAGAGCCGGTCCACGACCTGCTCCACGGCACCTGAGAGATCATCCGGACACGCTCCGCCTACCCGCCCGTAAGCCGCCGCCGAGGGCACGGCCTCGTCGGCACGCAGAAACATCTGTTGAAAAAAGCTAGCGAACATCGCGGCCTACCCTCCTTTAAGGATGTCTGGTCATCCTTGTGACTGGCTTGATTATTGTCTGGGCGCCAGCCGTGCCTTGACCGCGCAACGTCGATTGCTTGCGTCGGTTTGGCATCTGTCTACCGGTCTACTGCCGGCTATGCAGGCAAGTATTGCATTTTTTTCGGAAAGTGGGGGCGTGGCAGGACCGATTTGTCAACCTGGTAAAGGCCTCGGCCACGCACGTAGCGTGGCATCTCCCCACCGGGCGCCGCCGGTCTCGATCCGCGAAACATGGCCCGGCCAAGAGATGCGCCAACCTGGAACAACTTTTATATTGATATTACAGTCAGTTAAAACACTTTAATGAAGTCATTTACACTATTTTTCAGCGGGCTGGCGGGGTTTGCGCACTGGGCGCCGCGGGCCGGGTCAAACAGGCAGTTTCGACCCCGGCTGAGGCAACCCGGTAGCCTTCACGTGACCGGACTCGACCGGCAGCCGGCTCCACCGCTGCCGCGGGAAGCGACAGCTGAAGGTGGCGCCGCGACCCTCCTTGCTGCTGATCAACAGGCTGGCGTCATGGGTCTCCAGGATCTGGGTCACGATCGCTAGTCCGAGACCGGTGCCGCCTGCGTCTCGGGAGCGACTGGCATCGACGCGATAGAAGCGCTCAGTGAGTCGTGGCAGATGTCGGGCAGGGATCCCGGCACCGTTGTCCCGGACCTCCAAGAACGCGTGGTCCCCATCAATACCCCAGGTGACATCGACATGTGTCCGCATCGGTGTATGACGGATCGCATTGAAGATCAGATTAGAGAACGCGCAACGCAGCAATGACTCGTCGCCCAGAAACAACAGCCCGCGGTCTCCGGCGAAGGCCAGCACATGTTTCGACTCCTGCGCCAATCGCTCAGCCTCGTGCGCGACCTCTTCGACCAGATCGGCTACCGCCACAGGTTTCCGGCCGACATCCTCGGACCGGCTTTCCATCCGGGACAACATCAAAAGATCCTGGATGACCTCCTGCATGCGTTCCGCCTGCTGCAGCATGCGCAGCAGCGGGTTGCGATGCGGCGACTCCGGGGATTCGTTGTCGCACAAGGTCTCGAGATAACCGCGGATCACGGTCAGCGGCGTGCGCAACTCATGTGACACATTGAGCGAGAAGTCGCGCTGGGATTGATGCAGATAGTGCTGTCGGGTGATATCGCGGGCCACCAGCAGAAAGCGCTGCCGGCCCTTCTTGAAGCGAGATACGCTGATCGACAACATCGCCGCCGGATCGCCCGGAGCCTCGAGTTCAAGCACCCGCTCGAAGTCTCCTGCCCCGAGATAGTCCAACAGTACTGGTTCATCTACCAGGTCTACCAGCTTGCGACCTTCCAGCGCGCCGTCGCCAAGACCGAAACACGACCTGGCCTGGGGATTCACCCAGCTGATCTCTCCACTGCTGCCGAGGATGATCACACCATCGGGCATGACCGCGACCATCTTGCGGAAGCGCGCGAAAAACCGTCGTTGACGACGCTTGCGCTTTTGCTCGCGCCGCTGCATCCAGCGCACCCTGTCGAAGGCATCCCGCCAGACGCCCCAGATCCAGGGGACCTTGAGGCCGCTATCGCGCTGCAGGAATAGCAGCAGACGCACCGCCTGTACAAGATGCCAAAGCAGATAGACGGTCAGGCCCACTGCGATCGCGATCGTCGGCTCGGTGCCGCCGATCAGCGCTGCGCCCACCGCCGCAGCGAACAGCGCCAGCCACAGGAGTTCTTCGGACAGCGCTTGTCGCTGTAATAGCATCGATTCGGCTCAGGCAATCGTCTTGATAATGACGTATCCGCTCAGCAGACCGAAAACCGGTAACCCACACTGCGCACGGTCTGGATCACCTGGCGGCGACCCGTTGCCTGCAGCGCGCGGCGCAGATTGCGGATGTGCACATCGACGGTGCGTTCCTCGACATAGGTGTTCGGCGGCCACACATAGCCGATCAACTCGGAACGACTGTATACCCGCTCCTGATGGCGCATGAGAAAATGCAGCAGGCGGAATTCCGTCGGCCCCAACTCAATCGGCTTGCCATCTGCAGTAACGCGCCGGGTACGCAGATCCAGATGCAGCCCACATGCCATGATCGTCTCACCGTTGTGCAGCTGCTTGGCGGAGTCCGGAGCGCAGCGGCGCAGGACTGCATGAATGCGCGCCTTGAGCTCCGACGGCGAGAACGGCTTGCTGATATGGTCGTCGGCGCCGGCATCCAGCGCCGCCACCTTGTCGGGGCTGCTGTCGCGTGCGGTCAACATGATGATCGGGATGGCCCTGTGCCAGTCGTCCGTCCGTAGGCGCTTCATGAAATCCAGCCCCGACTCGCCGCGCGACAGCATCCAGTCCAGCAGGATCAGATCCGGTGGCGCCTTTGCGATGCGTGCCTCGGCCTCGGCGATCGTCGCGGCACCGACACAACCAATCCCATCCGCAGAAAGTGCGAAATCGACCATCTCCCGGATCGGCGCTTCATCGTCTACGATTAGAATCTCGGCCGATCTGACGCTCACTTACGCTCCTCAAAAAGAGGGGCGTTAGCCGAAACGTCCCTCGATATAGTCTGCCGTCTCTTTCTTCTGCGGGGCCAGGAACAGCTCGTCCGTCTTGCTGTGCTCCACGACCTTGCCCATCAACATGAAGATGCACTCTTCGCTGGCGCGCCGCGCTTGGGCCATGTTGTGGGTCACGATCAGGATAGTGTACTGGCCGCTGAGTTCCCAGATCAGCTCTTCCACTGCCTCGGTACCCTTGGGGTCAAGGGCCGAGCACGGCTCATCCATCAGCAGCACCCGCGGCTTGACCGGCAACAGGCGGGCGATGCAAAGTTTCTGCTGCTCCTCTAACGAGAGCTCAGTCGCCTTGCGTTTTAGCTTATCCTTGACTTTGTCCCACAGCAACACCTGGCGCAGCGCCTGTTCGACGACCTCGTCTTCTTCGGCGCGGCCCCCCTTGGCGCCCTTGTTGTGGATCTTGTAGCCGAAAAGCACGTTGTCGCGGATCGGGAGCGGCAGCGGGTTAGGACGCTGGAACACCATGCCGATCTGCTTGCGCACCTGCAGCAGCTCGACCGCGGGGGCATAGATGTTCTGATCGAGGACTTTGATGCTGCCGTCGATGCGCACGTAACCGAGACGCTCGTTGATCCGGTTCACGCTGCGCAGAAAGGTCGACTTGCCGCAGCCCGACGGGCCAATCAGCGAGGTGATTAGACCGCTGCGAATGCCAAGATTGACATCGAACAAGGCCTGAAAGGTGCCATACCAAAGATTCAGATCCTCGGTTTGGATGGCGTATGTCAGCTCCGGATCGGTACTCATGGCATGGTCTTCCAGATGGTTCGTCGGATTCGCCGCGGCCTTCATCAACCGAACTTCCCTTCGATGTAGTCCCGGGTGCGTTGATCCTTGACCTGCCCGGCAAACAGTTCGGCTGTGTCGCCAACCTCGATACACTCGCCGCCGAGGAAGAATGCCGTGCGATTGGCGAGCCGTTCGGCCTGCTGCACCAGGTTGGTCACCATGATGATGGTCATCTCGCTGCGCAACTCTTTGAGCACCTCCTCTATGCGCATCGTGGTCACAGGGTCCACCGCAATCGAAAACTCATCGAGCATCAACACCTCCGGCTGCTGCGACAATGCGCGAGCTATCGTCAGTCGCTGCTGTTGGCCGCCGGAGAGCAGGCTGCCGAGCGAATTCAGCCTATCCTTTACCTCGTCCCACAGTGCCGCACGCATGAGGCAACGCTCCACGATCACGTCCAGCTCCGCCTTCTGATTGATGCCGGACAACCGCGGCGCCAGTGCCACGTTGTCATAGATCGTCATCGGCAGTCCCACCGGCAGCGGAAACACCACGCCGATGCGCTTGCGCAGGGCATAGACGTTTCGCAGACGATTCACGGGGACGCCATCAAAATGGATGTCGCCCTCCACCCGCATGCCGTTGGTGAACGGGTCCATGCGGTTGAGCGCCTTGAGAAAGGAGGTCTTGCCGGCATTGGCAGGGCCGATGATGCCAAACACCTCGTGCTCCCGCACCTCCAGCGATACCCCGCTGATTGCCGGGACACCACCATAGCTGATCGTGACATCCCTCACCGCAATCTTGATCGGGGCAACGGGACTGGTTGTCGTCGCCGCAGCGGAGACTTGCGCGCTTACCATTTCTTCTTACCTCGCAAGTACACGCGGAAGGCGATCGACAGACTGTTCATGATCAGCACCAATGCCACCAGCACCAGGGCGACGCCGTACGGCAGCGCGTCCGGCACGCCCGGCACCTGGGTCGAGACGACGAACAGGTGCAGCGACAGCGCCATGGTCTGATCGAAGACGCTCTCGGGCAGGAACGGAAGGAAGAAGGCCGCACCGGTGAACATAATCGGGGCGGTCTCGCCGGTGGTTCGCGACACCTCCAGGATCACGCCGGTGAGGATGCCCGATATCGCATTCGGCAGCACCACACGTCGAATGGTCTGCCAGCGTGTGGCGCCCATGTTCCACATGGCCTCGCGGAAGGCCATGGGTACCGCGGCCAGGGACTCCCGGGTCGCGACGATCACGACCGGCAGCGTCATGATCGCCAGGGTCAGGCTGGCCGCCAAGATGCTGGTGCCGAAGCCGAAAAAGATCACAAAGGCGCCGACCCCGAACAGGGCATGCACAATCGAGGGCACACCGGCCAGGTTGATGATCGCCAGATTTATGATACGGGTGAACCAGTTGTCGCCGGCGTATTCATTCAGGTACACGGCCGCCGCCACGCCCAGCGGGACAGAAACCAGCAGTGCCACAGACACCAGCCATACGGTGCCGATCAGCGCGGGCAGGATACCGCCGGCGGTCATGCCATCGGTGGGACTGGTGAACAGGAACTCGAAGGAGATCATCGAGCCGCCCTTGAAGACCAAGGTACCCAGGATGATCAATACCGGCAGCACCAGCAATATCACCATCATCAGAAACAGGGTGCGGTACAGCCGCTCCACGCGCATATTGCTTTGATTCAATGCGGATATTTCGAACATGCCGCTCACCCTTTACGCACACCGCGGACCACGAGATCGGCCAGCAGATTGATGATGAATGTGATAATGAACAGGAAGATGCCGATGGTGAACAATGCGCCGTAGTGATCCGATCCCACTGCGGTCTCGCCGAGCTCGGCGGCGATGGTCGCGGTCAGCGCGCGCACCGAGTCGAATATGCTGGTCGGTATATTTACCGCGTGGCCGGTGGCCATCAATACCGCCATGGTCTCGCCGAAGCCACGCCCCACGCCGAGCAGCACGGCACCCAGCAGGCCATTCTTGGCTGCCGGCAATATCACCTTGTAGATCACCTGCCAGCGTGTGGCGCCCATTGCCTCGGCCGCCTCGCGGTACCGGTCGGGCACCGCCTTGAGCGCATCCTCCGCGATCGAGGTCATGATGGGCGCGGCCATCAGACCGAGGATGATGCCGGCATTGAGCACCGTCAGACCCACCGGCACATCGAATATCTCGATGATCAGCGGGTTCATGATCGTAAGACCGATGAAGCCCCAGACCACCGACGGGATCGCGGCGAGCAGTTCCACGAGCACCTTCAGGGACTCGCGCGTCTTGCCGGTGGCGAATTCGCCAATATAGATCGCGGCCCCCAGCGAAAAAGGGATCGCCACCACCATCGCCAAACCCGTGACACTGGCGGTACCGGCGATGAGCGCCAGTATGCCGTACTCCGGTGCATCCTCGTCGCTGGGCTCCCAATAGGGCGAGGTAAAGAATTCCTTCAGGTCGAGGGTGTCGAAGACGAAGGTCAGGCCCTCTTTCCCGATGAAGACAAAGATGCCGATGACGAAAACAATGGCCGATATGCCGCCCAGAAAAACCAATGCCTCGACGATCTTGTCGATGTACCAGTCGGTGTTGCGGCGATCGAAGTCACCGCGGTTGCTGATCGCGCCTTCGATCTTTTCCTCCACTGCGGCCATCAGTCCGCCTCCGGACCGCGCAGCCGTTCCATCAACTCGCGCACCTGGAAACTGAGGGCGCGATATACGGCCTCGAAGTCCACGGGCGAATCATCCGGCGACGGCGCAACGTCCCATTCCAGGGTCGCCGTATGAAAAGGGATTTCCGGCAGGTAGTTGCCGATCGGCCCCTGCAGGCTGACCGCGACGTGATATGCGGCGAGTTCCTGTGGCGTCTTGTCGAACGTGACCGGAGAGGCGCCGCTGACATCGATCCCGCGCGTACCCATGAATGCCACCATCTCCGAATCCAACGCCGGGTTCGGCATCAGCGAAGCGCTTTCATAACTGCCGCTGTTGGGAAAATTGTGTCGGGCGATGGCCTCGGCCATGGGTGCGAGGCCGGCATTGCCGCGATCGAGAAACAGGATATTGTAGACCTTCTTTGCCTTGGTCTCGCCGGTGGCGGCAAAGACCGCCTCCTCACAAAGGTTCTTGGCCTGGTCGGACACCCGCTCGAGCATGCTGAAGACCACGAACAGTGCAAACAGGTCCTCGGTCGAGCGGCCGTCTGCCGCGTGCGCAAGATCATCGAGCGCGGCAGTACGCAGACGTTCCACCTGATCGGCCATGACCGTGACCGCCTTTGCCTGCTCGGCATTGCCGTCCGCGAAGGCCTGCAGTGCCCGTTCCAGCATCTCGCCCGACTCCTGCGCCATATTTTCCACCGCGGTGGCCAGATGCTGGTCGGGCGGCGTCGACAAGCGGGTCGCCATCCGCGAAATGCTGACCGCATAGTCGCCGATGCGCTCCAACGCAATGACCGCCCGAATGGTGGCAGACATCAAGCGCAGATGGCCCGCACTGGGCAAATGGCGGACGATGAAAAGATGGCAGTCCCGGTCGATCGACCGCGTCGCCCGGTTGATCTCACCGTCGCCCAGCACAGTCAGATTTGCCAGCTTGCGATTGCCGGTAAGCACCGCATGCACTGCGTTCTTCAACGCCGCGACGACCAGGACAGCCACCGCCGCAGTCTTTGCACGAATATCCTGCTCGTCCTGTTCCAGACGCTTCTCATAATGCTTCATGGCTAAAATCTCGCTAGTCAGAGCGTGCGACAGCTACTGTGGCTGGACTCAATTGCACTGCACCGGGCGCACGGGCGCATAGCCCTTCTTCAAAATGATGCACTGACCCTCGTCGCTCATGATCCAGTCCATGTAGGCCTTGATGTCGCCTTCGGGCTGGCCGTTGGTATACATCATCAGCGGGCGGGCGATCGGATAGGAACCGTCACCCGCCGTTTGCACGCTGGGCGAGACACAGGGCTGGCCATCCTTGACGATACAGGCCATCTTGGTGTGCTCAGTCGCATAGGCGAGACCGCTGTAACCGATAGCGCAAGGCGTCTTTTCCACCAGGTCGACGACATCCTTGGAGCCGTGCATGTCGAGCGTCCCGTTCTTGAACTTATCCTTGCCCAGCACGGCCTTCTTGAAATAGGCGTAGGTGCCGGAGTTGTTCTGCCGGCTGACGACCACGATCTCATCTTTGCAGCCCGGCACCGTGATGCCGATGTCAGACCACTTGCGGGCCTTGCCCTTGCGGCCATAGATGTCGGCCAACTGCTCGATGGTCATCGAGTCGGCCGGGTTGTCCTGATGCATAAAGACCGCCAGGGCGTCATAGCCCACCACGTGCTCGACCGGGTCTTGGCCGCGCTCCTGTGCCATCTTCTTCTCCTTGTCTTTCATCTTGCGACTGGCGTTGGCGATGTCCACAGTGCCATTGATCATCGCGGCGATCCCGGTGCCCGACCCGCCGCCGCTGACCGCCACGGCGAGATCTGGGTTGACCGTCTGGTAGGCCTCGGCCCATGCCTGGGCGACGTTGACCAGCGTGTCCGAACCCTTGTTCTGGAGCACGGTACGCGCGTCGGCGCTGCCGACCAGTGTTGCGAGCAGCGCCGCCAACAGAGGCATGGATTTACGTAGATACATAGTTTTGCTCCTTTGGAATCTGGTTCTTTGTTGCGGCGAAGGGACCTGGTTCAGGGCATGAATCCGGTTTGCCCGACTGTTGTCTATCCAACTCGAATCGCGGAAATTGCGCCGGTCTTACAAAAATATTGCACTTATCTAAATGTGTTTTGAACTTTTTGTGAAGGTTTTGTGAAGACGACCCGCCGCTGATATCGATTGCGGCCGCGTCGCGCCTGCGCACCATCGTCGTGCTCAGGGATTCCGACCGGGCCGATGCGCCCAGACCGCGGGTCAACAGGGAAAGAGGAATTCCCGATCGAAGGGCGTGTAGTTGCCGATGGCGCCCATGGCGTCCAGCAGGCTGATCAGGAACGACGTTGCCGACAAGCGCCCCAGGCCGCCTCCCGCCATGCAGGCAGACTCGCCAAACGCAGTAACCGCATCGCGGCGTCCGTTTGGCGCGACGATCAGGCCGGGTACCGGATCACCGCAGTGCCGGCCCTGGTTGCTGTCGGTGGAGTGATCGCCGGTCACGCCGATCACCAGTTCCGCTTGCGGCAGGCCGGCGAGAACTCGGTCGATGCGTTCGAGACAGGACTTTTTCCCCAGCGGATCACGGTCATGGGCGCAGATGTCCGGCCCCTTAATGTGCAGAAAGACGAGGTCATGGGTCTCGAGTTCAGCGAACGCGGCAGCCAGCTTTCCGTCGAGGTCGGTCGTCGGTAAGGCGGTGAAACCGGGCTCGTGAACCGTCCGGAACCCGAACAAGCGGCCCAGTCCCTCGACGGTGCGCTCGCCCGCGATTACCGAGGCGCGAATCCCCCACCATACCAGCAGATTGCGCAATGCAGCGGAACGGCCGGCACTGCGGGTGATTATGCCGTTGGCCGGCGGCAGCCCGCGCGCCTCACGATCTTCGTTCAGGGGATGCTGCGCCAGTGTGCGATGGGCCGCATGGACGAATTGATTGACCGCCTGCGCCGTGCGCTGCGCCGCAGCGTCGTTTGCGTAACGTGCCTGCGCCGCAAGCACGCCCCTGTGCTCACGGCCGCCACCCGGGTCGGTATCCGTCACATGGCTCGATAGGTCGGCACCACGCAGTGCAAGGACCGCGCGGTGCTGGGTCGTCGGGTAGAGACTGCCGGTGACGCCGTCTCCCAGCGGGATGTCGCGCAGCGCCGCCGCCAGATCTTCGGTACCCTCCCGGATGCGGCCGGCACGCCGGTCCTGGATGCCCAGGCCGTCCCCATCGTTTTTCAAGGTCGCGAAGTTGCAACGCAGGGCCACTTCACCAGGCTGCATTACCAACCCTATCCCGGCGGCCTCCACCGGGCCTCTCGCCAGCTGCGTCGCATCCGCGGGCGCCAGGCCCATCAGTATCCCGGTACCGGTATGCGTACCGACCGGGACGCCGGCGAGCAAGGGGTCGACCATGCCGCTTATACCATCCCGGGCCAGTCGATCGAGCGTCGGCGTGACCGCAGCCTCCAGCGGGGTCTGCCCGTTCAGCGCCGGGCAGCGGCGATCCCCCATGCCGTCCAGGATGATCATCAGCCCTTTGTATCGCATCATCGGTCCCCCGAGGGTGGATTTTGGTCTGTTCCGCTGGACATCATCCCGCCACCGGGAATACCCGCTTCAGCGTCGGTTCCAGCCTGGCCGAAAGGGTGTCACCGATGATCCGCAGGATCTCGGCGATGGTATCTTCCCTCTCGTCATTGACGACGATTGAAATCTGTTCCCTGTCCGCCTCCGACAACAGGTAGGACTGCAACTGCCAGATCGCATCGAAACTCTTCAGATAACGCTGCGCGCGCCGCTGCAGCGCGGTGGTCCCGCGGCCGCGAATCCGCTTGTGCAACACGTCCTGTTTCAGGATGGCCAACATGATGGGCACCACGATGATCTCGCCACTGCCCTGCAACCGCTTCACCGTACTGGCGTCGATATGCACGCCCTCCAGCACCATCGATACCCGCTCGCGCACCGCCCGCTGCACCACGACTTCGCAGGCCACCGCCAGCAGCCCGGTCTGGCTGCGGTAGCCATTGGCGATCCGATCCTCTTGATCCAGCGGCCCGCTGCTTTCCGGCAACGCCCGCCAGGCCTCGAACGAAGAGCGATGCAGAACCGGCATCAGCCGCTCGGGCATCATCATCCGCATGATTTCGCGCAGCATGTCAGTGGACTGGGTGCGAAAGATATCGAGCCGACTGGCCAGGCCGGTCGCCAGGGTGCTCTTACCCGATCCCGCGGTGCCACCGATCAACAACAGCAGGGGTATGCCGCTGCGCTTGAACTCACGCCACACCAGATAACGTTGTGCCGTGCGCTTGTCGACCTCCTTGGTCAGCATCCGGTAGGTCAACCTCCCCAGATAAGACTTGCTGATCTCCCTGCGCTGACGCGCAACCAGGTGACGCCCCAGACGGCGGCTCAGATCGCGCGCATCTTCGCCCGCAACACCGCAGACCTCCAACGACTTGCTGTGAATTTCGACGGAAAAGGCCGCCGAATGGTCATCGTCACCGAGAATCGCAACCGTATTGGAGCCCTTTACCCTTGACTCATACCGATCGGCAAAATCATTTCCGCGGCTCTCGCGGAGTTGCCCCGCCACCAGTTTGCGCAGCTCCCAGGTCTCGATCTGCGCCTCCTCGCTCAGGAGGCCACGAACCGTTGAGGCCAGATCGTAGGCCTCCTCGAAATCGACGCCGACGTCCTGCAGCGAGCGAGTCAGAATTCCCCTGAGGAACGGGATCTTGGTGCCTTCTTTGGAATCGACGACGTACAGTTTGGCCATAGTGGTATCGGCTCATGCCCTCGGGGCGAATGATCTGCGGCGGCTTTTTCGAGTGTAGCCCAAGGCCCTGTTCTCGTGACGAAGCCAGCCCCCACTAACCCTCGGATGAGTCCCAGAGCGTCAGCACAGTCGCTATCGCTCGCGAGAATTCGTCAAAGGAGTGAGGCTTTACGATGTAGTCGTCGACATCATATTCGAACGCAGCGGCGCGGTCTTTCGGCTCGTTGGACGACGTCAGCACGATGATGTGCATCTGTTGGAGTTCGGGGTCGTTACGCAAGGCACGCAGGAATTCGATGCCGCTCATCTTTGGCAGGTTCAGGTCCAACAGGATCAGCGCGGGTGGTGGCGATATCTTTTCCTGCCCATGCTCCCCACGCAGCAGGTCCAGTGCATCCTGGCCGGTGCGGGCGATGTGCAGCGGGTTACCGATCTGATTCTTCTTCAGCGCACGCTGCACAGTCATGATGTCCACTCTGTCATCCTCGACCAGCAGTATTGCGTCGTCAGCATTCAGCATGAATCCGCGCTCCAGGTTTTTCGATCGGCGACTTGATCCACAATCTCGATCTTTTCGCTATTGAGTCGGGCCTTTCGGCCAGGTGAAGAAGATGCAGGTACCCTCGCCGACCGCCGACTCGAGCCTTATCCTGCCGCCATGCTCTTCCACGATCTTTTTTACCAGCGCCAGACCGATGCCGGTGCTGCCGCCCATGTCGCTCGACCCCAGCGTCTGGAATATCTGAAAGACCTTGTCGTGGTATTCCGGCGCGATTCCCCGTCCATCATCGCATACGGAGAACTCGTGCAGTGCGTCGACGTTCTCGACCGCCACCCGGATTTTTCCCTTTTGACCCCCATGGTGCTTGAGGCTGTTGCTCAGCAGGTTGGCGAAAACCTGGCCGAGCTGCAAGCGGTCAGCGCGCAGCGTCGGCATCTCACCCCGAATTCGGATCTTGAAACCTTTGGGGGGCAACAGCGAGTCGATGGTCTCTTCGATCAGTTCGCGCGTATCGACCATCTCTTCCTGGGAGCCGGTCCTACCCACGCGCGAATACTCCAGCAGCCCCTCGATCAGATCGTGCATGCGACGTACCCGATCGCGCAGAAGGGACAGCTGTTCCCGCGAGGAATCGTCCAGCTTCTTATCGAGATCTTCCTCGATCCATTGCGCGAGATTGCTGACTGCACGCAAGGGCGCCTTTAGGTCATGCGATGTGACATAGGCGAACTGTTCGAGGTACTGGGCCCGCCTTTCCGCTTCGGCCGTGCGACTGGCGATATGCTGCTCCAACCGCTCGTTGAGGCTCTGTAGCTGCTCCTCGGCCGACTTGCGCTCGCCGACCTCGCGGTGCAGGGCCGCTACCGCCTCGCGCAGCTGCGCGGTCCTGTCTGCGACCTCCAGTCGCACCCGCCTCGTCCGGCCAACGACGGTCGCCAGATAGGCCGTGAGCAGGGCCGTGAACGCCATACCTCCAGCCAGGATGATCCAGCTGTTGAACAGATCGATATCGAATCGACCCGGCGCAGGATTGCATACCACCCGCCATTTCTCACCGCCGACAGCGATGTGCTCAGTGGAGGTCAGATCGGTATCCTGTGTGGCGATATAGCGGCGCGAGCTGACTCTTAGACGGGAAAGGTGCGTGTACAGAAGCCGTGAGACACCGTCGGCCTCATCGCGGAAAAAGTGCAGGTCGACGCCGCCGGGCCTAGTATTCGACAGGCCCTGCTCGACGATGTCCCTGATGCCAAACGCGCCGAGCGCAAAGCCCCGGATGGCGCCGGCCTGGGCAGCGGGTGGGACCTGATCATCCTCTGCCGACTCATCCTCGGCCGATACGGCTATCGCAACGACAAAACCTTTCTCCGCGGCATCCGCCCCGCCCAGCGAGATCGCCGACGAGACCTGCGGCGTCTGCGCAAGTTCAGCCTGCTGCAACAGCTTCGAAACCATCGGATCGGACGCTAAGTCGATACCCAGGGTCGCTTTGTTGCTGGCAAAGGGCTGCACATACAGCACGGGATAGTGGTAGGGGCGATCGGCGCTCTCGATTCCCTTACCCGCAGGGTCGAACTCGCGAATCTGGAACGGAGGATAGCTGCCACGAGCACGGGTGACGAAGCCCGGGCGTTCTGCCGCCGATACCACAGGCGCCCACATCAGGGCCCTTATGCCAGGGAAGCGCTGCAGCGATGGACCGACGAATCTTCGAAAATCACGCCGGCTCACCATTTTCGATGCCCCGAACAGACTCGCGATATCCTGGGTTACCGCGAGCGCTGCGGTGATCTCGCGATGTACGACCAGAATACGATCGTGCGAGGCCTCGCGAAATTTGATCTCGACCTCGCTCTTCACCCTGGCGACGGACTGAGCGAACAGAAAGATCGCGATCGACACGCCGAGCAAGGCAATCAGCACGACCGGCACATAGGCCCACCACAGCGGCCTCAGTTCGGCCGCATCGTCTGCGGTCCCCTGCGTTCGCAAGGCTGAGGGTGCGATTTCCGACATGTTTCGTGACGTCATCGGGAGCTGGACGGAAAGCGCCGGGCGATGGTGTCACTGATCTGCATCAGGAGTTCATGCAGGGCCTCGTCGATATCGCTGTTCACGATCAGCGGTACGTCGTGTCTTTCCGCCTCGGTGACCAGATACGACTGCAGCGCCCATATCTCATCCAGCCCCTGCATGTAACGCGACGCCGGACGCTCGGGCTGCTCACGCGCACGATGCTTGAGGCGTTTCGCCAGTGTTTTCCGCTTGGGCACCACCAGCATCAGCGGGATCACGATCGCCTGATCGGTGGCGATGTCCAGCTCGAGCCGGGAGGGCAAGACATGCACACCATCCACGATCAGATCCTGGGCCTCTTTGACGGCCCGATAAATGGTCGCCTCCAGTCCCTGTCTTACTGCACTGAACTGGGACAGGAAACCATGGATCAAGGCGTCGTTATCCGGGTCATCTTCCCGTGCGCCGCGCTTCGGCAGACCACGCCATGCCTCGAAACTCGAGTAAGCCAGCGTGGGTACCTTTTTCCGCGGAAGATAGGAGCGCACGATCTCGCGCATCATATCGGTCGACTGCGTACGGACGATGTTCAACCGATAAGCCAGTTCTGTCGTCAGCGTGCTCTTTCCCGTGCCGGTGATACCGCCGATCAGGAGTATCAGCGGGAGACCGCTGTCTCTGAACTGCTGCCAGCAGAGGTAGCGATCCGCGGCTGACTGCGAACACTGCTGCTGAAGGTGCTCATAGACGACCTGCCGGAGCGCAAGTTGATCGATAAGGGCCTCGCCCGCTTTCCGCAGATGGTCGTGCACCTGCTTCGCGGTCTCCAGCGCATCCTCACGCCTGATGGCACAGGCCTCCAGCGACCGTGAAAGCAGACCGGCCGAAAACGGCGCATCGTCCGCCGCGTAGCGCACCATGACCTGACGCTCGAGGGCGGAGCCCCGTTCATAGGCAGTTGCCAATGTCTCGCCGAAGCGTTTCCGGACCTCAGAGGCCACCTGTTCCTTGAGTGCATCAGCGCCGATCTCGACGCCATCGCCAAGCCCGTCACGAACCGACTGCGCCACCAGATAGGCATCCTGGAACGAGAGACCGGAACGCGCCAAAGACTCCACCAATACACCGCGCAGGAACGGAATCCGCTCGCCCGAAGTGGTCTGGATAATGAGTTTCTTAGCCACGGCATCGCGCGATGGTGGTGATGTTTCGCACTCTCCTCGCCATCTGTCTACTTCTTCTGCTGGTCACCGCTTGAAACACTTCGCTATCGCTGACGCCGCGGACGCTGCGCCGAGGTCGGAAGAATACTCGTCCCAGTGGCCGTTCGCGAGGTCGCTCAGCGGCTTACCGCGCCGGCCGAGGCGGTCTTACGGGACGACCCGCTCTCCTTGATCGGCTGCATAGCGCCGAAGCTGAGGTTCGCAAGGGTACCTCATTGGACACATCTCCCCATGGATCCGCGTAAAGGTACCGACCCAGGTCTCGCCGGCGCTGTACAGGATATGATGATTGTCGGCCCCTCCCACATTTAGCCAGTAGGTATCGGTCAGGTCCATGGGGGTGTGGCCGACGATGAACGGGGTCTCCGGCGACACACCGAGGGCCTTGCGGAATCGCCGGACATCGCCCTTGGTGTATCCGCTGGGCCGGTTGCTTCGCAACATGCGATTATTGATCAGTTCCTTGACCAAACCGGGATAGCGATGTAACTCGATCAACATATCCACCGAGACCTTGTTCCTCGGCGGTGCCGCATGTGTGGCACAAAAATCCGGCGAGGTCACCGCATAGGGCAGCAGGTCGTAGTAGCGTTGCATGGCCTCGCGATAGTCCGGGCCGCGCGCCTTCTTCAAGGCGCGCTTCCACAATAGCCCCTGCGGCACCCCGCCCTTGCCAATATCCTCGGAGAAACTGTCATGGTTGCCGCGCACGAAAAAGAAGTTTTCCGGGAAACGGAGTTTGAGACGGAATATCAGGTCCATCATGAGCATCGAGTCGTCCATTTCTTCCAACTCCCCGTCGCGTTCCGAATGGACCGCATCACCGAGGATCACCAGACAGGCCTCTCCCTTCTCCAAGGCGCGCAGGAACCCGTTATGACTGAGGATCACCAGCAGGTTATCGACCCGCGCATGCAGGTCGGCCACCACAATAGGGGTCAACTCGCCCGGCAACTGCAGCAGACCACCGGGCAGGCCACGACTGTCGCGGGGGCGAAACACCTCGCTCTTCATGACATGGTTGACCTGCTCGATCAATGCGACGGCGTCGGCCTTTCGCAAAGGCTTGAGCGGGCCACCGAAGATCTCCAACACACGCCGCAGACAGGAAAGCCGCTCCGTTTTTTCCACGTTGAGCATCGGTGAAAGGCAGGTGCCGATCGACGTCCTGTCCCTGAATACTACCGCATCGTCATCGTGCACCAATTTCAGATGACGCGGCGCGACGCTGTCAGGGTAGTCGAACAGGACCCGCTGTCGTCGATCTTCCGTCCCGAGAGTGAGCTCCTGTCCAGGCTCGAGGCGCAGGAAACCGCTGATGGCCGTGCCGGCGGCATGATCCGGCGCCTCGATCAGGAAATTTGGCGGCCCGCCGGGTTTGCCGTCACCCTGCAGAGGGTATTCGGGATACAGATGCAGCCTCTTGCCGTCGTTGCCCAAAACCAGCTCGATCGGGAACCCCTCGTAGGGCACGCGCACACTGCCGTCTACCAGCCGGTAGGCGTCGCGGAGCTTCAACTGCGGACAACGACTGAGACCCGAGAAGGCCCGGCGAAGGCGCTTCAGCAAGTCTGGGCTGGCCACGACGGACGACCTATTCATCGGCGCGCCCCGTGTCGAGGATACAGACAGGGGGACTGCAGACCCCTCGCCTTATGTAGACGCGAACGCCGCCGCGTGAAAGGTGGAGAGCACACTGATGAAATACCTCCAGCTGGGCCGTCACGAGCTCCGGACTCAGCTGGCGATCTACCGGATGAGTGCCGCGACGCGCACGCAGGCTGCGCTGTTCGAACAGCGCCTCGGCCGACGGCAACAGAAACTCGAATACATACCTTCCCCGCCAATTGACCGAAAGCAGGTGGCGCTTGGGCGGCGGGACCCGGATGCGCCGCAGGTCCAGCCGCGGATGGGACTTGCCCTGCAGCCATTCCGGGTCGAAGACCGCGAGCGCTTGCGTAAAGCCGGTGAAAGGCAACCCCAGATGAATCTCGCGCGGGCGGATGGCTAGGGCCTGGTCGGTCCACCAACGCGGCCGGCTGAGGTCGAGATAGCCCTCTTCCGACCAACCGCCGAGCTGTCGAATCAGCGTGGTCTTGCCGGCCCCGGGCGGTCCGGTGACCAGCACCTGTCGGAACTTGACGTCCAGTGGAAAGGCCAGGCCTTTCATGTAGTGCAGCCCAGAACATGGCGTTGTAGCTAACTCGAACATTTCGGTTACAGAGACTGGATATCACTAGTGCACGCGGGTCGCCGATAAAGCGAAGGCATCGGCAGACCCGCGCGGGCGGGCGGAAACTTCCGGCCGGCTAGCCGAAGATGCCCTTGAAGAGGAAAAAGAAGATCGCCGCCAGTATGCCACCGGCCGGCAGCGTGACCACCCAGGACACCACGATATTGCCGATCACGCGCAGATCCAGGGCACCCAGGCCCCGTGCCAGGCCGACCCCCATGACCGCACCCACCGCGATATGCGTGGTCGATACCGGCAAACCCGTCTTGGAGGCCAGTACGACCGTAGTGGCTGCGGCCAGGGTCGCGCAGTAGCCACGCGTCGGGGTCAGTTCGGTGATCTTGGTGCCGATGGTCTGCATCACCTTCCAGCCCATGGTGGCCAGGCCGACCACGATGCCGACACCGCCGAGCAGCAGTATCCAGATCGGCAGCGACGCCTTCTGCGCCACTTCGCCGCCACTCTCGACAATCGAGATGACCGCGGCCAGCGGCCCGATACCGTTCGCCACGTCGTTCGAGCCGTGGGCGAAGGCCATCGCGCAGGCGGTGAAGATCATCATCGGCACGAAGGCCTTCTCGACGCTGGCGTAGTGGAAATCGCGATCGGCCGTCTCATCCACATGGACACGGTTGATCATCAGCCGTCCGATGAAGGCGACGATGAGCCCGAAGATGACGGCTATCACGAAGCTCTCGCCCATGGAGAATTCGATCTTGAGGTGCTTCAGGCCTTTGAACAGCGTGACCAGGCTGACGATGAAGCCCACCAGGAAAACATAGAAGGGGCCATACTTTTTGGCCTTGGCAAAGGGGTTGTCGGCATTCAGGATCAACTTGCGGATGCTCAACATCAACATCAGCGCGATGACTCCACCGAGCAGCGGCGAGACCAGCCAGCTGGCGACGATCTGACCGATCTTACCCCAATTGACGGCATCCATACCGATGCCGGCCACTGCGAAACCGACGATCGCACCCACAATAGAGTGGGTGGTGGAGACCGGCCAACCGCGGTAGGAGGCGACCATCAACCAGATCGCGGCGGCCAAGAGGGCCGCCAACATCCCATATACCAGGTATTCGGGAGACCCGGCTATCGCGGTTGGGTCGATGATCCCCTTGCGGATCGTCGCGGTTACCGTGCCACCGGCAATGAAGGCGCCGGCGAACTCGAAGATCGCTGCGATCAAGATCGCCTGTTTGACGGTAACGGCACCGGAACCCACAGAGGTGCCCATCGCATTGGCGACATCGTTGGCGCCAATACCCCAGGTCATGTAAAGACCGAAGATGACGGCCATGATCGTGAAGATCGTGCCGTATTCGGAGATGATTTCCATAGCTCTTGCCTGTTGTTCTCGTTGGTTAGCGGCCGCGTGTAGCGATCGCGGGATGATTTTCAGTGTTGGCTGACAACGCCTGCGGTCTGCGGCTCAGCGAGCGATCAACAACCTGAGCCGGTCGCCGACCTTTTCCGCATAGTCCGCGAGATCACCGATCCACTGGATGAGCTGATACCAGAACATCACCGACACTGGCGACATGCTGTCCTCCTGGGCAAACAGGCTGCGCGTCAGCTGCATGCCCAGCTCGTCGGTCTCGTCCTCGATCCCGTTGAGCTCAGCCACCATCTCCTCGACCCGGTTCGCCTCACGGCCTCGGAAACCCATTTCCAACAGCTCATCCAATTCCGCAATGATCTTGCCCGCTGCGTTGCAGGTGTCTACGCAGCGATGGACAAGGGCCATCAGGGGCTCCGCCATGCCTTCCGGCACCTCCATCCGGCGCTCGACCAACATGCCCGCGATATCCTGGGCGGTGTCTGCGATTGAATCCTGCATGGCCAGCACGTCCAGCAGGTCGCGCCGATCAACCGGCATCATCAGGCTCTTGGGCAGGTGCCCGCGCAGCTGGTTCTTAATGTCATCGGCGGCCTGCTCTTTTTCGAAGATCAGGTTTTTCTGCGCCTCCAGCTTGGCCTGATCACCGTCCACCACCGCCTGAAAAATCACCGGGACCTCGGCCACGCATTCGAGAACGACTCGCATGTGCGCCTGTATGGGCTTGAACGGCGACCGCCCGAACAGGGCGGCTATGGGATTGGTCGTTTTCATTTTTACGTCCTCCGAGAGGCAGCAGATTGTGCGATGGCGGCCCCGACCAGCGCCTCGCCAGATGCCGCTATTCACAGTGATCACTTCGAGCTTTTAAACATGCGCCTGATAAACCCCCCTCGGCAACAGCCCCGCAGGCGCCGTCTGCCTTTTATGGCAGTTTTATTGCATTTTTTTGACTTCGAGCAAATACTGATCTCATGCGAACCGTCGAGGTCCTGCGTTCCGGCCAAATGGTCACCCGTTTTCGGTTCTGTGTTGTGTCGTGTGGAGCGCCGGGCGGCGGCGTCGCACGGCCGGGCTATCAAGACCCGCGTATCAGTAGTCGGAGAAGAGTCTGTTGAGCCGGGTCCCTAGGCGTTCTAGCTGCAACAGCAGGTGGTCATATTGAAGCTTGTCCTCGGTAAAACGCGAGCGGCTTTCGGGTCCTGGGTCGCGGTAGGCCGATTCGTCTTGCTCCAGACCCACGAAGATGGTCTCCAGCACGGCGACCGTCTGGCTCAGGCTCCGCGTGTATTCCAGCAGCACCTGCCGCATTTCGCGGTCGACGCCTCTACCAGCGTCTGCCTGTGCAATACCGGTGATGTGTCCCTCGAGTATGGCCAACTCTTCGCGGAGGCCTTGCAGCGTCTGTACGCATTCTTTGTAGGCACGTAGCCGATGCCCGCGCAATGCATCGACAATCAAGCGGAACGAAGCCGCACCGAACAAGACACTGTGGATCGCATGGTACCGATGATGCAAATCGGCAGCCTGGCATCCCAGATCGATTATGCGGCCGCGTGTCAATGTTTGCTCGGATCGTTGCGGAGATGCATTTGATATCGGGTCTTCAACCAGATTCCGATGACCAGCATGCCGAGGGCGATGGAGGCAAGCATCAGATTGAGCCGCTGTTCGATGAAGAAGACAACTCCCAAGATGACCACGCTAACCCAAAACGCAATCACTGAGGCCACCCATTTTGTCTTGAGACCGTCCCTGGCATGGGCCCACTCCGACGCCGCACCCGGCAGCATTGCCGCCGGCTCGCAGGCCGCCCCGCAGGCAGGGCAGGCTTCCGCGGCTGCGTCGTGTGGTTGCCCGCAGTGGGGGCAGAGGGCCTGTTGCTCGCCCGCGTCGTTCATCTCATCGTCCTGTGCCGTTTTTCCAGTATTCATGCGCTCCGAACTGCGCAATTGTCGATCCGATGTGGCGCTTTTCTCCGCCACACCGGCCGTAAAGTTACCGAGTCGAACTCCCGGATGGCCTCCAACGGCGCGCGGAGATCTGAGAGAAGTGCGACGCAGACAATCCCGTGAGCCTCCACATTGCCGCGCCACGCCGGATCGACACAACGCACCTTCGGGTCATAGAGAATCTTGTAGACTTTCGGGTTACTGTCCAGACACTACTGCTCCGCGTCGCAGGCGTTTTGCCCGCCTCAGGGTACATCCTCGGTGCCAGCATAGGCGGGCCGCACCCGAGATTCGTGTCGAGACACGCCATCGGCGAGCGATTGGCAAGGGCCAAGCTGCGCAAACCGCAATCGGCAATCGGGTCAGTACAGTGTCGCCTGTAGCCCTGCGTCTGCGCGAAAATCGTCAGACATGGGATCCGACGTATCCGCATAGACGAGGAAAGAGCCAGATGACCGTCGAGAATATTATGAGTTTCCGGCTGGTGAAGCTGAAACCCACCGACAAGGTATGCGATGCCCTGCAGATCATGCACGAGAAGCAGATCCGCAATCTACCGGTGGTCGACGAGAATGACGAATTCATTGGCCTATTCGGGATACGCCCGCTGATCCGATTGTTATTGCCGAACGCCGGCAAGATCAAGTTTGGCCTGAAAGACCTCAGCTTCATGCCGGATGAAGTGGGCACGCTTTACAAACGCCTGAAGGAAGTCGGCCAGAAACCGGTGTCGGAGTTTCTGGAAAAAAAGAAGAACCTGACATTCTGTAAACCGTCCACCAGCTTTCCCGAGGTATTCGAGCTGCTCGACCAGAGCGAGGATACGAGCCTGCCCGTGATCGTGGTCAAGGGTAAGCGCAAGAAGCTCGTCGGCATGATCTCTTCCTGGGACGTGCTCGAACGACTGCTGATCGACAAGTCCATGGTCGGCGAAGACGGCGCGCATCCCGATCCCTGTGGAAGATCCCAGCCTGCGCAGAGCGATCCGAAAGACCCGAAAGACCCGAAAGACTCGTCATGAGCGTAGAACCGAATCAGGAGATGGTCTCGCACGTGCTTTTCGGGCTGGACCCGCTCTGGGTGTCGACGATCCTTTTTATCGTCACCTACGTCGTCATCGTCACGGAGCGCATCAATCGCGCCATCGTTGCAGGGCTCGGCGCCAGCCTGATGATCACCGTCGGGGTGCTGAATCAGGAGCAGGCGCTGGCGGGCGTCGATTTCAATACCCTGGGACTACTGACCGGGATGATGGTGCTGGTCGCCATTACCCGACGCTGCGGTGTTTTCCAGTTTGTCGCCATCTGGGCGGCCAAAAAGGTCGAGGCGCGGCCGTGGGGCATCCTGCTGATGCTGTCGGTGGTAACCGCGGTCTTCTCTGCGTTTCTCGACAATGTGACGACGGTGCTGCTGATTGCACCGATCACCCTGTTGATAACGGAAGAACTCGAGGTGAGCCCCTACCCTTACCTTTTTGCAGAGATCTTCGCTTCGAACATCGGTGGCGCCGCCACTCTGATTGGCGATCCGCCCAATATCATGATCGGGTCGGCGGTCGGGCTTGACGTTCAACGATTTTCTGGCAAACCTCGCGCCGATCATCCCGCTGATCCTGCTCGTGACCCTGGCGGTAATTTACTTTATCTGGGGAAGGCACTTGACGGCGACGGACGAGGCGCGAGCGCGCATCCTGCAGTTCCGGGAACGCGATGCGATCACCGACCCGCGGTTGATGAAACAGTCGCTCTCGGTACTCGCGCTTGTGATCGTCGGATTCATCTTTGCCCATCCACTGCATCTGGAGCCTGCGACGATCGCGATGTTTGGCGCCGGCGCGCTGCTGTTCTTGACCAATCTCGGACGGGATGCCGAAGATCAGACGCGAAGACGTACAGACACTCGTTCGGTGAAGTGGAGTGGGTGACCATCTTCTTCTTCGTCGGGCTGTTCATCGTGGTGGCGGGCATCGAACATGCCGGGCTGTTGGAGATCCTGGCCAACAAGGTGATCGGTGTGACCGAAGGCGACATGACCGTCACCGCACTGCTGATCCTGTGGGTCTCGGCGGTCGCCTCTGCCATCGTGGACAACATCCCGTTTGTTGCGACGATGATCCCGTTGATCGAGTCGATGGCGCCGACCTTTGGCGGCAGTGAGAACCTTGAACCCCTGTGGTGGTCCCTCGCACTGGGGGCCTGTCTGGGCGGCAATGGCTCGCTGGTCGGTGCCAGCGCCAATCTGATAGTCGCCGGATTCGCCGAACGCGCCGGACACAGAATCAAGTTTCTGCAGTTTATGCTGATGGCCTTCCCCTTGATGCTGCTGAGCATCGTTATTGCCACTGTTTATATCTACCTGCGGTATCTTTAGCCGAGGCGATACCGCGCGGCGCATTAGGTTAGCGGAGAAATGTTAGTCAGAGATACCATCATCCCCACCAAGGTCGTCACGCCGGGGATGCCGGTTCGCGACGTATTCGCCGAATGCGGTAGAGCGCACGTCCAGGCGCTGCCATGCGTCGACGAAACGGGAAAACTGACAGGCCGCATCACACTGAAGCGCGTCATGAAGTTGGGCTGCCTGCCGGAACACATGGTGGCGGCGGCGCCGCTGTTGGGCAATTTCCTTTCGTGTGTCGGAAACGCGCAAGGAAAAATCGAACAGCTGCTGAACAGCCTGGTCGATCCCTACGTCCAGAGACTGCATGTCTCCATAAGCTCCGATGAGCCGGCGATCAAGGCGCTGGCGATCATGGAGCAGAACGACACCAGCTACCTTTTCGTCGTGGATGATGGCAGGTATCAGGGCATCATTACGATTCAGGGTATCGCACAGAAGATGTCTGAGATCTACGCGGCATCGTCTTAGCCTTGCCGGGATAACGTCAGCTGCTCTTAGGCGAGCGCCATAGGGTCCTGTACCTCGCGACGACCGCGAAGCGAATTTCGTTCGTTCCCGCATAGCCATCACCCGGCGCCTCCCCAAGTGCCTGCTCTGGGGGAGGCTGCCTGCGAATTAAATATGACAGTTTCTTTACAACATGCCATCCGAGGCCATATGATTCACTTTGTGTATACAAACAAAGGCGCGGGTCGGAAAGGAAGAAACGCTCGCAAAAAGCCAAAGTCGCTCGATATCAGGTTTTCTTATTGACCTCCCGAATGAGACACGGTTGTCGGCAGCGACATGGATTGGGGGGCAGATCGCAGACAGACCAGCACCCCACAAGCCCGACGGAGTAAGCATCGATGTCCGATCCAGAGAATCTTTCCGGAAGCCCAGCTGGGGTCAACCCAGATACCGACTCGACTGGTGCGACCGCGGACTCGTCAGTGAAGCCGGCGCAGACTCAAGCGATCCGCGTGGCTGAAGACAGGTCTGAGCTCGCCAAGGTGGCAAAGGCAGCCCGCAAGAAAGGGCATGACCGTGTGATTCTGGTACCGGTGGACTTTTCCGCCCATTCGAAGGCCGCGCTGCTATTCGCCTCGGAGATCGCCGAGTCCATGTCCGCGAGCCTGATCGTGCTTCACGTGGTGCACGACCCCGGCGAGATGCCCGGCTACTACGCCTCGCTGGTAAAAAAGAAACGCATCGACCGTCTGCAGGATATCGCCGCAGAGGTATTCGACGACTTTCTAACGACCATGGCAAAAGCACACCCACATCGAAAGGCCCTTCGCAAAGCCGAGAACCTGATGGTCATCGGGCTGCCGGTGACGCGAATCCTGGAGGTAGTGGAAAAGGTGAAGCCAAGCATGGTCGTCATGGGCAGTCAGGGCCGCACCGGACTCGAACACCTGTTTCTCGGATCGAAGGCGGAGCAGGTGGTGCAGCTTTGCGCGGTGCCAGTCACCATCGTCAAGCAGTAGAAGCCAAACGCAAGAAGCAGAGAGGACGAGACCGTGCCGAGATTATTCGCCCGCGATACGCCTGCCAATCTCACGCTGCTGTCGGTCGGTACAGCCGCCGGGGCCATGTGCTGGTGGTGGATGCCCGCATTTGCGGCCGATGGCGGCGGCCAGTCGATCGAAACGGGAACCATGCTGATGCAGCTGTTGGGCGGCCTCGCACTGTTCCTGTTCGGCATGGACCAGATGTCAGACGCGCTCAAGGCGGTCGCCGGCGAGCGCATGAAGGCAGTTCTCGCGAAACTCACCACCAACCGCTATCATGGGCGCCGTTACCGGCGCATTCGTCACCGCCATTATCCAATCCTCATCCGTGACCACGGTACTCGTCGTGGGCTTTATCACCGCCGGACTGATGTCGATGTCGCAGTCTATCGGCGTGATCATGGGCGCCAATAT
The DNA here is from genome assembly GCA_963736445.1 of uncultured Gammaproteobacteria bacterium. Lineage (GTDB taxonomy): Bacteria > Pseudomonadota > Gammaproteobacteria > Chromatiales > Chromatiaceae > Thiosocius. Next base: position 135,761 of record CAVTOY010000008.1, on the reverse strand, counting down.
CGGCACCACCATCACCGCGCAGATCGTCGCCTTCAAAGTGACCAAGGCCGCGCTGCTGATGGTGGCGGTCGGTTTCGGCATGTCGTTCATTTCGAAGAACGACAAGATCCGCCAGTACGGCAATATGCTTATGGGGCTGGGTCTGATCTTCTTCGGCATGAGCATCATGAGTGATGCAATGAAGCCGCTGCGCACTTTTCAGCCGTTTCTCGACCTGATGATCACGATGGAGAATCCTCTCATCGGCATCCTGACCGCCGCGGCGTTCACCGCACTGATCCAATCGTCATCTGCGACCACCGGGATCGTCATCGTCATGGCGAGCCAGGGCTTTATCACCCTGCCGGCCGGTATCGCCCTAGCCTTCGGCGCCAATGTCGGCACCTGCGTCACGGCATTGTTGGCGTCAATCGGCAAGACGCGCGAGGCCTTTCGCGCGGCCGTCGTACATGTCCTGTTCAACATCGCCGGCGTGCTGGTATGGGTCGGTTTCATCCATCAGTTGGCGGAATTCGTCACCTCGTTTTCCCCATCCCACCCGGAACTGGCGGGCGCCGCGCGACTGGGGGCCGAGACACCGCGCCAGATCGCCAACGCCCACACGATATTCAATATCTCGAACACGCTGATCTTTATCTGGTTTACGCCACAGATCGCGCGCTTGGTCGAGTGGCTGGTACCCGACAGGCCACTGGAAGAGGAAGGCATGATCATTCGCGCCAAGTACCTGGATGACGAACTGCTGGCAACCCCCTCGCTGGCCCTGGATCGGGTGCGCATGGAGGTCGAGCACATGGGCCAGCAGGTCAACGAGATGCTCGAGAAAATCATGCCCGCCATTATTGGCGGCGACCGCACCTTGCTGATAGCCATCCGCAAGATGGACGAGCGCGTGGATATCTTGCAGGCTCAGATCGTGGACTACTTGGGAAAAATCAGCCGATTGGAACTGACGGAAGAGCAAAACCATGAGTTCCTGCGCCTGATGGAGGCGGTCAACAACCTGGAGAGCATAGGCGATATCGTGGAGACCAATCTGGTCGATCTGGGCCTAAATCGCATCGATGAAAACGTCTCCATAAGTAAGCCGACCCAGGAGGTGCTGAAGGGTTTCCATCGCGTGGTCGTCGGCGCAGTGAATACTGCCGTGGGCGCGGTGGCCGGGAACGATGCGGCGGCGGCGGCATCCGTAACGCACATGAAGGATGAGATCACACGCATCGCGAATTCGACCGCGGTCCACCAGGCGCAGCGCCTGGTCGCCGATGAACCCAACCGGATCGTGGCCTACACGATCGAGGTGGATATCGAGGAAAAACTCCAGCGCATCTACTACTTTGCGAAACGCATGGCAAAGACGGTGGAACCAGCGGAGGTCCCGGAGGCGGCGGCTGCCAGGTAATCACAATACACTCGGCTACGCCTTAACGCCGTTGCCGCCGACGCCTCGAGACCGACGCTGAACCTGAAACGTATCTAGGGGTGTTAACATGACCGGCAAAAGGGCGATCTCGGTGTTCCCCTCTTTAGTGATCCAGCGCCGCATCCCCGCCGGCCGCAGCCGCGACTCTCGAATCCCGGTACTGGGCTTCAGCGCCGGCGGCGGCTTCCTCTTCCGAGTACACCACGCTGACCGGCACGCCGCAGCTGTGGACAACCCGCTCAGACAGCGAAGCGAAGAGCTTGCCCATGATCCCCTTGGCCTTCGTATGCCCCATCACTACCCGGCCAGCATCAACCAGAGATGCTACCTCCGGGATGCGTGTCGCCGGCAGGCCGCAGACCAGCAGTGTGTCCGGCGTCTGCAGGACGTGCAAATCCGGGTTGCCGAGGTAGGTTTCCAACACGAACTCTTGCAACCTGCGCGCCGCCAGGTCGGCGATAGGCATGACGGCCTCGCCGTCGCCTTTGCGCTCGTAGCAGTTAGGCTGATCGCCCGGATCGTGGACAACATGCAAGATCTTCAGCGGTGCCCCCGCGGAGATCGCCAATCGAGCGGCAGAGATCAACGCGGCGCGTGCGGCCTCGCCAAAATCCACTGCGACCAGGATAGGCTGAACGGTACTATCAGCATTTAATGGGCTACTCATGAACGCGCACCTCGGATGGTCGGGATTGACCTGAGCCTAAGTTTGCAGATCATCTGTGACAAGATTATGAACGTTCAATTGCAGAACAAAGACACCCGCCGGCCGTCGGCCGAACCCTGCACGGCGTCAGGCGGCCGCGCCGCAGGCGCATTCGACAACCGAGCCACACGGGCGATCGGAGGCATTCGAGGTCTATTCGCAGAGGGGTTCAGGCGCTCTGAGGGCCGTCTCCGGGTTCATTCGGTCCGGCTCGAGGTCAGATAGTGCTCGAATTGCCGCTATCGACCGGCGCCCGAACGTCTTCACAACCAATCATGCGGCATACGGCATCGAAGACATCCACCAGGCGAACAACGCCGACAATTCGATTGTTCCTGGTCACCAGCAGGGACATGAGGTGCCCGGTCGATAACTGATGAATGGCCGTTTCCAAGGACGAATTCTCATCGATCAGTTCTTTTTTGCGCGGTTCGTTTAATAGATCCTGAACCTTCAGGTGTGCCGTATCACGGGCAATCGTGCGTAAGCGGCTGCGCCACAGATGGGACGATTCCATAACGCCCGCCACCATGGCCCGGGCGGTGCCGACCCTCGACGCCGCCATCGATGATGCGGAACCCCCTTTGACGCGATCATAACTCGGCTCGAGACAACCGATGATCGACCACATGGAGAGCTTGCCGACCACCTCGCCCTGTGCGTCCTTCACGAGGACCGCCCGATCGCGATGTCGTTCCGGATCCTCGCGAAACTCTCGATCCTGAGCCTCCTTCAACGCCAGTATGCCCTCGAGGATCGATGCGCCAAGGGTTACCGAGGCGTAATCTTCTACTGGCACCATAAGATCCTTCAGACTCAGATCACTCATCGAAGCCACCGTTTCAGTTGCTTAGACCCTGCAGGCTCCCGCTCGGCGAGGGGGCGCATTGCCACTCACTGAAGATTAGTCAATCGCGGTGATTTTTCCTGCTATCCTTGCCATTCGCATCGATGTGGTCAAGGCGTCTCCGCGGACGCTTCCCTTTCCTCGGCCTTCTACTGGAGTAGGGTCAGGGTACTTTGTACCCTTTCGTAGGTGTTATCGAAGAACCCGTTGGGTTGAACGGTTTCCAGCCACCGCACCCAACTCGCAACGGCCTCGACCTCGTCAGCGGACAACAATGGCCAACGCGGCAAAAAGAAGTCATCCCAGCTGTCAGGCTCAGGGCTGCGGTCGAGGCAGCCAATGAGCGAGTCATAGGCATTGCAATCCCAACGCAGCTCCCTCAGACCCGGTGCCAATAGGCCGGGCAGGTAGTAACAAAAGGCAGTCGGTGAGAACCAGAACACTGCATCGGAACACCGCTGGACCTGCTCGAAAGTCACGTCCTGCCAGCGCAGCCCTTGAAACGACATCACCTCGGCGTACTCTGAATCCGACAGTTGCAGAGAATCGGTCATTGCAGACGGCGGTGATCGATCCGCGAACGCGCGCTCGATCAGGCCGAGGGCAACCGCCGCTTGGGATTTCATGGCCTCATTGTTCATTGGATGACGAGCACTGCGAGACCGACGATTTAGCAGCTGATGCTACTTTGCATGTCATTCGGTCCCCATCCCGCAAATTCGCTAGACTATTCGAGTCTTTGTACGCCTTTCGGCTCATAATGCATCGCATGAGGAGATCGATAGGCCTCGTCTGCTTCGTTGCACAGCGAATGTACCGAGCCCCGTCCCTCGGCTATTTGAGGCAGCATAGTTTGTGAAACGATCAACCAAAGCCGCCTTGTTGTCAGCCCTTGTCTTCCCGGGTGTCGGACACCTTTACGTAAAGCGTTTCTCTCTCGGCTTCTTACTGGCCGCCGGTTCGGCGTTTGCGCTCTATTTTATTGTCTCAAGCGCCGTGAGCAAGGCGCTGCCAATTGCCGAACGCATCCAGCGCGAAGGCGTGCCGCTGGATGCCAATGCGATTGCCCGCCTCATTTCAGAACAATCGCTGGGCGCCGACAATTCTGCTATGAGCATCGCCGCCATTGCGTTTCTTGTTTTCTGGCTTGTCGGCATTTTTGACTCATACAGGCTGGGTCGGATTGCGGACAAGCACGATGAATCGCTTATGCACGAGGCCTGACAGATCGCCGGGGTCATTGAGCAGATACAAGGGGAGCCAGACTTAACCGGCCGCCGGGGAACGCTACCTGGGTCGCTCTTCGTAAGATCGCACGCCCGGGAGGTTCGTTGGGAGAGGACACAGACGATGTGGCATCGAAACTTCAAATATTTGCTATTCCTGGTGGCTTTCCTCGGGTTTGTTGCAGAAAGCACAGCAAGCTCCTGGACCTGCCGGAATGCCGACCTCATTCGACAGGTGACTGTCTTCTATCCGAATGCACCGGCCCAATTGCCGTGCAAGGTGTACTACAGCAAGACAACGGAAAACGCCATGCCCCGTGTGCTGTGGAAGGCAGAGAATGAAGTGAACTATTGCGAGCAGAAAGCCGAAGAACTGGTCGAGAAATTGAGGGCGCTCGGGTGGCAGTGCGCCAGCGACGCTTTTTGACCTAGCCCGCATCGGTCACCGGCCGGAAAGCAGCTGTGCCACAGCAGACTGAAATTTCTCTAGAAATGAATGAATCTGCGCGCGACCTGCGATTGAAACCTTGTTTCCGCTGCTTCCCTATCCTAGTCCTGGCGTTTTCTCACTCGATGCAGCGGTCCGCTTCGGTCTGAGCCTCTGCCTGAAGTAGGTGCGGCGAACCCACGCATTATTCAACCCAAGGTGCGCTGCAAGGACGATCAACAGCAAGATCGCCATCCGCTTGTGCGCGAACCGGAAGGTCCCCTTCCCGTACAGACCGGGCTTGAACCCGGTCGCGAACTGATTGGCCGCGAGGAGCAGCACGATCGGATTGAGGATCTTGAGCCAATTGGATTTCATGGTTCCCCCTGATTCGACCGCGACAGTCGCCGCTCAGCAGAAGCGGATCGACGCGCGCCTCTTCTTATAACTCTAGCGCCTTTTCTCCCTCTCGGTATCGCGGCTACGGCCATCCTTGCTCACTCCCTTTCGCACGGCACTTTGCAATGGATGTTCAATTGATATCTGATTTCCTCCGGTCGGCGGCATTCTGCGAGCAATGCGAATGAATCTGATGAGACACGGCAAATGCGGGCCTCTGGGCCCGTCTACCGTGTCATGGTGCACGGCTATGCGGCGGTTTGAATGGAAACAAGGTATCTGGGGTCGATTGATGCGTAATGACTGGCGCAAGGCCGCGGTCGAGGGGAATCTCGCGGTTATTGACAGCCTCCTTCGCGAGGGCATCGACATCGACAGCACGGATAAATACGGGCAGACCGCGCTGATGCTGGCCGTAGTCAACCACCAGGCCGATATTGCCAAAATACTGGTGGCTGCCGGGGCCGACACAGCGATGCGCGGCAGTGGGGCCCCAGGCTTCAGCGGCAAGACCGCTGCGGACTTGGCAGAGGACGCCGGCCTGGAAGATCTCGCGAGCTATTTGGCCACCTTCGATAGGCCAGAGTGAGACTTTCGCCCCTGGCCTACCCTACCGCCAGACCGCCGTTTCATGGCAGGTCGAAGAGCAGCACCTCGGCAGCATCGACCCCTTCGAAATGTACCTCACTCGCGCCCTCGATGGCTGCGCCGTCGCCACCTCCAAGCACCTCGCCGTTGACCCTTGCGCTGCCACGTGCGACATGCACGTAGGCGCGGCGACCCCGTGCAAGCGAGTGGCTCACCTGGGCTGCGGCATCCAACAGCGTGCCGAACAGCAGCGCGTCCTGGTGCGAGGCTAGCGATCCATCGCGTCCGTCGGGCGACACCAGCAGGACCAGGCAACCGCGCCGTTCATGAGGCGAAAAGTGCTTCTGGTCGTAGCCAGGCGCCACGCCGCGTTTATTGGGCTGAAGCCAGATCTGCAGAAAATGTACGGGCTCCTCAGACGATGGGTTGTACTCGCTGTGAGTGACACCGGTGCCGGCACTCATGCGCTGCACATCGCCGGGGCGGATCACCGAGCCGTTGCCCATGCTGTCCTTGTGTTCCATGGCGCCGTCGAGCACGTAACTAATGATCTCCATGTCGCTATGGCCATGGGTGCCAAAACCGCCGCCAGGTGCCACGGTGTCGTCATTGATCACCCGCAGGTTCGAAAACCCCATATAGCGGGGATCGTGGTAGCCGCCGAAGGAGAAGGTGTGATAACTGTCCAGCCAGCCGTGGTTGGCGTGGCCACGCTCTTGTGCGCGTCGCATTGCAAGCATGTCGTTTCTCCAGATTATGCCTTCGATGTGCGTAACCTAGTAATTCTCTCGGTTAAAATAAACAGGGTTTTTCGAAAGGATCTTTGCGGCAAACGCAAAAATGACGCGCTCTTTAGGATGCACGACGATGCCGGTGAGATTTCCAGGCTACGGCAAAACACCGGCGACGGTGGTCGCCTTTCCAACAGACTGCCGGGAGCGATCCGCAGCGAGGGCGGCGATATGGCTGCGGATCTCGGGGTAACGACGCAAGAACTTGTGGAAGTCGCGGCCGCTGAGCATCGCGAAGCGGCTGTAGTCGAGGGCCGTGACATCGGCCGAACGGCGATCGCCACTGAGCAGGGCCATCTCACCGAAGAATTCGCCGGGGCCCCGTGTATTGATCCGCCGTCCGTCGATCGTCACCTCGACCTCGCCCTCTGAGATCAGGTAGAGCGCGTCGGCTGGATCGCCAGTCCGAATAATACGCTCCCCCGGTTCCGAGCTGTAGGGCTGGAAATGCAGCACCAGGACCTCGCGCTGCTCGGGCGTAAGGCTGGCGAACAGTGGGAACGACGCGGCGAGTTCCTCGGGCGTGAACGTCTTGTACGAGGCCGCACGCTGCTCGGCCTGCTCGCGGGCCGCGTCAAGCTCGGCCTCGACCCGCCCTAGGGCGGCTGCCCCCCGCTCCTCAAACCGCCGGTTCAGCTGCGGATCGCTCCTGACCCGGGCGATCAGTCGATCCGCACCGGCGAACACCAGCGGGTTCAGCGTGATCGAGAACAGGGCGCCAGCAAGGATCAGATTGAAACCCTCGGTGTTCAGCAGGCCGTAGCCTAGGCCCAAGCCCCCCAGGATGAAAGAAAACTCACCGATCTGGGCCAGGGAGGCGGCGACGGTGAGGGCGGTACTGAGCGGATACCTCAGCAACAGCGCAATAGCGAGCGCGACGAGGGACTTGCCGACCATAATCAGTCCCACGACGCCCGCGACCATGGCCGGCTCGCGGACCAGGATCGAGGGATCGAACAGCATGCCGACCGAGACAAAGAACAGTACGCCGAAGGCGTCCTGCAGAGGCAGTGAATTGGTCGCCGCCTTGTGGCTGAGTTCGGACTTGTTCAGCACCATGCCGGCGAAGAAGGCGCCCAGCGCAAACGAGATGTCGAACGTGGCGGCGGCGGCGAATGCGATCCCCAGCGCCATCGCCAGCACGGCAAGGGTGAACAGTTCGCGGGAGCCCGTGCGCGCGACCTCGCGCAGCAGCCATGGCAGCACCCGCGGGCCGACGACCAGGGCGATGGCTACAAAGGCCGATACTTTGGCCAGCGTTATGACCAGTATCACGAGCAGGCCCTGGTCCGGTACGGCATGCACAGCAGTGTCGGCGTCGCCGCCGAGGACCCCGACCAATGCCGGCAGCAGTACCAGGGCCAGCACCATGGCCAGGTCCTCGACGATCAGCCAGCCAACGGCAATACGGCCGTTGGGGGTGGTGAGGGCGTTGCGACTCTCCAGGGCCCTAAGTAACACCACGGTGCTGGCCACCGACAGGCTAAGCCCCAGTACCAGGCCGGCCCCGAGCTCCCAACCCCAGGCGAGGGTGAGACCGGCCCCGATGGCCGTGGCGATTACGATCTGTCCAACGGCGCCGGGGATCGCCAGTCGCCGCACGGCCAGCAGATCTGCGATGGAGAAGTGCAGGCCGACCCCGAACATCATCAGCATGATGCCGATCTCGGCCAACTGGCCGGCAAGGGAGCCGTCGGCGACGTAGCCCGGCAGGAAGGGCCCGACCACCACGCCGGCGACGAGATAGCCCACGAGGGGCGGCAGTCGCAGCCGCTGGGCCAGAAACCCGAAGGCAAAGGCGAGGCCGAGACTCACCGCGATCGTGGCAATCAAGGTAACGTCGTGCGTCATGAATGCTCCCTTGCGCGCAGGTTTCTAGCCCGCTTATCTCACCGATTACCTACTGCGCGGCCCGATACGCTCGCGACGGAAAATGGTGAGATAAGCGGGCTAGATCTTAAGCCATCGCACAGGTCCCCGGGTTCTGGATCCGCATTCAAAGGGGATCGACGAGCCTGCGAGCAATAACGGTTCGCTCAGGTGGCCGATGCCTTGGCACCGAAGATCGACTGCGACCATTTCGGTTTCGGCGCGTCGGGCGCCGCTTCCGCACCATAATCTGCACCCTCGATCATGACGCCGGCGACGGTGCCATAGGTAACCGTCCACGCCTCTTTCACCTCGGGCGTGAATGCCTCACCGAGACCTTTCTCGAGCGTCCACAAGAAGGCGGCGCCAACCTTGTCGTAATCCTCGGCCTTTACGCCATAGCCCTTGTGGGCCATCCCGGATTGCTTCAGTGGATCGATGAGGGCTTCGAGATTATCGAGACCGCTTACCGCCGTGTTGAGCATTGCCATCAGCTTTCTGCCCTGTTCCTTCATGTCGCCCTTGAATAAGGGCCTGACCTCGGGATAGGTCTCAAACAGACGGCCATAAAAGAGTTCGGCTGCGGTCTCCTGGATGGGTAATACCTTGGCCCAGGAGTCTTTCACGAGCTGTTTTTGTTCGGGTGTCATTGGGGGTTCTCCGCTTGTTGAATATAGGAATGTGCCAGGGGCCCGCTCCGCACCATCGTCGCGGCAGGGATGAGGGCAACGGCACAGGCCGGATAGGCGGTATCACGCGGGTTAAGCGGCATCCCCGCGGAGCGATTTCGCCGAATCGCCAGGCATAGGCTGTGCCATTCTATGGATTTATCTCTCAATCAATTACTTGGGCCACAGGAGCACCAGCTGTCGCGTCCGGAATCCGGTGGATTGCACGGGAACCGGCAGCGTGCGCAGCGCTACGCACCAAGAATGAGCAGTTCACAAACGTCGATCCTACGAAGATGACGGCGGAGCGAAATCTTGGTCCGCCCTCGTCCTGTCGTGCATTGCCTGGTAGGGGACAGCACCCCGCCAACGATTTGCCTAAGATTCAGGTTCTGCAGGCTGCCAGAGAGCATGCAGCAGCGCACCCGACCCCAGTCACATCGGCAAACATTCTTCACCACTGGAACCTCGAGAAGAAAAAGCGACTCATCGGAAAATCGAAAACGTGATGGACGATGCCCGGCGCTAAAAATGCGTTCGAACTCTTGATGTCGCTGAATATGCTTATCGAGTTCGGCGACGCTTTCGACTATACCGCTGCCGACTTCCGAGCATGGTGCGGCGAAGCCGGTTTTCGGTGCTTCGATCTCATCCCGCTCACCGGCCCAGCCAGTGCCGCGGTTGCGGACAAGTAATCACGCTGCTGTCTGCGTCAACTTTCTTTACGATCCGGCCGCTCTGCAGAAGGCCTCCAAAGCCAACTACTTGGCTTAACTGAAAAAAGTCTTGCTTGGCGTAGTCTTTGCTTGAATAAAAAGTTAGACGATACGCTGAAAGGTTTGCGAAATAGATGCGGATCGAGTGGTGCTGTTCTGGAGAGATTGGTTCCTATATTCGTCACGACAGGCAACAGGTTCCTGAACGCGGCCGCCCGCTCAATAACCGCAGACGCGCTGGCGAGAGCATATCTCGTACGTGAGGCAGGTGAAACATGTTGAGCAATCAGACCCAGGTCAATGAGCGTCGGATTGGGGAGGCGCCGATCCCCGATGACATGCAATCCCGACTGACAGAACCGCAACATCAGACCTTGGCGCGACTGCTGAGGAGCGGGTGGTCGGTAAAGTTCGTTCGCAGACCCCTGTTCCAAGCCCCAATCTTTGTCTTGCATGAACCGAAAAGTGGGGACCATTTTATCCTGCACGAGGGCGGCGCCATCGACAAAGTCAACGACGCCGCGCTGCGCTAGCCTGGAAATCGGTGAGATTTCCAGGCTAGACCCTACTTCTTCACGGGGACAACCAGCACGGGTCTATCGCTCATATTGATCAGCTTGCGGGCCGTTGAGCCCAGAAACCCTGACCCGAATCCGCCGCCAGTGTGGCTGCCAACCACGATCAAGTCGACATCCTCGGAAGCTGCAAACTTCCATATCTTTTCAGCAGGTTCGCCGACTACCGCGACCACTTTGCCGACCAGTGTTGAATCTTCGCCAAGCTCATCACGCTGAAACTTCTCCAGGCGCTTTTGCATTTTTTCCAAGATTTCTTTCATCGCATCGTGTTCCAGACTCTTCCCCTTCTTCGGTGAGTAGAGTTCGAGGGCTGCTTTGCCTGTCGCGCCTAAGGGCTGCGCAACATGCAGCATTATTATCTTGGCCTGGTATTGCTCGGCGACGCTGATGGCATGCCGGAAGACCGGCCGCATGTTCTTTCCCAGGTCTGTGGCGTAGAGGATGGTCTTGAATCGAGGAATGGCCATGAGATCAACCTGAACCCTAGTGATGATTGGAATCGATTCCCGCCCGGTCGTTGAGAAATACGCCCAACAGCCTGTCGGATTTTTCGATATGTATGGTCGCCCAGCCTTTGAGTTCCAGCATCACGGCGAAAGAGAGCAGAAGATCACCATTCCTGTAGCGGCCAATGAGATTCTCGAGATGTTCGATGAGCCTCTGGTGTTCCGATCGGTGCGCGGCGTACTCCGGATATCCATACTGTGACATCAACTGCTCCTCGTAGGAACAATGGCTACGCGTATGTTCTAAGAGCTGCGACAACAGGTCATCCAGTGATGCTTTGTCCGCTTCGCGCAGCATGGCTGTGTGGAGCTGGTTAATCAGGCCGATCAGCGCCTCGTGCTGGGAGTCGATCTCCGGAACATTCAGCCTTGAATCTTCCTCTAGTCTGATGAGCTGCATGGTGGGCTCCGTTTCGCGGCAAGTTGGGAAGACAAACCTGCGACTCCTCGGTTGAAGTATAGCCCGCGGAATAAAGCTTTTCCCAGGACCCGATACTCAACGAAGCGGCCGCTTTCCAAGGCTGGCGGAGAGGATTCGCGAGGGCGCAACTACCTGTTCTACGGGAGGATGGCTGGACTTCCCATAGCTTCGGATGACCTTGCGCACATAGTTCCTGGTCTCCGAGAAAGGTGGGATCCCGCGATACTTTTCTACCGCTCCTTCACCGGCATTGTAGCCGGCGAGGGCAAGCTGCAGATCTCCCTGGAAATAGGCGAGTAGCCAGCGCATGTACGCCATGCCTCCATGCAGATTCTGAATCGGATGCGTGATGTCCTTGACCCCGAAACGGGTAGCAGTGTCTGGGATCAACTGCATAAGCCCTTGCGCATTCTTGTGCGATTTTGCCCGTGGATTGAAGTTCGACTCGGCTTTGATAACCGACAGGATCAATTGAGGATCAAGCCCGTAGCGTGGCGCCAGCTGCGTTACCCAGTTGGCGATCTGTGATGGTAGTGGGCGGCTCACACCCCTCGCCAGATCGGCATCTCTCGACCAATCGATTTCGCTTCCCCCCAATGAGGGCGGGATGATCGCCCTGGCATACTCATCGAAGCGACTCAGGTAAGTGCACCGAGGTTGCCTTCCGGGGCCGGAGTGACCCAGAAATGCGAGGAATCTTCGTGCCTGCACATCCCCTTTCGCCGCGGCCACTTTGAGCCAGGCCGCGGCGAGGTCTTCGTCTTGAGGCGCACCGACACCATGGGCATACAACCAGGCGAGCCGCCGCTGCGCCGGTAGGTGGCCTAGTCGCGCCGCGGCACAATAGAGCTGCCTCGCCCGAGCATAGTCATGGCGGAACCCCTGCCCGTTTTCATAGCGTGACGCCAATGTCGTGAGCTGGACCGGATCCGGCGCTTCCAGGAGCTGACGCCAGTCGAGGGCGTAATTCGGATCCTGCACGCCCCAGCAATGCAGCGACAGCAATAGACAGGCCCAGCCACCTATATGCGCCAAGTTAAGGTAGCGATGGGAACTCATTGATTTTTTCCCCCACTCAACAACCCGCTACCCCTTTTCAGGATGGAAAGAACTCGATCGGTACTGTCGTTGTTACCGCGGGCACTCGCGGCTTTGCACCGAAATCGATTCGCCTGATGAGTGCGACGAGCTCGTTCTCAAAAGAACGTGCGCCTAGATCACTGTAGACAATCCTACAATCGGTTACCTTGCCAGATGGCGCGATCGTAATGCTGGCGACGACCTTGCCATGCAAGCTCGGATCTGCAAGCAGTTCAAGATTGTAAATCCGATAAATCGCGCGCTTGTTGCGATCCAGGACCTCTTGGATCTCCTCTTCGGTTCGAATGTTCTCACGACGACCGCCTGACGGTTCTCGCGCTGCCGCTATGCCTGTCCAATCAGCGACGTCGCCCTGCCGGCGTGCGCTGGCGAGATTGCCGATCGCCGACCCGTTCGCTCCCAGAACTTGCTGGTGGGTCGGCATCCCGACACCGATTCCACCGCTGCCTTTGGTCACGCCGGCGGTGAGCGCCTGAGTCTTCTGCGCCGAAGATTGGCCTTCGCTAGCGGCCCGAGCCGGCAATGGGACGTCTGTTGCGATACTCGGCGTGGCGCTGCGCAGGGTGTTCAGGGCATCGCTCATTGCCAAGAGCCCGACTTTCTCCACCGGTTTACTGCGAGGTGAAACGCCAGGCGCAGGTGTCGACGGCGACTTGTCCGCTACTTTCGCAGGCACTTTGCTGGGCGGTTTCTGTGGCGCCCTCTGGGCGTTCGTAGCCTGCTGCGCCATTTCCGGCCGCGGTAGCGATATCGCGACAGGTGCAGAGGCGGGTGCATTTGGCTCGGCGATAATTCGCGCTAGTCGCGCGGGTATAGCGGGTGCCAGATCCGGTTCGATCTGCGGCACCTTCAGGTAGGGTATGGTTGCTCCAGCCACCAGGAACAGCGCCAGGACCGAAGCGAGGACGCGCCGAAACCGTAGGTCCTCTGGTTGCGGCCCCGACCACGGCAGAATCGGTTGCGAATAGGTTGCCGACACAACAGCCTATCCCGATGGCCCCGATTTCTGCAGGACCGCAAGTGAAATGCGACCGTATCCTGCCTGCGTGCAGGTGATCATCACTTTTCTCAACAATCTGAAGGGTATCGTTTTGTCGCCCATGATAGTGACCTCGCGGGTAGCCGGGTCCGAGACGGGCGAAGCGCCTCCCGCCTCCCGGATATTCTGCAACGCGGTCCTGAGTGGAGCGATCTCATTCTGTTGCGAATTGAGTGACGGATTCGACAGAAGTCAGAGGTTCATCCCGTAGCAGGAGCAGGTCCTTGGTGACAGTGACAACGACGGCCTGTCTCGGCGCAAGATCGGCCAAGGATTCAGGCAGGCTGATGCGATGGGTACTCGCTGATTCCGCGACGTCTGAAGAATGCACAAGAAAGAAGAATACCAGCAACGTAAAGACATCCATAAGCGCCACCAGATTGAGTTGCGGCCGAGCCTCAATCTTGACCCGGCGCCGCTGTATGCGTCGTATGAGTTGTGGGGCCGCGATCATTTCCCGGCCTTTACCACGGGATTGCTTGCTGGTGTTTCTGCCAGTGTGATCTGCGGAAAAAGCTCGGTCGGCTTGCCATCACCTCCGTTGCGGCTCGGTCGTATGCGCACCGCATCCATAATCTGCACCAAATCGTCATAGCTGATCTGCGGTTCCAGCAACAGGGTCGCCTGCACACTGCCAGGGAATTGCGCTTTCAATTCTGCCGCCAGTTCGGCGAGCATTAGGTTTTCTTGGCCGTCCGGTGTCCTGTCGAAGCGGAGCGGTCCCTTTCGTCCCTGGTGACGCACTTCAATGACTTCTTCACGAACCCACACCTCAAGCTGCAGCGCATCCGGTTCAGCAGTTGCTGCACTTGCACTCGCCGCGGCCTCAAGTTCCAGGATCGTCATTCGAGAGAAAACGGCGGTAATCATCAGAAAGGGTACGAGAATCACCATAAGACTGAGGAATGCAGTTACGTCTACCTCGGGCGTACCCCGTCCTGCCAAGTGCCGGCGCGGCTGTCTCACGCCGCACCCTGCGCGCTTTTTGCATCGACCGACATGAGATTCGCCAGCTTGACCGTGGCCATCTCCAAGCTATCCACGACACGGCCGGTCTTGGTTTGCATGAAGGCGTGCGCCAGAAGCAGTGGAATAGCGACCATGAGACCAAATGCTGTGGTATTCATCGCGACGGATATGCTCGCCGACAACAGATTGGCTTTCTCGGCGGGCCCAGCCCCGGCAACAGCGGAAAACGCCTCGATCAACCCCATGATGGTCCCCAGAAGACCGAGTAAGGTAGCGAGATTTGCAAAGGTCGCGAGATAGTGAGTACGTTTCTCCAGTCGCGGAATGAACTCCAGCACGCCTTCTTCCATCGCGAGTTGGACGTCTTCTCCGCTGCCGCCGGATCCAACGCGCTGCAAGCCATAACTGAGAATCTTACTCATGGCGGCATTCGACTGAGCGGCCAGTTCTCCCGCCACCTCATACTTGCCATCTTGCACCAGAGGCAGGATTTGTTTCCATATCCTCCGATTGTTGATGCCGACCACCGTCAGATAGGCGTAACGCTCGACAATGATGGCAACGCCAATCGCCAGAATAAAGGCGATTGGGTACATGAACAGGCCGCCCGTTTGGAAAAACTGCAGCGCAGCATAGAGCGCTTCCATTTGTAATACCTCTACATGTTATTCGAAATGCGGTCTAACGGCGACCGTTCATTCCAGAATATAACCATCCTGATGCAGTTCCAGTTCTTTGCGAAAAAGGTCCTGCTCTACCGGATCCAATTTGTCCTCCAGACGACTCTTCAACGCGTCGCCCTCGAGGGGAGCGCCCAGACGTTTCCATGGCGCAATATACAAAGTCTTCGGTAAGGCGCGGTTGCCACGAATCGAGAGTTGATCCTGCTCGAAACTCTCCTGGCCGAAGGCCGGGGTTGTCACTGCCACAAAGAACGGCAGCAACAAGCAGACAACATCGCGCCTGATGTTCATTGTGTCTTTCTCTCTTTGAACAGGCGAGTACTTTCCGGCCGCACGGATTTGCAGCCTGCGCGGCCCGCAAATGCCGGTGGTCTATTTCGGCGCTGCGACGGCAGGTGCACGCTTTTCCTCCTCGACCGCTAGTTTAGGCTGTAGCTCATCGAGCCATTTCAGGCTCAGTTCGGTCCAGCGGTCGCTATGACCTTCCGACACGCGGCGCGAATGGGTCTGGTAAATCTCTATCGCTTTGTGCTCGAATCCAGTAGCTTGCTCTTCCAGTTCGCGCTCGTACTGCACCATGTCCTCCGAGCCGACACCGGCCGGGCGCTCTGATGCGCGCAAGGCTTCACTGAGTTCTCGATAGAGGCCCGCGATCTGGTATGTCGCTGCGGAGCTAACCGAATCGATCTGGTAGCCGGTGGCCGCTTCTAGAATGTTGAGCGCCTGCCGCATCGCGCTCAGCTTTTCGCCGAGACTGGCTTGTAGCGGCTCGATCAGACGTATGAGACGAAAGGTCTCTACTTGGTAGCCTGCGAGTTCGAGTGTACTTTCGCCGGCCAATGTGCGCATGCGTACGTCTGCGGCTTCACCGGCCAAGCGTTCAGCGTCGATCACTCGGTGCAGCCAATACCGACTTTGGGCACTATTGGCGCGGGCCTTCTCGAACGCCGCCAGCTTCCTATACACCTCGATCACCTCACTAGCCGGTCGGGGAAACTCCCTGGCATAAATCGCCAGGGCCTCGATCGCCTGCGGTAAGTTATCGCCTTGCTCGTAGAGTTCTGCGGCCCGCACTAATGCGGAACGACGCAATGCGTCTTCTCCGGCACCCGTTCCAAGTTGCCGATAAATCGCGGCCGCGTCTAAGTACCTGCCGTCGCCGATGTAAGCGAATGCGAGTTTTCTTGTGGCTTCTTGCTGTAACGGGTGTGCAGGATAATCTGTGCGGAACGCCTTCAACACCTTAATCGCGTCTTTCCATTGCTGCGACGCCAACAGCGCCGACGCGGCATCATACTCGGCGGTCGCGGCGACAGACGTGCCCGGTGCAGCCTTCGCTGCACGCAAAAACAATGCCGCTGATGCACGTTCGTCACCCTTTGCGCGCTGTGCCTCGGCCAGCTTGTATACCGTAGCGGCCATGCCTTTGTTCAACGCATCTCGGCGGATATCGCTCTGTTCTGTCAGACCAAGAGCCTCCCGATACGCCTGTTCGGCGTTCGCGTAATCGCCCATTTTGTAACGGGCCTGAGCCAGCACGGACCAGACGGCCTGCCGTAGCCCGGTAGATGATGGCTTAGCGGTCTGCAGTAGGGTTTCACATACCTGAATCGCCGTGCGGTCTTGGTTTCGCTCGAGCAACGCGACACCGGCCTGGCTGAATACCGCAGCGGCCTTGGGGTGATCCGGGTAGGTCGCGGCGAAACGAATGGCACTCGTCGTCTTGCGTGTACTCTCGCCCGGAACATCCGCGTCATCGCCGCGTTCCTCTGATCTTTCGTAAGCAACAATGGCAGCTAATCCCGCCTCCGCGGCCTGGACATGGCCTTCACGCTCGTAGGCGATGTGCTCGAATTCTGCGGCAGCCGAGGCATATCGACCTGCTTCGAAGAGGAGCTCTGCGAGCTGATAATGCATTTCATCCGCGCGTTGCGTGCCGTTAAACCCCGCCAGATAGGCACGGTACCATCGCTCTGCTTGACGATAATCGGCCCCCTGATGCGTCATTAGCGCCAGCTCGTGATAATGGTCGGCCAAGTCCACGAGGCTCGATTGCAGGGCCGCCGAAACCGCTGGACATGCCCGCACAGAACGGTGTTCCCAGAATCCGCTCGCTAGACCATAGCCGCCGACGAATGCCGCCTGCGTTTCGAGGACTTTGTTGCCCAATCCAGCCTGACGGTAGAGACGGATCGACTCGACGAACAGACGTGGCGCCCGGCGATCCTGCGGCGCGCGCTGTGCAAGGGCCAGATAGGTCACGGCGGCGTCGGTGAAGAGCTCCTTTCGTTCATACAGTTCGGCGAGGTCTTGATAAATTCGTCGCTCGTAGGTGCGCCCTTCATTAGCGTTGAAATACCCTGCGATGGAATCCGGGCCGGCCAGATAGGAGAAGCACAGACTGATCGCACGCAACACATCGCTGACCTGTTCTTGTTCGGCGCTGGATAGCGTGCTCATGTAGGCGCTGAAAGACCCGCTGGGTGGCGCCTTGCGGTCCAGAATTGAGAAAAAAACCTGCAATGCATCCTCATATCGGCCCTGTTTGAACAGGCTCCAGCCAAGCTTGTACATCGCTTGCTCGAACACCGCTACCGAATCACCCAGGCTCACGACGGCGCGATAGGCATTCTCGGCGAGGCGAAAGGATCCCTTGCCGAATAGGATCTCACCGCGTCTGAATTGCGCGTCTGCGTATAGGCGGTTCTCGGCCCTGACAGGGTCCTCGACTAAACGTTCGAAAATGGCCATCGCCCGTTCTGGTTGCGCGTTTTCGTCATAGGCCCTCGCCAGCTGATACCAAAGTTCCGTGTCTGCGTGTGCCTGCGGATCCTGACGCAACAGACTTTCATAGATATCGATCGCTGCGCTGAGGCGTTCATCTCGAGACACGCCCCGCTGCGCTGCACTAGTGGCAGAGGTCTCGGTCGTTGCCGCCAGTTCTGCCGCGCTGTCGAGCATGAGGTCTGCAAGGCGTCGCTGGATCTCAAGACTTTCCGGCGACGAGGGATAGCGCTCCAGATAGTCGAGGTAAGCTGCGATCGCCTGTTCTCGGCGCGTCTGTATGGTCTCGGCGGCATTAGCGGGAGTCGGTGCTACCGGTGTGCCGGGGCGCTCGCTCGCGGCCTCTGATTCGAGCGCGGGCTGACTGGTGCAGCCGGTCAGCAACGCGAGAACCGCAATCAGTCCGAACAACAGTCCTTTATCTTGGCAGATCGGTATCGAGGTCATAGGTCTTCGCGAGTTCCAGACGGGCCTGCTGGAGGTAGTCCTCCAGCCGACTGCGGCGGTCCTCCAGTTCGTCGATCATCAGGGCTTTGGCGTAGCGCTCGTAGAGTTCAATGGCGGCGGCAATGCGCTCGCGCAACCTCCGAGCTCGCTCCTGGAGCGCGTCGATAAGGGCGCGGTAGTCCTTTACGCCACTGCGTCGATCCCTTGCCTTACGCGCGATTTGCGCTATGCGGTCATTGGTTCGGCCCAAGGCCGCAGACAACCCGTCCAATGGGTTCTCCCCCGACCCGATTTCGGGAGGAACATCGGAATCCGCGCCGGCTTCCGTGGTTCGCCGCGGCAGATTGCGCGCCGGATCCCCATAAGATTCCTCCGGTAGCGCAAGGTCGGGATAGGCGAAATCCTCACGTGTTATCGGGCGAAAGCTGCTGGCCGGTGGCAGCCATACGACGTCGGGCGAGGGCGGTAAGCGGTCTATGTCGTCCGCGCCTATGACTTCCGGCGCTGGAGGAAGCCAGATGACCTCGGATCCGGGAAGCCCGGTTGGGTCTGAGTTCGGCAATGGCCGGTAGTCGGCATCCGGCGCCGACTCGATCTCTGGCAGTTCAGGGATGTCACGCGAGGGTCGCTCGCGCCCCGGTGCCTGCTGCCACTCAAGCGCCTCGGAAGATGGAGCCCGCGCCGTCGCACGGCTGTTGTGATCGGCGCGGTCGCCGGCAGGGCCTGGATCCGGCTCGCTGCCTGGATCCGCGGCGCGCCGCGACGCCCTTGCATCTCTTTTCTTTCTCTCGACGACCGCCTGCGGCTCGACGTCCGCCAGTTGATTCATATCCTGGAGGCTCTGGTCCAGATCGGCCAGCATCGCCAGCAGATCGCGGTGCCCCAGCGAAGTCTCCTGGAAACGGCGACTGGCCATCAGGCGCCCCAGATAGCGCGACTCCAGCGCCTTCGCTGAGGTGGCGTCTCGCTGCTTGTCCACGGACCCAGGCGCGCGAGCATTTCGCAGCAAACGATCAAGATTTCTTTCCTCCTGTACGGCCTCGCGCGCGACGTTCACATCCTCGAGTTCGCGAGAAAATGACGCCACGGCCTGTTCGTAACCTTGCGCTGCCTGCGGTGCCTGTTGCTCGCGAAGCGCATAAGGAACTGCCAGATAAGACTCTTGCACGGCAGGGTCCGCCAACGCGCGTTGACGCAACACCATCCAGGCCGACAACGCCTCTTCAGGGCGTCCCTGTGCCTGCTCTACGATACCGGCCGCGAGCAGCGCTCGGTTGGAATAGGGGCCCTCCCGGCGGACCTCGTCAAAATACTTTCGCGCCTGCCCCAGCTCTTTGCCCCTGAGTGCGATATAGCCGAGTGTCAGATTGGCCCGGTCCTTAAGAGCGAGTCCCTCCTCGTCCTCAGTTCGCCCACCGGCCACCAGCTTCAGCGAGCTGACGGCCGCTGGTTGATTCCCCGCCCGCAACAGTGCTATCCCCCGATTGAAGTGCGCGTAGCCCGCCAAGGCCCGAGCCCCTCCCCAGTTCTCGAGCGCTCGTGCTGCCTCTGCATAACGGCGCAGTGCCATCAGCACGTTCGCGCGCAGCAGTTGCACATTGCCGGCAATTGCCTCGGGCACCTTACCCCGGAGACTGTCGAGCGCCTCGTTCGCGGCCGCAGGGTAGCCCTTACGAAACAGCGTTTCCGCCAATTCATACCAAGCGGTGTTGGCTTGGGCCTCGGGTAAATCGTCCTCGTGCAAACGGCGCAGCACCCGGTCGGCGTCCTCATATACGCCAAAAGCCAACTTCATTCTGACCAGGAGCAGTTCCGCTTCGGTAGGCGGCTCCTGTTTCGGCTGGCTATCGCGCGCCGACTCAAGGTGAGTAATCGCCGAAAAATAATCTCGTTGATGGTGATAGTACAGCGCCTCACGCTGGAGGAGCTCCTGGAGGCGTTCGCGCTTATCATCCTGGTTGCCGGCGTGTCCCGATCCGCTCGACCAGCACAGCACCGCCAGGCCAACTGCGGCTAGGGCAAGGGCAGGATGCTGCAAATGTTGCCCGACCACGCTCGCTACCAACTCTGAATCGTCAAACGCGGTACGCCCCGCAGCGTTGACTCCGACACCAGAAGCTCGACGTATCTTGTCCCTTGCCGCTTTGTGAATGTGGCGCTGTCCACGATATCGAACACCTGATCCCTTCGCCCCGTGCCGCTCAGTTGCGCCTGAAGGACGTGCTCGCCTTTCTCGATGCTGCCAATGTAGGCCTTGTGGACCCCCCCTTTGCGCAGGGCTTCCATCTCGGCGTCGCTGTACTCGTGATGGACCAGCGATTTCCCATTTAGGTCAATTTTAAGGACGTCGAGGTCCATTGTCGTCGCGCTGCCTACCGACAAAAACACGGTCAACCGGTGTTCTGGCGGATACAGCAGTTCTCCTTCCAGTAGGGACAGATCGCGATTGATATCCAGCATTTCCTGTTTTATCGCCTGAACTTCCCGGTCGATACGCGTGAAGCTGGGGTCTTGGTCGCCCTCGTCAGTGCCCGCTGCAGCGCTGGCCAAGCCGAGCAACACGAGACCACAAGCCAGCAAGCCCGGCAAAAAAACCTGGCGCATGCCGCGGTGAACGGCATTGGGCGGCCGCGCTATCCGGATCATCGGCTTGGCGTGAGTCTGCATCTGAGGAACCGCTTGTGTCCTACCGAAGCCATGGTCGCATTATGGTCCTTTGACTGATGATGGGGAACGTGTTCCCGCGTCGGGCCGGGGTGAGGGCGGCGGCAGTGGGGTGAAAGAATGGGCTTGTTACCAAGCCCGATTTCTTCCCCCACGCCGGGACAAATCGAAACGGCAGCCCAGCCGCATGACGCGGCCGGTGAATCGCTGGCAGCCCGCGGCAGGGAAACCGGTTTATGGCGCCCAAGGCCCGCCGGATGCTCATTCCCAAATCAGGGGGATTCGACATATTGCGCACTTATTCCCGCCATTCCCTTAATTTTTTTTATTTTTGACCGATAATTATTTTAACTTTATTGATTTGAACGGTGTATCGATGCCGGATAACCGCTGCCCGTACTGTTCCGGTGCCCTGCGCATCAGCAAGCTCACCTGCGAAGACTGCGGTCTGGGGTTGGAGGGGACATTCGCAACGCCCCGCCTGTCGCGCCTGGAAATCGGGGAACAGCGCTTCGTCGAGCTGTTCGTGCTGGCGAGCGGCAGCCTCAAGCAGACGGCAGAGCTGCTGGAGGTTTCGTATCCCACGGTGCGCAGCCGGCTGGACAAGCTGATCGCGCGGCTCAAGGAGGAGCAGGCCCGGGACGAAGAACGCAAGCGTCGAATCCTGGATGACATCGAGGCTGGGCGCATCCTGCCGAAACAAGGAATGCGGATGATCGAGAACCTGTGACCATGAACGAGCCAAACGATGACCACCGCGTCGAGCGCATGCTCGCCGCGGGCAAGCTGACGGCCGAGGAGGCCGAGCGCCTGCGCGACTCGCTCGCAGGCCATACAGACCGGGAGGCGCCGCTGCGCGCGGCGGCCGCACCACGCGGGCGCCGGCGCCTGTGGCTACTGATCGGCAGCCTTGCAGTGTTCTTCCTGCTGGGCGCGGCGACGCACTATCTACTGGGTGATGTCGACAGCGGCGGCGTCGCGCCGTTACCGACCACCGAATCCCCTGCCCCGGCGTTGCCGGATGGCCGACTCATCGATCTCTCGGATCTCTCCGAGGAGAGGAGCATTACAATGAACCGTTCTCTTCCCTTGTCCTTCGGCATCGTAAGCATTGGCGTACTCGCCGTGCTGGCAGCGCTGCTAGTGTTCTTATACAACGGTCTGATCGGCGCGCGCGAGCAAGTGAATGCGGGCTGGGCCCAGGTCGAGAACGTCTATCAACGGCGCCTGGATCTGGTGCCCTTGCTGGTCGATGCGGTACAGACTTATACAGACCATGAGCGCGAGACCTTGACCGAGCTCACCCAGGCGCGGGCCAATGCGTTGCAGGTGAGTGGCGCAATCGGCGGTATCCCGCAGTCGCTAGCCTGCATGTTGCACCAGTATCCGGGATGATCGCGCCGGCCAGGTGCGTTTGGACGCCGGGCTGGAGCGAAAGTGGTAGCCATAGCTACCACTTGAGTGAAGACCAAGTACAAGCGTGCCTGGACAAGCGAGGGCCTGGATAGATCGGGGACGGGGGACAAACTGTTCCTTCGAGAAAGCGCTGCGAATATGACTTTCGCCTCATCTCTGCCGATTCATTCGCGCCCGTCCACGACCGACTGGTGCAACATGCAGGCTAGAGCAGCTCAAGGCCATAGAGACCTCGCAAGGCGAGGTAGCGTCCGCGATGGCGCGCCTGTTCGCGATCGTCGAGAACTATCCGTCTCTGAAGGCCAGTCGCAATTTCCTGTCGCTCCAGGATCAGATCGAAGGTACGGAGAACCGCGTGGCCATGGAGCGGCGCAACTTCAATGAGTTCTCGCGTCGCTACAACACCCGGCTGCAGACCTTCCCCGGCAACATCGTCGCCGCGTTATTGGGCTTCGAGGCCAAACCGTATTTCGAGGCCGAGACGCAGGCGCTCAAAGGGCTCGAGGATCCGTTTAGTCGGCGCAACGATAGCTGAGCGCAATCCACGAAGACCTGAGACATGCACAAGCGCCTTGTCGTATTGATCCTGTTTGTCGTCGCTGCCATCGGCGGGGCTGTGGTGTGGTCACTCATCGCACACGAGGGAGACGGGCTGCCGGACGATCTGGCGGCCTTCGACCCGGAGACAAGGCCGCAGGCGAATCGATACCTGTTCGATTACGCGGGCGCCTTACGCCACTACGAGGAGGGCGCGCACCGCTACCTCGCGCGCCTGATGTCGCGCTTTCAGATCGAGGCGCTGATCGTCAGCGTACCTGCGCTGCCCGCCAGCCAGCGCCTAGAGACCCTGGCAGTCGACCTGGTCAACCAGTGGCGCATTGGCGCAAAGCATAAGGGACGCGGGCTGTTACTGCTCCTTGTCGACGAAACCAAGCAGGTTAAGCTGGAGGTGGGCTATGCGCTCGAGGACATCTTCACAGACGCCTTCAGTGGCTATGTGGGGGACCTGCAGCTCGGGCCCTATTACCGCGCCGGTGATATCGGCACCGGACTGATCGCCCTGATGGAGATGCTCGAAGAGCGGGCAGAGCTCAAAGACCAGGCTGACTATGCGCCCGAGCTCATCGCCCAGTCCGATGCAGCGCTGCTGGCCGGAGGTGCCGGCGCCGCGCGCGATCTCCCTCGCTATAGGACCGATTCACTGCAGAGTGCCGCCAAACCGGCCGGCCGCGGGGCGCGCAGCCCCGAAGAGGCCTGGGAGACCATGCTCGACAAGTGGGCCGGTGACGGGGCCGACATCGATATTGACCCCTATACGGAGATGACGCGCCTGGCGATGGGCCCTGCGGACAAGCCCGACCCCCGCACAACCAGGTGGCTGGACCACTGGCGCGACGCCGATTACCAGGTGCTGCGGGATGGCGACTACGCCGTCATCTGGTTCGGGGCCATAGACGGATGGGAGAACTCCCCGTTCCTGTTCTGCAACACGGATGATGGCTGGAAATTCGACATCGTCTGGCAACGCCGCCTGGTGGTGATGGCCGAAAACCCGAAATGGCAGATAGCCCAGGGCCCCTATCCCTATGTGGGACTGATGCGAGAGGCCTGGCAGTCTACGGCCAAGGATCTACCGCTCAACCATGAGGATCTCTATCGCTGCACAGACGATGCTGCAATCGCCGCGCGAATGGCCGGGCTGCACAGCGCAATCGCTCGCGATCCCACCGATACCGCAGCCACGCTGGAACTCTTGCGCCTGAGCGTGAACACCGATCAGCGGCCAGCTATCGTGCGCCCACCGATCGAGCAGGCCAAACGTCTGGCGCCCGACAGCGCCGAGCCGTGGAAATACTCCGCACTGCATAACGTCAACGCCTTCTTCCAATACAGTACCGCCATGAGGGATATCGAACGCTTCATCGCGTTGCGTCCGGGCGATCCCTTTGGTCACAAGGTCGAGGGGTTTCTGCTCTACCGCCTGGGCGAATATCAGGACTCCATCGCGTCGCTGAAACGTGCGATAGAGCCGGACCCGGACGATGGCTACGCCTACGGACTGATGGCCCGCGACTATGCCCTGCTCGCGCGCGCGGCTTCCGGGCTCAACAGGGCGCGTTACAAGACGCAGGCGCTGGCGATGCGGCGAAAGGCCGAGCGCGTGCCGGCCGCCGACGGCCAGCGCCTGGCATGGCTGGATTCCTGGTTAGGTACACGGCTGTAGCTAGTGAGATTTCCAGGCTGGCCTCAAATTCCTACCAACATGTTTCACTTATGTTTCAGTTTTTCTATTTCGAACCCAGGACGCGCTGGGCCCCGCGGCTTGCCGGCCCTGTCCCAGGTTGACACCCGGATTCGCCTCTCCATAATTACCGAACTTTTGCACAGGCCCCGTTCCGCCCGATACGTTTCCGGTAGCGGCCGGCACGCCATCGAAGGCAGTGCGTACATCCGCAACGGCGCCGCGAGCCGGCCGCTCGAACGGTGTCTCCACGAGCAGGCATCACGGTGAGGCCACCTTTGAGAATCTGGAACAAGCAATGAATGACAGACTCGACCCCAGCATGCAGGCCCTGCCCCGCGGGGTTATGTTGAATGCCTATCCGGATAGCATTGGCGAGCGCCTTGCTGACGCGGTGGCATTGCTCAAAAGGCCCGAGCTTGAAGGTGCCTTCTCGCTTTTCTACATTCTTCCCACCTTTTTCAATAGTGATCTGGATCGCGGCTTTTCGATTATCGACTACGAGATCAATGAAGCGCTTGTGAGCCCCCAGGATCTAGCTCAGCTGAACGAGCTGGGCGTTATTCTGAAGCTCGACATGGTGCTCAATCACCTGTCGGTGCGTTCGCCCCAGTTCCAGGATCTGTTACGACAAGGTGAGGAATCGCGCTACCGCGATTTCTTCATCGACTGGAACCTGTTTTGGGACCACGAGGGCAGCATGGCGCCGGATGGCAAGATCGTGCCGCATCCCGAACACCTGAAAAAGCTGTTCATGAGAAAGCCCGACCTACCGATTCTCAGAGTGTGTTTTCCGGACGGGAGCCGCAGGGTCTACTGGAACACCTTCTACCAGAAAGTGGATTTCGACGATATCGGGCCGCACGACTTTGCCCATATCGCAGGGCTTCACCCGGATCACGCCACGACCATCGCGGATACCATCAATCAGGCCATTGCAGAGAACGCCTGCCTGGAGGAGATGGATCTGGGTGAGCTGTCGCATCACAAGGACGACGTGCTCGCGGTCGTGTGTCACAAGCGCGATTATCTGGGCCAGATGGACCTGAATGCGCGCTCCGAACTGGTCTGGGAGTTTTACGACGAGACCCTGCGTAAGCTAAGCGAATATGGCGCCAAGATCATTCGCCTCGACGCCTTCGCCTACCTGCATAAACAACCCGGGCAGCCAAATTTCTTCAATGTCCCCGGCACCTGGGAGTACCTGGAACTCCTGCGCGAGATCGCGCAGAAATATGATCTGATCATCTTTCCTGAGATCCATGCCGAGTACGGGAGTGGCATTCACGAGGAGATCGCACACAAGGGATTCCCCATCTATGACTTCTTCTTTCCCGGCCTCGTCATCGACGCCCTGGATCGGGGGACAAACCAGGCCTTGCTGCGGTGGATGGAGGATATCCAGGCTCAAGGTCTGCAGACCATCAATATGCTCGGATGCCACGACGGCCTGCCGGTACTCGATCTAGGGGGCAAACACGTCAACGGCACCGTCTACAGGCAGGGCCTGCTCAAGGATGAGGAAATCGAGGCCACGATGGAGAGAATCGTCAGCAGAGGCGGCAGGGTGAAGAACCTGTTCGGTGCTGACGGCAAAAAGATCGCCTATTACCAGGTCAATGCGACCTACTTCAGCGCCCTGGGAGAGGACGAACGGAAGCTCCGCCTGGCCCGCGCCATCCAGATGTTCATGCCGGGTATCCCGCAAGTCTGGTACCTGGACCTGTTTGCCGGCAGCAACGACTACGAAGCGGCAGACAATGGTGGCACCGCGGGACACAAAGAGATCAACCGTACCAATCTCGCGATGGAGGCGATCGAAGAGCGGCTTGCACTCCCTATCGTGCAGGACCAACTCGCGCTGATCCGCTTGCGCAACACCTCACCGGCGTTCGCCGGAGAGATGCGTGTCATCGAGACCGATCCCCACGTGCTGCACATCACCTGGCGGCACCCGGAAGCGACCGCGACATTGAAGGCCGACCTGCGCAGCCACAGCTTCACGGTCTCCCACGGCAACGGAGCCGCTGAAGAGGCGCGGATGTCCTTCTAGCCTGAACCTATCCGCCCTGGGAGCACCCGCTTGAGAATCCTTGCAACCGATCTGGATCGAACACTACTGCCGAACGGCAGCTGGCCGCCGGACCCCGGCGCCATCGACCTCTTCAATGAGCTGACGGAAAGGCACGGGGTATTCGTCGTCTACGTGACCGGGAGAAATCTCGACCTTGCCGAAAGCGCAATCAAGGAATACGGCATTCGCTATCCGCATATGCTCATCGGTGATGTCGGCACCTCGATTCGAAAGTACGAGCAAGGAGCTTGGGCGACCCACGGCGGTTGGGAAGCGCATATCAGGCAGACCAGTCCGAGATGGGACGCCCAAGCGGTTCGCGCTGCCATCCGCTCGGTGGAAGGAATCTCGGAGCAAGAGAGCGAGCATTGCAGCGCCTTTAAACAAAGCTACTACGTTGACCACGCGAGGAACGAGGCCGTTCTGCAGATGGTCGACGAGCTGGTCAAGGGTAAATTCGACGAGGTCATCATCTACAGCTTTGACTCCCAGTCCGGCCAGGGCCTGCTCGACTTTCTTCCGCACAGCGCCACCAAACAAACGGCGCTCGAGTATGTCGCCGACGAGCATGGCGTGAGCAAGACGGATGTCGTTTTCTGTGGCGACAGCGGCAACGACATTTTCCCGCTCACGGCCGGATTCTCCGGCGTTCTCGTGCGCAACGCGGATGAACAACTCGTCGATAACGTCAAACAGGCAACAGATGAGAATCCGGGGCTAAGAGTCTATTTCGCGACAGGCGGCTTCAAGGGCTTGAGTGGTTTCTACACCAGCGGGGTCATTGAGGGCGCTTACCACTACGGCCTCTTTCACGACGACTGAGCCGGGAGCGGATTCGAAAAGCGGGGAGCACGGATGCAACAGCACAGCGTGTTGCGCCTACGCGGCTTGGTAAGCGCGCAAGATCGATACGTCATCGGTATGCATAGACAGCCCACGTCGTTACACCACCGCACGCCAACGCGAATCCCAGAATCACCCACTCTTCGAGGGCGACCCCTAGGAAAATGGCAGCCACACTGCCGACCGCAAAGAATGAAATCGCTACAGCCGCTTTTCGATTAACCCCATGTATCCAGCCGTACACATACCGGAGATGACTTCGTCAAGGGGGCAAAATGCTTCTGCCAGCGCCAAAGCCCCCAAACCGCTAATCATTGCCAGGTAATACCCGAGATAAGCGACAGGAATCACGAGAATCCATCGTATGGTGTGATTCATTATTCTGTGACGCCTAGCGTAATGTTGAGCGCGGAAACGACAGATCGGAGAAGCAAATCGATGGAAACCTTGATCGTCCTGGTGATTGGTATCTTCATTGGCTGGAACATACCGCAACCACAGTGGGCAAAGGATGCACAGAATAAGCTGATGAGCCTGTTCCAGAACACTTCCCGCAAGCCCTGACAGTCCAATGGTGCCGAGCTGGTCCAGGAAAGAACATCAAAGCACCCAGACTTCCGGCTAGCCCGCATTGCGCAAGTGCTGCGAGAAAAATCTCAGTATGCGCGCCCTGTAGGCAGCCGGATCGTAAGAATACAGATCGACGTGAGCTGCGCCATCCACGGCCCACAGTTCCTTTGGCTGCTGGGCTGCCGCGAATATGCGCTCCGTCTCGGGCCAGGTGGTGTGTTGATCGTCCGTGCCCGAGGCTACGAGAAGCGGCGCCTGGAGTTCTGGCAAAGCCATGAGCGGGCGCAGCTGCTCCGCGGAGAAGTCTGAACGCAGGGGTAGCTGCCAAAGGAGCAACGGTGCAACGAGACTGCCTACTGGCCCGAGGCGCATAGCCAGCCTGTTCTCCACTGCCGCTGTAATGGTCGGGTACATAGACTCCAGAACGACGGCGCTCGGCGCCGGAGACGGACGAGAAAGGACGAGGGAGGCCGCGCCCAGGGAGACCCCGACGACCCCAATTCGTTCGCCGGGGAGTGCGGCCCGCAAGTAGCGCAGTGCGGCCGCGACCCCCACTGCTTCATTAGCGCCGAAGGTGATGCGTTCACCAGTACTCTCACCATGAGCTGGAAGGTCGATCAGTAGTACAGAATAGCCTTCGGCTTGCAGGAACCGCGCCCGACCCAGCATATGAGTGCGGTCGGCACGCACTCCATGCAGCAACAGAATTGCGCCAGGGCCGGCTCCCCGAGCGAACCAGCCGGCAACTGATCCGGTCGGTGATGTCGGAAGCCGAACAGAGATCGCGCGGAGTTCCGCCGGTGCTTCGCCTATCACACGGCTCGCCGGACGGCTTAGCAACTCGCCGGTACCGAAGACCACTCCCGCCGACAGCAGAAGTGTGCTGATGAGTACAAAGCTGGCTCTGCGCATTTTTTCGCTCAGCAGCGAGCCAAAAGGCCGCCAGAGCAGACTTGAAGACGTAAGATCTCGTGCAGAGAATTCTGGCCGAACCTTTTCCTGGGGCGGTGGCTCAAGGGGTTGTCCTGGGTTTTGCGAAAGATTTCAGACGATTATGAAGGAGTGGATTCGGAATCCCCACGGGGATCAGGCAGTTGGGTTCGCGCGCGGAGTGATTGTTGGTCGCTTCGATATTCGTGGCGGTCGAAAATGATTCGAGCTGGATAGCGCGACGTTCGTCCAATTGGCGGGTATGTGCTGAAAACACGAAAGCGAGAAGCTACGGCCTCAAATACCCGGCCTCACGTTGGCTTCGTATCGTTAATAGGAAGACGGATGCGCCGATGAGCTGAGGGTTCTCTGAAAATCGGCAATAATGGTTCCCGTGCTTCGTATACCCGCTGGCCTTGATACTTAAACAAGAGACCGAAACATAAACGCCCTGACCCTCACCTGTCCCGACGACTGGCACCTGCACCTGCGGGACGGCGACATGCTGGCCGCCGTGCTGCCAGACACCGCCCGGCGCTTTGCCAGGGCCATCGTGATGCCCAACCTGAAGCCGCCAGTACGCTCGGTGGCGGATGCTGCCGCTTACCGGGAGCGCATCCTGGCGGCCCTGCCCGCCAGACTGGCTTTCGAGCCGCTGATGACCCTGTACCTGACGGACAACACGTCGCCGGAGGAAATCCTCAAGGCCAAGGCCAGCGGCTTCGTGCACGCAGTGAAGTATTACCCGGCCGGCGCCACAACCAATTCGGATTCCGGCGTCACCGACATCCGCCGGGTGGACGCCGCACTGGAGGCCATGCAGGAGGTAGGCATGCCCCTGCTGCTGCACGGCGAGGTGACGGACCCGGGCGTGGACGTGTTCGATCGGGAGGCGATCTTCATCGAGCGCATCCTGGCGCCATTGTTGCGACGCCTGCCAAGGCTCAAGGTGGTGCTGGAGCACATCACCACCCGCCAGGCAGCAGATTTCGTGGCCGCCGCTCCGGCCAACGTGGGGGCCACCATCACCGTGCACCACCTACTCTACAACCGCAACGCCATGTTCCAGGGTGGGATCCGGCCCCATTACTACTGCCTGCCGGTGCTGAAGCGGGAGACTCACCGCGAGGCCCTGGTCGCCGCCGCCACCAGCGGTAATCCCAAGTTCTTCCTGGGCACGGACAGCGCGCCCCATGCCACCCCTGCCAAGGAGGCGGCTTGCGGCTGCGCCGGCATCTACACCGCCCACGCCGCCATCGAGTTGTATGCCGAGGCCTTCGAGTCGGCGGATGCCCTGGATAAGCTGGAAGCTTTCGCCAGCTATTTTGGTCCCGACTTCTACGGCCTGCCACGCAATACCGATACCATTACCCTGGTGAAGGAAAACCACACCGTGTCTGCCCGGCATGACGGAGGCATCACCCCCCTGAGGGCAAACGAACCGCTGACCTGGCGGCTGGCGTAGGGCTTCGCACTTTGCTCCCGGTCAGGGAAACGACCTGAATACATTGTGCTAGCACGGATTTCTGAACTAACGTATCTGGCAATGACTTAGGCAAAGCGCGCCCGCTGAGCGCCTGCTGAAAACAGCATCAGACACTTTCGCTACCAGCGGGGGAATTATGAAGAGATTCAAAAAGATCCTCTGCGCCGTCGACCCACGTCAGCCTGCTGACACGGTCCTCGAACGCGCGGTTTCGCTGGCACAGAACAACCAGGCGACGCTGACTGTCGTCGCTGTTGCACCGCGGATGACAGCTGGCATCGGTATGCCAGACGGGGGGCCGATTTCAGCCCAACTGCAGGAAGCAGCGATCGCCGATTCGCGGGAGCAACTGCAGAGCGCGGTCGCGCCTTTTCGATCGCGGATTACTATCGATGCCAAGGTGCTGCTGGGGACGGCCTTTCTCGAAATCATTCGGGAAGTGCTGCGGCACGGTCACGATCTGGTGATGAAAGCCCCGGAGGCCCCCGCCTGGCTCGACCGTTTGTTCGGCAGTGACGACATGCACTTGTTGCGCAAGTGCCCCTGCCCCGTGTGGCTTGTCAAGCACTCTCCATCAAAGTCATACCGACGGATCCTCGCCGCTGTCGACGTGGATGCAGATCACCCGGCTCCCGAAGCGGCGATACGACATAAGCTGAATGTCAAGATCCTTGAATTGGCGGTTTCCCTGGCCTTGTCAGACTTCGCCGAACTCCATGTCGCCCACGCGTGGGAGGCGGTTGGTGAAAGTGCCATGCGTGGTGCGTTTCTTCGACGCCCGGATGCAGAGGTTATCGCTTACGTCGAGCAGGTCCGGCAGCAACACGATGCAGGGTTCGATGACCTTATCGACGACGTGATCCAGCGCCAGGGCAAGGACGCCGTTAAGTTTCTGAGCCCGAACAAGCATTTGATCAAAGGTCAGGCGCAAAAGGAAATCTCGAGGCTGGCCAGGAGCATCAAGGCCGACTTGGTAGTGATGGGTACAGTGGCACGCACCGGAGTCGCCGGCCTTTTCATCGGCAACACTGCCGAGGCGATCCTCGAGCAGATCGAATGCTCAGTACTGTCAGTGAAACCGGAAGGCTTCGAGACGCCCGTAACCTTGGAGGGCAAACCCGATTGATGCAAGGCAATCTGGGTTCGACTTGCTGAGTACGCGACTGCCGCCCTGACAATAGGCGTGTCGGTACTCCGTTGCGAGGTATACGACTCTCAGCAAATCCAGGAGTCCTTGGCACCAGGCAACAAAGGCCATACCAGATGTTCGATAACGTCTTCTACCAGATCGGTGCGATCCTCGGCCTGGCCGCTGCCGGAGGCGCTTTGGCGCTGTTGTTGCGCCAACCGCTGATCGTGGCCTTCATCGCTGTCGGAATCCTACTCGGGCCCTCGGGTGTAGGTGTTGTCGTGCAAAGCGGTGAAATCGAGCTGTTCGCCCGCCTCGGCATCGCATTGCTGCTGTTCGTTGTCGGCCTGAAGCTCGATGTGCACATTATCCGGACCGTCGGGCCGGTGGCACTGTTGACCGGACTCGGCCAGGTCGTTTTTACCTCTGTGGTCGGCTATCTGATCGCGTTGGCACTCGGCATGGAGCATGTCACGGCGATCTATGTCGCGGTCGCACTGACCTTCTCGAGCACCATCATTATCGTCAAACTGCTTTCCGACAAGCGCGAGGTTGACTCATTGCACGGCCGGATCGCCGTGGGTTTCCTGATCGTTCAGGACATTGTCGTGGTCCTGGTGATGATCGGCCTCACCGCTGCCGGACAGGCCGTCGATGGCGCCAGCCTGGGTAAAGAGGCGCTGCTGATCGTCGCCAAGGGCGCGCTGATGCTGCTCGCCGTGGTGCTCCTGACCCGCTATGTTCTGCCGCGTCTGCTGCACCGGCTCGCCCGATCGCCTGAGTTGCTCATGCTGTTCGCCATTGCCTGGGCCATCATCGGTGCCACGATCGGCGACGCACTCGGCTTCAGCAAAGAGGTTGGTGCCTTCCTGGCGGGCGTGTCGATCGCCTCCACGCCTTATCGCGAACTGGTCGCCGCGCGCCTGGTCAGCCTGCGTGATTTCCTGCTGTTGTTCTTCTTTATCGAACTGGGCGCCAACCTCGACATGGGCACCATCGGGGCGCAGACCGGCGCTGCCATTGTGTTTTCGCTATTCGTGCTGATCGGCAATCCGCTGATCGTGATGGTAATCATGGGCTACATGGGATACCGGAAGCGGACCGGATTTCTGGCCGGCCTTACGGTAGCGCAGATCAGCGAATTTTCCCTGATCCTTGCGGCGCTCGGCCTCAGCCTGGGCCATCTCGATCAATCGACGGTCGGCCTGGTCACGCTCGTCGGACTGATCACGATCAGTGCCTCAACCTACATGATCCTTTACTCGCACGAACTCTACGCACGCCTGGGGCCTTATCTTGGCTGGTTCGAACGCAAGGTCACGCACCGTGAGATGGACAACCTGGTCGACGACAACGACACGGTCGACGTACTGCTGTTCGGCCTCGGCCGATTCGGCTCGACCCTCGCCAACATGCTCCGTGAGCGCGGCTGCCGTCTGTTGGCGATCGATTTCGATCCGGCAGCCGTGCGGCTGCACGAACGGGAAGGATATCGCGCACGCTATGGCGACGCCGAGGATCCTGAGTTCATTGCCACGCTGCCACTGGAACGGGTCGCGTGGGTAGTCAGCACGCTGCGTGACCGCGCATTGAACCGGGCCCTGTTGCAAGGACTCAAACAACAGAGCTTTCGCGGCAAGGTCGCGGTTTCTTCGTCCACTAGGCACGAGGCAGACGGCTTCCGTCAAAATGGTGTGGATCTCGTCCTGGTGCCCTACGCAGATGCGGCAAAGGAAGCGGCCGACAAGCTCGTTCGGGAATGCCGGCGGCATTATGATAATCACAGCTTAGGAGTTGGCGTATGAAATCATTCGACAGCATTCTGTACGTCGTTGAAAATCCGGCCGCAGAATCGAGTGCCGCTGTCGCACGGGCCGTTAGCCTGGCGCGGAACAATCAGGCACGCCTGACGGTCCTGCATGTCGTCGAAGAACCCCGTCTTGGACCGTTTGCGGGCAGCATCGCAATCGAGGATCTCAGATCACGTCTGCGACAGCAGGCGACCAAACAGCTGTCAGACTTGCTCCGCGGTGCGGGCAGAGAGACTGACCATGTCGTTGACGTCCGCTTCGGGACCGTTTTCGTCGAGGTCATTCGCGAGGTGTTGCGCAGCCGGCACGACCTCGTGATCAAGACCGTGGGCGAAGGTGGCGCCCACAGCTTCCTGTTCGGTGGGACGGACCAGCATCTGCTGCGCAAGTGTCCGTGCCCGGTCTGGATCATGGTGGGTGAAACGAGTGCAAACTACCGCCACGTCCTCGCCGCCGTGGATTTCGATCCGTGGAAAGAAGACGATGAGGAGAGTGATCTGAACCGACAGATCCTCGATATTGCCGCCACGCTCGCGGTAACGGATTTCGCCCAGTTGCACGTGGTGCATGCATGGGAGTCGATTTCCGACAGTATGATCCGGGTGTTCGGCAGTGAGCTTTCGGACAAGGAGGTCGCCACCAATCGCGATCACGAATGGCGCGAGCACCAGTCGCGGCTGGACGCCCTGAACAATCGGATGCGGGAACAGTTTGGCGGTGAAGCCCACGGCTACCTTACACCACGGTTCCATCTTCGCGAGGGTACTCCCCGAGACGTAATCCCCGCGGTGGCCAACGAACTGAAGGCGGACCTGGTGGTTATGGGCACCGTCAGTCGCACCGGCATCCCGGGGTTGCTGATCGGCAATACCGCCGAAGTCATCCTGAACAACCTCGAGTGCGGGGTGCTGGCGGTCAAGCCGGCAGGCTTCGTCACTCCGGTCACACTCGATTGAAGGGGGGATGATGTCCAGTACCGGACAACCCGATTGGCACAGCCTGGAACAGGAGCAGGTATTTGAACTGTTGGACGCGGATGCGGGCGGCCTCGGCGAGGCCGAGGCGCAGCGCCGGCTCGAGACCTACGGTGCCAACCGCTTGCCGGAGCCGCCCCGGCGCCATCCCTTTGTCCGCTTCCTGCTACAGTTCCACAACATCCTGATCTATGTGCTGCTGGGTGCCGCCGCGATCACCGCGCTGCTGCATCACGTTGTCGACACCCTGGTCATCCTGGCGGTGGTCCTGGTCAACGCACTGATTGGGTTCGTCCAGGAGGGCAAGGCGGAATCGGCCATGGAGGCCATCCGCCAGATGCTCGCACCACGCGCGGCGGTCATCCGCGATGGGCAGCGGCACACGATCGACGGTGACGAACTGGTACCGGGTGACATCGTCCTGATCGAGGCCGGCGACAAGGTGCCGGCCGACCTGCGCCTTTTGCGGACGCATGGTTTGCAGATCCAGGAGTCGATCCTGACCGGCGAGTCTGTCGCGGTCGAGAAGCGGGTCGCACCGGTCACGGTCAATGTCGCGCTGGGCGACCGTGCATGCATGGCATTCAGCGGCACCACGGTCACCAGTGGCCAGGGCCAGGGGATCGTCGTGGCAACGGGCGATGCGACCCAGATCGGCCTGATCAGCGGGCTGCTATCACGCGTCGAGACCCTGACAACGCCGCTGGTCGGCCAGATGGCCGTGTTCGCCAAGTGGCTCACGCTGTTTATCCTGGTCATCGCCGGGCTGATCCTCGCGTTCGGCTACTTCGTCCTGCATCACGATTTCGGCGAGCTGTTCATGGCCGTGGTCGGCCTGTCGGTCGCGGCCATCCCGGAGGGTCTGCCGGCAGTGCTGACGATTACGCTGGCCGTCGGCGTTCAAGCGATGGCAAGGCGCAATGCGATCGTCAGGCGGCTTCCTGCGATCGAGACGCTGGGATCGGTGTCAGTCATCTGTTCGGACAAGACCGGTACGCTGACCAGGAACGAAATGAGCGTTGCCTCGATCGTCACTGCCGCGCAGAGCTTTTCTGTCCGGGGTGTCGGCTATGAGCCCATGGGGACGATCGAGACCGCGACCGGCCCCGTCGATACCGCCATGCATCCGGCACTGATCGAGATCGCGCGCGCCGCGATTCTGTGTGACGACGCGGAGTTGAAGAATCGCGATGGGGTTTGGTCGGTAGAAGGCGACCCTATGGAAGGCGCCCTGCTGGCCGCCGCTGAGCGGATCGGCCTACTCGTGGTCGAGACCCGCGGGCAGTGGCCGCGCAGCGACGTGATCCCATTCGATGCCAAGCACCGCTTTATGGCCACGTTGAATCACGATCATGAGCATCATGCGGTGGCTTTCGTCAAGGGGGCGCCCGAGCAGGTGCTCGCCATGTGCCGCGATCAACGCCTGCCTGACCACAACGTCAGCCCAATCGATCCCGACTATTGGCAGGAGCAGGCGGAGCAGATCGCTGCCCAGGGGCAGCGACTGATTGCCGTTGCTACGAAGAGCCTGCCGTCCGGTCAGACGGAACTGGAGTTCGCGAACGTCGAGCGCGACTTGACCCTGCTGGCGCTGGTCGGCCTGATCGATCCGCCACGCGAAGAGGCGATCACCGCGGTCGCCGAATGCCATGCCGCCGGGATTCGGGTCAAGATGATCACCGGTGACCATGCCGCCACCGCCATAGCGATCGGGCGCCAGCTGGGCCTGCGCAATCCGGAAAGTGCATTGACCGGCGGCGACATCGACAAGCTCGATGACCCAGCGTTGGCCATGGCTGTTGGCGAAACGAATGTGTTCGCGCGCACCAGCCCCGAGCACAAGCTGCGCCTAGTCATGGCGCTGCAGTCGCAAGGCATGACCGTGGCAATGACCGGCGACGGCGTCAACGATGCCCCGGCGTTGAAGCGCGCGGATGCGGGCATCGCCATGGGGCACAAGGGTAGCGAAGCCGCAAAAGAGGCATCGGAACTCGTACTGGCAGACGACAACTTCGTCTCAATCGCGGCCGCGGTGCGCGAAGGCCGAACGGTCTACGACAACATCAAGAAGGTCATCAGCTGGACGTTGCCGACCAATGCCGGCGAGGCCTCAACCATCATCCTGGCGCTGATGGCAGGCATGGCGCTGCCGATTACCCCGGTGCAGATCCTGTGGATCAATATGATCACTGCGGTGACCCTCGGCATTGCGCTGGCCTTCGAACCCACCGAGGCCCACACGATGCAGAGGCCGCCGCGCCCACGCAGCGAACCGTTGCTTTCCGGTGCGCTAATCTGGCACATCATATTGGTTGCGATGCTTTTCCTCGGCGGCGTGTTCGGCATCTATGCCTATGCGATTGACCGCGGCTACCCAATTGAGCTCGCACGCACGCTGGCCATGAACACGCTGGTGGTCATGGAGATCTTTCACCTATTCTTCATCCGCAACATGTACAGCACATCGCTCACCTGGCGAGCGGTGCGCGGCACGAAGGCGGTCTGGATTGCCGTGCTCATCGTTGCCCTGGGACAGTTGGCCATCACCTATGTTCATCCTCTACAGGCCGTTTTCGAGACGCAGGCTGTAGGCAAATTGGATGGATTGCTAATTGTGTTGATCGGCGTCGTGCTGTTTATGATCATTGAGATCGAAAAACAGATGCGGTTAAGACTCATGGAGCCCATTCACACTTGAAGATATAAAGATTCAAGGATCGGCGTGAGCAGATTTGAGTGCGGCGACAACGTGAATTTCTTACAACATAACCCAGCGCCGTTCGCGCCGCCGACAGGTGGCGGCGGGCTACCGTGATTCGAGCCATTCGCGATGCTGAATTATATTGTACCGAAGGATGCAAGCACGTTGTCCGATGACGTCAAGGTATGGCTGGCTGCGTGTATACGGTCTCGTTTATGCACGGAGGGACCGCTCGACCTCGCTGGTGGTGTGCTCGTCTCCAATCAGCTTCGCGGTGACACCGTTGTCTTCTCGCGATCTGTGAACAACGCCCTCGCGTGCTGGGCAAATCCGCTGCCAGCCTCTGCGTAGATGTTAAACACGGCATCGATTCCATGTTCAGCCAACTCCTGAGCTTCGTCGGCGAATTTAGCGGTGGCGCCAATCTTGCCGCTAAAGCCCCACTCGCGGGCGATCCGGGCCGCCTTCAGGTTGGCGCGATATGAGGGCATTGCGAGCAGTATCCATTCGACGCGCCAGTTGTCTCGGTCGATGCGCGACCAAAAGTCAGGGTTGGTGAGGTTGCCATCCTGAACGGCTCGTCCGGCCGCTCGATGGCGATCCGCGGCTTCCGGATTTACGTCGATCCCGACAACGGCCTCGCCGTAGTGCTCGGCCAAGGCATCATAGGCGCCGGTCCCGACCCGGCCCATGCCACAGACCAGAACACTCGATTCACCGAAACTAATCGTCTCATCACCGGCGAGGCGCTGATCTCGCTCGAAGCGCGCTAGCCAGGGGCGCAAGGCCAAGTAGACGTTGTCGGCTAGAACGTTCAATGCCGAAGCAGCGATAAATGACATGGCTACTGCCACAGCCATGACTACCAGCCAATCGACGTCAAGCCAGCCGTTGGCAACCGAGATCGAGCCAACGATCAGACCGAACTCGCTGAAGTTGGAGAGCGATAGCGAGGCCAGCGCGGCCGGCCGCGTACGGACTCGAAAAAGTGTCAATAACCAGTAATATAAGCCGGTCTTGATCGGCACGGCGAGCACCAGCAGCGCTGCCACGAGTAGCAGGCCAAAATCTGGAACCCCTGCCATACCGATACTGAGAAAAAAGCCGACCAGGAACAGGTCCTTGACGCTGAGCAAAGATCTGAACAGCTCAGTTGCCTTGGGGTGTCCGGCAAGCAGAACGCCGAACACAAGCGCCCCGAGGTCACCCTTCAGATCCACCAGTTCGAATAGCCCGGCACCGCCGAGCGCCAGCACGAGCCCGAACAAGACCAGCAGTTCGCCGTGACCGGCACGGTTCAGCAGACCTGCCAGCAGCGGTCGGGAGGCGACAATGGCGACGATGATCATGGCTGCCCAGGGCGAAGGGACCTTCGCGGCCGAGACACCCAGGAAGACTACCGCAGCGATGTCCTGAATGATCAACACCCCGATAGCGATGCGACCATACCAAGCCGCCATGTCGTCCTTGTCCTCAAGCAGTTTGACGGCGAACACGGTGCTCGAGAATGACAGGGCAAATCCGAGTAGGACTGCGGTGAGCGGTGTCAGCTTATTGAGTATTGGAAACTCAAAAACGGCGAGCAGCAGTAGCACGCCGGTGGACAGCAGGACAATCGCCAGCATATGTAAGGACGCTACGCCCCAGACCTCCGGACGTAGCAACTGGCCAATCCGCAACTTGAGACCGATCGAGAACAAAAGCAGGGTCACCCCGAGGTCGGCCATCTCATTGAGAAAGGCACCGCCCTCGGCGCCGAGCGAATTGAGCACAAAGCCCGCTATCAGAAAACCCACCAGCGGAGGCAGCCGCACCTGAGCAGCAAGGAATCCAAATGCGAAGGCCACTGCGATCCAGATGGGGTCGCGGTAATCGATTGATGCGAGGAGGTTTTCCATTCAGGCCAATCGCTGTTCGAATACGTTCAATTATAGAGCCCGAGCGGAACGGACAATGCGTTCAATCCGGTTCGCTTTGGACGCGACAACCGCAGCGAATCGCGCCGGACGCGGAGCTTGTTGCATGTATCGCCTACGCGCTCGAAACGACCACAGATCAAGCCGCACTCAATCGTCATGCCAGCGCATGCCGCCAGCTTTGAAGTCGTTCTTAGCATGATGCTCTTCATCAGTCGGCCGCTGCGTCGCCACAGGCCAGCCTCCCCGGTAATGGACGTAATGACGACTGTCTAATTAAATTGGTAAGAACGATACCAGATACTTTCTTGTATGGATCTCTGCGACTGAATGCTGTCGTTGGCTGAAGGCCAGCATGGTGCGCAGCGAAAGCATCGGCATCGATTCGCTGTTTTCTGCTTGTGCCAGACATGCTGTGTCTCTTAAGGAAAGGTGCCACGCATCACAACAGATCGTTAGCAGTACGGAAAGCCCTTGACTTATGTATCGCCAATAAGAGTACAACGCGATGGCGTCTCACAACTTTCGGCGATATCGTCGACAGACCTTACTGCCACCTTACTAACGCCGCTTAAACCGAAGAAAGACCACTCCGGGCAACAGTACTGGCCGAACCTTTTCCTGGGGCGGTGGCTCAAGGGGTTAGCCTTCCAATTGACAAAGAATTCAGCGAATTATGAAGGAGTGGATTGGGAATGCCCACGGGGATCAGCGAGTTAAGTACCTGTGGGAGAAGAGAGTGGGTCGCTTCGATTTTCGCGGCGGTTGAGATCGGTACTGATTCAACCAGGTGATCGGCCATATCGCGGGCCAGCTTTGCCCGACCACACCTACAATTCTTAGTGCCGGTTAGTTTGACGCTTCCGGACATCGACGACGCTCCGAAGTTGCTGATTCCCGTTATCTCGATTCGTCGCGCCGACGAAGTGCTCCACTGTCAGCGGTCTGCGAGGGGAGTTCGTCAAAAGTGGCCTTGTACAGTGAGGCAAACCTCCCCAGATGATTGATGCCGCATGAAATGGCGGTGTCTGAAATTGAACATTGGGCTTCGCGCGTCTGGATTAGCAGGCGCCGCGCCTTGGAGAGGCGTACAAAGTCGAGATATCGCTTGGGCGTCAAACCAGTGTAGTTCAGAAACGCCCGCTCCAGGGCCTTCGAATTGGTTTCCAGCTCGGCACACATCAATCCGATATGGAGCGTCTCGCCGAAGTGAGCATCGATGAAATCAATTGCGTGCCTAGCCAGGCGATTCTCCCGTGCGCGGTCGCGAGGCCGAATACCGAGCTGGAAATCTGTTTCCTGAAGTGCAGCGCAGAAACTGTCCAGCATACTTGCAAAGATCTTTTGGCAATATCCGTCGGGGTCAGCGATGGTGGCGCTTCTCACGGAGACTTCGTGCAGACCGGCAACGGCCGCGCGCAGATTACGCTCTGTCTGCCACTCATCCTCAGGCGCAATGTGGAAGACCTTATTGGGGCGGTCCGGCAGGGCCATGCCGAGCCGTTCCAGGCTTTCCCTTTGCACCTGAAAAGCCAGCCACTCCGAGCCCGGTGCCATGCGGAAGTCAAGCTCTGACCCTTCGCCCAGCAAGACCAGTGCGGGCCGCTCGATTTCGTATCCGTTCAGGCGTGCAGCCCCGTTGCTGTTGAAAATAAACCCCAGGGTCAAGTGGGTACTTGGCATCGGCCCCCGGGCGTGCAGCGGCAGGTTGTAGCGGCCGTAGTCCAGGCGTTTATCTGCCCGTTGGACAGTCAGGAGCCGTGCGCGGAAGCGGCCGCGCGCAAGCTGAACATGCTCGAATGCAGCACCTCTTACCGTCTCTTCCATGATTTCCGGGTTGAAGGAGTCGAGGTGCAGGGCGGTGACAAGTGCTCTGGGATTTGCCGTTTCCATGTTCTCCCCAGGGCGTTTTGTCGAAAAATGGATATACCGGCCTATATGGCCACCGTGTAAGGTAGCCATCGCTTTTGGCCAAGCGCTACTTGCTTGATTGCCGTGTCTGATATTTCCTGGATCTCTGTCCGGGGGGCATTGCCGCAATCGAAGCAATTGCTCAACAGGAGGAAAGAATGATGTCCCTAAAGAATATCTTGCACGCAGCCGCAGCTGCCTCGCTTGTGGTCTGTGTCGGCACCGCATGGGCCGCCGGTGGCGGTGAGGTCGTTGCTGCTGACCCAACGAAGCACTTCGACCCGAAAGGCAAGCTTCCGTCCACATTCACCGTCGATGCGCAGAAGCAGCAGCGCGCAATGCTGCCGTTTGAAGACAAGCGCGACTTTGATGAAGCCAAGAAGGGCTTTATCGCGGCGCCGGATTACAAACAGATCAAGGCCGAGGCCGGTCACGTGGCCTGGGACATCGGCAGCTACGATTGGCTATTGCAGGGCAAGGATTTCGACACCATCCATCCATCGCTACAGCGCCAGGCGATCCTGAACATGGAATACGGCCTTTACGAAGTCATGCCCGACAAGATCTACCAGGTACGTGGCTATGATCTCGCCAACATCAGCTTCATCAAGGGTGATACTGGCTGGATCATATTCGATCCGCTGACCGCCAAGGAGACGGCCGCGGCTGCGCTGAAGTTCATCAATGAACAACTGGGTGAGCGCCCGGTGGTAGCTGTAGTCTACTCGCACTCGCATGCCGACCACTTCGGTGGGGTGCGCGGTGTCGTCGACGAGGCCGATGTACAAAGCGGCAAGGTCAAGGTTATCGCACCGGTGGGTTTCATGGACCATGCGGTCTCCGAAAATGTCTACGCGGGCAATGCGATGAGCCGGCGCCTGTTCTTCCAGTACGGCGTGTTGCTGCCGCGCA
Source organism: uncultured Gammaproteobacteria bacterium (assembly GCA_963736445.1). GTDB lineage: Bacteria > Pseudomonadota > Gammaproteobacteria > Chromatiales > Chromatiaceae > Thiosocius. The sequence continues at coordinate 93,994 of CAVTOY010000008.1, read as the reverse complement.
GCCCCTTCGGTCACGTCGACCAGTCGATCGGCAAGAACACGGCCGCGGGTAACCTAGGGCTCATTCCGCCAAACCTCGTTATCAAAGACGACATCGAGGAACTGACCGTCGATGGCGTCAAGATGGTATTTCAGAACACCCCGGGCACCGAGGCACCGGCCGAGATGAATACCTGGTTCCCGGACCTGAAGGCCTTCTGGGCCGCAGAGAACATCACCGGGACTATCCATAACATCTACACACTGCGTGGCGCTCTGGTGCGCGATGCGCTGGAATGGTCGAAGCAGATCAACAAAGCGCTGTATCTGTTTGGCCAGGACGCGGAAGTCATGTTCGCCTCGCACAGCTGGCCGCGTTGGGGTAATGAACGCATTCAGGAAGTCATGCGTTCGCAGCGCGATACCTACGCTAACCTCAATAATGGGGTGCTGTACCTGGCCAACCAGGGCGTCACCATCAACCAGATCCACAATGTGTACCGGGTGCCGGAGAGTCTGCAGCAACAGTGGTCGGCGCGCAGCTATCATGGCTCGGTCGAGCACAACAGCCGTGCGGTGGTCAATCGCTACCTCGGCTACTGGGACGGCAACCCGACCACTCTCATCCCGTTGTCGCCCGAGGACTCCGCGCCGCTGTATGTCCAGATGATGGGTGGCGCCAAGCCGATCCTGGCCAAGGGCAAGGCACTTTACGACGAAGGCAAGTACCACCATGCGCAGGAGATCCTGAACAAGCTGGTTTATGCCGAGCCGCAGAACCAGGAGGCCAAGGACCTGCTCGCTGACGTGTTCGAACAGACAGGCTACCAGAAGGAGAGCCCCAGTGTGCGCAACTCCTTCCTCGCTGCGGCCTACGAACTGCGCAACGGGATACCGAGCGGTGCGTCGCCCAAGACCACGGGCCCAGACATGATCCGTGCAATGACTACCGAGTTGTGGCTCGATTTCCTCGGTGTTCGCCTGGACAGCAAGAAGGCCGGGGATCACGCATTCAAGATCAATCTGATCACCCCGGATAACGACGAAAAATTTGTCCTCGAGCTGAGCAACGGTACCCTGACCAACATCGCTGGTTTCCAGGCCAATGATGCGGAACTGACCGTCACCATCAATCGCGCCGATCTGGAGAAGACCATGATGGGTGCAGTGACCTTCGATGAGCAGATCAAGTCAGGCAAGGCGAAGCTAGAAGGAAACCGCGAGCCATATGAGCAGCTCAAGACGATGCTGGTGCAGTTCGATCTCGGCTTCGAGATGATGCCTGGCACCGGGGCAAAGGACCTGACGCCAGAACGGAAGCCGTTCCAGGCAGAGCCGCCGGCCAGCAGTGCGGGCGCCGGCTGATTGTGCCCGGGGTGGCGGCCGTTTTTCGCGGCTGCCACCATGCCAGCGGACGGTGTGTATCGACAGGAATATGGGATCAAAGGGTTCAGTTTCAATTGATCTCGCGGGTTCAGTGATATTCAGTGGATTTGCGGTCGCCTCCGCGGGCTTGCTTTCGCACTGACCGATCGATCATCGGCTCAACCTTATCGAGAAAGTGTGGCCTACCCAAGGCCCAGTCCTTGTTGGCCGATTCCCTGATTTCAACCAAAGTCGGTTGAGAAACATCGTGATCGAACAAACTTCGATAGGACGACTGACGTTCAACTGCATTCGCGGATTTTGGGGGACATGCCCCAATCAAAACGTTTCCAGCTGTCGGCGATATTGTCGATACTCGTCAATCCCGCTTGTCGAACTCCGCGTAATCTGCAGAAAAACCATTCCGGGCAACACTTCTGGCCGAACCTTTTCCTGGGGCGGTGGCTCAATGGGGTGTCCTGGTGATTTCGCGAAGGAATTGAACGAGTTAAGTTTGGGGCAGAACCAAAGGCCTGCGCAAATCAGGGTGTTGGACGGAGCCGCTGCGCGGCAGGTTTTCCATAGTCCTCGCTTTCCATAATCTCCCTGCCACCCCTTCGGGTGGTCGCGGTTTCCGCGTCACAATGTTGGGAGATTATTGTCATGAACCCCACCGAGCAAACGCGCTTCACCCGCCTCTATGAGACGATGCAGCGGGCCTTGAACCTGCAAGGCAAGGCCACCGCCACGATCGACGCCTATTCCCGGGCCATCCGCCGAGTGACGGATTATTTTGACCGCTGTCCGGAAGACCTGACGGCTGAGGAGCTGAAGGCGTACTTCGCCCAGTTGCTAGAAACCCATTCTTGGAGCACCGTCAAGCTCGATCGCTGCGGGTTGCAGTTCTTCTATCGCCATGTCCTGGAGAGGCCTTGGGACTGGGTCGATATCGTCAAGCCGCCGAACGTGACGCGGCTGCCCGATGTGCTGACGCGCCCTGAGACCCATCAGTTGCTCAATGCCGTGCGTCAACGCCGCTATCGGGTCTATTTTGTGACCCTCTATAGCACGGGGTTACGTTTGACCGAGGGGTTGCGGCTTCAGGTTGGTGACATCGATGCGCAGCGCCTGCGTATCCATGTGCGCAGCGGAAAGGGCAACAGAGATCGCTATGTGTCGATGCCGGCGCCATTGTTGCGCACACTGCGTCGGTGGTGGCGAACGCACCGTCACCCGCGTCTGCTGTTTCCCAACCCCCATGGGGGCTTAGATCACATGCGCCGGGCCAAAACCCCGATGCGTGCGGGCGGGGTCCAGGCTGCCATGCGCGCCACGGTGGCGGACTGTGGTATCCACCGGCGGATTACGGTGCACTCGCTTCGTCACCTTTTCGCGACCCATATGCTCGAGTTGGGTGTTGACCTGCGTGAGCTGCAGGCCATGCTCGGCCATGAGAGCCCTTCGACCACAGCCCGCTACGCGCATCTGACGGAGGTGACCCGCGCCCAGGCACGGGAACGTCAGGGTCAGCTGCTCGAGTCCTTCGTCCTGCGCTGGAAGGATGCGTCATGATGCGTCTGGCTGAGGTCGTCGAGACCTTTCTGACGGAGCTACACGCCGATTATGCCGATCAACTGCTGCCGAGCCACTACGCTGCGCTGTCCGCGGTCTTGCATTGTCGGACCGAGGAAGCCGGCACGGCGAAGATCCACTGCCATGACTGTCAACAGGAGGCGGCCTTTGCGCTGTCGTGTGGTCACCGGTTCTGCCCGCACTGCCAGAACGCCGCGGTAGAGCAGTGGCTGGTGCGACAGCGGGCGAAGTTGCTGCCGGTCGACTACTACCTGGTGACCTTTACCCTGCCGGCGCAGCTGCGCGCGTTCGCCTATGCGAATCAGCGCGAGGTCTACGATCGACTGATCCGCACCGCTTGGCAGACTCTGGCCCAGTTCGGTCTGAATGACCCGCAGCTCCAGGGTCACTTGGGCGCGACCGCGGTGTTACACACCCATAGCCGGGCCTTGGACTACCATCCCCACGTGCATCTCGTCATCCCGGCGGGGGCCCTCGATACGGCGCACCACCTATGGCGCACCAAACGCGGGAAGTTCCTTTTTCCGGAAAAGGCCTTGGCCAAGGTCTTTCGCGCCAAGTGGTTCGAGGCGATGCGCGAGCGGGGTTGGAAGGTCACGGCTACCCTGCCCAAAGATTGGGTAGCCGATGTCAAGCCGGTTGGCAACGGCGAGAAGGCCTTGCTCTATCTGGGACGCTATCTGTATCGCGGGGTCATCGCGGAGAAGAATATTCTCAGCTGCCACAACGGCGAGGTCAGCTTCCGATACACGGACAACTGCGGTACTACCCAGGTGCGCACGCTGCCCGGTGCCAAGTTCCTGTGGCTGCTGCTGCAACATGTCCTGCCCAAAGGTTTTCGCCGGACCCGCGATTACGGTTTCCTCCACGGCAATGCCAAGCGCTGGATACAGCGCTTGCATGTGCTGTTGCGTATCGGCGTACCCGAACCGAAAGAAAAGCCACCACTGTGCTGTCGGCAGTGTGGTGGCGCGGTCAGCTTGGTTGTGATGCCCTATCCGAGAAATCGCCAGCCGCCGGATAGGCCGAAACACCACGGCGGGGGGACGCCTATGTAACCGACACGATCCCTTCCCTTGTGACATCGGGTCGTCGGACACTCGAGGGGTTTGTTTGGCTGAGATCAGCCTTTTTGCGGGGAAAATTGGGGCAAAGATCGCTAATCGGCGACAGATTCCTTCGCCCAGACAGACCGGATTTCAACTGGCCTCTGTGCAGGGTCTGCTCAGGGGCTGTTTCGAGAAAGATATTTCCTATCAAATAAGGAGGCAAGCCCGCCGGGCTCGTCCAACTACAACGACAAGTCATGGTTCGCGTTGCTCACACGACTTGTCCTTCACGTTAGGAGAACGAGGGCAGAGATTGTGGGTCGCTTCGATTTTCGCGTCGGTATGCAATGATGAGTCGATGCCAACAACGAAGCACACCATCCCCTTTCTGAAACGCTTCGGCTGCTTGAAGGGTATGATTTCGAAGCGGCTCAATAAAATCTGACTGTGCCCGGCTCGCCCACGTAGCGGCCCAAGCCTTTAGCGCCCGTACGCCGGCGTTGGCCAACTTAAGGATTCACATGGAACGGGTTGTAATCCTTGTCGACGTACAAAACGTCTACTACACGACACGACACGAAAGGCGTTCGGCAGCAATTTCGATTACAACGCGTTCTGGCGGATAGTGGGTTCGAACAGGCGCGTCGTCAAAGCCGTTGCCTATGCGATTGACCGGGGCGATGAGAAGCAGCGCCAGTTTCAGAACATTCTTAAGGCCATCGGTTTCGAAGTGAAGTTGAAACCGTTCATTCAACGCTCGGACGGGACGGCTAAAGGTGATTGCGAAATTGGCATAACCCTGGACGCGGTCGAGTATGCGAAAGACACTGATGTGCTTGTCTTGGTTTCAGGCGATGGCGATTTCGCTTTGTTGGTGGACAAGCTTCGTGATGATTTCAATGTCAGTGTCGAGGTTTACGGTGTATCGAAGTTCACCTCAAACTCTCTAATCAACGCAGCATCTCGATATTTTCCAATCGGTGGCGATTTGTTGCTCAAATGAGGTTCGCTGCGGCAATCGGTTGCTTGTGGGTCCCGAAAATGGGAGCCGGTTGATTCTATTGCATATTTCTTGATGATGATTGAACCTTGTATCCATGGTGAGGCTGATCCAGTTCCTGCTGAATTTGGTGACTACATCTGTCCGATCGCGGCTGTCTTTGCAGGCGGAGAATGCGGCACTACGGAATCGGTTCTTTCTTTATCGGAAATCAGGACAAAGGCCAAGAATTAGGCCTGCTGACCGCCTGCTCAGGTGCTTCATAGCGAAATTTTGGGCTGGCTGGCGCACCGCCCTGTACTTGTAGACATCACCGCGTTTTCTTTTCAGAGAAACCAAATTAATGTCGTTGCGGTCAATGAAATCTTCCAGATCACTTAGGTACTTCGGCATTTTTTGACTCCTGACATGGCCCGACAGGTTGCGAGCTTGATGTTTGTTGAGTTTAGAACGAATGAAACTATACTCACGAGCGCTGAGCTCACCCAACTGACCCAGACCCTGGCGATGCGTATCGGTCGATACCTGGAGCGGCAGGGGCGGCCGGAGCGCGATGCCGAGAACAGCTATCTGGCTGGGGAGGCGGTGGAAGCGCGGGTTGAATTGCCATTCCCAGACTCTTACATGCTCCTGCCATAGGCTGGTAATCTGAGTCGCAGCACAACTTCGCAAGGATGCAATCATGTTGCCGTTGCCGGCTGGCAGGGAAGCCAGGCTGGGTGTTGGCGCGCCGCTGTATCTGCTGCACCACACTTAGAGAGGTTCTGAAAGCGTCATTCAGCTGCTGAATAGTCATCTCGGCTCTCTGATCGGTATTGCATTCAGAGACGAAAGAATATTTGGGACGTACCACGTGAGTGAGTTCCGGGGCGGTTGGCGAATTCGCCGACCGCAACAGCGTTGACCAAGGCATAAAAAAAGGAAAAGAAGAATGGCAGGCAACAAATTACGTGCTCATCGATTTCGCAGCGTAATCGGGGACGGCCCCCGGTTTCCGTCGATTGCACATGCACAGGAGTCAAAGACGGCTCAGGTGGAAGGTGACAGCCCGATTGGAAGACCGGAAAGCGTTCATGGCCGGCGAGAACCAACCGTAGCCGCAACGGAGGCCATACCTCAGTGCCCCACCTGTGACGGCCCGATGGTGAAGCGTGTGGCACGTCGTGGCGCTAGTGCTGGAAAAGCCTTCTGGGGTTGTGCCGAGTATCCCAAGTGCCGCGGTACGCGCGAGATGTGACAACATAACGGATATTCTAGGTTCGGGGTACGAGGTCGACAGATGAACAAACAGCAGGTCATCCAAACGTTACGAGCAGCGAAACCTGTGCTCGCTGCGCGCTATGGTGTGACGCGTCTCGCGCTGTTTGGCTCGACTGCTCGGGATCAGGCGCGACCGGATAGTGACGTGGATATTGTCGTCGGTTTCGACGGGCCGGCTACTTCCGCCCGTTACTTCGGCGTGCAGTTTTATTTGGAAGATGAACTGGGTTGTGCCGTCGATCTGGTAACCGAAAAGGCGTTGCGGGCAGAACTCAAGCCTTACATCGAGCGCGAGGCTGTAAATGTCTGAACGCGAGTGGAGGTTCTATATCGGCGACATGCTGCGTTTTGCCGAAAGAGTGCGCAAGTACAGCGCGGGTATCGACCGGGACGTCTTTGAACAAGATGAACTGAAGTACGATGCTATCTTGCGTAACCTGGAATTGATCGGAGAGGCAGCGACCCACGTGCCTGCCGAGGTGCGCGAGCGGCATCAAAGCATCCCATGGCGTCAAGTCATTGCGACCCGCAATCGGCTGATTCATGGTTATCTTGGCATCGATAACGATACGCTGTGGAGTATTGTCAGTGATGACATCGAGCCGCTGATTATTCAACTGCAGGCGATGTCAGATTTGTGATGGATTCCGGCGGCTCCGTCCGACCCAGTAGCGGATCGATCGGTTGCAACTAGAGTTCAGTAGGTCAGTGCTGCTGCTGAAGTTAATAGCTGTCAGCGATATCGTCGACGGCCTTCATTCCCATCTCTCTAACTCCGTGGAATCCGCAGAAAAGCCATTACGGGAAACACTTCTGGCCGAACCTTTTCCTGGGACGGTGGCTCAAGGGCTTGTCCTGATGTTTGCGAAGGAATTCAGCGGATTATGAAGCAGTGGGTAAGGGATGCGCGCGCGGGGATCAGGCAGTTAGGTGCTCGTGGGAGAAGAGAGTGGGTCGCTTCGATGTTCGCGGCGGTCGAGAAACCGAAGTGATGACCTGGCTGACCCGGGCCCCGTTCGAACGCGGCACAGCCCACGTTGCCGCAAAGTGTATATGATGACAATATACGCTTATGATCGATTGGGCACTAGTCACTGGCTTCGATTGGAACGAAGGCAACGCCCGAAAGAGTGTCGAGAAACACAGCGTCAGCCAGGGCGAGGCAGAGCAGGTTTTCTTCAACGAGCCGTTGCTTCTGTTACCTGATCGTAAGCACAGTGAAAAAGAGCAACGGCTCCACGCTCTGGGCAAGACGGAGGATGGCCGCCTGCTTCATGTGACGTTCACATTGCGTGACGGTGGCACATTGATTCAGGTGATCTCTGCAAGAGACATGCACCGTAAAGAGAGGATGTTCTATGGCAAAGCCAAAAAAGAAGATTCCTGAGTTCAGGACGGAAGCTGAGGAGCGTCAGTTCTGGGAGAGCCATGATTCAAGTGAATACCTAGATTGGAGTCAGGCGAACTCTGTGCGTCTGCCGAATCTGAAGGCATCGACCAAAACGATCTCTCTAAGACTTCCGGTGGCGTTGTTGGAGCGCATCAAGCTCGAGGCAAACAAACGTGACATGCCATATCAATCATTGATAAAGGCCTGGCTCGCCGAGGATGTTGACCAGCTTCGTCCATGAGGCCGGTAGGGTTTATCTTCTTCACGCGCGCTGTTTTGAGTCGGCGATTTTGGGTTGGTCCAGGCCAAACGTTTTCCTGGGGCGGTGGCTCAAGGGTTGTCCGGGTGTTTGCGTGAGATTTCAGAGGATTATGAAGCAGTGGGTTGGGAATGCCCACGGGGATCAGTCGGTTAGGTGAAAGTGGGAGAAGAGAGTGGGTCGCTACGATTTTCGCGGCGATCAGGATTGAAACGAAACCCCATGATGCCGGCTGCGTATGCTCTTCTGGGTTTCCGGGGCGTACGGGGACAGTGCCTTAGCCATCCGCTTTCGCAACCGGCGAAAGAAGAATCAGGCAACATCCTCGAAGCGCAGCGTCGACGGATGAAACAGTTCCTCGACAGTCAACCGCTTCTTGGCTAGACCCTGTTCATATGAGTACTGGAACAGCGCCTCCAGAGTCTTCCGGTTTGCCTCGATCCCGTAGGGCCAGAAGTTTTCACCCATCACTGCACGAGTTTCTTCGAACTCCTGCCCAAACCACGGCAGCGTGCCGAATATCCATTGCGTGCGCATCGCCTCGTAGTGCTTCTGCTTGGCCTGCGAATAGGCGTTGAAGACCGCCTCCGGCAGCCACGGATGCGCATCAATGACGTCGTTGCGCATGGCCACGGCATGCATGATCGGAAAAATTCCGGTGCGTTTGAAATAGTCGCGCTCCGTCGCGCGGGAATCCGCGAACAGACGTTTATTTGAAATTGGCATCGTTGGCCGTACCCAGCATGCCCGGCGGCACTTCAACTACCGTGGGTCCATCAAGCTTGAGATCCAGTGATGCCACCGCGTAAACCGTCACATCGTTGCCGGTTAGATAGTTCTCACTGGGATGCATAAAGTCCGCCATTACCGCAATGTCGGAGGATGATTGAAACTGGAAATCGCGAATCTGCGATTTGACAATACTGTACAGGCACAGCGCCGGAAAAAATTCCATATAGGCCTGGGTGGCACGCTGTAAATCCAGCTCATCGTAAATTTTCTGCGCGCTGGCTTCGGTTGGAAATGCACCGCCCTCAAATTCCAGGATGCCGAAATCAATTTTAATCGTATCCGGCGCTGGTTTGAAATCGGTTGCCGTTTCCTTCTTCCCTGCTGATTTAAACAGGTTGCTGCTTGCTGCAGAATCCGCGAACACGCCTGTAGCCGACAGTGTGCCTGCAAGCACTCCCGGCATAGCCGCGACTTTTAGTGGTCTCGCTTTCATTGAGCACCTCTCATCATTTGTTTAGCATCTGGCGCAAGGCGTTACCGGGTAGCTACCGCAAAGTGCTATTTGACCAGCTCAATCTCACCCGGGCGCCAGCTCTGGTCTATCCATGGCTGTTCAGGACCGTACACCCGCAGGACAATCCACCAGCTTTTCCCGGGAATAGTCTGCAACCAATTATTTTCCTGACCTTTTGGCGCTTTAGGTGAAAAGTAGATGTCGTATGAACCATCTGCATTTTTCTTTAAATCCTTACCCTGACTACCCACCGTTGGGAATTGCTGATCGGTCTGCAGCTGCGAGCGGGTCTGGGTGTCGTATATGGTCACCGCCCAGAAGTCTTTGGCCGGTGGATTCGGCGGCAGATGCAGCTTGTAGGTTTTCGACCCGTCGAGCGCCTTCTTATTCGAGTCGACCGCGGCCATCACATAATCCGAGCCTTTGCCCGGTACCGTCACTGCCATGGCAGGAGATACCACGATGTAGCCAAAGTGCATAAAAGCGCGCGCATCAAGATTGTAAGCACCATCATTTAGAAAGGTGGTGTTCTTGTTGGCATACGCCATCATCCAGGCACTTTTTTCACCGTAGACCAGATTGTCCGACGAAACGCGTGGGAAGTAGCTGATCGAACGGCAAGCGGCGTTGCCGATGGCGGCGGCATCGGTCAGAATTTTCTTCATTGTTGCATCAGGTTTGAACGGCTTGCCCTTTTCGATACCGATGGCGGCCATCATCCCTTTGGCCTCAGGTCCGAGATAGTCGTCGGGTTCACCCTGAATGAGCGCATGCAGCTTTTCAAAATAACTGTAATCGTTCGGTAGAACCGTGTTCATCACCTTGCCCGAAACATTGATGAACTCCATTTTCGGCGGATTGTCCCTGGTGGCCAGCGAGTACAGCTTCAGGTGGTTACGAATATTGGCAGAAGCGGCGGAAATCGCTTTGTCGAGCGGCAGCTTCTTGTCCAGGTAGCCACGCATGAACACCCAAAGACCGTTGGTCTTCGACGGCATCACAAAATAGCCCTTCGGCACCTCGCCCTTGTAGCCCGGCGGCAGTACCACGTACTTGCCGCCCTTGCCTTTGTCAGGGCCAGCGACGCCGAGGTTCACCATAAAGCGAAAGGCCATGTCATCGAGGACACCCAGCATACCGGGCGGAAGATCGATCACCACGGGCCCATCCTTGGCAAGATCGAGGAAACCGAGCGCGTACATGGTCGAGGTATTTCCGGTCAGGAACAACCCCTTGGAATCCATCAAGTGGTCAAAGATACAGATCTGGTTGAGCTTCTTGCATCCAGCGCTCGCCTGTCCTGCACGCAGTTCGTTCATCGATAACATTGGCATTGAATTCATGAAGACATTCACCGCCCGCGAACGGTCGAGGTAGTCGTAGGCGGTCTCAACCGTCTGCTCGCTCGGAACGCCATCGAAGTATTCGAGCGTGCCGATGAATGTCTCCACTTTGTCCGGCGCGGTTACCGATGCCGGGATCTCAGTAGTCATTTTCATCTTTGGTGGTTGTGCGGCAGTGGCTGTCGCCACGCCGCCAGCCATCACCCCGGCAGCGATCAAAGTGGACAGCGAAGAAATTCAGCGGATTGTGAAGTAGCGGGGTGGGCTCAACGTACCAGCGAAGCTGCCGACAGCCTCTGAAAGCCGATAGACAAGAACCCTCGCCCATGACAATTCTGGGTGCAGCGCCCCAGGGAATCGCCATGCCCAAAGATACCGCCGCCAGCTACGCAAACATGCAGGAGATGGCAGAGCAACTACAGCTTAGCGCAAGCGCCTACCGACGGGCGTTAGAGATCGCCCAGCTGACACCGGACCGGAACGTCTTATTGCGCTATATCGATCGTTTCCTGATCACCATCGGCGCGCTCCTGGTCGTCGCCGGGATCGCAGTCTTCTTCGCATGGAACTGGGCCGACCTTGGCCCGGTGACCAAATTCGCCGTGATAGAGGGCGGAATCGTTGCCGCCATGGTGCTGATATGGCGCGCCGGGCTTGACTCTGCCGCCGGGAGGATCGGCCTATTAACGGCTGCGTTCCTCATCGGAACACTTTTGGCGGTGTTCGGGCAAGTCTACCAGACCGGCGCCGACCCTTATGGCCTGTTCTTCGCTTGGGCGATACTGATTCTGCCATGGGCAGTCATCGGACGGCAGGCGGGCGTATGGATGCTCCTGCAGATACTCCTGAACCTGGCCGTCATCATGTATTACACCCAGGTGCTCCACCCCCCGGAGGGATGGTGGCAGGTTTCACAGTTGTTGGGCCCGCTGGTCTGGCTCGGCACAACAGTGATGGATGCTACTCTGGCAAGCTACCTGTTCGCGTTGAATGCGGCGGCTTTGGTGCTTTGGGAATTCGGTGTGCGTCACGGGATTGCTTGGATGCAGGGCGCGATGTTCCCGCGCCTCATCACCCTGCTGGCTTTGAGCACCGTGTTGATACCGACCTTGATCATCATTATTGCGGCGGGCTTCGAAGAGCAGGTGGGAATGCATGTGATCTCGCCTGTCTTGATGCTTGCCGCAACCGGACTGTGCCTCTACTACTATCGCTACCAGCGGCATGACCTGTTTATCCTGACCTTCGCCCTGCTTGGCGTCATTATGGTCGTAACCTCCTTCGCCATTCGTTTTATGTTGGGAGGATCCGCAAGCCTGCTCTTCCTTGCTGTGCTGGTCGTTGCGCAGGTCGCAGGCGCAGCCTGGTGGCTGCGCAAGGTCGCGGCAGGCTGGGAGGTGTGAAGGTATGAGCACGCCGCGTATTGCCCTGGACGACGTCGTCACCACCTTGCGGGCGGAACATCTGCTAGGCGATGACGGCCTCGTCTATTTGAACAGCCGGCCTGACCAGCAACCCTGGTACATACGCACGATGGTTGGGTTCGGGGCCTGGTTGGCGAGCCTCATGTTGATCGGCTTCGTTGCCAGCTTCAGCCTGTTGATGGATGGCGGCCACGCGTTCATCGGGCTGGCGCTGATCGCGGGTGCAATCCTGCTCCGGCGCCAATCCAATAACGACTTTCTGGTGCAGTGTGCGCTGGCCGCCAGCCTGGCCGGTCAGGCACTGACTGCGTACGGCTTTTCCGAAAGCATCGGGCATGACGAGTTTGAACTCTTTCTCGGTTTTGCCCTGGTGGTGAGCTCCGCGCTGTTCTTTCTGTTCCCCGACCGCATCCATCGGGTCCTCATGGTCCTCCTCGCGACCGGTTCGCTGACGACGCTGTTCTATGTCTGGGAGATGAATGCGCTCGTACCGGTCCTCGGGCCGGCGTTCACCGCCGCCTTGATACTCCTGCAGAGACAGCTGCCAGGTCTTGTGGGAAGCCGGTTCGCGACCTTTGTGCGACCGCTAATGGACGGGTTGATGCTGAGTGCATTTGGCGTGTTGTTGATCTCGACCGCGTATGTCTTGCCTGAACTGGGACTGGAGTATCAGTTCTATCCTCGACCCTGGATGTCGACAATTCTTCTCGGTGGTCTGTTCCTCTATGTCGGCACTTGGATCTGGCCAATCGTGGCACCGCCCAGCTATGGCAATACCCTGCCATACCTGTACGGCATGATGATCATTGTCATTATTTGTGCGTGGGCAGCACCTGGGCTGCTGCTCGGACTGATCATTGTGATGCTAGGGGCCGCGTCCGGCCGGAAAACCCTTCTTCGTGCAGGTATCGGGTTCTTCGCCATATTCCTCGCGAGCTATTTCTACGGCATCGAGGTGACCATGCTGACCAAATCCGTCGCGTTGGTAGCAACGGGGATCGCCATTTTGATTTCGCGCTGGGCCATCCTACGCTTGACGGCGACTGAGCCGCGGGGGCCAAATTATGCCTGAACGCATTGCCCGTCTTTCCGAGCAAACGCGCCTGTTCGTCTTGTTCTTGATGACCATCGTGATTCTCGTGATCGTGAACAGTCAGATCTTGATCAAAGAGGACATCATAGAAAACGGTGAAACCCTGTTGCTCCGCTTGGCACCCCGGGATCCACGCTCTCTGCTGCAGGGCGACTACATGGCATTACGCTACGCCATGGCAGATGACGTGGCACGCGCGGCGCGGACCGCCGGGGTTACCGATGGCCACATCGTCGTCGAATTGGCAGAAAACGGTGAGGCCCGCTTCGTCGATCTGCTCGACAGGCAGGCGCTCGCCGAGAACCAGCGCCTGCTACGTTTCCGCAAACGGGGCGATTCAGTGAGGCTGGCAAGCGACGCCTACTTCTTCGAGGAGGGCCAGTGGAAGACCTACGCCGACGCACGCTTTGGTGAGCTGCGAGTCAGCGAGGCTGGTGATGCGGTACTGACCGGTCTGCGTGACCGGGAAGGCAGTCGCATAGGAGAGTCGTTACATTAAAGTGCGGGAGGTCGGCCAAACACAGCGCCGACGATTTCAATGCGCGCGCAGATCCGCTGCAGTTCGCCGCCGCGTCACCATGCGGCCCAGTGCACCTACCGAATACCGCCGTAGCCCTTGGCCGCATACTTCATAAAGATCAGCCGTTGGGTTCCAATGCGTCTTGCGCACGACGCAACCATCGATGCCCCGTTCCTCGCTGAATCTCGTGGGGTTGCATCGCAGCGGCTTCGGTGCGTGGCTGCACGGTCTGCTGAACGATACCCGGAAAGCGGTCCTCCAGCCCAGCCATATCGGCGATCAACTGGTCAGTGGCAAATTGTATCGAGATATTCTTTTCCAGTTCGATGGTGACGAATGGCGCCGCGCTACCTTGTTCTACTGAAGCGTATAGGCGGTCCAGGTGTTCGCCGAGCGATTTTTCAACCGGGCGGCCATCGATGGCGAGTACCCTGAGTTGCAGCAGGTCCAAGCCGTATTCCGAATAAGTCATTGCCTGAGTATCGGGTTCGATACTGGTGACCATAAAGAGCTTTTCACCGGGCTCGGCGTCATTCACCAGATCCCATCGCCAGTTGCCGACGCTCTCGATCTTCTCCAGCAATTCACGTGTTACCTCGGTTATGACCAGGCCACCGAGGAATCCCCACTCTAAAGGGTAATCGGCACCTTCGGTCGGTAGCCAGATGCGAGGTATTTGGATCGGCTGCATCACCAGGCGGATCGTTGAGTCCGCCCCATTGCGTTTGATATCGAGCTTCAGATCGGTACCCGGTGTGGCGGTATTCGCTGCGAACCACCAGGGCACTTTACCGACAACCGGATGGTCGATTTCGCCGTGATCGATGGCATGGCCATCGATGGCGGTGACGATGTCCCAGCGTTTGATACCGGCGTCTGCGGCCGGGCTATTTTCTAGCACATGCGAGACGACCAGACCGGCCTGTTCTGCGTTGACACCCAACGCCTTGCGAGAAACCGGGTTGAGATTGTACGAAATGATGCCGGTATCGGTTTTGACGAATTGACCTTGCTCCACCATCGCCGATACAGCCTGCCTGGCGGTGCTGAATGGAATCAAAAAGCCGATGTTCTCGCCGGCTCCGTAGCGTGCGCTTATGCCGATCACGCGTCCCTCCGGGCTAATGGCTGGACCGCCGCTGTTTCCCGGGTTCACGGCAGCATCGGTCCTGATCAGGGTGACATGGTCGAGTCTGCGCTGATAGAGATCGTGGCGTGGTTCCCAGTTGGAAATAATGCCTTGGGTGGCAACGAGCTTTTCGCTGTTGCCGAAGCCAAGTACCGCGATCTGACCACCGGGCCTGGCCTCGTCCCAGTTGGCCCACTCGAGCGGACCGATAGGGCCGTTGATTCGTTGAAACCGTTCACGTTCGGCCTCGTTCGTGAATTCTAGCGTGGCCAGGTCGAACCGGATGCTGGGTTTGGACGCCAGCCGCATTGCAAATTTTTCTTTGCTGCGTACGCCCTCGACCTTGATGGAACGTGCACCCTCGATAATGTGTTGGTTGGTTACTAGTGTGTGCTCGTCGATAAAAAATCCCGAGCCCATACGCTGTGCCAGATCGCCTTGGCGGTAGGGCTTGAGGTGTTCTCTGGTCTCGTGAACGACGTATACCCGCACGATCCCGGATGATGCCTCTTCTTTGATATCTTTCCAGTCGATGCCGTGCGCATGGGAAGCCAGGAAGACAAAAAATGAACAAAACAAACTAATCAACCGCACAACGAATCACCTCTGAAATCACTTCATTGACTGAAGCATCATCTCCGCCTTTTCTTGATGGCCTGTGTGCAAGCAAACATCGCGCCAGAGTTTCGGTGCGGGTGCCTTGTTCGGGTTTTTTGGTGCTGATCCGCGACTGTCCCGCCTGCTGGGGCTGCGCGATAGCGCCAGTCTTCACGCAATCGGCCAGATGCCTGGTGCATTGGAATCCGTAGGGACGTGGAATCCTTAGGGACGGAGTTCGACTCGTTTTGCGATACATGCGGGGCACGGAATCGTTGGCCACGCCAAGGCATTTCGCACCAATTCGGTGCGCTTGCCGTTCGCAAAAAGACGTAGCGCGGCATCTTCACGGTGATTTGCTTCCATAGCGTGCTGCGAGATACGGGCATTTGTGCGTCGGTGAATTCGGATCTGGTCCGTCAAAGCGACCGCCCGGGATCGGAGTGCGCCATGACGGTCTCGGAAAACTCCTCGTGTGGAGGCGCAGCGGCTACCGCGGTCAGCTACTCATCCGACTGACGTTTGGGCAGTACCCAGTCCGGCCGCGGGTAGTGGCAAGTGTAACCGCCGGGATAGCGCTGCAGGTAATCCTGGTGCTCCGGCTCAGCTTCCCAGAAGTCACCGACGGGCTCCACCTGGGTGACGGCCCTGCCGGGCCACAGGCCGCTAGCATCCACGTCGGCAATGGTATCGAGGGCGGTGTCTTTCTGCTTCTGGCTCTCGTAGTAGATGGCTGAGCGATAGGATGGGCCCTGATCGTTGCCCTGGCGATCCAGCGTGGTCGGGTCGTGAATCTGGAAGAAGAACTCCAGCAGTTCCCGGTACGAGATGATCGCGGGATCGAACAGGATCTCGATGCCTTCGGCATGGTTGCCATGATTGCGGTAAGTGGCGTTGGTGACCTCGCCGCCGGTGTAACCCACACGGGTGGAAACGACCCCGGGAAGTTTCCGAATCAGATCCTGCATACCCCAGAAACAACCCCCAGCCAGAACAGCGCGTTCTTGTGACATTCAGACATCCTCCACTTGATCGAGATAATCGCCGTAACCTTCGGCCGCCATATCGTCCCGGTGTACGAAACGCAGCGACGCGGAGTTGATGCAGTAGCGCAGGCCTCCGCGATCGGGGGGGCCGTCGGGAAACACATGTCCCAGGTGACTGTCGCCGCACATACTGCGTACCTCGGTGCGGATCATGCCGTGGCCTGAGTCCCGCAACTCATTCACGCTCGCCGGCTCCACGGGCCTGGTGAAGCTCGGCCAGCCGCAGCCCAACTCGAACTTGTCGGCCGAACTGAACAGCGGTTCGCCGGAGACTACGTCGACATAGATACCTGGCTTGCTGTTGTTCAGATACTCGCCCGTGCCGGGCCGTTCGGTGCCACTTTTCTGGGTGACCCGGTATTGCTCGGCGTTCAGCTTCGCGACAGCGTCTGGGGACTTCCGGTATGTTTTCATTCAATCCTCCTCGTTGACGCCTAGTCTATGCTGCCTGATTGCGACGATTTCAACCCCTGAGCATTTTCAGGTTGTCGGACTCGGCTGGGTTTCGACGGGGGCCAAGGTCGCTGACGAAGGTGAGGGCTACGGGCCAATGCGTATATGCCACTGCATCAGAAAAAGGCCTCCGCGAGATAACCGGTGGTGATTGCGATACAGAATACCGAGCACAGGAACGCGAGCAGAATCGCCAGCGGAACATCCGTTTCAGCATCACCATTTCGAGCAGTGATGCGCCAGCACCGCCGATGACCAGCGCGATGACCACACCGATTCCCATGCCCTTTGCCGTCAATGTCATCGCAATAGGGCTCATCGTTGAGCCGCGCACCTACAGGGGTACACCGACGATCGCGGCGAGGGGAATCCCCCAAAAGTTATCTTCGCCGGCTTAACGAACCAGCTATTCGTCAGGGACGAAGCCATGCGCGAAGGCGCCGATCAGGTAACCGCGACCGTGCCGGGCCGACAGGTGACGGCGGGTCTTGCTGGCGTGCAAACACTCCCGGAGCGCTCCGACCAGGAAACTGACGAGCACAAACAGGACGGCGAGTTCGGCGAAGAGCTGCAGGGCGAACAATCCCGTATCAATCAACCGATCGCATAATGATTGTGAATTCAACGGAATTTGCTCCGAACCAGAGCGAATCGCAGGTCACGAGGCCGCAACGGCGCTGCTTTGCACGCTTCACTTTAACCGTCTGACCTACCGGGACGTGCCAAGGCCGATCTTCCCGCTGGTTCAGGACGCCGTTTGCAGAGATCTCTGTCGCAGACTGCTCGCCTGCCCAGGATTTTTGTGAAACTTGCCCACATAGGGCGAGGTCATTGCTCGCGGGAGCGCGCTGTAGTTCAGCTGGAAAGTCACCTCGGCGCCGATCGGCAATGCATGATCTGTGGACTCCAGGACAAGGTGGTCACTGCTGGCGCCACATATCCTGATTCCCCTAGCCGCTTCGAGGCCCTCGGGATCGATGTCCTGCCTGCCGATCGCTAGGATGCTCTGCAATACTCGCCCCCGATCTTTGGCGGCTCGCTGCACGCCGAACGCAGTTTGCGCAATATCACCCGCCGGTTTTGATGGCTTTATCTTGGACTCGATCACTTCCGCTACGAGTGTAATGGCATCGGTGTGTTGTTCGGGAATGGATAGCCGTTGGAGCGTCTCGCGCCCGAGGAGGATTGCTTCACCCAGCCGGAGATTATTGATCCGCCCGGCAGCCGCGCCGCCAAGCGCCCACGTCAGGTTGGCAGAATTTCCACCAGACACGACGTTGAGTGATTGGCCTGTTGTTGCCTCGCCGAGGTTGGCAAGCTCAGTTAACTTTGCCATGTTGTTCTCGCCGGGTGGCACGCCGCTGCGGCAAGCGAGGTTAGTGCCAATACCTTCGAGCACAATATTCGGCAGGCAAAGTGTTTCGCGAACAACTTGCATAAGATCATCAGGCATGATGCCTTCCCGAAGGTCGCCAAGCTCGACCACCAGAAGTACCCGATGGGTACGGCCTGCTTTCCGGGCCTCGACTGAGAGTTGCCGAATTACTTCGACTTCAGTGTTGCAACTAACGTCGGCGAATCTAACCACTCGCGCAGACTGCGTAATCATCGGAAAACGAATCAGCGTCATCATTGAGGTCACGTTCGCGTGGCGCATCGACTCGATGTTCTCGATACGAGAATCGCCCAGAGAATTCACGCCAGCGCGCAGCAATTCATTCGCGATATCCGCCGAGCCAAGTGCTGCCTTCGTCACGCCGGTCACCGAAATCCCACGGCAACCTAATCGTTGGACCAATGTGTGCGCATTGTGAAAAATCTTGTCGAGGTCGATCTCTAATCGCGGTGCGCGATTCATGCTGCGGCTAACGATATTTCCAGCAATTTGGGGAAAGCCGCAAAAACCATGTCGGCCAGACGTTCCGGCGAACCGGACAGGGGATCTGTCGCCGGTATGCCGAGTTCCTGCTCGTATCGTTTGATGGCGGTGGCTAGATCGCTGCCCCTCATGTCCTCGTGGTTGATGGCGACCCCAATGACCGAGGTGTCGGAAAATGTCTGGATCATATTGATCTCGTCGGCAGGTGCTGGCATTTCCATTTTGTCGAAGTCGCAGCGATGCGCTCGTTTCGGCGCGTGTTGCAACACAACACCGTGCGGACAGCTGCCACGAAGGCCGAAGACGAAAAGGCAGGGTGGCTTAACGCACCTTGACCCTCCACCACAATGACATCCGGATGCTCGTTTTCGTAGGCTTCTACAACCGTTGCTTCCAGTTCGCCCGCGCAAAACTGCGAGGGGTTAGCGTCGAGAGGAATGCCACAACGTGCTCCCTGAATCAATCCTGTCTGACCCGTCGCTACCATCACAGCTTTCACTCCGCGTTCATTGAGCACACAAGTCAGGATCGTCGCTGTAGTGCGTTTACCGATAGCGCAGTCAGTACCAAGTACGGCAATACGCCGGCAAGGTATGTCCAGAACCTGGCCGGTGAACATCCGCAGTGCTTTCTTATCACGCGGTTTTCGAACATCCAGGATAGTCACATTGTTGGCCAGACTCGCCGCTTTGAAAACCGGATCATCTCCGAGAAATTCATGCAGTCCGTTGACAACGTTGATGCCGTAGTTCATCGCCTCAATTATCAGGCGGCGTTCGTGTATCGATAGCATGCCGCTGGACGGCGCCATTCCGAAAAAAAAATAGTCGGGTATGCCGTCAATTAGCTTGAGTGACGCGTCAAGATCGCGGCAGATGGGGATTCAATTAGACACTTGGTCGAGCACGGCACCGGCGTCGAGTCCGGCTTTTTCGCTGTCGATCACAGAAAGAATTCTGTACCGCTCCGAGTTGCGAACAAGCCCGTTGGCGGTCTTGCCGTCGACAGCGCCGAAGTTGCCTTCGCATCAGGCGATGGCTGAATCAATACGTGCCTCGTCCCGAACTGGCCGTGCCGGTTCGAGCACGTTATTGCGAGGGCCTTCTTGACCTCGCATGGCGGTATTTGGTGGTACAGGTAGAGGGGAGATCGGCATAGTCGCCTCTTGAGCATTTCTCAGAGGAGGCGACAGCATCTTGACGGCCAGAATTAGCAGTACGTCAGCGGGTTGTCCCGACTAAGTGAACTTGCAGCAGAAAGGAATTCCTGCTGTGGCAAAGCTTGGCGCATAGCGTAACACACCACCCCGCCCTGAAACGGCTACTACCGCACACAACATACGTGGGCGCCTCGATCAATCAATTCTGATACTTCCCCGCACTCCCGGCGGATTGCGGCCTGAGTAGAAACCCCAGTCGCCGCAGGTGGCAGGTAGGGTTCACAAGCCCAATCTTCACAGCTGTCCCGACCGGACCTTTTCTTAAGACGGTGGCTCAAGCGATTTCCCCTGATTTTTCTGACGCAAAAAATTAATGAGTTAAGGACACCTCACGATTAATCAGTTCTGACGCCACGATCGACCCCATCAGCGTAGCGGAAGCTTGCGCTCACCAACGGGCGCTGTCATACGCGCAGATGCCGGTCTGGGAATCGCTCGATTCGCTTGCAGCCGCTGGCGGGCTATGTTCCGGCGGTGGAAATCTGGTTACGCCCACGGCGTTTCGCGTCATACAGTGCCATGTCGGAAGCGCGCAGCAATTCAGCGGCTGAGGTGATGGATGATTCGTCAGAAGACGCAATTCCAAAGCTCAGGGTGACCTGGCCAGTTGCGGGCGCCCCTTCGTGTGCCAGTCTCAATGCGATTATTCGCTTGCTTATCAGTTGAGCAACGGATTCCGCACCGCTCATTGTCGTTTGTGGCAACAAGAACGCAAACTCTTCACCACCGATTCGGGCTACTGTATCCCCCGGACGCAACAGCGCACTCTCCATTGTTTGCGCGACTTGGATAAGGCACCGGTCGCCGGCAGGATGCCCATACCGGTCGTTGTACTCCTTGAAGTAGTCAACATCGGCTGTAATGACTGAAAGGCTACTATTGTCTCGTTCCGCTCTCGCCCATTCCTTTTCGAGCTCCTCCTCAAACAATCGCCGGTTAGGGATTCCGGTTAGTGCATCCAGGCGCGCCAACTTTTCTAACGCTTGGCCCGCCTCCATTGAGGACGAAAGCTGGTGGCGCAGTTTATTGGACTCAGCAAATATGCGCTGTACCTGGGCCGACGAGGCTAGCATAGCAACACCGAAAATTACGGTCATGAGACCCATAATCAGATGGACAGGATCGCCTATGGCGAGCATCTGAACGCTGATCGGCAACACCACCGGAATCGCGAAACACGGGTAGGCATGCTTTACGGATGACAACAGGGGAATGGCACCAGCCACCATGCCGCCCAGCACGAAAGCGAGAAAGACCTGATGCGGAAAAGAGTCGGGGGGAAACAGGAACACCCCGGCGGCGCCCCAAACCAGACCCGCCGCGCATGCGCCGATCACGAAATAGCGCCGCCAAGTGTCTTGGTTGAACTGTGCGCCCCGCGCAGCATCTCTGAAGGCGCGCAACGAAAAGAAGCGGGCAGCCGTGATAACGATGATTAGGAGCAACCAAACAAGCAGGCTGAGTGTTTCGGCGGCCTCCCACAGAACAACTATCAGGATGAGCCCATTCACCAAGTTGACGACCAAAGATATTGGAAGCTGACGAAAGCTCTGCTCAATCTGAGCGGTAAGAACTTCTTGGTCTGCACGACCGTTGGAGTTTTGGCCTGTGATTTCCATATGCAACTCTGTGTTTTCGGACTTTCAGGGCGACTATCTATCTGAACTCGGCTCAACGGGTCTGCGAAATCCGAGACCTCGCGCCATGAAACCACGCATCGAGCGAAACGTAAAATCGCTGGGCGTATGAAAGTGAGTTTCTGTGGCCGGAGTACTTCCCGAAAGGAAGGTTGGTTGTTTTTTGGTTCTAGTTGGGCGCCGGCAGCGTTGGAGGAACTGGGATCTGGGAACCTCGACGGCCAGGTGTCGATCCGATGTTCAGAACAAGAATCGCCTCTATGCTCTCGCCATGGGAAAGGATAAGCTCGAGTGTGTATGTGATCTCAGCCCGTTTTTCTCGACATCGCAGCCCATGCAGATTCTGAGCAGAGTGCGCTTGCCCAGACTCGTAGCGATCACGGGGAGCGACGCGAAGCCGCTTCGATATTCGCGGCGAGTAACGGCCGGTCTGAAGTTAGGTCACCCTTGTTTATTCACCCAGGGTCTCTTGGACAGTTTCCTTGAGGACCGGGAGAAGCGAGTCGGCGAACCAAAGATTCTTCTTTATCCAGATATTGTTTCGCGGACTGGGGTGAGGGAGTGGGATCACGTCCTCGTCATAGTCCCTCCATGCACGAACTGTTTCCGTGAGGTTCCGCTGTGTATGCGGCAGATGCCACTTCTGCGCGTACTGACCGATTACAACGGTCAACTTCACGTTTTCAAGACACCGCATCAGCTGAGCCCTCCAGGCCTTCTCGCATTCAGGCCGCGGCGGCAGGTCGCCGGATTTTGCCGTACCCGGATAGCAGAAACCCATCGGCAATACCGCGACTTTGGTGGCGTCGTAGAATACGTCGCGTGAAACACCCAACCAGTCCCGCAGCCGGTCGCCACTCGGGTCATCGAACGGCACACCGGTCTCGTGAACACGCCGCCCCGGTGCCTGTCCGGCAATGAGAATTCTCGCGCGTGGGTCGATCTGGAGAACCGGTCTGGGTCCCATCGGTAGCGATTCCTCGCACAATCGACAATGCCGCACCGACAACAAAAGTTGCGCAAACGGATCGTCGTCAGGCTTCATGTGTTGATCGCCTCAATTGGTGCGGCGTGCAGCCATAGTGTCGCTTGAAGCTTCTGCTCAATGTTCGCGCCGATGCAAAGCCTGTCACTTGCGCGATCTGCTCCAGCGGCTGTGTCGTATGCTTGATTAGCTTGTGCGCCTTCATCAATCGCCAATCCATGATGTAGGCCATCGGTGCGACACCGACGACGTCCTGGAAGCGCCGAACCAGTGTTGCACGCGACATGCCGACCTGGGTGCCCAACGAGGATAACGACCAGTCGAACTCGGGCGCCTTGTGGATCAGAGTAAGCGCGCGGTAGACGCGTCGATCGCGCAAAGCCGCCAGGAAACCCGTTGTCTCATCGCCACGGCGGACATAGTGATTGAGCAACTGCAGAAACAAGACCTCCGTCAGCCGATCGGTGATGCGGCTGTCGGTGTCCTGACGGCCATGCATCTCGGCGTCAATCAGCGATACGACAGACCAGATCGATCCGCCGGGTTCGAGCATCGGGAAGTGCATCACCTCCGGCAAGGCATCGAGAATCGGGTGTGCGGCACCCTCGTCGAAGTCGACCATGCCACACATCAGGCGGTTGGTTATCTTGCCCTGTTGGAACAGCGGATCGCCGAGTTCGCAGGCCTTCCCTGCCCGCTCGCTGGGAACCAGGTTGCGCCCCGGGCTGTCCGCGATCCAATGCGAGTCGCCATTCGGGAGCATGATGATTTCGGACTCTCCGACCTTGATCGATTCATGATCCCCGGCACCGACGAAACACTCGCCTGACAGCGCGATGTGGAAGCGCGGAATACCGACCCTCGGTAATGATATTCCCCAGGGAGCGGCCAGATCCGAACGAAAAAATATCGAGCCGCGGAACCGCAGCGTGTCCAGGATATCGCCCAGCACATCGAAGTCGCGTTCCTGATTGAGCCGCTCAGTCACCAATATGATCCTCTGGGAGACAAGGGTTCACCCGGCACACCTCTAGCATTACCCAAACCATAGATTACACGCTCGCAACCAACGAGCACTGAAACGAAAGGAAGACTGATCATGTTCAAAAATGCCGTCACCGCCTATGCCGTTCAGAACGTACTTGCAGGGGCCATATTGGCTGCAACGGCAACCATTGTCAGTGCTGCTGATTTCTACTCCATCAGCAATGGTGAACTGCAGCGGCCAACCGGGTACCGGGAATGGGTATATGTCGGCACGCCCGTGACCCCAAATGATATGAACAACGGAAAGGCGGCCTTTCCAGAGCACCACAATGTCTACATCGACCCGGCGAGCTGGGCGCACTGGAAGAAGACCGGCAAGTTCCGCGATGGAACCATCCTGATGAAGGAACTCGTCAGCGTTGGTGCAAAGGCGGCTGTCAGTGGCAATGGTTATTTTCAGGGCGAGTTCATCGGTCTGGAGGCCACGATCAAGAGCATGAAGCACTTTCCGAACGAGCCGGGAAACTGGGCCTATTTCAGTTTTTCGACGCCGGGCCACAAGTCACTGACGCCCACTGCCAAGGCGTTTCCGGCAGCTGCCTGCAACGCCTGTCATCAGGCCTCGGCGGGTGATGACTTCGTGTTCACCCAGTACTACCCGGTGTTGCGCGGCGGGAAAGGAACCGGCGAGACGGCGAGCGGTGGCAATTCCGACTCGCTGCAGCCCGTTGCGTCCATGGATAAATGATGGTGCGCCTCGGGATCGGGAATATCGAAGTAGCCACCTGCCGAACAGTGCAGGATCGTTTTGGCGGCCCAAGAGAGCTAAGCGGTCGGTATGGGAAAAATTCCGGTTGGCAGAGATGCATCGGACTAAGATTAGATCCAATCTGGTTCATCAGCCTTGGAACAAAGCAATGACCGAACACTTCGACTCCATCGTTATAGGTGCCGGCCAGGCCGGTCCGTCGCTTGCCGGCAGGCTCGGTCAGGAGGGTCTGAAGACAGCCATCATCGAGCGCCATCTGATGGGTGGGACCTGCGTGAACACCGGCTGTATCCCGACCAAGACGCTCGTCGCGAGTGCGCGAGTTGCCTGCCTGGCGCGGCGTGCTGCCGAGTTCGGGGTGAATATCGATCCGTCAGTAAGCGTCGACATGGCGCGCGTGAAGGCCCGCAAGGACGAGATCGTCGAGGCCTCGAATTCCGGTGTCACGGCCTGGGTCGAAGGCATGGAAAATGTCACGCTGATCCGCGGCCACGCCCGTTTCGAAGGGGACCGCTCCATCTCGGTCAATGGTGAGACGCTAACCGCAGACCGCCTGTTCATCAACGTCGGGGCACGTGCCCGCGTACCCGATTTTCCGGGGCTCGACGACGTTAGCTACCTGACCAACTCGGGGATGATGGAACTCGACCGCCTACCTGAGCACCTGCTCATTGTCGGAGGGAGTTACATCGGCCTCGAATTTGCGCAGATGTACCGACGTTTCGGTTCACCAGTAACTGTGATCGAAATGCAGGATCGGCTCATCGGGCGAGAAGACGAGGATGTCTCCGCGGCGGTGCGCGAGATCCTCGAAGAAGAAGGCGTTACGGTAAGGCTGAAGGCGCAGTGCCTGGGTTTCGAACAAGGTCCAGGCGGCGTGCGTATGAACATCGACTGCGAACTCGATTCCACGCCCATCGATGGCAGCCACCTCTTGCTCGCCGTGGGACGCATACCCAATACGGATGACCTGGGATTGGAGAATGCCGGTGTCGAGGTCGACGATCGCGGTTTCATCCGTGTTGATGAAGCGCTGCGCACTAATGTTGAAGGGGTTTGGGCGATCGGTGAGGTCAATGGCCGCGGCGCCTTTACCCATACCAGCTACAACGACTATGAGATCGTCGCCGCAAACCTGTTCGATGACGACCCACGCCGGACGACCGACCGTATCCTCTGCTACGGGCTGTTCATCGATCCGCCGTTGGGCCGGGTCGGTATGACGGAAAGAGAGGCACGAGCATCGGGGCGTAACGTGCTGATGGGCAAGCGGTTGATGACCCAGGTTGGGCGTGCGCGCGAGTTCGGCGAGACGCGCGGCTTCATGAAAGTCCTCGTGGATGGTGACAGCAAGGAGATCCTGGGTGCCGCCCTACTTGGCCTTAGCGGCGACGAGGCCGTTCACGCGCTGCTTGACATGATGTACGCACAGCAGCCCTACACGGTCATTTCCCGTGCCGTGCATATCCACCCAACCGTGTCTGAACTTATTCCCACGGTGCTGCAATCGCTGCGTCCGCTCTAGCCTGAGAATCCCACCAGCCGGGCAACTGGCTGCCGGGGTTTGCACGAGCGCCGCCTGGGATCGACTCCAGCGCTGCCAGTTTCCATCATCGCTGAACGTTATGTGCAAATGCGCGCCGTCGCAAAACGGCTTGTTTTTTTACGCACCGCATCGGCACAGCGTGTAGTGTGTTATTGACGCGCCTTCACCCATTGGCTGATGAGCAGGGATTGCCATTGGAGTCTTTCCTGAAATTCCACCTTAGGATTAACTACCGCCCGTCGAGACCATTGAGAAACTCGACCGTGACCTCCACGGCCTCTTCCAGATTGAGATCGCGAAAGAAGTGCCCACCGGATTCGATAGTATACATAAAGACTTTCTGGTTATCGACGAAGGGTTCGAGAAAGGCCTCCACGTTCGGCTGCCGTTCATCGTCGCTGCCAACAATGATCTGCACCGGCAGTTCGGCCTTGCGCAAATAAGACCTGGGATCGAAACGCAGCGGCTGGCTGCCATAGTAATCGACGAACGCGCGGGCAGTCACCTCGGCCTGGGGACAGACCGCAAAGTCCGCACGCATCAACTGTTCGCCTTTGCCCTGGTCGATCAGAGATTTCGCCCGGGCAAAGACGGCATCGAAGTCCGCCCGCCAACGTTTGTTGTAGACCGCGATCGCCTTTGCGTGGCCAGTCGTCATCGGGGATAGCATTATCAGCGCCGCTACATCGGGACCGGGAGAGTCGACGGCCAGCCCCAGCACTTGGTTGGCCCCTGAAGAATGACCCATCAGCGCGATGCTGCCCGCACCCTGTTGTCTCAGCCGCTGCAGCCAGGCCCTCCCTTCATCTACCGCATCGTCAAACAACGCGGTATGCGGTTGGGTGCACTCGAAGCTGCCCCTGCGGTCGTCGACGCCGAGACTGAGGTTGATGGCGAGCGAGTTGTGGCCAGCATTCTTCAGCCCTTCTTGCAAACCTCGAATAATCTCGGTTCCATAGTGCTGCATCAGGGCGTGCACAATCAGGACAACGCCGTCGCTCAGTGTCTTCCCGCCCGCCAGTTCCAGATTTCCATTCAGTGTCCTGCCCTTGTACGCGGTCTGTACCTCGACCGCATTTGCCGAAGCAGCAAGAACCGGCAGTAACAATGCGAGCACGATGGTGCACAGGCCCATGGTCGTTCGTCCTTTGGCAGTGATGCGTCGCATGATTGATTCGCCGTTATCTCGGGCAACTATTGCAGACAGTACCGTCAAGACGGTGTCACAGTGGCGCTGTTATATGAAAATTCAACGCCCGACGCCTTACTTGGATGCGCGGTACCGGTTTCCTGGCTGCGGCGTCGTATACGGATTCTTAGCAGTCGTCGTCCTCGGTGACGTTGCCGCCGGTCTTTTCATCGACCACGGGTTTGCCAGCCTGCTCCGTAATTATCGTTCGCACAAACATCATGCTGGGGATGCGATCGAACTGGGTCTCCATCGCACGTTCGACGTCGGTGTCCCACAGCTCGTCATAGATGGTCACGCGGCCGGCCTGCTCCCGGGCGAGTTGCTGCGGAGTCGGCGAATGGATTCTATCGAGTTGCCATTCTCGATAATCTGTTTCCGCGCACGCGATGCTCGTTGCCAGTGACACGGTCATGAATGCTGTCAAAAAAGTGGCTTTGTGCATTTTAACGTCTCCTCTAGTGCTACTCGGGGATGATCAGTTGCGGTCCGAATGACAGCCACGGCATCCTTGACCACACTTATAGGCCCGCCGGCTGTCGACGGTCTCGACGGAAGTACGGTAGAAAGACGGCGAAAAGACGTCGTAAAAAATTTTTTTATTTTTTCAAACACTAACGGGCACGATAGCACGCTGATGATACACAGCCCGGCAAACAACAAGGACTCCCTAGGCGACACTTTCGAACTCGATCAGTGGTTGGTCGAGCCTGCACTGGGACGCATCGTCTCTGCAGACGTAGTCAAGAAACTCGAGCCGAAGGCCATGGAGGTGCTGGTCTACCTGGCCCGGCACCAGGGTGAACTGGTCAGCCGCGACGAGTTGGAGCGCGAAGTCTGGCACGGTGCGCTGGTTGGCTACGACGCCGTGACCGGCACCATCATCAAGCTGCGCAAGGCCCTGCAGGATAGTGCGCGGCAGCCGCGCTTCATCGAGACGATCCCGAAGCGGGGCTACCGGCTGATCGCACCGGTCACCCTCTCTGCCAAAAACGATGGCGCGCCGCACTCGGATCACGTCGCGGAGGTGGCATTGCAGCAGCCAACGGGGGGCCCTGAGGCGGCTGGACCACCGCCAAGCGCCGCTGCGCCAAATATCGCTGGCGGGCGGGACGAGGTCGGGGCAGTCAAAGCACAATCGCCGACCATCGCCCGATCGCGGACAATGGCGATCCTGCTCGGTAGTGTCTTGGTCATCGCTGCGGCCGCTGCGTTCTTCGCGGACCAGATGGTCGATAGCGGGCCGTCCGATCCGGCGCCCGTTCTACCCGAGCGGCCATCGCTGGCCGTCCTGCCGTTCGAGAACCTGGGTGACGATCCGGCGGATGACTATTTCAGCGACGGGATGACTGACGACCTGATCACCGATCTGTCGCAATTGCCGGACATATTTCTCATATCGCGGCAATCTTCATTTTCGTACAAAGACAAGAGCGTCGATCCGCGCACGGTCGGCCACGAACTCGGGGTGCGTTATCTGCTTGTCGGCAGTGTACGGCGTGCCGGCGAGACCCTGCGCGTTAATGCGCAGCTGGTCGACGCGCTGCGCGGTGAGCAGCTTTGGGCCGAGCGGTTCGATCAAAGCGTCGCCGATGTGTTTGCCGTTCAGGACAAGATCAATGCCCGAATCCTCGAGGCCTTATCGCTCACGCTGACGGATGCCGAAAATCGCGGGCTGGGGGTGCGCGGAACGGCGAGCCCGGCGGCGTATGACGCCTACCTGAAGGGCATGAGCCACTTTTGGCGAGCGACGGCCGATGACTACGACTTGGCGCTCGACCACCTGCAACGAGCCATCAGTCTCGATCCGGGCTATACCGATGCCTATGCCGCGCTGGCCGCCGTGCATTGGCAGGCCTTCAAACGAGGACTCTCCCGCAACCAACCCTGGATGGGGCTGTATTGGGAAAAGATTATGGACGCGCTCGGCAAGGCGCTGGAGCGTCCCTCGGCACTCGCCTATTACGTCGATTCAGGTGTCTACACGACCAACCAACGTCACGAGCAAGCCGTGGCCCAGGCCCGTATGGCGGTCGAAAAATTTCCGAACGATGCCCTTGCGCACCTGGCACTTGCGGATGCATTGAGTTTCGATGGCAGGCCTAACGCGGCCAGGGTTGCTGCCGAGCAAGGGCTACGCCTCGATCCGCGGCGACCGGAACCCTACCTGTTTGCCCTCGGCCGTGCCCAGTTTGAGATGCAGCGGATGGAGGATGCGGTGGCCACTCTCCGCCGGGTTGTCCAACAGAATGCTACGGATATCTTGCCGCGTATTCTGCTGGCTTCTGCGCTGAGTCATCTGGGCCGTATGAACGAAGCGCGCCAGCAGCTTGATCAGCTTGAAACGCTTAATCAGCGGAATCGCCTGCTACGCCTGAATCTGCGAGATCTCAGGTCGGTGTGGCCTTACCGAAACGAAGAGGATCTCGAAAGGGTTCGGCAGGGCCTGCGCAAGCTGGGTGTGTCTGAATGGTAGAAATCTGAGCGAGCGTCACGTTAGCTTGAATTTGACGCGTGAGAAACGCGATTCTCTGGTGGTCAGCTGCCACGAATCTCTTTGAAACGCTCCAGCAACATTCGATATTCGTCGGGGATGTCGTCATTAGAAAGCAACCCTATCGCCTTGCCATCGCGCAGCACCGGTATATGGTGAAAACCACCTTGACTCATGATCTCCAAGGCCTCTGCCAAATTGCCATCCGCATCGATGGTGGCGGGATCGCCGGTCATGATATCCGATACCTTCGTCTCGGCAGTATGTCGATCGGCGCAGATACATTTTCGAACAACGTCTTGTTCGCTCAGGACGCCGACCAGTACCTTGTTGTCCAGCACCACAGCCGCACGGACGTCAAGATCACACATTATCTTACAGGCGTCGCGTACATTGTCCTCCGGCCGGATCTCGGCCAGAGGCTGATCTTCGATCAACACTGCTACATTTGAAATAATCAACGCCTGTTTACCCTTCCGTGTCGGGTGGTCATCGAGACAGGGAATTGTATTTCAGTCGCGTCGCGGGCTTCCATCCGCCTTGGCCTCCGCCCGCGGGCGCGCTGGACTTCATGGGGCGCTCCGGCAAATCGTAAGAATCGCTCCTTCCTCTGGTGCAACTCCACCCACATGCGCGACTGGGGCGTGCCAGGTCATCTACCCGCCGAGAGGATTTGAGCGCCGAGACTCGACCTTAAACCATTTTACAGTGAGGCGGCTAATAGCGTATCGCCGGCGTCTCGATTTTCAGGCCGTTGCTGCGTGCGCTCATATAGATCTCGAACTCCAGATACTCCGCTGAACCGGGAGTGTATGGCTCGGCGCGCAGACTCGTCAGACACTGGCTGATGCGCTCCTGTAATCCCACTATATGACCCTCTGTATGGCGGTAGAGTGGGAACCCGTTGGCTTGTCCCTGGCTGAGCAGCTGGCCGCGAAAATGCCGTCCAGCATAATAATCGTGGCATTGGTGGCAGGCAATATCCACCTGGCCATAGCGGGTACGGAAGCGTTTTTCGCCGGCGGCGTAGTAGGCCGCCATCGGACCGCTGATATCAACCGCGACAGTTTGTCCCTGCGCCAGGTAACGGACGAAGGCCTCCAGCTGCAGCCCAGCTTCGCTGCCGTAGTCCAACGGCTGTTCATCAAGGCGCTGATTGCGACAGGTAAGGATACGATCGCGCAGCGTAACAGGCCGCTTCAGCGTCTCGCTGTATACTGGGTAACGTGCCAAGCGACGGGGTTCCAGCTGCTCGCCACCCTCGCCGTGACAGGAGGCGCATGATTTGCCATTGGCGCCCGGCTGTGAAAACAGTCGTTCACCCTCCTCAACCGCCAATAAGCCAGGATTGCCGAAATCGTCGTTCTGCATGGCCTGCATCTCGGCGGTCAGGTAGTCGTAGCCGGAGACCGGTTTTGCCGCCGCCACGGCAGTGCTTAAGAGGGCAGCCATCAGCGACACTAGAATTTGCGCATAGGTCATGTTTGTCACGCCCCTATTTCAGACTCGCCAGCCAGGCGATGACATCCTCGATTTCCTGGGCCGTTAGCCAGGTGGTGCCGCGCAGTGAAGGCGCGACGCGGTTGAGCTGTGAGGGTGGCCGGTAATAGCCTGGCATGACCGTCTCGGGGTTGAAGCGCGACTGGTCGACCACGTGCAGACGGATCATCCCGACGCTCTGACGAGCCCCGATACCGGCCAGTGGCGGCCCCAAGTCACCGTGGAATGGCTCTTCCGGTATCGGCAGCTGGTGACAGGCTAGGCAATTACCGCGGTGTTGGTCACCGGCGATGGCGCGGCCACGTTGCGCGTCGCCGGCCAGGCCGCCGAGTGGCTTGTCGATGGCGAAGTTCTCGGCCTGCCATGTCTGGTATGACAGTTGTGGCGGCGTACCCTTCTCGGCAGCGGCCGTGTGGTAAGAAAATACCGTCACAGCCAGCACGCACAGGCACAAGTGGAGATCCGGCTTCATGTGCATGGCGAAACCTTGTGTCTGAAATTAAATTATTTTCAGCCAGACCCGTCGCCAGTCGAGCCTAATGAAAGCAGAGGCTCAACGTACGGATGGCCAGCAGCGCCGGCAAGCTACCTCATACTCGTGAGGTTTCCGATCAAGGCGTAGCGAGCACGCTCCACGTCTTCTGCGATCTTGTGCGCGAGATCCGCCTCATGGCCACAGCGTATCACTGCGGCATCTGTGCATTTTTTCGTCGATTGATTCACGGCTTTGATCAACGCGTCGTCGATAATCTTCGTCACGGTAGCGATTTCGGATTCACTCAGAGGGTTCCCGACAGATTCTCTGATTTGTTTCACCGCATTGCGGGTCAAGGTATTCAGTGACATGGTGTAGAGCCTTGAATGGTCAAAGTGTTAGCAGGCAACGCTGCAGCAGAAAGCACAAAGATGCAGCGAGAACCCTAAGGCTACTCTATGTTGGTTTCTGCAGCCAGACCTACTGACGCGGAACCTCGGCTTCAGGCCACTATCTTCCAGTAGTCCCGGCTTCTGTCATCTGCTGTCTGATTTGCTGCAGCCGCCGCCTGCTCGATGCTGGCTCAGAGAGCGGCGTGCACGGTCGTCACTCGATCTTTATATAGGCGAAGCCTTGGTCCTGCAGCTCCGCAATGCGCACGACCCCGGAAGGAACCGAGGTAACGCCCTCATACAACTTTTCCTGGGCAAGCCCCACTTGCGATCGGGTGATGTCGCAGAGTTCGAGCTTCACGCCTTGAACAGAGCGCAACGCATCCAGCCGACCAGCGTTGTTCTGGCGGCGCTCGGCCATCTCCGCGTCTTCGGCAAAGGGCGTCCCCTCGAGTTTGTCGTCGGTCAGGAAACGAATGCCGTGAGCGACGAAGACGATGCGCACGTCGTAGTCGACCAACTCGTTCTGATAGTAGGTGACCATGTTGTTGATGCTGGTCAGCATGGCACTGAAGCGGCGCGGGTCGGCGAAATCGGCATGATAGACGACCTTTGCACCTTCGGCCGCCACGCTGGCTGGCATCGCGGCCAAGGCGGAAAGCAGGACGAAGAGCGTCGCCAGGCCAGGGCCGAAACGTTCTTGCAGGGTTATTTTGCATGGGTGCATAAGGATCTCCTTCGAAGGGTCACACGAGCGTAGACGAGATCCGGTCGGTGCCGGGTCTTGGCCGACCAGCCAAACCACCGGATTCGACACCCGCATGGTAGGGCTTGGCATGTAAGCTTAGCAACCGAGCAACCCCTTACCCGACCCGGGGCTTTTCTGAGACGCCCATCTGCCGGGCAGCCAGCAGGAAGACGCTTGCGGTTGGTGCCCGCGCCTTTTCCGCCTGGTCGGCAAACCCCTTCGCTGCGCACTCGAACGGGCTCGACTGCGGTAGGCGCCCTGGTCTGGCAACTGGAGAACCCCCCCGGCGCGGGGGCCGGGGAATGTTTCTTGTGTGTTGATTGCTGCTGTTGACCAGGCTGAAGCCGGTCGGAACCACACAGGAGGCGGCCAAGGACAGCACCCGGCCGACATGGAGGCGGCCGATATTTGTACGCTCTCAGTTGCTACATCGCATATTGAAGGGAAGTTTCTAAATCCGTATGTAGGAGCAACCCTGCTCCTGAAGCTCCATCACCCGAACTGCTGCTCCAGGATGTACTACTCCAACACCTTTCAGCAGAACCGGCTCTTTGCCAGTCCTTTTCTTTATTCCCGCCATAGTAGCGGCACAGGCGCTAAAGGTCGTACCGCCACCCATCGTGTTCTCGCTTTGGGCGATAAGGCTTTGAATCCTTTCTGCCTCAGGACTTCCCTCCGCCAAAAGCGCAAGACCGGGACCCTGCGCAGCGACCTCGATTCTGACATTATCCACGCCAAGCTGTTTCGGCAGGTTAGATGCGATGTTCACAGCTTGTTTGAACGCTTTAGGATCAGCCTGGGGTACATGGATAACTACACAGCGCATTCCCTCTGCCTGAGCAACGCCCAGAAAGGACAGCAGTAGAACAGCCACTAGAAAAGTGCATTTCGAAAGCTTAAATCCAAATTCTTTGAACATGTTAGGAATTCTCTGGAAGTTGAGGTTCGTTGATGAAGTGTCGCTTGTACTCGGTTGGCAGCAAGAACTAAAAAAAAGAGCATAGGTGCAATCACTCAGCTTCCGCCACGACTAGCCCATTTGCTGCTGCGATCGCCATCACTTCGGGCTGGGCAAAGGCTTAATCTTCAGCTCATCAGTGCTCGCTTTCCCGAATCCGTACTTCGCATAGATGTCTTGCGCACGGTCAGTGGCCAGGTAAGCGAGAAACGCGTCGGCATTCTCCTGGTTCCGGCCGGCTTTCAATTTGCCAATTGCATACCCGACTTTGGCTTCCTTGTTTAGCGGTGCCGGTATGGCAACACCATCAACCTTTCGACCGGTCGCCTTTGCGTGCACGACCTCAGTCGTCCACACGATTCCGACATCTGCTTCACCGTTCTCGATCCGATCTGGAGTTTCCCGATGATGGCGCGAGGTAAACCAGGTCTTGCCAGGAACGGCCCAGCAACTCTTGCACTTTTCTCCGCCCGTCACTTTTTCATATAGCCCGGCATCCTTCAGCATCTCTGAGCCGTAGAATTTGAATATGCCCTCTGTCAGTGGGTTAGGGTGTGACTGAACAAGATCATCCCTGCCGAGATCCTCAACATCTTTGATGCCCTTCGGGTTGCCCTCCGCGATCATCAGTTCGAGCCTGTTGTGGGTGTAAATCATATGGTCATCCATCAAGCCTTTGCCTTTCAACTGCTTCAAATGATTTATGTTTACGCTGGCAAAGATATCCGGGTTCTGCGCGATCTTCTGGCCAGCGATTTCGCCTTGCTTCAGGATCTGTCCTTTGAAAATTTGACCAGGAGGGATCGTTTCACAGAAGACGGTCTTGATCTCCGGGTGTTTCGACTGAAAATCCTGGATGAGTCCCTCCATCACCATGAATTGATTCCCCGCCAGATACATCACCAGGTCTGCCGTGTAGGAATCGCCGATCTTCCCATATTCGATTTGGCCGTTGGTGTGAAACGTGCGGTGGTCATGGCCTTCCCCGACATCCGTCGCGGCGAATGCAGCGAGGGGCGCCGAAAGCATCACCCCGATGATTGTATCTCTAATCGTTCTCCACATTTTCATTCTCTAATTCCGTCTGTATTGCTTATATGTTCCAAAGCGTGCGAGTAGCGACTCGAAAAGCTCTCGAGTCCACAACACGACGTTGGGCTAGTGTATTTGCCCTGTGCGGATAAAGATGCGGCCAGCGCGAGCTCATTCCATCCCTCGCCAATTGCGTCTTGTTGCACTGACGAGCCCGGGCTCGTGAGCAAAGGCCGAATCGACAACATTGGCGCATCGGTTTGTGCCGGTACTCACGACTCCTTGCAGATGCCAGGACACTGCCCGGCCATTCGAAAGCGGTCAATCGAGCGCCCGCAGGTTTTCCGCCTTGGGGTATTCGCTCTCCACCTGAAGCGTGCCCCCTTTGCACCACATCCGCTGCACAAAATCGTCATTGTGCAATAGCGTTGTGCCGTTCGCTGCCGAGGACACAAACAATGGTTGACTATCGAGTCGCGCCTGCTTCTGAAGGCTTAACACCAACGCCGAGAGATGTCGTTGGCACGCTCCTGCGGTATTGATCACCTGCGCCGCATCCGCAGGAACCGCCGCAGATGCGAAAGGGGAACAAGTCGGCATGAAGCCACAATCACTATCCTGATTGCTCGCCTCGTTGTGACCCTCCTGGTCAGAGTGCAGACGGAACGGCAGCGGGTTGCGAAACCCTTGACTCCAGCAGCCCGGCAAGATTTATCCGATCTTCAAATCACTATGGGCGTTTTCGCTTTATGAGTATAGCTGTTTATTTTGCATATAGCGCTCGACACTCTCCCTCGCGCCCGCGTACCACGCGTTTACCGATCAAAGCCCCGCGCGTCTCTGTGACGATAGTGCATTGACCTTCCCGATGATGATCATCGTAGAAAAAAACCACGACCCAGTCGCGTGTGCGCCCGAGGTCATGAGCACGGGCTGTGTTCGAGAACAACACCGTGAAATGCCAAAGGGCACGTTCGGTGTGCAGGATTGGCAGCCAGGCCTCGTGATTGGGATTGAACCGTCGTGGCGAGATGGTGGGCAGCTGGCCGGCACTAGCCTTGGTTCGGTATTCCGCATCAACATCGAGAAGCAGTTCAACACTCGGGCCTGGCGCGGGCTCGCGGCGGGATTGTCTACGCATCCTACCCAGCATGCTCTCCAACGTGGCGCGGATGGCGGTGGCACGCCTCGCCCCAACTCCCGGTACCGCCTCGAGGCGCCCATCGTGCGCAGCGTTTTCCAGTGCCTCGAGCGTTTCGACATCGAGCTGGTCGTGGATGTGCTTCGCCAGCTTCGGTCCGATACCGGGTACGGTCTGAAATAGCCTCTCCGGATCGAGCGAGCCGCGCAGCCGTTCGAGTTGCACCCGCCGCCCGGTACGCACGATCTCGTCAATGGCAGCGGCAATGCCTGTCCCTATGTTGGGTATCTCGATCAGCGCATCTGCACCAGCGTTTGCTACCAAGTCATACAGATCTTCATCGAGACCGGCAATCGTCTCGGCGGCACGCCGATAGGCTCCAACGCGAAATGGATTGGCCGCCTGCTGCTCGAGAACGTCCCCTGCCTTACGAAATTTGGCTGCCACCTGCTGATTGATTGATTTGCTCAAGGCTCCATGTTCCTTGCCCAAACGATGCTGACTCAAGACGGCCGATGCGGCCATCGGAACGGGAAATATTAGCCTTGCGCTTGCAACGCGCCAACAGGGCATGGCACCGGCCGGAGTATCTGGTCGAGTCAGGTTTGCCTCAGCGTTGAGTAATTTTCACTTAAGCTCGCTTGAAGTCAGACACGATACCAAGCCGCGCCAGGGTTTCCCTAGGTCAAGGCGTCCTGTGTGCCAAGGGGCTTCACGGCGTATGATTGAAATAGAACCAGCCGAGAGGCTCGGCCAGGGGCTACGGTTTTGTTAAGTTTGAGGCCGAGACTGGCGATGTTCCAGCAGCTCGCAAGGGAGAATCAGACAGTGACAATAGCAGCCACAGTGAAGAGCTACATCGAGGGAAGGGGCGTTGCCTACGAGGTGATCGCCCACCCCGCAAGTGGTTCCAGCCATGAAACCGCTGATGCAGCTCATGTTGATGAAGGCCATATAGCGAAGGGCGTGATCCTCAAGGATGGCGCAGGGGCCGTCATGGTCGTGGTCCCCGGCGATGCATGGGTAGATTTGTCTGCGATTCGAAAAGAGCTTGATCGCGAGATGGTTCTGGCCGAGGAAAATAACGCGGCTGGGCATTTTCCTGACTGTGATCCCGGCGCGATCCCGCCGCTAGGCCCTGCGTACGGCATGGAAACACTGCTGGACAAAGCCTTGACCAGTCTCACCTATGTGTACCTCGAGTCCGGTGATCATCGCAGCCTCATCAAGATAAAAGGCGAGGCGCTTTCGGAGCTACTCAGTGGTGTCCGTCATGGATACTATTGTGAAGACGATTGAGCGGTAAATGTGTACCGCACGGCGCTGATATCGAGGGGACGGAATCGCACATCCCGGCCTTTCCCTGACCTCGACGGCGGGCCTGCAGGACCTGGTCGTGGCGTGTGAACGGTCCGAGGCGTAACAGCGAGCCCGGATGCATTACGAATACGTCAGCTGGAACCGTTTCTACCGTCTGTGTGGCATTCTTTATCAGAAGATCAACGATTCCGGCGACGCCCCGGATCTGATCATTGATGGCCGCCTGGCGTCTTCATCGATGAAACCGGGCTGAGCCGATCCGCTTCACATGCGCATCTTCGACAACAATACACCGATGACGAACACCGAAAAGCCAATCGCCGCCGCGATCCCGGCGGCGCGCGCATCCGAGCCGATAAGGTCATAGGCGATCAGGCCGATCCCGCCGAGCTGGAGCATAGACGCGAGTGGCCGGTCCTTGTTCAGAAACATGATGCACGGGCTCCGCGGCAAGTTGCGTGGCACGCCGGCGACCCACTCCGCGGCGCCCCACGCCACGCTGATGTTGTTACTACCATAATCCAAGCACACCTAGCCTGCATGTTGCACCAGTCGATCGTGGACGGGTGCGAATGAATCGGCAGAGATACGGTGAACGTCATATTCGGTGCGCTTTCTTGAAGGTACAGTTTGTCTCTCGTCCCCGATCTATCCAGGCACGCCTGTACTTGCCCTTTGCTCAAACCATAGCTGCGGCTATGCTTTTCGCTCCAGGGCGGCGTCCGAACGCACCTGGCCGGCGCGATCATCCTGGATACTGGTGCAACATGCAGGCTAGCGCGCAGGGCAAGATTTGAGACCGACGCGCCCAGACCCTGCTCGTCTGCGTTAGACTTCAAGGCATTCAGTCCACATCTGCCGGGGGCGAACATGACACTCTCTCTGACGTCCGACGCCTTTGCTGACGGCGGCGAAATTCCCGCGAAATATACCTGCGAGGGCGAAGACCTGGCGCCGGCGCTGCAATGGACGGGCATACCGGATGGCACCCGGAGCCTGGTGCTGATCGTCGACGACCCGGATGCGCCCGATCCGCAGGCACCGAAGATGACCTGGGTCCATTGGGTGCTGTACAACATCCCTGCCGATGCAACAGCCCTGAACGAAGGCGTCACCGCGCCAGGCCTACCGCCCGGCACAGGTGAAGGCCTGAACGACTGGCAGCGGACCGGTTACGGCGGCCCCTGTCCGCCGGTCGGCAGGCACCGCTACTTTCACAAACTTTACGCGCTCGATGCCACCCTGCCGGAGATGAGCAGGCCGACCAAGGCCGAGGTGGAGGCGGCGATGCAGGGCCATGTCCTGGCGCAGGTGCAACTCATGGGGACCTACCAGAAGTCTGGCCGGTGAATGGGGTCTGCTAGGTGAGCAGTTCAGGCCGGACCATCCACTCGATCAACCATTGTGCGTCTGTATTCAGCGATAGGCAGACGACGGTGCCCGGCCGATAGGCAGCGATCGGCCGGTTCTCATCGCCGATGACCAGGTGCGAAACCAGTTTGGCCATGAACGGCAGGTGGCCGACTACGAGCGAGTCGCGATCCCAGCTCTCGCTTTGCCAGTCGAAAGCCTTGGGATTGTCGCTAGGATTGATCAGGCCGCTTTCCTCCGGCGCCACACCCGGGCCTAGCGCCGCCGCCAGTCGCATCGCCGTCTGCCGGGCCCGCAGCTTGCCACTGTGCACCACCCGCTCGACCCGTACACCTGCGCGTTGCAGAAAACCGGCCA
This sequence comes from uncultured Gammaproteobacteria bacterium, assembly GCA_963736445.1. Taxonomy (GTDB): domain Bacteria; phylum Pseudomonadota; class Gammaproteobacteria; order Chromatiales; family Chromatiaceae; genus Thiosocius. The sequence continues at coordinate 55,250 of CAVTOY010000008.1, read as the reverse complement.
GACGATCGACATCCTGCTCACCGCGGACAGTCAAAGGTCGATCGGGATGGTCGGCTTTCGCATACGCCTCGCCATGCTGCACCAGATAGAGTTTCAAGAGCGTGCCCTCCTCAATCGGAATCTGTATTCGTGTGCCAGGCGGCCGCATTGGGTTGTCTGTTTTTTCGGCCCAGGGCCAGCCACCCGAACTATCGCGGTCGTGCAAAGATAGTCTAGGAGAGAATGGGATCAAGGTCGTGCAGACTCGGCTGCCGACAAACACGGCACGCCGGAAACGGCAACGTCGCCGAACGCGGGCAGTAAGCAAACCACTCGCCTTGGCGTGGCCCTTCGGAGAGAATGAGATGCAGCAGGCAGGCGTACCGGGGTGGGAACATTTCCAGCACATCGCCGATATCGGTGTGCGCGGTAGCGGACGCAGCCTGGCCGAGGCCTTCGAACAAGCGGCACTGGCGATGACGGCGGTTATCGTCGATCCGGATGCAGTCGCATGCAGCGAGCCACTGGCAATCGAGGTCAACGCGCCGGATCACGAGCTATTGCTGACCGAGTGGCTTAACGCACTGATCTACGCAATGGCCATCCGGCATAGGCTCTATGCCCGCTTTGAGGTCGAGATCCGGGGACATATGCTGAAGGCTACCGCGTGGGGCGAGCCAATCGATGTCGCGCGTCACCGACCGACCGTGGAGATCAAGGGGGCGACCTTCACCGAGTTGCGGGTATGGCGCTCAGACGATAGTTTGTGGCACGCACAGTGCGTTGTGGATGTTTAATATGCAACTAACGGCCTCCGCCACTGATTCCCCGTTTGTCTGGCGAATCGAACCGCGCGGTAATATGCGCGTCCCGGGCATCATCTTTGCCGATCGGCCGCTAATCGATGCGATGGACGATAAGGTGTTCGAGCAGGTGCGCAATGTCGCCACGCTGCCCGGCATTCAGCAGGCCGCGTTTGCGATGCCGGATGCCCACTGGGGTTATGGCTTCCCGATCGGTGGCGTGGCCGCGTTCGATCCGGATGAGGGCGGTGTTGTCTCGGCGGGCGGTGTGGGCTTCGATATATCGTGTGGTGTGCGCACGCTGCATACCGGGCTGACGCTGGCGGAGCTGGCACCGCACAAGAAGGCCCTCGCGGACCTGCTTGAGGTGACCATCCCGGCGGGTCTCGGCAGCACCGGTGCGCTCCAACTCGGTCACCGCGAAATGGAACGCATGCTGAGCGGTGGCGCCGTCTGGGCGGTGCAGCAGGGCTATGGCAGGGAGGCCGACCTGCTGCGCACGGAGGAGCACGGGTGCATGGCTGGTGCCGACCCGCCGCAGGTATCGGAAAGGGCCAAGCACCGCCAGCGCCGGGAGATGGGCACGCTGGGTTCCGGTAATCACTACCTCGAGGTGCAGCGGGTCGCGCAGATCTTCGACAGCGCAACCGCCGCAGCCTTTGCGCTTCAGCAAGACGAGATCGTGATCAGCATCCATTGCGGCTCGCGCGGCCTGGGCCACCAGATCGGCACCGAATTCCTGAAGTCGATGGCAATCAAGGCGCAGGACCACGGGATATCCTTGCCCGACCGTGAGCTAGCCTGTGCACCCATCGAGTCGCATCTCGGGCAGTCTTACCTTGGCGCGATGCGCGCCGGCATCAACTGTGCGCTGGCCAATCGCCAGATCCTCACTCATCTGACCCGTGAGGTGTTCGCGGACGTATTTCCTGGCACTCGGCTGACCCTGCTCTACGACGTGTCGCACAACACCTGCAAGCGCGAGACGCACACCGTTGGCGGCAGGCGCAAACAGCTTTTTGTGCATCGCAAGGGTGCGACTCGGGCGCTCGGTCCCGGTCATCCGGATCTGCCCGATGGTCTGCGTGCAGTTGGCCAGCCGGTGATCATCGGCGGCTCGATGGGTACTGCGTCTTACATTATGGCCGGCACCGAACGCAGCGAAGGCCTCGCCTATAGCTCTTCGTGTCACGGGGCCGGCCGCGCGATGAGCCGTCATCAGGCCACTCGCCAGTGGCAGGGCCGCGAGGTGCTAAAGGACCTCGAGAGTCGCGGCATCCTGATCCGCAGCCCGTCACTGCGTGGTATCGCGGAAGAGGCGCCGGGTGCCTACAAGGATGTCAGCCGGGTGGTCGAGGCCGCCGACCAGGCCGGGCTGTCGCGCAAGGTGGCGCGCCTCGAGCCGCTGATTTGCGTGAAGGGGTGAGCGTCCATATCGGCACAGTGGGCGGGCTAGATCGGACGCTTCTGTCCGCCTTGACGCAATTTGTAGCTTAGACAGTTGGACCAAACCCCCGACGTGCAGCGACCTTGACCGATCGCCTGCACGGCCCGGACGCGCTCAGCCGTTTGGCCCGGCCCAGGAAGAGTACTGCTGGCGCATTGCGGTCCATTCGATCAAGCGCATCTGCACACGGCCGTTGCAGCTGTCCTGCGGGTAAAGTCCATTGGCATCGGGGCTGCCGGCGGGCATAGCGCACAGCATCGTCATGGCCTGGTCCGCATGGTTTGCTGCATAGACATGAAACTCGCCGCGCTCGGCGGCGGCCCGGACATCCGCGCGCAACATCAGGTCCTTCTTGTTAGCCTCAGGGATGATTACCCCCTGTGTTCCGGTCAGGCATCGCGCGTTGCAGATGTCGAAGAAGCCCTCGATCTTTTCGTTGACCCCGCCGACCGGCTGTACCTGGCCGTGCTGGTTGACCGAGCCGGTGACGGCCAGTGACTGATCGATCGACAGGTCGCCGATCGCTGACAGCAATGCGCACAGTTCGCCCAGCGAGGCGCTGTCGCCCTCGATCTTCCCGTATGACTGCTCAAAGACCAGGCTGGCCGAGAGCGAAAGCGGTTGGTGACGAGCGTAGCGGTTGGCCAGGTAGGCGCTCAGGATCATTACCGACTTGCTGTGTATGGCGCCGGCCAGCTCCGCCTCGCGTTCGATGTCCACCACCTCGCCGGAACCGATGCGTGCCGTGGCGCTGATGCGCGACGGGCTACCGAAAGCAAGATCACCCGCCTGAATGATAAATAGACCATTGACCTGGCCGAGCTGCCTTCCCTCGGTGTCGATCAAGAGGTTGTTGCGCAGGATCGCCTCGTGCAGCCGCTTTCGATACTGGTCGGTACGCGCGATGCTTGCATCGATGGCCAGCTGGACGTGTTCTGCCTCGACGTACCTGCTGTCCGACTTGGCGGCGAAGTGGTCTGCCTCCTGCAGGAGTTCGATCAGGTCGCCCAAGTGCAGCGACAGCTTCTCGCCGTCACCCGCGCGCCGTGCCGACCAGTTGATAATGCCGGCAACACCCTCGCGGGTGATCGGGTGCAGCTTCTGGTGCCGCTGCAGGCTGGCAACGAGTTGCGCATACGCCATCTCGCGCCCCGCATCGCGCGGCATGTCCTCGCTGAAATCGGCGACGACCTTAAACAGAGCGCCAAATTCGGCGTCGTAAGCCTTGAGCAGAAAATACAGTTCGCGATCACCGAGCAAGGCGACTTTGACGTTCAGCGCGATCGGCTGTGGCTCGAGGGATACGGTCGACATCAGACCAAGCAGCCGATCCGGTGACTCGATTGGAATCTCGTTGCTGTCGAGCGCGCGTTTCAGCGCGCGCCAGGCAAACGGCTGGGTCAGCAGCTTGTCAGCGTCGACGATCAGATAGCCGCCATTCGCGCGGTGCAAGGAACCTGTCTTGATCAGGGTGAAATCGGTGCTAAGCGTACCCATGTGGGCGACGTGCTCAATGCGCCCGACCAGGTTCTGGTATGTCGGATTGTCTTCGTATACCACCGGCGCACCGTTGATCGCACCATTGTCGACAAGCAAGTTGACCTGGTATCGGGTGAACCGCGGATCGTCGGCACCCGGACTGTCACCACCCTCGTCGGGCAGGAACAGGTTGCCGTGCTCGACTACGTCGGCCGCGACAGACTGCAGATAGTTCTGTACATCAGGCAGTCCCACGTAACGGAGTTCAAGTTCGTGGATTAACTGCCCGGCCGTCAGCTCGGTCACGTCGGCATCCACTTCGCGGAGGCGTTGGTGTAGCTCGCGCTTCCATAGCGGTACGCGCCCGAGCGCCGTCCGCAGTGCCTCCTTCATCTCATCCGTGGCCTGCTCGAGCTCGCCCCTGGCCGTGTCGTCAAGGGCCGCGTATTCGTCGGGGCTGAGCACCTTGCCGTCTTTGAGCGGCGCGAGATTATGACCGGTCGGGGTAGAGATTAGCGCGATGTTGCGTTCTGCGGCCTGTCTGCCCAACTCGGCCGCCATGTCGTCCTCGCGCTTCTTGAACGCGTCGCGAAGCTCCTGCGCGCGGTGGCGGTAATCGTCACTCTGAAAAGCAGCGGGCAGACTGGTCAGCAGGTCTTCGACGAGCTGGCGCATGTCGAGGCGCAGGCTGCTGCCGCGCCCCGCCGGCAAGCGCAATGCGATCGGCCGGTCTGGTTTCGCGAAGTCGGCGACGTAGCACCAGTCCGGCGGCACCGGGTCGGCCTGGGCACAGTCGGCCAGGCTCTTGCGCATTTGATGATGCTTTCCGATCCCTGGCGAGCCCATCACGTAGAGATTGTAGCCGTCGCGGCGCATGTCGGTAGCAAACGCAATCGCCTCGATCACTCGTTCCTGTCCCAGGGCGGTGCCAGCAGACTGCAATTCGCTGCTATCCGAAAACGCCAGGATCTCGGGATCGCAGGCATGTATGAGTTGCGCCGCTGCGATCGGCTGCAGGGCGGAGACTTTGTCGTTCATCTCCGGATACCTTCATAGACCGGCAGATTCTGGGCTCCTGAAAGTCCCGGCCGAGTCTTGTTTTTTTTCATCCGTATCTCCCTCGAAGACAGGTCCTGGACCATCGGGCGCCCGGCCACAGAGAGGCTGGGTCAGGCGGCGCCCCGGGGTCGCATTGCTTCGGGTTAATGTTCCGCTCCCTTGCTGATGGACTGCCAGGCCGTTTCGACCGCGACGCTGATCTTTTCCAGCAGCAGCCGGTACTCATCCGTGTCGCTCAATCGGCTCAGAATGGGGTCGCGCAACAGCAAGGACTTGTCGCGAAAGCCGTTATCGAACAATTCCCGCAAATGATTTCGCGCTGTCGAAAAGTCTTCGTTGAGCACCGCCAATCGGATTCTGCTGATCTCCAACGACCGGCTGTCCCAGCCATTTTGCTCGGCGTCTGCCATGTTCTCCATGCAGCGCGCAAGCTGACCGGCCGCGGCTTTTTTTCCGGTCGTCACGCTGAAGGGCGTCGACCAGAGAGGCACAGATGAAAACGTCACCGTCGGCGCGCGTCACCGGATAATTGCGGCCCTGTAGCGCCTTGCCCAGCTGCGCGATAGCCTGCTCCAGTTCATCGTTGAAGTAGGCTGCCATGCCGACGTCCACGTTGGCCAGGCGCCACTCTATCTCTGGTGTGTCCGGTTGGCGCTGCAGCTCGTCGAGATGAGCGCTGAGCGTGCCCGTGTCCAATACGCCCGGTGACTCGACGTTGGCCCGCAGCAAATAGGCATTCGCGCCGCGTCCAGGTGTAGAGTGGCTGTACAGGTGCTTCGCGATCTCGGACGCCGCATCGATTTGTCCTAAGAAGGCCAGGATTAGCACTTCGTTGGCCTCGGATAGCGCCGAATCCGGTGAAATATCGAGAGCTCGCTTAGCCCACATGTACGCCTGTTCGAGCTGTCCTGCGTCGAGCAGAATCCCGCTCATCACACGAAATAACTGATCGCGATTGTCGAATTGCGCGTTGGCCCTGGCAGCCAGATTGGTGAGTATCTCCAGCGCGGCCTGACCCTGTCCGCTCCAGTTCAGGGCATTCGCATAGTTGACGACGCTGGTGACTAGCAGCGGCTCGAGCTGGCTGGCATGCTCAAAGGCCGGCAGTGCATCTCTGAGTCGTCCCTGCTGTTGACGCACAAGACCGAGCCACATCCATGCCTCCGCCAGGTTCGAGTGAATCGCGACGGCGCGCAGCAGGAAGTCTTCGGCCAGACCATAGGCGCCTTGCATGTAGTGCGAAAGGCCGATCATTGCAAGTAATTCAGGGTCTTCCGGCGAGAGTTCAACGGCGTGCGTCAAGTGCGACTCGGCGTTCTCGACGGCCTGCGACAGCGGCAGATCACCGTAGAATGAAAGCAGAAGTTGAGTCGCGGCCATCTCCCGCACTGCCGGAAAGAAGTCCGTATCGAGATCAAGCACTTGGTTGAAGTACTGTTCGGCACGCTCCAGGTCGAATTGTGTTCGACGGTTTCGATAATAGCGAGCCAGCAGGTAGCTATCATAGGTGGGCGCATCGAATGGCTGCAGGTGCGCAGGTCCTGGTTCGGCGCCGCCCTCCACCTTATGTAGCAGGGCTGCGGCAATCGCGTTGGCAACCTCGCGCTGCGTCGCGAGGATGTCGCGGTTGCTGCGGTCGAACACCTCGCTCCAAACCTGGTAACCAGAAGGCACTTCGGTGAGCGCGCCGATTACCCTGATACCGTTCTTGGCGCGCTGGATGCTGCCGCTGACGACAAATTCGGCGCCAACATGCCGCGCGATGTCGGGCAAATCGCTGCCCAGCCTGGTTGCAAGTTGGCTTGAGGTCGGGCCAATCACCCGGATCTGGCCGGAACGGCCGAGCGCATGTGCAAGCTCAATCGAAAAGCCTTTGGCGATGAAGCGGTCTTCTGGGTCGTCAGAAAGCATCGTAAACGGCAGCACTGCTACCGTTCCTTGGCCATCTGGCGCAGCGCCTTGCTGGGGTTGCAGCAGTGCCCATGCGATGACGGCCAGCGCCGTCGCGAACACTCCGACGCCGAGCCAGCGCCTTAGACGAAGCCGATTGGCCGCTGCGTCCGGCCTGGGCCGTCCCATCGAGGGATCGGTTCCGGAATCGACCCACGAGACCTCGGCGATCAGACGGTAGCCACGCTTCGTCACGGTCTCTATGTAGCGAGAATCAGCCGCGCTGTCGCCGAGCGCCTTACGCAGCTTCGCGATTGCCTGATAGACCGATTGATCGGTGACGATCTGGCGTTCCCAGACCTGGTCGATGATGTCTTCGGCGCTCAATACTTGGCCGCGATGGGTCGCGAGATAGCGCAGCAGGTCGGCGTGGCGTGGCTCCAAATGGACCTCGTCATCGTCCGCGCGGCGCAGGAGATTCAGATGCGGTAGCAGAATCCACTCGCCAATCCGCACGGGAGCGGCGCTGTTGTTACTCAGGACCATGTCTTTAACTTACTGTTTTATCGACATAAAAAAAGCTTCAGGAAAAAGATAGCCAAAGATCAGCTTTCGCTCAGGCCGCGCTGTTCCGTCTCGCTCATAACTGTACTCGAAGCGAGTTCGCGAATCCTTAACGGAGGTAGAACATGGCCGAGAAGACCAGAGATTCCAATTCCTACCTGAACGGTCAAGCGGGTGCCGACGCGCGGGCACTCGTACGCGGCGTCATCAGCCTGCCGCCGTTGCCTCGGCGATCACAGGAACTGCTACAAATGCTGTCGGATCCCGATCTCGACATGCTGCGATTGACCGAGTTGGTCGAGCAGACACCGGCCCTGGCCGCGCGCATCCTTGGAGTAGCGAATTCAGCGTTCTTTGCGACGGGCAATCCGGTGAAAAGCATCCCGGACGCCATCATCCGGTTGCTCGGGCTGGACCTGGTGCGCCATCTCGGCGTGTCGTACGTGCTGAGTCAGCCGTTCGACGTGGCGGCCTGTCGGCGGTTCGATCCAGTTCGGTTCTGGACTGGCTCGATGAATTTGGCCGTTCTCGCGGAGCTTCTCGTTACCCGCCTGCCTTTGGCCAATGCGCCCGAGACATCTGAGGCCTACCTGGCCGGTCTGCTGCACGGTCTCGGCCTACTGGCGCTCGTCCATGTTGCGCCCGACGCGATGGACGGGGTGTTGGCGGTAGCATCGGCACGGCCGGAGGTGGGGCTTAACGAGATTGAGCTCGCACTGTTAGGGCTGGATCACGCGATCGCTGGTGCCGAACTGGCCAGCGCCTGGAAGTTGCCGGAAAGCATGGCTGCGGCGATGGGGCCAATCAGCCGCTGTTCCCGCGCGGGCAGTCACGGCATTCTGGTCAACCTGATTTCGCTGTGCGCGGAAGTCAATCGTAGGGTCCGCAACAACGAGCCGGTCGATCTGACGACCGGGCTTGCCGAACAGCTCAATCAGCTGGGCATCGAACACAGCGCTTGGGCTGCCGTGCTGGAAATCTGGCGCGAACGCGCAGGCGACATTCAGGCGCTTGCCGCCGCCTTCAGCGGAGGGCGCCGATGAACCACGACGACGGCAATTCCCAGGATGTCAGCTCAGGTATTTTCGCACTGTCCGATTCGCTGAGCGCGTTGCGCAAGTTGATCAGAGTCACCCCCTGCGGGTCGACGGCGGAGATCATCAACGCGGCAGTCGAGGCCCTGATGGAGCACCAAGACTTCACAGCCTGTGAGGTGTTCATCGCCGGCGATGCACCAACACCCCATAGGTTGTCAAACGGCTGTCACGGTTCCAAAAACATGCCCGACGTGCTGGCTTCACTGTTGGTCGCCGAGGTGTTTCCCGCAGTGCTCGATGTTGGGTATGTCTTCATCGAGCGGCAACTGCATCAGCGCTGTGCAGAATGGCGTGGCTGCCTGCTCGGTGTGCCGATAAGCAACCCCGACCGGGTGATTGGCGGTCTGGTGGTCTGGAACGGACAGCCGGGCAGCCTGATGCCCTGGCACGAGAACCTCTTGAGCATGATGGCGGATGTGATCTCGCTGGCTTTGGTTCAAGTCGCGGCCTCCGTTTCGAATCCCGAGGGCAGAAATGCTCGGTTGCCGGCCCGTCCGGATAGGCCGCGCACCAGGCCTTCGAACAACAGCGGCCTAGATGCAAACGTGGCGGGCCAAGATGCGCTCTCGGGCCTGTCGGACCGACTCGCGTTCGAGGTTCAACTGCAGGAATTGCAGGTGGAAATCGATAGGGCGCCACGCGCGCGTTCCGTGTTGCACATCGATATTGACCGCTTCCGGCTGATTCGAGAATACGGCGGAGATCCCACAGCCGATCGGGTGATCCGAATCTTCGCCGATCTGTTGCGGCATGAGCTTGGTGATGAGTGTCTGCTCGGGTGCCTCGGTGCAGACGAGTTTGGGGTGGTAGTAGAACGGCGGAAATCTGAGCAAGCCCTTGCCGTCGCGCGATCGCTGATCGAGCGCACGGATGCGCTGAGGCTTTCTTTTGCCGGGCAGCACTACGATGTCAGCATCAGCGTTGGCGTAGCCGAAATCGGCGACGGATTGGGCGCCGGCGTTGCCGCGCTAAGACATGCGATGCAGGCATGCCGAGCGGCCCAGCTGCACGGCGGTGGTATGGTGCAGGTGTATACAGAGAAAATGGTACGGCCCGGTCGGGCGAGGTCGGACGGACGCATGCTGAATCGCCTGACGCATGCGCTGAAAGACGACGGCCTTGTGCTCTATGCGCAGCTGATCACGTCGGCGGCGTCAGGGACAGAGGGCCTTCACCCGCAGTATATGCACGAATTGTTGCTGCGCCTGCACGACGAGAACGGCAATGTCATCGGCGCCAACCTGTTCTTGCCGATTGCGGAGCGCTATGGCCTGTCGGTCAAACTCGACCGTTGGGTCATCAAGAACGCTTTTCGGCAAATCGCCGCCTCGCGCTTCTCCAGTGACTCCGATCACCGCTTCACGGTGAATCTCTCGGGCCACTCGATTGACGACCAGCGCCTGCTCGATTTCATCGTGGAGCAGTTTGACGAATCCGGCTTATCACCAACGCGGATCTGTTTCGAGATCACTGAGACGGCCGCGATCTCAGACATCGCGGCGGCGAAGGCGTTCGTCGAGGCCCTGAAGCAAATCAGCTGTGAGTTTGCACTGGACGATTTCGGCAGCGGTCATTCTTCGTTCCTCTACCTGAGAGACCTGCCAATCGACTATCTGAAGATCGACGGCGAACTCGTCCGCGACATCGGCGACGATCCGGTCAGCCTGGCGTTCGTGCGCACGATCGAGGGTGTTGGGCGGTTGATGGGTCGGAGGACAATTGCCGAATACGTGCAGAGCAAGGACATCTATGACGCACTGGTGGAAATCAGGTGCGACTACGTCCAGGGTTACTGGATCGGCAGCCCGGTTCCGCTCGAGGATGTGCTACGCCATCCGGAAGCCTAATTCGAGGAACTCCCTGCAGAGCTTCAGTCGAATGCCCACTTTTTCTACGACCGCCGGGTTATCGATATCGATGACCAGATCCCCAAGAGCTGAGTGTCTCACCACAACGGTACGCGTATGGTTACACAACCGATGAGGCTCTATTCCGCCTGGTATTGCCCCTTCGCCCCTATGTCTATCGCTTTCTGGCGGCAGGGGAACCGGACGAATACCGGGAGAGTTCGCGCGATGCACTCGTCGAGGGACTGCGGGAACTGATCGAAGCCATGCCTTCGTCCGGTCCGTTCTTCACCGGCTCCTCTATCAGCGCAATCGATCTCCACCTGGTTCCTTTCGCCTATCGAGTCGACGCGTTACTGGGATACTACCGCGGATTCGGACTACCAGCAGACGGGCCGACCTGGTCGCGTTACGCACACTGGTATGAGTCCATATGCGCGACAGCACCCTTCCGTGCTACCGCTACGGCCCATGCCAACTATCGCGAACGCCTGATCCAGCACTACCTGTCCTACAGCCAGGGGAAGGGGCAGCAGGACGTGACACAGATTCAGTAAGGGAAAACCACGACAGCCTATATGAGCGGTGTGCTAAGGGTACGGCAATATCGAGCAACAAGGCCTTTCTGGCTCGTGCAAGAGCACACGGCGCTACCCTCTAGGACGTGCTGGAACCCGATCGCCTGCAACTGCATGACCGGACGGAATGAGGCGGACTGAACTGAGTCCCCGATACTCGCGAAATCAGGACGCTCTTGACAAATGTCCGGATGGTGAGGATTTCCAGGACACCGGTGCGGCATAGCTTACCGATAAGGCGCTGTTCGGGAGAAATAATCACGGCGCCACCCTTGGTGTGCCGCCCCGCGGCCCGGGAGCGAGTGCGCGGTCAATCCGTCAATGAATAGACGAACAGGCTGACGGCCCCCAGCAACAACAGCGCAAGCGGAGGCGTGGCGATATTGAGTGGAGAATTTACCAGCACCTCGTCGCCTGATCTCGCTAGCCCCACCGGCTGTCCTGTCCGATAGACGAAGGCAAGCAGCGAGTTGTCGGCGATGTGCGTGCGAGTCTCCCCTTGTTCGTCTACGTAGCGGATCTCCAAATGCATCGAGGGGCCGCCATCGTCCTGCTCCAGGTAGCTCATGCGGCGGACGCGCAACACGGTGCCCTGCACTTCTTTCGCTCGACGCAGAAAGCTAAGCCGGCGCCAGAGCAGCGCAAGTGATCCCCCGACCAACGCGATACCGAGGGCGAGAAAGTAATACGCCATGTTCGTACCTATAGCATTAAGAAATGCAAAGCTGGCCGGCACGGTAAGTTAACCGTCTTCGAAAGAGACGTCGGCGGTCGCGTAGGAGACCACTCTTTGTCACTCACAACCCGGCGCCGGATCGAATAGCAGCCCTCGCCCGTTCTGCAGGGGACCACTTCATGCCAACTCACGATCGATCAATGCGACCCGTTTTGATGCCGCAGATCTGCCCAATCCGAAGAAAGGACAATAGTCTCAGTCACGGCAACATCTTTTGTCGGCTACCGGCAAGCATTCAAACGGCAAACAAATTAGCTGATCCAGTCGGCGGCATTGAAGAACTTCTTATTCGCCTCGCTGTGCGGTTGGGCAAAGTGCAGCTTTACGCCTGCTGGATCCTCGACGTAGGTGATGAGCCAGCCCCATTCAGTGACCACCGGATCCATGACCGTGACGCTCGGGTACCGTTCCTCCAGATTCAGCGCCCTCATGTAATCGCACCAGGCCTTCGCATCTTCTACCCAGAAATGCAGCATCGCATGTCGAGGCGGCTCTATATCGTAGTGCAGCGTGACCAGAAATCGTTGCTCACTGAATCCTGTCGCAAACTCGCAGGCGCTATTCCCATCGTCCCATAGCATCTTAAAACCAAGGTCCGTATAGAAGCTCTTCGTAGACGCGTAATTCTCAGGCGTGCAAATCACAAATGGCCTGAAATCCCTAATCGGTGGTTTGATTGGTCTCGTCGCAGCCAAGCGATATCTCCTCTTCTTGAGAAACCATTGGTCGATGTCCGACACCACGGCGAAAACCGCCGTCCGGTTTGAATCCAGCCGTTTAGTGTAAAGCCATTTGCCGCCCTTGCGAACGCGCCGACGAATGTCTCGTGTGCAGTTTCCGGACTATTGCACCGCAAAAAGGCCGTTACGGAGTTGTCGGACACGACGACGTCAGGCCGGTGATCGGCCAACCGCTGCGCGGGTCTATGATGTGATGGTTGCTGCCGAATGGGGAGCAATTGCTGAATGAAGCAATGACGAGAAGTCGAGTCTCAGGATGATTTACAGGCTCGGAGGGCACGGAGCATCGATCCGAGAGAGGTGCCACCGCCGTTCGAACACCCTGGTGACGCGCCACCCGATCCGCCTTTCCTCCAGCCCTCTTTATCCCGATAATCCGCCCATACAGCAGCTGGCCGCGCACCGCCTCGCCTATGAACGACAAACACGATCTCGCCGTCACACTTTCCGGACATTTCCCGCTGGTGACAATCCAGTCGTACGAGGAGACACGCGCGCTCGCGCTGTTGCTGGAGATCGCGCGGGACCAGGGCCGACCATTACTGACCTGGTCCGTCACGGACGGTCTGCGCCGCGACAAGCACGCCGACGGCGGCAGGATAGACTGGAAGGGCGTTACCTTCGATGGTCAACGCGACACACCGGCACGCGAAGCCGCCGACGCCCCCGAGAGAATGCTGCGCGACCTGCAGCGCGCCGGGGACCGTCCGATCGTGGCACTGCTCGACTTCCACCCCTACCTGAACGATCCAAGGATCGTGAGACGCCTCAAGGAACTCGCTGTCGGCCATCCGCAGAACGGCGTCTCGCTGGTGCTGATCAGCCACCAGCTCGATCTGCCCGCCGAGCTCGGCCGCCTCAGCGCCGCATTTGAGCTCTCGCTGCCGGACACCGCGCAGATAAAGCGCCTGATCCAGGACGAGGCGCAAGTCTGGTCGATCCGCAACAGCAACCAGAACCTGAAGGGCGACAAGGAGGCCTACCGGCAGCTGGCGCGTGCGCTGACCGGGCTCACGGTGACGGACGTAAAGCGGCTGGTACGCAATGCGATCTATGACGACGGCGCCATCACGCACAGCGACGTCCCGGAGGTGATGGAGGCGAAATACCGGCTGATTGGCCAGGACGGCCTGCTCTCCTTCGAGTACGACACCGCCCGTTTCACCGAAGTTGGTGGCCTGGCGCGGCTGAAAGGCTGGCTCAATCTTCGCAAGTCGGCTTTCCTCGATGGCGTCGCCGGACCACTCGAACCGCCCAAGGGCATCCTGCTGCTCGGCGTACAGGGTGCCGGTAAGAGCCTGGCCGCAAAGGCGGTCGCCGGCACCTGGGGCGTCCCGCTGCTTCGGTTGGACGTCGGCACGCTCTACAACAAGTACATCGGAGAAACCGAAAAGAACATCCGCCAGTCGCTGGCTGCCGCCGAGGTAATGGCGCCATGCGTGCTGTGGGTGGACGAAATCGAGAAGGGCTTCGCCACCAGCGACAACGACGACGGAACCTCCAGGCGCGTACTGGGCACGTTGCTCACCTGGATGGCCGAGCACACCAAGTCGGTGTTCATCGTCGCCACCGCCAACGACGTCCAATCCCTGCCGCCTGAACTTATCCGCAAGGGGCGCCTGGACGAGATCTTTTTCGTCGATCTCCCCGGCGTGGACGCACGCCGCAGCATCTTCGACATCCACCTTGCGAAGCGCGACAGCGGCCGGGTCGAAATCGATACACGACAACTCGCGGTCGCCAGCGACGGATTCTCCGGCGCCGAGATCGAACAGACTGTCATCTCGGCACTGTACGCCGCGCACGGTATGCGACAGCCGATCTCCACCGAGATTATCCTGTCCGAGGTCCGGAGTACCCGGCCGCTGGCGGTCGTGATGGCCGAGCAGATTACCGTGCTGCGCACCTGGGCGGCTGGGCGCACCGTGCCGGCGGACTGAGCGATCGGACCGCCGTCCGAGTTCTTCAATTTCTGTCCGCAGTGTGTTGGTTGCTCCCGCTAACTGGGCCGAATGAGAGCAGCATGATGGTCGCAGCGGCTAGGGACAACCGGCCAAGACCAGACCTTGCCAACCCAACGAAGTATGTTGGCGCTGATGAAGGAAGCCCAACTGCGATCAAATCTACCGGTTTTCCGTTGAGCTTCGCCCTTGGTTCAGCCGAACTTACGGGCTGATCAAAGGAAGTGGTCTAACACCGATTTTCTGCGATGAACTTTCTCGGATAGTCAGGTGGAGCGACTTGCCGCCCGCTCGCCAGCGATATTCTCTTCCGCATCGCGGCGAATAAAGGGATTCGCCAGCATCCATGGGAGCAGCATATGTTTGCGTTCACGAAAACCGTCCAGACCGATAACCATTTCCTTGTGCCCAGCCCGGGGCTGTGAAACATAGGTGTCGAGCATCCGGTCCCAGATCGAGAGCACTGAGCCAAAATTAGAATCGGTCTCGTTCCTTTCGATGGAATGATGCACTCGATGCAGATCAGGCGTGATGATCACCCTGCGTAACATGCGGTCCAAGGATAATGGGAGACGGGCGTTCGCATGCACAAAATAATTCGTCGTGATCAAGAGCAGTTCAGCGACCAAGACTGCGATAATAGGAATTCCGAAAAGGGCTATCGTCGTCATTCGCCAAAGGGTAGCGAAGAGGCCTTCTAACGGGTGAAAGCGAAGGCCCGTTGTCAGGTCGTAATCGAAGTCCGCATGATGCATACGATGGACACGCCATAGCAGGGAGAATCGATGGACAGTGCGGTGCTCGAGATACTGAGCGAAATCCAAGATGAGAATCCCGGTTACGATTACCCATATACCTTCAACGCCGAGGATATTGAACAGCCCCCAATTCCGCTCATGGACGATGTACGAAAAACCTATGATGAGTACGGGCAATACCAGATAGGCGAACGCGGCGCTGACCAAGAAGAGCCCAAAGTTGTTAGTCCAGCGCATTACAGTCGAGACTGACCATTGGCGCCTTGGGTAAAACAACTCCCACATTGCGACGACGAAGAAACCGCCGACGTAGGCAGTTGTCACTAATGACCAGGCGTTCGCCAGAAGGAAGTCAGTCAAAATCATCTAGGCTCGCTTACATGGCCCAGAACCAATACCAACCCTGTGACACAGACGCTAAAAAGCGTCTTCCAATCCGGGTTACTTGCGCCCGCGCGCCCGACCGATAAGCAAAGCAGCGCCGACGCCACCGGCCAATAACAGCATGGTGCTTGGTTCTGGGATACTCGTAAATGTCGCATAGGCGGGCATAGACAGGGCGGCAAGCAGCCCTGCTGCAGAAGTGACGGGCAAAACGCGGCGATCAGTGTTTAGCATCGTGTGTCCCTCGGCGGGCTGATTGAATCTTGTAGTTGAATGAAATAGACAGCAAATTTCATACCTGGAATTAAAAATTTCATCAAAACAGCATGTTGGAAGAATGCAAATGCGGCAGCTCAGACAGCTTGTAAAGAAACCTGACGTCGTAAGCTCCGAGCAGCCGTCATCAAAAACCATGCATTCTGCGTTTCCCGCAAAAAAATCCCCACTCAGCAAATGCACTTCGACCGTGTTGGTAACGGACCCATGTCCGAGTGAATCGCTCAGGCTTTCAGTAGTAGCGGCTTTGGCAGTCGGGTGACCAAGTACCAGCATCGCTTTGCCAATGTCGGTTTAGGTAGCTTGGAGTTCAGTGCTCGGGAAATCGGCATTCTCTGTCTGCTATCGCTGCGTGGTGCGCAAAACCCCGGAGAGCTGCGCAGCCGCAGCAATCGGCTTTGCCAGTTTGACAGCGTCAGCGAAACCGAGGCCGTATTACAGAGCTTGGCCAAGCGCGGTGATGGCCCGTTCGTCGTCCGCCTGGAGCGCGAACCGGGACGACGCGAGGTGCGCTTTGCGCATCTGTTTGGTGACCCGAATACCGAATTCACTGTAGCTGCAGCGACAGAGGTTCCTTCGAACCCAGCCGAACGAGACGGTCAGCGCATCGCGCAACCCGAAGGCCTGGTGCTTGAGTTGCAGGAAAGCCTCGAAGAGGTGAAGGCGCGCCTTGCGTTACTCGAAGGTGGGGCGGAAGACTGATGCCTGACCTGCCGCCATCTGCCCAAGCCATTGACATGGCCGGCAATGGCTTGGATGAGGTGATTGGTCGGCCAGTCGATGAGCTGAAAATCTCAGCGAGATCGGGAAATTCGGTTTTTTTACTCCTTGGTGTTCCAGAGCGCGTCGTCGGAGAACTACCCAAGGCCCGGGTGCGACTCGATCCTGCAGCGGGTGTTGAAAATCCGCCCGTCCTCAAGGCGCATGGCCGTAAACTTACCCCCACTGCTACAACCCGTGTCCAACGGGTAGATACCAGCGGTTCTGGTCTTCTTGATGTCTAGCGAGGCCCAGTGACCGAATACGATCTTCATGTCACCATGCGTTCGCGTAGGAACCTGAAACCAAGGCATGGAGCGTTTCTTCTTCGCAGCACTACGCCGCTCGCCCGACAGGTCCAGTCGACCATCGTTATCGCAGTAGCGCAGTTGGGTGAAACAGTTCGCAATGAATCGAAATCTGGCCAGGCCCTCCAGCTCATCGCTCCATCGGTCAGGTTTTTCCGCGCGCAAGGATCTGAGGAGTTCTTCGTAACCGGGGTTCTGCAAGGCGGCTTCCAGTTCCCGGGCTCGAGCCAATGCGGCAACCAGGTCCCACTGGGGCGGCAGGCCGGCGTGAACCATGGTGTAGCCGAGGGCATCATCGTGGTGAAGCACCGACTGGTGCCGGAGCCAGAACAGGAGTTCGTCACAGTCGTGGGCGGCCAGGATGCCGGTGATGCTGTCGTTCTTCTTGTTCTTTACGACCCCTGTGGATGCCGCCAGCAGATAGAGGTCGTGGTTGCCCAGCACGGTGATGGCGGAGTGCCCTAGTCCCTTGACGAAGCGAAGAATGTTCAACGAGTTAGGACCCTTGTTGACCAAGTCACCAGTAAACCAGAGACGGTCTTCAGCCGGATCGAAGTCGATCTTGTCAAGCAGTCTGAGGAGATCATCGAAACAGCCCTGCACATCGCCAATCGCATAGGTGTTGCGCGGGGTTTTCGGTCGCTCGATTCCCCGCAGAAGGCGATCGAGCCTGCGCTCGATGGAATCCAGTGCATCTTCCAAACCTATTTCATTTACCTCACTCAACCTTGTTCACCTGGGCACCTGCATCGCGAGCACCTGTGATGCTGCTTCGCGGGCATAGTCTCGCAAATGCATCGGTACCTGGCCACCATGTGATTGGGTGACGTATTCCACGCCGGCGTAGCCAACCTGCACAGACGCTTCTGCACCGCCTGAGAGGATCAGAACCGTCGGCGAGTTCCGCGTTCATGCCTGTCTCTCATCCAGAAAACGAGGAGAATTCGTCCGGCAGGCGAGTTCCCGCCTGAACTTTGCCTGGCACGGTGGCTCAACCGACTGGTCCGATTCTGCCAGACGGTCAGACGCTAAATCTGGAGTGCCCATATGATGGCTCAGTGTTGGTTGCGGACCCATGCTGAGCGAATCGCTAAGGTTTTCGCGCACGGGCGGCTTTCTCGTCTAAGTTCGGCCAGGAGCGGCCATTAGTCGCGACGTGAATTCAATCTCCTGAAAGGCGCTCAACGCCGGAGTCGCCTAACGGGTGCTGCCGGCCACAAGCGGTCCTTTCCGCATCGATCGCTTTTTAAAGCTACGCCCTTGGGCCTTTTTTTGAATTGCGATCTATCAACAGAACTCGGGGGAACGTAATTCTCTTGCCCGGAAACAAGTGCGGATTAATACAGGCTTGCAGCGTTAGGTCTGTCGGTTGATCTTGAAGCTGCAAAGAGGGGCGAAAAAGGAGGCGCAAGATGAAACGCAGGTACTTACAACTTGCGACCGTGTTGACTGCTTGTATGCTCGTCGCCGCTGCACCGACCGCAGCGTATGACGAAGGAGAAGCCGAAGCCTACGCACAGATGTTCGCATCCGTCCAAGGGCCGAAGGCTGGTAAACAGCTGCACTTGATCAAACCGGACCAGTTCGTCAACGAGGTGCGCGCCGGGAAACAGTATGTCACGGTTGATATCCGGACGCCGGGTGAAACCAGGTTCTTCACTGGCAACATGCCCGGTCATCTCGTTATTCCGCTGAGTGAGCTTTTCAAGCACGAACAGCTCGCCAAGTTGCCAAACGACAAGCCGATTGTGATCATGTGCAAATCTGGCACTCGCGCAACGGCAGCCGCTACGGCGCTTCGCGGCGTAGGATTCGACGAAACCTATGTGCTGAAAGGCGGCTTCCAAGCGCTCAGCGCATATCTCGGTACCAAAGAGGCTAACCAGCCACTTGGACCGAAGACCGCAGCTCGTTAAGGAGAGAGCTGTGACAAGACAGGCTCCGTTCTTTCGCCCCGGGGCCGGTCTTCTTGGGTGATGATTCAAGGACAGAAGAATCACGCCTGCAAAGTGTTGGCTGCTGGCGTTAGCTGGGCGGAAGAGAGACGGTGCAGCAATGGCGGCGGCCAAGGACGGCCAGGAAGAGACATTCCCGACCCCTGGGGATCAACCGGCTGGATGCTTTAAATCAATGCCCCGGCCAATGGACACAACCGGCCAAAAGCGACCCTGAAACTGCAAACAACCGAGAGGCACCTTTATCCGGTAAACCGGACATTGAGTGCTGGAGCACCCAGATGACGAACTGTGCCTTCTGCTGTTAGCGGGTCAGAGTTCAGAACGCCTGCGGGACCTCACCAATGCGAGCCACGGTGCGCTTGACCGGCGCAGGGTCGGTGACGAAGGCAGTGATACGCATGTCCACCCCGCAGCAGGGCAGGTCAACGGTAGGGATTCGAGCAGCCGCGCCAGCACCAGCGGACTTTGCACGAATTGCCACTTGCATGACTCAGGCGGTACCGGACAAGGTCATCCTCGTCTACATTGGCGAATTGCTGCAGCTCCACAGATCGCGCCCTCTCAGGGGCCACCCGCCTGGGACGATATCGCAAGGGCACCTAACCTTGCCGCCCGAGCCCGGCTCGTAGTTCGGACGGCGCATCTCATCGTAAACGCAGCCTCTCACCAAAGCAGGGTGCCAGCGCAAATCACGCCGAATTGGCCTGCAGGTTTCCCGGCTTGGACTACACAGGAAAAGCCTGGACACCGCTCCTCGCGGGGGGATCGTGGCCCCCTCACCCACTGACTGAACGGTGTTTCCGCCCGAGGGCGCTGCTAGCCCGCAGCGCGGCAGTTGTTTCTATGGGTCTTAATCCCTCGCTGCCCGCCAGGGAAGTGCGAAGCACGAGGCGGGTAGGCAGATAAGGGACGGGCCGCAAGGCCCCGCCCCTTACCCGACTCCAGCCATTTGTGGGAGCCGTCGTGCCCGGCTTCCCAACGAGGAAGTCGGGCGCGGCTGCGGGCGCAGGGCGGCCGGGGCATCAATGACTGTCGCGTTGGCGAGTCGATTTTGGGGACGTCGATGTCCCAAAATCGATCACGAGGTAGCGACCCTCTTTTCTTCAGAAGGCTAATTCGCTGCCTCACACCTCAGTAGCGGCTGTTGAAATATCCTTAGGTCGATCGCTTCAGCCATTGCATCGTACCCAGCGTCGTTCGGATGCAGATTGTCTCCACTGTCGTACTCCGGCAACATGCGACTCGGTTGAGCTGGATCGCGAATTGCCAGATCGAAGTCGATTACGTCGTCGAATTCGCCACTGTGGCGTATGAACTCATTGACAGCCTGACGCTTGTCTTCACCTTCTGCGGTGTAGTATCCGGCGCCTTCGAATGGCGTCAGCGTCCCACCGATAATTTTCAGGCACTTAGCGTGCGCGCGATCGATCAACTGTCGATATCCCTGAATAATGTCGTCGGCCGATACTTCTTGGTCGGCGAAGGGTAGAGTGCCCCCGATATTAATGTTTGGAAAGCCGATGTCATTGATGCCTAATAACAATGTGACAAAGGCAGCACCGGTTTGCGCGACTATGTCCCGATTGGACCGTGAAAGGCCGTTCGGGCCGATTTCGCTATTTAAAGCACGATTGCCACTGATCCCCTCATTCACTACGGATAATCTTCGTGAACGATTTTCACCGAGTAGACGTTCCGCCAATTGATCTGGCCACCGATTGTTCGCATCGACAGTCGAGGCGAATCCATCTGTTATAGAATCACCGAGCGTGACAATAGCCCTCGTGTTCTTTTTAGCCAAAACGTCGATCGTCGATAAAAAGAAACGATGAAGCGTCGTCGTCGTACCTTCCGTCGGGAAATCTGCGGAATCAGTATAGTCTCCAACTCCGGAGACATATGTCGTTTGCCGCCCCAAGCGATGATAAGTCTCCGCGGTTGTGGACACTGGCAAGTAAAGACTCACCGCTACCTCTGAAAGATCTCCGATCTCAAGGTCAACGGGATCGCTCAGCGCCGGGGCGCCAGGTGGGATAGTGGCTGAGGTGCTACCACCGAAGGTAAGCGTGCGATCGGTGGTAGGATCAATGTTCCCTCCGCCCGTATGCAGAGCAACGTGGGCCGCGCCTATAACCAACGGTGCGGTTCCAAATACGTTCTCAAACCGCACGCGTACCTGATCTCCTCCTTTACTGATTCGAGCGATCATTCTGATCGTTTGATCTTCAAACTGACCAGGCGTCGGTGGCAGCGGAAGTAAATCGTCCTCGAAGAAGGTTTGGGGGCTCGCTCCCCAAGTGCCCACCCAGTCGTAGCTATTCTCTTGGCGTGCGAAGGCGACGCTTGATACCAGTAGCACGACACTAAACATCGCCGCTGTGGCTGTGACAGCCGTTCGACGCGCTGTGACAAAATACCGGGAGGCAAATCGAGTACGACCAAAATCGGCGTGGATCCAGGACATGATGTCTTTCCTCTTTGGCAATGATGAAGGTGAGACTTCCGGAACGATGGGCCCTCTTGTAACAGCGTGACGCCGTTTCGATCTCAGACTGTTGGGAATAAGGGTAGTCGTTGTCTTCGTTTTTAAAACACCTGGGGGAAAAAAAACCCAAGCGCCGCTGCGAGTCGAAGGCGGCCTGAGGGGTGGGGGGTAGAGAGGGCTGGCGGTCAAGGCTCGACCAGAACGCTGACGAACCTCGCGAGTGGTGCAAGAACAAGCTTCAGGACGAGATTTAAAGCCGCAGTAGGCAAGCGCGAGACGGAGGCGGCGCCCTCTCTCGCACAAGACGGCGGTTACCTGGTGATGCGCTGATCGAAGTCGAAGTCGGCCTCGGGCTGGCCAAGCATGTTTCAGTCCTGCATCGGCTCGGGAGAATCGTCCCAGGCGGGTGGCCCGAGAGCCGGGTTTAGCGGCCGAGGCGGCCTCAGTGATGAAGTCGACGACGCTCGCAACGTCCGCTATGCGTGGCATTGCCGTCGTCGCGGTTCACAGAGCCGATGTCCGTTTTGGTTGATTTCTGCCGACCAGCCCGAACGGAAGAATAAGCGATCTGAACCTTCGGCGACCATGACTCGTAACGGCAGCTTCGTGTTGTAAGCAGACACGCCGAAGCTCTCTCTAGAGCCTCTGGGTCGAGGCAGAATAGGGGTGTCCGGTGCCGCCGGCGGGCAGGGTGAAAATCTGAAAAACTTAAATCCTGGCTGATAGGTCACAGCTCCAGGATCTCAGGTTTTCAGCTTTTCGCCCCCACAGCTGCCCCCGGGAAAATCTCCCGCGATCACCCGACGCCTTGCTACCCGAATGGTGACAGCTACTCTCCCACCGCGCATGCGCAGGCCGGCGAGCCAGCCCGCGACGGCGCCGATGATGGCAAATTCGATGAGGCTCGCTGGTTTCCACGTTGAGGTTCTGGCTCGCCTAATTGAGGCCGATCTTCTCGGCGGCCGACTTGGTGTTGAGGCCGAGCAGGGAGTACAACGGGCAGACGCCGACGATGGCGGTTGCCAGGAGGATCACGCCGATCCACCCTACCGGGTGCTGCAGGGCGAAGAAGACGTTGCCGATCAGCAGCACTCCGAGGACGGCGCGAATGATGCGATCGGTCTTGCCCATGTTGTATTTGAAGAGTTTCATTGGTTAGCTCCGGTTATTGAACTGAATTTGCCTCGCTTTGCGAGCAAGGTCCATCGAGGTGGGGATCGCCAGGCGGAAGGTGCAACTACACGATGCACCCAACGCCTCCCTATGCAAACTATCGGCTGCTCGGCGTTAATTAGCCTGGTATTGCCGAGTGAAAGATTCCGGAGATGCGAATAGCACCTCCGGACTAACCATCAAGGACTCGTGCCTTACTGAATTGGTGATGGCCTGATCGCTATGGCTACCGCGCGCGTGTAGGTAATGACGACTTGATCTCCAACGTCGACACCTTCAAGTTTTTGCGGATCCCGAACCAAAACTTCAACAACGTTCCCCTTGGGACCCTTCAAGATCACCGATGGCTCATCGGGGTCGATCGCGAGAATCGTAGCGATAATTTCGATCACCTCTCCCACTGCGCCAGCCGGTTTCTCACCGGGTTTTGCACGCGCTCCGCCCATAGCCACAGCGCCGGTTGGTTCCAGCCCACCGCCTTTTTTCAAATCGACCGCAAGAGCTTCAGCGAACTCGACGACCACCCTGTCACCGACCTTTACTTGAGCAAGATTGCGGACCTCATCTCCAACCTCCATGACGACTGTCGAATCCTGGGTCAGCGATCGTAAGGTCACGATCCGGTTTTGGACGTTTATTGCCTCAACGACCGCTGCGATACGAGCAAGGTTTTCACGCTCGACAACTGTTTTGAGCTCATCGGCAGCAAGTGTATGGCTGGGCAACAGAGCAGCAATCAGGAAGAAACTCCAAATCGGAGTTGCGAGTTTCAAGAAGATGCGCGGCATCGGTTTACTCCTGTACTTGCGAAAAGGGTCGATGAATATAGCCCACCCCGGCCTTCCCTGGGGCGATCACCCTCAATTCATGGAAGGAGAAGGGTGAAATCCTGGCTGCATGTCATAGCTGCTGTCTTCCAGGGTTTCAGGTTTTCGCCTCCACGCTCCCGGGAAACATCCCCACAAATACCCGACGCATGCGACGCTCCCGACGCCGCCCGATGCAATTCATGGTGTTACGCCCGAGTGCCGGGCACAGACATCCGACGCCTCCCAGGCTGCCCCGGTGTGCCACACACCGGGCGAGCGATGGCCCCACTCATAGCCACCCCCCGAACGCCCGGGAGTGGGCCAGAGGTGGCGACTCTTGATGGCTGCAGATGTGCGTCCCGGGGAGCGGTGGGTCGGGCGATGCGAGGCGCTAGAGCAGGGGACTATGGCGTTACCGGAGTCCCCATCTGATACCTATACTTGGCGCGGCTAAAGGTCGGCTCTGTGTTGCGGACGCATGCCCGAGTCATTCGCTCAGGCTTTCACGTAGGAGCCGCTTCTTTGTCTCTTCCCGGCCCAGGCCGTGTGAAAATTCCGAAGCATCATGTGCGCCAGGATCGGCTCGAACTTGCGCCTCTGCAGGGCGCATGCCACCGCGCAAACAGCTTATGGACCGTCACGCGTCTACTCGCCTTCGGCTAACTGGCGCTCCCGGCCACAACCGGACTTACATGGACGACCAAACAAGGGCAGTTGTGCGCTGCCATTCATCCTGATTCACAGGACGGCGGCCCAAGCTCCAACTGATTCAAGTGGGGAATGTCCGATGCGGACAGAAGCGGACCAAACTCGCGGCCAACACGCTCTCAGGATCACTGGCTGTCCGGTCACCCTACTCGTCGCTGTCAGGGTAAGCCCGGACTACGACAGCTTGGTCTTCATCTTGTGAAGTATGCCCAACGTCTTCAGATCGCGTTTCCCTGCGCAGTATTTGAGGATTGCCTCTTCAAACAGGTTGCCTGCCGATGCGGCATGATCGAAAAGGGTCATGGACGAACAAAATTTCAGATCATCCGGGCATCCGAACACGTCAGATGCCGACGCTTGATTGAGGCCCAGCAGCGTCCTTGTGCATTCCTGTAAGCGTGGCCCAAGAACAGAATGTTCCAAATATGCTTTTGCCTCCTCAGTGCTCCTGATTGCGAAGTACGCTGCGGTTGAGCTTCTTGCCAAACCGTTGATTTGTGGAAAGATGAACCACATCCAATGAGAGTGCTTCCGCCCTGTCCGCAGTTCAGAGAGCGCCGAGTCGTAGATGCCCTCCTGCGCCTTGATGAAGCGCTCCAAGTGAAAGGGATCTTCGCACTTTCCTTGCGTCATTCGGCTAAACCCATTCTTTACTCTCGCGCCGAGCCAATGCGCGAGCCCACCGGCGCCTCGCCCTCGGTCACACGTTTCGGGTCGAAGTTGAAATACATCTTGGAGGTCTGCAGGTCATAGCTCCATGGCAAGCCCTCGTTTTTCCAGCCAGCTACGACGCGCTTTCCCTTATGCTCGCCCGACTTGGCCTTAATACCTTCGAAGCCCTCCACCTGCGTGTAGACCTGGGTAAATCCGGCATCGTGCAATGCGCGTGCAGCATACGGTGCCCGGCTGCCGGATGTACACATGATGATGACGGGGCTCGATTTGTTGAGGCCCTTAGCACGCAATACATTCTGGACTGCCGCCTCAAAGTCAAAGTTCAGCGGCCTGCGGAACGTACCGTGAATGCCATCCGGTTTTTCCCGCCATTCTGTCGAATCGAAGCGATAGGGAACATTCGCATCCACCTGGCTGGCGACACCTGCATAGCGCAACTCTTGGGGGGTTCTTACGTCGATTAGAAGCCACCCCTTAGGATCGTCCGTCTTCATCGCGTAGGCCTCTTTCGCGGTCAGATAGAGATGGAATGGTGTGTGCCATTTCTCTCTCACTGTCGATTCATCGACGGCACTCGCCGGTAGTGCCGACAGAGCCAGCGCCAAGAGGAGGACGGTAGGCTTTTGCATGATCAATCCCTCGCTTGCCCGCGGCGGGTATTCGTGGACGCGTTCCGTCTGATCATGGTGCCCTCTCATGCGGCCAGTGCAATCTCTGCTCCATTGTGCGGTGCAACGTGTAGGGTATTGGCCGGTGCGATTCAGCGTCTGGCACCCTCGCGGCGTCGGTGCGGTGACGTCGGCTATGACCTGGTTGAATCCGCAGTTGATTGCGGACTCATACCCAAGTATTTCGCTCAGGCTTTCATGCGGAGGCGCGGCTTCTTCGTCTCTTCTCGGCCGTAAGAGACGGCTAGATGCATAAAACTCCGTGCTCCGAATGTCCGATCAGCGCTTTACGATGCCTGCCCTCAGCCGCAGCTCTTCCGGCACTCCCCGTTGCTCTGTAGGCAGGCATCGGCAAGCCTCGAGGGAGGAAACCGGGGGATGCTGCGAGGGAGCCAATGCGGCACGCTGGCCAGTGCCACGCAGTCAGTCGGTTGCACCGCTGGCCGCCGAAAGCGGCTGGCCAGCAATACAATCGTGCCGGTGCCGGCACAGAGCAAACATAAAAGCAGCCACCTGGCAGCAACCGCTTGGAGCCTAGTTTAGACCCGGCCCCATCAGTGCAAGATTTTGTCGATGATGCTGTGGACCTCTCGCTCCAGTGACTCGGACGCGGTCACCACCACATTGCGCTCATCGATCATCGCGCTGTAATGCTGCGCGTCCTGGTGTTTTTCATAGGCCTCGCGCAGTGCCTCGAGAACCTTTTCAATCTCGGCTGGAGTGACTCCGTGTTCCTCGATCAAGGTATTGAGGCCGCTGACCTTCCCTTCATGTATCCAGGCCAGCCCGAACTTCTTCGGCGGCTTGCCGATGAAGACGTAAGCCGCATGATCCGACGGTACAACCTCGAGCGGATCGGACACCTTGTGAATGAGTTCCTGCAGTTCGTGTTCAATCTCAGCCACCTTCTTTCCAGCCCGGCTGCTATCGTCTAGCGGTGGGTAATCCGGGGTCCGGCCGGAAAACAGATTTCCAAACAGTCCCATAGCTCCCTCCTCGCGAATTCGCTTTAACGTGCGGGATTGCTTCAATATAAAAGCTTAGCTGCCCTGACGCGCCGTGCAACAGTGCTGTTTCCTGCCGTGCGAAAAGACAGTTGGCTAGGGACGACTGCAGTCGTCGGATTCAATCCCGCCAACACCTGATCTGCCACCCTGGTCCCCACGCCGGGGAATGTCTCTTGTGTGTTGACTGCGGACTAATGCGCTTCACAAACGGCAAGGCCGCCCATCGAGGCGGCTTGTTCGACGAAAGCTCAGTGCCGTCGCCTGCCGGCTTATCTGCCGCCCAACCTGCGTCTCGCCCGACCGCGCAGTCGACCCATGATTCCGGGGTACCGCAGCGGCCGGCTGTTGCTCCGAGCAATCCTGGAGCTTGCCCTGGAGATGTGGGACGCTGTCGGCTGCGTTGGGGTCAAGGATCATTGCCGACTTCGAGCAAACTGGGAACGGGGATAGGTATCGTCATTGGCCTGCTGGTCCTCGCGGTATTGGGGGCCGTTGTCGGCTGGATCGCCAGCGTGCTGGTCAAGGGTACTGGGCTGGGCCTGTTCAGAGACATCCTGCTCGGGATCGTCGGCTCGGTCGTCCTGTCGGGCCTCCTTTCGATCGTGCATCCGAAAGTTTCATCGGCGAATCCTGATCCGGTCGCTATCGAACAGCCAAGCATCGAGTCGGCCCTGGTCGGCAGGACCTGGCAGCTGGTCCGCATCATGTCGATGAACGACACGGAGTCGGTGCCGGACGACCGGTCACATTACGCGTTACGCCTGGAGGCCGATGGCGCTGTCCAGATACGCGCCGACTGTAATCGGGCGTTCGGCAAGTGGACATCCGAACAACCCGGCAAGCTAGAGTTCGGACCGCTGGCCGCCACCAAGGCCCAGTGCCCGCCTGGTTCCCTGCACGATAACTACCTGGCCCAGTTTCCCTGGGTGCGCAGCTATGTCACCAAAGACGGCAAGCTGTTCCTGGCCACCATGGCCGACGGCTCGATCATCGAGTTCGAGCCCGTAGCGATGCCCCTTGCAGCGACCGTACTCGGCGAAGAGATGCGTACCGAGGACGCGCGCGAGATGCAGGACATTATCCTGAGCCGGTTGTTTGACCGCTATGCCGATGAGCGCGACATCCGGGCCACGGACCTGGAGATCGACGCCTACGTCGAGAAAACGCGGCGTGGCATGCATGCCAAGGGATTGACCGCCGAAGACACGCTCACCACCGAGGAGGCCGCCCAGGTCGATCAGATGCGGCGCGATATGGGTCGCTCGATGATCCGCCAGTGGAAAGTGAATACTCCACCGGCTAAAGCCGGTGGAGTATTCACATAGATCAATGGGGTCGGTGACAAACCAGAATAACAATGATCCGCATTTGTCACCGACCCGAATGGCACTTACTTAAGCGTAACTAATTGAAAGCAGTACAAGAACGACCGGTGTGACGTTAGGCTTCAAATCGCCAAACCATCCACCTACATCAGGGACCGGTCAAAATGCATCATACCGCCGACGCCATTCGCGCCCAACGACGTCTTTTCCATACCCAGCGCCGTTACAGCGATTGCCTGGGGATCTTTAACCTTCTGACCAGCGACCTTTTGTTCGATGAACTCGAAAGCCGGCTGCCTCAGCACCGGGAGCGGTGCTTTCCCCCCACTGAAACGCTGGCGATGTTTGTCAGCCAATCGCTCAACTCGGATCGATCCTGCCAGCAGATTGTCAATCAGGCAGCCGTGCAGCGTTTGCTCACGGGTCTGCCAGTGTGCAGCACTCATACCGGGGGTTACTGTCGGGCGCGCCAACGGCTGCCGCTTGATTTGGTGTCGAGTTTGGCAAGTCATGTCGGACAACAGATTGATCAGCAGGTGCCCGACCGATGGCGTTGGCAGGGACGTCGCGTCCGTCTGGTCGACGGCACCACAGTGACGATGCCGGATACCTCGGCCAATCAAGCAGCCTATCCCAAGCACGGTGGCCAAAAGTCTGGACTGGGGTTTCCGATTTGCCGGGTTGTCGGTATCACCTGTTTGTCCAGCGGCGCCCTGTTGAACGCCGCTATCGGTCGCTTCAACGGCAAGGGCGGTGATGAGCAAACCCTATTGCGTTCCATCCAGGACACGCTCGAACCTGGCGATATGCTGCTGGGGGACGCATTCTTTCCCACCTATTTCTTCCTGGCTGCCATGCAGGCGCGTGGTGTCGATATTTTGATGGAGCAAATGGGAGCCCGGAAAAGGACCACCGATTTCCGCCGAGGAAAGCGGCTCGGCGCCCGGGACCACCTGATCACACTCCACAAGCCCAAATCCCGTCCAGACTGGATGACCGACGCCGACTTTCAGTCTGCACCCAAGACCCTGACGGTGCGAGAGTTCAAAGCTGGCGGCAAGATTATGATCACCACGCTGAACTGTCCCGGCGATGCCCCCAAAGCTGAGTTGAAAACCTTGTACAAACAGCGCTGGTCCGTCGAACTGGATATACGCAACATCAAAGAAACCATGGGGATGGATGTGCTGAGCTGCAAAACGCCCCAGATGGTGCTCAAGGAAATATGGGTCCACCTCCTGGCCTACAATCTCATTCGCCTTCTGATAGTTCAGGCCGCGTTGGCTGTCGATACCACGCCCAGGGAGATCAGCTTCAAGCACTGTTTGCAGCTTTGGTTGGCATTCAGTCTGCAACTCGACACGTCGAGTGATGAGCAGATGGGCGTGTTACTCATCCTCATCGCCCAACAACAGGTCGGCAACCGGCCTGGAAGAATCGAACCTCGTGCGGTAAAACGACGGCCCAAACCCTATCCCTTACTGAGTGTTCCCAGAGCTCAGGCTCGCCAAACCGTCAGAAAATTCGGGCATCCCGAGAAGCTTAAGTAAGCGCCATTCATCACCTACCCCTTGGGCACTGTGCTCGACAACCTCGGCTGCCGGCGGGCCGAGGGCAGGGTCTGGTGCGACGTGCAGCAACTCGGCGGCGGCTACGCGACCGTGGTGGTAACCAAACCCGACGGCGCCCGACGTGCGATTTTTTTCCGTATGGGCATCCCCATCGGGGCCGACACTAGCCAGGCCGACGGCTACGGGGCGTTTCGCGCCACGAAAGAGAGCAACCTTCATCGCATCTCGGTCGGCGAAGAGCGCTATGAGATGCCTGACGCGGTCATCCTCGGTGGGTGATCGGGCAAGCGTGGATCCCTCAATTCAGCGGAGCTGATAGTCACGCAAGCTTCGGCCATTGCAGTGCGCTCACGTTCTTCCGAATATGTTTCAATAAAGATCGCGCGCGAAGGCCATGAAGGCGACATCTTCAATCCCCTGCCAAAAAGTTGCGGTAAAGGCGGTTTGTGGAGCGCTTACGCGAAACACCGAGATCTCAGCGGGGTCGCGCCGACACTGCACTCCCTGGTCCCCAGCCACTGGGCAGAAAAGCTCCCGCGTTGGAGCCTCTACCGGGTCTTGGACAGACCCGTCTGAAAACGGCTAACCTTGATTGCCTATCTGGTCGTCGACGTGGTCGTTGTCCGCGGCGTCCGCAGGCTTGGCGGCTAATGGGACGGCCGTTTCGGTGAGCGCCTGGCCTATTTGCGCTTCGGTACGCTATCCGTTGCGATCACGCTGGTAGTCCTCGCATAAGCCTTGGACATCTACGTCAATGACGTAATCGGCCTGCGTGGCGAAGTCGAGGCCAATGCCTACCTCCCCTACGCAGGTGAACTACGACAGCCGCGATACCCGGACTGGACGCAGATCAGCGCACGGCGAGGGAACAGGAGGTCGAGCAATGGCGCCAGCTTGACAAGTTGCCGTTCCCGGGATTCGAAGAGGAGCAAGAAGACGCGCTGCGCGACGCGCTTGATTACCCGCCGCGCGGCTCTTCACAGCGCAAAGGGCTCGACTGACCTCGCCATAAGACCGTCTTCGTCACTGAAGCGCCGAGGTCCGATCCCACATTTTGAATCTATCTGCTTTTGCCCGACCCGCTGTTTCTCCTATCCGTGAATGCTGCTGCCTTGATGGCCTAGACAATCACCATAAGCAACAGAATCCAGAACAGCCACATAAAGCCCCCACCAAAACCAAAGCCGTGTCCACCGAACATGCGCTTTACCTCCCGCTAGAATTCGGCGCGCCGCAACCGCAGCGCATTACCGATGACTGACACCGAACTGAAGCTCATCGCCGCCGCAGCGATCATTGGCGAGAGCAACAGGCCGAAAATGGGATACAGCACCCCGGCCGCCACTGGCACGCCGAGGGAGTTGTAGACGAACGCGAAGAACAGGTTCTGACGGATGTTGCGCATGGTCGCCCGACTCAGGCGCCGGGCGCGCACGATGCCGCGCAGATCACCCTTGACCAGGGTCACGCCGGCGCTTTCCATGGCCACATCGGTACCGGTACCCATGGCGATTCCCACGTGCGCCTGGGCCAGGGCCGGCGCATCGTTAATGCCGTCACCCGCCATCGCAACCGTATGCCCCTCGGCCTGGAGCCGCCTGACGATCTCGGCCTTCTGGTCCGGGAGCACCTCGGCCTCGACCCGGTCGATACCGAGCTGGTCGGCGACCGCCCGGGCCGTGGTGCGGCTGTCGCCGGTCAGCATGACAAGCTGTAGCCCCTCCCGATGCAGTGCCGCGATTGCATCCGGTGATGACGCCTTGATCGGGTCGGCCACGCCAATCAAGCCAGCGATCTGGCCGTCGACCGCGACGAACATGACGGTCTGCCCCTGTGCGCGACCCGACTCCGCCGCTGCAGACATAACTTCCGGGTCGACCGAGAGGGTCTCCAGGAGCTTGGGATTTCCCAATGCGACAGATCGGCCGTCTACCGTCCCTGTCACACCTTGGCCGGTGATCGATCCGAAGTGATCGGCGGGCATCAACGCGATGCCCCTTTCCTCAGCACCGCGGACGATGGCCTCGGCCAAGGGGTGCTCGCTGGCACGCTCCAGGCTGGCGGCAAGGCGCAGCACCTCATCGTCTTCGAACCCTTGAACGGCCTCCACCCTGACCAGCCGCGGTCGGCCCTCGGTCAGCGTGCCGGTCTTGTCGATCACCAGCGTATCCACCTGCTCCATGACTTCGAGTGCTTCGGCGTTCTTGATCAGCACGCCCAGACTGGCGCCCTTACCCGTACCCACCATGATCGACATCGGCGTGGCGAGGCCCAGCGCGCAGGGACAGGCGATGATCAGAACCGCGACGGCGTTGACGATCGCATACGCCAGACGCGGTTCGGGTCCGACTGTCGCCCACACCGCGAACGCAACTACCGCGACCAACACCACCACGGGCACGAACCAGCCGGCGGCGACATCGGCCAACCGCTGAATGGGGGCCCGTGAGCGCTGGGCCTCGCTGACCATCTGTACGATCTGGGCCAGCAGCGTGTCGCTACCGACCTTTTCGGCGCGCATGATCAGGCTGCCGGTGCCGTTCACGGTCGCACCGATCAGGCGGTCCCCGGTGCTCTTTTCGACCGGGATGGGCTCACCGGTGACCATCGATTCATCGACGGCACTGCTGCCCTCGGTCACGACACCGTCGACCGGCACCTTTTCACCCGGCCGAATACGCAAGCGGTCGCCGGGCACGACCTGGTCGCGTGGGATGTCTTCTTCGGTGCCGTCGGCGCGCAGGACTCGTGCGGTATTCGGGGCCAGGCCAAGCAGCAGCCCGATGGCCGCGCCGGTGCGACTGCGGGCGCGCAGCTCCAACACCTGGCCCAGCAACACCAGGGCCGTGATCACGGCCGCGGCCTCGAAATAGACCGCCACCGTCCCGTCCGCATGTCGCATGGTCGGTGGAAAAAGGTACGGCAGCAGCAGGGCCACGACGCTGTAGACCCAGGCGACACTCACACCCAGCCCGATCAGGGTGAACATGTTGAGGTTCCAGGACACGACGGACTGCCAGCCACGCACAAAGAACGGCCAACCTCCCCACAGCACCACCGGCGTGGCGAGCAGGAACTCGATCCATTGGACGCTGCGCATCGCCAGCCAGTCCGGTAACCACTGTGGTGCCAGATCGGCCGTCATCGCCAGGACGAAGACCGGCAGGGCGAGTGCCGCACTCACCCGGAGACGTCGGCTCATATCGGTGAGCTCGGGATTATCCTCTTCGCTCACTGCCTCGCGCGGTTCGAGGGCCATACCGCACTTTGGACAGCTGCCGGGACGATCCTGGACCACCTCGGGATGCATGGGACAGACATATTGCGTTTGCATTGCCGCCGGAATCGGCGACGCCGGTTCGAGTGCCATCCCGCACTTGGGGCAACTGCCCGGTCCTGGCTGGTGGATCTCAGGATGCATCGGACAGGTGTAATTCGGCTCAGGCGAGGCGACGACGGCACATTGCGAACAACTGGCATCAACCGCTTCCGCCTTTGCAGCCCCGCCATGATGCGCTGGCGCATGTGCGCCACTCGGCTCACCGACATAGGCCTCCGGCCCAGCCTCGAACTTGTGCAGGCAGTGTTCGCTGCAGAAGTAATAGGTTTCATTGGCATGGTCGGCATGCAACGAACTGGCTGCCGACACCGTCATGCCGCAGACCGGGTCCAGGTGCTGTCTGTCTGGATCCGACGATCGGTTCAAAGTACTCATGGCAGCTCCTCCTTTCAGGGCACGACAATCCATCGCGAACAGATCCGCTTATCGACGGGCATACACCTTTGTGCGGCCGTCTTTACTATCGCAAGCACATCGCAGGGGTCTTTACGGGGCCCTTCCATGCCGGGAGATCCCATCGGCATCCCGGGCACCGCGAGACCCTTGATGTCCGGCTTTTCGTCCAGCAGCCGCTCGACGAGGTCCGCCGGCACATGGCCTTCGATTATGTAGTCGCCCACCCGCGCCGTATGGCACGACTGCAAACCGGGAGGCACACCGAGTTCCGCCTTTATCGGAGCCAGGTTACGGTCGTGCTAGATCGCGTAGCCAATATTTTCATTCTCGTATCTCTGATCTTCTGACCATCCTGTGATCCACGCTCAGAACCAGGCGCGCACGCCGGCGACGATCTGAACATCGTTGGTGTCTTCACCTTCGTCGCGCGCAAAGTCCGCGGTGTCGCCAAACTTCTTGGCCCAGTTCACCCCCACGTAGGGTGCGAACTCGCGTCGGATTTCATAGCGCAACCGCAATCCGAGCTGGAAATCAGAAAGACCGGAACCCACGCCGACCCCCTCGTCGTTCTTGCTGTGCAGGTTCATCTCCAGTTCGGGTGACAGTATCCACCGCTGGGTGAACATCCACTCATATTCCCCCTTCAGGCGTGCGCCGACCTGGCCACCCTCGCCGATGAAGGCGGTGCCCTCCAATTCGAACCAGTAGGGGGCCAGCCCCTCGACACCGATGGCGAGCCAATCACGGCTCGGTTCCGGACGGATGTCATGCCGCCATCCCACCTGAAGATCCCAGTAAGGGGCGACCGCACGGCCGTACAGCGCCTGGACCTCGGCCTCCGTGGTCTTGCCGTCCAGATATTCACCCTCCACCTCAAGCCAGAGCTTGTTCAGGTCCTGCCCGACCCAGGCCTGGGCATCGAGCACCCAGGGATCGGGCCCGTCGGTTGCGCGCACCTCGAGCTGATCGATCATCACCTTGGCGAGGACGGGGTCATCCTTGCTGGCGGCCTTCGTGAGTCCTGGAAGCGTCAGCACCGCCACCAAACCGTATGTTGTTATTTTCATCTGACGACTCCTCAGCTGACCACGACTTTGCGGAACATCCCGGGCATGTGATAGAGCAGGTGGCAATGGTAGGCCCAGCCCCCCATCGCGTCGGCAGTAACTAGGTAGCTGAGCAGCGCCCCGGGTTGAACGATTGCGGTGTGTTTGCGCGGTATCTTCTTGCCTTCCCCTGTCTCCAGGTCGCTCCACATCCCGTGCAGATGAATCGGGTGATTCATCATGGTGTCGTTGATGAGATTGATACGTACCCGCTCGCCGTATTTCAGTTGCAGGGGTTCGGCATCGGCGAACTTGATGCCGTTCATCGACCACATGTAACGGCTCATGTTGCCGGTCAGGTGCAGGTTGATCTCGCGCCCGGGCTCACGCGGGTCGTCGGTCGGTCCCAAGCGGAACAGGTCGGCATAAGTCAGTACGCGCCGGCCATTTTTGCGCAGACCGACACCGGGATCGTCCAGCCGGTACTGCGCGGCATCCGCGAGCATATCCACCTGCGGCCCCATGCGGACCTCGTCGTGGGAGACGGGCTGGGCAGTGCCATAGCCTGCTCTGCCGGATCCCATTGACAGCTTCTTGGCCTGCCCCATAGCCGCCATATTGTGTTGACTGTGATCCATCCCGGGCATGGTGTGCGGGTTATGATCCATGCCCTTCATGCCGCCCATGTCGTGCATGCTGTGGTCCATCGCCATCCCCATGTCGCCATGGGTCAGGATCGGTGCAGGGTCCATCTCCGGAACCTCGGCTACCACCGAAGGGTCCGGCGCCAGCGTCCCGCGTGCATAGCCGGAGCGATCGATCGCCTGGGCGAAGACCGTGTACGCCCGGTCATCATGCGGCTCGACCAGAACGTCATAGGTCTCGGCGACACCGAGCCGGAACTCGTCCACGCCGACGGGTTCGACATACTGACCATCCGCGGCGACGACAGTCATTTTCACAGCGGGGATGCGCACGTCGAAGAAGGTCATGGCCGCGACATTGATGAAGCGCAGCCGGAGTGGCTGTGATACCAGTAGCGACCGTTTTGGGTCACCGGGCACCGGCAGCTGAAGCTCTCGCCGGGCTTTATGCCTTTGAAACTGTCGCTGATGTTGGGTACCCCGTCCTGCGAGCTCGGCAGGATGATGCCGTGCCAGTGGATCGAGGTGTCTTCAGCGAGGTTGTTGGTCACGTTCAACGTGACCGTGTCGCCCTCTTTCCAGCGCAAAACCGGCGCCGGCACCGAGCCGTTGATCGCGGTGGCAAAGCGATCCTTGCCAGTAAAATTCACCGGCGTCGGATTGTAGGTCAGGTCAAACCGCGATCCTGTGATCACCTGAGGCCCCATACGTGCACGCAACTGATCGGCGTCACTGAGGCATGGGCTCAACCCCATACCCAGCAGCGCACCTCCGGCCGCCAAGCCTTGAACGAAGCGACGACGCGATAGCGAGATACCACCTTGCGGCGGAAGATGAATCTTCGACATGGCAACGACTTCCTTCCAAATCACGAGGCCCCGGCAGGGACAAACGCAATGACGACCGGCCGCACAGGGTCGGGAGTTCAAAGGGATCTAGAGAAAGTCAGGGGCGGGGAGGTCGGGAGAGTGCAGTCAGCCGCTCGCTGAGCACCAGCTGCTTATAGCGGCGTACAAGACAGAAACTGGCTTCACGGCGCACTCCACGGGTTGAAACACCGTCCACATCCAATTAGTTGTCCGTTTTTTGTCTCGGTTTATGGCTAGGCCTCGGGTTTTGTTTGTTGTCCTAAACTCGACAATCGAAATTTTATCGCCATCTGAGAACTTATTGAACAGTTTTTGTACCAATCTCAGGAGACACCGGCACAGCACGGGCCAATGTGAGGCAACGCGGCTACACGCCGAGCTTTTCGAGGATTGGCAATGCAAACAGAAATCCAGCAGCGGCTACTTGAAATCGAGAGCGCCTACTACGACGGGGCAGGGTATGACGCGCTCTGCGTAAAGATCGTCGAAACGGCAAACCTTATCTCCTTACGGGACGAAAGGGACCCTGACCGAGAAGCGTGTGAGGTTTTTGCGCCCCTGCTCTGGGGTGGCGCATCGGGTACGACAATCGACCCGGAAGCGGTCAAGGCTGTTCTTGCGGGACCAGACGGACCCTCTCACTTGCGGTCATGGTCAGGGATCGGTCGCGCGCTCTCGGCGTACCGAACCGCCGCTTGAGCGACAATTCAGGCGGCTGGTTAGGAGTCGGATCGAAGTGAGAAAGACTACGCTCTTCGCATTATTGGCTTCGATGCTGCTTGTCCTAGCGAACGCGTCGGTGATGGCGGTTGGCTTGCCTAAAGAATGGATTGACGAGGCCTTGGCGGGCGCCGATGAAGGCGTTCACCTAGTTATTAAGAATCATTTGAAATCGCGGCTGGATTGGCGCTCCTACTACCTGGACCGCAGGGAAACGCGGCGGCCGATTTCGCCGCCGGAAAGCGCATATCAGCCGACGGCGCCTTTCTCACTGATCAACAACTCGTTCCGCGCCACCGGCGACGAGCCAGCTTGTACTGACCATAGGCCGAGGCCGAAAAGCGAAACCGCCGGCACCCGCCACGACTTTGCGTATACCATTTAAGGAAGTAATCATGCACCACACAAGATCACATTTCTCCAGAAGCACCGAATGGTCGGTGACTGGTTCCGCCAAACAAGATGAGATAGTCCAGTTTCTGAGGGCGATGGATGCAGTCGGCGGCCAGCAATCGAATGGCGAAGAATTTGTATTGGATGCGCTGACCGATTTTTTCGCGTGCCGTTGTCGCAACACCCGGCAACTTCAGGAGTTAGGAGCAGGACTCTTCACCGCACTTCGTAGAGACGCGTCGTGTTCAGTCACGGCCGGCATATTTGACGAACAGTTCAGCTTTCGCCGTGAACAGGACATTGTGCAGATTGCGGTCGACCAGCAAAAGCTAGCGGAGATTCCTCTGGACATCGCGATTCGATTAGCGACACTGCTGCATGGCGCGCGTCATTCATCTAAAGACCGACAGTGCGCGGCCTGAGTGATGAATTTGCTGGGCCGATCTCAAGGCTTGTTGCTACGCGCCTGTTCTCCGCCGATGGCGGCATGGAGAGCACCGACCAGCGTAAAGTGCGGACATGATTTCGTTGATCGCCGACACATTGACCTTTTCGTCGATTCGGCAACTAGCGGAACTGGTTGCCTGGGCAGTGCCCGCGCTCGAGATCATCGCCGCCCTCCTTCACGTTGTCTGGCTCGTGTTGTTACTGTCCGGAGAGACCGTCGTGGCGATGCAGAAGTTAAACCGTCGAGCGCCGACTGGATATAACGATCTGTGACTCCCAAATGAAGGGAATGGTCGATCGGCGATTCAGAAACCAGGCATCAGATGCACTCATAGTCGGACGCAGTGTGATCGGCACCTCCGATCGAATCGTGCGGGCGGCGCTGCTCGTGTCGCATGTTGAGGCGAGTTGTGCCGGGTCGTTACTGTCAGCGAGGAGTAATGCGTGATACAGGTTTCCTACATCAGTTCAGCCACGTCGCCGATGTCGACAGAGGAACTGTCGCGGCTGCTCGCGGAATGCCGAGAATACAATGCTGCGCACGGCGTTACCGGTATGCTGTTGTACAGCAACGGGACCTTCGTCCAGGTGCTCGAAGGCGAAGATCCGATCATCGACGAACTCCTTGATCGCATCGAGGGGGACCCCCGGCACACCGGCATCAAACTGCTCGGGCGCAAGCACATAGAGCGGCGTGAATATTCCGGTTGGAATATGGGTTTTAAGCGCGTCAGCGATAGAGATCTGCGCCACATCGAAGGTCTCGCCGAATTCAACGCGGGCGATTTCAATCCGGATTACCTCGGTGCGGAAACCGGCGTAGTGCAGTCCCTGATGGATCATTTTCGCAAAGAACGGCTCAAGACAATCGGTCAAGAAGAGCTTTCGCTCGAAGAATCCGACAAGCTGATTCAAATGCTACATCGGGTGATCCGAGCGTCGGTTCGGGTGCTCGCCGTGTTGATGGTGTTCACTATTATCTGGGGCGTAATCGATGTGGTCTACGTCATCTATACGAAGGTCCTGCAGCCTAGCTTCGAGGATTATCGGGCGCGCGACATCATCGTAACCTTCGGTGCATTTCTCACGGTATTGATCGCGATCGAGATCTTCATGAACATCACGCTCTACCTGCGTGATGACGTGATCCACATACGCTTGGTGATCTCGACTGCTTTGATGGCAATCGCACGGAAGGTGATCATTCTCGATTTCGAAAAGGTGGAGCCCGAGTACATGGTGGCCACCGCCGCTGTAGTGATCGCGCTGGGGATCACCTATTGGCTAGTCGGCGACCGAACGCTGTCTGGCAAATCGTATGGGGGCCTTGC
Source organism: uncultured Gammaproteobacteria bacterium (assembly GCA_963736445.1). Classification (GTDB taxonomy): domain Bacteria; phylum Pseudomonadota; class Gammaproteobacteria; order Chromatiales; family Chromatiaceae; genus Thiosocius. Next base: position 17,020 of record CAVTOY010000008.1, on the reverse strand, counting down.
GGCAAGGTCGGCGTGACTATGTGAAAGCATAGTATCCCCGATTGCACCGCCGTCACGGCTGATCGGGATCCTGATATTCCCAGGATTGATCTCTGAGGCATCCAGGCAACCTGGATGCCTCTTAACCAGTAGGCACTGACCCATCATCGGCTACAGCCTTCGAAAGCGGCCTGTCGCTGAATTGTGGTTCAGCTACGGAGCAGCCGGGCGTTCTTCTGAGCAAAGCGCCGATAGCACTTTTCAAAGCATGCACCGGAGCGCGAAGCGGGTTATCCGGTACCGGTCACCTGCCCAAGACATCGGGTTCTTCGAACAGTGAATGAGCGAGAACTGGACGGTCAGAGCACAGTCTCACAGAGTGTCATTTCATAAGTTTCTGAAACTTCGAACGCAATGAATATTTCTCCGCTCAAGCAACAATTTATCCTGCACTTCGGCGAATTGGGCAGCCGGTGGGGGATCAATCGGACGGTCGGACAAATCTATACGCTGCTATACCTGTCCGAAGCACCCTTACATGCCGAAGACATCGTTCATGCGCTGGGTCTTTCGCGATCGAACGTCAGCATTGGCCTCAAGGAACTCAAGTCGTGGCGCCTGGTGCGCTCACAGCACCAGCCAAACGACCGCCGTGAGTACTACCGCGCGCCGGAGGATATCTGGGAGATCTTCCGGGTGTTGATCGAGGAGCGACGCAAGCGCGAGATCGAACCAACGCTTAAAATGCTGCGCGATGCGGCAATCGACCAGCAGCCCGCCGAAGCGGATCGCTACGCGACAACACGGATGCGCGAGATGCGGGACCTCATCGAGCTGGCAACCGGCTGGCTGGACGACGTCAAAGACTTGTCACCCAACACAGCGATCCCGCCTGATGCAGCTCGGTGGCAAGGTGAGCCAGATGTTGAAGCTGGCTTCGGGCGAGAAATCGCTGCCCAGGCAAACTGACACAGGGGGTTTGCTATGACGTTCGACCCGTTGGTCCTTGCCCGCATTCAGTTCGCGGCCAACATCAGTTTTCACATCATCTTTCCGATGATTTCGATCGCGCTCACCTGGATGCTGCTGTTCTTCAAGCTACGCTACAACCGCACCGGCGAAGCCTACTGGATGGACATCTACCGCCTATTCGTCAAGGTCTTCGCGCTGACGTTTGCGTTGGGCGTGGTCAGTGGCGTCACAATGAGCTTCCAGTTCGGCACCAACTGGCCCGGCTTCATGGAGACGGTCGGCAACATCGCGGGACCGCTGCTCGCTTATGAGGTACTGACAGCCTTCTTCCTGGAGGCCGCGTTTCTCGGAATCATGTTGTATGGCTTCAACCGGGTGAGCAATCGCGTGCATACCTTGGCGACCCTGCTGGTCGCGGTCGGCACGACCCTCTCTGCGTTCTGGATATTGGCGCTCAACTCGTGGATGCACACTCCAGCGGGGTTCGAGATGGTTGCCGGGCGGGCCCACGCGACCGATTGGCTGGCGGTAGTGATGAATCCTTCGTTCCCGTATCGCCTGGTGCACACGCTGCTAGCCTCCGGCTTAACTGCGGCGTTCCTGATCGCGGGCCTGTCTGCGTATCGCTGGATGAACGGCGACCGTGGCAAGTCGGTGATGGCCGGGATGAAGAGCGGCCTGTGGCTGGCCGCCGTGTTGATCCCGATACAGATCGTTGCCGGCGACCTGCACGGCCTCAACACGCTCGAGCACCAGCCGGCAAAGGTAGCGGCGATGGAGGGCCTGTGGGAAACGCAACGGGGGGCACCGCTCGTCCTGTTCGGCCTACCGGACGAAGAAGCCCGCACCAATCACTTTACCGTCGAAATCCCGAAGCTCGCGTCGCTGATCCTGACGCACGAGCTCGACGGCGAACTGCGGGGGCTGAACGAATTCACCGGCGAGCACCCGCCGGTGGCGCCGGTGTTTTGGGCCTTCCGGATCATGGTCGCCTCCGGCGTTCTGATGCTCCTGGTTTCCTGGTTCGCGCTATGGCAGCTGCGCCGCAACCGCCAACCCTCCAAAACCCTCGGGCGTGTGCTGGTCGGTATGACTTTCTCGGGTTGGGTCGGCGTGCTGAGCGGCTGGTACACGACGGAGATCGGTCGGCAGCCGTTCCTCGTCTACGGTGTGCTGGAGACCAAGGAGGCGCTGGGTCCTGTAGCAGCCGGTACCGTCATGACGACACTAGTCGCGTGGCTGCTGCTGTACGCGTTCCTTGTCGCCGCCTATGTCAAGGTGGTGTTCTACCTCGCCCACACCGCCGGCGAAAAGGCCGCATTGCCGCCGGGCACCACACGGCCGCTGCGACTGGCTGGTGGACGGGCACCAGCGCAGGTGTCGTCCCATGCCTGAACTGCTTCCCGACCTGTCGGTGCCATCCGGCTGGCTGCCGCTCGCCTTCATGGTGATTATGGGCCTGGCGATCCTGGCCTACGTGGTGCTCGACGGCTTCGACCTGGGCGTCGGGCTGCTGGTGCCGGCCGCCGATGCGGCGGAAAACGACATGATGATCGCCTCGATCGGACCCTTTTGGGACGCCAACGAGACCTGGCTGGTGATGGGTGTCGGTATCCTGCTGGTCGCCTTCCCGCTGGCTCACGGCACCGTGCTCACCGCACTCTACCTTCCTGTGTCGATCATGCTGATCGGCCTGACGCTGCGCGGCGTTGCGTTCGATTTCCGTGTGAAGGCAAGGGCTGAGCACAAGGAGAGCTGGAACCGGGCATTCTTCGTTGGCTCCCTACTCGCCGCGGTAGCCCAAGGCTTCATGCTAGGGGAGCTGGTCCTAGGCTTTGAGCAGTCGTTGTTCACAACTTTTTTCTCAGCCTTCATTGGGCTGTGCCTAACTTCAGGCTACGCTCTGCTCGGTGCCTGCTGGTTAATCGGGAAGACCGAGGGTGCGTTGCAGCGCAAAGCGGTGACCTGGGCCAGGCGGAGTGTCGCGTTCACCGCATTTGGCGTTGCCGGCGTATCCCTAACGACGCCGATGCTCAGTGAGACGATCTTCGATAAGTGGTTCAGCGTCGAAAATCTGATCGTCGTCTGGCCGATGCCGGTGATCACCGCCGCGCTTTTCTGGGTGCTGTGGCGGTCATTGGCCCGCCTCCCGGTCCCGCTGTCGCAGGGCAACGAATATGGAATCTGGGTGCCGTTCTACGTAGCGGTCGGACTTTTCATGCTGGCCTTTCACGGCCTAGCCTACAGCCTTTTCCCCTGGCTGATCGTGGATCAGATGACCGTATGGGACGCGGCCGCCGCGCCCGAGTCCCTGGCCGTGATCTTAGTCGGCGCGGTGATCGTATTGCCGCTCATCGTCGGCTACAGCCTGTTCGTCTACCGAGTCTTCGGTGGCAAAGCGAAGCCGCTGGAGTACTACTGAAAGTGGCGGCGGCTTCGTCTCCTTCGGAGTGCGGCAACAGCCAGAGTAAGCGGCTTCGCCGCTTAGGTGGTACCCACTGTTCAATCAGGAAAAGATGCGCTTCTGCAGTCGCCAAGCGCCTCAGCGCAAACGAAACTTTTCGCCAAAAATGCCCGCTGTGATCACACGCGCGGCTGGAGTGTTCAAAGCCACGAACAGACCGACGCCGCATAGCCCATGCGCGGATGCCGATGCAGAAGTAAGTCACTGTAAGCGAAAGCAGAGCCCCGTGGCACATGCCACGGGGCTCGAGGATCTGCGCGATCGGCGCCCGCTGGACGGGTTCAGTCTACGACGACGACAGTCCCGCGCATCGTTGGGTGCAACATGCAGTAGTAACTGAAGGTCCCGGGATTGTCGAACGTGTGCGCAAACGTGCCGCCGGCGCCGAGTTGGGCGGAGCCAAAACTGCCGTCGTTTGCCGTCACCGTATGCGGCATGCCGTCGTTGTTAGTCCAGGTGACGGTTCCGCCGGTTTTTATCGTCACCGTCGCTGAATTGAATTTCATCTGTGACATCGATACGGCCGCATTGTCGGCCGGTGCCGCCGCCTCAGCGGTGGTCGGTTGGTCAGGCGCCGCCTGCGGCTGCATCCCATAGCCGCCCCGCATGTAAGGATTGTTCATCCCACCGCCGTAGCCGTAGGGTCCCAACCGCGGCCTCGGTGGGGGCATTGGACGCTGCGGTCGCGGGGGTGGCCCCATTGGCGGCATCGGATAGGGCGCGCCGTAGCCGCCAGGACCGTAACCCATGCCCATACCTTGTGGGTACATGCCATAACTGCCGGCGGCGGCACTACCGGCCGACACGGCTAACAAAATGCCGGTTAGCCCGGCGATGCGGCTCTTCGAAAGAATCATAGTGAACTGCTCCTCGTTTTGAACGCCCGAAAGATCACTGAAGGTCGCAAGCGGCGGCCAAAAGTGACATCTGAAGCCGCACTGTACCGTTTTTGCCGCGTTTTTTACAGACATTTTATGGACAACGCGCGGCTGAGGCATCGGTCCGTTGGTCAAAATATTGGCATACCGCACCGCACGATAGGATCGGCACCCATGACCCACCGACAGGCCCTGGAGGCCACCTACGCCCATCACATCGAGCGCCTAATGGGCGGCCACCGGGCGGTTCGCGTTGCTACTCGGCGCCAGGCCTCAGGAGCAACATGCTCGTACTCCCCGCACATTTCTGCTTTATTTGGACAGTTTTTGGACGCTCCAGTGCGCTAGCCTCCGTTCGGACCGCGGAAGGACTGTTGACCGAGGTGACGAACACGCTGGGTCTGGATCTCAGCGACGGCAGCCTTGCGGAGACGCTACATCGCATTCCCGAGACGTTCGTGCGAGGGATCTTTTCCGGCCTGGATTACACCAAGTTTCCGAAACTGACCGTGACCGAGAACAAATTGGGGGCAAACGAAATGATGAAGATCCGTGACATCGATCTGACCAGCACCTGCGAGCGCCACTTCGTGGCGATCGACGGCACCGCCAGGGTCGCTTACATCCCCGAAGACAAGATCATCGGCCTGTCAAAGATCAATCGGAGCGAGCGTTTCTTCGCCCAGCGGCCCCAGGTGCAGGAGCGCCTGACGCGGCAAGTGCTGGTTGCACTGCGGACACTGCTAGGCAAAGAGAACGTCGCCGTGAGTATCGATGCCACCCACGATCGCGTGAAATCGCGCGGCGTCATGGACGGCAATTCACCGACCAGTACGACCGCTCTGGGCGACTGTTTCATCGACAACATCGATACGCGTGCGGAGCTCCTCAACCCGTGACTGCCGACCCTACACTGATTACCGGCGTCGGCAAGCGCGCGGGCTTTCATGTTGCGAGGGTATTCCTGCAGCGCGGTATGCCGGTAATCGGCACATACCGCACCTGCTACCCGAGACTGGAAGAACTCGAACGCCTCGGCGCGCACCTCTACCATTGCGACTTCGACAGGCAGGATGAAGTCGAGCTGCTGATCGGCGATATCAGGGCCAGGTACGAACGGCTACGCGGCATTATCCACAATGCCTCGGACTGGCTCCGCGAAGATGATGGGATCCCCGTCGACGAGGTCATCGAGAAGATGATGCGAATTCACGCAAACGTACCTTATCAGCTGAATCATGAGCTGGCACCACTGCTGCAGGCATGCAATGACGCACACGCCGATATCATTCATATTGGAGACTATGTGAGCAGCCAGGGCAGCAAGAAGCACATTGCCTACGCCGCGAGTAAGGCAGCACAGGACAATCTGACGCTGTCGTTCGCCGCCAAGCTGGCACCCAAGGTAAAGGTCAACAGCCTGGCTCCGGCGCTCATCAAATTTAACGAGCACGACGAACCGGGCTATCGCGAAAAGGCGGCCGCGAAGAGCCTTATGCAGCGCGAGGGAGGGTGGGACGAATTGCAGCACGCGATCGACTATCTTTTCGCCAGCCGATACGTCACCGGTCGGGTGCTGCCGGTCGATGGTGGGCGACACCTGAAATGATCGCGCTGGCGCAATGCCTGACGTGACCGAATCGATACTGGACCGCACCGACGACTCAGGGGAGCCTGATCCGCGATGTATCCTCGTTGCCGGGGCAACGGGCGGCATCGGCCGCGCCTTCTGCGCGAAGGTTGCTGAGCGTTTTCCTGATGCGGAACTCATACGCATGGCGCGCGTTCCAGAATCACTAGATTCACTGCAGAACAGGACTTTCGATATTCAGCTCAATATCGCCGAAGAACAGGATATACGTACGGCGGTAGCGCGCATACCAGAGGTATTGTCGATCGACTGGGCCTTCATCGCGACGGGCTGGCTGCATGACAGTGCGCACACCCCGGAGAAGACATACAAAAACCTGGACGCCGCGCACCTGCTGCATGCCTACCGGATCAATGCGGTCGGTCCGGCCCTGCTCCTCAAGCATCTGGTCACCAGGCTGAATCCGGCCAGGGCCTGCAGGGTGGGAATCGTGTCGGCCCGCGTCGGTAGCATCAGCGACAACGGTCTCGGCGGCTGGCACGCGTACCGGGCGAGCAAGGCCGCGCTGAACATGCTGATCAAGAACTTCGCCATCGAGCTGGCACGCAAGACCCCCGCGCACATTGTCGTCGGGCTGCAACCGGGCACTACCGACACCCCACTATCGGCACCGTTCCAGCGCAACGTGCCCGACGGACAGCTCCAGCCCCCCGAATACACGGCGGTACAGCTGCTGCGCGTGATGAATACACTTCGGCCGGAGGATTCTGGCGGCCTTTACGATTTTCTCGGCCTCCCTTTCGCGCCTTGATCGACTGATTCCGCGAACGCACGGCTGTGGTTGAATTGTGATGGGCCTACTGTGAGCATCCAAGCACTCACTCAAAGCTGCGGATGCTGCAAATCTTAAGCCCGAAGAGCCGCCGTAATCGCAACTACCAGCCAATCTATCTTGCGCGTTGAACTCGGACTCCTATGCCACGCATCCCCAAGACAACTAAGGCGATCAAGTTTGCGCGGCTTTTACTGAACCTGGAAGTTCTGCATCTATAGATTTGTACTGGATCTTTGGATCTGTTTGTATGCGTGCTGAGTTGTTTCAAGGCGTTTTTTTCATCCGGCCAGTATCTGGTCAAATCGGTCACTTGCGTTCTTCCAATCGCCGGATTTGACGGCGTCTTCCAGACGCTCGAAATCAGGGACCAGGATCGATTTGACAAGCGCACTTATCGGGTGGCCGTCAAACGGCCCGACAGTCTCCAGCACTTCAATTACTTCTTCAATTTCGTGCACATAGAAACCCGCCAACGCCTGATTCTTGGCATCAATTGCAAGGCCTGTCTTATGGGACATGTACTGCATTGTTCCCATATGACGGATCAGGTCGAAATCATCGCCCGAGAATGCGGGCATCGGCAGAACTAGGATAAATAGTGTCCGTCCAGAAACGCTAACCGATTGATCTTTTTTGAGAAAAAGCGACGCAGGTCAGTGAAAGCTCCTGGTAGTTTGATTAGTCTTTTGTAACAACCCCTTGAAACAAAAGCACAAACCAAAAAACCAGGAGCCGACCATGCGCGAAAAACGCACCGTCCAGAGCAGTATATTCGAGGCGTATGCCGAACACGAGATCGGTCGTGAGTTGAAGGCCATGTCGGATTGGTTGGATCAACAGCTCGATCTGTTGGACTGGGTCGCGGCCGACGTCAAACAGCGCAACGTAGAAAAGACCGGGAGAAAAGGGTTAACGATCGAATCGGTATTGCGCTGTGCGATTCTCAAACAATATCGGCAGCTGAGTTATGAAGACTTGGTCTTTTGCTTGGTGGATTCGACCTCGTGTCAAGCCTTCGCGCGCATCACTACGGGCTGGGCGCCGAAGAAGGCGACGCTGCAAAGCTGCATCAGCGCGATCTCGGATGTCACCTGGGAACAGATCAATCAGCGATTGTTGCTCAATGCCAACAACGCCAAGGTGGAACGCGGCGAGATGTTGCGCATTGACAGCACGGTGACGGATTCACCGATTCATGCACCCAGCGACAGCACCCTGCTGTGGGATAGCGTTCGGGTACTGGTGCGGTTACTTGAGTGGGCCGAAACCATTGCGGAGGGGATCGTCACGATTGCGTACCGAAATCATCGACGTGTGGCCAAGAAGCGAACCCGCGCGATTCGCTATACCCGTGGCAAAGACAAGAAAGCGACGCTGTATCGGGATTTGATCACGGTGACCCAGAACACACTGAGTTACGTTGAGCAAGCCAGCATCCGGCTGAGCGATCCACGCATTGATCCGCTCGAGCGCACCTTGTGGCAGGCCCAGTTCGATCATCACAAACCGCTGATTGAAAAAGTGATTGACCAGACTGAGCGGCGCGTATTCCAGGGTGAATCGGTGCCTGCCGCACAGAAGATCGTCAGCATTTTTGAGGACCACACCGACATTATCGTCAAGGGCAGTCGGGACGTGCAGTATGGGCACAAGATCAATCTGAGTACCGGACGAAGCGGATTGATATTGGATGTGGTGATCGAGCAAGGTAATCCGGCTGATGTCGATCGATTGCTACCGATGCTGGATCGCCACATTGACCAGTATGGTAAAGCCCCGCGTCAGATGGCGGCGGACGGTGGCTACGCCAGTGTCGAGAATTTACGCGAGGCCAAGGCACGGGACGTCGACGATGTGGTGTTCCACAAAAAGCGTGGCCTGCACGTTGAAGATATGGCCAAGAGTCCCTGGGTCTATCGCAAGCTACGCAATTTCAGAGCGGGCATCGAGGCAGGCATCTCTGTGATGAAGCGCGCCTATGGATTGGGGCGGTGTACTTGGAAAGGGTTGCAGCATTTCCGCGCCTATGTCTGGTCGTCGGTGGTCGCCCATAACCTGGCGTTGTTCGGGCGCTTACTCACGACCTGAGTCGCTGGCGCAAACAGCAGGGCGACGCTTGGGAATGATCGATTCCCAGGGTTGGCTATCCTCGAAAAATGGGAATGAGACTGAATCAAGCGAGGATGCGTGCAACTGCTGGAGAATGGCGCCGGTAGGTAGGCGCCTGGATCGGATTCGTCGCACGGAATTCAAGGTCGTTTTGAAAAACACCCCGTTTCTGGCCGGACACTAAATAAGACGTACGCCGTTGTCGCGTGAACTCGCATCGCTGTCTTCTCCAATTGGTAGGAGCCAACATAGTAAGGCCATTGAAGCGCCCGACGAGCACAATTATTGCGGTGGCGGCTTCATCAAAGATGAAAACCGGCTTTGAGGGAATCTGCTACACGCATCACTCGCTGCAGCTTTCGCGGCGACCCACGGAACACGGCAAGAAAGCTCGTTGGACAAGAGTCCGTGATCGCAATGATGTATCCATAAACTGGCTCAGCGGAACATAATGCCGAATCGAAGTGAGGCCATAACGAATGTCCGCTTCAGGCTGGCAACCGCAGCCCGTCCGCAGGATCCAGAGGTCGGCTTGGTGTTGGTGGACTCATGCCCGAGTAATTCGCTCAGGGTTTCAAACAGAGGCGGCTTCTTCGTCGCTTCCCGGCCCAGGGTAATGTGTGAAAACGCAAAAACGGGGTCCTAAAATCGTCTCGAAGCTGAAGAATATTTCGATCAAGGCCCAAACACCAGCAACGGTCCATTAGCAGTTTTTACGGTCGCATGCGCGCTACAGAGGCGCGAGTTCGAGCCGAGCTAGGCGCACATGCGGCTGCGGAGTTATTACAGTGTTGCGCCCTGTTCAATCACGATTGCTGCCGCTTATGCGCAAGGCCGGTCTACGGTTGCTGCTATCCGCGCGGACCGGCTGGCGCCTGCCGCCACGCGGCGTTCACCTCGAAAGATCGACGTCACGACCGCTGGCGGTGATCTCAGCCGTGCGTACGTCGAGGTAGTCATAGAAGCTTTCGGGATACTGCTCGTAGTGGCGCTCCCCCACGTAACGCAACACCTCTTCGAAGTGGTAACTGTAGAGTTTGCTGTTGATGCGGGTTACCTCTTTGCCCTTGTCAAACAGCACGATGCTGGGACGGTAAACGAGGCCCAGTTTCTCCGCGTAGGCCCTGGGCGTAATCGAGTTGCCCTCTACGTCGACGATCGGTTCCTCCGACAGGGCATCCAGGCGAACGAAGGTGTAGTTTTTTAGGACCTCACGGACCTCGGGACGCTCGAGGTGACCGTCATACAGGGCATCGCAGTCCAGGCAGCCCTTGTCCTCGAAGATTACCGCCAATGGCTGATCCGCCACCGACTTCAGGTCGCTCACCTGTTTCAACTGGGGGTGGTCACGAAAGCTGTAGACCGCTTCCTTCCTGGTATCTACGTAGCTCGACAGCGAGGAGTCGAGGTAGGCCTTTTCCTGAACATAGTCCAGCACGTGTTTGAAATCGGGCACCGAGCGATAGCCGTCGACCCGGGCTACCGCCTTGTTCTGCTGATTGAGAAAGACGATCGTCGGGGTGTACATCACCTTCAGCCGGACAGCCAGCTCCTTCTCGGTAAGACTGGTCTCCTCGGTCAGCGCCACTTCTCTGTCTCCTTTGACGTTGATAGCGATGACTTCGAAGTTTTTCTTGATGAATTCCGTGTATGGCGCTTGTTTGAAGTTCTCCTCGGTCATCTTGTAGCAATAGGGACAACCGTTGAGGTGCATGAACAGGATCACATGCTTGTCGGCCTCGGCCGCCTCACCGACGTCCTCGGCGATGTCCAGAAAGCTCTCTTTGAACCAGCCCGGATGTTCCGAGCTCTTGCCACCGACCACTTTGCCCGGGGTGGTGGTGGCCGCGGAAACTATTCCTGCACCAAGCCAACAGAGGGTGAGGATAATCGGTAGGGCACGCATCTTTTCGGACAACATCGAACAACCTCTCTGATTGACTGAGAATTCGTTTCGAGAACTAAGCCCCCGAGAGTATAAGCAGCCGGACCGGGTTTTACCTCTCGAAAAACCGGCAATAAGCGAGGGACAATTACACCTGTTTTTCCCGGATTGAGACAGCGGTGCGGTATTCCATCTTCACTGGCCCCGGCCAGTGCGCTTCCGGCGCACCCGAGTGAAAAAACCGCAGCTGCATGTGCGCTGGATCGGATCAAACTTGCGCTCCTGTAGCGCGCATGCGACCGCGAAAACTGCTAATGCACCGCGACGAATCTATTCGCCTTGATCAAAACATTCTCCAGCTACAGAAGGCGCTGCAAAAGGCGCTACGCGGGGGCCTCTTGCTTTATTGGCGGAGAGGGAGGGATTACTCGGGCTACGCCCTCGGCCTTCGGGCCGCCGCCACTGCGTGGCGACGTTCTGCCTCGCGGCTTCGCCGCTCCTTGTCGAACCACCATTTTGACTATCTCGGGTTCGAATCCAACCGAGTCCAGATCGTGTCTACCGACATCCGGCAGCGAACCGAATTTCCGGTTGACCCGCGCCCTATCAACATTGCATCGTACGCACGTTTGGCGTACACTTTCGGGCATTCGACGGAGATACACCGATGGCTGGCACCGAAACCGTAAAACAGGAACGCATGCACATTCGTCTCGACGCCCTTTCTAAACAGAAATTGGAGCGAGCGGCCGCCTATGCCCACAAGAGCCTGTCAGAATTCGTGCTCGGCCAGGCGCTGCATGCGGCCGACGAGGTGATCCACGAACACGAGTCCATTATGTTGGATGAGGCCGATTGGGAGGTGTTCCTGGATGCGCTTGATAATCCTCCCAAGCCGAACCCCAAACTCAGGAAGGCCTTCGCCGAACACAAGAAGCGCGTCCAGCGGTAAGAGATCAACCGCTTGGAACTCGTCATAACGCCGCTCGACAAACGGCACGACCGGGAGAACTTCGACTGCGGTGAAGCCTCGCTCGACCTCTACCTCCACCACTATGCCAACCAGGATATCCGGCGCCGGGTCAACCGGGTCTTCGTCGCCTCACCGCCAGGTGAACCGCAGCGTGTGATTGGTTATTACAGCCTGAGTGCCAGCAGCCTCGCCGCCGCTGATCTTCCGGAGAAATTTCGGCACCGGCTGCCCAGGTATCCGGTCCCGGTGGCGCTGCTGGGTCGCCTAGCCGTAGACAAGTCCTATCAGGGTCAGGGGCTCGGCGCTATCTTGATCGCGGATGCCCTACAGCGGTTCGCTCTGGCAAGCCAGGTGCTGGCAGTCTACGCCGTAGTGGTGGACGCGTTGAACGAAAGCGCAGCAAAGTTCTATCGACAGTTCGGTTTCATCCAACTGCCCAGCCAACCACTCAAGCTGTTTCTTACAATGGATACCGTGACCAAATCGGTTGACTGAAATCTCGCTGCCCGTAGCAATAATCGTCGACGCGAAAAGCCTGCCGACCGCGACTCTGGAGTTACCTTTTCAGCTCAACCCCAGCGCGCGCCGCAGCGATGCCACATCGGGGCTGAAGGGTTGCGGTGACTCATTGTGTCGCTCGAACTGCAGGAACAGCGCTTCCAGCCGCTCTCTGCCGGATGCCGTTTTCGCCGCCTGGCGCGGCGTCGCTTCCTGCAAGGCCGGCAGCGGCGTATCCAGCCACGCCTTCCAATGTTGATCAGCCATCTCGCGAAGTTTTGCCTGTACCTCAGGCAATGCCTGCAGTTCCTCGCTTGATGGCCCAGCGGGCGACAGGCTGTTATCGGAACCGCCAGCCGCGGCCTCCTCGAGCATTTTTTCCGGTGACTGGATCACCGCGTGGCGGAAACTCGCCCGCTTGCCGAGTCGGCGAGTTATCTTGCGTTTGATCGCGTCGGCCCGTTCCTGTGAATTGACGTCGATGGTCAACTCTTGGCCATCGATCACGATGTGGCCCAACATGGTGTTGTCCCACCCCGGGTTTTTCCTGTTGCCCTTTTTCAGCCAGGGAAATTCGACCGACTCCAATTCTCCTTGCTGATCGAAGCGGACCCCATCGGTCAGTTCCTCGGCATCTTCGACCAGCGCTAGTGTGGCCAAGGCATCCAGCGCCTCCCGGGGCATGCAGCTGAGCGCATAGTGAAGCTTGGTCAGCTGCAACGGGTCGCCATCGGTGTTGTGGACCTGCGGCGGAACCGGGTTGTGCAGATCCTCCCGGATATCGTAATAGATGGTCCGCAACTCAATGTCGTATTCCCTCAGAACGTCGCTATCGACCCTCCCGACCCGCTTCTCGAAATTCTCGCGCATGTCGATGAAGTCATTCAGGTACGCTGACGGTATCACCGTGGGTGCACAGCCGACCATAATCGCATCGCCGTCCATTTCGATGATGCTTGAGTAGATGATCGATCCCTTGTCCAGCATCGTTTTCGCCTGGCGTTCGTGGACATAGATCTCCCTGCCAAGAAACATATCCTTGAGGGTCATCCCGTTGCCGGGATCGACATCCTTGACCGCAAAGAAGCTGTAGGGCTGGGAACAGATCTCTTCGACGAAACGGCGACGATAAGAATCAATACGTGCACGCTCGTGCTCGAGGTAGTGCAACGCCACCGGCGTCTCCGGCAGGTGCTCGGCCGCGCTCACCTCAGCATTGTCCGGTACCCAGTTGAACACGAACCAGGGGATGAAGGCCGACTCTACCTCGGGCTCCGCTTCCGGATCCAACGGTACGTCGCTCCAAAGAGAGAACTCGTCCCAGGCCTCGGCCACCGCGCTCGGCCCATAATACTTGTCGGCGTGCTTAAGCAAGGCATGGACAAGCTCGCCCTCCGTGCGACGCATCTTCTGTCAGTTCAGATTGGCGACCGATGCGGCATCTTTGGGCAGGCAGCACTTCTTGTATTTGTTGCCGCTACCGCAGGGACATGGATCGTTACGTCCGGGTTTCATCATCCAGGGTCATCAGAGTCTTGCTTGCCAACAGGTTGCCAGCGACGGGTCACATTATCTGGCTGAACCTAAATCCTGCACCATCCTTGCGAGGCTTTACACACCAAATTAGTTGCTCAACGGCGTCTTCGAGATAGAAGCACGAACTTTGACGTTCGCGGCAGCAAGCGAGAACGAAGGTCTCAGGCAGCTTGTGGCCGGTTTCACTCGCGAAAGGTGTTTCCCAACCTACGGGTTACTTGATCGCAGTGAAATGCTGCATCAACTGCCAGCGCCCTGCAACTCTCCAAAATCGTGTCTATCTCGACACGCGATCTAAGGACCAATTTGCATCGATCATGCTGGCAACTGTTTGAAAAGTCCTGCGTAATCAGACCGTACCGAGGGATTTTGGAGTTGCGAAAAAATCGGACTTAAGTATCTGTTTCTATTAAATGAATTGGCGGAGAGGGAGGGATTACTCGGGCTGCGCCCTCGCCCTTCGGGCCGCCGCCTCTGCGTGGCGACGTTCTGCCCCGCGGCTTCGCCGCTCCTTGTCGAACCACCATTTTGAAATCGAGGGTTCGAATCAATCGCTCGTAGCCCAAAACACAAAAGGCCCCACTCGGGGACCTTTTTGTATTTGGCGGAGAGGGAGGAATTCGAACATTCGGTGTTTTCTTGTTTTTCAGCCGGTTACAAAGGCATCGTGTCCAGATCGTGTCTAACGGCACCCCAAATCTATTCGGAGCTTGGCCACATCACGGACCCGTGGTATTGTCTACATAAATCTACATTTATGTAGATGGAGAGCTGCCATGTCCACAACCACACAAGTTTCCGCCTACATATCGGAAGAAACCAAGGCCGAGGTTGAAGCCTATGTCAAACGCCGCGGTGTGAAGAAAGCCTACTTGATCGAGGAGGCACTGCAGCACCACCTTCAGGCGTTGCGGGAGATTCCAGAGGATTTGATTATTCCCTCCCGGTTAGTCTTAACTGAAGAGGCAATGACAGAAATCGCCGAACGCGTCACCCAGGAAGACCAGCCAACGGAAGCTCTGAAAGCATTGTTCAGTGGGTAACGCGAAGCTCGAAGTTCGCGTCAGGAGACTGGAACCCCGGGACGACCGAACCGAATTTCGCAGTGGAAATATCGATCTCGATCGCTTTTTCCAGCGCTACGCGGGGCAGAATCAGTTTCGACACCATATCGGAACAACCTATGTCGCCGTCCATGGGGACCGAATTGTAGGTTTTGTCACCGTCTCCAGCGGAGAGATGGTTGCAGAAAAGCTGACGAAGAACCTGCGTCGTCGCCTTCCCTCTTATCCACCGCCCATCCTGCGGCTTGCCCGACTGGCAGTGGACCAGCACTACCAGGGGCATGGCATCGGCAGACTTTTGCTACGCGTCTTGCTTGAACTTGCTCTGGACATGCGAGACCGCGTTGGCTGTATCGGTATGGTCGTAGATGCCAAACCGGATGCGATCACTTTCTATTCGTCCTTGGGCTTCAAACCGATCGACCTGATCAGTGGCGTCCTCGGCGATCGACCCGAGCCCGTCGCTATGTTCTTGCCCATTGGCCAAGTCGCTGCCGCGGTCAAAGAAGCCAAGGGCCGAGGGGAAAGCGCATAATCGGCGAATAAATAAGGAAGGCGCGATCAGGCAAATGCAGCACCCTCAGCGTATCTACAACCTGCCATTCCAAGTCTGCCAAACGAGCAATGAATCGTAGTAGAGTGAAATCCATCAATACCGTCCTGCGGAGATTGACTTTCGATGATCCCCACGACTGGGCCGGAGAAAAAATACTTAATCGGGGCAAGGGCTATGTGAAGCGGGTCGGCCAGCTCTCCCGCACTGAGGACAATACCCTTGTCGCATGGGTGACCGGTGGCGAACGGTACGCCACTTCGGTCCGCATCGATGGCGCTGGTGACTTCGAGTACTTCTGCACCTGTCCCTATTCATGGGGTCCGTGCAAGTATGCGGTAGCAGTAATCCTGGCGGCCGTGGAATACGTCAAGAGAAAGGAGATGATTCCCCTACTCGATGAGAACAGCGATCTCCACGAGGCACTGCATGAGGATACGAAAGAAGACGAAGAATGGCTGGATGACGAGTGGGAGGATGACGACTCGGCGGTATACGACTCCACGCCACGACATACAAAGGCACAAGCGAAGGTCAGCAAAATACTGGGGGACAAACGCCGCGAAGAACTGGTAAACCTGCTAATTGGTCTGAGCGGCCAGTTCCCCGACGTCAGGCAGCATATCGTCGAAAATGAACAGCTCGCCAGCGGCCAAACAGACAAACTCGTTCGCGCGCTAAGATCGGAGATCCGTGATCTCACCGCCCAGCCCGCCTGGTACAACCACTGGCGCGGCGAAGGCAGTCTGCCTGATTTCTCCCACGTCGAAGAACAACTGCGGGCACTGGCCGACCGGGATCATTCGGATGCGGTCCTGCAGCTTGGTGCGGAACTCTGGACCAGGGGTAATGCTCAGGTCGAACAGTCCGATGACGAGGGGGAAACCGCCATGGCGATTGGCTCGTGCCTGGAAGCCGTGCTGGCGGTCTTGCCGCAATCCTCTCTGTCGCCGCCTGAGCAATTGCTCTGGGTGATCGACAGGGTTCTGGAGGATGAGTATTCCCTGCTGGACTGAGCACGAGCAGAAAAGCTTCGGTGTTTCGGCGCCTTTCCGATCAAATTACGTGATGAACAAAGAAGAACCCCCTCAAATAACTTGACCGTTACCCGAGGGGGCTGTCTCCTGATTTTCGACCAAGAAAACACAGCGAGACAATGCCAGTGTGTCAGGACTTTTTCTGCCAATCCAGCTTTTACCAACAGCTGTTTGAACTCGACCAGGCGATCGCCGCGGCGGTCCGCCAGGCCGGCTGTCCGTACTGTAGCGGGCGGTTGCACGTGGCCGACTACCCGCGCAAGCCGCGCGGACTACGTGAGCCGCTGACCGCCGGTTATCAACGCCGACTGAGTTTCTGTTGTGCCCATGACGATTGCCGGCGACGCACCACGCCACCGTCGGTGCGCTTTCTCGGCCGCAAGGTCTATCTGGGTGTGATCCTGATCCTGGTCAGCGCGCTGCAGCACGGCCTGACCGACCGCCGGCGCCGGCAGTTAATCGAGCAACTGGATCTGTGGCCACAGACGATCGCCCGTTGGCGGCGCTGGTGGCGCGAGGGTTTTGCCGCCAGTCGTTGCTGGCAGGCACTGCGCGCCCGATTCATTCCTCCTATTGCTGACAATGTGTTGCCCGGCGCGGCGCTCGGTCGTCTGAGTGGCGCCGATCTGGCCGAACGCGTTCGCCA